>NZ_CP141606.1:3673380-4897841 GCF_035593345.1 Lelliottia sp. JS-SCA-14 | reverse complement strand
GTAGGGCGGGTTAGCGAAACGCCACCCGCCAAAATGGCAACGATTGCCTGCTGTTAAGCGCTGCGGCGCAGCATACCTTGTTTTTTCAGCCATACCAGCAGAATGGAGATCGCTGCGGGCGTCACGCCGGAGATGCGAGATGCCTGGCCGATCGACACCGGTTTGTGATCGTTCAGCTTGGCGATCACTTCGTTGGACAGCCCCGTCACCTGGCGGTAGTCCAGCATTGCCGGCAGCAGCGTGTTCTCGTTGCGCAGCTGTTTCTCGATCTCATCCTGCTGACGCGCGATGTAACCTTCGTATTTGACCTGAATTTCGACCTGTTCGGCCGCTTCGGCGTCGTCCAGACCCGGCGCGAACGGCGTCATCTGCACCAGCTTCTCGTAGGTCATTTCCGGGCGGCGCAGCAGATCTTCCCCGCTGGCTTCGCGCGACAGTGGTGCGCTCAAGTGAGCGTTCACTTCGCCTACTGATTCGGTCTGTGGGTTCACCCAGGACGTTTTCAGGCGCTGGCGTTCAGTTTCGATACGCTCGAGCTTGTCGTTGAAACGCGCCCAGCGTTCGTCATCGACCAGACCCAGCTCGCGACCCATTTCGGTCAGACGCAGATCGGCGTTGTCTTCACGCAGCATCAGACGATATTCCGCACGTGAAGTGAACATGCGGTACGGTTCTTTGGTACCGAGGGTGCAGAGATCGTCGACCAGCACGCCCAGATAGGCCTGATCGCGACGCGGTGCCCAGCCGTCTTTTTCGGCAGAGAAGCGCGCGGCGTTAAGACCCGCCAGCAGGCCCTGCGCGGCGGCTTCTTCGTAACCGGTGGTGCCGTTGATCTGTCCGGCGAAGAACAGGCCCTGGATAAATTTGCTCTCCAGTGTCGGTTTCAGATCGCGCGGGTCGAAGAAATCGTACTCAATAGCGTAGCCAGGACGAACGATTTTTGCGTTCTCCATGCCCTGCATTGAGCGAACAATTTGCATCTGCACATCGAACGGCAGGCTGGTGGAGATGCCGTTCGGGTAAATTTCGTTAGAGGTGAGGCCTTCCGGCTCCAGGAAGATCTGGTGCTGGTTACGATCGGCAAAGCGCATCACCTTGTCTTCGATCGACGGACAATAGCGCGGGCCGATCCCTTCGATCACACCGGCGTACATCGGGCTACGATCGAGGTTATTGCGGATCACGTCATGGGTTTTTTCGTTGGTGTGCGTGATGTAGCACGGCACCTGCTGCGGATGCTGTGCAGCGGAACCCATGAACGAGAAGACCGGCATCGGGTTGTCGCCGTGCTGCTCTGCCAGCACGCTAAAATCGATGGTGCGCGCATCAATACGCGGCGGCGTACCGGTTTTCAGGCGGCTGACGCGCAGCGGCAGTTCGCGAAGACGACGGGACAGGGGAATGGACGGCGGATCGCCAGCACGGCCACCGCTGTAGTTATCCAGACCAATGTGAATTTTGCCATCGAGGAAGGTCCCGACCGTCAGCACCACGGATTTGGCGCGGAACTTCAGACCCATCTGGGTCACAGCACCGACGACACGATCGTTCTCAACGATAAGATCTTCCACCGCCTGCTGGAAGATCATCAGGTTCGGCTGATTCTCCAGCGCAGTACGCACAGCCTGGCGGTAGAGCACGCGGTCTGCCTGAGCGCGGGTGGCTCGAACGGCGGGACCTTTGCTCGCGTTTAGTATCCTAAACTGAATGCCTGCCTGATCGATCGCTTTCGCCATCAGGCCGCCAAGAGCATCCACTTCTTTTACCAGGTGTCCTTTCCCAATGCCGCCAATCGCCGGATTACAGGACATTTGTCCCAGCGTGTCGATATTGTGTGTCAAAAGCAGGGTCTGTTGACCCATACGCGCTGCGGCCATAGCGGCCTCAGTGCCTGCGTGACCCCCGCCAATGATGATGACGTCAAAAGGATCCTGATAAAACATGCTTTCCTGCCTTGCGTAAAGCGGTTTGAAAATGGATTTAAGCCCGGGCCGTGGATTCTACTCAAGTTTAGTCTTTCGAGAAAGCATTGGGATCTTGGCTATTAAAAAGAAGATCTTCTTATTTAGAGATCTGTTTTACTATGATCTCTTATTAGGATCGCCTTCACCTGTGGGTAAGTGGGATCTCATGAGAAAGATCATAAGGATAGAAAGGATCGTTTGCTGTGAATGATCGGTGATCCTGGACAGTATAAGCTGGGGTTAGATCCTCGACTTATACACAGGTCAAAAACCAGCCAACGGTTATACCTTGGATAACTACCGGTTGATCCAAGGTTTTAACCAGACTTATCCACATCTGATCGCACGATCTTTAAGCGTTCTTGAGTAAATTAATCCATCCACCCAGCCATTCTTCGGCTGGATCCTCCGGAATATCATGATCGAGGATGTTGATCTTCAGCGTTTCGCCGATCTGTTTTGCCCCACCGGAGATGATCGCGGCTTCGACTTTCTCTACGGCACCGCAAAAGGTGTCGTATTCGCGGCTACCAATACCGATCGCGCCAAAACGCACGCCTGACAGGTCAGGGAGCTGCTCGAGAAGCTCATCATAGAGAGGTTGCAGGTTATCCGGGATATCGCCCGCACCGTGGGTCGAGGTGATCAGCAGCCAGATCCCATCAACAGAAAGATCTTCCAGCAACGGCCCGTGGAGGGTTTCGGTGGAAAAACCGGCATCTTCCAGCTTTTCGGCCAGGTGTTCTGCAACATATTCCGCGCCGCCAAGAGTACTGCCACTGATAAGAGTAATATCTGCCATGATCGCTCGCTCATATAAAGAGGGAAGCATTGTACGCTGTGAGCGAGCTGGGATCTACCTGTGGAAAATGTGGTGATTAAAAGGTGCCGCTACGGGCGGATGGTGCGCATGATCGGGTTCTGCAGGGAGATCAGCGTCTCGGTGGACTGAATTTCATCAATTGTTTGGATCTTGTTGATAAGTACCTGCTGCAGGGCATCGATCGACTTGCACATCACCTTAATAAAGATGCTGTAGTGCCCGGTGGTGTAATAGGCTTCGGTCACCTCTTCCAGGCTTTCGAGCCGGGCCAGCGCTGAGGGGTAATCTTTTGCGCTTTTCAGAATAATGCCAATGAAGCAGCAGACGTCATACCCGAGCTGTTTCGGACTGACGTCAATCCGCGCCCCGGTAATAATCCCCGCCTGCTTCATCTTCTCGACGCGAACGTGAATCGTCCCCGGGCTGACGCCGAATTGTTTAGCCAGTTCAGCATACGCCGTGCGCGCATTGGCCATTAATGCCTCGAGGATGCCGCGGTCCAGATTGTCGATCTGATAATTTTCCATAGGTTTTTCTTATGAAGATTGAGTAATCCCTCTATTCTAGCGTCTTATTTTAACGAATCAAAAGTGAAGCAGGCTTTTTGTTGTTGGATTATTGAATTGAGTGCCGGTTTTGTTGCTTAATCAATATCAACAGGACGCAGGAGTATAAAAATGAAAACCGCTTATATCGCAAAACAACGCCAGATCAGTTTCGTTAAATCCCATTTTTCACGTCAGCTCGAAGAGAAGCTTGGCCTGATTGAAGTGCAGGCCCCGATCCTCAGCCGCGTTGGCGATGGGACGCAGGACAACTTGTCTGGTTGCGAAAAAGCGGTACAGGTAAAAGTGAAAACCTTGCCAGACGCCCAGTTCGAAGTGGTGCATTCACTCGCGAAATGGAAACGTCAGACACTGGGACAACACGACTTCAGCGCGGGCGAAGGGCTCTACACGCACATGAAAGCCCTTCGCCCCGATGAAGACCGCCTGACGGCCATCCACTCTGTTTACGTTGACCAGTGGGACTGGGAACGCGTGATGGGGGATGGCGAACGCCACCTGGGCACGCTGAAATCCACCGTAGAAGCCATCTACGCGGGGATCAAAGCGACCGAAGCGGCGGTGAGTGAAGAGTTCGGTCTGGCACCGTTCCTGCCAGATTCGATCCAGTTTGTACACAGCCAGGATCTGCTGAGCCGTTTCCCGGATCTCGACGCCAAAGGCCGCGAGCGCGCGATCGCCAAAGAGCTGGGCGCGGTGTTCCTGATCGGTATCGGTGGAAAGCTGTCAGACGGTCAGCGCCACGACGTGCGTGCCCCGGATTATGATGACTGGAGCACCCGCGATGAGCGTGAACTGGCTGGTCTGAACGGCGATATTTTAGTGTGGAACCCGATTCTGGAAGATGCGTTTGAGCTCTCTTCCATGGGGATCCGCGTGGATGCCGACGCGCTGAAGCGCCAGCTGGCGACGACGGGGGATGAAGATCGCCTGAAACTCGAATGGCATCAGGCCCTGCTGCGCGGTGAAATGCCGCAAACCATCGGCGGAGGTATCGGCCAGTCGCGTCTGACGATGCTGCTGCTGCAGCTGTCCCATATCGGGCAGGTGCAGTGTGGCGTATGGCCGCAGCAGGTTCGTGAAAGCGTCGGTTCCTTACTGTAAAGCTAACGCCGCCAGCGTCTGACCAGGCGGCTACGCAACCCGGTATCAAAGCGCCAGATATGATCGAAGATGCGCATGATGCCGGGTTTTCCATGTTGCGACATGGCGACGGCGTGAAAACGATGCTGGTGATCCCGCTGTAACGACTTCACCTTCGCCACCACCTCATCCGGCAGCCGCTGGGCAATAAAGTCAGAAATCACCACCGCATCTGCGTCATACCAGTCTCCGCCCTGCATACGTTCTGCGATGGCGCGAAAACAGCTGGCGATATCGGTCCCGCCGCGAAAGCGCTGGCTCAAAAAACGGATCGCCTGCTCGATACCCTGCTCACCCGTCAGTTCGTATCCCACCACTTCGCTGGAAAACAGCATAATGAAGCAACGCCGCCGATCGGCGAGGGCCACACGCATCAGCGCCAGGCAAAAGGCTTTGGCGCACTGTTCGTTAAAGCCGCCCATCGACCCAGAAGTATCGACGCAGACAATAAAAGGCCCGCGCGGCTGCTCGTCAAAATCCTGATGTACGACCGGACGCTGACTGATTTTCTCGCGCCAGGATTCACCGTGCAGGCGATAGGTCAGGAGCTGCTTCTCCACCAGCCGCCGGTAAAACTCGTACTCCAGCTCGGTGATCCCAAGCGTCGCCAGCTCCGTTGGCAGCAGGCGCAGAATATCATCGCTCTGCTGCAGGCCATCGACCTGCTCCGGCACGGTGGCCGGTTCGCGCACCAGGGTGCGGAAGGTCTCCATCGGCGCGTCTTTCTTCGGCACCGACTTCGCTTCCCGCGAACGGCCAAGCTGTTCGGCAATCTGCATCAGCTCGGGCTGTTGCGCCAGAAAATCACCGTATTTAACGATCAGCTGGTAGTCGCCGCGCCGAATCTGCCCGGCGCTCATATCCCACAGACGCCCGGCGGAGTGTTCGTTCTCCACCAGCACCTGCTCCAACTGGCCGCTCAGGGTCATGCGCTCCTGAACTTCACTCAGCAGCTGTTCGCGCTCCTCTTCCAGCAGCTGTTGGTTGAGCGACGTGGTCTGTACCACCAGGCTGAGCCGCCAGCGCTGTAAGAACAGCGTGTGCAGCGCCGGGGTAAACGTAACGTTGTCCGAGACCAGCGTGCGGGCCTGGGAAGCATAAGGTGAATGCACTTTATCAAGCAGCGCCAGGATCTGCGGGAGCTGGACGATGAACTGGGATGTGGATAACCGCTGGCATTGCTGGTAGCACGCCACCTCTTCCGTCAATTCGGGCGGGACTTCGGTCTCTTTCAGCCGCTGACGCAGGTTATCCCGCCAGCGCGGGAGATCGTCGGTGACGGCCTTTTTTATGCGAGGAAACTTCTCAAAGAATGCGGCCAGCTGGGGCGAGGCGAGCAAGGTCAGAAGGACCTCTTCTATCAGCCCCTCTTCGCCAACCGCCAGCATTACATTGAGGGTATCCAGCGTTAGCATTGACGCGCCTGTTTGATCTGCGCGCTGACATCCTGCAGGCTGGCTTCGATGCGACCCAACCAGTCGCTATGAATAAAGAGGCATTTTTGCTGTTCGCTGAACCGCGTGTGCTGCTGGTGCCACTCCGTATCCAGCGCGTCGAGCTGCTGTTTAATCTCTTCCGGCACGCTGTCTGAAGCACTTCCCGGCAGGGCGAGGCGTGAACCCTGTAGGCTCACATCGCGGATCACCAGGTGCAGACTGGTATCCACTTCCAGGTTCAGCACCTGAGCAAAGCCGATGCCGTTGAGCTTCCCGCGGATTTCGCCATTTTTGTCCAGCCACAGGGCCAGCGCCTCGCGCTCGACGGTGATGTGAACCACCTGCATATCGTGCAGTTTTAACGGCTGCTGGAGCAGGAGTGTCAGGGTGGTCTCCGTCAGTTCGGTGGGCAGTTCGTAATGCGGTTTACGCGAGAACATTCCGCCGAGGCGGCTCACTTTCAGCGCGGTTTTATCACTTTGCTGCTGCTGAAGCTGGATGCGTCGCTGGGTGATCGCGCCCAGTTGGGTGAGCATCGCCTGCTGCCCCCACGCGTGTCCGGTCATCAAAACGTCCAGCTGCTGCTGCATCAGATTCATCCCTTCGGCATCGTGCCACAGACAATCTTTCAGCAGGATCAGATCGATGGGGGCGACAGAATCCCGGCCGCTGAACAGGGCGCTGGCCTGCAGCAGGCGAATCGCTTTTTTCCAGCGCCGATCGGAGACGTAAGGCGCGGCGGGTAAGAGATCCAACTGCTGGCGAAGCATAAAGATCAGCTCAAAAACCGCGTCCGGCAGTTTTATTTTGCCAATATCCTGCTGCCACTGTTGGTACTCTTCATCCGTCACCTGCAAGGAGGGCGAGACCGGGTTTTCGTTTTCATCCTGCTGGCTGATCAGTAGAGAGCGGAAATTCGATTTATCCTGCACCTTATCCAGCCACAGGCGGATCAGCATACGGTCATACAGCGCTTCGAGGCTGCTGTCGGCTTCCGGCAGTTCGTTAGACGCCGCCACCAGCAGACGCATCGGGATTTTTTCCTCAAAGGCGCCATTACGGAAGCGGCGTTCGTTGATGGCGGTGAGCAGGGTGTTCAGGATTGCCGGGCCCGCTTTCCAGATCTCATCCAGAAAGACAATTTCTGCTTCGGGGAGATAACCCGCCGTTAAGCGCTGATAGCGCCCTTCATCTTTCAGAGCCTGAATCGAGAGCGGGCCAAACACCTCTTCCGGGGTGGAGAAACGGGTCATAAGATATTCGAAGGCGCGCGCGTTCTGGAAGGCAAATTTCAGTCGACGCGCAATCAGGCTCTTTGCGATGCCGGGTGGACCGAGCAGGAACACACTTTCCCCGCTGAGCGCTGCCAGCAAACAGAGCCTAATCGCATGGCTGCGTTCGAAAAGGCCTTTCTCCAGCGCACCGCTGAGGCGGGAAATTCTTTCTGCTAATAAATGTGAGTGAGCCATAATTGTGTTGCGTCCTTTCGGCGTCGTCGCAGCTAATTGATGCGAGTATAGACGTTTCAGCATGGGCTGGTAATAGACTGAAGTGCGGCGCTATTTTCTTTGCGCTACATTAATACGCTTGCATTTAGGGGTACGATCTTGCGATTAATCGTGCATACTGTGCGCCTTTTTGTGGGCCAAGGGACTAAGCACACATTTGTTATACAACGAAAAGACTAGTCTATGAGCACTGATAATAAGCAATCATTACGCGCTATAACGCTGGCGGCCATTGGGGTTGTGTACGGTGATATCGGTACCAGCCCGCTCTATACGCTTCGCGAATGTCTGTCCGGTCAGTTTGGTTTTGGTGTTGAACGTGACGCCGTTTTTGGCTTTTTGTCACTCATCTTCTGGCTGCTGATCCTGGTGGTCTCGGTTAAATATCTCTCTTTCGTCATGCGCGCAGACAACGCCGGTGAAGGTGGGATCCTGACGTTGATGTCCCTTGCCGGGCGCAATACGTCGGCAAAAATGACCTCGTTCCTGGTTATTATCGGCCTGATAGGCGGCAGCTTCTTCTATGGAGAAGTGGTGATCACCCCGGCGATTTCGGTCCTCTCGGCGATAGAGGGGCTGGAGATTATCGCGCCGCAGCTGGATACCTGGGTGGTGCCCCTCGCCATTATTGTGCTGACCCTGCTGTTCGCGATTCAGAAGCATGGCACGGGGCTGGTGGGTAAGCTGTTTGCGCCGATTATGCTGGCCTGGTTCCTGATCCTGGCGGCGCTTGGCCTGCGCGGTATTCTCAGCAACCCAGAAGTGCTGCAGGCGCTGAACCCAATGTGGGCGGTCCACTTCTTCCTCGAATATAAAACCGTGTCGTTTGTTGCACTGGGTGCCGTCGTGCTGTCGATTACCGGTGTGGAAGCGCTGTACGCCGATATGGGCCACTTCGGTAAACTGCCGATTCGTCTGGCGTGGTTCTCCGTGGTGCTGCCCTCTCTGGCACTGAACTACTTCGGTCAGGGCGCGTTACTGCTCAAACATCCGGAAGCAATCAAGAACCCGTTCTTCCTGCTGGCTCCTGACTGGGCGCTGGTCCCGATGCTGATCCTCGCCACCCTGGCGACGGTGATTGCATCTCAGGCGGTGATTTCAGGCGTCTTCTCCCTGACGCGCCAGGCGGTTCGTCTGGGGTATCTGTCGCCGATGCGTATTATTCACACCTCGGAGATGGAATCCGGGCAGATCTACATTCCGTTCATTAACTGGCTGCTTTACTTCGCCGTGGTGATCGTGATTGTCAGCTTCGAGCACTCCAGCAACCTGGCGGCGGCGTACGGTATCGCGGTGACGGGCACCATGGTGCTGACCTCGATTCTCTCCACCACCGTGGCGTACCGAAACTGGCACTGGAACAAGTTCCTGGTGGCGCTGATTCTGATCGGTTTCCTGTGCATCGACGTGCCGCTGTTCTCCGCGAACCTCGACAAAATCGTCTCCGGCGGTTGGCTGCCGCTGACTCTGGGTCTGGTGATGTTCCTGGTGATGACCACCTGGAAGAGCGAGCGCTTCCGTCTGCTGCGCCGTATGCATGAGCACGGTAACTCTCTGGAAGCGATGATCGCTTCGCTGGAGAAATCCCCGCCGGTTCGCGTGCCGGGCACCGCGGTGTATATGTCGCGTGCGCTGAATGTGATTCCGTTTGCCCTGATGCACAACCTCAAGCACAACAAAGTTCTGCACGAGCGCGTGATCCTGCTGACGCTCAGAACCGAAGATGCGCCGTACGTGCATAACGTTCGTCGCGTGCAGATCGAGCAGTTGTCGCCGACCTTCTGGCGCGTGGTGGCGAGCTACGGCTGGCGTGAAACGCCAAACGTGGAAGAGGTGTTCCACCGCTGCGGTCTTGAAGGCCTGAGCTGCCGAATGATGGAAACCTCGTTCTTTATGTCCCACGAGTCGCTGATCGTTGGCAAACGTCCGTGGTATCTGCGTCTGCGCGGCAAGCTGTACCTTATCCTGCAGCGTAACGCCCTGCGCGCGCCCGACCAGTTCGAAATCCCGCCTAACCGCGTGATTGAGCTTGGGACGCAGGTCGAGATTTAACATCCGCAATACCTTCCAAAAATGCCGGGTGGCGCTTCGCTTACCCGGCCTACTTTACCCGTAGGCCCGCGCAAGCGTAGTGCCGCCGGGCAATTCTTTTGCTCCCCATTTCACTTAGCGAAACGTTTCGACGTTGATCACAATTCTGTTACGTCATGATGGTTTTCTGAACACCGTTGAGATTAAACTTATTTCAGCGAAACGTTTCGCTAGTGGAGCAAAAAAATGAAGAAAGGTACGGTTCTCAACTCTGAAATCTCATCGGTTATTTCCCGTCTTGGGCATACCGATACGCTGGTGGTTTGCGATGCAGGCTTACCGGTTCCGCGCAGCACAACCCGTATTGATATGGCGTTAACGCAGGGCGTGCCCTCGTTTATGCAGGTACTGGGCGTGGTGACGGCGGAGATGCAGGTTGAGGCGGCCATTCTCGCGACGGAGATCAAACAACATAATCCGCAACTCCACGAAACGTTGCTCAGCCACATTGAGCAACTGCAACAACACCAGGGAAACACCATAGAAATTCGTTACACAACGCACGAACAATTCAAACAACAAACCGCAGACAGTCAGGCGGTGATTCGCAGCGGGGAGTGTTCCCCGTATGCGAATATCATTCTCTGTGCTGGCGTCACCTTCTGAGGCCATCATGGACGCATTATTGCAACTTAAAGGGATCGATAAATCGTTCCCGGGCGTAAAAGCCCTCTCCGGCGCGGCGTTAAACGTTTACTCCGGGCGCGTTATGGCGCTGGTGGGTGAAAACGGCGCGGGCAAATCCACGATGATGAAAGTGCTCACCGGCATCTATGCCCGTGACGCCGGTTCGCTGCTGTGGCTGGGGAAAGAGACCACTTTCAACGGACCTAAATCCTCTCAGGAAGCCGGGATCGGCATCATCCATCAGGAACTGAACCTGATCCCGCAGCTCACCATTGCGGAAAACATCTTCCTGGGCCGCGAGTTCGTTAACCGCTTCGGCAAAATCGACTGGAAAAAGATGTACGCCGAGGCCGACATTCTGCTGGCGAAGCTGAACCTGCGCTTCAAAAGTGACCGTCTGGTGGGCGACCTGTCTATCGGCGATCAGCAGATGGTCGAAATCGCCAAGGTGCTGAGCTTCGAGTCAAAAGTCATCGTCATGGATGAACCGACCGACGCTCTGACCGATACCGAAACCGAATCCCTGTTCCGCGTGATCCGTGAGCTGAAATCTCAGGGGCGCGGGATCGTCTATATTTCCCACCGCATGAAAGAGATCTTCGAGATTTGCGATGACGTCACGGTGTTCCGCGACGGGCAGTTCATCGCCGAGCGCGAAGTCTCCTCACTGACTGAAGATACGCTGATCGAGATGATGGTGGGGCGTAAGCTCGAAGAGCAGTATCCACGCCTCGACAAAACGCCGGGCGCGGTTCGCCTTAAAGTCGACAACCTTTGCGGGCCGGGCGTGAACGATGTCTCCTTTACTCTGCGTCAGGGAGAAATCCTCGGCGTGGCAGGATTGATGGGCGCCGGTCGTACCGAGCTGATGAAAGTCCTGTACGGCGCGCTGCCGCGCACCAGCGGTTACGTTACCCTCGATGGTCACGAAGTGGTCACTCGCTCACCGCAGGATGGGCTGGCGAACGGCATCGTCTATATCTCCGAAGACCGTAAGCGCGACGGCTTAGTGCTGGGCATGTCGGTAAAAGAGAATATGTCCCTGACGGCGCTGCGCTACTTCAGCCGCAGCGGCGGCAGCCTGAAACATAAAGACGAACAGCAGGCAGTCAGCGATTTTATCCGCCTGTTCAACGTCAAAACGCCATCGATGGAACAGGCGATCGGCCTGCTCTCCGGCGGGAATCAGCAGAAAGTGGCGATTGCCCGCGGCCTGATGACGCGTCCGAAAGTGCTGATCCTCGACGAGCCGACCCGTGGCGTTGACGTCGGCGCCAAGAAAGAGATTTATCAGCTGATTAACCAGTTCAAGGCTGACGGTCTGAGCATCATTCTGGTCTCTTCCGAGATGCCAGAAGTATTAGGCATGAGCGATCGCATTATGGTTATGCATGAAGGGCATCTCGGCGGTGAATTCACTCGCGAGCAGGCCACCCAGGAAGTTCTGATGGCTGCCGCTGTGGGCAAGCTTAATCGCGTGAATCAGGAGTAAGAAGATGACTACCCAGGCTGTTGCTGGTCGCCGCTATTTCACTAAAGCATGGCTGTTGGAACAAAAATCGCTGATCGCCCTGCTGGTGTTGATCGCGATTGTGTCGACCATGAGCCCGAACTTTTTTACCGTTAATAACCTGTTCAACATTCTCCAGCAGACGTCCGTCAACGCCATTATGGCCGTGGGCATGACGCTGGTGATTTTGACGTCGGGAATCGACCTGTCCGTCGGTTCTTTGCTGGCGCTCACCGGCGCAGTAGCGGCCTCGATTGTAGGGATTGAGGTCAACGCGCTGGTGGCGATTGCGGCTGCGCTGGCGTTAGGTGCGGCTGTCGGTGCTGTTACCGGGATGATTGTGGCAAAAGGCCGCGTGCAGGCGTTCATCGCCACGCTGGTGATGATGCTGCTGCTGCGCGGCGTGACGATGGTTTACACCAACGGCAGCCCCGTCAATACCGGCTTTACCGACAACGCCGATCTGTTTGGTTGGTTTGGTATCGGTCGTCCGCTGGGGATTCCGACGCCGGTGTGGATTATGGGGATCGTCTTCCTGGCGGCGTGGTACATGCTGCACCACACGCGTCTGGGCCGTTATATCTATGCCCTGGGCGGTAACGAAGCGGCGACGCGTCTTTCCGGCATCAGCGTCAATAAAGTCAAAATCATCGTCTATTCCCTGTGCGGTCTGCTGGCGTCGCTGGCGGGTATCATCGAAGTGGCGCGTCTCTCTTCTGCGCAGCCGACGGCGGGGACGGGATATGAGCTGGATGCGATTGCTGCGGTGGTTCTGGGTGGTACCAGCCTCGCGGGCGGTAAAGGTCGCATTGTTGGGACATTGATCGGCGCACTTATCCTTGGCTTCCTGAATAATGGTTTGAATTTATTAGGTGTTTCTTCCTATTACCAGATGATCGTTAAAGCAGTGGTGATTTTGCTGGCGGTTCTGGTAGACAACAAAAAACAGTAACTGACGACACTACAGGACATCTTGAATATGAACATGAAAAAACTGGCTACCCTGGTTTCTGCTGTGGCGCTGAGCGCTACCGTGAGTGCGAACGCCATGGCGAAAGACACCATCGCGCTGGTCATCTCAACGCTGAACAACCCGTTCTTCGTCTCCCTGAAGGATGGCGCACAGAAAGAAGCCGACAAACTGGGTTACAACCTGGTGGTTCTGGATTCTCAGAACAACCCGGCGAAAGAGCTGGCCAACGTTCAGGACTTAACCGTTCGTGGCACCAAAATCCTGCTGATCAACCCAACCGATTCTGATGCGGTGGGTAACGCCGTGAAGATGGCCAACCAGGCGAAAATCCCGGTCATTACTCTGGACCGCGTAGCGACCAAAGGTGAAGTGGTCAGCCACATCGCGTCTGACAACGTACTGGGCGGCAAAATCGCCGGTGACTATATCGCTAAGAAAGCCGGTGAAGGCGCCAAAGTTATCGAACTGCAGGGTATCGCAGGGACTTCTGCGGCGCGTGAGCGTGGCGAAGGTTTCCAGCAGGCTGTTGCAGCGCACAAATTTAACGTTCTGGCCAGCCAGCCCGCTGACTTCGACCGTACTAAAGGCCTGAACGTGATGCAGAACCTGCTGACCGCGCATCCGGAAGTGCAGGCTGTGTTCGCACAGAACGACGAAATGGCTCTGGGTGCGCTGCGCGCTCTGCAGACTGCCGGTAAATCTGATGTGATGGTGGTCGGTTTTGACGGTACGCCAGACGGTGAGAAAGCGGTAAATGATGGCAAACTGGCGGCGACTATCGCTCAGTTGCCAGAGCAGATCGGCGCGACGGGCGTTCAGACTGCGGATAAAGTGCTGAAGGGCGAGAAAGTCCAGGCGAAATATCCGGTTGACCTGAAGCTGGTCGTTAAGCAGTAATAGGCGATTCAGGCGGTCATCTGGCGGCCTGAGGGACTAAAAATAAAGAAAAGTGTGGCATACGCCACCGGGTAAAACCGGTGGCTTCCTTTACTGGACACCTCAATCATGAAAACCGCAGTCAATCTCGTCGTCCTTGGCAGTATCAATGCCGATCACATTCTTAACCTTGACACTTTCCCGACCCCTGGCGAAACCGTCACCGGCAACCAGTATCAGGTGGCTTTCGGTGGCAAAGGCGCCAACCAGGCGGTGGCTGCCGGACGCAGCGGGGCGCACATTGCCTTTATCGCCTGTACGGGTGATGACGACACCGGCGAGCGCGTGCGTAAGCAGCTGGAGAGCGACAATATTGATATTGCGCCGGTCAGCGTGGTGGCGGGCGAATCAACCGGCGTGGCGCTGATCTTCGTCAACGCGGAAGGTGAGAATGTTATCGGTATTCATGCGGGAGCCAATGCGGCGCTGAATATTGAGCGTGTAGAAGAACAGCGTGGGCTGATTGCCAACGCCGAAGCGCTGCTAATGCAGCTCGAGTCGCCGGTGGAAAGCGTGCTGGCGGCCGCGAAAATTGCACATGAAAATCATACCACTGTCGTACTTAACCCTGCTCCAGCGCGTCTATTATCAGACGAGTTGCTGGCGCTGGTGGACATCATCACCCCGAACGAAACGGAAGCTGAAAAGCTGACGGGCATTCGCGTGGAAAATGATGACGACGCGGCGCGTGCCGCTCAGGCGCTGCACGATAAAGGTATCGGCACGGTCATCATTACGCTGGGCAGTCGCGGCGTATGGGCGAGCGTTAACGGCGAAGGTCGTCGCGTTCCCGGTTTTAACGTTAAGGCCATTGATACCATCGCCGCGGGAGACACCTTTAACGGTGCGCTGGTCACGGCGCTGCTGGAAGGTGGGTCGCTCGACAACGCCATTCGCTTTGCGCATGCCGCTGCGGCAATTGCGGTGACGCGCAAAGGGGCACAGCCTTCGGTTCCATGGCGCAAAGAGATTGATGAATTTTTGAGTCAGCAGGGGTAACGCTTGGCCACAATGAAAGATGTCGCCCGCATGGCGGGCGTTTCTACCTCGACGGTTTCCCACGTCATCAATAAGGATCGCTTCGTCAGCGAGGCGATACGGGAAAAAGTCGAAGCTGCCGTCAAAGACCTCAACTACGCTCCTTCGGCGCTCGCGCGCAGTCTCAAGCTTAATCAGACCCACACCATCGGCATGCTGATCACTGCCAGTACCAACCCGTTCTATTCTGAGCTGGTGCGCGGCGTTGAACGCAGCTGTTTCGAACGCGGTTACAGCCTGGTGCTGTGTAACACCGAAGGTGACGAACAGCGCATGAACCGTAATCTGGAAACGTTGATGCAAAAGCGCGTCGACGGATTGCTGCTGCTCTGTACCGAAACGCACCAGCCCTCGAAAGAAATTATGCAGCGCTATCCGTCGGTTCCGACGGTGATGATGGACTGGGCACCCTTCGACGGGACCAGCGATCTGATTCAGGATAACTCCCTGCTCGGCGGGGATATGGCGACGCAACACCTGATCGACAAAGGCTACACCCGCATCGCCTGCATTACCGGACCGCTGGATAAAACCCCGGCGCGTTTGCGTCTGGAAGGGTATCTTGCGGCCATGGATCGCGCGGGCCTGCCGGTTCCGGACGGGTATCGCATTACCGGTGATTTTGAATTTAACGGTGGTTTTGAAGCGATGCAAAAACTGCTGGCGCAGGACGTGCGACCGCAGGCGGTCTTTATCGGCAACGATGCGATGGCTTTTGGCGCGTATCAGGCGCTGTATCAGGCTGGATTATGCGTCCCTCAGGATATGGCGGTGATTGGGTACGATGATATCGAACTGGCTCAGTATATGACGCCGCCGCTGACCACGATTCATCAGCCGAAAGATGAGCTGGGCGAGCTGGCGATCGACGTGTTGATTCATCGGATGGCGCAGCCCGCCCTTCAGCAGCAGCGGCTGCAGCTTACTCCTGTTCTGATGGAACGCGGTTCTGTTTCGGCGGGTGGCGATCTTTAATCAGATTGCGACCGTCTTTGGGCTTGAGCAGCATAAACACCAGCGCCGAGACCACCGTCAGGACGCCCATCGTTATAAAGGTGTAGTGGAACTGCTCCACCGTGTTCGTCCCTTCCATCCCTTCATAGACGCGCAGCACCGCTGCGCTCACTGCAACCCCAAGACTTATCGACAGCTGCTGCGTGACAGCCAGCACGCTGTTGCCGCCGCTGGCGTTTTCATCCGTGAGATCGGCGAGGCTGATGGTATTCATCGAGGTGAACTGGATCGACATCGCCATCCCTAAGATAAAGAGCGGGAGTAACAGCATCCACGCCGGGAAGGCGGCGGACTGGAGCGAAAACTGCGCAATCATCAGGCCGATGAAGACGGTGACGCCCACCAGGGTTTTACGATAGCCCAGTCTGCGCAGGATCTGCGTCACCATGGATTTCGCCAGAATAGAGCCGACGGCGGTCGGCGCCATCATGCATCCGGCAATCAGCGCCGGATAACCAAACCCGACCTGCAACATCAGCGGCATCAGAAACGGCACGCAGCCTGTTCCCAGGCGCGAGGCGATGTTTCCGGCAATGCCCACCGAGAAGGTTCGGGTTTTGAACAGCAGCAATGAAATGAGAGGCGTCGGATGACGGCGCGCGTGACGTATATAAAGAAGGAAAAGCAGGATGCCGCTCAGGATGATGGAAAGGGCGATCCAGGTGGCAACGATTTTCTCGCCGAATAACTCCATGCCAGTCGAGAACAGGACCAGGCTCAGACCGAACAGGAAAAATCCTCCCATATCGAAGCTGCGCTTCGGCGTGGTGAAGTTCGGCATGTATTTGCGGGCGTAGCAAAGACCGGCCACGCCAATCGGAATGTTAATCAGGAATATCCAGTGCCAGCTCGCCCAGGTCACCAGTACGCCGCCGAGAACCGGGCCGAGGATCGGGCCAACCAGCCCGGGCATGGTGACGAAGTTCAGCACCGGCAGCAGTTCGCTGCGCGGATAAGCGCGGAGTAACGCCAGGCGTGCGACCGGCATCATCATCGCGCCACCAATGCCCTGCAGAATGCGGAAGACAACCAGCTCGGATAAGGAGGTCGAAAGCGCACAGGCCAGCGAGCCGAGGGTAAACAGCGTCACAGCGAGCATGAAAACCCGCCGCGTGCCGAAGCGGTCCGCCAGCCAGCCGCTGACCGGGATCAGCATCGCGACGGTCAGCGTATAGCTGATGATGGCGGATTGCATCGCCAGTGGAGAACGGTTGAGGCTTTCGGCGATGGCCGGGAGGGCCGTGTTAAGAATGGTGGCATCCAGCGCCTGCATAAAGAAAGCCATTGCCGCAATCCATGGCAATCCCGCCATGCTGCGTGCTTTTTTCTCAATCATTGATTGTCCGGTTGTTGGTGTGGTGTCGCTAATAAAATCTGGCAGGCGAGTAACGCCCGTTGTCCGTCGCTGTCCTGAATGGCATCGACAATAGCCTGGTGCTGATCCAGCTTCACCACGTCATTCTGAGTAATAGAAGCAAAGTAGGTGTGGTACACCGAATGGAACAGGGAGGCAAAGGAGGTCAGGAAGGGGTTTCCGCTCATCGCGTAGATTTGTTCATGCCAGGACATATCCACTTCAATCCAGCGCTGGCGGTTGAAATGCTGCTTCAGGAAGGTCATTTCGTCCATCAACGTGTTGAGCTGGGCTTTCTGTTCGGCGCTGCCTTGCATGGCGGCGAGGAGGCAGGCTTGCGGCTCCAGGCTGCTACGCATAATAAGGAAGTGTTCAACGACCTGCTGAAAGTTCTCTTCGGTCATCCACCAGGAGAGCAGTTCCTGATCGAGGAAGTTCCAGTTGCTCTGAGGCATCACGCGTGTCCCGATGCGCGGGCGCGGGAGCACCATTCCTTTCGCGGTTAAGGTTTTTACTGCTTCACGAACGGCGGTACGGCTCACGCCAAACTGCTCACCCAGCTCCATTTCGCCTGGGAGAATACTTCCTGGCG
Source organism: Lelliottia sp. JS-SCA-14 (assembly GCF_035593345.1). NCBI lineage: Bacteria > Pseudomonadati > Pseudomonadota > Gammaproteobacteria > Enterobacterales > Enterobacteriaceae > Lelliottia > Lelliottia sp. JS-SCA-14. Next base: position 4,880,266 of record NZ_CP141606.1, on the reverse strand, counting down.
TGTATTTTCCTGCCAGAATCCGCTGAGCCAGTTTTTCTGCCAGCACATAAGAGAGGTTTTTTTGGGCTGCCAGCTGTTGCGCGCTTAAGGGCATCGCTCTTATTCCTTAATGGTTCATGCTATTTAGTATGCCATCTGGAGTGTGATTGTGGCTGCAGGAACAGCAAATAGAGCAATTAATGGCTCATTCGCGGGCGTATTGGTGAAAAAAAACACGGTTAGAAAGTTTTTTTACATTTCCTCTTGTCACCTCAGAATAACTCCCTATAATGCGCCTCCACTGACACGGAACAACGGCACGCAAGCCGCCGTAGCAGCAGAGGTTCAGCGATGAACGCCGACAGAGAAAAGCGAAATTAAACGCTTGACTCTGAATGAGGAAAACGTATTATACGGGACCTCGCAACGGTGAGCGAAAGCCGCGTTGCACTGCTCTTTAACAATTTATCAGACAATCTGTGTGGGCACTCAAAGTGACATGGATTCTAACGTCGAAAGACGCTAAATGAATACCAAAGTCTCTGAGTGAACATACGTAATTCATTACGAAGTTTAATTCACGAGCATCAAACTTAAATTGAAGAGTTTGATCATGGCTCAGATTGAACGCTGGCGGCAGGCCTAACACATGCAAGTCGAGCGGTAGCACAGAGAGCTTGCTCTCGGGTGACGAGCGGCGGACGGGTGAGTAATGTCTGGGAAACTGCCTGATGGAGGGGGATAACTACTGGAAACGGTAGCTAATACCGCATAACGTCGCAAGACCAAAGAGGGGGACCTTCGGGCCTCTTGCCATCAGATGTGCCCAGATGGGATTAGCTAGTAGGTGGGGTAATGGCTCACCTAGGCGACGATCCCTAGCTGGTCTGAGAGGATGACCAGCCACACTGGAACTGAGACACGGTCCAGACTCCTACGGGAGGCAGCAGTGGGGAATATTGCACAATGGGCGCAAGCCTGATGCAGCCATGCCGCGTGTATGAAGAAGGCCTTCGGGTTGTAAAGTACTTTCAGCGAGGAGGAAGGCATTGTGGTTAATAACCACAGTGATTGACGTTACTCGCAGAAGAAGCACCGGCTAACTCCGTGCCAGCAGCCGCGGTAATACGGAGGGTGCAAGCGTTAATCGGAATTACTGGGCGTAAAGCGCACGCAGGCGGTCTGTCAAGTCGGATGTGAAATCCCCGGGCTCAACCTGGGAACTGCATTCGAAACTGGCAGGCTAGAGTCTTGTAGAGGGGGGTAGAATTCCAGGTGTAGCGGTGAAATGCGTAGAGATCTGGAGGAATACCGGTGGCGAAGGCGGCCCCCTGGACAAAGACTGACGCTCAGGTGCGAAAGCGTGGGGAGCAAACAGGATTAGATACCCTGGTAGTCCACGCCGTAAACGATGTCGACTTGGAGGTTGTTCCCTTGAGGAGTGGCTTCCGGAGCTAACGCGTTAAGTCGACCGCCTGGGGAGTACGGCCGCAAGGTTAAAACTCAAATGAATTGACGGGGGCCCGCACAAGCGGTGGAGCATGTGGTTTAATTCGATGCAACGCGAAGAACCTTACCTACTCTTGACATCCACGGAATTTAGCAGAGATGCTTTAGTGCCTTCGGGAACCGTGAGACAGGTGCTGCATGGCTGTCGTCAGCTCGTGTTGTGAAATGTTGGGTTAAGTCCCGCAACGAGCGCAACCCTTATCCTTTGTTGCCAGCGGTTCGGCCGGGAACTCAAAGGAGACTGCCAGTGATAAACTGGAGGAAGGTGGGGATGACGTCAAGTCATCATGGCCCTTACGAGTAGGGCTACACACGTGCTACAATGGCGCATACAAAGAGAAGCGACCTCGCGAGAGCAAGCGGACCTCATAAAGTGCGTCGTAGTCCGGATTGGAGTCTGCAACTCGACTCCATGAAGTCGGAATCGCTAGTAATCGTAGATCAGAATGCTACGGTGAATACGTTCCCGGGCCTTGTACACACCGCCCGTCACACCATGGGAGTGGGTTGCAAAAGAAGTAGGTAGCTTAACCTTCGGGAGGGCGCTTACCACTTTGTGATTCATGACTGGGGTGAAGTCGTAACAAGGTAACCGTAGGGGAACCTGCGGTTGGATCACCTCCTTACCTGAAAGAACCTGCCTTTGTAGTGCTCACACAGATTGTCTGATGAAAAGTAAATAGCAAGGCGTCTTGCGATTGAGACTACACGTCCCCTTCGTCTAGAGGCCCAGGACACCGCCCTTTCACGGCGGTAACAGGGGTTCGAATCCCCTAGGGGACGCCACTTGCTGGTTTGTGAGTGAAAGTCACCTGCCTCAATATCTCAAAACTGACTTCCGAGTCATGTTTGAGATATTTGCTCTTTAAAAATCTGGATCAAGCTGAAAATTGAAACGACACGCTGCGTCTGTTCTCCGTAATAAGAACAGAGTGACGGTGTGTTCGAGTCTCTCAAATTTTCGCAACACGAGATGTTTTACGAAACATCTTCGGGTTGTGAGGTTAAGCGACTAAGCGTACACGGTGGATGCCCTGGCAGTCAGAGGCGATGAAGGGCGTGCTAATCTGCGATAAGCGTCGGCGAGGTGATATGAACCTTTGACCCGGCGATACCCGAATGGGGAAACCCAGTGTGTTTCGACACACTATCATGTCATGAATACATAGTGGCATGAGGCGAACCGGGGGAACTGAAACATCTAAGTACCCCGAGGAAAAGAAATCAACCGAGATTCCCCCAGTAGCGGCGAGCGAACGGGGAGGAGCCCAGAGTCTGAATCAGCGCGTGTGTTAGTGGAACGGTCTGGAAAGTCCGACGGTACAGGGTGATAGTCCCGTACACAAAAATGCACACGTTGTGAACTCGAAGAGTAGGGCGGGACACGTGGTATCCTGTCTGAATATGGGGGGACCATCCTCCAAGGCTAAATACTCCTGACTGACCGATAGTGAACCAGTACCGTGAGGGAAAGGCGAAAAGAACCCCGGCGAGGGGAGTGAAAAAGAACCTGAAACCGTGTACGTACAAGCAGTGGGAGCCTCTTTTATGGGGTGACTGCGTACCTTTTGTATAATGGGTCAGCGACTTATATTCTGTAGCAAGGTTAACCGTATAGGGGAGCCGAAGGGAAACCGAGTCTTAACTGGGCGTTAAGTTGCAGGGTATAGACCCGAAACCCGGTGATCTAGCCATGGGCAGGTTGAAGGTTGGGTAACACTAACTGGAGGACCGAACCGACTAATGTTGAAAAATTAGCGGATGACTTGTGGCTGGGGGTGAAAGGCCAATCAAACCGGGAGATAGCTGGTTCTCCCCGAAAGCTATTTAGGTAGCGCCTCGTGAACTCATCTTCGGGGGTAGAGCACTGTTTCGGCTAGGGGGCCATCCCGGCTTACCAACCCGATGCAAACTACGAATACCGAAGAATGTTATCACGGGAGACACACGGCGGGTGCTAACGTCCGTCGTGAAGAGGGAAACAACCCAGACCGCCAGCTAAGGTCCCAAAGTCATGGTTAAGTGGGAAACGATGTGGGAAGGCACAGACAGCCAGGATGTTGGCTTAGAAGCAGCCATCATTTAAAGAAAGCGTAATAGCTCACTGGTCGAGTCGGCCTGCGCGGAAGATGTAACGGGGCTAAACCATGCACCGAAGCTGCGGCAGCGACGCTTAGGCGTTGTTGGGTAGGGGAGCGTTCTGTAAGCCGTTGAAGGTGTCCTGTGAGGGGTGCTGGAGGTATCAGAAGTGCGAATGCTGACATAAGTAACGATAAAGCGGGTGAAAAGCCCGCTCGCCGGAAGACCAAGGGTTCCTGTCCAACGTTAATCGGGGCAGGGTGAGTCGACCCCTAAGGCGAGGCCGAAAGGCGTAGTCGATGGGAAACAGGTTAATATTCCTGTACTCGGTGTTACTGCGAAGGGGGGACGGAGAAGGCTATGTTAGCCGGGCGACGGTTGTCCCGGTTTAAGCATGTAGGCGGAAGGTTTAGGTAAATCCGGACCTTTTTTAACGCTGAGGTGTGATGACGAGGCACTACGGTGCTGAAGTAACAAATGCCCTGCTTCCAGGAAAAGCCTCTAAGCATCAGGTAACATCAAATCGTACCCCAAACCGACACAGGTGGTCAGGTAGAGAATACCAAGGCGCTTGAGAGAACTCGGGTGAAGGAACTAGGCAAAATGGTGCCGTAACTTCGGGAGAAGGCACGCTGGTGTGTAGGTGAAGTCCCTGCGGACGGAGCTGAAACCAGTCGAAGATACCAGCTGGCTGCAACTGTTTATTAAAAACACAGCACTGTGCAAACACGAAAGTGGACGTATACGGTGTGACGCCTGCCCGGTGCCGGAAGGTTAATTGATGGGGTTAGCGGCAACGCGAAGCTCTTGATCGAAGCCCCGGTAAACGGCGGCCGTAACTATAACGGTCCTAAGGTAGCGAAATTCCTTGTCGGGTAAGTTCCGACCTGCACGAATGGCGTAATGATGGCCAGGCTGTCTCCACCCGAGACTCAGTGAAATTGAACTCGCTGTGAAGATGCAGTGTACCCGCGGCAAGACGGAAAGACCCCGTGAACCTTTACTATAGCTTGACACTGAACACTGGTCCTTGATGTGTAGGATAGGTGGGAGGCTTTGAAGCGTGGACGCCAGTCTGCGTGGAGCCGACCTTGAAATACCACCCTTTAATGGCTGGTGTTCTAACGTAGACCCGTAATCCGGGTTGCGGACAGTGTCTGGTGGGTAGTTTGACTGGGGCGGTCTCCTCCTAAAGAGTAACGGAGGAGCACGAAGGTTAGCTAATCCTGGTCGGACATCAGGAGGTTAGTGCAATGGCATAAGCTAGCTTGACTGCGAGAGTGACGGCTCGAGCAGGTGCGAAAGCAGGTCATAGTGATCCGGTGGTTCTGAATGGAAGGGCCATCGCTCAACGGATAAAAGGTACTCCGGGGATAACAGGCTGATACCGCCCAAGAGTTCATATCGACGGCGGTGTTTGGCACCTCGATGTCGGCTCATCACATCCTGGGGCTGAAGTAGGTCCCAAGGGTACGGCTGTTCGCCGTTTAAAGTGGTACGCGAGCTGGGTTTAGAACGTCGTGAGACAGTTCGGTCCCTATCTGCCGTGGGCGCTGGAGAATTGAGGGGGGCTGCTCCTAGTACGAGAGGACCGGAGTGGACGCATCACTGGTGTTCGGGTTGTCATGCCAATGGCATTGCCCGGTAGCTAAATGCGGAAAAGATAAGTGCTGAAAGCATCTAAGCACGAAACTTGCCCCGAGATGAGTTCTCCCTGACCCTTTAAGGGTCCTGAAGGAACGTTGAAGACTACGACGTTGATAGGCTGGGTGTGTAAGTGCAGCGATGTATTGAGCTAACCAGTACTAATGAACCGTGAGGCTTAACCTTACAACGCCGAAGATGTTTTGGCGAAAGCAGAGACTTAGATTTTCAGCCTGATAACAGATTAATCAACCGGCCAAAGCGGGTTGATAACAGAATTTGCCTGGCGGCTTTAGCGCGGTGGTCCCACCTGACCCCATGCCGAACTCAGAAGTGAAACGCCGTAGCGCCGATGGTAGTGTGGGGTCTCCCCATGTGAGAGTAGGGAACTGCCAGGCATCAATTAAGTGAAGAGGCCATCCGAAAGGATGGCCTTTTTGCGTTTTTGTCGTTAATAAAAAGCTGACAACGCGTCAGCATCCTGCCATCCATCCCCGAATAAACCCTACAATCGCATCAGTATCATTCAAATCCAGCACCGGAACTTCAAGCGATAACGAAACGTCGCTGGCGACCGCAATCACATGCTGATCCACAGTTAGTTCCTCGATCTCATGCCCCGCATCGCTTCTGAAAAGCAAAATCTTCGCCACGGATTCATGTTTAAACCCCTCAACCAGCACCAGATCCAGCGTAGAATGGTCCATTCGACTCACCAGATAATCCAAATTCAGCACCTCTTCCTCAGGTGTTTCCGTCATCAATGCCCATCGCTGATCGCTGGCGACCATGGTTTGTGCCGCACCGGCTTTGCGCAGCTCGTAGCTGTCTTTCCCCGGCTTATCGATATCCATGTTGTGATGAGTATGTTTAATCAGCCCAGGACGGATCCCCTGCGCGCACAGGGCTGGTATCAGCTTCTTCAAAAGCGACGTTTTCCCGGTGCCGCTCCAGGCGGCGATCGCTAGAACAGGTTTCATTCTTTCCCCTGCATCGTTTGCAAATCCTCAGTCGTGTTGACGTTAATAAAAGCAGACTTCAGATCGCTGAAATCAACGGAGTGGCCGCCAGACTGGCGCATAAACACCATCACACGCCGCTCTCCTGCTGCCAGATAATCCTGCAGTTCAGGAATCAATGCCCGATTCATTAACGCAATAGTGGGATGATCGCGCTCACCGTCATAAACCCAGACCACGGGCGCGTCTTTGCGCTGCTGAGTAAGACGTTCAGCCAGACAGGATGGAATAAACGGCGTATCGCACGGACAAAAGAGAAACCACTCCCCGTCAGACTGCTGCATAACACTCAACATACCGGCCAGTGGGCCAGGGTAATCCGCTAAACTATCCCGAAATACCGGATACCCGCTTTGCTGATAAATCTCGATATGGCGGTTAGCGCTGATAGCCATCGTTTCAACCTGTCCACTCAGCGTAGCGGCAACGTGCTGCCATAGAGGTTTGCCATTAAGTAACTGTAAACCCTTATCTTTCCCGCCCATGCGCGTCGCTCTTCCCCCGGCAAGCACGATGCCAGTCACTCCTCGGCACTGATTCACGAATGTCGCCTCTTTTATTGTGGGATTGACCCTGCTAACGTGTCCCTATCAATGAAAGGAGCACTACGATGAAATGTAAACGCCTGAACGAAGTTATCGAACTTCTCCAGCCCGCCTGGCAAAAAGAGCCTGAGCTCAACCTAATGCAATTTTTACAGAAACTGGCGAAAGAGTCAGGTTATGACGGTGAACTGACCGACCTTTCTGATGACATCCTGATCTACCATCTCAAAATGCGTGATTCTGATAAAGATGCTGCTATTCCGGGCATTAAGAAAGACTATGAGGAAGATTTCAAAACCGCGCTGTTGCGCGCCCGTGGCGTAATTAAAGAGTAAAACCTTGTAAGCGGCGCCACCGAAATCGCTGTGAAATGATATCCTGAATCATTCGTATAATTTCCGGATGATCGGATGAACGACACGGCTTTTACTTTCCAGACATTAAACCCGGATACCATTATGGATGCCCTCTTCGAAAAGGGTATTCGGGTGGATTCCGGGCTAACTCCCTTAAACAGCTACGAAAACCGCGTCTATCAATTCCAGGACGAGGATCGTCAGCGCTTCGTCGTTAAATTTTATCGCCCAAAGCGATGGTCGGCTGAGCAAATTCAGGAAGAGCATCAGTTCGCTCTCGATTTGGTCAACGATGATGTTCCGGTTGCCGCACCCATTCAGTTTAATAACCAGTCACTGCTCACGCATCAGGGATATTACTTTGCTGTTTTTCCGAGCCTGGGTGGCCGCCAGTTTGAGGCGGATAATATCGATCAGATGGAGTGGGTTGCCCGTTATCTGGGACGAATCCATCAGACGGGACGTAAAAAAACCTTCAACGTACGCCCTACGATCGGGATTCAGGAATATTTGACCGAACCCCGCCAGGTGTTCGAAACATCAACACTCATTCCGAAGGCATTGAAAGCGGATTTCCTGAAAGCCACCGATGCGCTTATTGCGGCGGTGACTGAGCGCTGGGACGATCAAACGGACATTCTGCGCCTGCACGGCGACTGCCACGCCGGGAATATCCTCTGGCGCGACGGCCCGCTATTTGTGGATCTTGACGATGCCCGCATGGGGCCAGCGATTCAGGATCTCTGGATGCTGCTTAATGGTGATAAAGCCGAACAGCGCATGCAGCTCGAAACCATCATTGAAGCCTATGAAGAGTTTAGCCCCTTCAATTCAGACGAAATCGCCCTGATTGAACCTTTACGCGCCATGCGATTTGTATATTATCTCGCATGGTTAATCAGGCGTTGGGACGATCCCGCGTTTCCTAAAAACTTCCCATGGCTGACCGGGGAAGATTACTGGCGCAGCCAGACAACCACCTTTATTCAGCAAGTTAAGGTTCTGCAGGAACCGCCACTACAATTAACGCCAATGTATTAATCGGACACATCAGGAGAAAGTTGATCATGAAAAAAATATGGCTGGCGCTGGCAGGTATGATTCTGGCATTTAGCGCATCTGCTGCTCAATTCAGCGATGGCAAGCAGTTCACTACCCTTGAAAAGCCGGTCGCCGGTGAGCCTCAGGTGCTGGAGTTCTTCTCATTCTATTGCCCGCACTGCTACCAGTTTGAAGAAGTTCTGCACGTTTCCGATAACGTGAAGAAAAAGCTGCCTGAAGGCACCAAAATGACCAAGTATCATGTCGAATTCCTGGGTCCTTTGGGTAAAGATCTGACGCAAGCCTGGGCGGTTGCTTTGGCGCTGGGCGTGGAAGATCAGGTGACGGCGCCAATGTTTGAAGCCGTACAGAAAACCCAGACCGTTCAGACCGTTGCGGATATTCGTAAAGTCTTTGTTGATGCCGGTGTGAAAGGCGAAGATTACGACGCAGCCTGGAACAGCTTTGTGGTGAAATCTCTGGTGGCTCAGCAGGAGAAAGCCGCAGCCGATCTCCAGCTGCAGGGCGTTCCTGCGATGTTCGTTAACGGTAAATACCAGGTGAATCCACAGGGTATGGATACCAGCAGCATGGATATCTTCGTGCAGCAGTATGCCGAGACCGTGAAATATCTGGTTGAGAAGAAATAAAAGTGAAAACGCCGGTCATTGACCGGCGTTTTTGTTTGCAGATTTAATATCGTTTATCAGCACATCTTTATCGTTCCACAGCGTATTCAGCCACAGCTGGAAGCGACGTTTGAAATTCTTATCATTGATGTAATCCCCGTGTAGTTCTTCATCCACGGGCACCAGATTAACTCTCACCACAATTCGAGTCAGCTTCCCGCTCAACATATCGTAGAACGGCGTGCCGTCATTTTCTGGATAGCACAGAGTGACATTCAGCAATTTATCGAACTGCGCGCCCAGCACATTAAGCGCCATCGCAATCCCCGCGGCTTTCGGCGGCAGGAGATTCTTATAAGGGGAGCGAGTTTGCTGACGCTTCAGTTCCGTAAAACGGGAGCCCTCAACAAAGTTAACGATGGTCGTCGGGTGTGCGCGGAATTTCTCGCAGGAGCGACGCGTTGTTTCAACATCACGGCCACGGCGATCCGGGTGTCGAATAAGATAGCTGCGCGAGTAGCGTTTCATAAACGGCATATCCAGCGCCCAGCAGGCCAGCCCGATAAACGGCACCCAGGCCAGCTGCTGCTTAAGAAAGTACTTGTTCATCGGAATATGTTTGCGAAACAGCACGCATAACACCACGATATCGGCCCAGCTGTGGTGATTGCAGAGCAGCAAATACCAGTTTTTCTTGTTCAGGCCTTCCAGCCCTTCGATATCCCATTTCAGATGAGGGTTAAGACGCAGCAGCAGCGCCAGCCCTTCACACCAGCAGTACATCATAAAATTGCAGAATGCGGATACCGCGCGCCAGACGACTGGAACGGGCAGCAGAAGTTTAATGATTCCGGCGACGATGATCGGCACAGAACAGGCGATGGTCACCAGGATGGTTAAAATGATGCTTAACAGTAATGTTATCGCAGCGAGTAATCTCGACATGATGAGTTTTTTCAGATAGTTAGCTGGAATCTGGCGGCCAGATCGCTGCGCAGGGCGCTGATTTTACCAGAAAACGAATTAAAGCAGGGGGCTTTCACTCTGCGATAGTGTGGGATATGTGCCTTAACAGAGTATTTGTCTGCGATAGCCTATTTGACTCTTCTTATATCCACATAGAGCAAATAGTCATCAATTGGAAATATACCGATCGGATCTATTTATAACTTGCTGATTTCATTTTATAAAAAATTTAAATAAGATCCAGCTATGACTCGATTCTTCATATGAATTAAAAGTATGCACAAACTTATCCACAGTTTGATTTTGCGATCGATCCTGACGATCGCAAAATCTTTTCCTGTATTCGGCGCTAAAAACTGATGTTTTCATCCTTCTGTGGCATCCTTTAGCCATAAATTGATTAAAGGCACGGACATTATGGTTCAGATTCCAGAAAACCCTCTTATTCTCGTCGACGGCTCTTCATACCTGTATCGGGCGTATCATGCGTTTCCTCCTCTGACCAACAGCGCGGGGGAGCCAACCGGCGCGATGTATGGCGTGCTGAATATGCTGCGCAGCCTGATCCTGCAATACCAGCCGTCCCATGCGGCGGTGGTGTTTGATGCGAAGGGCAAAACCTTCCGCGATGAGCTATTCGAGGATTACAAATCCCACCGTCCGCCGATGCCGGATGATTTGCGTGCGCAGATCGAGCCGCTGCACACCATGGTGAAAGCGATGGGCTTGCCGCTGCTGGCGGTTTCTGGGGTGGAAGCTGACGACGTCATCGGTACCCTGGCGCGTGAAGCGGAGAAAATGGGCCGTCCGGTGCTGATCAGTACCGGTGATAAAGACATGGCGCAGCTGGTGACTCCTGGGATCACCCTGATCAATACCATGACCAACACCATCCTCGGGCCGGAAGAGGTCGTCACCAAATATGGCGTGCCGCCAGAACTGATCATCGATTTCCTCGCCTTGATGGGTGACTCCTCGGATAACATTCCGGGCGTGCCAGGCGTGGGCGAGAAAACCGCGCAGGCGTTGCTGCAGGGCCTCGGCGGACTGGATACGCTGTATGCCGAATCCGACAAAATCGCCGGGCTGACGTTCCGTGGTGCCAAAACCATGGCCGCGAAGCTCGAGCAAAATAAAGATGTGGCTTACCTCTCCTATAAGCTGGCCACCATCAAAACTGACGTCGAGCTGGAACTTACCTGCGAGCAGCTTGAAGTGCAGCAGCCGGTCGCGGAAGAGCTCCTTGGCCTGTTTAAGCAGTATGAGTTCAAACGCTGGATAACCGACGTCGAAGCCGGGAAATGGATGCAGGCGAAAGGTGCCAAACCTGCCGCCAAGCCAAAAGAGACCCTCGTTGTTAATGCCGAAGAGGAAGTCGAAGAGGCGGCGAGTCAGCTCTCCTTCGAAAACTACGAAACGGTACTCGACGAAGCGCAGCTCATCGCATGGATTGAGAAACTGAAAAAAGCGCCGGTCTTCGCGTTCGATACCGAAACCGACAGCCTCGATAATATCTCCGCCAATATGGTTGGTCTGTCCTTTGCGACAGAGCCGGGCATCGCCGCCTATGTCCCTGTCGCGCATGACTATCTCGACGCGCCGGATCAAATCTCGCGTGACCGCGTACTTGAGCTGCTCAAGCCGCTGCTGGAAGATGACAAAGCGCTCAAGGTTGGGCAAAACCTGAAATATGATCGCGGCATTTTGCAGAACTACGGCATCGAGCTGCGCGGTATCGCCTACGACACCATGCTGGAATCCTACATTCTGAACAGCGTCGCGGGCCGTCATGATATGGATTCGCTCTCCGATCGCTGGCTTAAGCACAAAACCGTCACCTTCGAAGAAATTGCCGGCAAAGGCAAAAATCAGCTGACCTTCAACCAGATTGCCCTGGAAGAGGCGGGTCGCTACGCGGCAGAAGATGCTGACGTGACGCTGCAGTTACACCTGAAAATGTACCCGAAACTGCAAAAGCAGGAAGGGCCGCTGAACATTTTCGAGAATGTCGAAATGCCGCTGGTGCCTGTGCTGTCTCGTATTGAACGCAACGGCGTCAAAATCGATCCAGCCGTTCTGCACAAGCATTCGGAAGAGATCACCCTGCGTCTGAATGAGCTGGAGCTGAAAGCTCATGACATTGCGGGCGAGCCCTTTAACCTGGCGTCGACCAAACAGCTGCAAACCATTCTGTTTGAAAAACAAGGTATTAAACCGCTGAAGAAAACGCCGGGCGGTGCGCCGTCGACGTCTGAAGAGGTACTGGAAGAGCTGGCGCTGGATTACCCGCTGCCAAAAGTGATTCTGGAATACCGTGGCCTCGCGAAGCTTAAATCGACCTACACCGATAAGCTGCCGCTAATGATCAACCCAAAAACCGGTCGCGTTCACACCTCCTATCATCAGGCAGTAGCGGCGACGGGGCGTTTGTCCTCCACCGATCCTAACCTGCAGAACATTCCGGTGCGTAACGAAGAAGGGCGACGCATTCGTCAGGCATTCATCGCTCCGCAAGATTACCTGATCGTCTCTGCCGACTACTCGCAAATCGAACTGCGCATCATGGCGCACCTGTCGCGTGACAAGGGTTTGCTGACCGCGTTTGCGGAAGGGAAAGATATCCACCGCGCGACGGCGGCAGAAGTTTTTGGTCTGCCATTAGAGAGCGTAACCGGCGAGCAGCGCCGCAGCGCGAAAGCGATCAACTTCGGCCTGATCTACGGTATGAGCGCCTTTGGCCTTTCTCGCCAGCTGAATATTCCGCGTAAAGAGTCGCAGAAGTACATGGATCTCTACTTCGAGCGTTATCCGGGCGTACTGGAATACATGGAACGCACGCGTGCCCAGGCAAAAGATAAGGGCTACGTTGAAACGCTGGATGGTCGCCGTCTGTATCTGCCGGATATCACCTCCAGCAACGCGGCGCGTCGTGCTGGTGCAGAGCGCGCGGCCATCAACGCCCCGATGCAGGGGACGGCCGCGGATATCATCAAGCGCGCCATGATTGCGGTTGATGCCTGGCTGGAAAACGATAAACCACGCGTGAAAATGATCATGCAGGTGCACGATGAACTGGTGTTCGAAGTGCACAAAGACGATCTGGAAGCCGTATCGAAAAAGATCCACGAACTGATGGAAAGCAGCATGAAATTAGATGTGCCATTGCTGGTGGAAGTGGGGAGTGGGGCGAACTGGGATCAGGCTCACTAAGGGTTCGATGAACAAGCGGCTGATTATGTAAGTAAGCAACATAACAGCCCGCTTTTTGTGACAACCATTAGATTTACCTATGTAAAGAGTGAAAAAAAACTACAAAAAGTGCTTTGTCCAGCGATAAAAAAAGAGTAGAGTTATCGATGTAGGGTACAGAGGTAAGATGTTCTATCTTTCAGACCTTTTACTTCACGTAATCGGATTTGGCTGAATATTTTAGCCGCCCCAGTCAGTAATGACTGGGGCGTTTTTTATTGCGGCAAAGAAAATATTTGGACCAAAAAAAAGCGCGGTCATCGCCGCGCTCTTCATCACTCTTCCGCTTCTGTCGCGGGTTCCAGTCCGTTATACCAGCTGTCGAGCTTGTGACGCAGCACGTCTACACCCTGCTTTTTTAGGGATGAAAACGTCTCAACCTGCACATCACCGCCGAACTCCACCGCGGCTTCACGCACCAGTTTCAGCTGCGCTTTACGCGCACCGCTCGCCAGTTTATCGGCTTTGGTCAGCAGCACCAGAACCGGGATATCGCTCGCAACGCCCCAGTGGATCATCTGCTGATCGAGATCTTTTAGCGGGTGACGGATGTCCATCAGCACCACCAGACCTTTCAGGCACTGGCGTTTTTCCAGGTACTCACCCAGCGCGCGCTGCCATTTGATTTTGACCTCTTCCGGCACTTCGGCGTAGCCGTAACCGGGTAAATCCACCAGACGTTTTCCGTCGGCAACTTCAAACAGGTTAATCAGCTGAGTACGACCCGGGGTTTTTGAGGTACGCGCCAGGCTTTTCTGGTTTGTCAGCGTATTCAGGGCGCTGGATTTTCCCGCATTGGAGCGGCCAGCAAATGCCACTTCGATACCCGTATCAGGCGGTAAGTGGCGAATATCAGGCGCACTGGTGACAAAATGCGTCTGTTGGTAGTTCCAGGTAGTCACGTGGTCGTCTCCAAAAATCGTAATCTGATGGGGAGTATACCTGAATGCAGGCAAAAGGCTTTTCTCTTCGCGTTCGGGCTGTAGATTAAAACCATTATAAATGTAAGACATTGACCATTATTGCTATGGGATATTTAAGAGGATCCTCATGCAGTAAAAATAGCAAAACCTTTAAAATCATAATGTTGACGATAAGGAATTATCCGAAAGTTCTAATTTGGACGCGCAGGTGGCTTGTCAGAAAACCTGAAAAAGGTAAAGTAGCAACCAAGGCGAGGATGCCAGCAGGATAACGACTTCAGGATGAAGGGTCAGGAGCGCCAGGAGGCGAAGACTCAGGATAACCAGGATGGTGACACGCCTGGAGGCGTTTGAAAGGAAAAGGAACCGTATCATGGACGGTATCCGCTAAAGGATAAACAGGGTTAGTTGTTGGCAAACATGGAATGTTTGACCCGTTAAGGGTTGAGAGTCAGGAAAAAAGGCGACAGATTGCTCTGTCGCCTTTTTTCTTTGCTTGCTTTCTGCTAGATTTCGCCGCAATTCTATACTGAATAAAATGGCTTAAAGACAAGGCATCATGAAAAAACCGACATCCACAGCGGGCGCTAAACGCCCGGCAAAAGCACACCGCAAAACCCGTGAAGAACTGAATCAGGAAGCTCGCGATCGTAAACGTGCGAAAAAGCATAGTGGTCATGCATCGGGTAGCCGCGCGAGCGGTAGCAGTGTTACAGGTTCCGCTGCGCAGCAATCCAAACAGAAAGACCCGCGCATCGGGAGCAAAACGCCAATTCCACTGGGCGTCACCGACGCCCCGGTTATCAAGCAGCAAAAACCTAAAAAGAGCGAGAAACCTATGCTTTCACCGCAGGCTGAGCTGGATATGCTGGAGAATGATGAGCGCCTGGATGCGCTGCTGGAACGTCTTGAACAGGGCGAAGCGCTGAATGCTGAAGAGCAGAAATGGGTTGATGCCAAACTGGATCGTATTGATGAACTGATGCAGCAGCTCGGTCTCTCTTACGACGATGAAGAAGACGAAGAAGAAGAGAAGCAGGACGACATGATGCGTCTGCTGAAAGGTGGAAACTAACATTTGCACCCGGCGGGCTCTATAGTCCTGCTTATAACCCTTCCGGTTATATGTTATCTGGTGTGGTTATTCGTTAAACTACGGCGGTTGTCGCGGCGACAGAGGTGGCTGCGCACCCGAATGTTGACCCGCAGTGGGGTCAAAACGGGCCGCCGTATACGAACGCGACACCAACGGAAGGAGTGAGCATGTCTGTACCAAGCATCGACTGGGATCTGGCCCTGATCCAGAAATATAACTATTCCGGGCCGCGTTATACCTCATACCCGACCGCGCTGGAGTTCTCGGAATCCTTCGGCGAGGCCGACTTTTTGCAGGCGGTTGCGCGCTATCCTGAGCGCCCGCTGTCGCTGTATGTTCACATCCCCTTCTGCCATAAGCTCTGCTATTTCTGCGGCTGCAATAAAATCGTCACCCGCCAGCAGCACAAAGCCGATCAGTATCTGGATGCGTTAGAGCAGGAGATCCTGCACCGCGCGCCGCTGGTGGCCGGGCGTCACGTGAGCCAGCTGCACTGGGGCGGCGGTACGCCAACCTATCTCAACAAAGCGCAAATCAGCCGCCTGATGAGTCTGCTGCGCGCCAATTTCCGTTTTGATGCCGATGCTGAAATCTCGATTGAAGTCGATCCGCGTGAAATCGAACTGGACGTGCTCGATCACCTGCGTGCCGAGGGCTTCAACCGTCTGAGCATGGGCGTGCAGGACTTCAACAAAGAAGTGCAGCGCCTGGTCAACCGCGAGCAGGACGAAGAGTTTATTTTTGCGCTGCTGAACCACGCGCGTGAAATCGGTTTTACCTCGACCAACATTGACCTGATTTACGGCCTGCCGAAGCAAACGCCAGAAAGCTTCGCTTTTACGCTGAAACGCGTGGCGGAGCTGAACCCCGATCGCCTGAGCGTCTTTAACTATGCGCACCTGCCGACGCTGTTTGCTGCCCAGCGCAAAATCAAAGATGCTGACCTGCCGTCTGCGCAGCAAAAGCTCGATATCCTGCAGGAGACCATTACTTCTCTGACGGAAACCGGCTACCAGTTTATCGGCATGGACCACTTTGCCCGTCCTGATGACGAGTTGGCCATCGCCCAGCGTGAAGGTGTCTTGCATCGCAACTTCCAGGGTTACACCACTCAGGGCGATACGGATTTACTGGGGATGGGCGTGTCGGCGATCAGCATGATTGGCGACTGCTACGCGCAGAACCAGAAAGAGCTGAAACAGTACTATCAGCAGGTGGATGAAACCGGCAACGCTCTGTGGCGCGGAATTGCGCTGACGCGCGATGACTGTATCCGCCGGGATGTCATTAAGGCGCTGATCTGTAATTTCCGCCTCGATTTTGCCGACGTCGAATCCCAGTGGGAACTCGCTTTTACCGACTACTTTGCGGAAGATCTGAAATTGCTCGCGCCGCTGGCGAAAGACGGGCTGGTGGAGGTGACGGATAACGCGATTCAGGTGACGCCAAAAGGACGCCTGTTGATTCGTAATATCTGCATGTGCTTTGACGCCTATCTGCGTCAGAAAGCGCGGCTGCAGCAATTCTCTCGCGTGATCTAGGCGCTACACAGACCGGGCCTACAGATGGTAGGCCTGATCGGCGCAGCGCCAACAGGCGTTATTCCATTCCCAGCTCTTTCAGCTTCCGCGTCAGAGTATTTCGCCCCCAACCCAGCAGCCGAGCGGCTTCCTGTTTATGCCCCTGCGTATGGCGCAATGCCGTTGTCAGCAAGGTGCGTTCCATTTCAGGCTGTGCTTCGGAAAGCAGATTTTGATGACCGGAACGCAGCGCACGATCCGCCCACTGCGCCAGCAGCGTCGCCCAGCTGTCGGGTAACGATTGGCCGGTGCTGCTTTCGGGCGCGGTGGCTTCAAACAATTCGCTCGGCAGATCCTGAATCAGCACTTCCTGACCGGCAGCCATCACCGTGAGCCAGCGGCAGGTATTTTCCAGCTGACGCACGTTCCCCGGCCATGCCAGACGCGTCAGCGCCGCATCAGTTTCCGGGTGCAGCAGTTTGGCTTCGACCCCCAGTTCGCGGGCGGCAACCTGCAGGAAATGGCGCGCCAGACGCGGAATATCTTCCCGGCGTTCGCGCAGCGGCGGAAGGTGAACGCGAATGACGTTCAGACGGTGGAACAAGTCCTCACGGAATTTGCCTTCCTGGACGCGCTGCTCCAGGTTCTGGTGCGTGGCGGCAATAATACGCACATCGACTTTCACCGGCGCATACCCGCCGACGCGGTAAAACTGTCCGTCGGCCAGCACGCGCAGCAGACGCGTTTGCACGTCCAGCGGCATATCGCCGATCTCATCGAGGAAAAGCGTCCCGCCGTCGGCCTGTTCGAAGCGCCCCTGACGAATGGTGTTCGCGCCGGTAAACGCGCCTTTCTCATGACCAAACAGCTCCGATTCGATCAAATCCTTCGGGATGGCGGCCATATTCAGGGCGATAAACGGCGCTTTCGCGCGCGGGCTGTGGCGGTGAAGGGCGTGAGCGACCAGCTCTTTACCGGTCCCGGATTCACCGTTAATCAGCACGCTGATGGACGAACGCGACAGACGGCCAATGATACGAAACACATCCTGCATCGCGGGCGCTTCGCCAATAATATCCGTCGTCGGGCCAAACACAGGCGCGTTGCGCGGCTGCTGCTGTTCCTGGTAGTGGCTAATTGCGCGTTCCACCAGGGCGACGGCTTCATCGATATCGAAGGGTTTTGGCAGATAATCAAATGCACCCTGCTGGTAGGCGCTGACGGCGGCATCCAGGTCAGAGTGAGCGGTCATTATGATGACCGGAAGCATCGGATGGCGCTGCTTGATCTGTTTTAACAGCGCCAGCCCGTCCATGCCTGGCATCCGAATATCCGAAAGCAGCACGTCCGGGGTTTTGGTGATGAGCGCATCGAGCACTTCGCTGCCGCTTTCAAAGGTGGTGCAGTTTAACCCTGCGCCCGTGAGCGCGCGTTCAAGCACCCAGCGGATGGAGCTATCATCATCGACTACCCAGACTATCCCTCGTTGCATCGTCGTCACCTTTATTTTTTAATTGGCAGGTAAACCGAAAACTCGGTATGACCCGGCCAACTGGTAAATTCAATTTTGCCGGAGTGTTGGTCGATCAAATTACGGGCGATGGATAATCCCAGCCCGGTCCCGCCTTCGCGGCCACTCACCATCGGATAAAACAGCGTGTCCTGAAGATGCGAGGGAATGCCTGGCCCGTTGTCTTCAACGTCGATACGAGCGGCGAGGCGATAGCGCACGCCATGCAGCGTTAACTGGAATGCGGTCCGCGTACGCAGAACGATCTGCCCGCCATCTGCGCCCAGGGCTTGCAGGGCGTTACGCACCACGTTCAGCAGAACCTGTTCAATCTGGTCGGGATCGTGCGGCAATTCCGGCAGACTTGGATCGTAATCGCGCACCAGCGTGACGTTCGCGGGTAACTCCATCGAGACCAGCTTCACCACGCGCTCAGCCACTTTGTGGATGCTTTCTGTCACGTGCATACCCGGCTGCTGAGGCCCCAGCAGACGGTCCACCAGATTGCGCAGGCGATCGGCCTGTTCAATGATGACGTTGGTGTATTCCGCAAGCGTAGGGTCGGGCAGAGCTTTGGTTAACAGCTGTGCTGCGCCACGCAGGCCACCAAGCGGGTTTTTAATCTCATGGGCAAGGCCACGCACCAGATCGCGTGCCGCGATTTGCTGAGCGTGCTGGAGCTGCTCCTGACTCAACCGACGCAGGTTATCCATCGGCGCCATTTCCAGCAGAATGAGCCCGTCCGGCAGACGCTGCGCCGTCAGCGAAAGAATATGCGAGCGCCCGTCGATCACCAGTGTCACTTCGTTGTCCGTGAACCCCTGGCCCGCCGCGAGACTTTCCTGCATCAGGGCAATATTCAGCGAAAAATAGCTCAACAGTTCGGGTAACGGCGTACCAAATAATTTACGCGAGCTTTGGGCGAGCAGCTGCTGCGCCGCAGGGTTGGCGTAATGCACCGCCAGCTCATCGTCGACCAGTAAGATACTGTTGATTAAAGAATTGAGGATCTGCCCAGCATCGGGCAGCGTGCCAGTTGCCATTAAGCAGTCTCCTGGAGTTGGGTGCACTAATTTAGTGCAGTATAGCTTTTTCGTTGTAAAAAGCGCGTGAGATCAGTTTGTTGGTGGAGAAAAAAGCCCATCCGGAGATGGGCTAAAAAGTTTCCACGGCAACAAAAAACGGCTTTCGATTTCCCGCGGAAAAGGTCGCGGGTCATCGTTAAAACTTAAACGCTGTAATACAGTTCGAACTCAACCGGGTGTGGCGTCATGCGCACACGGTCGTTCTCTTCGATACGCAGGGCGATGTAAGCATCGATAGCGTCGTCGGTGAACACACCGCCAGCCGTCAGGAACTCACGGTCAGCGTCGAGCGCATTGAGTGCTTCTTCCAGAGAACCGGCAACCTGTGGGATCTCTTTCGCTTCTTCTGGCGGCAGGTCGTACAGGTTTTTGTCCATCGCTTCGCCAGGGTGGATCTTGTTCTTAATACCGTCAAGACCCGCCATCAGCAGCGCTGCGAAGCACAGGTATGGGTTAGCCGCTGGGTCCGGGAAGCGCACTTCGATACGACGCGCTTTTGGAGACGCAACCACTGGGATACGGATAGAAGCAGAACGGTTACGGGCAGAGTAAGCCAGCATGACCGGTGCTTCGTAGCCTGGGACCAGACGCTTGTAGGAGTTGGTGGTTGGGTTCGCCAGGGCGTTAATCGCTTTAGCGTGCTTGATCACACCGCCGATGTAGAACAGCGCCTGCTCGGACAGACCCGCATATTTGTCGCCAGAGAACAGGTTAGTCCCGTTCTTGGACAGGGACATGTGGCAGTGCATACCGGAACCGTTATCGCCGAACATTGGTTTTGGCATAAAGGTTGCGGTTTTGCCGAAGCGGTGCGCCACGTTGTGAACCACATATTTGTAGATCTGAATCTCATCCGCTTTTTTGGTCATGGTGTTAAAGCGGGTGGCGATTTCGTTCTGACCCGCCGTCGCCACTTCGTGGTGATGCGCTTCAACAACCAGACCCATCTCTTCCATGATCAGACACATGGTAGAACGGATGTCCTGAGAAGAATCGACCGGAGGAACCGGGAAGTAACCGCCTTTCACGCCTGGACGGTGACCTTTGTTACCACCTTCGTATTTGGTGGAGGAGTTCCATGCGCCTTCGATATCGTCGATAGCCACGTGAGAACCGGAGATAGACGCACCAAAGCGGATGTCGTCGAACAGGAAGAACTCTGGCTCTGGCCCGAACAGCACGGTGTCCGCGATGCCGGTAGAACGCAGGTACTCTTCAGCGCGTTTAGCGATGGAGCGTGGGTCGCGGTCGTAGCCCTGCAGCGTGCCTGGCTCGAGGATGTCGCAACGGATAATCAGGGTAGACTCTTCGTAGAACGGGTCAATGAGCGCAGTGGTTGCGTCTGGCATCAGAACCATGTCGGATTCGTTGATACCTTTCCAGCCGCCGATTGAGGAGCCGTCAAACATTTTGCCTTCTTCGAAGAATTCGGCATTTACCTGGTGAGCAGGAATTGTGACGTGCTGTTCTTTACCTTTGGTATCTGTGAAGCGCAGATCAACAAACTTCACTTCGTGTTCGTTCAGCATCGTCAAAACGTGTTCAGCGGACATACTTAACTCTCCCGGATTGGTCATTGTCGTCGTGGTAACGAGGTCTTCAATTCTGTTTATGGCAGGCAGGGTTGCCATCTTTTTGCCGTATTTTTATAAAGCGAAATCTGTGCCAACTTTTAAATCACCCCAAAAAGGCGTTATCATGCACGTCATAGTGCAAATGAACTGCACCACGATAGTCATCTTGCACCAGTATAGTGCTTCAGTGTGAACACTGAGCACCATATTGGTGCAATTTTCGTTAAAGTGCGCTTTTTACGCTGCGTGAAAGCGGTCACAAAGCAACTCTGCGATACTTGTTTGCGGAGGATGTTTGTGATCCTGTTTAGTCCTGCGATTAATCCGTGTACAATAACGCGCTATTTCTAAATGCCTGAGGCAAAGTTGTGATCGAAAATCTGCGTAATATCGCCATCATCGCGCACGTTGACCATGGTAAAACTACCCTGGTTGACAAGCTGCTGCAGCAATCCGGTACCTTCAGTAATGAACGTGCTGAAGCCACCGAACGCGTGATGGACTCCAACGATTTGGAGAAAGAGCGTGGGATTACCATCCTCGCTAAAAACACCGCTATCAAATGGAATGACTACCGTATCAACATCGTTGATACCCCTGGGCACGCCGACTTCGGTGGTGAAGTTGAACGTGTAATGTCCATGGTAGACTCCGTTCTGCTGGTCGTTGACGCAATGGATGGCCCAATGCCGCAGACGCGCTTCGTAACCAAAAAGGCATTTGCCCATGGTTTGAAGCCAATCGTGGTTATCAACAAAGTTGACCGTCCTGGCGCGCGTCCTGACTGGGTTGTGGATCAGGTCTTCGACCTGTTCGTGAACCTGGACGCGAGCGACGAGCAGCTCGACTTCCCAATCATCTATGCATCAGCACTGATGGGTATCGCGGGTAACGATCACAATGAGATGGCGGAAGACATGACTCCGCTGTACCAGGCGATTGTTGACCACGTTAAAGCACCAAGCGTTGACCTCGATGGTCCGTTCCAGATGCAGATCTCCCAGCTGGACTACAACAACTACGTTGGCGTTATCGGCATCGGTCGTATCAAGCGCGGTAAAGTGAAGCCTAACCAGCAAGTCACTGTCATCGACAGCGAAGGTAAAACTCGTAACGGTAAAGTCGGTAAAGTACTGACTCACCTCGGTCTGGAGCGTATTGAATCCACCGAAGCCGAAGCGGGCGACATCATCGCGATCACCGGTCTGGGCGAGCTGAACATCTCCGACACTCTTTGCGATCCGCAAAACGTCGAAGCGCTGCCAGCCCTGTCTGTTGATGAACCAACCGTTACCATGTTCTTCAACGTCAACACCTCTCCGTTCTGTGGCAAAGAAGGTAAATACGTTACCTCTCGTCAGATCCTTGACCGCCTGAACAAAGAGCTGGTGCACAACGTGGCACTGCGTGTTGAAGAAACCGAAGATGCGGACGCGTTCCGTGTATCCGGTCGTGGCGAGCTGCACCTGTCTGTTCTTATCGAAAACATGCGTCGTGAAGGCTTCGAACTGGCTGTGTCCCGTCCGAAAGTTATCAACCGTATGATCGATGGCCGTATGCAAGAGCCGTTCGAGAACGTGACGCTGGATATCGAAGAACAGCACCAGGGTTCTGTGATGCAGGCAATGGGCGAGCGTAAGGGCGATGTCAAAGACATGATCCCTGACGGCAAAGGCCGTATTCGTCTGGATTACCTGATCCCGGCACGTGGCCTGATCGGCTTCCGTACCGAGTTCATGACCATGACCTCCGGTACTGGTCTGCTGTACTCCACCTTCAGCCACTACGATGACGTTAAACCGGGTGAAATCGGCCAGCGCCAGAACGGCGTGCTGATCTCTAACGGTCAGGGTAAAGCAGTTGCGTTCGCACTGTTCAGCCTGCAGGACCGCGGTAAGCTGTTCCTGGGTCACGGTGCAGAAGTTTACGAAGGCCAGATCATCGGTATTCACAGTCGTTCTAACGACCTGACTGTAAACTGCCTGACCGGTAAGAAACTGACCAACATGCGTGCTTCCGGTACTGACGAAGCCACCACGCTGGTTCCAGCACAGAAAATGTCTCTTGAGCAGGCTCTGGAATTTATCGATGACGACGAACTGGTAGAAGTTACCCCTACCTCCGTACGTATCCGTAAACGTCACCTGACTGAGAACGACCGTAAACGTGCGGGCCGTGGCAGCAAAGACTAATACGATACCTCTCTGAGGTGCGTAATGCGAAAAGCCGCTGATATTCAGCGGCTTTTTTTATGTCAGTATAAGGTCACAGTAGACGGTTTATTGTTTGCCGGGGCATCGGGTTGCGGTTCCGGCGGTTGTTTCCGTTTTCCTATCTCCTCAATAATAAACGCGAAGCGTTGCTCGTTGAGCTTATAAAACAGTCCCATGGTGATGGCGGCGATAATCGCCAGCCCGCACGGCCAAAGAAAAATCAGCTGACGCAGGCCAAGCAGGGTGCCTGCACTTTGTACCGCGTGCGGGATATAACCGATTTGCGTGAGCATAATCCCTGGTAAGAATCCGGCGAGCGCCGCCGAAATCTTGCGCGAAAAGGTATAGCCGGTATAGACCGAGCCTTCGGCGCGGATCCCCGTCTTCCACTCCCCATACTCAACGGTATCCGGCACCAGCGCCCAGTTCAGGCTGTTCACGAAAGCCGTGCCGAAAAACGCCATACAGGAAAACAGTACGAACGTTAGCGAGCTGCTTCCCCAGACAAAGTTCAGCACATCGCCCACTGCCCACAGGGTCAGCCCACCCAAATACACCTGCTTTTTGCCAAAGCGTTTCACTGCGCCCGGCACCATAAGTACGCCCACCAGAATGCAGCCCATGCTGAAAAAACCCATCCACGACAAGAGATGAATATCGTTAAGCACGTACTGGGTGTAATAGACCTGGATTGCGAGTTTGATGTTAAAAGCCGCCAGTGTGCAGAGATTGGCGATGCACAGCACCAGCAGCGGGGGATTGCGGAAAATCGCATAAAACGATTTCATGATCCCAGGCTTATGGTGCTCGGGCGTGATGTCGACGTAACGCTCTTGCACGCCGCTGTAGCAATACCACATGCAGAACAGCCCGGTAGTCACGAAGAGCAACGCGGCCACCAGATACCCCAGCGACGTCTGGCTGGCAAACAGCGCCTGTATGGGCATAAAGCCCACCGTACACAGCAGCAGCCCCACCGTGGCTCCGCCCTGACGCCAGGCCGCAAGATGCGCGCGCTCGTTCGGGTTTTTGGTGATCGCCGGAACCATCGCCCCGTACGAGCAGTTCATCAGGCTGTAGAACAGGCCGAAGAGCATAAATAACACGGTGGCGATGGCCGTTTTGACCGTCAGACTGAAATCATTGGCGATGAACTGTGCCGTCGCGACCAGCGCGACCGGAACGGAGGCGTACAGAATAAAGGGCCGGAATTTCCCCCGTGCGCCGATATGGCGCCGTGAATCCAGCAGCACACCGGTTAGCATGTCGGTGAAGGCGGTGAAGAACTTCGCCACCAGAAAAATAATCCCACCGTAAAACGCCGGCATGCCCAGCTCATCCGTATAAAACTTCAGCAGGTACAGCGTGCCAATCGACAGAATCAGGTTCGAGCCAAAATCACCCATTCCATAGGCAAACTTCTCGCGCAGGCTCAGTTTCAGGGTTAACGGATCAGGGGTCTTAGTCATACGCGATCCTCATAGCGCCTTACGTAGCTCTATCTCTTCAACGATGCGCACATACAGCTTCTCGTTGAGGTTATAGAAGCAGCCCATGGCCACAATGGTGACGACGGCCAGAATGCACGGATAGATGAATATCAGCTGGCGTAAGCCTTCCACGGTACCGGCGGACTGAACCACGTTGGGCACATAGCCGATTTGCGTCAGCATCAGGCCCGGGAAGAAACCGGCCAGCGCCTGCGACACCTTGCGAAAGAAGGTAAATCCGGTGTAAACCGTCCCTTCCGATCGCACGCCGGTTCGCCATTCGCCGTACTCCACCGTGTCCGACACCAGCGCCCAGTTCAGGCTATTCACGAATGCCGACCCGAAGAAAGCGAGACAGGAGAATGCGACAAAGCTGACCGGCCCACCGCCGAAGAAGTAGTTCAGGAGATCGCCCGCCACCCAGATCAGCAGCCCGCCGATATAGACTTTTTTCTTGCCAAAGCGCCGCACCGCGCCGGGCATCATAAATACGCCGACAAAAATGCAGCCCATACTGAAGAAACCCATGTACGACAGCAAAATCGGGTCGTTGAGCACGTATTGCGTGTAGTAAACCTGAATCGCGAGTTTGACGTTGAATGCGCCTAAGGTGCACAGGTTGGCGATGCAGAGGATAAACAGTGGCCGGTTCCCGGCGATAGCCCGGAACGACTGGAGCAGGCCCGGTTTCTGCGCCATATGGGCAGGCTGCACCTCGACGTAGCGCTCCTTCACGCCCCGATAGCAGCACCACATGCAGAGCAATCCGCAGAGGGAAAACAGCGTGGCGGCAAAGATGTATCCAGCCTGCGAGCTGCCTTCAATCAGGTTCATGACCGGTACAAAACCGACCGTGCAGAGCAGCAAACCGAGCGTTGCTCCACCCTGACGCCAGGCGGCGAGGGCGGCACGCTCATCGGGGTTCTTGGTGATAGCAGGCACCATCGCCCCGTAGGAGCAGTTCATCATGCTGAAAACCAACCCGTAGAGCATGAACAGCAGGGTTGCCATGACCGTTTTGCCGGTGATATCAAAAGGGGTGCCGACAAAGTTGGCGATAGCTAACAGCGTGACCGGAAACGCCGCGTACAGCACAAACGGGCGAAATTTCCCCTTTGGCCCAATCTTGCGTCGCGAGTCGAGCATAATCCCGGTGCCCATGTCGGTAAACGCGGTAAAGAACTTGGCAATCAAAAAGATAATGCCGCCGTAGGTGCCCGGCAGCCCCAGCACGTCGGTGTAAAACTTCAGCAAATAGAGTGTGCCAATATCCAGCAGAATATTGGAACCCAGATCGCCCATTCCATAGGCCAGTTTCTCTTTAAACGGCAAACGCAGACTGGCCGGATTACCGTTTTCGGTCATTGACTGACTCATCGTCTCTTCTCCGCTAACTCTGACTGGCGGCGCGAATGGCGGCCACTTTTTTGCCAAACAGGATCTGCAGTACCAGCAGCAAACCAAACACCGGCAGTAACGCACTCAGCGTGGAGATGCCCGTGGCGCCTTTGATCAGCATCGCGCCCGAGGCAATCAGCAGTAAAAAGACCATCACCCGGAAGACGTTAACGGAGATCCGCTTGTGCACGTACTGGCCCACCAGCGACCCCAGGATCATGGTCGGCACGCAGAACAGCACCAGCTTGATGGTCGACACTGTCAAAATACCGCTGGTGGTCAGCCCGCCAATAATGGCGATGTTGTTGGCGGTAAAGAACGCATTCAGGGTGCCGCGAAACGCCGCCGGAGCCAGATTGCGCAGCATGCCGTAAATCACCACCGGCGGCCCGTTGGTGGAGAAGGCTGAACCCAGCGCACCGGCAATCACGCCAATCGGCATGGCGATCCAGTTTTTGTCATACACCGGCAGACGCGAAATAAACAGGCTGTAGAAGGAGTAGAGGATCAGGAAACCGCCGAGACCGATTTTCATGATGTGATCGGGCAGATAAGAGAGCGCGTAAATGCCGACCGGGATCCCGGCAAAGGAGAACAGAATCAGCACCAGCGCTGATTTCCACTGCGTCTCTTTGCGCGAGAGCCAGGTGGCGTACAGCGCCGTCGCCGTGCCGACAATTACCGACATCGGTGCCGCCATTTTCAGCGGCAGGAGCAGGGTAATCAGCGGCATGGTGGTGAGTGCGCCGCCGAAACCGGCGCAGATCCCAACGAAGGTGTACATAAACATAATGGCAATCACGATAGCCATCACGCCGTAATCCAGAGGCACACCGTCTGGAGTAAACAGAGTAAAGAAGTCCATGTTCTTTCCTTGAATTACAGAGCGATAAGCTGGTCGAACAGCTTGCGCCATTCACTGTTAGCCCGATAAAAGACCGGCGGCTGGCCCAATGGCGCCTGCACCGTCACTTCTCCGCCGGTGTACTCTTCTCCCGTCCAGGCGTGGATCCAGCTGTCCTGCGGAAGATAAAGCGTCCAGTCGCGGCGAGCTTCTTCATGCACGGGCGCGACCAGCAGATCGCGGCCAAACAGATACTGATATTTCAGGGAATAGGTTTGCGCGTCATCCTCGTAATGCAGGAACAGCGGGCGCATCACCGGCAGGCCGCGTTTCGCGTTCTGCGCCACGGCGTCTTTGATGTAGGGCTTCAGGGTGGTGAAGATGGATGTCATTCGGGCGAAGTGATCGATAGTTTCTGCGTCGCTGTCGAACTGCCAGTTATCGCCAGGGCGGTTCCCCTCATGGGTGCGCATCATCGGCGTGAAGGCGCTGAAATCGCACCAGCGCAGCAGGAGCTCTTTGCTGCGTTTCATCTCGAATAAAGTGGTGTAACCGCCGATATCGCTGTGATGCAGACCGTGCCCGGTCATCGCCAGCGACAGCGCCGCCGGAACCACTGACGCCAGGCCGTCGTCCAGACTCCAGTCCACGTTCTGATCGCCCGCCCACATCATCACCGAATGCTTCTGGCTCCCGGTGTAACCCGCGCGCATAAAGAACAGGATCTCGCCGAGCTTGCCGGTCTCTTCCAGCGCCTCGTAATTACACTTCGCCCACAGGGCAGGCCAGGCGTTATGCATGATCTCGGCGCTCACGCCGTTGTGCAGGAAGGTGTCGGTAGGCAGATACTCGCCAAAGTCCGCCATCCAGCCGCCGCAGCCGAGTTCGATCAGGTTACGTTTGATGACCTCTTTGTACCAGTCGTAGGCTTCCGGGTTGGTCAGGTCGATCACGCCCGCGTAAAACTCGCCGAACTCGACGTGATAGTCTTTGCCGTCGGCATCTTTGGTCAGATAGCCGCGTGTCGCTGCCTCTTCGCAGAGATCTTTATCGCTGGCAACGTACGGGTTGATGTAGGAGAGGAACTGCACGCCTTCGCGTTTCCACTGCGGGATGCGCTCATCAAGCTGCGGATAAAGCTCGCGGTTCCATTTCCAGTTCCACATCACGCGCTTGCCGAACGAGGTCATGCGGATGCCGGACCAGTCCTGCGCCCAGATGCCGTTCACCTTCACGCCGCCGTTACGCATCGTATCGAGCTTTTGCTGGCACACCTCGGTCCCGCCCTGAACGCCCAGCGTCACGCCGTCGTAAACCCAGTCCGGCAGCTCCGGCTGTCGGCCCAGTAATCCGCTCAGTTTTTCCAGCAGATCGACATAGGTTTCAGCACAGTCGAAGCGCAGCGTGGCGTTATCCTCCCAGAACGCCAGCTCGTGGAAATCAGGATCGCTGAAGTCAAAATTCATGTAGCAGCTGTTATCGACGTGGCAGTAATACTTTTGCGTGCTGACGAAGGTCGGCTGGGGGAAGAAGGTCCAGTAATAATCCCCGCCCGCATTCTCTTTGCAGTCGGCAAGCCAGGTGACGAGGGTCTGTTTGTTACGCCCCACGCCCTGTTCGCTGGTCCACAGCGGGAAAGGTTTGCCGCGCAGATCGAAATATGAAAACTGCTCGCCGCAGCCATAGATATGGTCCGCTGGCTGCGCCGCCAGTCTCAGCCAGATGCGGTTATGGCTGGGAAGCTCGTTTTTGAGTTTCAGCTCAAGGCGGCCCTGTTTATCCGTGCCGACCAGCAAGGTGGCGCTCACCGCATCCCCGCGGGTAAAACGAATCGTCCAGCCTGCGCCTTGCGCTGTGACCGTCGCATCCGTCAGGGCAATCTTCTCGTTGAGTTTGTCTTTGATGCTGAAGTTGCCGCGAAACATCTCAATATCTGCCGCGCCCGAACCCATCCACAGGCAAGGCGATTGCGGCGTGTGGCACAGGATCAGGCGGTCCTGAAACGACAGGCTAAAACCATCGTCACGGGTTATCACTTTCACATCAGGGTATTGCGAAGCCATTTTGACCTCCGTTGTAGGGTAAGGGTTCTTTGTTTTAGTTATTCGCAGCCAATTTCAAAGCTCATCTGATGGGCGTCGCCCGGTCCGAGGACCACCAGGTCAACGCCTGAGTTAAAGGCATCCGGCGGACAGCTCATCGGTTCCACCGCAAGGCCTCTTCGTTCCAGCTTTTCGCCGGAGTAAATCTGGATCCACGGCTGGTTCGAGCGCAGCCAAACGGCCATCGCGCTTTGCGGGTCCGTTAACCTGACTTCCCAGCGAGACCCGACGTCCAACGGGTGAAAGGTGTGGTCGATCTGCGTCGAGCCGATGGTGCGCGGTGCCTGGAAATCCAGTTCCCTGACCGCGCCGCGCGTTGATGTCGGAACGTCAAAAATATCGCAGGCGGGCAGCTGCAACTCGCAGCGGTCGATAGGCTGCTGATTGCAGGTCAGATAGGGGTGAACGCCTGCGCCATAAGGCGCAGCACGATCCCCGAGATTTTTGCTGAGAATACGGGCGCTCAGGCCCGCAGACTCAACCAGCTGGTAAGTGATCTCAGCGGCAAGCATAAAAGGGTAGCCGTAGGTCGGCGGCAAAAAGGCCGTCAGCGTAACGCTTGAGGGCGTCTGCCCGGCAATCTGCCAGTTCTGCCATGCCAGCAGCCCATGGATCGCCGTATTCGAGGCGCGATCGTTGATGGCGGGCGTCAGCGTTTCACCGTCGAACGTATAGCGGCCATCCGTGATGCGGTTGGGCCAGGGAATCAGGACTTTTCCCAGATGGGCTAACGGCATCTCTTCCGGCGCGTGCGGGATCACAAGGTGACGCCCACGATGCGTCAGGGAAGCCAGCCCAGCGCCCACGGTGACGATTTCAGCCCGGTAATCGCCCGCATTCAGGACGAGGGTTTTGCCA
This sequence comes from Lelliottia sp. JS-SCA-14, assembly GCF_035593345.1. Taxonomy (NCBI): domain Bacteria; kingdom Pseudomonadati; phylum Pseudomonadota; class Gammaproteobacteria; order Enterobacterales; family Enterobacteriaceae; genus Lelliottia; species Lelliottia sp. JS-SCA-14. The sequence goes on along the minus strand of NZ_CP141606.1, from coordinate 4,850,637 downwards.
CTTTTATGCATGCCCTTCTCCTGGAATTACTTCGCGTTGCAGTCCAGCAGCCCGGCCGCGACGGCAGGTGCAAGACCCGGAGCGAGCGGCAGACGCGGGATCACCAGGCAGTGCAGCAGATGGTAAATATCCTGCTTGCCGTCCCAGACTTTGGTGGTCACTTCGTTGTTGGTATCCAGCTCCTGCCACCACGAGCCATTTTCGTAGTCCATCAGGTACTTGATGCAGTACTCCCACCAGGTCTGATACCAGGCTTCATACTGCGGATCGCCGGTGACGGTATAGAGCGCGTAGGCTGTCCCCATGGCTTCGACGATCGGCCAGCGCACGCGTTCGCGGACGATGGGTTTGCCGTCCCAGTCGACGGTGTAGACGATCCCGTCCGCGCCGTCCGGTGCCCAGGCGTCACGAATGGTGGCGTGGAACAGGCCTTTCGCATCTTCCAGTAGCCATTCCGGCGGGGTTTCAAAGCGTGCTTCCAGCGCCGCACGCAGATGCAGCATCAGGCGGCCCCACTCGATCCAGTGGCCCGGCGTGCCGCCGTAAGCGCGGAAACGGTGCGCCGGATTGTCTTTGTTGTAATCGCGAATTGGGTTCCAGTCGGTGTCGAAATGTTCGTTAACGCGATACTCCCCTTTGCGGGCGACATCGTGAATAATCACCGAGGCGACGCGCAGGGCGCGGTCCAGCCATTTGCGGTCGTGGGTGACGTCGTAGACGATCAGGAAGGCTTCAACGGCGTGCATATTGGCGTTGCCGCCGCGGTAATCCTCGGTTTTGCTGAAGGTTTCATCCCAGGATTCCAGGCACATCTGCTCCTGTTCGCTCCAGAAATATTTCTCGATCACCTCGATGGCATCATCCAGCAGCTGGCGCGCTTGCGGATGGCCCGTCGTCACGGCGCTGGCCGCACCGAGTAACACGAAGAAGTGTTGATAGCCCTGCTTGGACGCATCGATAACGCCTTCGTCGTTCACGCAGGCGTACCAGCCGCCGTACTCTTTATCGCGCAGCGCACCGTTCAGGGCGTTAATCCCGTGCTCCACCAGGGCATACGCGCCAGGGCGGCCCATCGCGGCGGCTACGGCGTAGACGTGCAGCATGCGGGCGGTGATCCACAGATGCGTCCCCATATCCGTTTTCACCTGCCCGGTATTACCCAGCCAGCCAAAACCGGTCGGGACGGCGGCGTTTTTGCCAAAATCAAAAATGCGATCGGTCTCTTGTTCCAGCCAGCGGTTGTGGCTCAGTGTGTTAAACCATTTCATTGTTCAATCCCTCTTTCAGCGATTTGCCATCATTTCGTCAACAATCTCACCCAAACGCTGCAGTTTCGGCACAGAGACATCGCGCAGCATCAGCTCCGTGTCCGGCAGACCCACCACGGACGACCACACGGCGCGACCAGCCAGGAAGCCGGAGGCGCCCGCCTGCATCGCCACGCGGACGGCGCGCGGGAAGAGTTTGTCATCAACGCCGGAAGAGAGGATCACCCACGGCATGGCGATCTGCTCATTCAGCTTTTGCGAGGCGGCCAGCAGCTCTTGCTGAGTGCCTTTGCCGAACAGCGGCATTTCGACTTTGTAGAGATCGGCCCCGCTATCACCCAGCTCTTTCGCCGCATCGATGATGGCCTGCTCACGGTTGAAGGCCGCGCTGCGGCGCGGTGGGCGCACCACTGGTTCAATGATGCTGAGCAGCCCCTGGCTGTGACACAGCTGATTAAAGGCTTTTACCATCTCAAGGCGCTGCTGCGGATCTTCATCGCTGCGCCACAACACCAGCAGTTTCAGCGCTTTGCCGCCGTCGCGTCGTACCGCCTGGGCATCGATGCTTTTATCAATAACGACGCTGTCGACCGGAAGTCCGTTCCCCGGAATAAACTCATCGGCAGCGACAATCATCGCGCAGCTTTTGGCGACGGCGTGTTGCTCGACGATCTGGCGATAGCAAAACTGCTGATCGACCAGGATGGCCGAGGCGTAAGGCGAGAGGATTTTTGCCGCGTTGACTTTGAAATCCGTTAAATGCTGGTCAGTGACCGGCAGTTTTTCGCCCGCAGCGGCAAACATCAGGCGCATCGCTTCACGCTGATCGACGGCCAGCATGGCGAAACCGCCGGAAGGTCGGGTGATATCTTTCAGGGTATAAGGGGTCATTCTTCAGTCCTTTTCATTAACGTGTGTGGTTCAGCCCGGCAGACGCCCGAACTTGCTCGAGAATCGCGGTCCAGTCTTCGCGGCCGCGTCCGGCGGCGCGCGCCTGGTTGTAAACTTCACGGGAAGCTGCCCCGAGCGGCATCGGGACGTGCAGCTGGTTAGCAACGTCCAGCGCAATCCCCAGATCTTTATGGGCAAGGTCGATCATGAACGCCGGGGAAAGATCGCCTTTCAGCACTTTGTTCGGCCAGGAGGTGGTGAAATGGCCTTTGCCTGCGGGCGTGCCGCTCATCACTTTCAGCGCCACGTCGAAAGAGAGCCCCAGGGCTTCGCACAGCACCGCGGCTTCTGCGGAAAGGGCGTTCAGGGCGATACTCATGTAGTTGTTGATGAGCTTGACGCGGATCCCCATGCCGGGACCGCCCGCGTTGATGAGTTCGCTCCCCATCGCCATCAGCACCGGCGTCGCGCGCTCGACCTGCGAAGGCGTGCCGCCTGCCAGCAGCAGCAAGGTTCCGGCAATGGCATGGTCAGAGGTGCGGCCGACGGGCACATCCATCATGCTGAACCCGCGCTCCGCCATCTCTGCAATGAGCTTGTCTGTTTGCAGCGGGTGAATGGTCGACATATCAATGACCAGCGCTTCGCGAGATAACCTCTGGCAAACACCGTTTTCACCAAACAGAACCGCACGAACCAAATCGCCGTTGGGCAGCATGGTGATAACAAACTCGGCGTCGATTGCTGCATCCGCGGGCGTCGTCGCCGCTTGCGCCCCCTTTGCGACCAGCGCCTGAACCGCCTCAGGATTCACATCAAATACCTTCAGCTGGTGGCCCTGCTTAAGCAGATTGCTCGCCATCGGCGCGCCCATCTGCCCTAAACCTATAAATGCGATTGCTGACATTCCTCTCTCCTGCTTGTCACAAATTGTCAATTAGTGAGCGTTTGTGGTGTCTGTTTTTGATCGTATTTGTAATTTATAGTCAAAAAATAGACATGGGTCACTTTTTAAACATTTTGTGAAATTAAAATGAGAGGCATCAAAAACGCATAAGGAAAAACCATGACTCGAATCGTGTGTGTTGGCATCACCGTGCTGGATCGCATCTGGTATCTCAGTGATTTACCGAAGGAAGGCGGAAAGTATGTCGCGAATAACTATACGGAAGTGGGCGGTGGCCCGGCGGCGACGGCGGCAGTGGCCGCGGCAAAACTGGGCGCACAGGTGGACTTCATTGGCCGCGTGGGTGACGACGATACTGGCAACCGACTCCTCGCGGAGCTGGAGTCCCTGGGGGTAAACACCCGCTACACCCGCGTCGTGAAAGGGGCGCGCTCTTCGCAATCTGCGGTTTTGGTGGATGCCAGTGGCGAGCGCATTATTGCCAACTATCCCAGCCCGGATCTCCCGGCGGAGGCGGACTGGCTGCGCGAAATCGACTTCTCTCAATGGGACGTGGTGCTGACGGATGTGCGCTGGCACGACGGGGCAAAGCAGGCTTTCACCTGCGCACGTGAGCAGGGCGTGACGACGGTGCTGGATGCGGATATCACGCCGCAGGATATCAGCGAGCTGGTGGCCTTGAGCGATCACGCGGCTTTCTCCGCACCGGGCCTGCAGCGCCTGACCAGCCTCTCTTCACCCTTCGACGCACTGAAAAAAGCACAAACGCTCACAAATGGACATGTTTACGTCACTCAGGGCAAAGAGGGCTGTTACTGGCTTGATGCCGGAGAGCTTTGTCATCAGCCCGGTTTTAGCGTGGAAGTGGTGGATACCACGGGCGCGGGCGACGTTTTTCATGGCGCTCTGGCGGTGAGTCTGGCGCAGAAAGCGCGGGTGGAAGAGGCGGTTCAGTTTGCCAGCGCCGTTGCCGCGCTGAAATGTACGCGTCCCGGCGGACGTGCTGGCATCCCTGACTGTGATCAAACCCGCTCTTTCTTGTCACTTTTTGTATAAAATGCGGGGCGTGATGGTATTTCGAGGACAGCCCATGAGCCTGACTGAACTGACCGGTAATCCGCGACACGATCAACTGCTGACGTTGATCGCCGATCGCGGCTACATGAACATTGATGAACTGGCGCAACTGCTGGATGTCTCCACGCAGACCGTGCGTCGGGATATCCGCAAACTCAGCGAGCAGGGCTTAATTACGCGCCATCACGGAGGCGCAGGCCGCGCCTCCAGCGTGGTCAATACGGCGTTTGAGCAGCGTGAAGTCTCGTTAACGGAAGAGAAGCGCGCCATCGCGGAAGCCATTGCCGACTATATCCCGGACGGCTCGACGATTTTTATCACCATCGGCACCACTGTGGAACACGTCGCGCGCGCGCTGCTCAATCACAACCACCTGCGCATCATCACCAACAGCCTGCGGGTGGCGCATATCCTGTATAAAAATCCGCGCTTTGAAGTGATGGTGCCGGGCGGCACGCTGCGCGCGCACAACGGTGGGATTATCGGGCCCGCCGCGACCGCGTTTGTCTCCGGTTTCCGGGCGGATTATCTGGTCACCAGCGTGGGTGCTATCGAGAGCGATGGGGCGATGATGGAGTTTGATGTCAATGAAGCCAGCGTTGTGAAAACAATGATCGCTCATTCGCGGCATGTCTTACTCGCGGCCGATCACACCAAATATCAGGCCTCGGCAGCCGTCGAAATTGGTAATGTTTCGCAGGTCACGGCGTTGTTCACCGACGAACTTCCCGGCTCTGGGCTGCAAAGCCTGCTGAAATCCAGCAAAGTCGAACTGGTCGAAGTCAGCTCAAGCGATGAACAGCAGGCCGGTTAATCCCTGCATTTCCATCCCCGGCGACTGATGCGTCGGGGAATATCCTCTCTTGCTCTAACCTGAATCTGGCGCATAGCCAAAGCCTCTCTTTCCCGCTACAGTTATTTCTCCACGGCGCGAAGGGGATAAACATGCTTTATATCTTTGACTTAGGAAATGTCATCGTCGATATCGATTTCAATCGAGTGCTGGGGGCATGGAGCGATTTTAGCCGTGTGCCGCTGGCGACGCTTAAGCAGAATTTCACCATGGGAGAGGCGTTCCATCAGCATGAGCGGGGTGAAATCAGCGATGAAGCCTTCGCTGAAGCCATGTGTCACGAGATGGACCTGCCTTTAAGTTACGAGCAATTTGCTCACGGCTGGCAGGCGGTGTTTGTGGCGCTCCGCCCGGAGGTTGTCGACACCATGAACAAACTGCGCGAGCAGGGGCATCGCGTGGTCGTCCTGTCCAATACCAACCGTCTGCACACCACCTTCTGGCCTGACGAATACCCGCAAATCCAGGCCGCAGCGGACAAAATCTACCTGTCGCAGGAGATGGGCATGCGCAAACCCGAGGCGCGCATTTACCAGGCCGTCTTACAGGCTGAAGGTTTCTCCGCGTCCGATACGGTCTTTTTTGACGATAATGCCGATAATATAGAGGGAGCTAACCAGTTGGGTATCACGTCGATCCTGGTGACCGGGAAAGAGACGATACCGAACTACTTTGCGAAGCAGTTATGCTAAAAACCGTTCATCAAAAAGCCACTCATCACACGCGTCCGTTTCGGGCGTGGATCAAACTGCTCTGGCAGCGCATCGATGAGGACAACATGACCACGCTGGCGGGCAATCTCGCCTACGTGTCGTTGCTCTCACTGGTGCCGCTGGTGGCGGTGATTTTTGCCTTGTTCTCTGCCTTTCCGATGTTTGCCGACGTCAGCCTGCAGCTGCGGCATTTCGTTTTTGCCAACTTTATTCCCGCTACCGGGGATGTGATTCAGGGCTACATCGAGCAGTTCGTGGCGAACTCCAGCAAGATGACCGCCGTGGGCGCATGTGGCTTAATCGTCACGGCGCTGCTGCTGATGTACGCCATTGATAGCGCACTGAACACCATCTGGCACAGTAAAAAGGCGCGGCCCAAAGTTTACTCCTTTGCCGTGTACTGGATGATCCTGACGCTGGGCCCGCTGCTGGCCGGGGCCAGTCTGGCGATCAGCTCTTATCTTCTGTCGTTACGCTGGGCGAGCGATCTCAACAGCGTGATCGACAACGTGTTACGCATCTTCCCGCTGATCCTCTCCTGGCTCTCTTTCTGGCTGCTTTACAGCGTGGTACCGACCACGCGCGTGCCCAACCGGGACGCCATCGTCGGGGCGCTGGTAGCGGCGGTCCTCTTCGAGCTGGGCAAGAAAGGATTCGCGGTCTACATCACCATGTTCCCCTCATATCAGCTGATTTATGGCGTGCTGGCGGTGATCCCGATTTTGTTTGTCTGGGTGTACTGGACCTGGTGTATCGTCTTGCTAGGTGCCGAAATAACTGTCACTCTCGGTGAATACCGCAAACTCAAACAAGCCGCAGAACAAGAAGAAGCAGACCAACCATGATTGCATTGATTCAGCGCGTAACCCGTGCCAGCGTCACCGTGGAGGATGAGGTGACGGGTGAAATTGGCCCAGGACTTTTGGTGTTGTTAGGTGTCGAAAGGGATGACGACGAACAAAAAGCAAACCGTCTGTGCGAGCGTGCGCTCGGGTATCGCATTTTCAGCGATGCCGAAGGGAAGATGAATCTTAACGTTCAGCAGGCAGGTGGCAGCGTGCTGGTGGTGTCGCAGTTTACCCTGGCCGCCGACACGGAGCGCGGCATGCGTCCGGGATTCTCTAAAGGCGCCGCACCGGACCGCGCAGAAGCGCTTTACGAATACTTTGTTGAACGTTGTCGCCAACAGGAAATGAACACGCAAACCGGACGGTTCGCTGCAGATATGCAGGTTTCGCTGGTGAACGATGGCCCCGTCACGTTCTGGCTCCAGGTATGAGCCAGCTGGCGGCATGGCCGCGGGTAACAAGAGAGAGTACAGCTATGTATCACCTTCGAGTACCGCAAACAGAAGAAGAATTAGAGGTTTACTACCACTTCCGCTGGGAAATGCTGCGTAAACCGTTGCATCAGCCGAAAGGCTCCGAGCGCGACGCCTGGGATGCGATGGCGCATCATCAGATGGTGGTCGACGAAGAGGGCAATCTGGTTGCCGTCGGGCGTTTGTATATCAATGCCGATAACGAAGCCTCGATCCGCTTTATGGCCGTGCACCCGTCCGTGCAGGACAAAGGACTTGGCACCCTGATGGCGATGACGCTCGAATCCGTTGCCCGTCAGGAGGGCGTGAAACGCGTCACCTGTAGCGCCCGCGAAGATGCGGTGGAGTTTTTCTCCAAGCTCGGTTTCGTCAACGAAGGCGAAATCACCGCGCCACAAACTACCCCGATTCGTCATTTTTTGATGATCAAACCCATCGCCACCCTTGACGATATTCTCCACCGCGCCGACTGGTGCGGTCAGCTGCAGCAGGCCTGGTATCAGCACATTCCGCTGAGCGAAAAGATGGGCGTGCGTATCCAGCAATACACCGGACAGAAATTCATTACCACCATGCCGGAAATCGGCAATCAGAACCCGCACCATACCTTGTTCGCCGGTAGCCTGTTTTCACTTGCCACCCTGACCGGCTGGGGGCTGATCTGGCTGATGCTGCGCGAGCGCCACCTCGGCGGCACCATTATTCTCGCCGACGCCCATATCCGGTACAGCAGCCCTATCAGCGGCAAACCGAGCGCAGTCGCGGACTTAGGCTCCCTCAGCGGCGATCTGGACCGCCTGGCGCGCGGACGAAAAGCGCGCGTGCAGATGCAGGTCGAGCTGTTTGGCGATGAATCCTCCGGTGCCATCTTCGAGGGTACTTACCTCGTGCTGCCTGCTAAGCCGTTTGGTCCGTATGAAGAGGGTGGGAACGAGGAGGAGTGATCCTTCTATTTCAGATGGAGTAAGGGGTTCATCTGCTGATGCAAGATACGGATGACAAAAATACCGTCATCCGATGGCTGATAGAAAACGCTGTGATGGCGATGATCATGGCGTCGAACCCCTTCTATGAGATTTGAGCAGTCCCGACCCATCTGTGGATTGGCCGACAGTAACCTGAGAAATAAATCCAACTCGTCAGTATATTTATCAGCCTGCCCTGGGCCGAATTTCCTCCACGTATATTCATATACAGCGCCGAAGTCATCCGCTGCCAGGTTTGAAAGTTTATACATTTAAATGGCGTTTCTTCCTTGCCGCGATTTCTTGTAATGACAGTGAGCTTTCACCACTGCGAAGCCCTTCTTCAAGTGCTTCGCGAAGCTTGCCGGTTCGTAACTCTTGTTCTTCCAGTAAACGCAGAGCAGAGCGAACGACTTCACTGGTTGAGCCGTAGCGCCCACTTTCTATCATTTCACTAATAAAGCGATCGAGGTGTTCACCGATGGTGATACTTGTGGTTCTGGGCATAGTGATATCCTTCTGTGTTATCTATCAACACAAGATAGCACCGGCATCGTCAGGCTGGAATACCCTTAGCGCGCGATTCGTGGGAACACAATCGGTCATCATTATTCTTCCCTGAAGGCTGTATGAATACACAGCGTTATAACCTGGTTTTTACCAGATGAAAACGAACGATTTTAAGGGGATTGAAAATCTGGAAAGAGGCTCGCAAAAACGATCGCAGCTGCAAAATTGAGCTTTAAAACCCCATTTTCGATGTGTATTTTGTTTGCAAAATAACCACGATGATATACTCGGAGTATATATGAGCATAATGGCTGGAATGGATATGGGCAGAATACTCCTCGATTTGTCAGACGATGTCCTTCAGCGGCTTGATGATCTCAAGCAGCTGCGAAATAAGCCGCGCGCCGAATTGCTACGAGAAGCGGTAGAGCAGTATCTCGACAGGCAAAGTTCATCGGTGATTCGGGAGGCGTTAGGGTTATGGGGCGATAGCCAGGAAGATGGCCTTGAGTATGAGCGTAAGCTGCGTGAGGAGTGGTAAGGCATGGAGCGTATGGCGGTTTTCGATACCAATATTCTGATCGATCTCCTGAACAATAAGGTTGAGGCTGCGGATGCCATTGAAAATGGGGCGGCTCACCGAGCTATCAGTATGATCACCTGGATGGAGGTGATGGTCGGTGCACGAAAATATCATCAGGAAGCCAAAACCGCAGCGGTGCTGGGTGCGTTTGAAGTGATTGATGTCTCGCGGGATGTGGCGGAGCGGAGTGTCTTACTGCGTGCAGAGTTCGGGATGAAGCTACCGGATGCCATTATCCTGGCCAGCGCTCAGGTCAGAAATTGCCAGCTGATCACGCGCAACACGAAAGATTTTGCCGGAATTAATGGAGTAGAAACGCCGTACGTTCTGTAGGCCGGGCAAGCAAGCGCTGCCCGGCACTATCACAGAAAACTACTCCCCTTCACCCGGGAACAGGAACGGGTTGATGGAGCTGCGGGCAAAGCCCTCTTGCTCCATGCGCGCGTCCAGCACCAGCGTGGCGAGGTCGTCGGCGACGGCTTCCACTTTCGGGTCTTTTTCCTGATAGAGAATTTTCAGGTAAGTCCCGCAGTCGCCGCAGCTTTCCGCTTTGATGGCCGCATTCTCGTCTTCGAGAGACCAGTAGTTCAGATCGCGGGTCTGCTCGCAGTTGCTGCATTTGATGCGCACTACGTGCCACTCGGTTTCACACAGGTTGCAGTGCAGATAGCGCAAACCTTGCGTGGTGCCGATTTGCACCATGCTGGTGACCGGCATTGAGCCGCACACCGGGCAGAACTGGCGGGCTTCGCCGTATTCTGCACGCGCTTTACCCGGAATCAGGCTCGCCATCTGCGCCCAGTAGAGCGACAGTGCGGCCCAGATAAAGGGTGCTTTATCGCTGCTGACCAGAGAAAAGTCAGAGGCAAACAGGGCGCTCGCCATCTCTTCCAGCTCAAGGTCAGAGGCTTTTTCCAGATTCTCGATCACCGCCAGCGCTGGGCCGCTCATCTCCGGCTTCAGCTCGGCAATCAGCGAGTGCAGCAGCTTTTGCCAGTGCTTGTCGCGCGGTAGGACGTGGATATCCAGCGGCGGCTTGCCCTGTTCATTGGCTTCTTTGATACGCGCGGTGAGATCCATTTGCAGCGGATGGTCGTACAGCACCACTTCCTGCGCATGGGCGATCAGCGCCGCAAAGCGCAGAAACTCACCGAGCGGATTGTTCTCTGCCAGCTCGCGCAGACGCTCTGCACGGCGGTTGTAGAGGTTCTTGAGTCTGGGGAATAACAGCGGCGGAATATACTCCGCCGTGCGTTTCTCGCTCGAACCCAGCTCATCTTGCGGGATTATGCGAATACTCATTCAGATGACTTTTCCTGTTTCTGGCGGACCTCACGGTACCAGCGCGGGTGATGCTTCTTCGCCCACGTGCTGGTTACCCATCCTTCCACCATCGCGGTAATGGTGCCTTTCACCCAAAGGGCGGCGTAGATATGCACCATGATAACCACAATTAATGCTACTGCGGCAAATGAATGCAGCATCAGCGCAAACCGGATCACCGGGATTGAGAAAGCAGGCGCAAAATACGGACGCCAGATGATCACGCCGCTTGCCAGCAACAGGACCAGGAAGATAATCGCCGCCCAGAATACGCATTTCTGACCGAAGTTATAACGCCCGGTATCACCCACTTCCTCGTTGACGACGATCTTACGAATATTCTTCGCCCAAAAGATATCATCCCGATTGATTAGGTTATGGTGCCAGTAGCGGAAAAACATGATGATAAACGAGGCAAACATGATCACGCCGACAAACGGGTGCAGAATGCGCGCCAGCTGCGGAGTGCCCATAATTTGCATCAGCCAGTTGAAGGAGGGGAAGAAGAACCCCAGCCCGCTTATCGCCGCCAGCATGAAGCAGAAGGCGGTGACCCAGTGGTTGATACGTTCCGGCGCCGTGTAGCGCACGATGGTGTCACGTCTTTTCATTTGCGCACCTCGTCTTTCTCTTCATGCAGATTGTCGTCTTCCTCTTCCGCGCGGTTCGGACCGACGCCGACGTAGTGGAAGATACTGGCGGCAAAGGTCGCGGCAAAGCCAACGGCGGCCAGCGGTTTCCAGATACCTTTCCAGAATTTCACCGTGGCGCTGATTTCCGGGTTCTCCGGCAGGCCGTGATACAGATTCGGCTTGTCGGCATGGTGCAGCACATACATCACGTGCGTACCGCCAACGCCCGCCGGGTCGTACAGACCGGCGTTGTCGTAACCACGGGTTTTCAGCTCGGACACGCGATCGCCCGCCAGGGTTTTCATATCCTCTTTGGAGCCAAAGTGGATAGCACCCGTCGGGCAAGTTTTCACGCAGGCCGGTTCCTGGCCGACGTTCACGCGGTCGACGCACAGCGTACATTTGTAGACGCGGTTGTCTTCCGGGTTCAGTCGCGGCACGTTGAACGGACAGCCCGCAATGCAGTAGCCGCAGCCGATGCACTGCTCAGACTGGAAGTCGACGATGCCATTGGCATACTGAATGATAGCCCCTTCTGACGGACACGCCTTCAGGCAGCCCGGATCGGCGCAGTGCATGCAGCCATCCTTGCGGATCAGCCACTCCAGTTTGTCGTTCTGTTCCACTTCCGAGAAACGCATCACCGTCCAGGACTTGGCGGTCAAATCGGCGGGGTTGTCGTACACCCCGACGTTATGACCGACTTCGTCACGGAGATCGTTCCACTCCGAACACGCCACCTGACAAGCTTTGCAGCCGATACAGGTGGTAACGTCGATGAGCTTCGCCACTTCCTGCTGGTGGTCCCGCGCCTGAGGCGCGGGCGTGAGACCGTTAGTCGCGGAACGACGAATGATGTCTTGCGATTGATAAGCCATAAGTCGTCTCCGTTACACCTTTTCCACGTTCACAAGGAAGGCTTTGAACTCCGGCGTCTGCGTGTTCGCATCACCGACGAACGGCGTCAGGGTGTTGGCGATAAAACCTTTCTTCGCCACGCCCTCGTAACCCCAGTGAATCGGGATGCCGATGGTATCCACCTCTTGCCCATGTACATTCAGCGTGCGAATACGTTTGGTCACCACCGCCTTGGCCTTGATGTAGCCACGATTGGAGGAGACTTTCACCGTATCGCCGTGCGCGATGCCGAGCTTATTCGCCAGCTTCTCACCGATCTCCACAAACTGTTCCGGCTGCGCGATGGCGTTAAGCAGCGCGTGTTTGGTCCAGTAGTGGAAATGCTCGGTCAGACGGTACGTGGTGCCGACGTACGGGAACTTATCTTTTTTGCCCAGCGCTTCAAAATCGCCTTTGAAGATACGGGCAGCCGGGTTGGAGATCACGTTCGGGTGCAGCGGGTTGGTCCCCAGCGGCGTTTCAAACGGTTCGTAGTGTTCCGGGAACGGTCCTTCTGCCATTTTATCGATGGCAAACAGGCGGCCCATACCTTCTGGCTGCATGATAAACGGCCCGACGTCGCTGCCCGGTGCGGCTGCGCTGTAGTCCGGAATATCCACACCGCCCCATTTCGCGCCGTCCCACTTCAGGAGCTGGCGCTTCGGATCCCAGGGTTTACCCTGCGGGTCAGCGGAAGCACGGTTATAGAGAATGCGGCGGTTCAACGGCCACGCCCATGCCCAGCCCAGGGTATTGCCGAGGCCCGACGGATCGGCGTTATCGCGGTTCGCCATCTGGTTGCCTTTCGGCGTCCAGCTTCCGGCGAAAATCCAGCAGCCGCTGGCGGTGGACCCGTCATCACGCAGATGCGCAAAGGTGCTCAGCTGATCGCCTTTCTTCGCCAGCACGGTGCCGGTAGCCGGATCAATCACATCCGCCAGCGCTTTACCGTTGCTCTCCATCGCCACCTCTTCAGGGGCGGGATTGTCAGGCGTCGAATAGTTCCAGGTCATGTTCAGAACCTGCTCCGGATTCGCCCCGCCCTCTGCCGCATACATCTTGCGCAGGCGCAGGAAGATACCGGCCAGGATCTCGCCGTCGTTCAGGGCGATGCCCGGGGCGTCCGCGCCTTTCCAGTGCCACTGCAACCAGCGACCGGAGTTAACGATCGAGCCGTTCTCTTCTGCGAAGCAGGTGGATGGCAGGCGGAACACTTCGGTCTGAATTTTCGACGGATCGACGTCGTTCGATTCGCCGTGGTTCTGCCAGAACGTGGACGTTTCGGTGTTGAGCGGGTCAATCGTCACCAGGAATTTCAGTTTCGACAGGGACTCCACCACCTTGTTTTTATTCGGGAACGAGGCGACTGGGTTAAAGCCCTGGCACAGATAGCCGTTCACTTTGCCCTGGTGCATCATCTCGAAATACTGCAGAACGTCGTAACCCTTGTCCCACTTCGGCAGCCAGTCAAAGCCCCAGCTGTTTTCCGCCGTCGCTTTATCGCCGTAGAAGGCTTTCATCATCGAGACGAAGAATTTCGGGTAGTTGCCCCAGTAGTTCACCTGGCCTTCCAGCAGCGGTTTCGGCGTGTTGGCGGTCAGGTAGGTCTGGATGTCGGTCTGTTTTTCGCTCGGCAGCGTCATGTAGCCCGGCAGGCTCTGCGACAGCAGGCCGAGATCGGTCAGGCCCTGAATGTTGGAGTGACCGCGCAGGGCGTTCACGCCGCCGCCTGCCATCCCCATATTGCCGAGCAGCAGCTGAACCATCGCCATGGTGCGGATGTTCTGCGCGCCGATGGAGTGCTGCGTCCAGCCCAGCGCGTAGAGGAACGACGCGGTTTTATCGTGGGCGCTGGTTTCGGCGATGTACTCGCAGACTTTCAGGAAGTCGGCTTTCGGCGTGCCGCAGATGTTTTCGACCACCTCCGGCGTATAGCGGGAAACGTGCGTTTTCAGCAGGTTCCACACGCAGCGAGGGTGGGCGAGGGTGGTATCGCGTTTCGCAAAGCCGTTTTCGTCCAGCTCGTAGTTCCAGCTGGTTTTATCGTATTTGCGTTTTTGGGCGTCATAACCGCTGAACAGACCGTCTTCGAAGCCGTAATCCTCACGCACAATCAGGCTGGCGTTGGTGTAAGCCTCGGTATATTCACGGTTATATTTTTCGTTGGTCATCAGGTACAGCAGAACGCCTGACAGGAAAGTAATGTCAGTACCTGAACGAATAGGGGTGTAGAAATCCGCCACTGACGCCGTACGCGTGAAGCGGGGATCGATCACAATCAGTTTCGCGCCATTGTGGATTTTGGCTTCCATCGCCCAGCGGAACCCGACTGGATGCGCTTCTGCCGCGTTTCCACCCATCACGACGATGAGGTTAGCGTTTTTGATGTCGACCCAGTGGTTGGTCATCGCACCGCGACCAAATGTTGGAGCAAGACTTGCTACCGTTGGTCCGTGTCAGACACGCGCCTGGTTGTCGACCGCGAGCATACCGAGTGCGCGCGTAAATTTCTGGGTTAAATACCCGGTTTCATTGCTGGATGCAGAGGCACAGAGCATGCCGGTGGAGAGCCAGCGGTTAACGGTGACGCCGTCGGCATTCTGCGCGACAAAGTTCGCATCACGGTCTTCTTTCATCAGTTTGGCGATACGGTCGAACGCCGTTTCCCAGCTGATTTGCTGCCATTTATCGGAGCCTGGGGCGCGATATTCGGGGAATTTCAGGCGGCTTTCGGAGTGGATGAAGTCCACCAGACCGGCCCCTTTCGGGCACAGCGCACCACGGTTGACCGGATGGTCCGGGTCACCTTCGATATGGAAGATGGAAGCTTTCGCGTTTTTCGCGCCGTCGCCGAGGCTATACATTAACAGCCCACAACCGACAGAGCAGTACGTACAGGTATTACGGGTTTCGCGGGTGCGCAGCAGTTTGTACTGCCGCGTCTCCGCCAGCGCTACACCAGGGGCAAAGCCCAGCGCCGCTGCCGTTGTGCCTGCCATACCGCCAGCGCAGATCTTAAAGAACTGCCTTCTGCTGACCTGCATGGGTCACTCCTTTTTTGTTCTTTCTGACAATGCTCATTTTTGTTTTCGCGCATGATTGCAAAACAACCATAACGCTCAAAATTTGATGTATTCCCTCAATTCCACGAGGGATATGATTTGAGAATACCACAATGTCGGTAAGCCTGTTCCGGTGGGGTTAATACAAAGTGAACGTATTATCACTCTGATGATTATAAAGTGTGATATTGATCACAATTCAGCCCTGGCTTGTTAAAGAGCTGTATCAGCGCTTCGGTTGTGCCACTCCCAAATGAGTAGGTAAACTTGATGAGTATGGCTGCCGAAAAGTTGATCCATACTATGCGCAAGGCCTGCGGTTTGTGATGCAATAGCAGGCTCACCTTTGTGGTTGCTCAGGAATACCGTTGTGTCAAAACAGAATCGTGATACCCATTCGTCTCCACTGCCCGTCGGCGTTGTGGAGCAGGTGGTACACAGACCCCCTCACATTACCCACGGCGTCCCCGATTTTCTGGCGGAAGAGGTGCCTGTTGCCCTGGTCTACAACGGTATCTCCCACGTGGTGATGATGGCCTCGCCGAAAGATCTCGAGCTGTTTGCGATCGGTTTTTCGCTCTCCGAGGGCATTATCGAGCGCCCGCAGGAGATCTACGGCATGGAGGTGGTGAAGGTCTGCAACGGTCTGGAAGTGCAAATCGAGCTCTCCAGCCGCCGCTTTATGGGCCTCAAAGAGCGCCGTCGCGCGCTGGCCGGGCGCACCGGCTGCGGCGTGTGCGGCGTCGAGCAACTCAACGATATCGGCAAGCCGATTGTCCCGCTGCCGTTCACCCAAACTTTCAATCTCAAACACCTCGATCGCGCCCTTGAGCATCTCAACGACGTGCAGCCGATCGGCCAGCTGAGCGGCTGCACGCACGCGGCGGCGTGGGTCCTGCCATCGGGAGAAATTGCGGGCGGTCATGAAGATGTGGGTCGTCACGTTGCGCTGGATAAACTGCTCGGGCGTCGCGCCGGAGAGAGTGAAGCCTGGCAGCAGGGCGCGGCGCTGGTCTCCAGCCGGGCGAGCTATGAGATGGTGCAAAAGGCGGCCATGTGCGGCGTCGAAATCCTGTTTGCCGTCTCGGCGGCGACCACCCTCGCGGTGGAAGTGGCCCAGCGCTGCAATCTGACGCTGGTGGGGTTCTGCAAGCCGGGACGCGTCACCATCTACACCCATCCGCAGCGCTTAATTATTAATCAGTAAATTTGAAAGACTTTAGCAAATCCTTCCGCTTTTCGTTGTTGATGATGAGGCCTATTATTATCACATCAAGGCACAACGCCTTATCTAAACAACCAAATGAAGGATTTACATCATGAAAAACATCAAAACTTTTGTTGCAGTTATCGCTCTGGCCGCTTCTTTCGGTTCTTTCGCTGCTGAAACCGTGACCGCCACCTCTTCTACCATCGATGGTGCAGAAGCGAAAATTGCCGCTCAGGCACAGCAGGCTGGCGCATCGTCTTACACTATTACCCAGGCATTCACCGGTAACCGTGTGCACATGACGGCTGAACTGAACAAATAAGCCATGCCGCCACTGTCCCCTGCTCTTCGGAGCAGGGACAGGTCTTAACGCAGTAACGCCACAAACCCCTCGTAGTCTCTGATTTTCTCAATCGTCTCCGCCGAATGGCTGTTCAGTTGGCTGGCCAGAAAGCTAAAAATTTTCAGCTCCTGCCGGTTCGCCGTGCTGGCGCAGGCCATCAGCAGATGTTGCACCTCTTCCCCGTTCACCAGAAGTCCGCGCTCAAGGGTGATGAAAAATCCGCGAAAGGGTTTTTGACGATCGCTCCAGCAGTGGGGGATGGCGATGCGGTTCACAATCAGGTTTTCCCCTTCCTGCTCGCGCTGGCAAATCCGCTGTGATTCTTCGGGCGTTAACCGCTTTTTGGCGCACAGCCGCGCCGCAATCGCCGCGACAATTTGCGCCCAACTTTCGCCTGCCGCGTTGGGGTAATGAAAATAGCCCTCCGGCGGGAAAAACCGTTCCGGCTGCTGGCGAATAAACGCCGAAGCGAGGAAGTCTTTGATCTGATCGATACCGGCTGAAGTGATGATATTGCGGATAGTCAGGACGTGGCGCGGCCCGTTATCCAGCGTGTCATGACCGTTGTTGATGATAAGCGCAGGCGTCAGCTCTTCACAGATGGCATCAAGTTCGTCAGGCGTGCGCGCCACAATCACCCGGCAGTTCAGCACTTCGCGCTCAATCGCCATTTTGTTGATAGCGGCGATAGCGTTCTGGTCGGCCAATAAAATCACCGGCGTCGATTCGTGCTGATGGCGCTCCAGCGCACAGGCAAAGTACAGCCCCGGCAGATCGCTGTCGATTAACGGAATATCCATCACCGTTCGCAGATGATTGATAAATTTCACGCTCATATCAAAGGCGGCAGGCCAGGCGGCTTTCAGATGATTCATCGATCCCTGACGATTTTCCGCCAGCCATTGCGGCATCGCCACGCAGCGTTTGAGATGTCCGGTCAGATCCTCAATCAGCTGCGCATCGACCACATGCGGCGAGCCCGCGCTGGAACTGGCGGCGAGTAGTTCCCTGACATACTCGGGAGTCATGCTCTCGGCCTGGTGCTGCAGATGATTGAGCCGCTGCCGCACTTTCTCTGGAATCGTTGGGCCGGGGCATTGTGGACATTCCCGCAGCGCGCAGGCCGCGAGGATCATGCTCACCCGATAGTCAGGGGAGATATTCGGCCAGTCCGTCTGCCGACGACACTCTTCCTGAAGCTGAGCGTAAGCGTCCGGCGTCATACCCGTGAGGGGATAAACGAACGGGTCTTTGCGAAAGACATTGGCGAGCAGGAGAAAACGTTTGTGTTCATCGACGTCGATGTAATGACCCGCACCGGGGCGACTCGCCAGGCTGAACGCCCGCAGGTGGCGGGTTTTCAGGCGGGGTAAACGCTCGGCGACCCAGCTGTCGGGCAAGTTGAGCGCATCGGCCAGCTGCGCGCGGGAAATCACCGGGTGGATCAGCAGCAGGGCCAGCATCCGGTCATCATTATCATGGCGCTGCAAAAGCTGGAAATAGCTTTTTCGATCAATAATATCCAGCTGATACAGCGCGTTGCCCGCCGTGCGGATGTGCGCCTTTCCGCTCAGGGTAAAGTTGAGATAATCAATATCCCGCAGAATGGTGCGCGCCGAAACGCCAGTCTGCCGCGCCAGCACGCTCAGGGACACGGGCTGTGATTCGATGGCATCGAGCAGGGAAAACTGGCGCTCATTCAACATGCTGCATCCTTAGCGAAACTGCGTAAACGCGGCGACGTGCTCCTCGTCGAGGGACATCAACAGCTCGTGCACAATGGTGAACGCCGCATCGTAATCCGTTGCCGAAATCATACCGCTATTGGCGTGCAGATAACGTGTCGGCAGGCAAAGTGCCACCACCGGACGGCCCCCGCCCATCACGTTATACCGCCCGCCGTCGGTGGCACCGGTTTTCATGGTGCTAAATTGCAGCACGGCTTCCCGTATTTCTGCGCTGGCTTTCAGCGCCGCCAGCAGTTTCTGATTCGGGAAATAGCGTTTGTCGAACAGCATCACTCCCGGCCCGTGACCGAGTTTGAGCGGATATTTCACCGCGTCGATGCCCGGCACGTCGCCCGCCACGGCGGTGTCCAGCACAATCACCACATCCGGTTTAATCGACTCGGCGGAGGTTTGCGCCCCGCGCAGACCCACCTCTTCTTCCACGCTCCCGACGCCATAAAGGGTGATATTCGGGTTATCAACGCGCTGGAAAAGCTCCGCCATCAGCGCACAGCCGACGCGATTATCCAGCGCCTTGGCGACGATTTTGTCCTCGCCCCATTGAGCGAAATTGGCTTCCGGGCTGATAAAATCTCCCATCGCAATGCCACGTTTGACGACCTCTTCGCGGCTGTTCGCGCCAATATCGACAAACATCTCGTCAAAAGTCATTGGCTGCTGCTTTTGTTTTTCACTTAGCGCATGGGGCGCGACTGAGCCGATCACGCCGGGGATTTTGCTCCCGCAGCGGGTGCGAATGGTCACGCGATGATTGAGCATCGACTGGCTCCACCAGCCGCCGATGGTGTCGAAGCGGATAAAACCCTCGTCGGTGATATGGGTGACCATCAACCCCACTTCGTCCATGTGCCCGACGATGGCGACTTTCGGGCCGCGCGTACCTTTGCGGGCGATAAAACTCCCCAGTCCGTCGAAGCGGATTTCATCGGCGTGTTTTTCCAGGGTGTGGATAAGCACATCGCGCACCTCCTGCTCATCCCCGCTGACCGCGCTGCAATCGCACAGGGTTTTCAGTAGCTCAATGTTCATGGGACATCTCCAGACGAGCGGCCTGACGCTTCAGCCACCAGCTTTTCAGTAAAATAATCAGCGAAACATTCAGCGCCAGGCCGATGGCCAGCACCAGATAGAAAGAACCCCCCGGAGACATCAGGCCGATCAGCGGGTCAAATACGCCCAGCCCCGGCGCCAGGCGCTGAATGCCAAACGAAATGGTCAGCATCCCCGCGATACCGCCGCTCAGGGTATTGGCGGTCAGCATCGGCAGCGGCGCGGCGAGGGCGTAAGGAATCGCCGGTTCGGTGGCGACGGTCGCGCCCACCACAATCGCGCTGCTGGCCGCCGCTTTCTCCTGCGCGGTAAAGAGTTTCGGCGCAAGATAGGTCGCAATCCCTGCCGCGACGGGCGGCATCAGGGCCACCACGCCGACGATGGCGTACCAGTCGTAGATATGTTTTTCCAGCAGGGAGAAGCAGAAGAACCACGCGGTTTTGTTGACCGGGCCGCCCATATCAAAGGCCAGCATTGCGCCGACCAGGAAGGCCGCGCCGAGCTTCATTGACGGTGGAATGGTGTTGAGGAAATGCAGCAGGCCGCCCATCAGGTCGGACATCAGCGGGCCAATCACGTAATACGTCAGCACGCCAAACACCAGCAAAGTGACAAAGGGGATCAGCATCGACCCGAGCAGCGGCTGCAGCGCCTTGCCCAGTTTCACCTTGCGGAACCACAGTACGAAATAACCGATCGCCAGCCCCAGCACCACCGCGCCGAGAAAACCCGCGCCGGACTGAGTGCCGAGCAGCCCTTTGTCGTTCGCCAGATAGCAGACCAAAAAGGCAGGGGCGAACGCCGGTTTATCGGCAATCGACAGGGCGATGTACGCGCCCATAATCGGGATCATAAAGGTGAATCCCAGATAACCGATGGATTCGATCACCCAGGTAAACGACGGCGCCCCCTTCGCCATATCCGTGTACGGCAGGCCGAACTGCACCAGCATATTGGCGAGGGCGACGAGAATACCGCCGCCAATCACAAACGGCAGGGCCGCCGACACGCCTGCCATCAGGTGGCTCATCACGCTGCCCTGCTGCACATCCTGTTTGCCCAGCTTTACGCTGCTATCGGCGCTGAAAAGCTGTGATTGCGAGGCTAATTGTTCAAAAATGGCGTCGATATTTTTTAGCGCCTGGGAGATCGGGATTTGATACACCTGCTTGCCTGCAAAGCGCGCGCGGTCATCGGCGCTCAGGCCGCGGCCGGTCGCCAGAATCACATAATCCGCGGCGTGAATGGCGGCGTCGCTCAGGTGATTTTCCACCCCGCTCGAACCCTGAGTTTCCACCTGAATGCTGTGGCCCAGATCGCTCGCTTTGCGCTCCAGCGCCTCGGCCACCATGTAGGTGTGGGCAATGCCTGCCGGGCAGTTGGTGATCGCCACCAGGCGTAAGGATTTTTCCATGGGTAACCCCTCTAATGGCTGAGCGTCTGGTTGAGCAGCGCCAGGATCTGGTCGGCATCGCCCTGTTTGAGCTGGGCGATAAAATCGGCGTGGATGATTTTGCGGCACAGGCTGCCGATCACTTTCACCTGATCGTCCTCGCCCTCCTGCGGCACGCCGAGGCAGATCCAGCAGGTGACGGGCTCGTCATCGCTGGCTTTCCACTCCACGCCCGCCGTCTGGCGCGCGAAGAGGATAAAGGGCTGTTTGACGGTCGCGCTCTTGCCGTGCGGCACGGCGATGCCGGATCCAAACCCGGTGGAATGCAGTTTTTCGCGCAGTAACAGCGTCTGCAAAAAGGCGCTGCGGTCGGTGATAAAACCGTTCTGAAAGGCCATATCGGAGAGAGCTTTCAGCACCGAATAGGGGCTGTTGCCGTGAATATCGAGGTTAATGCAGCGGGAAGTCAGTAGAGCCATGGTGCCACTCCAGCAGAAAATGTCTGCAGCCATTCTACGAGGGCAAGGCGGGGGCTATGAGAGGGAATATGTCAGCGCGGTGTGACAACAGAGCAGGGAATCAAAGGGGCGTTTTGTGGGCGAACCCACATTCTGTTGCGTGATCTTTCCCTGATGAATCTTTCATCATCAGGGAATGTGTTTTATCAATGGATTCCGGCCACCCGCAGCAGCGCCGTCACTACCGCCGCGGAGATAATCACCAGGATCAGCGGCACTTTGCGCCAGGCCAGAAACACGGCAAACGCCACGCCGAGCACGCGCGCCATACCGGCAAAATGATCGCCCTCGTAGAAGGTGGTTGCCAGCGCCACGGAAAACAGCAGCACCGTTGCCGCATCTGAGAGCAACGCCTGAGAACGCTCGGACAGCGCCAGGCGGCTGCCGAGTTTCGCTCCGCCGAGGCGCATCAGATAGGTACCCGCCGACAAAATCGC
This sequence comes from Lelliottia sp. JS-SCA-14, assembly GCF_035593345.1. Lineage (NCBI taxonomy): Bacteria > Pseudomonadati > Pseudomonadota > Gammaproteobacteria > Enterobacterales > Enterobacteriaceae > Lelliottia > Lelliottia sp. JS-SCA-14. The sequence continues at coordinate 4,828,936 of NZ_CP141606.1, read as the reverse complement.
GATGCCGAGGATAAAGACCGTCATATTTCCCATTATTTCTTCCTCGCGGCGAGACCCAGCAATGACAACAACACCGGCAAACCGACCGGCGCGAACGGCACCGCGGCGAGCGACAGCGCCGCGCCGCTGCAGGCGCGAATCAGCGTAGTGCGGTTTTTAAACGCCGGAACCACTAACGCCAGCAAAATCGCCGGGAATACGGCGTCGAGACCGATGGTTTCCGGCGCGGGCAGCAGTTTGCCGACCATCGCCCCTAAAAGCGTGCCGAGTGGCCAGACGATCGCCACGCCCATGCCGCACAGCCAGTAGGCGGCTTTGCGCTGCTCGGGCGTTTTCTGCGATAGGCCAAACACCACGCTTTCGTCGTTCATGATGTGGCAGCCGAGGAAGCTCAGGCCGCGTTTTCCCACCAGCTCCCGCACCGTCACGCCGAACGGCACGTGGCGGCCATTGACCAACAAACCCGCCGCCGCTGCCGCAAGGGGATTACCGCCGCTGGCAACGATGCCGATAAACATAAATTCTGACGCACCCGCAAGCACCGTAATCGAGAGTAAAAACGGCACCCACACCGGGAAGCCGTAAGCCATCGCCAGCGAGCCGTAGGACATGCCGACCACGCCGACGGCGAGGCACACCAGCACGATCGCTTTTATCGTGTCGCCTTTCAGGCAGGAGAGGGAGTTCTTCATACAATTTTAGCCATATCGAACGAGATTCCATTATAATGAACGCAACTATTTCGTTTTTCAAGATGAACGATTCGTTCGATATATAGAACAAGAGGCCGTTTTATGACGCAGCCAATCAGCGTGATCGCCAAAAGCCTGGTGCGGGAACGCCTGCGAACCGGGCTGTCGCTGGCGGAAATCGCGCGCCGCGCCGGGATCGCCAAATCCACGCTGTCACAACTGGAGTCGGGCAATGGCAATCCTAGCCTGGAAACGCTCTGGTCGCTGTGCGTGGCGCTCGGAATTCCCTTCGCGCGTCTGCTGGAGCCGCAGCAGCCGACCACCCAGGTGATCCGCCGGGGCGAAGGCACCAAAGTGATTGCCGAGCAGGCGAACTATCAGGCGATTTTACTGGCGTCCTGCCCGCCGGGCGCGCGTCGGGATGTCTATCTCCTGATGACCCAGCCGGGCGCGGACCGCATTTCGCAGCCGCATCCGCCGGGTTCTGTGGAGCACATTATTGTCACCCAGGGGCGGGCGCTGATCGGCCTGACGGACGCGCCGGAAGAGCTCGGTCCGGGCGATTACATCTGCTATCCCGCCGACCAGCCGCACATCTTTAAGGCGCTGGAACCGGACACCCACGCGCTTTTAGTGGCGGAACAAAACTAACTTCTTCGGACACGGAAATCATGTCGCTCAAAGCCATTGCCAAAGAACTGGGGCTGTCGGTTACCACCGTCAGCCGCGCCCTCAACGGATATGATGACGTTTCTCGCGAGACGCGCGCCCGCGTGGAAGCCGAAGCGCAGCGCCGTGGCTATCGACCGAACACCTTTGCCCGTCGTCTGAAGATGGGCAAAATTGACGCCGTCGGGCTGGTGTTTCCCGTGCATCCGGTTCCGCTTAATAACAGCGTGTTTATGGACATGGTCGGCGAAATTAGCCACGAACTGGCGCGACATGAGATTGATTTGCTGCTGATCGCCGACGATGACCTCGCCGACAAACACAGCTATATGCGCATGGTGCAAAGTCGCCGCGTGGATGCCCTGATTGTCGCCCATACCCTCGATCAGGACCCGCGCCTCACGCAGCTGCAAAACGCCGGTTTCCCGTTCCTCGCCCTTGGCCGCAGCCAGTTGCCGAAACCCTACGCGTGGTTTGATTTCGATAACTACGCGGGCACCTATCGCGCCACACGCTGGCTGATCGACAAAGGCCATCAGCGCATCGCCCTGTTAGGCGAAAACAACAGTCAGGCGTTTATCACCCAGCGCCGTCTGGGCTATCTCGACGCCCTGCGCGAAGCGGGGCTTTCCAGCGAATGGCTGCGCACCATGCCGCCGTCGCGCCGCGCGGGCTATACCGCGACGCTGGAGCTGCTTTCACTGTCCAACCCGCCCACCGCGATTGTCACCGACTGCAACACCCACGGTGACGGAGCCGCCATGGCGCTGGCCCAGCAGGGGCGACTGACCGGCAGCGACGCAGTTTCGCTGGTAGTGTACGACGGTCTGCCGCAGGACAGCATTGTCGAGGCCGACGTGGCGGCGGTGATCCAGTCCACCCGCGAGGGCGTCGGCAAGCAAATCGCTGACATGGTGCGCCAGCTCATCAATGGCGAGGATATTTCCCGGCTACAGGTGCTGTGGCAGCCTGAATTTTCACCGGGCCAGACGGCCTAAATCTCCGCAAAATTCAAAAGTCGATCACAGATCCGAAACGTTTGGGTTGGTATCCGAAACGTTTCGGATCAACACTCAGGACATCTGATGACAGGAGATGTCCGATGCAAGATTCCATTTTACGACTCGAAAGCCCGACGACAGACGTGGTGATCAAAACTCACCCGTTCGCCGAAATTGTCTACTGGGGGCCACACCTTCGCCACTTTTCGCCGCAGGATGCGCAAAGCCTGATTCGTCCGGTGGCCAACGGCAGGCTGGATGTGGATATTCCGCTGACGCTGATGGCCGAACTGGGCCAGGGTCTGTTCGGTGCGCCGGGCATCGAAGGCCACCGTCAGGGGCTGGACGGGTCGCCGGTTTTCAGGACCGTCGCCATAGAGCAGCAGGGCCAGAGCCTGACCATTACCGCAGAAGATGAACACGCCGGGCTACGCCTGACCAGCGAACTGGCCCTCGATGAGAGCGGCGTGCTGGTGGTGCGCCACGGTCTGACCAACCTGCGGGCACAGCCGTGGCAAGTCGATCGCCTGGCCGTGACGCTGCCGGTTTCGGAGCGCGCGAAAGAGGTGATGGCGTTTCATGGCCGCTGGATCCGCGAATTCCAGCCGCATCGTCTGACCCTTGAGCACGACAGTTTTGTGATTGAGAACCGCCGCGGGCGCACCTCTCACGAACATTTCCCGGCGCTGATGACCGGCACGCCGGCGTTTGGCGAAATGCACGGCGACGTGTGGGGTGTGCATCTCGGCTGGAGCGGCAACCACCGCCTGCGCGCCGAAGTCAAAACCGATGGCCGCCGCTACGTGCAGGCCGAAGCGCTTTATCTGCCAGGGGAAATGGCGATTGCCGAGGGCGAAACCCTCTGGACGCCTAAGCTCTACGCCAGCTACTCCGCGCAGGGGCTGAACGGCATGAGCCAGCAGTTCCACCGCTATCTGCGTGACAATATTATTCGCTTCCCGGAAAACAAACCGCGCCCGGTGCATCTCAACACCTGGGAGGGGATCTACTTCAACCACGATCCGGAATACATCATGCGCATGGCCGACGAAGCCGCGGCGCTGGGCGTGGAGCGTTTCATCATCGACGACGGCTGGTTTAAAGGGCGCAACGACGACCACGCCGCCCTCGGCGACTGGACGCTCGACGAGAAAAAATACCCCAACGGCCTGATGCCGGTGATCAATCACGTCAAAAATCTCGGGATGGAGTTTGGCATCTGGGTGGAGCCGGAGATGATTAACCCGGACTCGGATCTCTACCGCGCCCATCCTGACTGGGTGCTGGCCCTGCCGGGATATCCGCAGGCGACGGGGCGACATCAGCTGGTGCTGAACCTGAACATACCTGAAGCCTTCGAGTATCTGCTGGAGCGCATGAGCTGGCTGCTGGGCGAGCACCCGGTGGACTACGTGAAGTGGGACATGAACCGCGAGCTGGTGCAGCCGGGCCATCTCGGCAAAGCCGCCGCCGATGCGCAAACGCGCCAGTATTATCGTCTGCTTGAGACGCTGGGTCAGCGCTTCCCGCAGGTGGAGTTTGAATCCTGCTCGTCCGGCGGCGGACGTATTGATTACGAAGTGCTGACCCGCTGCCATCGCTTCTGGGCCTCCGATAATAACGACGCGCTGGAGCGCAACACTATCCAGCGCGGAATGAGCTACTTCTTCCCGCCGGAGGTGATGGGCGCGCATATCGGTCATCATAAATGCCACGCTACCTTCCGCCAGCACAGCATTGAATTCCGTGGGCTGACGGCGCTGTTTGGGCATATGGGGCTGGAGCTGGACCCGCTCACCGTCGACGAGCACGAGCGCGAAGGCTACCGCCGCTATGCCGCGCTGCACAAACAGTGGCGCGAGGTGATTCACCACGGCACCCAGTGGCGCGTGGATATGCCGGACGCCACCACCCAGGCGCAGGGTATAGTGAGTGAAGACCAGCGGCAGGGGCTGTTTATCGTCAGCCAGCTGGCGATGCCGGATTACACCCTGATGATGCCGCTGCGCATGCCGGGCCTGGCGCCAGACGCGCAGTACCGCATCTCGTTGCTCGATCACCCGAATATCCGCCTGACCGGGGAAGGCGGCCACACCATGCGCAAACTCCCGGCATGGATGGAAGCGCCGCAAACGGTGAGCGGCGAATGGCTGATGCAGGCGGGGCTCGTCCTGCCGATTCTGGACCCGGAAACCGCCATTCTGATTGGCGTTGAACGCGTGTAAGGGTGATGGGCCGGGCGACTGGCCCTGAGTTGAGGATAAAAATAATGAACACGACTGCCTGTACCCACAAAGACAACCCTAATTTCTGGATTTTCGGGGCGTTCTTCTTTCTCTACTTCTTCATTATGGCCACCTGCTTTCCGTTCCTGCCGATCTGGCTGTCGGATATCATCGGCCTGAATAAAACCCATACCGGGATTGTCTTCTCCTGCATTTCGCTCTCGGCGATTGCCTTCCAGCCGGTGCTGGGCGTCATTTCCGACAAGCTGGGGCTGAAAAAACACCTGCTGTGGATCATCGCGGTTTTACTCTTTTTGTTCGCGCCGTTCTTCCTCTACGTTTTCGCGCCGCTGCTGAAGATGAATATCTGGCTCGGGGCGTTGAGCGGCGGGCTGTATATCGGCTTTGTCTTCTCAGCGGGATCGGGGGCGATTGAGGCCTACATCGAGCGCGTGAGTCGCAACAGCTTCTTCGAATACGGCAAAGCGCGAATGTTCGGCTGCCTGGGCTGGGGGCTGTGTGCTTCGACGGGCGGGGTGTTGTTCAGCATCGATCCGTCGTATGTCTTCTGGATGGGCTCCGGCGCGGCGCTGCTGCTGATGCTTCTGCTGGTGGTCGCCAAACCGAAGCCAAACCAGACCGCTGAAGTGATGAACGCGCTGGGGGCGAACCAGCCGCAAATCACCGCCAAAACCGTCTTCACCCTGTTCCGTCAGCGCAAAATGTGGATGTTTATTCTGTACGTAATTGGCGTGGCCTGCGTGTATGACGTCTTCGATCAGCAGTTTGCCACCTTCTTCAAATCGTTCTTTGCGACGCCGGAAGAGGGAACGCGCGCCTTTGGTTTTGCGACCACAGCCGGGGAGATTTGTAACGCGATCATCATGTTCTGCTCGCCGTGGATCATTAACCGCATCGGCGCGAAAAACACCCTGCTGATTGCCGGGCTGATTATGGCGACGCGCATTATCGGTTCGTCCTTCGCCACCACCGTGGTGGAAGTGATCGCTCTGAAAATGCTCCATGCGCTGGAAGTACCCTTCCTGCTGGTGGGGGCGTTTAAATACATCACCGGTGTGTTTGATACCCGTCTGTCAGCGACCATCTATCTGATTGGCTTCAACTTTGCCAAACAGTCGGCGGCCATATTCCTTTCGGCGTTCGCCGGGAATATGTATGACCGGATCGGTTTCCAGGACACCTATCTGATGCTCGGATGTTTCGTGCTGGCGGTGACGGTCATCTCGGCGTTTACGCTGAGCAGCAGGCAGGAAATCGCTGCCGCAAGAGCGGCAGCATAATCTTTCGTAGGCCGGGTAAGGCGCAGCCGCCACCCGGCAATCACACAACACCTTACTCGAGGAAAAACACCTCTTTCAGCTCCGCACTCACCGGGCTGTTGTCCGGGTTGGCGGGCATCACGTCGCGCATATGTTTCCACCAGCGCTGGCACACGTCGGTATTGGCCACCGCGTTCCAGCGCTCTTCCGATTCAATCTCCACGGTCGCAAACAGCAGGTGACGTTCTTTGTCGAGATAAATGGCGTAGTGGTGCGCGCCGTGGTCTTTCAGCACCGACTCCAGCTCCGGCCAGATCGGGGTGTGGCGGCGCTGATACTCCTCGTGGGCGTCCGGGTTTACCTGCATCACAAAAGCTTTGCGGATCATAAGGCCTCCAGATACAGCTCGCGGACTTCGTCGCGGCTGGCGGTGCGCGGGTTGCACGGCGCACACGGGTCGGCGAGGGCTTTGTCCAGCCAGCCTTCGATATCGGCTTTGGTGACGCCGAGTTTGCTGAACCCGGAAGGAATGCCGACGCGCGTACTCAGGGCGCGAATGGCGTTGATCGCCTCCATGCTGGCCGCTTCGTCACTCATCCCGCGCGTCTCCACGCCCATCGCCTGCGCCACGCGGGCAAAACGGGCTACGGCGTTAGGGCGGTTAAAGTTTTCGATGATCGGCAGCAGGATGGCGTTGCATACGCCGTGCGGCAGGTTGTGCGTCGCGCCCGGCTGATGCGCCAGGGCGTGAACCAGGCCCAGACCGGCGCTGTTAAAGGCCATGCCCGCCAGATACTGGCCGAAGGCCATCTGCTCGCGTGCTTCCAGATTGTGTCCCTCGTCGACGGCTTTCGGCAGCCAGAGGCTGATCAGGCGAATCGCCTCCAGGGCGTTGGCGTCCGTGAGCGGGTGCGCGCCCACGGAAACATAGGCTTCGATAGCGTGGGTCAGGGCGTCCATCCCCGTAGCGGCGGTGACGGAGGCGGGAATATCGAGCATCACGCTGGCGTCGTCCACGGCGATATCCGGGATGATATTCGGGTCGATAATCACCTCTTTCACCTGGCGCTCGCTGTCGATGATCACCGCGTTGCTGGTCATCTCCGCCGCGGTGCCTGCCGTGGTGTTGATCGCCACCAGCGGCACACCGGCGTTTTTCACCTTGCCGACGCCAGAATAGGCGGTCGACGGGCCAGGGTTGGCGGTGAGGATTTTAATCGCTTTCGCCGTATCAATCGGGCTACCGCCGCCGAAGGCGATCAGGTAGTCACATTCGGCGCTCTGATACGCCGCGAAGCCTTTTTGCACCAGCGCTTCCGTCGGATTCGGGAACACGTCATCAAACAGGTGATATGACATCTGATGGGCGTCCAGAGCGGTAAACAGACTGTCGAGCAGGCCCATTTTGACCAGCTGGCCGTCGGTGACGATCAGCGCTTTGCCCCACTGTTTGCTCGCCACCAGATTAACCATATCGCCGATAGCGCCTGCGCCGTGCAGGCTGATTTTCGGAAGTGCCAACATAAAGCTCATGATAATTCTCCTTAATTACTGTGATTTTTATGCCCGGCGGCGCTGCGCTTGCGCGGGCCTACGGTTAAGTAGGCCGGGTAAGCGCAGCGCCACCCGGCTTTAGATCCGTCTTCGCTGCAACATCCGGCGGGTCATAATCGGCAGTGAAATCACCACAATCAGCATCGCGCCGATAATCACCGACATCACAATGCCGGGCACGTTGAGCAGGCTCAGGCCAAAGGTCACCAGCCCCATCAGGAAGGCGGCGATAATCACGCCCACCATGCTGCCGGACCCGCCGAGAATATTGACGCCGCCAAGCACCGCCATCGTCACCACCGCCAGCTCCCAGCCCATCGCAATGGTCGGGCGGGTGCTGCCGAGACGTGAGGTGAGCAGCACCGAGGCCAGGCCCGACATCAGCCCCACCAGCGCAAACAGCAGCAGGTTGTGACGTTTTACGTTGATGCCCGAATACCACGCCCCGGTCGGGTTGTTGCCGATGGCGTAGGTCCGGCGGCCAAAGTTGGTGCGATGCAGCACGAAGGCAAACACCGCCGCCAGGACGATAAACAGCGCGAACTCAAACGACAGCGCGCCCCACACGTAGCCCTGCCCGAACCAGGCGAAGCTCTCCGGCCAGGTGTTCAGCGCCTGATCGCCGAGCAAAATGTAGGTAATGCCGCGATACAGGCTCATGGTGCCGATGGTGATCACGATCGACGACAGGTTAAAGCGCGTCACCAGAAAGCCGTTGAACAGCCCGCACAGCAGCCCGACGCCTAATCCCACGCAGACCAGTAGCGGCGTATCCACCCCCGCCGCCGCGCAAAAGCCCATCGCCGTCGAGCTGAGCGCGATGGTCGACGCCACCGACAGGTCGATTTCACGGGCGATAATCAGCATCGCCATCGGCAGCACGATGATCGCCTTTTCGGTGAAGTTGAAGGTGGCATCCGACAGGTTCCAGATGTCGAGGAAGTAGGGCGAGGCCATCGCGTTGACGATAAACACCGCCAGCGTGACCGCCAGCAGGAAGCCCTCCCAGCACAGCAGGCGCTGGAAAATCCCCGTCGAAGTCGGTTGGTTTTTGATCTCTTCGGTAGTCATCATTTTGCTCATGAGTTCACCGCCTGTTTCTGCCGCGCCAGGGCGGCATCGCGCAGGATCAGCCGTCCTTTGCGTTTGTTGCCGCGCTCATTGAGCAGCACCGCAATCACGATCACCGTTCCGGAAATCGCCATCTGCCAGAACGGCGAAACGCCGATCACCGGCAGGGCGTTGTTGATCACCCCAAGGAACAACGCGCCAAACAGGCAGCCCAACACCCGGCCTGTGCCGCCCATGGTGCTGATGCCGCCGATCACGCACGCGGCGACGACCTGCAGCTCAAAGCCGTTGGCAACGTCGACATAGGCGACGGCGAAGCGTGAGATCCACAGATAGCCGCAGAACCCGGCCAGCGCGCCCGAGAGGCAGAAGCTGACGAACTGCATTTTGCCCGCGTTGATCCCGGTGTAATACGCCGCCGTGGCGTTGCCGCCCGCGGTGTACAGAGCGCGTCCGGTGCGGCTGTAGCGCAGGAAATAGCCGACCAGCAGCAGGGCGGCAATCGCACACCAGCTCAGGACCGGCAGGCCGAGCAGGGAGGCGCGCGGCAGAGCGAGGAAATCCGCCCCCATCTGGTTGGAGTTCACCCAGCCGCCGCCGGTGAGTAAAAAGATAATCCCGCGATAGATGCTCATGGTGCCGAGCGTCACCACAATCGCCGGGATCCCCAGTTTCCACACCAGCAGGCCGTTGATGACACCCATCAGCAGGCCGAGTACGGTGGCGAGAAACAGCAGCGCCCAGACCGGCACGTCGGGGTAGTGGAAGTTAATCAGGGCGACAATCATCCCGGTCAACGCCAGATTGGCCGCCATCGACAGGTCGATGCCTTTGGTCAGCAGGACCATCATCTGGCCCAGCGCGAGGATGATCAGAATCGAGGTGTCGTTAAACATCTCGACCAGATTTCCCGGTGCGATAAACGACGGCACCCGGCTGCCGATGGCGAGTATCATCAGCACGATGACGCCGCCCAGCAGGGCTTCGCGGTGTTTCAGGAGTGACTGGAACATTACGCGGCCTCCTGTTTTGCGCCGCTGGCCGCGCTGACGATGGTTTCCGCCGTCGCGCCGCCTGCCGGGTATTCCGCCACCATCAGCCCCTCGTGCATGACGATGATGCGATCGGCCATGCCCATCACTTCCGGCAGTTCCGACGAGACCATGATCACCGCCAGCCCCTGGCCGACCAGCTCGGACATAAACTGATGAACGGCCGCTTTCGAGCCAATATCGATGCCTTTTGTCGGCTCATCGAGGATGATCACCTCTGGATGCGTCGCCAGCCATTTGCCGATCACCACTTTTTGCTGATTGCCGCCGGAGAGCGCCTCGACCGGCTGTTTCCAGCTAAAGGCTTTCACCTGCAAGCGTCGGGCGTACTCATCGGCCAGCGCCCATTCGCGATCCTGGTTCAACACGCCGCCGGGGTTGAGTTTACTCAGCTGCGGCAGACTGATGTTCTGGGCAATCGACAGCTCAATAATCGCCCCCTGCTTTTGCCGCTCCTCCGGCACGCAGACAATCCCCGCGCGGATCGCGTCGGCAGGCTGGCGGAAATGCTGCGCGATGCCGTTGAGGACGATTTCGCCGGAAGAGGGGCGGGTCACGCCGGAAAGCGCCTGCATCAGTTCGGTCCGCCCGGCGCCGACCAGCCCGTAAAAGCCGAGGATTTCGCCTTTGCGCAGAGAAAACGAGATGTGCGCGAACTCGGTCGGGTGGCAGAGGTCTTTCACCTCCAGCACCGTCGCCCCTTTTTCGCACGCCACTTTCGGGAAGGTCTGGGTGATCGCCCGGCCCACCATCATCGCCACCATCCGCTCTTCGGTGATGTCGTTGATCGCCCCTGCGCCGACGAACACGCCGTCGCGCAAAATGGTGTAGTGGTCTGCCAGCTCAAAAATCTCGTCGAACTTGTGCGAGATAAACAGGATCGCTTTCCCCTCCTGCTTGAGGCGCTCAACGATCTGATAAAACTCTAGGATTTCGTGCTGCGACAGGGCGGCGGTGGGTTCGTCGAGGATCACCACCTGCGCCTCAAACGACAGGGCGCGGGCAATGGCCACCATATGCCGCTGGGCGATGCTCAGGGTTTTGAGCGTCGCGCGCGGGTCGATTTGCACCTCCAGACGCGTGAGGATCTCCTGCGCCCGGCGGTGCATCTCTGGCCAGTCGAGCTTTTTGAAAAAGCCTTTGTGCAGGTACTGGCCGACAAAAATGTTTTCGGTCACCGACAGCTCATCGAACAGCACGGTTTCCTGATGAATCGCGGTAATCCCAACCTTGTGCGCCGATTCGGGCGTCGGGAGATGAATGGGGATCGCTTTATAGAGGATTTCGCCCTCTTCGGGCTGGTAAATCCCGGTCATCACTTTGACCAGCGTCGATTTGCCCGCGCCGTTCTCGCCGATCAGGGCGGTGACTTTGCCGGGCCAAAGCTCAAGCTGCACGTTCTCCAGGGCGCGCACACCAGGGAAAACCTTGGTGATGCCCTTGAGCTCCAGCAGCGGGGTGGATGCGGTCATGAGAGTTCTCCATCAAAGGGGATTTTGTAGGGCGGGTAAGCGGCAGCGCCACCCGCCGTTTTGCCGGATGGCGCTACGCTTATCCGGCCTACAAAACACATCAGAAGATTTTTGAGAACTTATCAATATTGCTCGCATCGTAGACGAACGGCTCGGCCATTGCGCCGCTGCCGTCGGCATCGAGCTTCACTTTGCCCAGTTTGCCCATGCTGGCTTCGTCTTTGGTGGCGGTGCCTTTCACCAGATCGTCGGCTAAATAGGTGGCGGCGTAGCCCAGGTCGATCGGGTTCCAGATGGCGAAGCTTTTGCTCGCCCCGGATTTCACCGCGCCGGCCATTTCAGACGGCAGGCCCAGGCCGGTCACGTACACTTTGCCAATCTTGCCCTGATCCTTCACCGCCTGCGCAGCGGCCACGATCCCGACCGACGACGGGGAGACGATCACTTTCAGATCCGGGTAGGTTTTCAGCAGGCCGACCGCTTCGCGGTAGCTCTTGTCCGACAGATCGTCGCCATAGGCCACGGTCACCAGATTGACGGACGGGTACTGCGGCAGCACCTTTTTCATCTCGGCAATCCAGGTGTTCTGGTTGGTGGAGGTCGGGGTGGCGCTCAGAACGGCCACTTCGCCTTTGTCGACGTTCAGGGCTTTCAACGCCTCGGCGGCCAGCTTGACGTTGGTTTCACCGATCAGCGCATTATTGGAGGGATTGAGGTGGATCTGACGCCCGGCTTTCGCCACGCCGGAATCCCATGAAACCACTTTGATCCCGCGCTGCATCGCTTTTTTCAGCACCGGCACCAGCGCGTCAGGATCGTTGGCGGAGATGGCGATCGCATCTACCCCCTGGGCGATCAAGCCGTTCAGCACTTCGATCTGCGCTTCGGCGGTGGTGGTGGTCGGGCCGGTATAAATTACTTTCACATCACCCAATTCTTTGGCCGCCTCCTGCGCGCCAACGTTCGCTGCCTCGAAGAATCCATTTCCGAGAGATTTCGCCACGAGGGCGATTTTCACTTCTGCAAGTGCGGAACCGGACAACGCCAGAGCGGCAACGGTGAGGATTAAGCTTATCTTTGTTTTCATTGCTTTTACTCCACTAGATAGATGACATGTGTAGGGTTTGCAGGTGTTTTTTCGCCCCGTCTCAATGAGCGGGGCGCGATGTTGTTATTTGTACAGCTCTAACGCCGATTTCAGCGGGGTGACGCCGAAGCGTTTACCCAGCGCAATCAGCTCTTCCTGGGTGATGGTCTGCTTCATTCCGCCCATGGAATAGACCTTCACCAGCACTTCCGCCGACTTCTCGGCGGTGTCGATCAGGCCAAACGCTTCATCCAGCGTCGGGCCGCTGCCGAACACGCCGTGGAATGGCCACAGAACCAGGGAATGTTTCTGCATCTCTTGCGCGGTGGCTTCGCCGATTTCATCCGTGCCTGGCACCATCCACGGAAGAATGCCCACGCCGTCCGGGAACACCACCAGACACTCGGTGCTGCCTTCCCACAGTTTGCGGGTGATGAAATCGGTGCTGTTTTCCAGCACATAGGTCAGGGCGATCAGGTTGGTCGCGTGGCAGTGCATGATCACGCGGTCTTTGCCGTCCGTCGCCTTGATGCGCTCGCAGTGGGAGAGGAAGTGCGCCGGAAGCTCAGAGGTCGGTACCGCTTCGTGGGTCAGCCCCCAAAGAATGTGGTAGCCCGCGCCGTCGCTGTCCACTTTTACGATGCCTAAATTGGCGGCTGGATCGAGCTGGACGTTGCGGAAGAATTTGCCGGAACCGGTGACGATAAACGGCGTGTTGGCCAGCAGCGGCATCGGCTGGCTCAGGGCGATATAGCGCGGTTTCTGGTGGAAATCGGCTTCGAACGGTGCGATATCGGCATCGTCGAGGCGCAGCGTCAGGTTGCCGCCGTTGCGCTCGTCCCAGCCTTTCAGCCAGGCGTCGGTGGTGGCTTTGATCATGCCCTGGACGAACCAGGCGTTGGTGATGGTGTGCATAGTGTTCATGTTCCTGTTAATTCGGCGAGGCCTGATGCCCTCACCCTAACCCTCTCCCACAGGGAGAGGGGACTGTTCGGAGCGCTGGTTTTCTCCCTCACACACAGGGAGGTGCGCTGGTTTTTCTCCCTCTCCCTCAGGGAGAGGGCAGGGGTGAGGGTTGTTTTAGCTGCGAGCCGCTAAAACCTCTTTCTCATACGCCCGCACGTTGTCCAGCCACTGGCTGCCCGCTGGCGCATCGTTGCGCTGGCAGTACATCTCCCACACGGCCTGCCACGGCAGGGATTTTTGCTCTTCGAGCAGCGCCAGACGCGCCGTGTAGTCGCCTTGCTCTTCGAGCGTACGCAGGGCCGCCGTGGGCTCCAGCAGGGCGCGCAGCAGGGCTTTTTTCATGTTGCGGGTGCCGATCACCCACGCCGCGATGCGGTTGATGGAGGCGTCGAAGAAGTCGAGACCGATGTGCACGCGGTCGAACAGGTCGTGGCGGATGATTTCGCTGGCGATGGCCTGAGTTTCGTCATCCAGCAGCACCACGTGGTCGCTGTCCCAGCGCACCGGGCGGCTGACGTGCAGCAGCAGGCGCGGGACGTACAGAATGGCGGCGGAGATTTTGTCGGAGATCACCTCGGTCGGGTGGAAGTGGCCCGCGTCCAGGCACAGAGCGGTCTGGCGGCTGGTGGCGTAACCCATGTAGAACTCGTTCGAGCCGACGGTGTAGCTCTCCGCGCCAATGCCGAACAGCTTACTTTCCACCGCATCGATGTGGTGCGCCGGGTTGAGTTTCTCACTGATCACTTCGTCGAGCGCTTCCAGCAGACGCTGGCGCGGGGCCAGGCGGTCCACGGTGATGTCTTTCATGCCGTCCGGGATCCAGATGTTCATCACCGACGGCGTGCCGAGCTGTTCACCGAAGTACGCCGACACGCGGCGGCTAGCTTTGACGTGGTCGATCCAGAACTGGCGAATTTCATCGTCGGCGTGCGAGAGGGTAAAACCGTCGGCGCTCAGGGGATGTGAGAAGCAGGACGGGTTAAAATCCAGCCCCAGTTTGTTGGCTTTGGCCCACTCCACCCAGTTCTTAAAGTGTTCCGGTTTGATTTCATTACGCGCCACCGGCTCGCTGGCTTCGTGGTAAATCGCGTGCAGGTTCAGGCGTTTTGGGCCAGGAATCAGACTCAGCGCCAGCTCCAGATCGGCCCGCAGTTCGGTGGCATTGCGCGCTTTGCCCGGATAGTTGCCGGTCGCCTGAATGCCGCCCGTCAGCGCGCCACCGCTGTTTTCAAAGCCAGCGACGTCGTCGCCTTGCCAGCAGTGCATGGAGACCGGCAGACGGTCGAGCTGACGCAGCGCCTCTTCGACATCCACGCCCACGGCGGCGAAACGCTGTTTAGCCAGTTCCCAGGCTTGTTCAAGTTGAGTGGTCATGCGCAAAGCTCCTTTGTCAGTCGTTTTTGCAGAAACTGCGCCTGATAGCGGGCAATTTCATGGCAGGGATTAGGGGTAAAAATGGTGAGCGGGTAGTTGTGAGTCACCACCGCCCGGAAATCGTCAACACTGGAAAGCTCGTCCAGGGTCATCAGCTGAATGCCGATATTGCCCAGCGTCGAGGCCTCCACGGGGCCGGCGACCACGGTGATCCCGCAGGCGTCGGCGCAGAGCTGGTTCAGCAGCTGGTTCTGGCAGCCGCCGCCGACAATGTGCAGCTGGCTGAAGGGCTTACCGCGAAGCGCCGCCAGCTCGTTCAGGACGTCGGCGTAGAGCAGGGCGAGGCTGTCAAAAATGCAGCGCGCCAGCTCAGCCGGAGTCTGCGGCACGGGCTGCGCGCTCTCGCGGCAGGCGGCCTGGATCTCGGCGCTCATGTTGCGCGGATTGATAAAACGATCGTCGTTCGGGTTGATGACGAAACGACAGGCGGGCAGCTTTTCCGTGTCGGCAATCAGGCGCGCCAGGTCGGTAATGTTTTGCTCTTTCAGCACTCGCTGGAGCAGCCACAGCCCCATGATATTTTTCAGCACCCGGTAGCGGCCTTCCGCGCCGCCCTCGTTGGTGATGTTCGCCGCCAGCGACTTTTCGCAGGTGTAGGGCGTTTTGCTCTCAAAGCCCATCAGCGACCAGGTGCCGGATGAGAGAAAGGCCGCGTTTTTGTCTGCCAGCGGCGAGGCAATCACCGCGCTGGCGGTATCGTGGCTGGCGACGGCGACCACCGGGATTTCATT
The DNA here is from genome assembly GCF_035593345.1 of Lelliottia sp. JS-SCA-14. NCBI lineage: Bacteria > Pseudomonadati > Pseudomonadota > Gammaproteobacteria > Enterobacterales > Enterobacteriaceae > Lelliottia > Lelliottia sp. JS-SCA-14. The sequence goes on along the minus strand of NZ_CP141606.1, from coordinate 4,813,702 downwards.
TTTCAGTGGGCAAATCCAGTGACCGATCACATTCCCGGGATGGGTCGGCGTACCGAACCAACTGGCTGCGGCGCCGGTCCAGCCGAGCAGGTGTTCATCCCAGGTATCGGAATTGATGTTCACCAGTTGGGTGGTGGTGGCGTTGGTGTATTCCCAGTTCATTTTCCCGGTCAGGCGGTAGCTGAAGTAATCCGGGATCAGCAGGGCGTGGGCGACGTTCGCCACCAGCTCCGGCTGCTGTTCCACCAGGGCGCGCAGCTGATAGAGGGTGTTAAAGGGTAAGAACTGGATGCCGCTGCGCCCGTAGATGTCGGCTTTGCCGAGCTGGTCAATGGCGCGGGCCATCACGCCGTCGGTCCGGCTGTCGCGGTAGGAGACGGGCAGGCCGATGCGGTTGCCGTTGCGGTCGAGCAGGACAAAATCGACGCCCCAGGTGTCAATCCCGATGCTGTCGATCAGAATCCCTTCGTCGCAGACCTTGTTCAGGCCGGTGCGGATTTCCGCTTCCAGACTGTCAATATCCCAGGTCTCCACGCCGTCCTGCTTTTGCAGGCAGTTACCGAAGCGATGGATTTCACGAAGCGAAAGTGCGCGCTGTGCAGGCACGTAGCTGGCGAGCATTACGCGCCCGCTGGATGCGCCTAAATCGACAGCCACACAATGGCGAGAGGTCATAATTCGGTCCTTCTTGGAGTCATTGCGAAACAGTCTAAGAAAGGGAAGAAAAACGCACCTTCTCGCCACTGACAGGCAAAATCCCGCGCTGGCAAGAAAGCAAAGATGAACGTGAGGGAGTTCACAGTTTCCAGTCATGACGCGGTTTTCAGGCCGTGTGACCGTTGCCGCATTTCCCGATCTTTCCCGCCGTTTCTTGAAAAACGGACAGGCTTTGCACGCTTTGACGTCGAAAATTGAAGGTGAGAAACCCGGCCCTTAATTACTATTTTGAGAACATTTCTCATTGGTGGTGGCCGTTATGACCGTACTGCACAGCGTGGATTTTTTCCCTTCAGGAAGTTCGCCGGTGGCGATCGAGCCGCGGCTGCCTCAGGCGGCTTTTCCTGAACATCATCATGATTTTCATGAGATTGTGATTGTTGAGCACGGGACGGGCATTCACGTGTTTAACGGCCAGCCCTACACCATCAGCGGCGGGACGGTATGCTTCGTGCGTGACCATGACCGGCACTTGTATGAACATACGGACAATCTGTGCCTGACCAACGTGCTCTACCGTTCTCCGGATGCGTTCCAGTTTCTCTCCGGGCTCAACCAGCTGCTGCCGCAGGAGCAGGACGGGCACTACCCATCGCACTGGCGAGTGAATCAGTCGACGCTGCAACAGGTGCGTCAGCTGGTGGGGCAGATGGAAAACGCCGAAGACAATGCCGAAACCCACGCCCGCGCCAGCCGGGAGCTGCTGTTTATGCAGCTGCTGGTGTTGCTGCGCCGCAGTAGCCTGGTGGAAGGGGCGGAAAACAACGATGCGCGCCTCAATCTGCTGATGGCGTGGCTGGAAGATCACTTCGCGGAAGAGGTGTGCTGGGAGACGGTGGCAGACAGGTTTTCACTCTCCCTGCGCACGCTGCATCGCCAGCTCAAGCAGCACACGGGCCTGACGCCGCAGCGCTATCTCAACCGGCTGCGGCTGATCAAAGCCCGCCACCTGCTGCGCCACACGGACGAGAGCGTGACGGATATCGCTTATCGCTGCGGGTTTGGCGACAGTAACCACTTTTCGACGCTGTTTCGCCGGGAATTTAGCTGGTCGCCGCGTGAAATCCGCCAGGGACGGGATGCGTCACTTCAGTAACGCGAGGACAATCACCGTTTTTTCAGCGCAAAACGGCTAATAATGGCAGGTTATTAGCCGCTGAGGTGTGTTGTGGGCGCTCCGTTAATCCTTCGTAAAACCGATTTCTTTGCTAACGCCGGGCAGGCCGTCGCGGTGGCCGATCGCTATCCGCAAAACGTCTTTGCCGAGCACACGCACGAGTTTTGCGAGCTGGTGCTGGTGTGGCGCGGCAACGGCCTGCACGTCCTCAACGACCGCCCGTATCGCATCACCCGCGGCGATCTGTTTTATATCCGCGCGGAAGACAAGCACTCCTACGCCTCGGTCAACGACCTGGTTTTACAGAACGTGATTTACTGCCCGGACCGGCTCAAACTCAATGTCGACTGGGCAGGGCATATCCCCGGATTTAATGAGGCGCACACCGCCCCGCAATGGCGCCTGAGTAGTAACGGCATGACCCAGGTGCGCCACGTCATCACCCAGTTAGAACAGGAGAGCCTGAAGGCCGAGCCGGGCGCGAACGAGATGGCCGAGCTGCTCTTCGCCCAGCTGGTGATGACCCTCAAACGCTACCGCTACGCCACGGACAACCCTTCAGCCACCGAGCAGGAAGCGCTGCTGGATAAGCTCATCACCACGCTCGCGGGAAGTCTGAACCGTAGCTTTGTGCTGGAGAAATTTTGTGAGCAGGAGCAGTGCAGCGAGCGCGCGTTGCGCCAGCAGTTCCGCACCCAGACGGGGATGACGGTGAACCACTACCTGCGCCAGCTGCGTATCTGCCACGCGCAGTATCTGCTGCAACATACGGAGCTGATGGTGAGTGAGGTCTCGACGCGCTGCGGCTTTGAGGACAGTAACTACTTTTCGGTGGTGTTCAATCGCGAGGTGGGGATGACGCCGGTTCAGTGGCGTCATCACAGTCGAAAAGCGGCGTGATTAATTCGCCATGCCAAGACCGACAATGTTGGCGGCAATAATAATCACCACGCAACCCAGGCTCAGCACGCTCACCGGACGCCGTCCGGCGTTGTTCCACTCTTTCAGCACCAGCCCGACAATCCCGCCGCACAGCACGTAGAAGCTCATGTGCAACATCCAGCTCATGTAGTCATACTGCGGCGGAATGCTGGCGTGGCCCCAGGCATAGAAGAAGAACTGCAGATACCACATCAGGCCGCCGAGTGCCGACAGCAGCACGTTGCTGATGATGAGGTGTTTTGCCAGCGAGAAGTCGGCTTTTACCGACAGGTTCTTCACTTTTGCCAGACGAATGAAGCAGAAGCCGAGGTTAACCAGCGCACCGCCGCCCATGATCACCACGTAGCTTGGCAAGGCAACGTAGAGCGGATCCACGCCCAGCGCGGCCGCCGCTTCATGCATCGGTTTGGCGGCGTTCATGGCAAACGACATCCCGGCGGAGAAAATGCCGCACATCACCGCCAGAATCAGCCCTTTCTTCAGGTTGAACTCTTCCGCACGAATACCCATTTTGCGCTCTTTCAACTGCCCCGCGCGGGTGACAATCCCCACGCCGACCACCGCCACCAGCACGCCCAGCAGCGTCATCTGGCCGCCTTTGGTGTTGATCAGTACGTCGAAATTACCGTTCAGGATTGGCGTCATCAGCGTGCCGACAATCAGGGTGATGCCAATCGCAATCCCGATGCCCATCGACATGCCGAGATAGCGCATGGTCAGGCCGTAGTTGATGTTGCCGATGCCCCACATCGCGCCGAACAGAAAGACCGGCAGCAGCGTGGAGGCGCTAAAGGAGGAGAAATACCCCCAGAAATCGGGCAACAGAATGGCGCTGATGGTCCACGGCAGGATCAGCCAGGAGACCGTACCGCCCACGGACCACATGGTTTCCCATGACCAGTGTTTCACCTTTTTAAACGGGGCATAGAAACAGGCTGCACTGGCTGCGCCTATCAAATGCCAGAAAATACCCATCGTAATCGCATGATTCATTTTTTTACGTCCTCATCGTTTTTATAGGCCGGTGGCTTCCCTCCGACCCGATGAGTGTAAAAATTAAGCGGCGAGCGAACCTTCAGAAGGTTGCCGCACTTTTCTTGTCTATGGCAATCAGCGCGTTAACCGCGTGAGCAGACTCACAAATTCGGCATTGGTACAAAAACGAATAACCTTATAAAAACTACGGCATTGATAATCATTTTCAATATCATTTAATTAACTATAATGAACCAACTGCTTACGCGGCATTAACAGCTGTGCCGCCCGACAATAATGGAGAGGATTATGAGTTATACACTGCCATCCCTGCCGTATGCCTATGACGCACTGGAACCGCATTTCGACAAGCAGACGATGGAAATCCATCACACTAAACACCACCAGACTTACGTGAACAACGCGAACGCAGCGCTGGAAAGCCTGCCAGAATTCGCCAGCCTGTCTGCTGAAGAGCTGATCACCAAACTGGATCAACTGCCAGCTGACAAGAAAACCGTTCTGCGTAACAACGCTGGCGGTCACGCTAACCACAGCCTGTTCTGGAAAGGCCTGAAAACCGGCACTACCCTGCAGGGCGATCTGAAAGCCGCTATCGAGCGCGACTTCGGTTCCGTGGACAACTTCAAAGCTGAGTTTGAAAAAGCGGCCGCGACCCGTTTCGGTTCTGGCTGGGCATGGCTGGTACTGAAAGGTGACAAACTGGCTGTGGTTTCCACTGCGAACCAGGACTCCCCGCTGATGGGTGAAGCGATCTCTGGCGCATCCGGCTTCCCAATCGTGGGCCTGGACGTGTGGGAACACGCTTACTACCTGAAATTCCAGAACCGTCGCCCGGACTACATCAAAGCCTTCTGGGACGTGGTGAACTGGGACGAAGCAGCAGCACGTTTCGCTGCTAAAAAGTAAGTCGTCACTGAGTTCGAAAGCCTGGCCTGTGGGTCAGGCTTTTTTTTGTCTGCGCGTTTTTGAGCAACGCTGAAACTACTCTCCCCAACGCTCAACTTTTCCCAACGCCTATTTTTAAATTATCTTTATTTACGGGCGTATTATTTATTCTTCGGATAGACCTCAGGTTCTGTATTGGTAATGCGTGCGCTTTTGAGACATTATTGCGAAAATTCTTATTTCCGGATGTTTCAGGTGTATTTATGCGCGGTACTGGAAAAATAACAGCCTCTCTGAATATTATTCTCTATTGTTATTTATTAGTCTTTCATTCTTTCTTATTTTCTTTTCCGGCTCAGGCGGATGAAAAAACGCTGGCGGCGGATGTTTCATCCGCGGGAACGCTATTAAGTCAGAATGACCGCATGGATGCCGTCATTAATAGCCTGGTCAACAGCACCAGCGGAAAAGCCACCTCTGAAGTTCAGCAATGGCTCCAGCAGTATGGGACGGCGCGCGTCAACGTGGGCGTCGACAGGCAGTTTTCGCTTGCCAGCGCTGACTTCGATTTTCTGCTACCACTCTATGATAAAGATCAGCACCTGATTTTCACCCAGTCGGGCATTCGTCGCGCAGACGACCGCAATGTGATCAATCTGGGCGTCGGCTATCGCCATTTCTCCGACAGCTGGATGTGGGGGGTGAACACCTTCTACGATCAACAGATTTCCGACAACACGCACCAGCGTCTCGGCGTGGGCGGCGAACTGGGCTGGGACTATCTCAAACTCAGCGCCAACGGTTATGCGCGCCTCTCCGGCTGGAAAGACTCCACCGCGCACAAGGACTACGAAGAACGCGTGGCGAACGGTTATGACCTGCGGGCGGAAGGGTATCTGCCCGCTTACCCGCAGCTGGGCATGCAGCTGATGTGGGAGCAGTATTACGGCAAAGACGTGGCGTTGATGGGCAGCGATAAAGACCAGCGCCAGCGCAATCCCTATGCTGTGACCGCAGGATTGAATTACACCCCGGTTCCGCTGGTAACGTTGGGCGTGAATCATAAAGCCGGGAAGGGCGATCAGCACGAAAGCCAGGTCGAAATGAATATTAACTGGATGGCGGGTGTGCCGTTTGCCGATCAGCTGGATGCGGATAATGTTCAGGCGCGTCGGACATTACGCGGCAGTCGTTTAGATCTGGTCAGCCGCAATAATAATATTGTGCTGGAATATCGGAAAAAAGAATTAATCTCACTTTCACTTCCTCAGCATATTGAAGGGGTTGAATCTCAGACATTACCTGTCGCCGTGAAAATAGCTACGAAATATCCCTTAAGTCATATTATCTGGCAGGATTCTGAGCTGATGAGCCATGGCGGAAAAATAAGTGAAAACAACGGCGCATGGTCGATTGTTCTTCCGGAATATCAGCCAGAGGGTGCGGAAAAGAATATTTATGTTATGTCCGCGACGGCCTATGACAGCAAAGGTAACGCCTCAGATAAAGCCTGGATTAGCGTGGAAGTGAAAGGCTATAACCCGGTGACGGCGACCACGCAGACCACCGTCTCCAGCGATAATCTCATTGCCGACGGCGTCAGCTCCACGCCGGTGACATTGACGGTCATGTCCGGAACCGGAAAACCGATCGGCGGCGTAGCCGATCAGCTTAGTGCCCAGCTCATCCATCCCGTCAGTGCGAAAAAGATGAGCGTTAAACGCCTGAGCGCAGCGCCGTCTGCGGTCGAACATATCTCGCCATTCGTCGAACAAAGCCCTGGCGTCTACGTCAGCACCTACACCAGCGGCACGACGCCGGGTACGGTCATCATTCAGTCTCGCTATAACAGCACGCTGCTCAGCAAGGCGACCATCACGCTGCTGGCGGCCAATACGCAGTATCACTTCGTCCAGCTGGATGCGACCAAACCGGCCGCGCTGGCGAACGGCCAGGATGCGATCACCCTGACGGCGCGGGTGACCAACACGCGCACTAACCAGCCCGCGGCGGGCGTTCCGGTGACATGGCAGGTGGATAACCCCGACGCGGTTTTATCGGCAGAGCAAAGCGTGAGTGACGCGCAGGGCCATGCGACGGTGATGTTGACCAGCAAAGCGGTGCTGGGGGCGACGGTCACCGCCGGGCTGGAAAACGGCGAGACGGTGAAGAGCAGCGTCCTGCAGTTCACGACGGACCTGCAAACGGCAAAAGTGGCTGAGGTGGATGCGGATAAGCTGCGCGCGAAAGCGAACGGGCAGGAGACGATCACCCTCAGCGCTCACGTGGTCGATGCGAGTGAACATCCGCTGGCTAACCAGCCGGTTAAATGGGCGATTGTTTCGTCTACAAACGCCGTCCACTTATCGGACAGCCAGAGCACAACGGACGACAACGGCGTGGCGACGATCTCGCTGACGGCGGCGCAGGCCGGTGACGCGGTGATTTCTGCCGCCACGGGCAGCAGCGCAGCGGTGTCATCGAAGACATTAACCTTCACCGCCGATGCTGACAGCGCGGTGATGGGCGCGATTTCCGTCAGCAAAACCTCCGGACTGGCTAACGGCCAGGATGGGATCGCCCTGAGCGTGAAAGTCGTCGATGCCAATAAGAACCCGGTTCAGGGGGCAAAAGTGACCTGGCAGACGGCCAGCGCCACGGCGCATCTCTCCGCTGCAACGGCGACCACGGATGACAAGGGCGAGGCCAGTATCAGCCTGACCTCATCTACCGTCGAAGCGCTGGAGGTTTCGGCGAAGCTGGGGGAGCAAACGCAGACCTCGGCCACGCTGAGCTTTACCTCTGACAGCACCACGGCTACCGCCAAATCCGTGCAGGCCGACAAAACCCAGGCTACGGCGAATGGTAACGATTGGGTGACGCTGACGGCAAAAGTGGTCGATGCCAGCGATCATCCGGTGGCGACAGCGCCGCTGAAATGGACGGTGGTTCAGGGCCAGGCCACGCTGAGTGACGCGCAGACCACGGCGAACGCGCAGGGCGAGAGCGTCATCACTGTGACCTCTGAACATCCTGGCACGGTGGTCGTGTCGGCCAGTTCAACGGCGGGCGCGGCGGTGAACTCGGCGGAAATGACCTTTATCGCCGATACGGCAACGGCCAAAGTGACGGCGGTGACGGTCGATAAAACCCAGGCGCTGGCAAACGGGACCGATGTGGTGACGTACAGCGCAACGGTGAAAGATGCCGAGGGGAATCCGCTCAACGATCAGCTGGTGAACTGGGCGGCGACGCCTGCGACGGCGAAATTGTCCGGGGCGACGTCCCGGACGGATGCCACCGGCGTGGCGACCGTCACCATGACCTCGAAGACAACCGGGGATGTGAATGTCAGCGCCAAAGCCGGGGGCGGCACGGCCTGGAATGCGCCAGTGGTGACGTTGATTGGGGATGTCTCGACGGCACAGTTGGGCGGTCTGAAAACCAGCAAGTCAACGGCGGTGGCGAATGGCGTCGATAAAGTCATCATCAGCGGCCAGGTGACGGACAGAACGGGCAATCCCCTGAACAACATCCCGGTGGCGTGGTCGGTCACGCCGTCCACCGGTTTGCTCTCGCAAAGCACAGTAACCAGCGACGCTCAAGGTCAGGTCTCCGTCGAACTGAGCGCTAACCAACTGGGTAGCTATCTCGTTAAAGGCGTCGTGAACGGCGATGAAGAGACCTCACAGCCCGTCACTTTTACCGCAGATGTCGCCACGGCCGCAGTGCGTACGCTGACCGCCGATAAAACGGCGGACATCACCGCGGGCAGGGATACCGTAACGCTTGCTGCGGTGGTGAAAGACGACAATGGTCTGCCGATTGAGGGCATGAAAGTGACCTGGAGCGGCGATAATGCCAGCGGGGAATTCAGTGCTGAGAACAGCATGACGGACAGTAATGGGATCGCTTCGGTGACCTATGGCAGCACGCTGGCCATGCCGACGCAGATTACCGCGAGGGCGATCAATAAGAACCCAAAAATGCTGACCTTAGACATCGTGCCCGATCTGCAGAGCGCGACGCCGGGGGCGATTGATGTCGATAAAAACACCGCCACGGCTAACGGCAGCGATCCCATTACCCTGTCGACCGTGGTGAAAGATCAGTACGGCAACGTGGTGAAGCAGGCGATGGTCAGCTGGCATGCGGTGATTTCATCGATGGATTACAGCTTATCAGCGGACAATCAGCCGACGGATGCCAATGGCCAGTCGAGCGTCACGATAACCTCGACAGACCGTGGGCCGCTGAGAGCTGTTGCCACCTTTAACAGCACGCAAAAAACCTCGCCAATAATGGTTTACATATCTGATACCGCCACGGAGAAAGTGGCGTCGCTGGTGGCGAGCCAGACGACAGGGCTGGTGGCGGGGGTCGATACCGTCTCGCTGCAGGCATTGGTCACAGATGAAAACGATAACCCGGTCCGCAACGCGGTAGTGTACTGGCGCACGGACAACGACAGCGTTGTGTTCCAGTTAGGCGAGTCCAGCGTGACCAATATCAATGGTATCGCTGAGACGTCGTTTATGGCGACGACCGCGAAGCCCACGGTCGTCGGCGTGGGGATCAACAACAGCAAGCAAACGCTGACGGTCGATTACATTGCCGATCCGCGCAGCGCCACGCTTAAGACCCTGAAAGCGGATAAAACGAAGGCCGTTGCGGACGGTCAGGAGAAAGTGACCTGGGTGACCAACGTGAAGGACGGTAACGGGAATAATCTGTCGGGCGTCACGGTCAACTGGAGCAGCGACAGTGCCTCTCTGGGGCTCAGCGGGACCAGCAGCGTCACCGATGCGATGGGGAATGCGAGCATTCTGGGCTCGACAACCCAGGCCGGGGATGCGGTGGTTACCGCAACGCTGCCGGTCACGGGGGGAGTGATGCACGCCGCCAAAGTGAGTTTTATCGGCGACAGCAAAACCGCTACGGTGGTGACATTAACGTCGGATAAAACAACCGTCGCGGCTAACGGTGCGGACACGGTGAAATATACCGCCACGGTGAAAGATTCCCACGGAAACCTGGTGCCGAATGCAGAAGTGGTGTGGACGACGTCGCTCAACAAGCTGACAGCAGCAAGCACCCTGACCAGCAATGATGGCTTGGCGTACGTCAGCCTTTCAGGTCACGACATCGGCCTGGCCGCCGTCACAGCACAAGCTTCTGCGGGTGGCTCAACGCTGAAAGTGGATAACGTGGTGTTTATCAATAACATCAACGATAGCTGGGTGATTAATTCTGCCACCTCGGAATACAAATCGCCGCCTATCGTCGGTTTCCCGTCGCAAGGGTTTGTGACCGTCTCGCCGACCGTGGGACCCACGTCACTGGACTGGGCGCCTTCGGGCTATGCGAGTGTCTCTACGCCGATCGCCCTTGTCGCCACTGATGGAAAGCAGTACAGCGTGAATGTTAAAGGCTATCGCCAGTCTCTTTGCACGCGGCGGCCACTGAACGCTGCGGTAACCTGTGAGGTGACCGATGCGCCAATCTATGCGGTCTTTACCTTCGATAAGGCGGATAACCCGACGTTACCAGCCGGGCACTACATCGGGATTATCAATTTCAGGGGCGAAGACTGGTACTCCAGCTATACGTTTGACTACAAACTGACGGTCGATCTGACGGTGCAATAGCGGCAAAAAAGCTTGCACGCAGAAGAGGGAAAAGCGAGTCTGAGGGCTCGCTTTTTTTGCCTCAAGGAGCAACGAACCATGCACTATCCGGTGAATGTGTTTACAGGGAAGATCAGGGACTACGACGGCAGCCGCCCGAGCGCTATTGCCAAAGTCCAGGTCGACGGCGAACTGACTCTGACCGAACTCGGGCTGGCGGGAGATGAGCAGGCCGAGAAGAAAATCCACGGCGGGCCAGAGCGCGCGCTGTGCCACTATCCGCGCGAGCACTATCAGCACTGGGCGCGGGAATTTCCCGAGCAGGCGGATCTGTTCGTTGCCCCGGCGTTTGGTGAAAATCTGTCGACGGACGGGATGACCGAACAGAACGTGTTTATCGGCGATATTTTCCGCTGGGGTGATGCGTTGATTCAGGTGACGCAGCCGCGCTCGCCGTGCTTTAAGCTTAACTACCATTTCGGCATCAGCGATATGTCCGCGCAGCTGCAAACGGCGGGTAAAACCGGCTGGCTGTATCGGGTGATTCTGGCAGGGCAGGTGTCGGCAGATGCGCCCCTGGAGCTGGCTTCTCGCCTGAGCGATGTGTCGGTTTATGATGCCTGCGCGATTGCGTGGCATATGCCGTTTGATGATGAGCAGTATCGTCGTTTGTTGTCGGCAGCGGGGTTATCCACCAGTTGGACGAGAACGATGCAGAAGCGGCGTATTAGCGCACAGATCGAGGATAATTCACGGAGGTTGTGGGGGAAATAGGGGGTTCCGTGCGGCTTGCGTTGCCCGGTGGCGCTACGCTTACCGGGCCTACAAAACCCAAACCGAACCTGTAGGCCGGGTAAGGCGCAGCCGCCACCCGGCACCACAGCGACTACGAACGCTTGTACAGCGGCAACCACAGCGTCAACCGCAATCCACCAAGCGGACTATCATCGGCCTTCACCCAGCCGCGATGCTGCTGAATGGCGGTCTCAACAATCGCCAGCCCCAGCCCTGTCCCACCGGATTCGCGATCGCGCGCTTCATCGGTGCGATAGAACGGACGGAAAATCTGCTCGCGGTCTTCCGGGCTCACGCCAGGACCGTCATCATCCACGTTGATGGTGATGCCGTCTTTATCGACCGAGAACGCCACCTCAATCTTCGTATGCGAGTACCGCAGGGCGTTACGCACGATATTCTCCAGCGCGCTCTCCAGCGTGTTGGGGTTACCGTACAGCGGCCATGGGCCAGGCGGGAAGTTGACGGTGAACGACTTGCCCATCTGTTCCGCTTCAAACGCCGCGTTGTCCAGCACCTCGTGCCACAGGTGATTGGCTTTCACCGTTTCGCTCACCAGCGCGTTTTTCTGCTGATTGCGCGACATCACCAGCAGATCGTTGATCATGCTGTCCAGACGATGCGCTTCCATCTCGATACGCTCCAGCTCTTTGCTCTCACCACTGCGACGACGCAGCAGCGCGGTGCCCAGCTGTAAGCGCGTCAGCGGCGTGCGCAGCTCGTGGGAGATGTCCGACAGCAGGCGTTGCTGAGTGGTCATCATTCGCTCGAGCGCGGTCACCATCTGGTTAAAACTGGCCCCGGCGGCGAGGAACTCTTGCGGCCCGGCTTCCAGTTCCGGGTGCTGTCGCAGGTTGCCCTGCGCCACTTCATCGGCGGCGTTTTTCAGCTTACGCGCCGGTTTCGCCAGGCTCCACGCCAGCCATAACAGCAGGGGAGAACTCAGCAGCATGGTGACAATCAGCAGCAGCAGCGGTCGGTCAAACAGCAGGTTGATAAAGTCGGTCTGGGAGCTGCTCGCCGGGCGAATCAGATAGAGTTGGTAATTATCTTCCCCATCCTTGATGGAAAATGGCCCTACCATCTCTACCCGACCATATTTCTTTTTCTGCGGGTGATCGGCGTTATCCGCCTGGCCAATGAAGTTGCGGATGATCTGCATTTCATTGCGTTCCGCGCCAATCACGCGGCCTTCGCTGGTGACCAGCAGCAGGCGTTGTCCGGGCGGCGCCCACTTGTCGATAGCGCGAAACAGCCTGCGCCACCACATCAAATCGTTAGGCGGGTCGTTTGCCAGTTCGGCTTCCACGTGTTGCTCGATCATCACGCCCTGACGTTGCTCGCTGTCGAGAAGCTCCGTCATCTGGCGTGAGTCGAGTTTAGGCAACATCAAAACCAGCATTAAAACCAGTGCCAGCGTCAGCCAGAAAATGGCGAAGATGCGGGCGGTTAAACTGCCTATCATGAAGCGGAAACCATCAGATAACCGCGACCACGCAGGGTTTTAAACCATGGGTGACCGTCTTTGCGCTCCGGCAGCTTACGGCGCAGGTTAGAGATGTGCATGTCGATGGCGCGGTCAAACGGCGTAAGGCGCTTGCCGAGCACTTCCTGGCTTAAATGTTCACGCGAGACGACCTGGCCGAGATGCTGCGCTAACAGATACAGCAGGGTGAACTCGGTGCCGGTCAGTTCCAGCGTCTGGCCGTCGAAGCTTGCTTCCTGGCGACCTGGGTTCAGGCTCAGGGAGTCCACTTCTAAGGTCGGAGAACTGTTGTCCGTATTCTGCTGCTGCTCGCTCCAGTGGGAACGGCGTAGGATCGCGCGGATACGGGCGACCAGTTCACGGTCGTTAAAGGGTTTAGGCAGATAGTCATCCGCGCCCAGCTCAAGGCCGAGAACGCGATCCAGTTCGCTGCCGCGCGCGGTCAGCATGATAACGGGAGTCTGGTGTGTCTGGCGTAATTCTTTCAGCGTATCGATACCGTTTTTCTTCGGCATCATCACGTCAAGCAAAAGCAAATCAATGCTGTCGTCAAGCAGACTCAGCGCCTGTTCCCCGTCATGGGCAACCAGAACGTTAAAGCCTTCCATGTCGAGCAACTCTTTTAAAAGGGATGTGAGCTCTCGGTCATCATCAACTAACAGGATTTTATTCATTGTTTAAATACCTCCGAGGCAGAAATTACGACATCAAGGCTATCTAATCCATGACTTTACGTTGTTTTACACCCCCTGACGCATGTTTGCAGCCCGAATCGTAAACTAGCTCTCGTTGAATCGCGACACGAAAGATTTTGGGAGCAAGTGATGCGCAAAGTTACCGCTGCCGTCATGGCCTCAACACTGGCGTTTAGTGCTCTTAGCCAGGCTGCTGGAGTCATCACCGGCGATAACGGTCCCTCGGCAGAGGGTATTACGCAGCACAGTGGCCAAAGCAACATGTTTGACGGCATAAGTTTAACCGAACATCAGCGTCAACAGATGCGAGATCTGATGCACAGGGCACGACACGATCGACTCCCTGTTAATGTTAGCGAAATGGAGACAATGCATCGCCTTGTCACCGCAGAAAATTTTGACGAAAGCGCTGTACGCGCTCAGGCAGAAAAGATGGCGCAGGAACAAGTTGCCCGCCAGGTCGAAATGGCCAGGGTTCGCAACCAGATGTTCCACCTGCTATCGCCCGAGCAGCAAGCGGTTTTGAACGACAAACATCAGCAACGGATGGACCAGTTGCGTGAGGTTGCCCGGATGCAACAAAGCTCTGAGACAAAGTTTTTCAGTAGCAATACCCGTAGTAACCAGTAGACCCTGTTTTCCTTGCCATAGACACCATCCCTGTCTTCCCCCACATGATGTGGGGGTTTTTTTTGCCCTTCATTCAAGTTTGTTAACCGTTTATTCATCCTTTGACTCCTTTTCCATCCGTTATACTAGCGGCATGGCATGACAGGAGTGTTTATGAATCAATCCTATGGCAGGCTGGTAAGCCGTGCCGCAATCGCCGCGACGGTCATGGCGTCGTGTTTGCTGATCATCAAAATTTTTGCGTGGTGGTATACGGGCTCGGTCAGTATTCTGGCGGCGCTGGTGGATTCGCTGGTGGATATCGCCGCGTCCCTCACTAACCTGCTGGTGGTGCGCTATTCGCTGCAACCGGCGGATGAAGAGCACACGTTCGGCCACGGCAAGGCGGAATCGCTGGCGGCGCTGGCGCAAAGTATGTTTATTTCCGGCTCGGCGCTGTTCCTGTTTTTGACCGGGATTCAGCATCTGGCGTCACCGACGCCGATGAAAGATCCGGGCGTCGGCGTGGTGGTCACCGTTATCGCACTTATTAGCACAATTGTTCTGGTAACTTTCCAGCGCTGGGTAGTTCGCAGGACGCAAAGTCAGGCGGTACGGGCGGATATGCTTCATTATCAGTCTGATGTTATGATGAATGGCGCGATTCTTATTGCGCTCGGACTGGCGTGGTACGGATGGCATCGTGCCGACGCATTGTTCGCGTTAGGGATTGGGGTTTATATTTTATACAGCGCCCTGCGCATGGGGTATGAAGCGGTGCAATCGCTTCTCGACCGCGCGCTTCCCGATACCGAACGAGAAGAAATCTTTGAAATCGTCACCTCCTGGCCCGGCGTCAGCGGGGCTCACGATCTTCGTACGCGGCAGTCAGGGCCGACCCGCTTTATTCAGATTCATTTAGAAATGGAAGACAATTTACCGCTGGTTCAGGCCCACTTAGTGGCTGAACAGGTAGAGCAGGCGATTTTGCAGCGTTTCCCGGGTTCGGACGTGATTATTCACCAGGACCCCTGCTCAGTCGTACCCAGGGAAGGCAAAGGACATTTTGAGCTTTCGTAATTCGTTGTAAAAAAGTGAGCCAGGCCAGCATTTTGTGGATAAATTACCGCCATTGGGTCTGACCTGAATCAATTCAGCTGGAAGTGATTGATATACTATTTGCAGTATTGGTTGGTCGAATAGACGTCTTCCGGCAACAGATTTCATTTTTGCATTCCTAAGTTCAGAGGTAGTCATGATTAAGAAAATCGGTGTGTTGACAAGCGGCGGTGATGCGCCAGGCATGAACGCTGCCATTCGTGGAGTTGTGCGTGCAGCGCTGACAGAAGGTCTGGAAATTTTTGGCGTGTATGACGGTTACCTGGGTCTTTATGAAGACCGCATGGTGCAACTGGATCGCTACAGCGTATCTGACATGATTAACCGTGGCGGTACCTTCCTCGGTTCTGCGCGCTTCCCGGAATTCCGCGAAGAGCACATCCGCGAAGTGGCTATCGAAAACATGAAGAAACGCGGCCTCGACGCGCTGGTGGTTATCGGCGGTGACGGGTCCTATATGGGTGCAAAACGTCTGACTGAAATGGGCTTCCCATGCATTGGTCTACCGGGCACCATCGACAACGACATCAAAGGCACTGACTACACCATCGGCTTCTTCACCGCGTTGGGTACCGTTGTTGAAGCGATTGACCGTCTGCGTGACACCTCTTCATCTCACCAGCGTATCTCCATCGTAGAAGTGATGGGCCGTTACTGTGGCGACCTGACCCTGGCGGCAGCGATCGCGGGCGGCTGTGAGTTCATCGTGGTACCAGAAGTGGAATTCAGCCGCGAAGATCTGGTTAACGAAATCAAAGCGGGCATCGCGAAAGGTAAGAAACACGCCATCGTGGCGATTACCGAGCACATCTGCGACGTTGACGAGCTGGCAAAATACATCGAGACCGAAACCAAACGCGAAACCCGCGCCACGGTTCTGGGTCACATCCAGCGCGGCGGCTCACCGGGTCCTTACGACCGCATCCTGGCTTCCCGTATGGGCGCGTATGCCATCGATCTGCTGCTGCAGGGCCACGGCGGTCGTTGCGTCGGTATTCAGAACGAAAAACTGGTTCACCATGACATCATCGACGCGATTGAAAACATGAAGCGTCCGTTCAAAGGTGACTGGCTGGACTGCGCGAAAAAGCTGTATTAATTAGCTCTCGCGAACATCGTAGGCCCGGTAAGCGTCAGCGCCACCGGGCAAAAAAAGGCGGATGGCGCTGCGCTTATCCGCCCTACTTTTTTCTCCCTTTGAACATTTTTTATTCCACTCCGTTATAGCCAATCTTTTTTTATTCTTTAATCATTGGTTCGCTTTCTGGCACGCTGCATTCATCAAACACAACACAATGAGAGTTGGAAGATGAATAAATGGGGCGTGGGGTTAACGTTATTGCTGGCATCAAGCAGCGTTCTGGCGAAGGATATCCAGCTACTGAACGTGTCGTACGATCCGACGCGTGAGCTTTACGATCAATACAACAAAGCCTTTGCGGCCCACTACAAACAAGAAACCGGCGATAACGTGGTGATTCGCCAGTCGCATGGCGGCTCAGGCAAACAGGCGACCTCCGTCATCAACGGCATTGAAGCCGACGTGGTCACGCTGGCGCTGGCCTATGACGTTGACGCCATTGCGGAACGTGGTCGTATTGATAAAAACTGGATCAAACGCCTGCCGGACAACTCTGCGCCGTACACCTCGACCATCGTCTTCCTGGTGCGTAAAGGCAACCCAAAACAGATTCATGACTGGAACGACCTGATTAAACCAGGCGTGTCGGTCATCACCCCGAACCCGAAAAGCTCTGGCGGCGCACGCTGGAACTATCTGGCGGCGTGGGGCTACGCCCTGCATCACAACAACGGCGACCAGGCCAAAGCCCAGGATTTCGTCAAATCCCTGTTCAAAAACGTTGAAGTACTGGACTCCGGCGCGCGCGGCTCGACCAATACCTTCGTTGAACGCGGTATCGGCGACGTGCTGATTGCGTGGGAAAACGAAGCGCTGCTGGCGACCAACGAACTCGGTAAAGACAAGTTTGAAATCGTGACGCCAAGCGAATCGATTCTGGCGGAACCGACCGTTTCCATCGTCGACAAAGTGGTCGAGAAGAAAGACACCAAAGCGGTGGCAGAAGCCTACCTGAAATATCTCTACTCGCCTGAAGGCCAGGAGATCGCCGCGAAGAACTTCTACCGTCCACGCGATGCGGCGGTGGCGAAGAAATATGACAGCGAGTTCCCGAAACTGAAGCTGTACACCATCGACGAGGAGTTTGGCGGCTGGGCGAAAGCGCAGAAAGAGCACTTCTCTAACGGCGGTACCTTCGACCAGATCAGCAAACGCTAATCAACGCATGACACGGTGGCCCGGCGCGAGAAATCCGCCGGGCTTTTTTATTTGTCATGATTTTGCGTTACTCTTTCGCCTCTTACGAAAACAGGGAACGCGTTATGAAGAAGATCATTGCCCTCATTGTGGCTGTCGTTGTCCTCGCCGCTGGCGGCTTGCTGTGGATGAAGACCGGCAATCCCGACGCGTTACGCCACATCGTTCTCGACCAGTGTGTGCCGAATCAGCTGAACAACCGTCAGCCCGCGCCGTGCGCGCAGGTTAAACCGGACGCCGGGTATGTGGTGTTTAAAGACCGTAACGGCCCGCTGCAGTATCTCCTGATGCCGACGTACCGCATCAACGGCACCGAAAGCCCGCTGCTGACCGAGCCGCAAACGCCGAACTTCTTCTGGCTGGCGTGGCAGTCGCGCAATTTTATGAGCATGAAACGCGGGGCAGATGTGCCTGACAGCGCGGTCTCCCTGACCATCAACTCCCCGACCGGACGCACGCAGAATCACTTCCATATCCACATCTCCTGCCTGCGCGCCGACGTGCGGGAAAAGCTGGATGCGAATCAGGGGCAGATCAGCACCCAGTGGCTGCCGTTCCCCGGCGGGCTGGAAGGGCATGAATATCTGGCGCGACGGGTGACGGAAAACGAGCTGGTGCAGCGCAGTCCGTTTATGATGCTTGCCGATGAACTGCCGGAAGCGCGCGAGCACATGGGCCGCTTTGCGCTGGCGATGGCCCAGCAGTCCGACGGCTCCTTTGTGCTGCTGGCGACGGAGCGCAATCTGCTGCTGCTTAACCGCGCGTCCGCTGAGGAATTGCAGGATCATCAATGCCGTATCCTCCAGTAACCCCACCATAAATCGCGTTTACTCGCGCTGCCTGTCCCCGTAGACTTGCTGAAAAAATCTACAGGAGACAGGTATGTCGCTCTGGTTTACCCACCCACTGTTCCTGCCCTCGGTTATCGTTGGCGTCACCATCGTGCTGTGGGCGACCTCGCTCCTGCCGGAATTTATCACCGCGCTGCTGTTCTTCACGGCGGCGATGACCGCCAAAATCGCGCCACCGGATGTGATTTTTGGCGGCTTTGCGTCCTCGGCGTTTTGGCTGGTGTTCAGCGGATTCGTGCTCGGCGTGGCGATCCGTAAAACGGGCCTGGCGGACAGGGCCGCGCGGGCGCTCTCGGCGAAACTCACCGATTCGTGGCCGCTGATGGTGGCGAGCGTGGTGTTGCTGAGTTACGCCCTCGCGTTCGTGATGCCGTCGAATATGGGCCGCATCGCGCTATTGATGCCGATTGTGGCGGCGATGGCGAAACGGGCCAGCATCGCGGACGGCTCGCGGGCGTGGTATGGCCTGGCGCTGGCCGTCGGGTTCGGCACTTTTCAACTCTCGGCGACCATCCTGCCCGCTAACGTCCCGAACCTCGTGATGAGCGGCGCGGCGGAAGGCTCATACGGTATCCACCTGAACTACGTGCCCTATCTGCTGCTGCATACGCCGGTACTCGGTATTCTCAAAGGACTGATTCTGATCGGTCTGATCTGCTGGCTGTTCCCAGGCGCGCCGAAACCCGCGCGGGATCTCGTCCCCGCTGAGCCGATGGGGCGCGATGAGAAGCGTCTGGCGTGGCTGCTGGCGGTGGTGCTGGTGATGTGGGTGACGGAGAGCTGGCACGGCGTAGGCCCGGCCTGGACGGGGCTGGCGGCGTCGGTGATTGTGATGCTGCCGCGCATTGGGTTTATCACCGGCGAAGAGTTTTCGGCGGGGGTGAATATGCGCACCTGCATCTATGTGGCAGGAATTCTGGGGCTGGCGATCACCGTGACGCAAACGGGTATCGGTAGCGCCGTCGGTGAGGCGCTGCTGCGCCTGATGCCGCTCGATGCGGATAAACCCTTCACCAGTTTCCTTGCCCTGACTGGCATCACCACGGCGCTCAACTTCATCATGACCGCCAACGGCGTGCCCGCGCTGTACACCACCCTGGCGCAAAGTTTCTCGGATGCGACCGGTTTTCCGCTGCTGTCGGTGATTATGATTCAGGTGCTGGGATATTCCACGCCGCTGCTGCCGTATCAGGCGTCGCCGATTGTGGTGGCGATGGGGCTCGGGAAAGTGCCTGCGAGAGCGGGGATGTTGCTGTGTCTGGCGCTGGCGGTGGCGACGTATGTGGTGCTGCTGCCGCTGGATTATCTGTGGTTTAGCGTGTTGGGACGGCTGTAAAAAAACCCGGTGGCGGCTTCGCCTTACCGGGCCTACGACTCATGGGCGGGGCTCACCCGCCACATCGGCAATTAAGCCTGTTTAGCCGCTTCTGCTGCTTTAACGATCACCGCGAAAGCGTCTGCTTTCAGGGATGCGCCGCCAACCAGCGCGCCGTCGATGTCCGGCTGGGTGAACAGCTCTGCTGCGTTAGACGCATTTACAGAACCGCCGTACTGAATGATCACTTGCTCAGCCACTTTCGCGTCGGCTTTAGCAATGTGGTCACGGATAAATTTGTGAACAGCCTGTGCCTGCGCTGGAGTCGCAGATTTGCCGGTACCGATCGCCCAGACTGGTTCGTAAGCGATAACCACGCCTTCGAACGCTGCTGCGCCCTGAGTTTTCAGCACTGCGTCGATCTGACGTGCGCACACTTCTTCGGTTTTGCCCGCTTCGTTTTCTGCTTCGGTTTCACCGATGCACAGAACCGGAGTCAGACCCTGTTCTTTCAGCACAGCGAATTTCTTCGCGATGAACTCGTCGGATTCTTTGTGGTAAGTACGACGCTCAGAGTGACCGATGATGATGTACTGTGCGCCGATATCTTTCAGCATTTCTGCAGAGGTTTCACCGGTGAATGCGCCAGACAGGTTAACGTCCACATTCTGTGCGCCCAGCACGATGTGGCTGCCGTCAGCGGCGTGTTTAGCCAGATCCAGATAGATGTCTGGTGGAGCGATCGCTACCGCACAGCCGGTCACGCCAGCCAGCTCTTTACGCAGGTTGGCAATCAGCTCGTTTACCATGTGGCGGCTGCCGTTCAGTTTCCAGTTACCCATCACTAAAGGATGTCGCATTTCAATTCTCCACGCTCAATAAGCGAATTAAGGATTATGGCCGCCCGTGAGAGCAGCATGGTCTGTGAATCAGTATAGAGATTTTCCCTCGAAAGGCTTTGCTTTTTGTCATTAATTCGCCCCTCCGAGTGCGTCAGATAGTGCCAGCTTAATCGGTTCAACAGCGAAGGTCAGTCCCTTTTCGCCGTTATCTGCGACAACATAGCGGATCGCGCCTTCCGTTTCGGCGTAGTAGCGTTTGTTTTTGCCGCTGGTCAGCAGTTTTTGCAGCTTTTGCTGACTCTGGGCTTTGGTCAGAATCGGGGTGAAGGCGCGCAAAATGGCGCTCATGTACTCCAGCGCTTTGGCTTTCGCGGCTTTTTGCTCTGGCCCCTGAATCGGCAACCAGGTGATTTGCATGCTTTTGATCTTCAGCGTGCCGCGCTCCAGCGCCGTGGAGGCGTACAGGTTTTCGTTAATTTTGCTGGCGGCGCGGGTCAGGGTAGGGGTATCGCGGGCGCTGTCGATGGCGCGGAATTCGCC
Organism: Lelliottia sp. JS-SCA-14; assembly: GCF_035593345.1. NCBI lineage: Bacteria > Pseudomonadati > Pseudomonadota > Gammaproteobacteria > Enterobacterales > Enterobacteriaceae > Lelliottia > Lelliottia sp. JS-SCA-14. Next base: position 4,792,825 of record NZ_CP141606.1, on the reverse strand, counting down.
CAACGGCAGTTTCGGGTTCTCTTTGTTGAAGGCTTCGCGAAACTCACTGATCGACTGATCAAACGACGGCGCGCCCTGCAAAAGATAGGGCGCAGTCGCCGGCGCGTCGGCGGCGAAAATGGAAAAGCTGGCGCTCAGCAGGGTGCAACACAGCCAAAAAGAGTAAGCCCAACTTTTCATGAAGATTGTCCCTGTACGTTACTGTTCATGATTAAAACGATATCTGGTCTGCTTGTCAAAAAGTCACCACTCCAGGGTAAACTACGCGCCATACGATAATAAGGAACCTGACATGACCATACAGCAGTGGTTGTTTTCATTCAAAGGGCGTATTGGACGCCGTGATTTTTGGATCTGGATTAGTACGTGGATTGTCGCGATGCTGGTGCTTTTCGGCCTGGCCTACAGCAACTGGCTGGGCACCCAAACGGCGGCGTTTGCGCTGGTGTGTCTGCTCTGGCCAACGGCGTCGGTGATGGTTAAACGTCTGCACGATCGCGGACGCTCCGGCCTGTGGGCGCTGCTGATCATTCTGGCGTGGATGCTGGTCGCAGGAAACTGGTCGATGTTGCCGTCCATTCTGCCGTGGGTGGTGGGCAAACTGATCCCGACCGTCATTTTTGTGATGACCGTGATCGACCTGGGCGCGTTTGTTGGCACCCAGGGCGAAAATAAATACGGGAAAGACACCCTGGACGTGAAGTACCTCTGATCACCAGTAGTGTTCAGCGGTCATATGGCCCGGTCGACGACGCAAGTGTTTGGTCATCTGCCGGGAATCTTTCAGCAACTGCTGGGTATCGCGCACCATCTGCGGGTTACCGCACAGCATCACGTGGCTGTTTTCGGTGGTCATCGTCAGCCCAACGGCTGCTTCAAGCTCTCCGCTCTCAATCAGCGCCGGAACGCGCCCGGTCAGCGAGCCTTCCGCCGTTTCGCGGCTCACCACGGTCTGGATTTTCAGCTTCCCTTCGTAACGCTTTTCCAGTTCCTGCATCAGCGGGAGATAGCTCAGGTCGGCGGCATAGCGCGCGGCGTGAACCAGCACGATATTGTTGAACCGCTCCAGATCCTGTCCGTACTGCAAAATGGACAGATATGGCCCGATGGCGGTGCCGGTCGCCAGCATCCACAGGGTGTCGCAGTCTGGAATCTCCTCCAGCACGAAGAAACCCGCCGCTTCGCTGACGATCTGAACTTCATCGCCCGGTTTCAACGCTGCCAGACGCGGACTTAGTTTACCGTCAGGCACGGTGACCAGATAAAACTCCAGATCCGGATTATCGGGCGCATTGACGTAGGAATAGGCGCGCTGCACGCGTTCGCCGTCAATCTCCAGCCCCAGCTTGGCGAATTGCCCGGCGGTAAAAGGGTGAATGGGAGCATGCACGGTGAGGCTAAATAGTGCATCGGTCCAGAACTCTACCTTAGTGACTTTTCCTGTTACCCACTCCGCCATAACATTCTCCTGAGCTGTTTTCTTACGCTATCTTCCATTCTTGCGAGGGAGATTTCCAGCCTGCTGCGGCTGGAAAGCTCATTCGAACAAATTGCCTTACAGAATGTGCGTCTGTACGTTCGGGTCTTTGCGATCGAGATAGTGAATCGACTGAATGCGGCGGATAGTGCGGGATTTGCCGCGAATCAGCAGGGTTTCGGTGGTCGCCATATTGCCCTTGCGGGTGATGCCGTCCAGCAGATCGCCTTTGGTGATGCCGGTGGCGGAGAAGATGACGTTATCGCTGCGCGCCATCTCGTCGAGGCGCAGCACTTTGTTGGCCTCGATGCCCATCGCTTTGCAGCGTGCCAGCTCGTCTTCGCCGATGCGACGGTTCTCTTCGCTGTCGCCTTTGACGTCATGACGCGCCAGCAGGCGGCCCTGCATATCGCCGTCCAGCGCGCGAATGACCGCGGCAGACACCACACCTTCCGGTGCGCCGCCGATGCCATACAGCACATCGACTTCGCTGTCTGGCATACAGGTCAGAATCGACGCCGCGACGTCGCCGTCAGGAATGGCAAACACCCGCACGCCCAGCTGCTGCATCTGCGCAATGGTGGCGTCGTGGCGCGGTTTTGCCAGAATGGTGACGGTGAGTTCGCCGAGCGGTTTACCCAGCGCGGCAGCGACATTGCGCAGGTTCTCTTCCAGCGGCAGGTTAAGATCGATAGATCCTTTTGCGCCCGGCCCGACAATCAGCTTTTCCATGTACATATCAGGGGCGTTGAGGAAGCAGCCTTTGTCGCCGACGGCCAGTACCGCCAGCGCGTTGGCCTGACCCATGGCGGTCATGCGGGTGCCTTCGATCGGGTCGACGGCGATATCCACGGCGTCGCCGTTGCCGGTCCCGACTTTTTCACCGATGAAAAGCATCGGCGCTTCGTCGATCTCGCCTTCGCCGATGACGATGGTACCGTCAATGTTGACCTGGTTGAGCATAATGCGCATCGCGTGGACGGCAGCACCGTCAGCGATATTTTTATCGCCGCGGCCTAACCATTTGTAGCCCGCCAGGGCGGCGGCTTCGGTTACGCGGGAGAATTCGATAGCAAGTTCACGTCTCATCAGATACTCGTGCAGTCAAAAGGAATTGCACGAAGTTTATCACAGAGTGGTCGAGGGTGCGGTTTGATGCCCTCACCCCGGCCCTCTCCCACGGGGAGAGGGAGAAAACCGGCGAGTTCCCTCTCCCTTTGGGAGAGGGTTAGGGTGAGGGGAATGGTCGAATTACTCGTCGTGATCTTCCCACGCCAGCGCGCGTTTCACCGCTTTTTTCCAGCCGCTGTAGCGAACGTTACGCTCGGTGGTTTCGATGCCTGGGCGGAATTCGCGTTCGATAACCGCTTTCTCCTGCAGCTCGTCCAGGTTCTGCCAGAAGCCCACCGCCAGACCGGCCAGATACGCCGCGCCCAGCGCCGTCACTTCACGCACTTCCGGACGCTCCACGCGGGTGCCCAGAATGTCGGACTGGAACTGCATCAGGAAGTTGTTCGCCACCGCACCGCCGTCCACGCGCAGGGCGTGCAGACGAATGCCGGAGTCGGCCTGCATCGCTTCCAGCACGTCGCGCGTCTGGTAGGCGATGGATTCGAGCGTGGCGCGAATGATGTGGTTGGAGTTCACACCACGCGTCAGGCCGAAGATGGCGCCACGGGCATACGGGTCCCAGTACGGCGCGCCCAGGCCGGTGAATGCTGGCACCACGTACACGCCGTTGGTGTCTTTCACTTTGGTTGCGAAATACTCGGAATCGAACGCGTCGCTGATCAGCTTCATTTCGTCGCGCAGCCATTGAATAGACGCACCCGCCATGAATACCGCGCCTTCCAGGGCGTAGTTCACTTCACCTTTCGGACCGCAGGCGATGGTGGTCAGCAGGCCGTTTTCTGATTTCACCGCTTTCTCGCCGGTGTTCATCAGCATAAAGCAGCCGGTGCCGTAGGTGTTTTTCGCCATCCCTTCTTTCACGCACAGCTGGCCAAACAGGGCCGCCTGCTGGTCACCGGCGATGCCGGAGATCGGAATACGCGTGCCGCCTTTCCCGCCGATGTTGGTCTGACCGTAGACTTCGGAAGACTTGCGCACTTCCGGCAGCATGGCGCGTGGAATATCCAGTGCGTCCAGCATCTTGTCATCCCACTCGAGGGTGTTGATGTTGAACATCATGGTACGAGAGGCGTTGGTGTAATCCGTCACGTGTACGCGCCCCTGCGTCATCTTCCAGATAAGCCAGGTATCGACGGTACCGAACAGCAGTTCGCCGCGTTTCGCACGCTCACGGGAGCCTTCCACGTGGTCCAGAATCCACTTCACTTTGGTGCCGGAGAAGTACGGGTCAACCACCAGGCCGGTGGCGCTGCGGATGTACTCTTCCATGCCGTCGCGCTTGAGCTTTTCGCAGATGTCCGCGGTACGGCGACACTGCCAGACGATGGCGTTATAAATTGGCTTACCGGTTTCGCGTTCCCAGACAATCGCCGTTTCACGCTGGTTGGTAATGCCGATCGCGGCAATTTCGTCGGAGCTGATGTCGGCTTTCGCCAGCACTTCGACCAGCGTGGAGCTCTGCGTCGCCCAAATCTCCATCGGGTCGTGCTCAACCCAGCCTGGCTTAGGGTAAATTTGTTCGAATTCGCGCTGTGACACGCTGACGATATTCGCGTCATGATCCATTACGACAGCGCGGGAGCTGGTAGTGCCCTGGTCGAGCGCAACGATATATTTTTTGTCGGTCATAGTATGTGTCCCGTAGTCAGATTACAGCGAAGCATTTTGTTGTGTGGCAGAGGTCGTTTCCTTCTCTTCTTCCACACAGGTGTCGCACGGTAAGTGGCGACCAATTAATTTACGATAGCCGAACGCACCCAGCGCAGCCCCTACAATCGGGCCGAACAGCGGCACCAGGAAGTAAGGAATATCTTTCGCGCCGGTGAAGGCCACGTCGCCCCAGCCTGCGAAGAAGGCGAAGGTTTTCGGTCCAAGGTCACGCGCCGGGTTCATCGCAAAGCCGGTCAGCGGCCCCATGGATGCGCCGATCACCGCAATCAGCAGGCCGATCAGCAGCGGTGCCAGCGGGCCACGCGGAATGCCGTTGCCGTCATCGCCCAGCGCCATAATGACGCCCATCAGAATAGCGGTAATCACCATCTCAACCGCGAACGCCTGCACAAAATTGATATGTGGGTTCGGATAAGTGGAGAAGATACCGGCCAGATCAAGACTTTCGACGCTGCCGCGCACCATATGATGCGTCTGTTCGAAGTCGATGAAAAGATTGTAATAAAGCCCGTAAACTAATGCCGCTGCGCAAAAGGCGCCGGCAAATTGTGAAATGATGTAGGGTACGACTTTGCGTTTGTCGAAGCATGCGAACAGCCACAGCGCGATGGTCACCGCCGGGTTGAGATGTGCACCGGAAACCCCTGCGGTCAGGTAGATGGCCATCGCCACGCCCAGACCCCAGATAATGCTGATTTCCCACTGACCGAAGGTGGCGCCCGCCACTTTCAGTGCTGCGACACAGCCTACCCCGAAGAAAATCAACAACCCGGTACCAAGGAACTCGGCGATGCACTGGCCTTTTAAGGTTGATGTCTGACTCATAATCGGAATCCTGAAGAAAGATGAATGTTATTGTTAGCGCAGCGACAGCGGACAGCCACGATGTCCTGTAGACATGGTGTTAATTTATCGTTAACGAGCAAAAACGAGAAATATCGAAATCAAAATGTGTGTGCTGCGTCAATAAAATGAGCGTTATCGCGCCATAAAGCGCATTTTTGCATCATTCTGAAAATGAGAGCTGAATAATTTCATTAACTAAAGTATTAACAATTTAGGGGTATATGCGGCGAACGCACCAGGACCAGGCCGAAAAGTGTTGCAAACCGCAATCTGCGCGGCGTGCCGCTGGACAGGGACGACGGCGCTCCATACAATCGACAACTATATGTCGTGCGCGTTTTCGTTAAAGCGTCGCCTTGCAATTCAGGAGAGGTATGACCATGTCATTAGAAGTGTTTGAGAAACTGGAATCGAAAGTACAGCAGGCGATTGACACCATCACGCTGCTGCAGATGGAAATCGAAGAGCTGAAAGAAAAGAATAATTCGCTGTCGCAGGAAGTGCAGTCTGCTCAGCACGGCCGCGAAGAGTTAGAGCGCGAAAACAGCCAGCTGCGTGAGCAGCAGAACGGCTGGCAGGATCGTCTGCAGGCGCTGCTGGGGCGTATGGAAGAGGTTTAATTCCGTAGCTTATACAGAAAAGTAGGCCGGGTAAGCGCAAGCGCCACCCGGCTTTTTTTTTACTCGATATCCAGCGGATCTTCGGAAAGGATAATACCGGTATTGTCGGCGTAGAGATGGTCGCCGGAGAAGAAGGTCACGCCGCCGAAGTTGACGCGCACGTCGCTTTCGCCGATGCCGTCACCCGCCGCGCCCACTGGAATGGCCGCGATGGCCTGGATGCCAATATCCAGCTCTTCCAGATCGTCCACCTGGCGCACAGAACCGTACACCACCAGGCCTTCCCACTCGTTTTGCACGGCAAGACGGGCAAGATCGGCGTCGATTAACGCGCGACGCATTGAACCCCCGCCATCGACCAGCAGAATGCGACCCCGGCCGTTCTGTTCGAGAAGTTCATACAGCAACCCGTTATCCTCGAAACATTTTACCGTGATGATCTGTCCGCCAAACGACGACCGTCCACCAAAGTTGGAGAACAGCGGTTCCACGACGTTGACATCTTCCTGGTAGATGTCACAAAGCTCGGAAGTATCGTATTTCATAGGTTTACTGTCTGGTTGCTGCGAATGTGTTCAGTATATCGCGCGAATCGCATTGTTTGCAAAATCATCAATTGTTAATTGATATTTGTCAGTTAACCGACCGTCTGACTCAGCACAATTCCGATAACAAATAACAGGTTAGTCAGCAGCGCCCCTTTTACCGTGCGTTCGAGCATCGGCGGCATCGCAGCGGGGCTTTTCTCGCGCATCACGAAGCGCGCCTGTTTGACTAGCAGCGGTGCGGCCAGGACGAACAACCAGCCCCAGATGCTGTGCAGGGAAATCAGGTTAAACAGCGCCAGGCAGACCAGCGCGCCCATCAGCAGACCGGTGTGATAGCGACGTGCATTCACCGGGCCTAAGCGTACCGCCAGGGTGTTTTTGCCGTTCAGACGATCGCTGTCGATATCGCGCAGGTTGTTGATGTTCAACACCGCCGCCGCGAGTAAACCGCAGGCAGTTGCCGGGAGGAACAGCGCCGGGATCAGCGTGTGAGCCTGCAGATACCAGCTTCCCATCACGCTCAGCCAGCCGAAGAACACCAGCACGGAGATATCACCCAGGCCAATGTAACCGTACGGGCGTGTGCCGACGGTGTAGGTAATCGCCGCGATAATCGCCAGCAGCCCCAGCACCATAAAGCCAATAAAATCCGCGGTGGTTTTACAGGCGACCGACACCAGCGACAGCCCTGACAGGCAGATCAGCACCACGGTGATAATCAGCGCGCGCTTCATCTGCGCCTGGGTAATCACCCCTTTCTGCATCCCGCGCAGCGGCCCGATGCGGTCAGGTTTGTCGCTACCTTTCACCGCGTCGCCATAGTCGTTGGCGAGGTTCGAGAGGATTTGCAGCAAACCGGCGGTGATCAGCGCCAGGACTGCCACCAGGGGATCGAAATGCCCTTGCCACCAGGCCAGAGCGGTGCCCACAACGATGGCGGCAAACGCCAGGGGTAAGGTCTTAGGACGCAGGCTTTCAAGCCACGCCTGAGTACGGCTGATATCAGTCATAGTATTTAGCCAATAAAAATGGGGGCAGTAGCCCCCATCAATGATGATGAAATTACATTAAGCGCGATTATAGGATAAAACGGCTTAGATCTTCATCTGCCACTAACGCATCCAGATGTTTACTCACATAATCTGCATCAATGGTAATGCTCTGACCGGTCAGATCGCTGGCTTCGTAAGAGATATCTTCCACCAGACGCTCCAGCACCGTGTGCAGACGACGCGCACCGATGTTCTCGGTGGTTTCGTTCACCTGCCATGCGGCCTGAGCGATACGTTTGATACCGTCTTCGGTGAACTCGATGTTCACGCCTTCGGTCGCCATCAGCGCTTTGTACTGCACGGTGATGGAGGCATTTGGCTCGGTCAGGATGCGCTCGAAATCTTCGGTGGTCAGCGCCTGGAGTTCAACGCGAATCGGCAGACGACCCTGCAGTTCCGGGATTAAATCGGAAGGCTTCGCCACCTGGAATGCGCCGGACGCGATAAACAGGATGTGGTCAGTTTTGACCATGCCGTGCTTGGTCGACACGGTGCAGCCCTCGACCAGCGGCAGCAGGTCGCGCTGAACGCCTTCGCGAGACACGTCCGGGCCGTTGGATTCGCCGCGTTTACAGATCTTGTCGATTTCGTCGATAAACACGATGCCGTGCTGCTCAACCGCGTCGATCGCGTCCTGCTTCAGCTCTTCCGGGTTCACCAGTTTCGCCGCTTCTTCTTCAATCAGCAGCTTCATCGCGTCTTTGATTTTCAGCTTACGCGGTTTTTGCTTCTGGCCGCCCAGGTTCTGGAACATGGACTGCAGTTGGCTGGTCATCTCTTCCATGCCCGGAGGGGACATGATTTCGACGCCCATCGGTGCCGCCGCGAGATCGATCTCAATCTCTTTGTCGTCAAGCTGACCTTCACGCAGTTTCTTGCGGAAAGACTGGCGCGCCGCGGATGGCTCAGCCGGTTGCTCTGACTGGCCCCAGTTATTTTTCGCCGGTGGGATCAGGGCATCGAGAATACGCTCTTCCGCCATCTCTTCGGCACGATAGCGGTTTTTCTCAATCGCCTGAACGCGGACCATTTTGATCGCCGAGTCGGTCAGATCGCGGATGATGGAGTCCACTTCTTTACCAACATAGCCCACTTCGGTGAACTTAGTCGCTTCGACTTTGATGAACGGCGCGTTGGCGAGTTTCGCCAGACGACGGGCGATTTCGGTTTTACCGACACCGGTCGGGCCGATCATCAGAATGTTTTTTGGCGTCACTTCATGGCGCAGCTCTTCGTCGAGCTGCATGCGGCGCCAGCGGTTACGCAGGGCAATGGCAACGGAGCGTTTGGCGTTATCCTGGCCAATGATGTGCTTGTTCAGCTCGCTGACAATTTCGCGTGGGGTCATTTCAGACATGGGAGATCCTTACGCTTTAGAGTTCAATTCTTCGATGGTATGGAAGTGGTTGGTGTAGATGCAGATATCACCTGCAATACCCAACGCCTTCTCGGCAATTTCGCGGGCGCTCAAATCGGTATTTTCCAGCAGAGCGCGCGCTGCGGCCTGGGCGTAAGGACCGCCGGAGCCGATAGCAATCAGATCGTTTTCAGGCTGAACGACGTCGCCGTTCCCGGTGATGATCAGGGAGGCGTTTTCATCGGCGACGGCCAGCAGCGCTTCTAGTTTGCGCAGCATGCGGTCGGTACGCCAGTCTTTCGCCAGCTCAACGGCGGCTTTGACCAGATGGCCCTGATGCATTTCCAGCTTACGTTCAAACAGTTCAAACAGCGTGAAGGCGTCTGCGGTGCCGCCTGCAAAACCGGCGATCACTTTGTCGTTATACAGACGGCGAACTTTCTTCACGTTGCCTTTCATGACGGTATTACCCAGCGTGGCCTGGCCGTCGCCGGCGATTACCACATGGCCGTTACGGCGTACACTTACAATTGTTGTCACGAGCAGACCCCCTGGTTACAAATTGGGAACAGATACCCCGAGCCTGAGCTCGGGGCTGAATAGAATGATAGATGGGGGGGATTTTGGGGGTTTCAACCCCCAGAGGCGAGTCGAATGCAGTTTGTGTGGCCAGCGACCTTCAGACGGCTGATGGTGCCATCCGCGTTATCTTTGCCTTTCACCGGGCCAATCACCACGCGATTCCAGCCATTGTTGGTGGTAATGCGTGAATCAAATCCTTCGAACGCGAGCTGGGCGCGGACGGTTTCGGCCTGCTCTGCGCCTTTAAACGAACCGCACTGCACCATCCAGCGGCGCTCGTCTTTTTTCTCTGCCGTTTGCTTCGGTGCTTCGGTAGTCTGAGTCACCGGGGCGCTCTGCTGAGGCTGTGCTTTCGGCTGCTGCGCGGCGGTATGGGCAGGCGTTTGCAGCAGATCCTGATACGGCTGAGTCGACGTCGCAGGTTTTTGCGTTTGTGCTTTCGGCGGCTGTTGAACCGGCTGGGTCTGCGCCGTGCGCGTTTGCTGCTGCGGCTGCTGATACGGCTGTTCCGTCACGCGAGGCTGAGTACGAGGCTGCTGCACTGGCTGCGTTTGCGTCCACTGCTGTTGCTGCTGCACCTGTTGCTGAACCTGACGCTGACGTTGCAAGGTTTGCTGGCGCTGCTGCGGCGTCTGTTCGTTCCACGGCACTTCGTTCAGCTGCGTCGGCTGCTGGCGCATATCGGCCTGCATCTGGGCCAGCAACTGGCGTTGTTCGTTGGTGAGCTGATCGGCGTTTTTCACCTCACCACCGGCAGAAGGCTCGGTGGGCGCACGCACGCCCGGCTGGCGGCTTTCCAGCTCTTTGATGTAGCGCCAGCGCTCTTCAGGTTTCGGCGGCAAACCATTTCCCACCACTTTGCTGCCCTGAAGGGCTTCAGCATCTTCTTTCTTGTGGTGAGTAATAAAGTACAGACCACCGATGAAGGCCACCAGAACGGCGGCAGCAATCGCGACCATTGCTGGCGAGACAGAAGGCAGACTACGCTGCTTGCTCCGTGAGGTGCTCTTTTTGCGTCGCGAAGGTGCCGGCTGGCCGCGACGTACATAATCTCGTTGTGCCACTATCGTTTCGCTGTATTTATTCGTTCGTCAGCCCGCCATGTTACTTAAGCGGCGGGCCTTTGACCAGATACGGGAGTCTGAAAGGCGTTTACTTTAAGTAAGCGCCTGTGTGGAGCCGCGAATGATCAGTTCGCAATCGAGCAAACGCGAGCCGCTGCTGACCGCCTGGCCGTGCAGCTGATCGAGCAGCAACAGCATCGCTTCGCGGCCGATATCGTAGCGCGGCTGGGCGACCGTCGAGAGCGGCGGGTCGCAAAACTCGGAGAGCGAAATGTTATCGAAGCCGATGATCGACAAGTCTTGTGGCACCCGCAGACCGCGACGTTTGGCATAGGACAACGCGCCCAGCGCCATCACATCGCTGTGACAGAACACAGCGGTCGGCGGTTCAGGCTGCGCGAGTAATTTTTCCAGCGCCAGTCCACCCGCTTCGAGGGTGAAATCGCCCCGGGCAATATAATGCGGATCGACCGTCACGCCCGCGCGGCGCAGCGCCTGAACGTAGCCCTGCAACCGGTAGTGACACAGCGGCATCTCTTCCGGCCCGGCGATACAGCCGATGCGCTTGTGCCCCAGCTCCTGAAGATAGTTCACGGCGTTGAAGGCGGCGGTCAGGTTATCGATGTGGACGGTCGGCAGTTCCAGCTCTGGTGCGAACTCGTTCGCCATCACCATCGGCGGCAGATTGCGCTGCTCTTCGATGCTGGCGTCAAACGGCAGGCGCGAGCCGAGCAGCAGCATGCCGTCGATCTGCTTGGTGATAATCAGGTCAATAAAGGTTTTTTCTTGCTGATTCTGGTGGGCGCAGTCGCCAATCAGCACCAGATAGCCTTGCTCCGCGGCGGTGACTTCAATGCCGCGGATAATTTCGCTGAAGAAGGGATCGCAAATGTCCGGCACGATAACCAGAATGGTACGCGATTCGTTACGCTTAACATTACGCCCCATGGCCTGCGGCAAATAGCCGACTTCCAGCGCCGCCTGCTCGACGCGATTGCGCGTCGCCTGAGAGACTTTATCCGGGTTCATTAATGCGCGGGACACCGTTGCCGTGGATACTTTGGCTTTCTGGGCAACGTCTTTCATGGTCGCCGAAGCAACCTCTTTCCTGGACTTCAACGTCTTCTCCTCGCAGGACCACAGAACTTCTGACTCATCCATTTTTACAGATAGTTTGTGGAAGCGGTTACAGAATTTTCATAAAAAGTGTGAGATGCGTTCAACTTTTCGATCGCTCTCGCACCGTTCTTTAACCTTCGATGGGATCGACGTCGAGAACCCACTTCACTTTGCGCGCTTCGGGCAGGGTGTTGATCAGCGCCAGCGTGCCGCTGATAACGTGCTGCAAACGCACGCGCGACGGGTGCTGGAGCAGAATCTGCCAGCGATAGCGGCCGCCGCGTTTAGGGGCCAGCGCCGGGACCGGGCCTAAAATCCACAGCTGATTATCGACCAGCGGGCTGGCCTGCAGCAGATTGCGCAGCTGCTGTAAGAAAAGCGGCGCCTGCTGATTGTTATGATCTTCCGCGCGGATAATCACGTGGCTGGTCCACGGCGGCAGTTGCAGCGTCTGACGCTCGGCGAGCGCCTGATCGGCAAAGGCGTCGTAGCCTTTATGCAGCAAGGTTTGCAGCAGCGGATGTTCAGGGTGATGGGTTTGCAGCACCACTTCGCCCTGTTTTCCGGCGCGTCCGGCGCGACCTGCGACCTGGGTATAAAGCTGGGCAAAGCGCTCGGCGGAACGGAAATCGGCGGAGAACAGCGCGCCGTCAACGTCCAGCAGGGCGACCAGCGTCACGTCCGGGAAGTGGTGGCCTTTCGCCAGCATCTGGGTGCCAATCAGGATCCGCGCGCCACCGCGATGCACTTCGGCCAGCTGTTGCTCAAGCGCCCCTTTGCGGCTGGTGGTATCGCGATCGATACGCGACAGCGGCACGCCGGGGAAAAACGGCGCGAGGGCCTGTTCGAGCTGTTCGGTACCCAGACCCACCGGCACCATGTGTGTAGAGCCGCACGACGGGCACTGGCGCGGCACCGGGCGCTGACTGTCGCAGTGGTGACAGCGCAGGTGATGCTGCGCCTGATGCAGAGTGTAATAGTGGTCGCAGCGCGGACACTCGGCGATCCAGCCGCAGTCGTGGCACAAGAGCGTCGGGGCGAATCCGCGGCGGTTCAGAAACAGGATCACCTGATTATCGGCCTGCAAATGCTGGCGCATACGGCTGATGAGTGCGGGCGCGAGGCCCGCCTGCACCGGCTGACCTTTCAGATCCAGTACGTGCTGCGTGGCCGGGCGGGCATTCCCCGCGCGGCGCGTCAGGCGCAGCATGTGATATTTCCGCTGGCGCACGTTGTGCAGCGTTTCCAGCGCGGGCGTTGCCGAGCCAAGAATGATCGGAATCTGTTCGCTGTGGGCGCGATACACCGCCAGATCGCGGGCGTGATAGCGCCAGCCTTCCTGCTGTTTATAGGAGCTGTCGTGCTCTTCGTCGATCACGATGACGCCGAGATTTTTAAAGGGTGTAAAGAGTGACGAGCGAGTACCAATCACAATCGCCGCCTCGCCGTTTTTGGCTTTCAGCCAGGCGCTGAGGCGTTCGGTATCATTTAAACCGGAGTGCAGCACTTCCACCGGAGCGTTAAAGCGCTCGCGAAAACGGGCGATGGTTTGCGGCGTCAGGCCGATTTCCGGGACCATCACCAGCGCCTGTTTGCCCTGGGCGAGGACGTTTTCGAGAACGCTCAGATAGACTTCCGTTTTACCGGAACCGGTGACGCCCGCTAATAACCACGCGGAGAAACGATCCGACGCGCTGTGAATTGCCCCGACGGCGGTGGCCTGTTCGGTGTTGAGACGCAGCCTGTCGCCCGACACGGAAAACCCGTCGCGCCAGTCCAGCAGCGCCGGGGATTCGCTGGCGAGCTCGCACAGACCTTTCTTTCTTAACCCTTGCAGCGCCGCGTCGTTAAAATCCAGCTCTGTCACCTGATGCCGCCAGATCCGTCCCTGACGCAGCGCGGAGAGCGCCTGCTGCTGTTTAGGGGAGCGCTTCAGGCTGTTGATATCCACCGCCTGACCCTGCTCGGTGGCAAACCAGTACCACATCGGCGCGTGGCTGGCGCTTTTGCCCTGACGCAGCAGAATCGGCAGGGCGTGGAACAGCACGTCGCCAATTGGATGATGATAGTAATCCGCGGCCCACAGCAGCAGTCGCCAGACGCTGGACGAGTAAACGGGCTCGTCGTCCAGCACTTCCACCACCGCTTTGAGTTCATTGAGCGGCAGCTCGCTTTTGTCGCTCACGGACACCACGATCCCGACGCGCTGTTGCTTACCAAACGGCACGCTCACGCGACAGCCCGCCTTGGCGCTCATGCTGTCGGGCAGCAGGTAGTCAAAGGTGCGGGGAAGCGGAACGGGCAGGGCAACGTGAGCGACGGGCATCGAATCTTCCTGACTTGAAAAGTGGCGCGTTAGTATACACATTAGATGCTGGAGGTGTGCGGATCAGTTTGCAACCGCTGGTCATATTCTGTATGATTCGCCGCCTTTGGTGCATTTTGCTTCAAAGAACATACATTCAACATCGCGTGGTGTCTGGCGTTAGGGCTGGAAGAGCGACGCGGCCTTAACTGAGGTTCTCCCCATGAAAAAAGATATTCACCCGAAATACGATTTTATTACTGCAAACTGCTCTTGCGGTAACGCGATCAAAATCCGCTCTACAGTGGGTCACGATCTGAACCTGGACGTGTGTGGTCAGTGCCACCCGTTCTACACTGGTAAGCAGCGTGACGTTGCAACCGGTGGCCGTGTTGACCGCTTCAACAAGCGTTTCAGCATCCCGGGCGCTAAATAAGCTACCCGAAAAAAAAGCGCCGAAAGGCGCTTTTTTTGTATCTGCAATTCAGTATTCCCACGTATCCGGGTCGATACCCAGTTCACGCATGATCACTTTCGCCGCTTCCGGGATTTCATCGCTACGCTCTTTGCGCAGGTCTTCATCGTTCGGCAACGGCTGACCAGTAAACGCATGCAAAAATGCTTCGCACAGCAGTTCGCTGTTGGTCGCATGACGCAGGTTGTTCACCTGACGACGCGTGCGTTCATCGGTGAGGATCTTCAACACCTTCAGAGGAATGGAAACCGTAATTTTCTTTACTTGCTCACTCTTCTTACCGTGCTCAGCGTATGGGCTGATATATTCGCCGCTCCATTCAGCCATGAGACCTTTAATCCTCTTTGTCATTAATAAAGGCTAAAACCTTACATTCGATAAGGCTTTCAACCGTAATCTCGCGTAGTTTACCGTAAGGACGATACCGTGACACGGATATTGCCACTGCGGCGTGCACTAAAGCATGTAATTTTAACGGCTATTCTCGCATTGCTCAATCTATACGCAAAGAAGTTTAGATGTCCAGATGTATTGACGTCTATAGTTTCAGTGTTTACTCTGGTGCCTGACTTTTCAACTCATTAGCCAGGAAGCCTTCACCATGACGCGTAAACAGGCCACTATCGCAGTGCGTAGCGGATTGAATGATGACGAGCAGTACGGCTGCGTTGTCCCGCCGATTCATCTTTCCAGTACTTACAATTTCACCGGATTTAATGAACCCCGTGCGCATGACTACTCGCGTCGTGGTAACCCTACGCGTGACGTGACCCAACGCGCGCTGGCGGAGCTGGAAGGCGGTGCAGGCGCAGTCCTGACCAATACCGGCATGTCGGCCATTCACCTGGTGACCACCGTGTTCCTGAAACCTGGCGATCTGCTGGTGGCCCCGCACGACTGCTACGGTGGCAGCTACCGTCTGTTCGACAGCCTGGAGAAACGCGGCTGTTATCGCGTTTTATTCGTCGATCAGAACGATGAGCAGGCACTAAAATCGGCGCTGGCCGAAAAGCCAAAGCTGGTCCTGGTGGAAAGTCCAAGCAATCCATTATTGCGCGTCGTCGATATTGCGAAAATTTGTCAGCTCGCAAGGGATGCGGGAGCGATAAGTGTAGTGGATAATACGTTCCTCAGTCCGGCGCTACAGAACCCACTTTCTCTGGGTGCGGATCTGGTATTGCATTCATGCACTAAATATCTGAACGGCCACTCTGACGTGGTCGCCGGGGTGGTGATTGCCAAAGATCCTGATGTTGTCACCGAACTGGCATGGTGGGCCAATAACATTGGTGTCACTGCGGCAGCGTTCGACAGCTATCTGCTGCTGCGCGGTCTGCGTACGCTGTCGCCGCGCATGGAAGTGGCGCAGCGCAATGCCCAGGCGATTGTCGAGTTCCTGAAGAACCAGCCGCTGGTGAAAAAGCTGTATCACCCGTCGCTGCCGGAAAACCAGGGCCACGAGATTGCCGCGCGCCAGCAGAAAGGTTTTGGCGCGATGTTAAGTTTTGAACTGGATGGCGATGAGCAAACGCTGCGTCGCTTCCTGAGCGGGTTGTCACTGTTTACGCTGGCGGAATCCTTAGGGGGAGTCGAGAGCTTGATCTCCCACGCCGCGACCATGACGCACGCAGGCATGGCGCCAGAGGCGCGTGCCGCCGCCGGAATTTCCGAGACGCTGTTACGCATCTCAACCGGTATTGAAGACTGTGAAGATTTAATTGCCGATCTGGAAAATGCCTTCCGGGTCGCAGCCAAGGGGTAATCATGAGTGTGATAGCGCAGGCAGGGGCGAAGGGTCGTCAGCTGCACAAGTTTGGTGGTAGTAGTCTTGCTGATGTGAAATGTTACCTGCGTGTCGCAGGGATCATGGCGGAGTATTCGATGCCGGGCGACATGATGGTTGTCTCGGCGGCAGGCAGCACTACCAACCAGTTGATTAGCTGGCTGAAATTAAGCCAGACCGATCGCCTTTCTGCGCATCAGGTTCAACAAACATTACGCCGCTATCAGAGCGATTTGATTTCGGGTCTCCTGCCAGCGGACGCGGCAGATGCTCTTATCAGCGCTTTTGTGCACGACCTTGAGCGTCTGGCCGGACTGCTGGACAGCGGCATTACCGATGCGGTTTACGCTGAGGTAGTAGGCCACGGCGAAGTCTGGTCTGCGCGCCTGATGGCTGCGGTCCTCGAACAGCAAGGGCTGGAAGCGGCGTGGCTCGACGCGCGTGATTTCCTGCGCGCGGAACGTGCGGCACAGCCGCAGGTCGACGAAGGCCTCTCTTATCCGCTTCTGCAACAGCTGTTAGTGCAGCATCCGGGCAAACGCATCGTCGTGACGGGCTTTATCAGCCGCAGTAATGCGGGCGAAACCGTGCTACTGGGCCGTAACGGTTCGGACTACTCGGCAACGCAAATCGGTGCCCTGGCAGGCGCATCACGCGTCACCATCTGGAGCGACGTGGCGGGGGTTTACAGCGCCGACCCGCGCAAAGTGAAAGATGCCTGTCTGCTGCCGCTCCTGCGTCTCGACGAAGCCAGCGAGCTGGCCCGTCTGGCCGCGCCGGTGCTTCACGCGCGTACCTTACAGCCGGTTTCCGGCAGCGATATCGACCTGCAACTGCGCTGCAGCTACACGCCGGATAAGGGCTCGACCCGCATCGAACGCGTGCTGGCCTCAGGCACAGGCGCGCGTATCGTCACCAGCCACGATGATATTTGCCTGATCGAATTCCAGGTGCCTGCCGGACAAGATTTCAAACTGGCGCACAAAGATATCGACCTGATCCTCAAGCGCGCTCAGGTGCGTCCGCTGGCCGTTGGCGTACACAATGACCGCCAGCTGCTGCAGTTCTGCTACACCGCAGAAGTGGCGGACAGCGCGCTGAAAATTCTTGATGAAGCGGGTCTGCCGGGCGAACTTCGCCTGCGTCAGGGGCTGGCGCTGGTCGCGATGGTCGGCGCGGGTGTCACCCGTAATCCGCTGCACTGCCACCGTTTCTGGCAACAGCTGAAAGGCCAGCCGGTGGAGTTCACCTGGCAGTCGGAAGAGGGCATCAGCCTGGTGGCCGTACTGCGTAAAGGCCCAACCGAGAGCCTGATTCAGGGGCTGCACACCACCCTGTTCCGAGCCGAAAAACGCATCGGTCTGGTGCTGTTCGGGAAGGGCAACATCGGTTCCCGCTGGCTGGAGCTGTTTGCCCGCGAGCAAACCACGCTCTCTGCGCGCACCGGATTCGAATTTGTGCTGGCTGGCGTGGTGGATAGCCGCCGCAGTCTGCTGAACTACGAGGGTCTCGACGCCAGCCGTGCGCTGGCCTTCTTCAACGATGAAGCGGTCGAGCAGGACGAAGAGTCCCTGTTCCTGTGGATGCGTGCGCACCCGTACGACGATCTGGTGGTGCTGGATGTCACCGCCAGCGAGCAGCTGGCCGATCAGTACCTCGATTTCGCCAGCCACGGTTTTCACGTCATCAGCGCCAATAAACTGGCAGGCGCAAGCAGCACCGATAAATACCGCCAGATCCACGACGCGTTTGAAAAAACCGGTCGTCACTGGCTGTATAACGCCACCGTGGGCGCCGGTTTGCCTGTTAACCACACCGTGCGCGACCTGATTGACAGCGGCGACAGCATTCTGGCTATCAGCGGAATTTTCTCCGGCACGCTCTCCTGGCTGTTCCTGCAGTTCGACGGTACGGTTCCGTTTACGGACCTGGTGGATCAAGCCTGGCAGCAGGGGCTGACCGAGCCCGACCCGCGCGTGGATCTCGCCGGGAAAGACGTGATGCGCAAGCTGGTGATCCTGGCGCGTGAAGCGGGTTACGACATCGAGCCGGGCCAGGTGCGGGTGGAATCGCTGGTGCCGTCGGGCTGCGAAGAGGGATCTGTCGATCACTTCTTCGAGAACGGCGACGAGCTGAACGAACAGATGGTCTCACGCCTGGAAGCCGCGCGCGAAATGGGGCTGGTCCTGCGCTACGTGGCCCGTTTTGACGCCAACGGCAAAGCGCGCGTTGGCGTGGAGGCGGTTCGTCCTGAGCATCCGCTGGCGGCACTGCTGCCGTGCGATAACGTCTTCGCCATCGAAAGCCGCTGGTATCGTGATAATCCACTGGTGATTCGCGGCCCAGGCGCGGGACGCGACGTCACCGCCGGGGCGATTCAGTCGGATATTAATCGTCTGGCGCAGCTGCTGTAGGTTTTGTCTGTGCCCGGTGGCGCTTCGCTTACCGGGCCTACAAGAATCAACGCCGATATTCTCCCTCTCCCTGTGGGAGAGGGCTCAGGCCGCACTCACCCACCCACCATCATGAACCTTCTTCATCTTCCCTGAACATTCCTCACCGTGTTTGCCAATGATTTCTGTTGACGGCATCCCGCTTTTCCGTCATTTTTACATCTAGACGTCTAAACGTATAGCAGTTCACAACACAACAACAATGACACGCGATTGATGAGGTAAGGTATGAGCTTTTTTCACGCCAACCAGCGGGAAGCCCTGAATCAGAGCCTGGCTGAAGTGCAGGGCCAGATTAACGTCTCTTTTGAATTCTTTCCGCCGCGCACCAGTGAAATGGAGCAAACCCTGTGGAGCTCTATCGATCGCCTGAGCAGCCTGAAGCCGAAGTTTGTCTCGGTGACCTACGGCGCGAACTCCGGTGAGCGCGACCGTACGCACAGCATTATTAAAGGCATCAAGGATCGCACTGGTCTTGAAGCGGCACCGCACCTGACCTGTATCGACGCGACCCGCGACGAACTGCGCACTATCGCTCAGGATTACTGGAACAACGGCATTCGCCATATCGTGGCCCTGCGCGGCGACCTGCCGCCGGGCAGCGGCAAGCCGGACATGTACGCGACCGATCTGGTGGCGCTCCTGAAAGAGGTCGGCGATTTTGATATCTCCGTGGCGGCGTATCCGGAAGTGCATCCGGAAGCGAAAAGCGCGCAGGCGGATCTGCTCAACCTGAAACGCAAAGTGGATGCCGGTGCAAACCGCGCGATCACCCAGTTCTTCTTCGACGTCGAAAGCTATCTGCGTTTCCGTGACCGCTGCATCACCGCGGGCATCGATGTGGAAATTATTCCGGGCATCCTGCCGGTGTCGAACTTCAAGCAGGCGAAGAAATTTGCCGACATGACCAACGTGCGCATCCCGCTGTGGATGTCGAAAATGTACGAAGGGCTGGATGATGACGCCGAAACCCGCAAGCTGGTGGGGGCGAATATCGCGATGGACATGGTGAAAATCCTGAGCCGCGAAGGGGTGAAAGACTTCCACTTCTACACCCTGAACCGCGCCGAAATGAGTTATGCCATCTGTCACACCCTCGGCGTCCGCCCTGGCCTGTGATTTAAAAACCCTCTCCGGAGGGTTTTTTGTTTTTAGACTTTCCCGCTTTTCCTGCCATATCAACGCTCCCGCCTCGCCTGACAATGAACTTATAATTTCCAGGGTGTATTAAACGGAAATAACTATCGAATCCGTGCGTTATCTCAACTATACCTTCTAAGCAGAGGTGTATATCTTTAAGGTAAATACAGTAGAGGGAGCATAGAGATATGAGCACAGAAGATACCCATAACACGTTATCAACCGGACAGTGCCCTTTTCATCACGGCGGGCCTGACCAAAGCGCGGGGGCTGGAACAAGCACTCGCGACTGGTGGCCAAAACAACTCCGCGTCGATCTTTTGAATCAACATTCCGACCGTTCGAACCCGCTGGGTGAAGACTTCGACTACCGCAAAGAATTCAGCAAACTCGATTACTCCGCACTGAAAGGCGATCTCAAAGCCCTTCTGACCGATTCCCAACCCTGGTGGCCAGCCGACTGGGGCAGCTACGCGGGTCTGTTTATTCGTATGGCGTGGCATGGCGCAGGCACTTACCGTGCTGTCGACGGTCGCGGCGGCGCAGGGCGCGGTCAACAGCGTTTTGCTCCTTTGAACTCCTGGCCGGACAACGTCAGCCTCGATAAGGCGCGCCGTCTGTTATGGCCAATTAAGCAGAAATACGGCCAGAAAATCTCCTGGGCCGACCTGTTTATCCTCGCGGGCAACGTGGCGCTGGAAAACTCCGGCTTCCGTACCTTTGGTTTTGGTGCCGGGCGTGAAGACGTCTGGGAACCGGATCTGGATGTGAACTGGGGCGACGAGAAAGCCTGGCTGGCGCATCGCGATCCTGAAGCGCTGGCGAAACGCCCGCTCTCGGCCACCGAAATGGGGCTGATTTACGTCAACCCGGAAGGGCCAAATGCCAGCGGTGAACCGCTGTCTGCGGCGGCGGCTATTCGCGCCACCTTCGGCAACATGGGTATGAACGACGAAGAGACCGTGGCGCTGATCGCAGGCGGCCACACGCTGGGTAAAACCCACGGCGCCGCAGAAGCGACGCACGTCGGCGTTGACCCTGAAGCGGCTCCGATTGAATCACAAGGTTTGGGCTGGGCGAGCACCCACGGTAGCGGTGTGGGCGCAGACGCCATCACCTCTGGTCTGGAAGTGGTCTGGACGCAAACGCCAACTCAGTGGAGCAACTACTTCTTCGAGAACCTGTTCAAATTCGAATGGGTACAGACGCGCAGCCCGGCAGGCGCGATTCAGTTTGAAGCTGTCGATGCGCCAGAGATGATTCCTGATCCGTTCGACCCGTCGAAAAAACGCAAACCAACCATGCTGGTCACCGACCTGACCCTGCGCATGGATCCGGAATTCGAGAAGATTTCTCGTCGTTTCCTCAACGATCCGCAGGCGTTCAACGAAGCCTTTGCCCGCGCGTGGTTCAAACTGACGCACCGGGATATGGGACCAAAAGCACGGTACATCGGACCAGAAGTACCGAAAGAAGATCTGATCTGGCAGGACCCACTGCCACAGGCGTTCTTCCAGCCAACGGCGGCGGATATTGAAAGTCTGAAAGCGGATATTGCCGCTTCCGGGCTAACGGTCAGCGAACTGGTGTCGGTTGCCTGGGCGTCGGCGTCCACCTTCCGTGGCGGCGATAAGCGCGGTGGTGCGAACGGTGCGCGTCTGGCCCTGGCTCCGCAGCGCGACTGGGATGTGAATGCGGCGGCGGCGCGAGCGCTGCCAACGCTGGAAGCGATTTATAAATCGGCGCACAAAGCCTCACTCGCCGACATTATCGTGCTGGCCGGGGTCGTGGGCGTTGAGCAGGCGGCGAAAGCGGCGGGTGTTTACGTCAACGTACCGTTCACGCCGGGCCGTGTGGATGCGCGTCAGGATCAGACGGATATCGAGATGTTCGATCTGCTCAAGCCGGTTGCCGATGGGTTCCGTAACTACCGTTCCCAGCAGGATGCCGCGACAACAGAATCTCTGCTGATCGACAAAGCACAGCAGCTGACGCTCACCGCGCCAGAAATGACCGCGCTGGTGGGCGGGATGCGCGTGCTGGGTGCCAACTTTGACGGCAGCCAGAACGGCGTCTTCACCGACCGCGTGGGCGTGCTCAGCAATGACTTCTTCGTCAATCTGCTGGATATGAACACCCAATGGAAAGCCACCGATGGTTCAAACGAACTGTTTGCTGGCAGCGATCGTGCGAGCGGAGAGGTGAAATACACCGCAACGCGTGCCGATCTGGTGTTCGGTTCTAACGCGGTTCTGCGCGCACTTGCGGAAGTTTATGCCAGCCAGGATGCCGGTGAGAAGTTCGTGAAGGACTTCGTTGCCGCCTGGGTGAAAGTGATGAACCTGGACCGTTTCGACGTGCAGTGATTCTGAGCTCATGAAAATCCCCGCCGAGGCGGGGATTTTTTTATTGCCGGGTGGCGGCTGCGCCTTACCCGGCCTACAAAACCCATGGATCGCTTTTATTCCCACTCATGCAAAAAACGCTGCCCATACTGGTCGGCGACCAATAATGCCGCGTACACCTGATCCGGTATCACACCGCCCGGCATGTTGTGAATCGTCTCGCCTTCCGCACAGGATGCCTCTGCCACCAGACGCATTTTCCCCGGAATATCCTCTTTGATATCCAGCTGCGCCAGGGTAATCGGCAAGCCCACGCTGTGGCACAGCGCGGCCACCGTTTCGATCTCCTCCAGCGGAGCGTTTTCCAGCACCAGCTGGGTGAGCGTACCGAACGCAACTTTTTCACCGTGATAATAGTGGTGTGCATCCGGGATGGCGGTCAGGCCGTTGTGAATCGCATGCGCCGCGGCTAACCCGCCGCTCTCAAAGCCCACGCCGCTCAGGTAGGTGTTGGCTTCAATCACGCGTTCCAGCGCGGGTGTTACCACGTGCTGCTCGGCGGCGAGCATCGCCTTTTCACCCTCTTCGAGAAGCGTGTTGTAGCACAGCTCGGCCAGCGCCAGCGCGGCCTGGGTGCATTTCCCGCCCGCCATGGTTGTCGCGCCGCTGCGGGAACAGGCGCGCGCTTCAAACCAGGTCGCCAGCGCATCGCCGATCCCGGCGGCCAGCAGACGCGCAGGCGCTCCGGCCACCACTTTGGTGTCGACGATTACCATGTTTGGGTTGTGCGGCAGCATCAGATAACGATCAAACTCGCCGCTGTCGGTGTAGATAACCGAAAGGGCGCTGCACGGCGCATCCGTAGAGGCAATGGTTGGGGCGATGGCGACGGGCACATCCATAAAGTGGGCGAGCGCTTTGGCGGTATCCAGAGTTTTGCCGCCGCCTATGCCGAGGACAGCCTGGCAATCGGCGCTTTTCGCCAGCTTGCGCAGACGGTCGATTTCATTCTGGGAACATTCGCCGCCAAAGGGTGCAATTTCGACGTGCAGTTCAGCATGTTTGAAGCTTTGACGCAGTGTCTCTTCGGCAAAGCCGAGAACGAATTTATCACCAACGACCAGCCAGCGTGTGGCCAGCGGTTTCAGGTAGTCGCCGAGGCGGGTAAGCACATCCGCGCCCTGGATGTATTTTCCCGGTGATTGAATGATACGGTCCATAACGTTTCTCCCTTAGAGATTGAGGTTACCAAACGCGTTTTTCCAGTCGTGCTCGAACTTCTCTATAGCCGACTCTACCGCGGGCGTACCGAGCATTTGTTGCGCTACATCTAAAGGAAGGGTGATTGCCGCACATCCGGCGAGCAGGCAGTCGAGTGCCTGGCGCGGAGTTTTGAAGCTGGCGGCCAGCACTTTGCTCTCGGGGGCGTGCAGTTCCAGCAGGGATTGCAGCTCCTGCACCATGCGAATGCCGTCCCCGCCCTGGGCATCGACGCGGTTCACGTAAGGCGCGACATATTTCGCCCCTGCCAGCGCGGCGAGTAAACCCTGCGCTGCGCTGTAAACGGCGGTGCCGAGTGTGGTAATACCTTCTTTTTTCAGGATCTTGATCGCCGCCAGACCTTCAGCGGTTACCGGGATTTTGACCACGATATCGGGAAAGGCATTACTCAGTCGTTTGGCTTCGGCGACCATCGTTTCGGCATCACGGCCCATGGTCTGAGCAAACAGAATGCCCTCCGGGCCGATGGCTTTTTGCAGGCGCGGCAATACATCCCAGAGCGATTCGCGGCTCGCGGCGACAATGCTCGGGTTGGTGGTGACGCCAGCAATCGGGAAAATACGGGCGAGGCGTTCAACTTCCGCCACGTTGGCGGTATCCAGATACAGTTCCATGACTCTTCCTCTGTTTACAGTTCTAATTCACGTTGCAGCAGGGCCGCGATGGCCTCTTCGGAGCTGGCGTTGACCAGCGCGTTGCGGAAATCTTCATGCATGATGCGCCGCGCCAGACGCGAGAAAATGCGCATGTGCTGGTCGCCTGCGGCGTGTTTGTTGAGGGTCAGCATGATGATGAACTGCGCCTCTTCGTCACCCCACTGCACGGGCGCTTTGAGGCGCGCGACGCTGATGGTGGATTGTTCAATGTGCTCAGATTTGCTGTGGGGAATGGCAAAACTGAAACCCAGACCGGTTGAGAACACGGCTTCGCGCGCCCATAAATCGGCTTCAAGCTTGCGCGGATAGCGGCAGCGCCCGGCCAGCAGCAGCTTGTCGGTCATGCCTTTCATGACCTCTTCTTTGCTGGCCCAGTCGTTATCGAGTGAAATACAGCGCGGCGTCACCAGCGGCGTGTCCTGCTGATTCATGCGGAACTGGGCTAACAGATGCTCCACTTCCAGCGAGGTGCGACACGCCATCGCCTGGTTGAGCAACTGGCGGCAGGCGCGGCTGTCGAGCTGGGCCAGGCGTGCTTTGGTCGCCGGAATCGACGGCGAACCCATACTGAGCTCATCCAGCCCCAGCCCGACCAGCAGCGGCAGCACCGACCCTTTTGCCCCCAGCTCGCCGCAAAGCCCAATCCATTTCCCCTGACGATGCACGGCCTGCACGGCGAAATCGAACGCCCGCAGGAACGCCGGATTCAGGCTGTTGTAATGGCGTGTGACTTTGGCGTTATCCCGGTCGACCGCCAGCAGATATTGCGTCAGGTCGTTGCTGCCGATGCTAAAGAAATCAATCTCTTCACAGCACTGGTCGATGATAAACATCACCGACGGCACTTCGAGCATGATGCCGAGCGGGATCTTCTCCTCAAACGGAATATGCTCCGCGCGCAGCTGCTGTTTGGCTTCGGCAAGTTTCTCTTTCACCCACAGGATCTCCTCCATCGAGGAGATCATCGGGATCATGATCTTGAGGCTGCCGTGGGCCGAGGCGCGAAGGATCGCCCTGAGCTGGGTGGTGAACAGCGCGGCATACTCTTCATAAATACGCACCGCGCGATAGCCGAGGAACGGATTGTTCTCCGCCGGGATATTCAGATACTCAACGGGTTTGTCGCCGCCGATATCCATGGTGCGCACGATAATGCTACGCCCGTTCGCGCTCTCCAGCGCCTGGCAAAAAATGTTATACAGCTCGTTTTCGCAAGGCGCGCTGGCGCGGTCCATGTAGAGCATTTCGGTGCGGAACAGGCCCACCCCCTCTGCGCCGTTGCCAAAGGCGGCCTGTGCTTCTGCCGAATGGGCAATGTTAGCGGCAATTTCAATGCGCAACCCGTCTGCGGTTCTCGCCTCGCGATCGAGCCAGACGCTTTGCTGTTCGCGCAGTGCTTTCTGTACCGCCTGTTCCTGCTGGTAATAACGGGCAACCGCCGGGCTGGCATTCACCACCACCGCTCCGGCATTGCCGTCAATAAACACCGGTTGGTCGCGCCACGAAAGCAGGCTGTCGCTGTCCACGCCGACCAGCGTCGGGATGTTAAAGGAACGCGCCAGAATCACCGTATGAGAGGTGGTACCGCCGCTTTTCAGCAGCAAACCTTTCAGCAGGGTTTTATCCAGCTCGAGGAACTGACCTGGCGTGAGATCCTCGGCAAGACAAATGGACGGCTGAGTCAGCTGGCCCGGAGCCGGGAATCGCTGTTCGCCGTAGATCTGCTGTAACAGCTGATAGCAGACATCACGCACGTCGAGCACGCGTTCCTGTAAATAGCTGCTGCTGGAACGAGAAAACTCGGCGCAGAAATGATTTGCGGTGGCGATGATCGCCTGGGCGCTGCTCAGCCCCTGATTGACGCCCGCCAGCAGGTGCTGGCGCAACGAGGTATCTGTCGCCAGCGAGCGATGGGCTTCCAGAATCGCACTCGCCGTGCTGTCGCTGTCCAGGGCGCGAAGTTCGATGCTTTTCACCAGCAGCGTCAGACCCTGATCCAGCGAAGATTGCTCCTCTTCGCGGCTTTTCGCAGCAGGAAGAGACGTTAGCGCGTTGAGATCGAGTGAAGTGAGTAGCGTCAGTACGCCGCGACCGCTCCCGCTGCACACCGGCAGGGCGCGAAAGAGCGTCGGATTGAGGCGGGTCAGGGATTCCGGCAGCGGATCGAGATCGGTACTGATGGCGGCGGCCAGCGGGGCGTCGCAGTGCGGGAACTCCTCTTTGAGCCACTGCGTCAGACGCTGATGGGCGTTCAGCTCGTCTGCGCCTGTAATGAGCAGTCGGCAGGCATCGCCCGTCAGGGTGTCGGTGCCGATCAGCGCCAGCGCGCTTTTGGCGTCCCCTTTACGATCGCTGCGCAGATTGTGCCACTCAATCTGCGAGGCAAAGGTATTGCACAGCGTTTCAACATGGCTTGCCGGACGGGCATGGACGCCATTGGGCAACTCACAGACAAACTCTACTACCTGGGTCATACGCACACTCCTGAAATCCCAAACCACTATTAGGGGAAAGCATACGAGCGTGACGACGAACCGCGCCATGTGACAAAACTGCCAAACGCTGGACAAATGTAATGTCAGGCTAAAAGTGAGATTTGACTCACAGGTTCTCTGTTTTTGGGCGATTCGACGCGGGACGGAAATTACGAGGCGGATCGCATTTTTCTTTCTACATTACAAAAATCCAGCAAATGGCCTTTTTGTCCACTGTCAGCCGTCTTCCCGATTGCCTATTGTTTGCCACAACATCTCTATGGATATGGGCAGATAAAAGCCCGGGAGCGACACATGAAAGAGTTGGTGCATATTCTCAAGAACACGCGGCAGCATCTGATGACTGGGGTGTCGCACATGATCCCCTTCGTCGTCGCAGGCGGTATTTTGCTGGCCGTTTCGGTCATGCTTTACGGTAAGGGCGCGGTCCCGGACGCCGCCACCGATCCCAATCTGAAAAAACTGTTCGATCTCGGCGTGGCGGGCTTAACGCTGATGGTGCCATTCCTGGCGGCCTATATCGGTTACTCCATTGCCGAACGTGCGGCGCTCGCGCCCTGTGCTATCGCGGCCTGGGTCGGTAACAGCTTCGGTGCCGGTTTCTTCGGTGCCATCATCGCCGGGATCCTCGGCGGTATCGTGGTCTTCTACCTGAAAAAACTGCCGGTGCCGAAAGTGCTGCGCTCGGTAATGCCGATTTTCATCATTCCTATCATTGGCACATTTGTGACCGCAGGGATCATGATGTGGGGTCTCGGCGAACCTGTCGGCGCGCTCACCACCGGCTTAACGCACTGGCTGCAGGGCATGCAGCAGGGAAGCATCGTAGTTCTCGCCGTCATCATGGGGCTGATGCTGGCCTTCGACATGGGTGGCCCTATCAACAAAGTGGCCTACGCCTTCATGCTGATTTGCGTGGCGCAGGGGGTGTATACGGTGGTCGCTATTGCGGCGGTCGGGATCTGCGTCCCGCCTTTAGGTCTCGGCCTGGCGACGCTGATTAATCGTAAGAATTTCAATGCGGAAGAGCGCGAAGCGGGTAAAGCGGCGCTGGTGATGGGCTGCGTGGGCGTGACGGAAGGGGCGATTCCCTTTGCTGCCGCCGATCCGTTGCGTGTGATCCCCTCCATTATGCTCGGCTCCGCCTGTGGGGCAGTCACCGCCGCGGTGTTTGGCGCGCAGTGTTATGCCGGATGGGGCGGCCTGATTGTTCTGCCCGTGGTGGAAGGCAAGCTCGGGTATATCGCCGCCGTCGCTGTGGGTGCGGTCGTCACGGCGATCAGCGTCAACGTGCTCAAAAGTATTGCGCGTAAGAACACGAAGCAGGTCGAGGAAAAAGAAGACGACCTGGATCTGGATTTCGAAATTAACTGAGTGAGGAAGAGAATATGGCCCGAATTATTGCAGTCACTGCCTGTCCGTCTGGCGTTGCCCATACCTACATGGCCGCCGAAGCGCTGGAAAGCGCCGCCAAAGCCAAAGGCTGGGAAGTCAAAGTTGAAACCCAGGGGTCTATCGGTCTGGAAAATGAACTGACCGCTGAAGACGTCGCGGCGGCGGATATGGTCATCCTGACCAAAGATATCGGCATTAAGTTTGAAGAGCGCTTCGCCGGGAAAACCATCGTGCGCGTCAACATTAGCGATGCGGTGAAACGCGCTGACGCGATCATGAACAAAATTGATGCCCACCTGGCGCAAACCGCCTGACGTCCTCCCGCCCTTCGGGGCGGGCTTGTTTTCAGCTACAGGAGTTCCCTCATGACGAATCGTATTCAGCGCCTGAAAGACGCTTTGTTCGCCAGCCCGCGTGAAATATCCCTTGAACGTGCGCTGCTCTATACCGAAAGCCATCAGCAGACGGAAGGCGAACCGGTCATTCTGCGTCGGGCGAAAGCGACGGCGTATATTCTCGACCACGTTGAGATCGCGATTCGTGATGACGAACTGATTGCCGGTAACCGTACGGTGAAGCCGCGTGCCGGAATTATGTCGCCCGAAATGGACCCGTACTGGCTGCTGAAAGAGCTGGAGCAATTCGCCACCCGACCGCAGGATCGCTTTACCATCAGCGAAGAGGACAAACGCCTCTATCGCGATGTGCTTTATCCGTACTGGGAAAAACGCTCGATGAAGGACTTCATCAACAGCCAGATGACGGATGAAGTGAAAGCCGCGGTCAGCACGCAAATTTTTAGCGTTAACCAGACGGACAAAGGCCAGGGGCACATCATTATTGATTACCCGCGCCTGCTCAATAACGGGCTGGGCGCGCTGGTGGCAGAGATGAACGAACACTGCCAGCGCGAGCCGCAGAACGACTTTTATCAGGCCGCGTTAATGCTGCTTGAAGCCTCACAGCGCCATATCCTGCGCTATGCGGCACTGGCGGAAGAGATGGCTGAAGGTTATGACGAAACGCGTCGCCAGGAGCTGCTGACCATCGCCGCAAACTCGCGCCACAACGCTCAGCATAAGCCGCAAACCTTCTGGCAGGCGTGTCAGCTGTTCTGGTACATGAACGTCATTTTGCAGTATGAATCTAACGCCAGCTCGCTCTCTATCGGACGTTTCGATCAGTATATGCTGCCGTTTTATCAGGCCTCGCTGACTCAGGGCGAAGATCCGGCGTTCCTCAAAGAGGTATTAGAATCCCTGTGGGTGAAATGCAACGACGTGGTACTGCTGCGCTCGACCAGCAGCGCCCGCTATTTTGCCGGTTTCCCGACGGGCTACACCGCGCTGTTAGGTGGCCTGACGGAAAATGGTCGCAGCGCGGTCAACGTGCTCTCATTCCTGTGTCTCGATGCGTATCAGAGCATCCAGCTTCCTCAGCCGAACCTCGGCGTGCGGGTGAATGAGTTTATCGACAGACCCTTCCTGCTCAAGACGGCGGAAACCATCCGTCTGGGCACCGGTATTCCGCAGATCTTCAATGACGAAGTGGTGGTGCCTGCGTTCCTGAACCGCGGCGTGTCGCTGGAAGATGCGCGCGATTATGCGGTGGTCGGCTGCGTGGAACTCTCCATTCCGGGCAAAACCTACGGGCTGCACGATATCGCCATGTTTAACCTGCTGAAAGTGATGGAAATCGCCATGCAGGAGAACGAAGGCAATGCGGATCTCAGTTATGACGCACTGCTCGACCATATCCGCCATAAAATTAACCACTACATCGCGCTCATGGTGGAAGGCAGCAATATCTGTGACATTGGCCATCGCGACTGGGCACCGGTTCCGCTGCTCTCATCGTTTATCAGCGACTGCCTCGGCAGCGGCAAAGACATCACCGACGGTGGCGCGCGGTATAATTTCTCCGGCGTGCAGGGCATTGGTATCGCCAACTTGAGCGACTCGCTGCATGCCCTGAAAGGGCTGGTGTTTGAACAGCAGCGCTTAAGCTTTGATGAGCTGCTGGCGGTACTGAAGGCAAACTTCGCCACGCCAGAAGGCGAAAAAATTCGCGCCAGGCTGATCAATCGATTTGAAAAATATGGCAATGATATCGACGAGGTCGACAATATCAGCGCCGAACTTCTGCGCCATTACTGCAAAGAGGTCGAAAAATATCGCAACCCGCGCGGGGGGCAATTCACGCCGGGCTCCTATACCGTCTCCGCGCATGTGCCGCTCGGGGCTGTCGTTGGGGCCACTCCGGACGGGCGTTTTGCTGGTGAACAGCTGGCGGACGGCGGGCTGTCGCCGATGCTCGGCCAGGACATGCAGGGCCCGACGGCGGTGCTGAAATCCGTGAGTAAGCTGGATAACTATCTGCTCTCGAATGGCACTTTGCTGAACGTGAAATTCACACCGGCGACGCTGGAGGGGGAGGCGGGATTACACAAACTGGCCGATTTCCTGCGCGCCTTTACTCAGCTAAAACTGCAGCATGTTCAGTTCAACGTGGTGAATGCGGATACGCTTCGCGAAGCCCAGCAGCGTCCGCAGGATTTCGCCGGGCTGGTGGTCCGCGTGGCCGGGTACAGCGCCTTCTTTGTCGAGCTGTCGAAGGAGATTCAGGATGACATTATCCGCCGCACCGCGCATCAGTTGTGAAGTGATCGAGACCCGCGCCGATGTGGCGCGGATCTTCAATATCCAGCGTTACTCCCTGAACGACGGGCGCGGCATTCGCACGGTGGTTTTTTTTAAAGGCTGCCCCCACACCTGCCCGTGGTGTGCGAACCCGGAATCGATATCGCCGAAGATTGAAACTGTTCGCCGAGAGAGCAAATGCCTGCACTGCGCACCCTGTCTGCGGGACGCCGAGGAGTGTCCTTCCGGTGCATTTGAGCACATTGGGCGCGACGTGACGCTGGAGGAACTCGAGCGCGAAGTGATGAAAGACGAGGTCTTCTTTCGCTCCTCCGGCGGGGGCGTCACGCTCTCTGGCGGCGAAGTGTTGATGCAGGCGCCGTTTGCCACTGCGCTCCTGCAACGCCTGCGCCGATGGGGGATTCACACCGCCATCGAGACCGCAGGCGATGCGCCGCTGTCTCGTTTGCTCCCATTAGCTAAGCAGTGCGATGAGGTGCTATTCGATCTGAAAATCATGGATGCGGAACAGGCGAAAACGGTGGTGAAGATGAATCTGCCGCGGGTACTGGATAATTTTCTGCGTCTGGCGGAGGAGGGTATCAACGTGATCCCGCGTGTGCCGCTTATTCCAGGTTTTACGCTGAGTGAGGCGAATATGAATCGCGTGCTGGCATTTCTGATACCCTCAGGAATACGGCAACTGCATCTGTTGCCATTTCATCAGTACGGGGAGCCGAAATACCGGCTGCTCGGACACGAATGGACCATGAATCAGGTGGCCGTCCCCACGGAAGAGGAGATCGCTACCCTGCGACAGATGGCCGAGCGGGCAGGATTTTTGGTCACCCTTGGAGGTTAATATGACAGCGATCGCGGGACACCGAATTGCCGCCGTCACCGCCTGTGTCAGCGGTGTCGCCCATACCTACATGGCCGCCGAACGGCTGGAAAAACTGTGCGGCCAGGAAAAATGGGCTGTTCGCATCGAAACGCAGGGGGCGCTCGGTATTGAATGCGAGCTGACTGGCGAAGACATTCGTCATGCGGAAGTGGTGCTGCTGATTACCGATATCGAGCTGGCGGGAATGGAGCGATTCGACCAGTGTCGCTATGTGAAGTGCGGGATTAACGCGTTCCTGCGCGATCCGCAAAAAGTGATGAGCGCAGCGCGTAAAATGCTATCGGCCCCGCAGCACACCCAGCTTATTCTGGATTAGCCGTCTTACCGGTAAGCTGGCTGTGGTACTGGCGGCGATACTCCGACGGCGAACGTTCCGTATTCTTGCGAAACAGTCGGCAAAAATAGTTACTGTCAATAAATCCGCAGCTGTGCGCGATCTCTTTTACTTTCAGATCATATCCCTTCAATAACTGGCGCGCGTGCTCCAGCCGGGTTTGCGTCAGATACTCGTTAAACCCTACCGCGCCGGTCTTCTGGAAAAGATGCGACAGATAGTTGGGCGAGATATAGAACGCTTTGGCGACAGATTCTCGGGTGAGGGGTGACGCGTAGTGCTCATCAATATAGTCGCGTACAGCACCGAATAAGGCTTCGCTGCGAGAGGCGGTCTGGATCTGACTGCCCAGCAGGTCGGTACAATGGCTCAGCAGACTTAAGGTAATCAGGCGTGCGGTTTGCTGCTCCTGGGGTTGCATCTGCATTTCATGCAGCGTTTGCAGCAGGAAAGAGCCAATGCGTGGGCCACGGCGGGCCACGTGTTGTTTCGCCAGATTAAGCAGGGCAACACCATCCCACTGCACCAGGCTAAAACCCAGCTGCTGCTTGCCGAACAGAATGCTCAGGGCGGTTGCAGGCTGCTGCCATTGCGGGAAGTTCCAGCCGCCCGCCGGGACGTACAGAACATCATTTGGGTGCAAAACGCCCGTCGAGGCGTCCTGCACGGAGCCTTCGAGTAGGATCTCCAGACGCGGAAAATCGACCTGCAGGGCCAGCTCTGGTGGGGGAGACGTGGGGTTAGCGAAATGCACTTGTTGGAGCGGTAAACCGCCGTTTATCAGGTCGGTCAGGATCTGGCTGATATCGTATTGCATGGTGTGAATACCGAAGTATTGCCCGGCAGCGCTGCGCTTGCCGGGCCTACAAAGCCGTAGGCCGGATAAGCGCAAGCGCCATCCGGCAAACTGATTAGCCCGTGTTACGCATGCCAGCGGCGACGCCGGCGATGGTGACCATCAGCGCTTGCTCCACGCGAGGGTCCGGTTCTTTGCCTGCTTCTTCCGCCTGACGGGAGCGGTGCAGCAGCTCTGCCTGGAGTACGTTCAGCGGGTCGGTGTAAATATTACGCAGCTGGATGGACTCGGCAATCCACGGTAAATCTTCCATCAGATGTGAATCGTTGGCGATCGCCAGCACCACTTTAATATCACCTTCCAGCAGTTCGCGCAGCTCTTTACCCAGACCCCAGAGTTCCTGTTTAACAAGGCGCTGGTCGTAGTATTCCGCCAGCCACAGGTCGGCTTTCGAGAACACCATCTCCAGCATCCCCAGACGGGTAGAGAAGAACGGCCAGTCGCGGCACATGGTTTCCAGCTCGCTTTGCTTGCCGTCTTCGACCACTTTTTGCAGCGCCGCACCGGCACCCAGCCAGGCGGGCAGCATCAGACGGTTTTGCGTCCAGGCGAAGATCCACGGAATGGCGCGCAGGGATTCCACCCCGCCGGTAGGACGACGTTTCGCCGGACGTGAACCGAGCGGCAGTTTGCCCAGCTCCTGCTCAGGCGTTGCTGAGCGGAAGTACGGCACGAAGTCTTTGTTTTCACGCACGTAGCCACGATACAGATCGCAGGAGATGTCCGACAGCTCGTCCATGATATGACGCCAGGCGTCTTTTGGCTCCGGCGGTGGCAGCAGGTTGGCTTCCAGAATCGCGCTGGTGTAGAGCGACAGACTGCTGATGGTCACTTCCGGCAGACCGTATTTGAAGCGGATCATCTCGCCCTGCTCGGTGACGCGCAGGCCGCCCTTCAGGCTGCCCGGCGGTTGCGACAGCAGTGCTGCGTGAGCCGGAGCACCGCCGCGACCGATAGAGCCACCGCGACCGTGGAACAGCGTCAGTTCGATACCCGCTTTTTCGCAGGTTTTGATCAGTGCATCCTGCGCCTGATACTGCGCCCAGGAGGCTGCCATCACGCCCGCGTCTTTTGCGGAGTCGGAATAGCCAATCATCACCATCTGTTTGCCCTGAATAAAGCCGCGATACCAGTCGATGTTCAGCAGCTGGGTCATCACGTCGTTAGCGTTGTTCAGGTCGTCGAGGGTTTCAAACAGCGGCGCCACCGGCAGCGCAAAGCTGATACCAGCTTCTTTCAGTAACAGATGCACGGCCAGCACGTCGGACGGCGTCTTCGCCATGGAGATCACATAGGCGGCAACGGATCCTTTCGGCGCGTCGACGATCGCCTTGCAGGTGTTGAGCACTTCGCTGGTCTCTTCGCTGGGTTCCCAGCTGCGCGGCAGAAGCGGGCGCTTGGAGTTCAGTTCGCGGATCAGGAAGGCCTGCTTGTCGGCTTCGGACCAGCTTTCATAGTCGCCGATGCCGAGATAGCGGGTCAGTTCACCTAGCGCTTCGGTGTGGCGGGTGCTTTCCTGGCGCACATCGATTCGCACCAGCGGCACGCCGAAACACTTCACGCGGCGCAGGGTGTCGAGCAGCTCGCCGTTGGCGATGATGCCCATGCCGCAGGCCTGCAGTGATTTATAGCAGGCGTACAGCGGGTCCCACAGCTGTTCGTTCTGGCTCAGCAGGCCCGCCGGTTTTGGCAGACGCTGGCCTTTCAGACGCGCTTCCAGCCAGGCTTGGGTGGCCAGCAGCTGACTGCGCAGGTTTTTCATCAGATAGCGGTACGGCTCACTGGCGCCCTCTTCGCCGACCAGCTCCAGCAGCTCTGGCGTAGCTTCCACCATCGACAGCTCAGAGATTAGGATCTGAATATCTTTCAGGAACAGGTCGGTGGCTTTCCAGCGGCTCAGGAGCAGGACGTGGCGGGTGATTTCCGCGGTGACGTTCGGGTTACCGTCGCGGTCACCACCCATCCAGGAGGTGAAGCGGACCGGGACAAAATCGACCGGCAGGCGATAGCCCAGGTTCTCTTCGAGCTGTTCGTTGAGCTCACGCAGGTAGTTTGGCACGCCTTCCCACAGGCTGTTTTCCACGACCGCAAAGCCCCATTTGGCTTCATCGACCGGGCTTGGGCGGTATTTACGAATTTCATCCGTGTGCCAGGACTGGGCAATCAGCTGGCGCAGACGACGCATCAGCTGGTTACGCTCGTAATCGGCGATCTCTTTGTTGTCCAGCTGCTTCAGGCAGTTGTTCACTTCCACCATTTTGTGGATCAGCGTACGACGGGTGATCTCGGTCGGGTGTGCGGTCAGCACCAGTTCCAGCGACAGGGATTCCACCGCTTTTTTGATGGTCTCTTCGTTGAGGTCGGGCTGGTCTTTGAGTTTTCTG
This sequence comes from Lelliottia sp. JS-SCA-14, assembly GCF_035593345.1. NCBI lineage: Bacteria > Pseudomonadati > Pseudomonadota > Gammaproteobacteria > Enterobacterales > Enterobacteriaceae > Lelliottia > Lelliottia sp. JS-SCA-14. Next base: position 4,757,913 of record NZ_CP141606.1, on the reverse strand, counting down.
AGGGTGCGGGCAATCACTTCCGGGTTGCTGGCAGCCTCGCCGTTTGGCGAAATGCTGTGGTACTGCTCGGCGGTGTTAGCCAGATTCAGGAACTGGCTGAACGCGCGCGCGACGGGCAGCAGCTCGTCGTTGGACAGGTTCTGCAGGGTGGTGAGCAGCTCCTGGCGGTTCGCTTCATTTCCTGCACGGGAGGATTTGGACAGCTTACGGATGGTTTCAACGCGGTCGAGAATGTTCTCTCCCAGCGCGTCCTTGATGGTATCTCCCAGCACTTTGCCGAGCATACTGACATTACTACGCAACGCGGAATATTGTTCGTTCATAAAAACCCAGTCACCCCATCATTTTTGTTTATGCCCATTCAGAAAACTTTTGGACATTTATTTGTCATCTCCCTTTATAAAGCCACGTAAAACCCCCGTCGTCAATTGCTGCGAAAACGGTTCAGCAAACGAATAAATGTGGGCAATTTACGAAATTTAATTCGCTTCGCGTCAGATAAGAGATGCTTATGAGAATGTGATGGGGATCATGCGTTTTGGTGCCCTCACCCTAACCCTCTCCCACAGGGAGAGGGAATAAAAGCGGGGGGCGTTAATGCCAGCAGAAATGATGCACAACCTGGGTAATTAACTCGCGGGTCGGCTTAATAAAGCGGGTTTCCAGATATTCATCCGGCTGGTGCGCCTGATTGATGGAGCCAGGGCCGAGCACCAGCGTCGGGCACAGGGTCTGGATAAACGGCGCTTCGGTGCAGTAGTTCACTACGTCGGTTTGCGCGCCGAGCAGTTTTTCCACTACCTGAACCAGCTGGTGGTCCGGCGGGCATTCGTAGCCTGGGATCGGCGGGTGCAGCTCGGAAATGGTCAGACGGCCAGGCCAGCGCTCGCTTACCGGAGCCAGCGCTTCTGTCAGCAGACCATCCAGATCGCTCAGGGTCATACCCGGCAGCGGGCGGATATCCATATGCAGTTCGCAGCAGGCGCAGATACGGTTGGAGGCATCCCCGCCGTGCAGGCTGCCGAGGTTCAGCGTCGGGTACGGCACGGTGAAAGAGTCGTGGTGATAACGCTCTTTCAGGGAGTCGCGCAGCTGCATGATGCGGCCAATCGCATCGTGCATCAGTTCGATGGCGTTGACGCCGCGGGCCGGATCGCTGGAGTGGCCGGACTGGCCCATCACGCGTACGGCGGTAGAAATATGGCCTTTGTGGGCGCGAATCGGCTGCAGGGAAGTCGGCTCGCCGATGATGGCGCAGTCCGGGCGCAGGGCGGTGTTTTCAGAGAAATAGCGCGCGCCTGCCATGCTGGTCTCTTCATCGGCGGTCGCCAGAATATAGAGCGGCTTTTTCAGGGTCTTCACGTCAACGTCACGCAGGGCATCGAGAATAAAGGCGAAGAAGCCTTTCATGTCCGCCGTGCCCAGCCCGTAGAGCTTGTTGTCATGCTCAGTCAGGGTGAAGGGATCGCGCGTCCAGCGGCCATCATCGAAGGGAACGGTATCCGTATGCCCGGCGAGCAGCAGGCCGCCTGCGCCTTCTCCGGTGCTGGCCAGCAGATTGAATTTATTGCGGGTGCCTGGAACGGGTTGAACTTCCACCTTAAACCCGAGTTCGCTAAACCAGCCAGCCAGTAAATTGATTAAAGACTCATTGCTCTGGTCGAGCGCTTCTTCGGTCGCACTGATGGACGGCGTGGCAATCAGGGCGCGGTAAATCTCGATAAAGGGTGGTAAATTCATTTTCATTGTTGACATACCTTAGGTCGTGATAGTATCAATATTCATGCACTAAATGTGAATAAAAATACACTAACGTTGATCGTAAAGGAACCCGATGTTGAATACGCTGATTGTGGGCGCTAGCGGTTATGCGGGCGCAGAGCTAGTAAGCTACGTGAATCGCCATCCTCATATGACCATAACCGCTTTGACCGTATCAGCGCAAAGCAATGATGCGGGAAAATTAATTTCCGATTTGCATCCGCAGCTTAAGGGAATCGTGGATCTGCCGTTGCAGCCGATGTCCGACATCAGCGAGTTTACCGACGGTGTGGACGTGGTGTTTTTAGCCACCGCGCACGAAGTCAGCCATGACCTCGCGCCGCAGTTCCTCGCAGCCGGCTGTGTGGTCTTTGATCTCTCTGGCGCGTTCCGCGTCAACGACAGTGCCTTCTATGAAAAATATTACGGCTTTACTCACCAGCACCCGGATCTGCTTAAAAAAGCGGTTTATGGTCTGGCGGAGTGGAGCGCGGAGAAGCTGAAAGAAGCTAATCTGATTGCCGTGCCAGGGTGCTACCCGACGGCGGCGCAGCTTTCCCTCAAACCTTTGATCGACGCGGGCCTGCTGGATCTGAATCAGTGGCCGGTGATCAACGCCACCAGTGGCGTGAGCGGTGCCGGGCGCAAGGCGACGATTTCCAACAGTTTCTGCGAAGTGAGCCTGCAGCCGTATGGCGTGTTTAATCACCGTCATCACCCGGAAATCACCACTCACCTGGGTGCGGAGGTGATTTTCACCCCGCATCTGGGCAACTTCCCGCGCGGGATCCTGGAAACCATCACCTGCCGCCTGAAACCGGGCGTGACCAAAGAGCAGGTGGCTGAGGTCTTCCAGCAGGCGTATGCCGACAAACCGCTGGTGCGTCTGTACGACAAAGGCGTTCCGGCGCTGAAAAACGTGGTCGGACTGCCATTCTGCGATATCGGTTTTGCCGTTCAGGGCGAACACCTGATCGTGGTGGCTGCGGAAGATAACCTCCTCAAAGGCGCTGCCGCACAGGCAGTGCAGTGTGCAAATATTCGTTTTGGCTTCGCCGAAACGCAGTCTCTTATTTAAGGTGTGATGATGAATCCATTAATTATCAAACTCGGTGGTGTGCTGCTGGACAGCGAAGAAGCCCTGGAGCGTCTGTTTACTGCCCTGGTGAACTATCGTGAATCACACCAACGTCCGCTGGTGATTGTCCACGGCGGCGGCTGCGTGGTGGACGAGTTGATGAAAGGCCTGAACCTGCCGGTGAAGAAGAAAAATGGCCTGCGCGTGACGCCTGCCGATCAGATCGACATCATTACCGGTGCGCTGGCGGGTACGGCGAACAAAACGCTGCTGGCGTGGGCGAAGAAACATCATATCGCGTCCGTGGGCCTGTATCTGGGCGACGGTGACAGCGTAAATGTGACTCAGCTCGACGAAGAACTGGGTCACGTTGGACTGGCGCAGCCGGGTTCACCTAAGCTGATTAACACCCTGCTGGAAGGCGGTTTCCTGCCGGTTGTGAGCTCTATCGGGGTGACCGAAGAGGGACAGCTGATGAACGTGAACGCCGACCAGGCGGCCACGGCACTGGCGGCGACGCTGGGCGCGGATCTGATTCTGCTCTCCGATGTGAGCGGGATTCTGGATGGAAAAGGTCAGCGCATTGCCGAGATGACGGCGGCGAAAGCCGAGCAGCTGATCGACCAGGGCATTATCACCGACGGCATGATTGTGAAGGTAAACGCCGCGCTGGATGCGGCGCGCACGCTGGGCCGTCCTGTGGATATCGCTTCGTGGCGTCACGCGGAACAACTCCCGGCGCTGTTTAACGGCACGCCGATTGGGACGCGTATTCTGGCTTAACATTCTGTGCCGGATGGCGCTTCGCTTATCCGGCCTACGGTTTTGTCGCCGTGTAGGCGAAGCGCCATCCGGCAATAAAATCCAATACCAGGTTGGGTGTGCGAAGCGCCACCCGACAGAACTAACCGAATTTAAGGAAGCATGTTATGGCACTTTGGGGTGGGCGTTTTACACAGGCAGCGGATCAGCGGTTCAAACAGTTCAATGACTCTTTGCGCTTCGACTACCGCCTGGCCGAACAGGATATCGTCGGCTCTGTGGCCTGGTCTAAAGCGCTGGTCTCCGTGGGCGTGCTGACGGCAGACGAACAAGTGCAGCTCGAAGAGGCGCTGAATAATCTGCTGGAAGAGGTTCGCCTGAACCCGCAGCAGATCCTCGAAAGCGATGCTGAAGATATTCACAGCTGGGTGGAAGGCAAACTGATCGACAAAGTCGGCCAGTTGGGCAAAAAGCTGCACACCGGGCGTAGCCGTAACGATCAGGTCGCGACTGACCTGAAGCTGTGGTGCAAAGATACCGTGGTAGAACTGCTGTCGGCGAACCGTCAGCTGCAGAGTGCGCTGGTGGAAACTGCGCACAACAACCAGGACGCGGTGATGCCGGGCTATACCCACCTGCAGCGCGCGCAGCCGGTGACCTTTGCGCACTGGTGTCTGGCGTACGTTGAGATGCTGGCGCGTGACGAGAGCCGTTTGCAGGATACCCTGAAGCGTCTGGACGTGAGCCCGCTCGGCAGCGGCGCGCTGGCCGGAACCGCCTATGAAATCGACCGTGAACAGCTGGCCGGCTGGTTGGGCTTTGCCTCTGCCACTCGCAACAGCCTGGATAGCGTTTCCGATCGCGACCACGTGCTGGAGCTGCTGTCGAACGCCTCTATTGGCATGGTGCATCTGTCGCGCTTTGCCGAAGATCTGATTTTCTTCAACTCGGGTGAAGCCGGGTTTGTTGAGCTGTCCGACCGTGTGACATCCGGCTCTTCCCTGATGCCACAGAAGAAAAACCCGGATGCGCTGGAGCTGATCCGCGGCAAATGTGGCCGCGTGCAGGGCGCGCTGACCGGCATGATGATGACCCTGAAAGGTCTGCCGTTGGCCTACAACAAAGATATGCAGGAAGATAAAGAAGGGCTGTTCGACGCCCTCGACACCTGGCTGGATTGCCTGCATATGGGCGCATTGGTGCTGGACGGCATTCAGGTGAAACGTCCGCGCTGCCAGGAAGCGGCGCAGCAGGGTTATGCGAACTCCACGGAGCTGGCGGATTATCTGGTCGCCAAAGGCGTGCCGTTCCGTGAAGCGCACCACATTGTGGGCGAAGCGGTGGTGGAGGCGATTCGTCAGGGCAAACCGCTGGAAGATCTTACGCTTGCCGATCTGCAGAAATTCAGCGCGGTGATTGGCGAGGATGTCTATCCGATTTTGTCCCTGCAATCCTGTCTGGATAAGCGTGCGGCGAAAGGCGGTGTGTCGCCGAAGCAGGTGGCACAGGCGATTGCGGATGCGAAAGATCGGTTGATTTAATGACGTGCGGGCTGATGCCCTCACCCCGACCCTTATGTCTTGATCTTCTCCGCTTCTGCGGAGAAGATCCCCGACTGATCATCGGGAGGTTACCGGTGAGCATCACCCGGCCCTGGTGCCACTGAGCCCGTGGGAGAGATTATGCCCCGGTAACCTGTTTCCCTGTCGCCTCAAGACCGAACGGTATCCTGTGCCCTGAGCACCCACATATAAGGATGGTCCGGCGATATTATTCATAAGGTTACGGAGTGCCATGATGGAGCTTATTCCTGTCGGCGTTGATATCGCCAAACTCAAATTTGATGTCGCCGTCCTGCTGCCTAATCAGAAATACAAAACCAAAAAATTCCCCAACACCTCTGCCGGATGCCGCGAGTTCCTCAGCTGGCTGGCACGTTTTGGCGACTGCCATGTCTGCATGGAAGCGACGGGCTGCTACAGCACTGAACTTGCCACCCTGCTGGCCGATAACGGCTGCTGTGTCAGCCTCGAAAATCCCGCCCGCATACACGCGTTTGGCAATACGGAGCTGACCCGCAACAAAACGGACAAAAGTGATGCGGCACTGATAGCCCGCTACTGCGCCCTGTATCAACCCGCCCCCTGGTATCCTGCGCCGCTGAGCGAGCGTCAGCTGACGGCGCTGGTACGCCACCTGCGTAATCTGGAAGAGATGCGGCAGATGGAGATGAACCGCCTTGAAGCAGCCGACGAGGTCATTGTTCCCTCACTGCATGAACACGTCGCCATGCTGGATGAACTGATTGACGAAACACGAAAGAAAATCAGCCAGCACATCGATGATAACCCTGACCTGAAGCGGGACAGGGAACTGCTGAAGAGCATCCCCGGGATCGGTGAAATGCTGAGCGTGAGCCTGCTGGCGTTCGCGGGTAATCTGAGACGGTTCAGTGACAGTAAGGCACTGGTGGCTTACGCCGGGCTGAATCCACGGCGCTGTGAGTCGGGGATGTGGAAAGGAAAAAGCAGGCTGTCAAAAGTGGGTCACGCAGAGCTGCGCAGTGCGCTGTATATGCCGGCAGTGGTGGCGGGAAGGTGCAATGAGGTGGTGAAGAATCTGATGGACAGGCTGGCAGCGAGAGGAAAGACAGGGAAGGAACGCGTATGTGCCGGGATGAGAAAACTGCTCCAGCTGGCTTATGGCGTGGTGAAATCCGGACGAGAATTTAATGCTGAAATACCGCTTGCCGGATAACCGACAAGACGGTATCTCTCCCACAGGGAGAGGGAGAAAAACCAGGCTCGGCTTTTGCCGGGCTTTTTTACGCAAAAAAAATGCGGACACAGGGGTCCGCAAAAGTTCACGTTGGCTTTAGTTGTTCGAGTTTTGAGAGAAACTCGTATGACGCGGCGGCGCTTCAAGGGTCAAACAGTCACCGTCTCGTCTATGTGGTGTATTATTCATCAGAACACTTGATAGGGATAATCGTTCGTTGCTATGCTATCTATCGCCATGAACTATCGTGGCGACGGAGGATGAATAATGAATATTCGTGATCTTGAATACCTGGTAGCGTTAGCTGAGCATCGTCACTTTCGCCGCGCGGCAGATTCCTGCCACGTCAGCCAGCCGACGCTGAGCGGCCAGATCCGCAAGCTGGAAGACGAGCTGGGCGTGATGCTGCTGGAGCGCACCAGTCGTAAAGTACTGTTCACCCAGGCCGGTTTGCTGCTGGTGGATCAGGCGCGCACCGTGCTGCGCGAGGTCAAAGTGCTCAAGGAAATGGCAAGCCAGCAGGGGGAAGCCATGTCCGGCCCGCTGCATATTGGCCTGATCCCAACCGTTGGCCCGTACCTGCTGCCGCAAATTATCCCGATGTTGCACCAGACCTTCCCGAAACTTGAAATGTATCTGCACGAAGCCCAGACGCATCAACTGCTGGCGCAGCTGGATAGCGGTAAGCTCGACTGTGCCATTCTGGCGCTGGTCAAAGAGAGCGAAGCCTTTATCGAAGTGCCGCTGTTTGATGAGCCGATGATGCTGGCGATCTATGAGGATCACCCGTGGGCGAACCGCGATCGCGTGCCGATGTCCGATCTGGCAGGCGAAAAGCTGCTGATGCTGGAAGACGGCCACTGCCTGCGCGATCAGGCGATGGGCTTCTGCTTTGAAGCGGGTGCGGATGAAGATACCCATTTCCGCGCAACCAGCCTGGAAACGCTGCGCAATATGGTGGCGGCGGGAAGTGGTATTACGCTGCTGCCTGCGCTGGCCGTACCGCGCGAGCGTAAACGTGATGGTGTGGTCTATCTGCCGTGCATTAAGCCTGAACCGCGTCGTACCATTGGTCTGGTCTATCGTCCAGGATCACCGCTGCGCAGCCGTTATGAGCAGCTGGCAGAGGCCATCCGGAGTTCGATGGATGGCCACTTTGACGGTGCGTTAAAACAGGCGGTTTAAGCCGTTCAGCGCCGCTACCCGATAGGCTTCCGCCATCGTCGGGTAGTTAAAGGTGGTGTTAACGAAGTACTCGATCGTGTTACCGCCACCTTTTTGCTCCATGATCGCCTGACCGATATGAATGATTTCCGCCGCGCGTTCACCGAAGCAGTGAATTCCGAGGATCTCTTTCGTCTCGCGATGGAACAAAATCTTCAGCGTTCCCACGCTCATTCCCACGATTTGTGCCCGCGCCAGGTGTTTAAACTGCGCGCGACCCACCTCGTAAGGCACCTTCATTGACGTCAGCTGCTGCTCAGTTTTGCCGACGGAGCTGATCTCCGGAATGGTGTAAATCCCGGTCGGAATGTCTTCGATCAGATGGGCAGTGGCTTCACCTTTGACCAGCGCCTGTGCGGCAATGCGGCCCTGATCGTAAGCGGCGGAGGCCAGGCTCGGATAACCAATCACATCACCCACGGCATAGATATGCGGCAGGGCAGTCTGGTACATGCTGTTGACCTTCAGCTGTCCGCGGCTGTCGGTTTCAAGGCCGATATTCTCCAGCGCCAGTGAATCGGTGTTACCCGTGCGGCCATTGGCATACAGCAGGCAGTCGGCTTTGAGCTTTTTGCCGGACTTCAGGTGCATGATCACCCCGTCATCGCAGCCTTCGATTTTCTCATACTCTTCGTTGTGACGAATCACCACACCGCTGTTCCAGAAGTGGTAGGAGAGCGAGTCGGACATCTCCTGATCGAGAAACGCCAGCAGACGGTCGCGGGTGTTGATCAGATCCACTTTCACATCCATTCCACGGAAGATGGACGCATATTCGCAGCCAATCACCCCAGCGCCGTAGATCAGCACGTGGCGCGGTTCGTGGTGCAGGCTCAGGATCGAGTCGCTGTCGTAGACGCGCGGATGGGAGAAATCCACGTCGGTCGGATGGTATGGGCGTGAGCCGCAGGCGATGACAAATTTCTCGGCAGTAATCGTCTCGACTGAGCCGTCGTGGCACTTCAGCGCCAGGGTGTGCTCGTCGACGAAGTGCGCGTCGCCCTGCAAGATTTCGCAGTGGTTGCGTTCGTAGAACCCCTGGCGCATCCGCGTCTGCTGATTAATGACGTTATCAGCATGGTTGAGGATGTCGGCAAAGGAAGAACGAAGAAGTCGGGAGTGGTCGCTGTAAAGAGGGTTCTGATTAAATTCAATAATGCGGCTAACGGCGTGGCGGAGGGCTTTGGATGGGATGGTGCCCCAGTGGGTGCAACCGCCGCCAACATTATGGTAGCGCTCGATGACCGCTACTCTGGCTCCCTGTTTCACCAGCCCCATAGCAGCGCCTTCGCCGCCGGGGCCGGAACCAATAACTATTGCGTCGTAATCGTAGGTGTGTGACATGGCAAGGCTTACCTGTTCTTATACATAAAAGCAACAGAATAGTAACATCATTAGCGGGATAACCCAATTATCGTTGTGCTCTTTTCGGGCTGTGGAGCACAAACCGCGCGTAAACAATCATTCACAAAGCGATGCAAACAGATTAATTTTATTCTCTGGTATAGTGCCTGAAGGCCTTTGGAAGGATTCAACTATTGTGATGGGCGTAAGAGCACAACAAAAAGAGAAAACCCGGCGTTCGCTGGTGGAAGCAGCATTCAGTCAACTGAGTGCTGAGCGAAGTTTTGCCAGTTTGAGCCTGCGCGAAGTCGCACGCGAGGCCGGGATTGCGCCAACGTCCTTCTATCGTCATTTCCGTGATGTGGATGAACTGGGTCTGACCATGGTGGATGAGAGCGGCCTGATGCTGCGCCAGCTCATGCGCCAGGCGCGTCAGCGTATCGCCAAAGGCGGTAGCGTGATCCGCACGTCCGTATCGACTTTTATGGAATTTATCGGCAACAACCCTAACGCCTTTCGCCTGTTACTGCGCGAACGTTCGGGAACTTCTGCCGCGTTTCGTGCTGCAGTCGCGCGTGAAATTCAGCATTTTATTGCGGAACTTGCCGACTATCTCGAAATCGAAAACCATATGCCGCGAGCCTTCACGGAAGCGCAGGCCGAGGCGATGGTGACTATTGTTTTCAGTGCGGGTGCCGAAGCACTGGATGTCGGCGTTGAACAACGCAAACAACTCGAAGAGCGACTGGTATTGCAGCTGCGGATGATTTCCAAAGGGGCGTATTACTGGTATCGCCGGGAACAAGAAAAGTCGGCGCATTACATCGACGAAGGTGAGTGAGTCATGAAACAGTCTGGTCAGGATAAAGGTACGTTGTTGCTGGCATTGATCGCTGGCTTATCTATCAATGGGACGTTTGCAGCGGTGTTTAGCTCGATTGTGCCATTCTCAATCTTTCCGATTATCGCCCTGGTGCTGACGGTTTATTGTCTGCATCAGCGCTATCAAAACCGCACCATGCCGGTCGGTTTACCGGGCCTGGCTGCCGCGTTCTTTATCCTGGGCGTTCTGCTGTATAGCACCGTGGTGCGCGCTGAGTATCCGGATATCGGCTCCAACTTCCTGCCTGCGGTGCTGTCGGTGGCGCTGGTGTTCTGGATCGGGATTAAGATGCGTAACCGTAAGCATCAGATCCAGGAATAACGAGGTTTTGTGGTTTTGTGGTTTTGTAGGCCGGATAAGCGAAGCGCCATCCGGCATTTTTTGGCAGGTGGCGCTTCGCTTACCTGCCCTACGAAACGACGATTCTGTTACTTCGCTGTGAGCAGTACGCCGCACTCCATGTGATGCGTGTACGGGAACTGGTCGAACAGGGCCAGACGTTCGACGTTGTGCGTCTGGCTTAATGTTTCCAGATTCTTGCACAGGGTTTCCGGGTTGCAGGAGATGTACAGAATCCGCGGATATGCCTGCACCATCTTCTCGGTTTCGCTGTCCAGCCCGCTGCGCGGCGGATCGACGAAAATCGTCTCACACTGGTAGCTCTTCAGATCGATTCCCTGCAAACGGTTGAATTCACGCACGCCGTTCATCGCCTGAGTAAACTCTTCCGCCGCCATGCGGATAATCTGCACGTTGTCGATGTGGTTCGCCGCAATGTTGTATTGCGCGGCGGCCACGGACGGTTTGGCGATTTCGGTGGCCAGAACGCGCTCAAAGTTGCGCGCCAGAGCCAGCGAGAAGTTGCCGTTTCCGCAGTACAGTTCGAGCAAATCACCCGTTGAACCTTCGGTGGCGCTCAGCGCCCACTCCAGCATCTGCACATTCATCGCCGCGTTCGGCTGGGTGAAGCTGTTCTCGACCTGGCGATAGATCATCTCTTTACCGGCCACCGGCAGACGCTCATCAACATAGTCCTGATCGAGCATGATTTTGGTTTTGGTCGCCCGGCCAATCAGATGCACATTAATGTTCTGCGCACGCAGCGCGTCGCGCAGCGCTTCGGCTTCCTGGCGCCATTCGTCGGTCAGGGTTTTGTGGTACAGCAGGGAGACGATCGCCTGGTTACTTTGCGTGGTCAGGTAATCAATCTGGAACAGTTTGTGGCGCAGGATCGGGTTTTCACGCACTCCTTCAATCATCAGCGTCATCAATTGGTTAATTAATTCACTCGCCGCCGGGAAAGTGTTTACACGGATGCGGGACTTGGTCTGCTGATCGAAAATGATGTGGTACAAGTCGTCGCCGTCGTGCCAGATGCGGAACTCAGCGCGCATGCGATAGTGGCTGACCGGCGAGCGGAACACCTCGGGAACGGGCGCCGCGAAAGGCGTCATCATACTTTGCAGACGGACCACTTTCTCTGCCAGCTGCGCGTCGTACTGTTCTGTCGGGAGGTGTTCGGGGGTCATGATGCATCCTGAGTGGTAAAGAATTTCGCGGGGATTGTAAGCACTGTACAGGGGATGTCCAGATTTAATCATGCATAGCTGTCTGGACATCCATACGTTTCTAATTGTAGCATTCTGTTTCCGGTCTCCTTTAAGTGAAAAGGGAATCCAGTGTAAATCTGGAGCTGACGCGCAGCGGTAAAGACTGGCGGGATGAATGTTGTAGACACTGCTTTCGAGTGGGAAGTCTTCATCCGTACACGCCACCAAGCCCGAAGACCTGCCGGTACTACGTCGCAATTGGTTTCATCATCGCGTGCTATAGATGACGCCTGCGGCATCCTTCTTATATTGTGGATGCTTTAACAATGATTAAAAAAGTATCGCTGATGACGGCGCTTTCCGTCACGGCTTTTTCGGGCTGGGCGCAGGAAAGCGCTGACTCGTTGGTGGTGACAGCAAACCGTTTTGAGCAACCGGCAAGTACCGTTCTGGCACCAACGTCTATTGTGACCCGGGAAGATATTGACCGCTGGCAGTCGACCACGGTGCTTGACGTGATGCGACGCTTACCCGGCGTCGATACCGCGCAAAACGGCGGTATGGGCCAACTCTCCTCTCTCTTTATTCGTGGCACTAATTCCAGCCATGTCCTGATTCTGGTTGATGGGATTCGCCTTAACCAGGCGGGCGTGACGGGTTCATCCGATCTTAGCCAGTTCCCGATCTCACTGGTTCAGCGCATCGAGTATATTCGTGGGCCACGTTCTGCGGTTTATGGTTCTGATGCGATTGGCGGTGTCGTGAACATCATCACCACGCGCGCGAAGGACGGCACGACGCTGAATGCGGGTGTGGGCTCGCACGGCTATCAAAACTATGGTGGCAGCACGCAGCAGACCCTTGGCGACAGCACGCGCGTTACGCTGGCGGGTGATTACACCTACACCAAAGGTTTTGATGTGGTGGCGGACGGCAACAATGGCGGACTTGCTCAGCCCGACCGCGACGGTTTTATGAATAAAACTATCTACGGCGCGCTGGACCATGCTTTCTCCGATCAGTGGAGTGGATTTGTTCGTGGCTATGGCTACAGCAACCGTACCGCCTATGATGCTTATTACAGCTCATTTACGCCGAATGTCTTAGTGGATACGCGTCAGCTGTATAACCAGACCTGGGATGCCGGGCTGCGCTTCAATGACGACATTTTCCACTCGCAGCTGCTCTCAAGCTATAGCCACAGCAAGGACTATAACTACGATCCGCATCTGGGACGCTACGACTCGACCGCCACGCTGGATGAAATTAAGCAATACAACCTGCAGTGGACAAACTCTGTTGACGTCGGGCAGGGCAATATTGGTGCCGGTGTCGACTGGCAGAAGCAGAGCACCGAGCCGGGCACTAACTATGTGCAGGATGCTTACGACATTCGTAACACAGGTGTTTACCTGACGGCTCTGCAAAAGTTTGGCGATTTCACTCTGGAAGGGGCAGCCCGCAGCGACGACAACTCACAGTTTGGTCGCCACGGTACCTGGCAGAGCAGCGCGGCCTGGGAGTTCATTGAAGGCTATCGCTTCATCGCGTCCTATGGCACCGCCTATAAAGCACCCAACCTGGGTCAGCTCTACGGTTTCTATGGTAACGACCATCTGGATCCGGAAGAGAGCAAGCAGTGGGAAGGGGCTTTCGAAGGGTTGTCAGCGGGCGTGACCTGGCGCGTGTCGGCTTATCGTAATGACGTTGATAACCTGATCGACTTCAACAATAACACCCAGCAGTATTACAACGTCGGTAAAGCGCGAATTAAAGGCGTTGAAGCGACCGCGTCGTTTGATACGGGTCCGTTGATGCATACCGTCGGCTACGACTATGTTGATGCCCGCAATGCAACCACCAACGAACTTCTGTCTCGCCGCGCTAAGCAGCAGGTGAAATATCAACTCGATACGCAAGTCTATGATTTCGACTGGAGCCTGACATACCACTATCTGGGCACCCGTTACGATACCGATTTCGGATCTTACCCGAGTGAGAAGGTGAAAATGGGCGGTGTAAGCCTGTGGGATGTCGCAGTTTCATATCCTGTCACCTCACACCTGACAGTTCGTGGTAAAATAGCCAACCTGTTCGATAAAGATTACGAGACAGTTTATGGCTACCAAACTGCAGGACGGGAATACACCTTGTCTGGCAGCTACACCTTCTGATCCACGTCCCACCGTGCTGGTGTTTGACTCCGGCGTCGGTGGGCTTTCGGTCTATGATGAGATTCGGCATCTTCTGCCGGATCTTCATTACATCTATGCCTTCGATAACGTCGCCTTTCCTTATGGGGAAAAGAGCGAAGACTTTATCGTTGAGCGCGTTGTGGAAATCGTCACTGCCGTTCAACAGCGCTACCCTTTAGCGCTGGCCGTGATTGCCTGTAATACCGCAAGCACCGTTTCCCTTCCTGCATTACGTGAAAAATTCCCGTTCCCGGTTGTGGGCGTCGTTCCGGCGATCAAGCCTGCTGCCCGTTTGACGGCGAATGGCGTTGTTGGCTTACTGGCGACGCGCGGAACGGTAAAGCGTCCTTATACGCGTGAGCTGATTGACCGTTTTGCTAACGAATGCAAGATCGCTATGCTCGGCTCTGCCGAACTGGTGGAGATGGCGGAAGCGAAGCTGCACGGTCAGCCGGTGTCGCTGGAAGAGCTGCGTCGCATTCTGCGTCCGTGGCTGCGGATGGCTGAGCCACCGGACACGGTTGTGCTGGGGTGCACGCATTTCCCGCTATTACAGGAAGAGCTGCTTGAGGTGTTGCCGGAAGGCACGCGTCTGGTGGATTCTGGCGCCGCGATCGCCCGACGTACTGCCTGGCTGCTTGAACATGAAGCGCCGGATGCTAAATCCAGTGACCAGAATATGGCTTATTGTATGGCGCTCACTCCTGAGACTGTGCAGCTTTTGCCCGTTTTACGTCGGTATGGGTTTGAAACGCTCGAAAAACTGGCGCTGTAGCACGGTTTTGCGCAAAAAAAAGACGGTTGAAAGTTTTTTTTAAAAGAGGGGTTGTCAACGTCTGAGAACTCCCTATAATGCGCCTCCACTGACACGGAACAACGGCACGCAAGCCGCCGTAGCAGCAGGGGTTCAGCGATGAACGCCGACAGAGAAAAGCGAAATTAAACGCTTGACTCTGAATGAGGAAAACGTATTATACGGGACCTCGCAACGGTGAGCGAAAGCCGCGTTGCACTGCTCTTTAACAATTTATCAGACAATCTGTGTGGGCACTCAAAGTGACATGGATTCTAAACGTCGCAAGACGCTAAATGAATACCAAAGTCTCTGAGTGAACATACGTAATTCATTACGAAGTTTAATTCACGAGCATCAAACTTAAATTGAAGAGTTTGATCATGGCTCAGATTGAACGCTGGCGGCAGGCCTAACACATGCAAGTCGAGCGGTAGCACAGAGAGCTTGCTCTCGGGTGACGAGCGGCGGACGGGTGAGTAATGTCTGGGAAACTGCCTGATGGAGGGGGATAACTACTGGAAACGGTAGCTAATACCGCATAACGTCGCAAGACCAAAGAGGGGGACCTTCGGGCCTCTTGCCATCAGATGTGCCCAGATGGGATTAGCTAGTAGGTGGGGTAACGGCTCACCTAGGCGACGATCCCTAGCTGGTCTGAGAGGATGACCAGCCACACTGGAACTGAGACACGGTCCAGACTCCTACGGGAGGCAGCAGTGGGGAATATTGCACAATGGGCGCAAGCCTGATGCAGCCATGCCGCGTGTATGAAGAAGGCCTTCGGGTTGTAAAGTACTTTCAGCGAGGAGGAAGGCATTGTGGTTAATAACCACAGTGATTGACGTTACTCGCAGAAGAAGCACCGGCTAACTCCGTGCCAGCAGCCGCGGTAATACGGAGGGTGCAAGCGTTAATCGGAATTACTGGGCGTAAAGCGCACGCAGGCGGTCTGTCAAGTCGGATGTGAAATCCCCGGGCTCAACCTGGGAACTGCATTCGAAACTGGCAGGCTAGAGTCTTGTAGAGGGGGGTAGAATTCCAGGTGTAGCGGTGAAATGCGTAGAGATCTGGAGGAATACCGGTGGCGAAGGCGGCCCCCTGGACAAAGACTGACGCTCAGGTGCGAAAGCGTGGGGAGCAAACAGGATTAGATACCCTGGTAGTCCACGCCGTAAACGATGTCGACTTGGAGGTTGTTCCCTTGAGGAGTGGCTTCCGGAGCTAACGCGTTAAGTCGACCGCCTGGGGAGTACGGCCGCAAGGTTAAAACTCAAATGAATTGACGGGGGCCCGCACAAGCGGTGGAGCATGTGGTTTAATTCGATGCAACGCGAAGAACCTTACCTACTCTTGACATCCACGGAATTTAGCAGAGATGCTTTAGTGCCTTCGGGAACCGTGAGACAGGTGCTGCATGGCTGTCGTCAGCTCGTGTTGTGAAATGTTGGGTTAAGTCCCGCAACGAGCGCAACCCTTATCCTTTGTTGCCAGCGGTTCGGCCGGGAACTCAAAGGAGACTGCCAGTGATAAACTGGAGGAAGGTGGGGATGACGTCAAGTCATCATGGCCCTTACGAGTAGGGCTACACACGTGCTACAATGGCGCATACAAAGAGAAGCGACCTCGCGAGAGCAAGCGGACCTCATAAAGTGCGTCGTAGTCCGGATTGGAGTCTGCAACTCGACTCCATGAAGTCGGAATCGCTAGTAATCGTAGATCAGAATGCTACGGTGAATACGTTCCCGGGCCTTGTACACACCGCCCGTCACACCATGGGAGTGGGTTGCAAAAGAAGTAGGTAGCTTAACCTTCGGGAGGGCGCTTACCACTTTGTGATTCATGACTGGGGTGAAGTCGTAACAAGGTAACCGTAGGGGAACCTGCGGTTGGATCACCTCCTTACCTGAAAGAACCTGCCTTTGTAGTGCTCACACAGATTGTCTGATGAAAAATAAGCAGTAAAAAATCTCTGCAGGCTTGTAGCTCAGGTGGTTAGAGCGCACCCCTGATAAGGGTGAGGTCGGTGGTTCAAGTCCACTCAGGCCTACCAAATTTATCCTGATACTGCGTTGTGAAACGACTCGCATACTTCAGTATGCTTCGCCTTTCCACGCCTTGTCTCAGTCTAAATTACCGGTAATGAGATTTAGCATTTGTGATGGGGTTATAGCTCAGCTGGGAGAGCGCCTGCCTTGCACGCAGGAGGTCTGCGGTTCGATCCCGCATAGCTCCACCATCCTTTTTACTGCGAAAAAACAAGAAAACTTCAGAGTGTACCTGAAAAGGTTCACTGCGAAGTTTTGCTCTTTAAAAATCTGGATCAAGCTGAAAATTGAAACGACACGCTGCGTCTGTTCTCCGTAATAAGAACAGAGTGACGGTGTGTTCGAGTCTCTCAAATTTTCGCAACACGAGATGTTTTACGAAACATCTTCGGGTTGTGAGGTTAAGCGACTAAGCGTACACGGTGGATGCCCTGGCAGTCAGAGGCGATGAAGGGCGTGCTAATCTGCGATAAGCGTCGGCGAGGTGATATGAACCTTTGACCCGGCGATACCCGAATGGGGAAACCCAGTGTGTTTCGACACACTATCATGTCATGAATACATAGTGGCATGAGGCGAACCGGGGGAACTGAAACATCTAAGTACCCCGAGGAAAAGAAATCAACCGAGATTCCCCCAGTAGCGGCGAGCGAACGGGGAGGAGCCCAGAGTCTGAATCAGCGCGTGTGTTAGTGGAACGGTCTGGAAAGTCCGACGGTACAGGGTGATAGTCCCGTACACAAAAATGCACACGTTGTGAACTCGAAGAGTAGGGCGGGACACGTGGTATCCTGTCTGAATATGGGGGGACCATCCTCCAAGGCTAAATACTCCTGACTGACCGATAGTGAACCAGTACCGTGAGGGAAAGGCGAAAAGAACCCCGGCGAGGGGAGTGAAAAAGAACCTGAAACCGTGTACGTACAAGCAGTGGGAGCCTCTTTATGGGGTGACTGCGTACCTTTTGTATAATGGGTCAGCGACTTATATTCTGTAGCAAGGTTAACCGTATAGGGGAGCCGAAGGGAAACCGAGTCTTAACTGGGCGTTAAGTTGCAGGGTATAGACCCGAAACCCGGTGATCTAGCCATGGGCAGGTTGAAGGTTGGGTAACACTAACTGGAGGACCGAACCGACTAATGTTGAAAAATTAGCGGATGACTTGTGGCTGGGGGTGAAAGGCCAATCAAACCGGGAGATAGCTGGTTCTCCCCGAAAGCTATTTAGGTAGCGCCTCGTGAACTCATCTTCGGGGGTAGAGCACTGTTTCGGCTAGGGGGCCATCCCGGCTTACCAACCCGATGCAAACTACGAATACCGAAGAATGTTATCACGGGAGACACACGGCGGGTGCTAACGTCCGTCGTGAAGAGGGAAACAACCCAGACCGCCAGCTAAGGTCCCAAAGTCATGGTTAAGTGGGAAACGATGTGGGAAGGCACAGACAGCCAGGATGTTGGCTTAGAAGCAGCCATCATTTAAAGAAAGCGTAATAGCTCACTGGTCGAGTCGGCCTGCGCGGAAGATGTAACGGGGCTAAACCATGCACCGAAGCTGCGGCAGCGACGCTTATGCGTTGTTGGGTAGGGGAGCGTTCTGTAAGCCGTTGAAGGTGTCCTGTGAGGGGTGCTGGAGGTATCAGAAGTGCGAATGCTGACATAAGTAACGATAAAGCGGGTGAAAAGCCCGCTCGCCGGAAGACCAAGGGTTCCTGTCCAACGTTAATCGGGGCAGGGTGAGTCGACCCCTAAGGCGAGGCCGAAAGGCGTAGTCGATGGGAAACAGGTTAATATTCCTGTACTCGGTGTTACTGCGAAGGGGGGACGGAGAAGGCTATGTTAGCCGGGCGACGGTTGTCCCGGTTTAAGCATGTAGGCGGAAGGTTTAGGTAAATCCGGACCTTTTTTAACGCTGAGGTGTGATGACGAGGCACTACGGTGCTGAAGTAACAAATGCCCTGCTTCCAGGAAAAGCCTCTAAGCATCAGGTAACATCAAATCGTACCCCAAACCGACACAGGTGGTCAGGTAGAGAATACCAAGGCGCTTGAGAGAACTCGGGTGAAGGAACTAGGCAAAATGGTGCCGTAACTTCGGGAGAAGGCACGCTGGTGTGTAGGTGAAGTCCCTGCGGACGGAGCTGAAACCAGTCGAAGATACCAGCTGGCTGCAACTGTTTATTAAAAACACAGCACTGTGCAAACACGAAAGTGGACGTATACGGTGTGACGCCTGCCCGGTGCCGGAAGGTTAATTGATGGGGTTAGCGGCAACGCGAAGCTCTTGATCGAAGCCCCGGTAAACGGCGGCCGTAACTATAACGGTCCTAAGGTAGCGAAATTCCTTGTCGGGTAAGTTCCGACCTGCACGAATGGCGTAATGATGGCCAGGCTGTCTCCACCCGAGACTCAGTGAAATTGAACTCGCTGTGAAGATGCAGTGTACCCGCGGCAAGACGGAAAGACCCCGTGAACCTTTACTATAGCTTGACACTGAACACTGGTCCTTGATGTGTAGGATAGGTGGGAGGCTTTGAAGCGTGGACGCCAGTCTGCGTGGAGCCAACCTTGAAATACCACCCTTTAATGGCTGGTGTTCTAACGTAGACCCGTAATCCGGGTTGCGGACAGTGTCTGGTGGGTAGTTTGACTGGGGCGGTCTCCTCCTAAAGAGTAACGGAGGAGCACGAAGGTTAGCTAATCCTGGTCGGACATCAGGAGGTTAGTGCAATGGCATAAGCTAGCTTGACTGCGAGAGTGACGGCTCGAGCAGGTGCGAAAGCAGGTCATAGTGATCCGGTGGTTCTGAATGGAAGGGCCATCGCTCAACGGATAAAAGGTACTCCGGGGATAACAGGCTGATACCGCCCAAGAGTTCATATCGACGGCGGTGTTTGGCACCTCGATGTCGGCTCATCACATCCTGGGGCTGAAGTAGGTCCCAAGGGTACGGCTGTTCGCCGTTTAAAGTGGTACGCGAGCTGGGTTTAGAACGTCGTGAGACAGTTCGGTCCCTATCTGCCGTGGGCGCTGGAGAATTGAGGGGGGCTGCTCCTAGTACGAGAGGACCGGAGTGGACGCATCACTGGTGTTCGGGTTGTCATGCCAATGGCATTGCCCGGTAGCTAAATGCGGAAAAGATAAGTGCTGAAAGCATCTAAGCACGAAACTTGCCCCGAGATGAGTTCTCCCTGACCCTTTAAGGGTCCTGAAGGAACGTTGAAGACTACGACGTTGATAGGCTGGGTGTGTAAGTGCAGCGATGTATTGAGCTAACCAGTACTAATGAACCGTGAGGCTTAACCTTACAACGCCGAAGATGTTTTGGCGAAAGCAGAGACTAAGATTTTCAGCCTGATAACAGATTAATCAGCGTGCAGAGATGCGTGCTGGTAACAGAATTTGCCTGGCGGCTTTAGCGCGGTGGTCCCACCTGACCCCATGCCGAACTCAGAAGTGAAACGCCGTAGCGCCGATGGTAGTGTGGGGTCTCCCCATGTGAGAGTAGGGAACTGCCAGGCATCAAATTAAGTAGTAAACCGGTGCATCAATCCGGTAGTTACAGAAGTCTTCGGTGGAGCGGTAGTTCAGTCGGTTAGAATACCTGCCTGTCACGCAGGGGGTCGCGGGTTCGAGTCCCGTCCGTTCCGCCACTTATTAAGATATTAAGCCTGCTTACGTAGCAGGCTTAATAGCAAGAAGATTTAGGGGCGTAGCTCAGTTGGTAGAGCACCGGTCTCCAAAACCGGGTGTCGCGAGTTCGAGTCTCTCCGCCCCTGCCATATAGAATCCTTTGCTTCGGCAAAGGATTTTTTTTGCTTCAAAAACCTCAAACTTCCCTTCTTTCTTGCGTCCCTGCAAGCGTTTTGAACTAATCCATTACATTGATTTTCAATAGATCTTTAATTTGAGCATGTTTATCGCTGTTCTGAAGCCAGATGGCATAAAGTGGCCTGATAAGCGTGGTTGAATCAGCGACAGTATGCAGGCCCGGTTTCTCATCTGCCCAGCGAGTGGGTAACCAGGTGCAACCTTTCAGAAGGGCTAATTGCTGACAGGCAATTTCAGCTGAGCTGGTTGTCAGCGTAGGGACATCATCGGCGGCGATCAAACCGGCTTCATGCTGCTGGAAATCGGGTCCCCACTCGAGTCTCAGATAACTGAGATCCGCTTTCATCATTGAGGGTTCAGACGCATAGAGCGAAAGACTAAACTGCCCCAGGATCTGGCTGCTAAATTCATCCATCTTGGGCGCTTCTGTGGTGATCAGGAGATCCAACTGACGCTCGTGAAGCTGTTTCACCAGGGACTGCCGCTGCGCGATCCGGGCCTCAAATTGTAGATTATCGTGAGATTTATACAGCCGCGTGAGCCACTGGCTCAACATGCACTCCCACAAAGACGCACTTGCCCCGATGGAAAACTCATTGTATCTGGACGTATGCGCCACCTCTTTTCGCGCAGCCTGCCAGGTATTCATCAGCGTTTCGGCGTAGGGTAAGAGCTTCTCTCCGGCCGCCGTTAACCGGATGTTGTTGCGATGGCGGGTAAAAAGATTCACACCGAGTTGATTTTCCAGCTGACGAATACGAAAACTCACCGCCGACTGAGTCAGGTAAAGTGCTTCCGCTGCTCGCCCAAAGTGACGCGTTCTACTCACTTCGAGGAAAGTTTTTAGCAATTCCGTATCCACATCTTTCTCCGCAAAATTATTTGTCGTTATGATTTAAATGTTTTGTTTGACGCTCTGTCAAGCGTAACTAATACTCCGCGCCATAAATAGCTCGGCCAAAGAATTAGGAGCGTGTAGGATGGCGGAAAGCTTTACGACAACTAATCGTTTTTTCGACAATAAAAATTATCCGCGCGGGTTCTCTCGTCATGGCGATTTCACCATCAAAGAGGCGCAACTGCTTGAGCGCCATGGTTATGCCTTTAACGAGCTGGATCTGGGGAAACGTGAGCCTGCAACTGAAGACGAAAAACTGTTTGTTGCCGTTTGCCGTGGTGAGCGTGAGCCAGAATCTGAAGCAGAACGCGTATGGATCAAATACATGGCTCGCATCAAGCGACCAAAGCGTTTCCATACTCTCTCCGGCGGTAAGCCGCAGATGGAAGGTGCAGAAGACTACACCGAATCTGACGATTGATATGATGTGAAAAGGGGCTACGGCCCCTTTTTTACGCCAGCATCTTTTGCAGATGCAGCAGCAATCGATCTATTGCGCGGTAACTCAACGCCTCCTGCAGGTGCCGCCGCTGTATATCATCATCCCCCTCTAAATCAGCGATAGTGCGCGCCACCTTCAATAACCGTTGCCAGGCACGTACTGAGAGCCCAAACCGCGTCAGCGTCTCTTCCAGCCAGCGAGAATCACTCTCTGCCAGGTGGCAAAACTGACGGATCTGAGCGTTATCGAGACGCGCATTGAGTTTGTCCTGGCGTAAATACTGCCGTTCCTGCGCGTGAATCACCCTGTCCCGTACAATGCGGCTGCTCTCGCCAGTCACATTTGTCTGGCTGAGCACACCCGGCGGCGGCAATGGGATTTCCAGTGAGAGATCAAAACGGTCGAGAAAGGGCCCTGACAGCCTCCCCAGATAGCGAAGTGTCTGCTCGGGCGTGCTCCGGTTGTGATTACCCTGATAATGGCCTGAAGGGCTTGGATTCATTGCAGCGATGAGCTGAAACTGAGCCGGATAGCTGATCTTGGCGCGAGTACGGGAAATATGGATCTGCCCGGACTCAATCGGTTCTCGCAACGCATCCAGCACGCGTCTCTCGAACTCAGGTAACTCATCCAGAAACAAAATGCCGTGATGGGCGAGGGAGATCTCACCGGGTTCAGGAATCGAGCCGCCGCCCACCATCGCGGTAAGTGAAGCACTGTGGTGAGGCGAACGGAACGGCCTTCTGCGCCAGTGTTGCTGTAATGACGTGGAATTCGTCAGACTGATGATTGCCGCACTCTCCAGCGCCTCATGGTTGCTCAACGGCGGTAGCAAACCGTTCAGCCGGCTGGCCAGCATCGTTTTCCCCGTCCCCGGTGGTCCTATTAGCAATAGGTTATGCCCGCCCGCCGCGGTGATCTCTAATGCCCGCTTTCCCTGCTCCTGGCCGATGATATCGCTCAGGTCTTCGGTGTGCTCCGGTGGAACGATGCGATTCTCCTCTGGCTCAGCCAGCTCATGGCGGCCTTCCAGAAAGGCGCAGACCTCCTGTAAATGCACGGCAATCAGGCAGCCCTTCTCTTCGATTAGGCTAACTTCTGAGGCATTTTCAGCGGCAACAACAATTTGTCTTCCAGCCTTTAACGCTGCCAGCGCGCCAGATATTGCACCGGGAACGCCTCTTAACGCGCCTGTAAGCGCCAGTTCGCCCACAAACTCATACCTGCTCAAATTGGGCGCGTTAAGCTGCTCAGAGGCGGTGAGGAGCGCCAGGGCGATAGGTAAATCATATCGCCCGCCTTCTTTCGGCAGATCGGCAGGCGCAAGATTAATGGTGATCTTCTTAGCGGGGAAGGTATAACCGCTGTTGATGATCGCACTTCGCACGCGATCCCGAGCCTCCTTCACCGTGGTTTCAGGCAGTCCAACGAGCGTTAAGCCGGGCAGCCCATTGCTCAGATGGACCTCAACGGAAATAAGTGGTGCCTGCACCCCTAAAGCGGCGCGAGTATAAACAACTGACAGTGACATAGGTGTCTCCTTTGGAGGTCACTATGCCAGTTCATTTCTTCGTTTTTTAGCGACAAATCGCGCTATTACGAGGCATGTTCCTGCATTTTGATGCAATGAGGAAATGGTTACTTTCTGGCTGGATCCCGCTCGCAAAAAGACAAAAAGCGAAGTTTTTGCGGCCATCGGCGGCTGACAAAAAATGAAAAATATTCATTTCCTGTTTTTCTCATATAAAACAAACATTTTTTGAGAAAGTATTCGCAGCCTAAGGAATCGGGTCATAAATTTTTCTTGTGTTTAATTCGATGTCTGTGATAACTCTTTAGGTATTCCTTCGAACAAGATGCCAAAAGAACTCAAAATGACAGCCCTTCTACTAGTGATTAGCCTGGTCGTGATTAGCGTGGTGGTGATTATTATCCCACCGTGCGGGGCTGCACTTGGACGAGGAAAGGCTTAAAAAACAAGCCTTAACGAACTAAGACCCCCGCACCGAAAGGTCCGGGGGTTTTTTTATGACCTAAAAACTTAAACGAGGAGCAGAATATGACAACTAGCACAAAATTCTGTTTCTCCAGATTTATGACGGGGAACTCACTATGAACGGGGCACAATGGGTAGTACATGCGTTGCGAGCACAGGGGGTCGAAACGGTCTTCGGCTATCCGGGTGGCGCAATCATGCCGATCTACGATGCGCTGTATGACGGCGGCGTGGAGCACCTGTTGTGTCGACACGAGCAGGGTGCGGCCATGGCGGCGATTGGTTTTGCGCGCGCCACCGGTAAAACCGGCGTGTGCATGGCGACGTCCGGACCGGGTGCGACTAACCTGATCACGGGACTTGCCGATGCGCTGCTGGATTCTGTCCCTGTGGTCGCGATTACTGGGCAGGTCGCCTCGCCGTTCATCGGTACCGATGCGTTTCAGGAAGTGGACGTTCTCGGTTTGTCCCTGGCCTGCACCAAACATAGCTTCCTGGTGCAGTCGCTGGAAGAGCTGCCGCGCGTCATGGCAGAAGCCTTCCAGGTGGCAAACTCAGGCCGTCCTGGCCCGGTTCTGATTGATATCCCAAAAGACATTCAGCTGGCGATCGGCGATTTAGAGCCGCATTTCTCCACCGTTGAAAGCGATGACTCTTTCCCGCACGAAGCCGTTGAAGAAGCCCGCCAGATGCTGGCTCAGGCGCAACAGCCGATGCTTTACGTGGGCGGCGGAGTGGGCATGGCGCAGGCGGTTCCGGCGCTGCGCGAATTTATCGCCGTCACCCAAATACCCTCCACCTGTACGCTGAAGGGCCTGGGTGCGGTTGATGCCAATGATCCGAACTACCTCGGCATGCTGGGGATGCACGGCACCAAAGCCGCCAACCTGGCGGTGCAAGAGTGTGACCTGCTGATTGCCGTTGGCGCGCGTTTTGACGACCGCGTGACGGGCAAGCTGAATACCTTCGCACCGCATGCCAAAGTGATCCATATGGATATCGACCCGGCCGAAATGAACAAACTGCGTCAGGCGCACGTCGCGCTGCAGGGCGATCTGAACGCCCTGTTACCGGCGCTGCAACAGCCATTGTCCGTCGACAGCTGGCGCCAGCACACCGCGCAGATGCGTGTGGAAAACGCCTGGCGTTACGATCATCCTGGCGAGGCCATCTATGCCCCGCTGCTGTTAAAACAGCTGTCAGATCGCAAACCGGCAGACTCTGTCGTCACCACCGACGTCGGCCAGCACCAGATGTGGTCGGCCCAGCATATGACCTATACCCGCCCGGAAAACTTCATCACCTCCAGCGGATTGGGAACCATGGGCTTCGGCCTGCCAGCAGCCGTAGGCGCTCAGGTTGCGCGCCCGAATGATACGGTCATCTGCGTGTCCGGTGATGGCTCGTTCATGATGAACGTGCAGGAGCTGGGCACGGTCAAACGCAAGCAGCTGCCGCTGAAAATCTTGTTGCTGGATAACCAGCGTTTGGGAATGGTTCGCCAGTGGCAGCAGCTGTTTTTCCAGGAGCGCTACAGCGAAACCACCCTCACGGATAACCCCGATTTCCTCGTACTGGCCAGCGCCTTCGGCATCCCTGGCCAGCACATCACCCGTAAAGACCAGGTTGAAGCGGCACTCGACACCATGCTGTCCAGCGAAGGACCATACCTGCTTCATGTCTCAATCGACGAGCTTGAGAATGTCTGGCCGTTGGTGCCACCTGGCGCCAGTAACGCACAAATGATGGAGAAATTATCATGATGCAACATCAGGTCGCCGTTCAGGCCCGCTTCAATCCCGAAACATTAGAACGCGTCTTACGCGTGGTCCGTCACCGTGGTTTTCAGATCTGCGCCATGAATATGGAAACCGCCACCGATGCCCAGAACATAAATATCGAATTGACCGTTGCCAGCCCACGGTCGGTCGACTTACTGTTTAGCCAGTTAAGTAAACTGGTTGATGTCGCCCACGTGGCCATCTGCCAGAGCACAACCACATCACAACAAATCCGCGCTTGAGCGTGACAGGAAGAAAACATGACGACGAAGAAAGCTGATTACATTTGGTTCAACGGTGAGATGGTTCGTTGGGAAGATGCCACGGTACACGTGATGTCCCACGCCCTGCATTACGGTACCTCTGTGTTTGAAGGTGTCCGTTGCTACGATTCTCACAAAGGACCAGTGGTGTTCCGCCATCGTGAACACATGCAGCGTCTGCATGACTCAGCCAAAATCTATCGTTTCCCGGTTTCTCAAAGCGTTGATGAGCTGATGGAAGCGTGCCGCGCGGTGCTGCGCAAAAACAATCTGACCAGCGCCTATATTCGTCCGCTGGTCTTCGTGGGTGATGTGGGCATGGGCGTGAACCCGCCAGCCGGTTACTCCACAGATGTCATCATTGCCGCGTTCCCGTGGGGGGCTTATCTGGGTGCAGAAGCGCTGGAGCAGGGGATCGACGCAATGGTTTCATCCTGGAATCGCGTTGCGCCAAACACCATCCCAACCGCAGCCAAAGCGGGCGGTAACTACCTCTCTTCCCTGTTGGTCGGTAGCGAAGCGCGCCGCCACGGTTATCAGGAAGGTATCGCTCTGGACGTCAACGGCTATATCTCTGAAGGTGCCGGTGAGAACCTGTTCGAAGTGAAAGACGGCATTCTGTTCACCCCGCCATTTACCTCTTCCGCGCTGCCGGGCATCACCCGTGATGCGATCATTAAGCTGGCGAAAGATCTGGGTATCGAAGTGCGCGAGCAGGTGCTGTCCCGCGAATCTCTGTACCTGGCCGATGAAGTCTTCATGTCCGGTACCGCGGCAGAAATCACGCCGGTTCGCAGCGTAGACGGTATTCAGGTGGGCGAAGGTCGTCGTGGCCCGGTCACCAAACGTATTCAGGATGCATTCTTTGGCCTCTTCACCGGTGAAACGGAAGATAAATGGGGCTGGTTGGATCAAGTTAATTCATAAGCATAATTTTGGGACGGCACGCACCGTCCCATTTATTAGATAGACGGGAGTAAATAAAGCATGCCTAAGTATCGTTCCGCCACCACCACCCATGGCCGCAATATGGCCGGTGCCCGCGCGCTGTGGCGCGCAACCGGGATGACCGACGCTGACTTCGGTAAGCCGATTATCGCCGTGGTTAACTCCTTCACCCAGTTTGTGCCGGGTCACGTTCACCTGCGCGATCTGGGTAAACTGGTCGCCGAGCAAATCGAAGCCGCAGGCGGCGTGGCGAAAGAGTTCAATACCATCGCTGTCGATGACGGTATCGCGATGGGCCACGGGGGCATGCTCTATTCACTGCCGTCGCGCGAGCTGATCGCCGATTCGGTCGAGTACATGGTGAACGCCCACTGCGCCGATGCGATGGTCTGCATCTCCAACTGCGACAAAATCACCCCGGGGATGCTGATGGCCTCCCTGCGCCTGAACATTCCGGTGATCTTCGTCTCTGGCGGCCCGATGGAAGCCGGTAAAACCAAGCTCTCCGACAAAATCATCAAACTCGACCTGGTCGACGCGATGATTCAGGGCGCGGACCCGAAAGTCTCCGACGAGCAGAGCGATCAGGTTGAACGTTCTGCCTGTCCGACCTGCGGCTCCTGTTCCGGGATGTTCACCGCCAACTCCATGAACTGTCTGACCGAAGCGCTGGGTCTTTCACAGCCGGGCAACGGCTCGCTGCTGGCGACTCACGCTGACCGCAAACAGCTGTTCCTCAATGCCGGTACGCGCATCGTTGAGCTGACCAAACGTTATTACGAGCAAGACGACGTCAGCGCGCTGCCGCGCAATATCGCCAACAAAGCGGCGTTCGAAAATGCCATGACCCTGGATATCGCCATGGGCGGATCCACCAACACCGTTCTGCACCTGCTGGCCGCAGCGCAGGAAGCTGAAATTGATTTCACCATGAGTGACATCGACAAGCTCTCCCGCAAGGTGCCACAGCTGTGTAAAGTCGCGCCAAGTACCCAGAAATACCACATGGAAGACGTTCACCGTGCCGGTGGTGTGCTGGGCATTCTCGGCGAGCTGGAGCGCGCCGGCCTGTTGAATCGTGACGTGAAAAACATTCTCGGCCTGACGCTGCCGCAAACGCTGGACCAGTACGACGTGATGCTGACCAAAGACGAAGCGGTGAAAAAGATGTTCCGCGCCGGCCCGGCAGGCATCCGCACCACCCAGGCCTTCTCGCAGGATTGTCGCTGGGACACCCTGGATGACGATCGCGCCGAAGGTTGTATCCGCTCTCTGGAGAATGCCTACAGCAAAGACGGCGGTCTGGCCGTGCTGTACGGCAACTTTGCGGAAAACGGCTGCATCGTCAAAACGGCAGGCGTGGACGACAGCATTCTGAAATTCACCGGTCCTGCAAAAGTGTATGAAAGCCAGGACGCGGCGGTGGAAGCCATTCTGGGCGGTAAAGTGGTCGCGGGCGATGTTGTGGTTATCCGCTACGAAGGGCCAAAAGGCGGGCCAGGCATGCAGGAGATGCTCTATCCGACCACCTTCCTGAAATCCATGGGTCTCGGCAAAGCCTGCGCGCTGATCACCGACGGTCGATTCTCCGGCGGTACGTCCGGTCTCTCCATCGGTCACGTCTCTCCGGAAGCGGCGAGCGGCGGCAACATTGCCATCATCGAAGACGGCGACATGATTGCGATCGACATTCCAAATCGCGGCATTCAGCTGCAGCTGAGCGAGCAGGAAATTGCTGCACGCCGTGAAGCTCAGGAAGCCCGGGGCGATAAAGCCTGGACGCCAAAAGATCGCCAGCGCGAAGTCTCCTTCGCCCTGCGCGCCTACGCCACCCTTGCCACCAGTGCGGACAAAGGCGCGGTGCGCGATAAATCCAAACTTGGGGGCTAATGATGGCCGAATCACAACCCTTATCCGCCGCCCCTGAGGGGGCGGAATATCTCAGAGCGGTGCTACGCGCGCCGGTCTACGAGGCGGTGCAGGTCACGCCGCTGCAGAAAATGGACAAGCTGTCGTCCCGTCTCGATAACGTGATTCTGGTGAAGCGCGAAGACCGCCAGCCGGTCCACAGCTTTAAGCTCCGCGGCGCCTACGCGATGATGGCCGGGTTAACCGAAGAGCAAAAAGCGCGCGGGGTTATCACCGCATCGGCGGGGAATCACGCCCAGGGCGTGGCGTTTTCTGCCGCACGTTTAGGGCTGAAAGCGCTGATCGTGATGCCGGTCGCGACTGCTGATATCAAAGTCGACGCGGTACGCGGCTTCGGCGGCGAGGTCCTGCTCCACGGGGCCAATTTTGATGAAGCCAAAGCGCGCGCCATCGAACTGGCGCAGCAGCAGGGCTTTACCTGGGTGCCACCTTTCGATCACCCGATGGTGATTGCCGGGCAAGGTACGCTGGCGCTGGAACTGCTGCAGCAGGATGCCCACCTCGATCGCGTGTTTGTCCCGGTCGGCGGTGGCGGTCTGGCAGCGGGTGTCGCGGTGCTCATTAAACAACTGATGCCGCAGATCAAAGTGATTGCGGTGGAAGCGGAAGATTCCGCCTGCCTGAAAGCGGCGCTGGACGCCGGTCATCCGGTGGATCTGCCGCGCGTGGGATTATTTGCTGAAGGCGTGGCGGTGAAACGTATCGGCGATGAGACGTTCCGCGTGTGCCAGGAGTATCTCGACGACATCATCACCGTCGACAGCGATGCGATCTGCGCGGCGATGAAAGATCTGTTCGAGGATGTCCGCGCGGTGGCAGAACCGTCTGGCGCGCTGGCGCTGGCGGGGATGAAAAAATATATCGCTCAGCACAACATCCGCGGGGAACGCCTGGCACACGTGCTCTCTGGCGCGAACGTCAATTTCCACGGCCTGCGTTACGTGTCCGAACGCTGCGAGCTGGGTGAGCAACGCGAAGCCCTGCTGGCGGTGACGATCCCTGAAGAGAAGGGCAGTTTCCTCAAATTCTGCCAGCTGCTCGGCGGGCGCTCAGTGACCGAGTTTAACTATCGCTTTGCCGATGCCAAAGATGCCTGCATTTTTGTCGGTGTGCGGCTGAGCCGTGGGCTGGAGGAACGCAAAGAGATCCTTCACCTGCTGAATGAGGGCGGTTACAGCGTGGTGGATCTCTCCGATGACGAGATGGCGAAACTGCACGTGCGCTATATGGTCGGCGGGCGTCCGTCGAAGCCGTTGCGAGAGCGTCTGTTCAGCTTTGAGTTTCCGGAATCACCGGGGGCTTTGCTCAAGTTCCTGCACACGCTGGGCACCCACTGGAACATTTCGCTGTTCCACTATCGCAGCCACGGCACCGATTACGGG
Source organism: Lelliottia sp. JS-SCA-14 (assembly GCF_035593345.1). NCBI lineage: Bacteria > Pseudomonadati > Pseudomonadota > Gammaproteobacteria > Enterobacterales > Enterobacteriaceae > Lelliottia > Lelliottia sp. JS-SCA-14. Next base: position 4,728,029 of record NZ_CP141606.1, on the reverse strand, counting down.
CGCGTGTTGGCGGCGTTCGAACTGGGTGAGCATGAACCGGATTTCGAAACCCGGCTGAACGAGCTGGGCTACGATTGCCACGACGAAACTCATAACCCGGCGTTCAGGTTCTTCCTGGCGGGCTAACGTCCAAATGCCCGATGGCGCTGCGCTTATCGGGCCTACAATGCGTCCGGTATGGGTTTAATGGTTTGGCAAAATCTGCCAAAACGCATCAATAAGCGGCTCATGCAGCCGCTTTTTTTGTGCGCACACGCCAAGCTCAAACGGCGTCTTCTCATCGCTGCGCTCTAAAATCATCACGCGATTGCGCACCGGCTCCGGGCTGTTCTCCAGCACCACTTCCGGCAGCAACGCCACGCCACACCCGAGGGCGACCATCGAAACCATGGCTTCATGCCCGCCCACCGTCGCATAGATCGACGGATTACTGATTTTTTGCCGACGGAACCACAGTTCGATACGACGGCGCACCGGCCCCTGATCGGCCATGATAAACGGCACCGTTGACCAGTCGGGATGATCGACCGACACCTGATTGCGCACCGGACACGGCAGCGCCGGGGCAATTAACACCACCGCCAGATTCTCCAGCATCGAAAACGCGACTGCGCCGGGCAGCGTTTCGGGTTTGCCTGCAATCGCCAGATCGGCTTCGCCCGTTACCACTTTCTCCATCGCATCAGCGGCGTCCCCCGTGGTGAGCTTGATTTCTACCGACGGGTGCTCGGCGCGAAACCGGTCCAGAATCGGCGGCAAGTGGCTATAGGCGGCCGTCACGGAGCAGAAAATATGCAACTCGCCGGAGAGGGAGGGCCCCTGCTGATCGATGGTGTGCCGCAGCCGCTGGTACTGGAGCAACGTCTGATGGGCAAAAGATCGCAGCTCTTCGCCCGCTTCGGTGAGCGTCACGGTGCGGTTATCGCGCACAAACAGGGCCTGACCGAGATCCTCTTCCAGGCGCTGGATCTGCCGGGAAAGCGTGGAGGGGCTGACGTGCATGGCCCGCGCGCTGCGGCCAAAGTGACGGCTTTCCGCCAGATGCAGAAAGGTTTTGAGATCGCGTAAATCCACAGACCACACTCCACGTTTTTACGTTGCAGAAATTGCAATGTGACGTTGTGAATATATCAATTTCCGCAATAAAATTCCTGTCATATAGTAAGTCCATACTCGCATAAGCGACCAGAACAACAAGCAACACAACATCACGGAGTTCACCATGGCTAACTACTTCAATACACTGAATCTGCGTCAGCAGCTGGCCCAGCTGGGCAAATGCCGCTTTATGGCGCGCGATGAATTCGCCGATGGCGCGAGCTACCTTCAGGGTAAAAAAGTGGTCATCGTCGGCTGTGGCGCACAGGGTCTGAACCAGGGCCTGAATATGCGTGACTCCGGTCTGGATATCTCCTACGCCCTGCGTAAAGAAGCGATTGCTGAGAAGCGCGCTTCCTGGCGTAAAGCGACCGAAAACGGCTTCAAAGTGGGTACCTACGAAGAGCTGATCCCACAGGCGGATCTGGTGGTTAACCTGACCCCAGACAAACAGCACTCCGACGTTGTGCGCTCCGTTCAGCCGCTGATGAAAGACGGCGCGGCGCTGGGCTACTCTCACGGTTTCAACATCGTTGAAGTGGGCGAGCAGATTCGTAAAGACATCACCGTGGTGATGGTTGCACCGAAGTGCCCGGGCACCGAAGTGCGTGAAGAGTACAAACGTGGTTTCGGCGTACCGACCCTGATCGCCGTTCACCCGGAAAACGATCCGAAGGGCGAAGGCATGGCGATTGCCAAAGCCTGGGCTGCGGCAACTGGCGGTCACCGTGCGGGCGTGCTGGAATCTTCCTTCGTGGCAGAAGTGAAATCTGACCTGATGGGCGAGCAGACTATCCTGTGCGGTATGCTGCAGGCCGGTTCTCTGCTGTGCTTCGACAAGCTGGTGGAAGAGGGTACCGACCCGTCTTACGCAGAAAAACTCATTCAGTTCGGCTGGGAAACCATCACCGAAGCGCTGAAGCAGGGCGGTATCACGCTGATGATGGACCGTCTGTCCAACCCGGCAAAACTGCGTGCTTATGCGCTGTCCGAACAGCTGAAAGAGATCATGGCGCCGTTGTTCCAGAAACACATGGACGACATCATCTCCGGTGAATTCTCCTCCGGCATGATGGCTGACTGGGCGAACGACGATAAGAAACTGCTGACCTGGCGTGAAGAGACCGGTAAAACCGCGTTCGAAACCGCCGCTCAGTTTGACGGTAAAATCAGCGAGCAGGAGTACTTCGATAAAGGCGTTCTGATGATCGCGATGGTGAAAGCGGGCGTTGAGCTGGCGTTCGAGACCATGGTCGACTCCGGCATCATCGAAGAATCCGCTTACTACGAATCACTGCACGAGCTGCCGCTGATCGCGAACACCATCGCCCGTAAGCGTCTGTATGAAATGAACGTGGTAATCTCTGATACCGCAGAATACGGCAACTACCTGTTCTCTTACGCTTGCGTACCGCTGTTGAAAGAGTTCATGACCACCCTGCAGGCAGGCGATCTGGGTAAAGCGATTGCCGAAGGCACGGTTGATAACGCTCAGTTGCGCGACGTGAACGAAGCGATTCGTAGCCATGCGATTGAGAGCGTGGGCCACACGCTGCGTGGATACATGAAGGATATGAAGCGTATTGCTGTAGCAGGATAATAAAAAAGTCGGGTGGCGCTAAAGCTTACCCGACCTACCATCTTCCGTTCGTAGGCCCGGTAAGGCGAAGCCGCCACCGGGCTTTTTGTTTTGCGGGGAGGTGCGGCCTGATGCCCTCACCCCAGCCCTCTCCCACGGGAGAGGGTGCAAACATAAAAAGCCTTCTCTATGAGAAGGCTTTGCTGTTAATTCCGGTACAGCACTTTAATGATGTGATAACCGAACTGAGTGTGCAGTGGGCCGGTTGGCTCCAGCACCGGGCAGGAGAACACCACTTTATCAAACGCCGGAACCATCTGGCCCTGACGGAATTCACCTAAATGGCCGCCTTTTTTGCCTGACGGGCAGGTAGAGTGTTTCTTCGCCAGTTTCTCGAAGTCCGCGCCGTTTTTGATCTGCTCCAGAAGATCCAGTGCCAGTTTCTCTTCTTTAACAAGAATATGCAGTGCTGCTGCTGTTTTTGCCATGATCGTGCCTTGAGTGGTATGGATTAGGCTCGCTATACTACCACACGCGTTTTTCCTTTTTATCTCCTCCCGACCTTCATTGAGTGAACTTCTTATGCGTTTAAACCCCGGACAACAACAAGCCGTCGAATTCGTCACCGGACCTTGCCTGGTGCTGGCGGGTGCGGGTTCCGGAAAGACGCGCGTGATCACCAATAAAATCGCCCATCTGATCCGCGGCTGTGGCTATCAGGCGCGCCATATCGCGGCGGTGACCTTCACCAACAAGGCGGCGCGCGAGATGAAAGAGCGTGTCGGGCAGACGCTCGGGCGCAAAGAGGCGCGCGGGCTGATGATCTCCACCTTCCACACGCTGGGGCTGGACATCATCAAGCGTGAATACGCCGCGCTGGGGATGAAATCGAATTTCTCCCTCTTCGACGATACGGATCAGGTCGCACTCCTGAAAGAGTTGACCGAAGGGCGGCTCGAAGAAGACAAAACCATCCTCCAGCAGTTGATCTCGACGATCTCCAACTGGAAAAACGATCTGATGACGCCGGCGCAGGCTGCGGCGAGCGCCAAAGGTGAGCGCGATCGGATCTTCGCCCACTGTTACAGCCTGTATGACGACCACCTCAAAGCCTGTAACGTTCTCGATTTTGACGACCTGATCCTGCTGCCGACGCTGCTGCTCCAGCGCAATGAAGAGGTGCGCGAGCGCTGGCAGAACAAGATCCGCTATCTGCTGGTGGATGAATATCAGGATACCAACACCAGCCAGTATGAGCTGGTGAAACTGCTGGTGGGGCAGCGCGCGCGCTTTACCGTGGTGGGCGACGACGACCAGTCGATCTACTCCTGGCGCGGGGCGCGTCCGCAAAACCTGGTCCTGCTGAGCAAAGATTTTCCCGCGCTCCAGGTGGTCAAGCTCGAGCAGAATTACCGGTCATCAGGACGCATTCTCAAAGCAGCAAATATTCTGATCGCCAACAACCCGCACGTCTTCGAAAAACGCCTCTTCTCCGAGCTGGGGTATGGCACCGAGCTGAAAGTCCTCAGTGCCAACAACGAAGAGCACGAGGCCGAGCGCGTGGCGGGTGAGCTGATTGCCCATCACTTCGTCAATAAAACCGAGTATAAGGATTACGCCATCCTCTATCGCGGGAACCACCAGTCGCGCGTCTTTGAAAAGATGCTGATGCAAAACCGCATCCCTTACAAAATCTCCGGCGGGACCTCGTTCTTCTCCCGCCCTGAGATCAAAGATCTGCTCGCCTATTTGCGCGTGCTGACCAACCCGGACGACGACAGCGCGTTCTTGCGCATCGTCAACACGCCGAAGCGTGAAATCGGCCCGGCGACGCTGCAAAAGCTGGGTGAATGGGCGATGACCCGAAATAAAAGTATGTTCACCGCCAGCTTCGATATGGGGCTGAGCACGACGCTCACCGGGCGCGGCTACGAGTCGCTGACGCGCTTTACCCAGTGGCTGGGAGAGATCCAGCGCCTCGCCGAGCGCGAGCCGATCGCCGCCGTACGCGATCTCATCCACGGCGTCGATTACGAATCCTGGCTGTACGAAACGTCCGCCAGCCCAAAAGCGGCCGAAATGCGCATGAAAAACGTCAACCAGCTGTTTACGTGGATGACCGAAATGCTGGAAGGCTCCGAAATCGACGAACCGATGACCCTGACGCAGGTCGTCACCCGCTTTACCCTGCGCGACATGATGGAGCGCGGCGAGAGCGAAGAGGAAGCGGATCAGGTTCAGCTGATGACCCTGCACGCGTCCAAAGGCCTTGAATTCCCGTATGTTTATCTGGTGGGAATGGAAGAGGGATTATTGCCGCATCAGAGCAGCATTGATGAGGACAACGTCGATGAAGAACGACGTCTGGCTTACGTGGGCATTACCCGTGCGCAAAAAGAGCTGACCTTTACGCTGTGCAAAGAGCGCCGTCAGTATGGCGAAATGGTACGCCCGGAACCGAGCCGCTTCCTGCTGGAACTGCCGCAGGACGATCTGATTTGGGAGCAAGAGCGTAAGGTGATTACGGCTGAAGAAAGGATGCACAAAGGGCAAGCCAACGTGGCGAACATTCGCGCCATGCTGGCGAAAGCCAAAGAGAAGTAACGGCGGCGCTATTTCACTTCCAGATCCCAGTGGACGTAGCTCTGCCACTGGCATTCCTGCTCAATCATCTCAGCCCCAAGCGGGTGACGATCCAGCCAGTTATCCGGCAGCGTGAGCGTCAGGTTTTCGCCATTCGCGGAGAGGGTGATAGCAGGCAATAAGTCGGCGCGGCGACGGCTGGCGAACAGAATCGCCAGACGCAGCAGTCGACAGAGATGTTCGGCAACCCGCGGCGGGACGGCATTTTGCTGATGCAAAGACGAGAGATCGACGGTGTTGGTCTGGTTCAGTAGCAATGTCGCCAGCAGCTTTTTCTGCGCCGGAGTGAAACCCGGCAGATCCAGATTCCGCACCAGATACGCGGCGTGAACCGGTGCCTGTTTGAAATCAATGCTCAGACCAATTTCATGCAGTGCGCAGGCACTCAGTAAGAGATCACGGCTCAGAGGTTCAAGCGCCCAGGTGGTCGCCACCTGGTCTGCAAAGCTGGAGGCCAGTTGGGCCACGCGCTGTGCCTGCTCCGTATCAACAATAAAACGGCGCTGAACATTGCGCAGCGTGCGGCTGCGAATGTCTTGTTCCACCGCCAGATGCAGCATGCCGTAGACCAGTCCTTCGCGCAGTGCGCCGCCGGCCAGGGTCATACATTGAATATCTAATTCGGTGAAGATGGCGATCAGAATTGCCAGACCGCTCGGGAACACCAGCGCGCGCTCGAGCGTCAAACCTTCAATTTCCAGCTCTTCCAGACGACCGCACTGAATGGCGCGCTGTTTCAGCTGCTGCAGTTTGGCCAGCGTAATCCGCTCATCCATGCCCTGCGCCATCATGATCTCTTGCAGAGCCTGAACCGTACCCGACGCGCCGACACACACTTTCCAGCCGTGATAACGCAGTTCATCCATCACCGGACGCAGCACTTCGCGCGCGGCTTTTTCGGCCTCGTCGAAGTTCTCCTGGGCAAGATTACGATCGGTAAAGTAGCGCTCGAGCCAGGTCACACATCCCATCGACAGGCTGAACAGTGACGTCGCCTGCGAACCGGTGCCCGTGACCAGCTCGGTGCTGGCGCCGCCAATGTCCACCACCAGACGACGATCGTCGCCACCGGTGGTGTGGGCGACACCCTGATAAATCAGACGCGCTTCTTCTTCACCGCTGATGACCTGCACCGGGCAGCCGAGGATTTCCTGCGCTTTCGCGATAAAATCGACGGAGTTCACGGCCAGTCGCAGCGTGGCGGTAGCCACAACGCGGATTTGATTGTGCGGAATATCCTGCAGACGTTCAGCAAACAGACGCAGGCATTGCCAGCCGCGTTCCATCGCTTCAGGAGAGAGATGATTATCGCTGCTCAGGCCCGCCGCGAGGCGGACCTTGCGCTTGATGCGCGTCAGGGTCTGAATGCTCCCCGCCACCTCGCGTACAACCAGCATATGAAAACTATTCGAACCTAAATCAATAGCTGCATAAAGCGAGGTGGAACTGAGCATAGTAATTAACCTGAACGACGACGGTTACGTGGTGCTCCGCCGGTGCGGCGTGGGCCATTGCCGGAGCGGGCGCGAGTGAGGCGCTTCGCCGGTGGCAGTTCACTCAACAGCGCATCGGGATTGTATTTGCTCTGCGGAATAGAGTGGCCGATATAGGTTTCGATCGCCGTCAGGTTCAGAGCGTACTCTTCACAGGCCAGGCTGATGGAGTGACCGCTTGCGCCAGCACGACCGGTACGGCCGATACGGTGAACGTAGTCTTCACAATCGTCAGGCAGATCGTAGTTAAAGACGTGTGTGACGGCAGGAATGTGCAGACCGCGCGCAGCCACGTCGGTAGCGACCAGGATATCGAGGTCACCACGGGTAAATTCTTCAAGAATACGCAGACGTTTTTTCTGTGCCACGTCACCGGTCAGCAGGCCAACGCGATGTCCGTCTGCCGCCAAATGGCCCCAGATGTCTTCGCAGCGATGCTTGGTGTTGGCAAAGATAATGGCGCGATCTGGCCACTCTTCTTCGATCAGCGTTTGCAGCAGACGCATCTTCTCTTCGTTAGACGGATAGAAGAGCTCTTCTTTAATACGATGGCCCGTTTTCTGCTCCGGCTCGACTTCCACGTATTCGGCGTTGTTCATCTGTTCGAACGCCAGTTCACGGACGCGGTAGGAGAGGGTGGCAGAGAACAGCATGTTCAGGCGCTGCGTGGTCGGTGGCATACGACGGAACAGCCAGCGGATATCTTTGATAAAGCCCAGATCGTACATACGATCGGCTTCGTCGAGGACCACAACCTGGATTGCACCGAGGTTAATGTGGTTTTGTTTTGCGTAGTCGATCAGACGACCGGTGGTACCGATCAGAATATCAACGCCGCTTTCCAGCACTTTCAGCTGTTTATCGTAGCCGTCGCCGCCATAAGCCAGGCCTAATTTCAGGCCAGTGGTCTGTGCCAGAGGTTCCGCGTCGGCATGGATCTGCACCGCAAGTTCTCGCGTTGGAGCCATGATCAGCGCACGCGGTTGGTTAACTTTTCGGTCAGCAATTGCTGGATGAGAAAGTAAATAATGAAACGTTGACGTCAAAAACGCCATCGTTTTGCCAGTACCGGTTTGCGCCTGCCCTGCAACATCGCGACCGGCCAGCGTGAGCGGCAGGGCGAGGGCTTGAATGGGCGTGCAGTTATGAAAGCCTTTATTTTCAAGGGCTTCGATAACTTTTGCGTGCAGGGCGAAGTCGGAAAACTTCTGTTCTGTTAAATGTGTTTTGCTCATAGTGTGGTAGAATATCAGCTTACTATTGCTTTACGAAAGCGTATCCGGTGAAATAAAGTCAACCTTTAGTTGGTTAATGCTACATCAACACGTCGTTGATTAATCCTACACCAACACGCCAGGCTTATTCCTGTGGAGTTATATATGAGCGATAAAATTATTCACCTGACTGACGACAGTTTTGACACGGACGTACTTAAAGCTGACGGGCTGATCCTCGTCGATTTCTGGGCTGAATGGTGTGGTCCTTGCAAAATGATCGCCCCGATTCTGGATGAAATCGCTGACGAATATCAGGGCAAACTGACCATTGCCAAGCTGAACATCGACCAGAACCCGGGCACCGCGCCAAAATACGGCATCCGTGGCATCCCAACCCTTCTGCTGTTCAAAAACGGCGAAGTGGCTGCAACCAAAGTGGGCGCACTGTCCAAAGGTCAGCTGAAAGAGTTCCTGGACGCTAATCTGGCGTAAGGTTTCTCGGCCGGCGTCTGGATTCCGAAATTCTGTGGATCTCTGGACGCCCGGCTTTAGTCGTGCTAAGTTACCTATGACTTCGATTTACACACTACCTTGTCGTTCTGGTTTTACCCGATACTTCCCATTGTTAAATGAACGATGCGAGAGGTAGATAGATTCCGGGCTTGTCACTCAATCCGTCTTGTCGTTTCAGTTCTGTGCTTTCTCTTTGACCAGACAGCGAACAGACATGAGTTGATGGCCGCTAACAGGCATGGATGACCCTGCCATACCATTCACAACATTAAGTTCGAGTATCACCCCGAGTTTAAGAACCCACACCATTATGAATCTTACCGAATTAAAGAATACGCCGGTTTCTGAGCTGATCACTCTCGGCGAAAATATGGGGCTGGAAAACCAGGCTCGTATGCGCAAGCAGGACATTATTTTTGCCATCCTGAAGCAGCACGCAAAGAGTGGCGAAGATATCTTTGGCGACGGTGTCCTGGAGATATTGCAAGACGGATTTGGTTTCCTCCGTTCTGCAGACAGCTCCTACCTCGCCGGTCCTGATGACATCTACGTTTCCCCTAGCCAAATCCGCCGTTTCAACCTCCGCACAGGTGATACCATTTCAGGTAAGATTCGTCCTCCGAAAGAGGGTGAACGCTACTTTGCGCTGTTGAAAGTTAACGAAGTTAACTACGATAAACCTGAAAACTCGCGCAACAAGATCCTGTTCGAAAACTTAACGCCGCTGCACGCGAACTCGCGTCTGCGCATGGAGCGTGGTAACGGTTCTACCGAAGACCTCACCGCTCGCGTTCTGGATCTGGCTTCTCCGATTGGTCGTGGCCAGCGTGGTCTGATTGTGGCACCGCCGAAAGCGGGTAAAACCATGCTGCTGCAGAACATCGCACAGAGCATTGCTTACAACCACCCAGACTGCGTACTGATGGTTCTGCTGATCGATGAGCGTCCAGAGGAAGTGACCGAGATGCAGCGTCTGGTTAAAGGTGAAGTGGTTGCTTCTACCTTTGATGAGCCAGCCTCTCGCCACGTTCAGGTTGCTGAAATGGTTATCGAGAAAGCGAAGCGTCTGGTTGAACACAAGAAAGACGTTATCATCCTGCTCGACTCCATCACTCGTCTGGCGCGTGCGTACAACACCGTCGTTCCGGCTTCCGGTAAAGTGCTGACCGGTGGTGTGGATGCGAACGCCCTGCATCGTCCAAAACGTTTCTTCGGTGCTGCACGTAACGTCGAAGAGGGCGGAAGCCTGACCATCATCGCAACAGCGCTGATCGATACCGGCTCCAAAATGGACGAAGTGATTTACGAAGAGTTTAAAGGTACAGGTAACATGGAACTGCACCTCTCTCGTAAAATTGCAGAGAAGCGCGTCTTCCCGGCAATCGACTACAACCGTTCCGGTACCCGTAAAGAAGAGCTGCTCACCACCCAGGAAGAGCTGCAGAAAATGTGGATCCTGCGCAAAATCATTCACCCAATGGGCGAAATCGACGCAATGGAATTCCTCATCAATAAGCTGGCTATGACTAAGACAAACGACGAATTCTTCGACATGATGAAACGCTCGTAATACAAATAAACCCAGCTAACGCCACGTTTTTACGTGGCGTTTTCTTTTTTTGGACTATACGCTATAACCGCAGACTCCCATTTTTGACCGACCAGTGCGACAATTAGAATGTTTGTAACGTCAAAAAGTAATTGATTGAAAAACATACAAAGGGAGTTGTAAGAGGCTGGCTTTATTCCTTCGGGAGCTATGGCTTCGTAGTTATACTTCCAGGATTAACATTTGTTGAGAGCATGAATTGTGAATCTACTCACTGCGGTTACTGAGCTAATCAGTATTTTTTTATTCACAACCTGTTTTTTGTTCATTGCGCGTAAGGTGGCAAAAAGAGTCGGGTTAGTGGATAAACCCAATTATCGTAAACGCCATCAGGGCCTGATCCCGCTGGTTGGGGGAATCTCCGTTTACGCGGGCATTTGCTTTACCTTTGGAATCGCAGATTATTATATCCCTCACGCTGCACTCTATCTGGCCTGTGCGGGTGTTCTGGTGCTGGTGGGCGCGCTCGATGACCGCTTCGATATCAGCGTAAAATTCCGTGCTTCGGTTCAGGCCGCGATCGGCATCATCATGATGGTGGTCGGTAAGCTCTATCTGAGCAGCCTCGGTTATATCTTTGGCACCTGGGAGATGGTTCTCGGTCCGTTCGGTTTCTTCCTGACGCTGTTTGCTGTTTGGGCTGCCATCAACGCCTTCAACATGGTTGATGGGATTGACGGTCTGCTGGGTGGCCTGTCGTCTGTCTCCTTCGCCGCTATCGGTATCATTTTATGGTTTGATGGTCAGTACAGCCTGTCAATGTGGTGTTTCGCCATGATTGCGGCCATCCTGCCTTATATCCTGCTTAACCTCGGTGTGCTGGGGCGTCGCTATAAAGTCTTTATGGGCGATGCAGGCAGTACGCTGATTGGTTTCACGGTCATCTGGATCCTGCTGGAAACGACTCAGGGCAAAACGCACCCTATCAGCCCGGTCACCGCGCTGTGGATCATCGCTATTCCGCTGATGGACATGGTGGCAATCATGTATCGTCGTCTGCGCAAGGGTATGAGTCCTTTCTCACCGGACCGCCAGCATATTCATCACCTGATCATGCGCGCAGGTTTTACTTCACGTCAGGCATTTGTGCTGATCACCCTCGCCGCCGCGCTGCTGGCTGGCATTGGGGTAGCCGCAGAATATGCGCACTTTATTCCTGAATGGGTAATGTTGGTATTATTCTTGCTAGCATTCTTCATGTACGGCTATTGCATTAAACGCGCATGGAAAGTCGCGCGCTTCATTAAACGTGTAAAACGCCGGATGCGTAGAAACAGTGGTAAAAATCCAACATTAACTAAGTAAAAACGGGACTGTGATGACTCAACCGTTGGCGGGAACGAAATCAGTGGTAACTGAGAACGAGCTGGATATTCGTGGTTTGTTTCGTGTTTTATGGGCGGGCAAGCTGTGGATTGCAGGAATCGCACTGGGGTTCGCGCTGCTGGCGCTGGCGTACACCTTTTTTGCGAAACAAGAGTGGAGCGCAACCGCGATCACCGATCGACCAACGGTAAACATGTTGGGCGGTTTCTATTCGCAGCAGCAGTTCCTGCGTAACCTCGACATCAAAGCCAATCTGGCCTCTTCGGACCAGCCCTCTGTAATGGATGAATCCTACAAAGAGTTCATCATGCAGCTGGCGTCCTGGGATACTCGCCGCGACTTCTGGTCCCAGACGGACTACTACAAACAACGCATGGTCGGTAACAGTAAAGCCGATGCCGCCCTGCTGGATGACCTGATCAACAACATCCAGTTCACGCCAGGCGATGTGCTGCGCAACATCAACGACAACGTTAAGCTGATTGCTGAAACCGCGCCGGACGCGAACAATCTGCTTCGCCAGTATGTCGCCTTCGCCAGCCAGCGTGCTGCGAGCCATCTAAATGATGAGCTGAAAGGCGCATGGGCCGCGCGCACCATTCAAATGAAGGCGCAGGTTAAACGTCAGGAAGAGGTGGCAAAAGCCATTTTCTCCCGCCGCGTCCATAATATTGAACAGGCGCTGAAAATCGCCGAGCAGCGCAATATCTCCCGCAGCGAAACGGACGTACCGGCCGACGAGCTGCCGGATTCCGAAATGTTCCTGCTGGGCCGCCCGATGCTGCAGGCGCGTCTTGAAAACCTGCAGGCCGTCGGGCCAGATTTCGATCTCGACTACGACCAGAACCGCGCCATGCTTAACACCCTGAATGTGGGTCCAACACTGGATCCGCGTTTTCAGACCTATCGTTATTTGCGAACGCCTGAAGAACCTGTAAAACGCGATAGTCCGCGTCGCGCATTCCTGATGATTATGTGGGGGATTGTGGGCGCACTGACGGGCGCAGGCGTGGCGTTAACACGTCGTCGCACAAATTAAGAACGCCGTCTACGATGAAGGCTCCGGCCTTCATCACCTAATCGAAGAGAATCGATGTGAAAGTACTTACCGTATTTGGCACAAGGCCGGAAGCCATCAAGATGGCGCCGCTGGTCCATGCGCTGGCAAATGATCCCTGGTTTGAGGCGAAAGTTTGCGTCACCGCGCAGCATCGGGAGATGCTTGATCAGGTTTTAAATCTCTTTTCCATTGTTCCGGATTACGATCTTAATATTATGAAACCGGGACAGGGATTGACCGAAATTACCTGTCGCATTCTGGAAGGGTTAAAACCTATTCTGGAATCTTTTAAACCAGACGTGGTTCTGGTTCACGGCGATACCACCACCACTATCGCTACCAGTCTGGCCGCGTTCTATCAGCGCATTCCGGTCGGGCACGTTGAAGCCGGTTTACGCACTGGCGACCTCTATTCCCCATGGCCTGAAGAGGCCAACCGCACGCTCACCGGCCATCTGGCGATGTATCACTTCGCGCCAACCGAAAACTCCCGGCAGAACCTGCTGCGCGAAAACATTCGCGACGACAAAATTTTCGTCACCGGCAACACGGTGATTGATGCCCTGATTTGGGTGCGCGATCGCGTGATGGCGAGCGACGACCTGCGGGAAGAACTGGCGGTGCGCTATCCGTTCCTTACCGCGGGCAAAAAGATGATTCTGGTGACGGGCCACCGCCGCGAGAGCTTTGGCCGCGGGTTTGAGCAAATTTGCCATGCGCTGGCGGAAATCGCCGCGCAAAACCCGGACGTGCAGATCGTCTATCCGGTCCACCTCAACCCCAACGTCAGCGAGCCGGTCAATCGTATTCTGGGTCATATCGAGAACGTGATCCTGATTGAGCCGCAGGACTACCTGCCGTTCGTCTGGCTGATGAACCACGCCTGGCTGATCCTGACGGATTCCGGCGGTATTCAGGAAGAGGCCCCTTCACTGGGTAAACCGGTGCTGGTGATGCGCGAAACCACCGAGCGCCCGGAGGCGATCAAAGCCGGAACGGTGCGCCTGGTGGGAACCGACACCAAACATCTGGTGGCAGAGGTCACACGCCTGCTGCACGATGAAAAAGAGTACCAGGCGATGAGCCACGCCCATAACCCTTATGGCGACGGGCAGGCCTGCAGCCGTATTTTGCATGCACTTAAACATAATCGGGTAACGCTATGAGTTTTTCTACCATCTCTGTCATTGGTCTTGGCTACATTGGACTGCCGACTGCGGCCGCCTTTGCTTCACGTCAAAAGCAGGTTATCGGGGTGGATATCAACCAGCATGCGGTAGATACCATTAACCGTGGTGAAATTCATATCGTGGAGCCGGATCTCGACAAAGTGGTCAAAACCGCCGTCGAAGGCGGTTTCCTGAAAGCCAGCACTAAGCCTGTCGAGGCGGATGCCTATCTGATTGCCGTGCCAACGCCGTTTAAAGGCGAGCATGAGCCGGATATGGTGTATGTCGAAGCGGCGGCCAAATCCATCGCGCCGGTGCTGAAGAAAGGCGCACTGGTAATTCTGGAGTCGACCTCTCCTGTCGGGGCGACCGAGCAGATGGCGCAGTGGCTGGCCGAAGCCCGCCCTGATTTGACCTTCCCGCAGCAGGCGGGCGAGCAGGCTGATATCAATATCGCCTATTGCCCGGAGCGCGTTCTGCCGGGCCAGGTGATGGTTGAGCTGATTAAAAACGACCGCGTGATTGGCGGCATGACGCCCATCTGTTCTGCGCGCGCCAGCGAACTCTACAACATCTTCCTCGAAGGCGAGTGTGTGGTCACTAACTCACGCACGGCGGAAATGTGCAAGCTGACCGAAAACAGCTTCCGCGACGTGAACATCGCTTTCGCCAACGAACTGTCGCTGATTTGCGCCGACCAGGGGATTAACGTCTGGGAACTGATCCGCCTGGCGAACCGCCATCCGCGCGTCAACATTCTCCAGCCAGGCCCAGGCGTCGGCGGGCACTGCATCGCCGTAGACCCATGGTTCATCGTGGCGCAAAACCCCGATCAGGCGCGCCTTATCCGTACTGCCCGCGAAGTAAACGATGGCAAACCGCACTGGGTGATGAACCAGGTGAAAGCCACGGTGGCGGATTGCCTCGCCGAAAGCGGCAAGCGCGCCAGCGAAGTCAAAATTGCCTGCTTTGGTCTGGCGTTTAAACCGAACATCGACGATTTGCGCGAAAGCCCGGCGATGGGCATCGCCGAGATGATTGCCACCTGGCACACGGGCGAAACGCTGGTCGTTGAGCCGAACATTCATACCCTGCCGAAGAAACTGGCGGGGCATTGCCAGCTCGCCACGCTCGATGACGCTCTGAAAACGGCCGATGTGCTGGTCCTGCTGGTGGATCACAAAGAGTTCAAAGCCATCAGCGGCGACGCGGTGCAGCAGAAGTTTATCGTTGATACCAAAGGGGTGTGGCGTTGAGTGAGTTGCCCGGCGTACTGGAACCGCTCACCTGGGAGACCGATTTTTTTGGTCTCTCCTCGGCGGTGGTGCGCTTTCGCGACGATGCTCCGGCACTGACGACGGCGGATTTCACGCCGTGGCAGCGCGTACAGGCCAAAATCCCGGCGGGACGTGCCGACTGGCTGGATGACCTGCAAAAGCTGGGATTTCAGCTGGTGGAAGGTGAAGTCGATCTGACCATCACCGTCACGCAGCACGCCCCGACAGAAGCTGAAGTAGCAACGGAGCGGGATATCCCCGCGCTGCGCCAGATGGCGGCGCTGGCCTTTGCCCAGAGCCGCTTTCGTGCGCCCTGGTATGCGCCCGACGCCAGCGGTCGGTTTTACGCGCAGTGGATTGAAAACGCCGTTAAAGGCACCTTCGACCATGAGTGCCTGGTTTTCCGCGCCAGCAGCGGCGAGATTGAGGCATTTGTCTCTCTGCGTCTGCTGAGTGAGAGCGAAGCGCGTATCGGCCTGCTCGCCGGTCGCGGGATGGGTGACAAACTGATGCAGGCGGCGCTTCACTGGGCCGCGCAGCGTCAGGTATCAACATTGCGGGTGGCGACCCAACTGGGTAACACCGCCGCGCTTAAACGTTACATTGCAAGCGGTGGCAACATTGACGCGACCGCTTACTGGCTATACAGGTGACAAGATGATTCCATTTAACGCGCCTCCCGTTGTGGGCACTGAACTTGATTACATGCAGTCTGCCATGGGCAGCGGCAAACTCTGCGGCGACGGCGGGTTTACCCGTCGCTGTCAGCAGTGGATGGAGCAGCGTTTTCACAGCGCCAAAGTGCTGCTGACGCCGTCCTGCACGGCGTCCCTCGAGATGGCCGCGCTGCTGCTGGACATCAAGCCGGGTGACGAAGTCATCATGCCGAGCTACACCTTTGTTTCGACGGCGAACGCGTTCGTTCTGCGTGGCGCGAAAATTATCTTTGTTGATGTCCGACCGGACACAATGAACATCGACGAAACCCTGATTGAAGCGGCGATCACCGACAAAACGCGGGCGATTGTGCCGGTTCACTACGCGGGTGTGGCGTGTGAGATGGACACCATCATGGCCATCGCCAAAAAGCACAACCTGTTCGTGGTGGAAGATGCCGCGCAGGGCGTGATGTCCACCTACAAAGGCCGCGCGCTGGGCACGATCGGCCACATCGGCTGCTTTAGCTTCCACGAAACCAAAAACTACACCGCGGGCGGTGAAGGTGGCGCGACGCTGATCAACGACCGTGCGCTGGTGGAACGCGCCGAAGTGATCCGCGAGAAAGGCACCAACCGCAGCCAGTTCTTCCGCGGGCAGGTCGATAAATACACCTGGCGCGATATCGGCTCCAGCTATCTGATGGCCGATCTGCAGGCCGCTTATCTCTGGGCGCAGCTTGAAGCTGCCGAGCGCATCAACCAGCAGCGTTTGTCCCTGTGGCAGACCTATTACGATGCCTTCGCGCCGCTGGCGCAGCAAGGGCGCATCGAGCTGCCGACCATTCCGGCAGACTGTGTCCACAACGCGCACATGTTTTACATCAAACTGCGCGACAACGATGACCGCAGCAACCTGATCGCCTACCTGAAAGAGGCGGAGATCATGGCGGTATTCCATTACATCCCGCTGCACTCCAGCCCGGCGGGTGAAGCCTTCGGTCAGTTTGTCGGTGAAGATCGCTACACCACCAAAGAAAGTGAGCGTTTGCTTCGTCTGCCGCTGTTCTACAACCTCGCGCCGGTCAATCAGCGCACGGTAATTAATACCCTTCTGAGCTACTTCCGCTGATATGTCTCTGGCGAAAGCATCGGTGTGGACCGCCGCGTCCACACTTGTCAAGATTGGCGCAGGGCTGCTGGTGGTTAAACTGCTGGCGGTCTCCTTTGGCCCGTCCGGTGTCGGACAGGCAGGTAACTTCCGCCAGCTTGTGACCGTGCTCGGCGTTCTCGCCGGGGCCGGAATCTTCAACGGTGTCACCAAATACGTGGCGCAGCATCACGATGATGCGGCGGCGCTGCGCAGGGTGGTCGGGACGTCCTCGGCGATGGTCTTGGGTTTTTCCACGCTGCTGGCCATCGTCTTTTTACTGGCGGCCGCGCCTATAAGCCAGGGGCTGTTTGGCAATACTCATTACCAGGGGCTGGTGCGTGCGGTCGCGCTGGTGCAGATGGGGATCGCCTGGGCTAACCTGCTGTTAGCGCTGATGAAAGGCTTCCGCGACGCCGCCGGAAACGCACTGGCGCTGATTCTGGGCAGCCTTATCGGCGTCGTCGCCTATTACGTCTGCTATCGTCTCGGCGGCTATGAAGGCGCGCTGCTTGGCCTGGCGCTGGTTCCGGCGCTGGTGGTTATTCCTGCCGCGTTTATGCTGATGCGCAGACGCACCATTCCGCTGAGCTATCTCAAACCGCAGTGGGACAAAATGCTGGCCGGGCAGTTGGGGAAATTCACCCTGATGGCGCTGATCACCTCCGTCACGCTTCCCGTGGCCTATGTGATGATGCGAAACCTGCTGGCGGCGCATTACAGCTGGGATGAAGTAGGGATCTGGCAAGGGGTGAGCAGTATTTCTGACGCTTATCTCCAGTTCATCACCGCCTCGTTTAGCGTCTACCTGCTGCCGACGCTGTCGCGCCTGACCTCTCGTGAAGACATCACCCGCGAAATCGGCCGCTCCCTGCGCTTTGTGCTGCCTGCCGTGGCCGCCGCGAGTCTGACCGTCTGGCTGCTGCGTGACGTCGCTATCTGGCTGCTGTTCTCCGCGAAATTTACCGCGATGCGCGACCTGTTCGCCTGGCAGCTGGTGGGTGATGTACTGAAAGTGGGTGCTTACGTTTTCGGCTATCTGGTGATTGCCAAAGCTTCTCTGCGACTCTATATCCTGGCGGAGATCAGCCAGTTCACGCTGCTGACCGCGTTCTCTCACTGGCTGATCCCAACGCATGGCGCGCTGGGCGCAGCTCAGGCATACATGGCCACTTACATTGTCTATTTCGCTGCCTGTTGCGGCGTATTTTTACTTTGGCGTAGACGCGCATGACTGCACTGATTCACGTGTTGGGTTCGGATATTCCGCATCACAACCGCACAGTATTACAGTTTTTTAATGACTCGCTGGCGACTGGCAGCGCCGACGCGCGCGAGTTTATGGTTGCAGGCCAGGATAATGGGCTGAGTGCCGCCTGTCCTGCGCTGTCGATAAGCTTCTGGCCGGACAAATCCGCGCTGGCAAACGCGGTGATCGCCAAAGCCAAAGCAAATCGCGAGCAGCGTTTCTTCTTCCACGGCCAGTTTAATACCGGCCTGTGGCTGGCGCTGCTGAAAGGCGGCATCAAGCCCGCGCAGTTTAACTGGCATATCTGGGGCGCGGATCTGTATGAAGTCTCCCGCGGCTGGAAATTCCGCCTGTTCTATCCTCTGCGCCGGATGGCTCAGGGCCGCGTTGGCTGCGTGTTTGCGACGCGGGGTGACCTGAACTATTTTGCGAAGCAGCACCCCAACGTGCGCGGCGAATTACTCTATTTCCCGACCCGCATGGACCCGGCGCTGAACAATATGGCGAACGAGGCGCAGCGGGAAGGCAAACTGACCATTCTGGTGGGTAACTCCGGCGATCGCAGCAATGAACACATCGCGGCGCTGAAGGCCGTCCATCAACAGTTTGGCGATACGGTGAACGTGATCGTGCCGATGGGCTATCCTGCAAATAATGACGCGTACATTTCAGAGGTGCGTCAAAGTGGACTGGCGCTGTTTAGCCCGGAGAATCTGCAGATCCTCAGCGATAAGCTGGAGTTTGATGATTACCTGGCTCTGCTGCGAAAATGCGATCTTGGGTACTTCATTTTTGCCCGTCAGCAGGGGATTGGCACGCTGTGTCTGCTGATTCAGGCCGGAGTGCCGTGTGTGCTTAACCGTGAGAATCCGTTCTGGCAGGATATGGCCGAGCAGCACATTCCGGTGCTGTTCACCACGGACGAACTGAATGACGACGTGGTGCGTGAAGCACAGCGCCAGCTGGCGTTGGTGGATAAAAATGCCATCGACTTTTTCAGCCCGAATTTCCTCACGCCCTGGCATCAGGCGCTGCGGATTGCTGCAGGAGAGAAGGCATGAGCCAGTTGCAATTTAGCGGCCTGTTGGTGATCTGGCTTCTGGCCTCGCTGTTTATCGCCACGCTCACCTGGTTTGAGTTCCGCCGCGTGCGCTTTAACTTCAACGTCTTCTTCTCGCTGCTGTTCCTGCTGACCTTCTTCTTCGGCTTCCCGCTGACCAGCATTCTGGTCTTCCGCTTTGACGTCAGCGTCGCGCCGCCGGAAATTCTGATGCAGGCGCTGCTGTCCGCCACCTGTTTCTATGCCGTGTATTACGTCACCTACAAAACGCGCTTACGCCCGGCGAACCACGCGCCGCGCCGCCCGCTGTTCACCATGAACCGGGTGGAAACGCATCTGACCTGGGTGATGCTGATGATTATCGCCCTGGTCAGCGTCGGCATTTTCTTCATGCATAACGGCTTTTTGCTGTTCAAGCTGCATTCGTACAGCCAGATATTTTCCGCCGAAGTCTCCGGCGTGGCACTTAAGCGTTTCTTCTATTTCTTCATCCCGGCAATGCTGGTCATCTACTTCCTGCGCCAGGACAGCAAAGCCTGGCTGTTCTTCCTGGTAAGCACGGTGGCGTTTGGTCTGCTGACCTACATGATCGTGGGCGGGACGCGCGCCAACATCATCATTGCCTTCGCGATTTTTCTGTTCATCGGCATCATCCGCGGCTGGATCTCGCTATGGATGCTGGTGGCCGCAGGGGTGTTTGGCATCGTCGGCATGTTCTGGCTGGCGCTCAAACGCTACGGTATGGATGTGAGCGGTGACGAAGCGTTTTACACCTTCCTGTACCTCACCCGCGACACCTTCTCGCCGTGGGAAAACCTGGCGCTGCTCCTGCAAAACTACGACAAAATCGACTTCCAGGGGCTGGCTCCCATCGTGCGTGATTTCTACGTCTTTATCCCGACATGGCTATGGCCAGACCGGCCAGGCGTGGTGCTCAACACGGCGAACTACTTCACCTGGGAAGTGCTGAATAACCACTCCGGCCTTGCGATCTCTCCGACGCTGATTGGTTCGCTGGTGGTGATGGGCGGCGTATGGTTTATCCTGCCGGGCGCCGTGGCTGTAGGGCTTATCATCAAATGGTTCGACTGGCTGTATGTGCGCGGGAACGAAGAGACCAACCGCTACAAGGCGGCGATTTTGCACAGTTTCTGTTTTGGTGCCATTTTCAATATGATCGTGCTGGCGCGTGAGGGGCTGGATTCATTTGTCTCGCGCGTGGTCTTTTTCATGGTGGTCTTCGGTCTCTGCCTGCTACTGGCGAAACTGCTGTACTGGCTGTTTGACAGCGCGGGCCTGATTCACCGTCGCCTGACGCGCACAACCCGAACACTTTCCCAGGTCTGAGTAAGGATAATCATGACTGACAATACCTCTGCGCCAGTGTATACCCTGCGCGGACTGAAACTGATTGGCTGGCGCGATATGCAGCACGCGCTGGATTATCTCTGCGCTGATGGGCAGATCAAATCCGGTACGCTGGTGGCGATTAACGCCGAAAAAATGCTGGCCGTTGAAGATAACGCCGAAGTGAAAAGCCTGATTGAAGCCGCCGAGTTTAAATACGCCGACGGTATCAGCGTCGTCCGTTCGATCCGCAAGAAGTTCCCGCAGGCGCAGGTTTCGCGCGTCGCCGGGGCCGATCTTTGGGAAGAGCTGATGGCGCGGGCAGGGCAGGACGGCACACCGGTATTCCTGATTGGCGGCAAACCCGATGTGCTGGCGCAGACGGAGCAAAAGCTCCGCGCGCAGTGGAATGTTAACATCGTGGGCAGTCAGGACGGCTACTTCAAACCGGAAGACAGGCAGGCGCTGTTTGAGCGCATCCGCGACAGCGGGGCGAAAATCGTGACCGTGGCGATGGGCTCACCGCGCCAGGAAATCCTGATGCGCGACTGCCGTCTGGTTTGCCCGAATGCGCTGTATATGGGCGTTGGCGGCACCTACGACGTCTTTACTGGCCATGTGAAGCGTGCGCCAAAAGTGTGGCAGAACTTAGGCCTGGAATGGTTGTATCGACTCCTGTCCCAGCCGAGCCGCATCAAACGACAGATCAAACTCCTGCGCTACCTCGCCTGGCACTACACCGGCAAAATGTAATCAAAATGTAGCGCGATGTGCTATTCGCGCTGCAACCCACCTGCAAAACTGCTGCGTTTCTGTGCAATACGTTCATTTTTTTAATGCTTCGTTTGCCATTTGGCAGGATTTAAGAAACCATTCCTCCCCGTATTTCAGTACCCAAAAATAATAACCGGCAAAAGCCGGGCAACAGCAAACACAACCGAGGATTTATGGCAGAGAAAAAACCTGAGCTTCAGCGTGGGCTGGAAGCTCGTCACATAGAATTGATAGCGCTGGGCGGCACTATCGGCGTTGGCCTGTTTATGGGCTCCGCCAGCACGCTCAAATGGGCTGGCCCGTCTGTACTGTTGGCGTATATCGTCGCCGGGCTGTTCGTCTTCTTCATCATGCGCTCAATGGGCGAAATGCTGTTCCTTGAGCCGGTCGCCGGTTCATTCGCCGTTTACGCGCACAAATACATGAGCCCGTTCTTTGGCTATCTCACGGCCTGGTCGTACTGGTTTATGTGGATGGCGGTGGGGATATCGGAGATCACCGCGATTGGGGTCTACGTCCAGTTCTGGTTCCCAGAAATGGCGCAGTGGATACCCGCGCTCATCGCCGTGGGGCTGGTGGCGCTCGCGAACCTGGCGGCCGTACGACTGTACGGGGAAATTGAGTTCTGGTTTGCGATGATCAAAGTCACCACCATTATCGTGATGATTGTGGTTGGCCTTGGCGTGATCTTCTTCGGCTTCGGCAACGGCGGGCAGTCGATTGGCTTTGGCAACCTGACCGAGCACGGCGGCTTCTTTGCCGGCGGCTGGAAGGGCTTCCTGACGGCGCTCTGTATCGTGGTGGCGTCCTATCAGGGCGTGGAGCTGATCGGCATCACTGCCGGTGAAGCGAAAAACCCGCAGGTCACCCTGCGTAGCGCGGTGGGCAAAGTCCTGTGGCGCATCCTGATTTTCTATGTGGGTGCGATTTTCGTTATCGTCACCATCTTCCCGTGGAACCAGATTGGCACCACCGGCAGCCCGTTCGTGCTGACCTTCGCCAAAATTGGGATTACCGCGGCGGCAGGGATTATCAACTTCGTGGTGCTGACGGCGGCGCTGTCGGGCTGTAACAGCGGGATGTACAGCTGTGGTCGTATGCTTTACGCGCTGGCGAAAAACCGTCAGCTTCCGGCGGCAATGGGTAAAGTCTCACGCGCTGGCGTGCCTGTGGCGGGTGTGACGGTCTCTATCGTCATTCTGCTTATTGGATCCTGCCTGAACTACATTATCCCGAATCCGCAGCGTGTGTTCGTTTACGTCTACAGCGCCAGCGTGCTGCCGGGCATGGTGCCGTGGTTTGTGATTCTGATAAGCCAGCTGCGCTTCCGTCAGGCGCACAAAGAGGCGATTGCCAGCCACCCGTTCCGCTCCATTTTGTTCCCATGGGCGAACTATGCGACGATGGCGTTCCTGATTTGCGTGCTGATCGGGATGTACTTCAATGAAGACACCCGCATGTCGCTGTTTGTCGGGATTATCTTTATGGCCGCCGTGTCGATTGGCTACAAGCTTTTTGGCCTCAGCCGCCATGCTGAAATCCAGAAAGTGGAGTAATAAGCGACAAAATGCACAAAGCGTAACCAAACGCGCATTTTTTTCGAAAAAGCACTAGACAGCAGACCGAGACCTCCGTAATATCCAGCCCCGCAACGGCGCTAAGCGCCCGTAGCTCAGCTGGATAGAGCGCTGCCCTCCGGAGGCAGAGGTCTCAGGTTCGAATCCTGTCGGGCGCGCCAATTAAGTAGTCTGGCGTTCGAGCTGCGGTGGTAGTAGTACATACCGCGTGAAAGAATAAGTAGTGGTGGCTATAGCTCAGTTGGTAGAGCCCTGGATTGTGATTCCAGTTGTCGTGGGTTCGAATCCCATTAGCCACCCCATTATTTGATAAGTTGTGACATTGCGACGGTGGCGGAATTGGTAGACGCGCTAGCTTCAGGTGTTAGTGTCTTAACGGACGTGGGGGTTCAAGTCCCCCCCCTCGCACCACGACTTACAGAATTGAACTAAAAATTCAAAAAAAGCAGTACATCGGCGAGTAGCGCAGCTTGGTAGCGCAACTGGTTTGGGACCAGTGGGTCGGAGGTTCGAATCCTCTCTCGCCGACCAATTTTGAACCCCGCTTCGGCGGGGTTTTTTGTTTTCTGCGGTTTATGCCTCTGTTGTCATTTCCCGACAACGCCATCCCTCTTTGTCGCGATTCAGAGACAGCTAATTCACTGTTTTATATCACTATTTTTCTTTATTGGTATTTGTGTCGCTCTCAGGAGACACTTGCACCAGTTTTGACGCTTTTTCTGCTGCCCTGAGTACCTCATCAAAAGAAAAATTCCTTTTTTCTTATCATGTTGCGAAATGTAAAACTTCTTTCTGTAACCCTGGCACGTTACGTGCAATAATATACGTGTAGATGCTCATTCCATCTCTTATGTTCGCCTTAGTGCCTCATAAACTCAGGAATGACGCAGAGCCATTTAAGGTGCTTATCGTCCACAGACAGATGTCGCTTCGGCCTCATCAAACACCATGGACATAACGTTGAGTGAAGCACCACATATGTTGTCAAACAGACCTGCTTAACGCCTGCTTTTATAGCAGGCGTTTTTTTATGGGCGATTCCCGGAATAGCGGCCATAAAAAAGGAGGCCCAGAGGCCTCCTGATGCGCGGTGCTTGAGTTTACTGACCGTTATTCTGCAAGGTTAACAGCAGGCCGTCGCGACGCATTGCTGCGGCTTCTTCCGGCTTGTGCTGCTTGTCCAGCGTGTCAGCCAGCCAGGCGTAATCAAACGCGTCCGGGCGCTGTTTCAGCGCTGCGCGGAAGGCGAGGCTCGCCTCCTGCCATTCGCCGTGCTTCATCAGCGACTGGCCCAGCGTGCTCCACAGCAGCGGGCGGTCGCCCACGGTTTTGATCTGCTGGCGCAGCATTTTTTCCATCTGCTCAGGATTGTTGGTCCGAAGACGTGGGATCACCATCACCAGACGGTCATCATACTGACGTTTCAGGCCATCAAGGATGATCTCCTGCGCCGTGTCATGATCGTCACATTCGATGAGATGCTCTGCCATCGCCACCTGCAGGGGAACCTGCTGACGCGTTTTGCGACTCTGATTTTTCCACCAGGTTTTCAGACCGTCGCTGCCCAGATCGGCTCGCGCCTGATCCATCAGACCAATCCACGCCTGACGCTGCAGCGCATCGCGATGTTCGTCATCGCCCACGTCGGCTTTCGCCATCGACGGAATGATATCCAGCAGTGAACCCCATGCGCCGGTGCGGATATAAGCCTGCTCGGCCAGACGCAGCACTTCCGGATGACGCGGGGTGATCTCCAGCAGACGGTCAACGCCATGACGCGCAGCGTGATTCTCGTTACGCGCCAGCTGAATGCGCACGCGGGTAATTTCTACCGGGATCTGATCGTTCGATGACAGCTCCGACGCGCGCTCAAGATGCTGATTCGCGCGCGCTTCATCCCCACGTTGCTGAGCGGCTTCGGCGGCTAACAGATAGTTCACCACCGGCTGCTCGGCGTGATCGGCATTTTTCGACATCAGCTTTTCAACCTGCTGATAATCGCCTTCCGCGAGTTTGAGCAGCGCCTGTTCGGTCTGTTTGCGCGCGCGACGGCGTTTGCGTCCGACGAACCAGCCGCGGGTATGCGCCCCGGTACGGAAGATGCGGCGCAGGATCCATTCGATCGCAAACAGCACCACCATGGTCAGGATCAAGATGATCACCAGACCCGTGACGCTGGTTTCGATGTTGTAGTTATCGGTCTGGATCAGGACATAGCCCTGGTGACCTGCAATCAGAGGTCCAAGGACGATCCCGGCGATCAGCAATAAGAAGAGTAATAAGACTTTTAACATGATCACTCTCCTTGAGGTGCGCTTTCAGGGGCTGGCGCAGGGGCTGCTGCATCCGGTTGTGCGGCCACGCCTGGCTGAGCCAGCAGATTGCGCACGCGGGTTTGCATCAGTTTCTCCAGAATCGGCTGGCTTTCCAGTTTGTCCGGGACGTTCATGGTGATGTTTTGCTGACTGAGCTTATCGACATCGTCCAGGAACGCAGTGGTGGTGGCGTCGCTGGTGTCGTAGTAAGCACGCACCCACGTCGAAACATTATCCAGCGCCTGTTTGTAGGTCTCTTCCTGATGACGCGGTACGGCCTGCGCGGCGACTAGCAGACGGGAGCGAATATTCTCGCGCAGATAGACGTCCTGATTCGGCGCTAACAGCGGAACGGCAGTTTCATCGCGGCGGCGGACGGTGATAAAGCTGTCCATGAAGTTCTGCCAGCTTTTCTGCAGGTTGATGCGCCACTCGCTCAGGGAGCTCGACAGCTCGGTGCCGTCGGAATCCATCGGGGAGTCGTCGTCGTTGTTATCCGCGAGACGCAGGTTATCAATCGAGTTCGCCAGCTGATTAACTTTGAGGATAATGCCGTCGTAATCCACCTGCGAAACCGCGCCGAGGCTGGCGATGTCTTCGGTAATCGCGCGACGGGCGACGATCAGGCTTGGGTCGTTCATATCGGCCAGGCTGGCGTCGGCGCTTTTCAGCAGCGCGGCGGCAGTGGTGACATCCTGATCGCTCCACAGCTTACGTCCGGCCAGTTTGACCAGGAAATCGGCCTGAGAGAGCAGCCAGGTTTTGGCATCGGTCCCGGAAATGGTCGCCACTTTCTGCTGCACTTCGCCGAGCTGTTTGGTCAGCTCTTCCTGACGGGAATGGGCTTCGGCAAGCTGCGTAGATTGCTGCTTGATCACGCCTTCCAGCTCGGTTTTCTGCGTCTCCTGCGCTTTTTGCAGGGCAGTAATTTGATTCACCAGCGCATCGCTGGTCATCGTCTGGTTAGTGGCCTGCTTTTTCACCAGACCGTACAAGCCGACACCGGCCGCCAGCGCAATGGCGATAGCGATCGCGCTCAGCGCGAGGCTGGTTTTATTGCTGCCGTTTTTTTTCTCAACAATCTGTTCAGTCTTCTCTGGCTGCGGCGGGGTGGCCACAGTCTCCCTGGTCTCTTCAACCACGGCGGAGGATTTTTCTTGTTCCGTCATTATGGCTTCCCATTATGAGAGTTATTGTAATGCGCGCAGCAGCGCATCGTTGTCGGCGTTATCAGCGATCCGAATATCTTGCCAGCCCAGTTCCCGGGCGAGGTTCGCCAGACGCTCGCTGACGACCAGAAGTCGACAGCGGAGTAACCAGTTTTCACGATACCATTGCGGAATCAGCGACCAGAGCTGCTGGAGCATTTCGCCGCTGGTGATGACCACCGTATCCACGCCGCGCGTGTGCCAGCGCATCGCTTCCTCTGCACCGTCATAATATTTGGCACAGCGTTGGTAGCATTCGCAGAAGGTCACGTCAGCCCCACGGGCGCTTAAGGTTTCACCCAGTAATTCACGACCACCGTTCCCGCGAAGGATCAGCGCGCGCTTGCCCGCAACAGTTTGTAATTCAGGTAATTGTAGCAAGATTTCGCTGATTTCCCGATCTAACGGGTATTGAACGTCAATTCCGCTGACCGCATGCAGGGCCAGGGCGGTGGTGCGTCCAATGGCGAAATAGCGTGGCGCAGTCGGCCAGCTTTGCTTCTCTTGCTGCAGTTGGGCGTGAGCAAATTCCACGGCGTGTTGCGATAAGGCGAAAACCAAATCGCCTTCCTTCAGGGCATAAAGATGGTCGGCGAGCGCAGAGAGCTGCCGACCCGGGGAGAACTCAATCAGCGGAAAACTCCATGCCACCTGCCCCAGTGCGCGCAGACGGCTCACTAACTGCTCTCCTGCGGGAGAAGGGCGGGTGACGAGAATACTCATGCTGGTGGCTCTCCATTGTAGACGTCTGCCAGGATCTCACGTGCGCCGTTATTCAGCAGCTCTTCGGCCAGAGAAATGCCGAGCGCTTCGGCGTCTGCTGCCGGGCCGCGGCGTTCACCGCGCACCATCTGTGAACCGTCCGGCGCGCCAACCAGCGCACGCAGCCACAGTTCACCGTCGGTTAATTCAGCATAGCTGCCAATCGGCACCTGACAGCCGCCTTCCAGACGGGTATTCATCGCACGCTCTGCCTGAACGCGAATCGCGGTCTCGTCGTGATTGAGCGGGGCAAGCAGGCTGCGGGTGCGATCATCATCAAGACGACACTCAATTCCTACCGCGCCCTGGCCGACAGCCGGAAGTGAAAGCTCAGGCGGAAGGGCGACACGCACACGAGATTCCAGCCCCAGACGCTTCAGGCCCGCAACCGCCAGAATAATGGCGTCGTAATCGCCGTTATCCAGTTTGCCGAGACGCGTCCCGACGTTACCGCGCAGGGAGCGAATCACCAGATCCGGGCGGCGTTCAGCCAGCTGACACTGGCGGCGTAAACTTGACGTGCCAACCACGCTCCCGAGAGGTAAATCATCGAAGGAGGCGTAGTGGTTGGAGACGAACGCATCGCGCGGATCTTCGCGCTCGCAAATCGTCACCAGGCCCAATCCCTCAGGGAATTCGACCGGAACATCTTTCATGGAATGGACGGCGATATCGGCGCGGTTCTCAAGCAATGCAACTTCCAGCTCTTTGACAAACAAGCCTTTTCCGCCCACTTTCGCGAGAGGGGTATCAAGGATCACATCGCCGCGCGTCACCATCGGAACCAGTTCGACACGCAGCCCGGAATGGCAGGCTTCGAGGCGCTGCTTAACATATTGTGCCTGCCAGAGCGCAAGGGGGCTTTGGCGTGTGGCAATTCTCAAAACATTGTCTAACATGCTTGTTACCGTCATTATCAATCGCTGACCATCCTAACATTGTTGACTCTGGGATGTCAGTTTTACGGTCGATGAAGGGGTGAGGGACAAGGCGGTGCGCAGGACACCCGCTGCCGTATTAAGGAATTTACACGTACAGAACGGTGCTACACTTGTATGTAGCGCATCTTTCTTTACGGTCAATCGGCAAGGTGTTAAATTGATCACGTTTTAGACCATTTTTTCGTCGCTACCACCATAAAGTGAGAGACGAAAAAGGGTAACGGTTCTTTTTTGAAATACTGCGGGCTCGTAATCATTCGCTCTTTTGAACGATTGCTACGTCCGGCAACATCAGGCGATATGTCTTGTACCTCTATATTGAGACTCTGAAACAGAGACTGGATGCCATAAATCAATTGCGCGTGGATCGTGCGCTTGCTGCCATGGGACCTGCTTTCCAACAGGTTTACAGTCTGCTGCCAACATTACTGCACTATCACCATCCGCTGATGCCGGGTTACCTTGATGGTAACGTTCCCCAGGGCATATGTATTTTCACGCCTGATGAAACCCAGCAGCACTATCTGAGCGAGCTGGAACTCTACCGCGGTATGCCGCCGCAAGAATCCCCGAAAGGTGAGCTGCCGATTACCGGCGTCTACACCATGGGGAGTACCTCGTCCGTAGGACAAAGCTGCTCTTCTGACCTGGATATCTGGGTCTGCCATCAATCCTGGCTCGATAACGACGAGCGTCAGCTGCTGCAGCGTAAATGCAGCCTGCTGGAAAGCTGGGCGGCGTCGCTCGGCGTGGAAGTGAGCTTCTTCCTGATTGATGAGAACCGTTTCCGCCATAACGAAAGTGGCAGTCTCGGCGGTGAAGACTGCGGCTCCACGCAGCACATTTTGCTGCTCGACGAATTTTACCGTAGCGCCGTGCGTCTCGCCGGGAAGCGTATTCTGTGGAATATGGTGCCGTGCGAAGAAGAAGAGCATTACGACGACTACGTCATGTCGCTTTACTCTCAGGGCGTACTGACGCCAAACGAATGGCTGGATCTGGGCGGTTTAAGCTCCCTGTCCGCCGAAGAGTATTTTGGCGCGAGCCTGTGGCAGCTCTATAAAAGTATCGATTCACCGTACAAAGCGGTGCTGAAAACGCTGCTGCTCGAAGCCTACTCCTGGGAATACCCAACGCCACGCCTGCTGGCGAAAGATATCAAACAGCGTCTGCACGACGGGGAGATTGTCTCCTTCGGCCTTGATGCCTACTGCATGATGCTCGAACGCGTCACCGAATACCTGAAAGCCATTGATGACACCACGCGTCTCGACCTGGTGCGTCGATGTTTCTATCTCAAAGTCTGTGAAAAACTCAGCCGCGAACGCGCATGCGTTGGCTGGCGACGTGAAGTAGTCAGTCAGTTAGTCAAAGAGTGGGGATGGGACGAAGAGCGTCTGTCCATGCTCGATAACCGCGCCAACTGGAAAATCGATCAGGTGCGTGAAGCGCACAACGAACTGCTCGATGCGATGATGCAGAGCTACCGCAACCTGATTCGCTTCGCCCGCCGTAACAACCTCAGCGTTTCCGCCAGCCCGCAGGATATCGGTGTCTTGACCCGTAAACTGTACGCCGCGTTCGAAGCGCTGCCAGGCAAAGTCACGCTGGTGAACCCGCAGATTTCGCCCGACCTGTCAGAACCGAACCTGACCTTTATCTATGTTCCGCCGGGCCGCGCCAATCGCACCGGCTGGTATTTGTACAACCGTGCGCCAAGCATGGATTCGATTATCAGCCATCAGCCGCTGGAATATAACCGCTATCTGAACAAGCTGGTGGCCTGGGCCTGGTTTAACGGCCTGTTGACGTCGCGTACCCGCCTGTTTATCAAAGGCAACGACGTCGTCGATCTCGCCAAATTGCAGGAAATGGTCGCCGATGTGTCGCACCACTTCCCGCTGCGTCTGCCCGCGCCGACGCCAAAAGCGCTCTACAGCCCGTGTGAAATTCGCCATCTGGCGATTATCGTCAACCTGGAATACGACCCGACGGCGGCCTTCCGCAATCAGGTGGTCCATTTTGATTTCCGCAAGCTGGATGTCTTTAGCTTTGGCGAGCAGCAAAACTGTCTGGTGGGCAGCGTTGACCTGCTGTATCGCAACTCGTGGAACGAAGTGCGTACTCTGCATTTCAACGGCGAGCAGGCGATGATCGAAGCCCTGAAAACCATTCTCGGCAAAATGCACCAGGACGCCGCACCGCCGGATAGCGTGGAAGTGTTCTGCTACAGCCAGCATCTGCGCGGTCTGATTCGCACCCGCGTGCAGCAGCTGGTGTCCGAATGCATCGAACTGCGCCTGTCGAGTACGCGTCAGGAAACCGGACGCTTCAAAGCGCTGCGCGTCTCCGGCCAGACCTGGGGTCTGTTCTTTGAACGTCTGAACGTGTCGGTGCAGAAGCTGGAAAACGCGATTGAGTTTTACGGCGCGATTTCCCACAACAAGCTGCATGGCCTGTCCGTGCAGGTGGAAACCAACCACGTCAAACTGCCGCAGGTGGTGGATGGCTTTGCCAGCGAAGGGATTATTCAGTTCTTCTTCGAAGAGGCGGGGGATGAATCCGGGTTTAATATTTATATTCTGGATGAGACCAACCGCGCTGAGGTGTATCACCACTGCGAAGGCAGCAAAGAGGAGCTGGTGCGCGACGTCAGCCGCTTCTATTCGTCCTCACACGATCGCTTTACCTACGGCTCAAGCTTCATCAACTTCAACCTGCCGCAGTTCTATCAGATTGTGAAAGTTGATGGCCGCGCCCAGGTGATCCCGTTCCGCACCCAGACGATTGCTCCGGTGCCGATGAATGAGGACGCCAATCAGCCGCTGTTGCAGCAGTATTTCTCCTGAGGCGCGATTACCGGATGCGCTTTGTTTATCCGGCCTACGTTTCTGGCCTACAACGACTCGAACGTAGGCCCGGTAAGCGCAGCGCCACCGGGCAACAGACTTAGCGGAAACTCACTTCCTCACCCGCCTGCGCAGTAGCAGCCTGCTCCAGCAAATCCCAGAACGCTTCGCCGCTACGGTCGCAAATCCACTCGTCACCTTTCAGATCAAAATGGTAGCCGCCCTGTTTTGTCGCCAGCCACACCTGGTGCAGAGGCTCCTGGCGGTTAATAATAATCTTGCTGCCGTTTTCGAAGCTCAGCGTCAGCACGCCGCCGTTGATCTCACAATCGATATCGCTGTCGCCATCCCAGTCGTCCAGACGCTCTTCAATGGTCTGCCACAAGGTATCGGCCAGGCGATGGAATTCACTGTCATTCATGGTTTTGTTCCTGTTTTTCGTGATGGCGGCAGTATAACGCTAAATAATTCCCGTTGCAGGAAAGCGGCTAACTCTTGCTTTTGTGCCTTCTCCTGCGATGATAGAAACAGAAAGCATGAACTTACGGGCAACCTATAATGAAAAACGTTTTTCGAACGCTTGCCGTTCTCATCACTTTGTTTAGTCTGACTGGCTGTGGTCTGAAAGGGCCGTTGTACTTCCCGCCGGCAGATAAAACCGCTCCGCCGCCAACCAAACCCGTGCCAAGCCAGATAGAGTCATCGACACCGGTGAGCAACGATCGCGGCGACAACGGTGGCCCAAGCCAGGTCAACTTCTGACAATCAGTTGTTCAACCGCGCAATGGAGTAAATGATGCAGTTCTCTAAAATGCATGGCCTTGGCAACGATTTTATGGTCGTCGACGCGGTAACGCAGAATGTCTTTTTTTCCCCTGAGCTGATTCGTCGCCTGGCGGACAGGCATCTGGGAGTGGGGTTTGATCAGCTGCTGGTGGTCGAACCGCCCTACGATCCCGATCTCGATTTTCACTACCGCATCTTTAATGCCGACGGTAGCGAAGTCTCCCAGTGCGGCAACGGTGCGCGCTGCTTTGCGCGCTTCGTGCGCCTGAAAGGGCTGACCAACAAGCGCGATATTCGCGTCAGCACGGCGAATGGTCGCATGGTGCTCAGCGTCACCGACGACGAGCTGGTGCGCGTCAACATGGGTGAGCCCAACTTCGAGCCATCGGCGGTTCCCTTCCGCGCCATCAAAGCGGAAAAGACCTATATTATGCGGGCGGCCGAGCAGACAGTATTGTGCGGCGTTGTCTCGATGGGCAATCCCCACTGCGTGATTCAGGTTGATGATGTGGATATCGCCGCCGTCGAAACCTTAGGCCCGATAATGGAAAGCCACGAACGCTTCCCGGAACGCGCCAATATCGGTTTCATGCAGGTGGTGAAACGCGAACACATCCGCCTGCGCGTGTATGAGCGCGGCGCGGGCGAAACGCGTGCCTGTGGCAGCGGCGCGTGCGCGGCTGTGGCTGTCGGCATCTCGCAAGGGTTACTGGCAGAAGAGGTTCGCGTGGAATTGCCAGGCGGTCGTCTTGATATCGCCTGGAAAGGTCCGGGTCATCCACTGTATATGACTGGTCCGGCGGCACATGTATACGACGGGTTTATCCATCTATGAAACAACCAGGGGAAGAACTGCAGGAACTCATAACGGAACTGGATGACAGGACGGTTGTGGATTATCTGCTGCGCAATCCTGAGTTTTTTATCCGCAATGCACGCGTGGTCGAACAGATGCGCGTGCCGCATCCGGTGCGCGACACCGTCTCACTGGTCGAATGGCACATGGCGCGCTCGCGCAAACACATCGATCAGCTGGAAGAGAACATGACCCTGCTGATGGAACAGGCCAGCAACAACGAAAGCCTGTTTTATCGTCTGCTGCATCTGCAGGCGCGGCTGGCGTCGGCGCACAGTCTGGAAGAGTTTCTCAGCCGTTTTCATCGCTGGGCGCGCGAGCTTGGCCTGGCAGGGGCGACGATTCGTCTGTTCCCCGACCGCTGGCGCATCGGCGCACCCTCCGGGTTCACCCATCTGGCGATAAGCCGTCAGGCGTTTGAGCCGCTGCGCATTCAGCGTCTTGGGCATGAACATCACTATCTCGGCCCGCTGAACGGACCGGAACTGCTGGTGGTGCTGCCTGAGGCCAAAGCCATCGGTTCAGTCGCCATGTCCCTGATGGGGCGCGAAGGCGATCTGGGCGTGATGTTATTCACCAGCCGCGACGCGCATCATTACGAGCAGGGACAAGGCACGCATCTGCTGCAGGAAATCGCCCTGATGCTCCCTGAGCTGCTGGAGCGCTGGATTGAGCGCGTATGACGGATTCCCTGCTTGCGCCTCTGGTAGCGCGTTTCCTGCGCTATCTGGGCGTTGAACGCCAGCTGAGCCCTATCACGCTGCTGAACTACCAGCGTCAGCTTGATGCCATCATGCAGATTGCCGACGAGATCGGCCTGAAGAGCTGGCAACACTGTGATGCTGCGACCGTACGCGGGTTTGTGGTGCGCAGCCGCCGCAAAGGCTTAGGCCCGGCGAGCCTCGCGTTACGTCTTTCTGCCCTTCGCAGTTTCTTCGACTGGCTGGTGAGCCAGGGCGAACTCAAAGCCAATCCGGCGAAAGGCATCTCCACCCCGAAAGCCCCGCGTCATCTGCCAAAAAATATCGACGTCGATGATGTGAATCGTCTGCTGGATATCGATCTTAACGATCCGCTGGCGGTGCGCGACCGTGCCATGCTGGAGGTGATGTACGGCGCGGGATTACGTCTTTCTGAGCTGGTGGGTTTGGATCTTAAACATCTCGATCTCGATACCGGCGAAGTGTGGGTGATGGGGAAGGGCAGCAAAGAGCGCCGTTTACCCATTGGCCGCAATGCGGTGGCGTGGATTGAACACTGGCTGGATCTGCGCGGGCTGTTTGGCGCAGAAGAGAACGCGCTGTTTCTCTCGAAGCTCGGGAAACGTATCTCCGCGCGAAACGTGCAGAAGCGTTTTGCCGAATGGGGCATCAAGCAGGGGCTGAATAGCCACGTTCACCCGCATAAACTGCGCCACTCCTTTGCGACCCATATGCTGGAGTCCAGCGGCGATCTGCGCGGCGTGCAGGAGCTGTTAGGCCACGCCAATTTATCGACCACCCAAATCTATACCCATCTTGATTTTCAACACCTTGCTTCGGTGTATGACTCGGCGCATCCACGCGCAAAACGGGGGAAATAATGCGTTTTTACCGCCCACTGGGTCAGATCTCTGCCCTGACGTTTGACCTTGATGACACCCTTTACGACAACCGCGAAGTGATCCTGCGAACCGAGCAGGAAGCGCTGGCGTTTGTGCAAAACTATCATCCCTCTTTGAAAACGCTGCAAAACAAAGATTTCCAGCGCCTGCGCCAGTTACTGCGCGAAACCGAACCGGAGATCTACCACGACGTGACCGAGTGGCGTCGTCGTGCCGTTGAGCAGGCGATGCTGAACGCCGGGCTGAGCGCGCAAGAGGCGGCGCTGGGCGCAGAGGCCTCGATGGCGAACTTTGCCAAATGGCGTAGTCGCATCGACGTGCCGCAGGAAACCCACGACACCCTGGCATTGCTGGCTAAAAAATGGCCGCTGGTGGCGATCACCAATGGCAACGCGCAGCCGGAGCTGTTTGGTCTCGGCGACTATTTCGAGTTTGTCCTGCGCGCCGGTCCGCACGGGCGGGCGAAGCCGTTTAACGATATGTATCACCTGGCCGCGGAAAAACTTAGCCTGCCGCTCGGCGAGATTTTGCACGTGGGCGATGACCTGACCACCGACGTAGCAGGCGCGATCCGCTGCGGGATGCAGGCCTGCTGGATCAAACCGGAAAATGCCGACCTGATGCAGACCGCCGACAGCCGCCTGTTGCCGCACGTTGAAATTTCGCGGTTGGCATCCCTGACCACGCTGATATAATCACCAGCAGTATTGTATAAATAACCAGGTTTTGGTGCCAATGGACGTTTCTTACCTTCTCGACAGCCTTAATGACAAACAGCGTGACGCGGTTGCCGCGACGCGGACCAATATGCTGGTGCTGGCTGGAGCGGGCAGTGGTAAGACACGTGTTCTGGTGCATCGCATCGCGTGGCTGCAGAGCGTAGAAAACTGCTCGCCGTATTCCATCATGGCCGTGACCTTCACCAACAAAGCGGCGGCGGAGATGCGTCACCGTATCGCCCAGCTGATGGGCACCAGTCAGGGCGGCATGTGGGTCGGGACTTTCCACGGGCTGGCGCACCGTCTGCTGCGCGCGCATCACATGGACGCCAACCTGCCGCAGGATTTCCAGATCCTCGACAGCGAAGATCAGCTGCGTCTGCTCAAGCGCCTGATCAAAGCGATGAACCTCGACGAGAAGCAGTGGCCGCCGCGACAGGCGATGTGGTACATCAACGGCCAGAAAGACGAAGGGTTACGCCCGCACCATATTCAGAGCTTCGGCAATCCGGTGGAGCAAACCTGGCAGAAGGTTTATCAGGCCTACCAGGAAGCCTGCGATCGCGCCGGGCTGGTGGATTTCGCCGAGCTGCTGCTGCGCGCCCACGAACTGTGGCTCAATAAACCGCATATTCTTCAGCACTATCGCGAACGCTTCACCAATATCCTGGTGGACGAATTCCAGGATACCAACAACATTCAGTACGCGTGGATCCGCCTGCTGGCGGGCGACACCGGCAAAGTGATGATCGTCGGCGATGACGACCAGTCGATCTACGGCTGGCGCGGTGCGCAGGTGGAAAACATCCAGCGCTTCCTCAACGACTTCCCCGGTGCCGAAACCATCCGTCTGGAACAGAACTACCGTTCGACTAGTAACATCCTCAGCGCCGCCAACGCCCTGATTGAGAACAACAACGGGCGTCTGGGCAAAAAGCTGTGGACCGACGGCGTCGACGGCGAACCGATCTCCCTTTACTGCGCATTCAACGAGCTGGACGAAGCCCGCTTTGTGGTGAACCGCATTAAAACCTGGCAGGAGAACGGCGGAGCGCTGGAGCAGTGTGCCATTCTCTATCGCAGCAACGCCCAGTCGCGCGTGCTGGAAGAGGCGCTGTTACAGGTCAGCATGCCGTACCGTATTTACGGCGGGATGCGCTTCTTCGAACGCCAGGAGATCAAAGATGCGCTCTCGTATCTGCGCCTGATTGCCAACCGCAACGACGACGCGGCCTTTGAGCGCGTGGTGAACACGCCAACGCGCGGCATCGGCGATCGCACCCTCGACGTGGTTCGTCAGGCTTCCCGTGACCGCCAGCTGACGCTGTGGCAGGCGTGCCGTGAGCTGTTGCAGGAAAAAGCGCTGGCAGGACGCGCCGCGAGCGCATTACAGCGCTTTATGGAACTGATCGACGCTCTGGCGCAGGAAACGGCTGACATGCCGCTGCACGTGCAAACCGATCGGGTGGTGAAAGATTCCGGCCTGCGCATGATGTACGAGCAGGAAAAAGGCGAGAAAGGCCAGACGCGTATTGAGAACTTAGAGGAACTGGTGACGGCAACGCGCCAGTTCAGCTACAACGAAGAAGACGAAGATCTGATGCCGCTGCAGGCATTCCTCTCCCACGCGGCGCTGGAAGCGGGCGAAGGGCAGGCGGATACCTGGCAGGATGCGGTGCAGCTGATGACGCTGCACTCGGCGAAAGGGCTGGAGTTCCCGCAGGTGTTTATCGTCGGGATGGAAGAGGGGATGTTCCCGAGCCAGATGTCGCTCGATGAAGGCGGGCGTCTGGAAGAGGAGCGTCGCCTGGCCTACGTCGGCGTCACCCGTGCGATGCAAAAACTGACCCTGACCTACGCGGAAACCCGCCGCCTGTACGGCAAAGAGGTGTATCACCGTCCGTCACGCTTCATTGGCGAGCTGCCGGAAGAGTGCGTGGAAGAGGTGCGTCTGCGCGCCAGCATCAGCCGTCCGGTGAACCATCAGCGGATGGGCACGCCCATCTCGGAAAACGATACCGGTTACAAGCTGGGCCAGCGCGTTCGCCACTCAAAATTTGGCGAAGGCACCATCGTCAATCTGGAAGGCAGCGGCGAGCACAGCCGCCTGCAGGTGGCGTTCCAGGGCCAGGGGATCAAATGGCTGGTCGCGGCCTACGCGAAGCTGGAAACAGTGTAACGTTCAGAAAAATATCATTATTTTGTAATAATCTGCTAGCCTTATAAGCGTAAGGCTATTTATTGCCCTTCAGCGTCCCGTTGCGTGTTGACGCCGCAGTTATTGCTGGCGTAACATGCGCGCACGATTACGCTAAGAGGACATTCGCCTTGGACACACCCAGTAGATACTGGCTCAATTCCCTGTCATCCAGGAACAACTCCTAAGGCTATCTCCTCTTGCTGATGGCCTTAGTGGTTGTCAGCGACCTGCTTAATTCCCGTCGCGCTGAGTCAGGCTTTTAATGGTCTGAAACCCATATTGTTTCTGTGTGCCCACCGAACTGTCCGATATTTTTTGCATTGGGAGTCCCGGTCATGTTGAGCGCATTTCAACTGGAAAAAAACCGACTGATTCGGCTTGAAGCTGAAGAGTCACAGCCCCTCATTGATGCCGTATGGGTGGATCTGGTCGAGCCGGACGACGATGAACGCCTTCGCGTACAGTCAGAGCTCGGGCAAAGCCTGGCAACCCGCCCGGAACTGGAAGACATCGAGGCCTCCGCGCGTTTCTTTGAAGACGAAGACGGCCTGCATATCCACTCCTTCTTCTTTTTTGAAGATGCGGAAGACCACGCCGGTAACTCCACCGTCGCGTTTACCATTCGCGATGGCCGCCTGTTCACCCTGCGCGAGCGCGAACTGCCTGCGTTTCGTCTCTATCGTATGCGTGCCCGTAGCCAGGCGATGGTCGACGGCAACGCCTACGAGCTGCTGCTCGATCTGTTCGAAACCAAAATCGAACAGCTGGCGGACGAAATCGAAAACATCTACAGCGATCTGGAAAAGCTGAGCCGCGTAATCATGGAAGGCCATCAGGGCGATGAGTACGACGAAGCGCTCTCTACGCTGGCGGAGCAGGAAGATATCGGCTGGAAAGTGCGTTTGTGTCTGATGGATACCCAGCGCGCGTTGAACTTCCTGGTGCGTAAAGCGCGTTTGCCGGGCGGTCAGCTGGAGCAGGCGCGCGAGATCCTGCGCGATATCGAATCCCTGCTGCCGCACAACGAATCCCTGTTCCAGAAGGTGAACTTCCTGATGCAGGCGGCGATGGGCTTTATCAACATCGAGCAGAACCGCATCATCAAGATCTTCTCGGTGGTATCCGTGGTGTTCCTGCCGCCGACGCTGGTGGCGTCGAGCTACGGGATGAACTTCGAATTTATGCCGGAACTGCGCTGGAGCTTCGGCTACCCAGGCGCGATTATCTTTATGATCCTCGCCGGACTGGCGCCGTATCTCTATTTCAAACGTCGTAACTGGCTTTGAAAATCTGGCGGGTGGCGCTGCGCTTACCCGCCCTACAATCTTTGTAGGCCGGATAGGCGAAGCCGCCATCCGGCAAAAAACCACTACAACCCTTTCCGCACCCTACGCTGGGTATAAATCGCATCAGCAACAAATACCGCCAGCGCGACCCAGATGAACGCGAAGGTCACCATCTTATCCGCCCCCGGCACTTCGCCGTAGAACACCACCGCCAGCAGGAACATCAGCGTCGGGCCGATGTACTGGAAGAAGCCGAGCGTCGACAGGCGCAGGCGCGTGGCGGCCCCGGTGAAGCACAGCAGCGGAATGGTCGTGACCACGCCCGCGGCAATCAGCATCAGGTTCAGCGACCATGGGTTATTCGCCATATGGCTGGTGCTGCTGTCGGCGATGCCGAACAGGTAAATCGCGGCCAGCGGCAGCAGCCACAGGGTTTCGAACAGCATCCCGGTTTGCGCTTCCACGGCGATTTTCTTACGCACCAGACCATAAAACGCGAAGCTAAACGCCAGCCCCAGGGCGATGATCGGCAGCGAGCCGAAGGTCCAGAGCTGTAC
Organism: Lelliottia sp. JS-SCA-14; assembly: GCF_035593345.1. Classification (NCBI taxonomy): domain Bacteria; kingdom Pseudomonadati; phylum Pseudomonadota; class Gammaproteobacteria; order Enterobacterales; family Enterobacteriaceae; genus Lelliottia; species Lelliottia sp. JS-SCA-14. Next base: position 4,689,150 of record NZ_CP141606.1, on the reverse strand, counting down.
CAGCACGCCGCAGAGTGCCAGCAGCACCGCTACCCACTGCATCCGGCGGAAGCGTTCGCCGAGGAACAGCATCCCCAGCACGATATTCACCAGCGGGTTAATGAAGTACCCCAGACTTGCTTCCAGCATGTGGTGGTTATTCACCGCCCAGATGAACAGCAGCCAGTTGCCGCCGATCAGCACCGCCGACAGCGCCAGCAGGAATATTTTCTTCGGGGTTTGCAGCAGGGTTTTCACGCCTGACCACTGACGGCTCACGCTCATCAACGCGATCATAAAGAAAAACGACCAGATCACGCGGTGGGTCAGGATTTCGTCAGCCGGGACAAAGTAGATCAGCTTGAAGTACGCGGGCGCGATACCCCAAATAAAATAAGCGGCAAGGGCGAGTAAAACGCCCTGCCGCGTCTGTTTAGCATCCATCGGGATAATCCGTTACAAGAAAGTAAATTCATTTTACCCGATTAAACCGTCTCAACCCACCATATAAGTGGCGGTTGCGCTGGCGATGTAAACCTGCTCTTCGTTATGCAATTCGACGCGAGCGACGGCGACCTTATTGCCCGCGCGCAGTAGGCTGCTGGTGGCGGTAAAACGATTCCCGCGACCCGGACGCAGGTAGTCCACGCGCAGATCGATGGTGCCCATCCTTGATAAGCGCTGGCGCAGCTCATCTTCATTGATGGTGTCATGACGCGCCAGCGTGCTGCCAACGCAGACCAGCCCGGCGGCGACGTCCAGCGCCGAGGCGATCACCCCGCCGTGCAAAATGCTTTGCGCCCAGTTTCCGACCATCATCGGCTGATTATTAAAACTCAGCTGCGCGAAGCCCTTCTCGTAACGCTCCAGCTCCAGCCCCAGCGCGCGGTTAAAGGGCATGTGGTAGACAAAAATCTCTCCCACCAGTTTCAAAGCTTCTTCAGCGGTAAGCGTGGCTGACATGAACAGTCGCATCCTTCGTTGTTAACAAAATGTTGATTTTATGCTTCAAGGATAAGGATTTCCACTTTCAGAAACGAGGAGGGGAAGTTAATTGAGAAATAGGTAGAATGTGTCGCACATAACTATTCACATAATTTCTAATTTGCAGGAGAACACCACCGATGCGGATGTATCTGGGTTGGTTACTGGCGGCGGTTGCGCTGCCCCTCACAGCATTTGCGCAGGAAGCGACGCTCAAAGAGGTACACGATAAGCCCGCCGTGCGCGGCAGCATTATCGCTAACCTGCTTCAGGAGCATGACAATCCGTTCACGCTCTACCCGTACGACACTAACTATGTGATCTACACCCAGACCAGCGATCTGAACAAAGAAGCGATCAGCTCCTACAACTGGTCCGATAATGCGCGCAAAGACGAAGTGAAATTCCAGCTCAGCCTGGCGTTCCCGTTCTGGCGCGGCATTCTGGGGCCGAACTCGGTTCTGGGCGGCTCTTACACGCAGAAATCCTGGTGGCAGCTCTCCAACAGCGGCGAATCCTCTCCGTTCCGTGAAACCAACTATGAGCCGCAGCTGTTCCTCGGCTTCGCCACCGACGACGAATTCGCGGGCTGGACGCTGCGCGACGTGGAGTTTGGCTTCAACCACGACTCCAACGGGCGTTCCGACCCGACTTCCCGCAGCTGGAACCGTCTCTACACCCGCCTGATGGCGCAAAACGGCAACTGGATGGTGGAAGTGAAGCCGTGGTATGTGATTGGCGATACGGATGACAACCCGGATATCACCAAATACATGGGCTACTACCAGCTCAAAATCGGCTATCAGCTGGGCGACGCGGTGCTGAGCGCCAAAGGTCAGTACAACTGGAACACCGGCTACGGCGGCGCAGAGCTGGGCTTAAGCTACCCGATGACCAAACACGTGCGTATCTATACGCAGGTGTACAGCGGTTACGGCGAGTCGCTGATCGACTACAACTTTAATCAAACGCGCGTCGGCGTGGGCGTGATGCTGAACGATCTTTTCTAGCCTGCTCGAATGTTTTTGCGTTAAACGTTGAAGTTTCTCTCTCAGGCGCTGAAAATAGCGCCTGTTTTGTATCTGGCAAATGGGGTTAACGTGGCGCAGGCGGAAGTAATGAATCAGGAATCGCTGGCTAAACAGGTTTTGCAGGAAACCTTTGGCTATCAGCAGTTCCGCCCTGGCCAGGAAACCATCATTGAAACCGTGCTGGAAGGTCGTGACTGTCTGGTGGTCATGCCGACAGGCGGCGGGAAATCGCTCTGCTATCAGGTGCCCGCGCTGGTGCTGGACGGCCTCACGGTCGTCGTATCGCCGCTCATTTCCCTGATGAAAGACCAGGTGGATCAGCTGCTGGCGAACGGCGTTGCCGCTGCCTGTATCAACTCCACCCAGACCCGCGAACAGCAGCAGGACGTGATGGCGGGCTGTCGTACCGGGCAGATTCGCCTGCTGTACATCGCCCCTGAACGCCTGATGCTGGATAACTTCCTCGATCATTTGGCGCACTGGAATCCGGTGCTGCTGGCAGTCGACGAAGCGCACTGTATCTCCCAGTGGGGACACGATTTCCGTCCGGAATACGCCGCGCTCGGCCAGCTGCGTCAGCGATTCCCGGCGCTGCCGTTTATGGCGCTCACCGCTACGGCGGATGACACCACGCGTCTGGATATCGTGCGTCTGCTCGGGCTGAACGATCCGTTCATTCAGGTCAGCAGCTTCGACCGCCCGAACATCCGCTACATGCTGATGGAAAAATTCAAGCCGACGGACCAGCTTCTGCGCTACGTCCAGGAACAGCGCGGCAAATCCGGCATTATCTACTGCAACAGCCGCGCGAAGGTGGAAGACACCGCCGCGCGTCTGCAAAACCGTGGCTTTAGCGCCGCGGCCTATCACGCCGGTTTAGAAAACCACATCCGTGCCGACGTGCAGGAGAAATTCCAGCGCGACGATCTGCAAATCGTGGTCGCGACCGTGGCCTTCGGGATGGGGATCAACAAGCCGAACGTGCGCTTTGTGGTGCATTTCGACATCCCGCGCAATATCGAATCTTACTATCAGGAGACGGGCCGCGCCGGACGCGACGGTCTGCCTGCTGAAGCGATGCTGTTTTATGATCCGGCGGATATGGCGTGGCTGCGCCGCTGTCTGGAAGAAAAACCGCAGGGTCAGCTGCTGGATATTGAACGTCACAAGCTCAATGCGATGGGCGCGTTTGCCGAAGCGCAAACCTGCCGTCGTCTGGTGCTGCTTAACTATTTTGGTGAGGGGCGTCAGGAGCCGTGCGGCAACTGCGATGTCTGTCTCGACCCGCCGAAGCAGTACGATGGCCTGATGGACGCGCGTAAGGCGCTCTCAACCATTTACCGCGTGAACCAGCGCTTTGGTATGGGCTACGTGGTTGAAGTGCTGCGCGGGGCGAATAACCAGCGTATCCGCGAGATGGGCCACGACAAGCTGCCGGTCTATGGCATTGGCCGCGAACAGAGCCACGAGCACTGGGTGAGCATTATCCGCCAGCTGATTCACCTCGGCTTCGCCACGCAAAACATTGCCCAGCACTCTGCGCTCCAGCTCACGGAAGCGGCGCGCCCGGTGCTGCGCGGCGAGTTAGAACTCCAGCTCGCGGTTCCGCGCGTCATTGCCCTGAAACCACGCGTGGCGCAAAAATCCTACGGCGGCAACTACGACCGCAAGCTGTTTGCCAAACTGCGCAAGCTGCGTAAGGCGATCGCCGACGAAGAGAACATCCCGCCATATGTGGTGTTTAACGATGCGACGCTGATTGAAATGGCCGAGCAGATACCGCTCAGCGCCGGTGAAATGCTCAGCGTTAACGGCGTCGGGACGCGCAAACTTGAGCGCTTCGGCAAAGAGTTCATGGCGCTGATCCGCTCTCATGCGGATGGTGACGATGAGGAGTAGTCAGCCCGGCTAAAAAGTGCCAGGATGGTGACTCACTGAACTATTTTCCCGCGAGTTAATTATGTTGATGCTATTCCTCACTGTGGCGTTGGTGCACATCGTTGCGCTGATGAGCCCTGGCCCTGACTTTTTCTTCGTTTCGCAGACCGCCGTCAGCCGCTCCCGTAAAGAGGCGATGATGGGCGTGCTCGGGATTACTATGGGCGTAATGGTCTGGGCTGCCGTGGCGCTGCTCGGCCTGAACCTGATCCTCGCGAAAATGGCCTGGCTGCATAACATCATTATGGTCGGCGGCGGCCTGTATCTGTGCTGGATGGGCTACCAGATGCTGCGCGGTGCGCTGAAGAAAGAAGAGGGCGTTGCTGCACCAGAGCCGAAAGTGGAGCTGGCAACCGGCGGTCGCAGCTTTGTGCGCGGTTTACTGACCAACCTCGCCAACCCAAAAGCGATTATCTACTTCGGCTCGGTGTTCTCTCTGTTCGTCGGTGACGACGTCGGCGCAGGCGCGCGCTGGGGTATTTTCCTGCTGATCGTCGTCGAAACTTTCGCGTGGTTCACCGTGGTGGCGAGCCTGTTCGCCTTACCGTCCATGCGTCGCGGCTATCAGCGTCTGGCGAAGTGGATCGACGGCTTTGCGGGTGCGCTGTTTGCAGGGTTTGGTATCCACCTGATTATTTCGCGCTAAGTTTTCGTAGGCCGGATAAGGTGCGTGCACCGCCATCCGGCTTTTCTTATTCAGGCATGCCTCGCCGAAGCCAATAACGCCCCCACCAGCATAAACAACGACCCAAACACTTTATTCAATGCCTTCATCTGCTTAGGCCCCTTAATCCACGCCGCAATCCGCTGCGCCAGCGTCGCGTAACCAATCATCACGATGATATCGACAATAATGGTCGTGGCACCCAGCACCACGTACTGCATCACCTGGGGCTGATGCGGGACGATAAACTGCGGGAAGAGGGCGGCGAGAAACACGATGCTTTTCGGGTTGGTCAGGTTCACAAACACCGCGCGCTTGAACAGACGACCGCGCGTCTGCGTGTGGGCGAGAGTATTCAGGTCAATCGAGCCCGCCGCGCGCCACTGCTGGATGCCCAGCCAAATCAGATAGGCCGCGCCCGCCCATTTCAGCACTTCAAACGCCAGCACCGAACGCGAGAACAAAGTCCCAAGGCCAATCCCGACCAGCACGATATGAATCCCCAGCCCGGTTTGTAGTCCGGCAATGGACGCAGCCGCGCCGCGATAGCCGTGGTTAATGGATGTGGTCATGGTATTGATCGCGCCGGAGCCTGGGGAAAGGCTCAGGATGATGGATGTGAGCAGGTAAGCGAACCACCACTCGAAGGTCATTTGAAACTCCCGAATCGTCTATTTTTATGCCACAATACGCTATTGTCGCGTCGTTGTGCGATGCGTCCTGAAAAAACGATATTCCTTGGCTTACAGGGGTGGAAACCCGATGTTTCAGCAGAAAAAGGACTGGGAAACACGCGAGAACGCATTTGCTGCTTTCTCCATGGGGCCGCTGACCGATTTCTGGCGTCAGCGCGAAGAGGCCGAAATTACCGGCGTGGATAATGTTCCGGTGCGCTTTGTGCGTTTTCGGGATGTCAAAAACGACCGCGTGATCGTCGTCTGTCCCGGTCGAATCGAAAGTTACGTCAAATACGCTGAACTGGCTTACGACCTTTTCCATCTTGGTTTTGATGTACTGATTATCGACCATCGTGGGCAAGGTCGCTCCGGGCGGTTGCTATCGGACACGCACCGCGGGCATGTGGTGAATTTCAGCGATTATGTCGACGATCTCGCTGCGTTCTGGGAGCAGGAAGTGCAGCCGGGTCCGTGGCGCAAACGCTACATTCTGGCTCACTCGATGGGTGGGGCGATTGCGACGCTGTTTTTACAACGTCACCCGCATCAGTGCGACGCCATTGCGCTCACCGCGCCGATGTTTGGCATCGTGATGCGCTTCCCGGACTGGATGGTGCGCCATATTCTCGACTGGGCTGAGGGCCATCAGCGCATTCGTGAAGGCTACGCGATCGGCACCGGTCGCTGGCGCGCGCTGCCGTTTGCCATGAACGTGCTGACGCACAGCCGACAGCGCTATCGCCGCAACCTGCGCTTCTACGCCGATGAGCCGCGTCTGCGCGTCGGTGGGCCAACGTACCACTGGGTGCGTGAGGGCATCCGCGCGGGTGAATCAGCGCTCGCGGGTGTCAATAAAGATGCGACGCCGACGCTTCTGATTCAGGCCGAAGAAGAGCGTGTGGTGGATAACCGCATGCACGACCGTTTTTGTGAATTGCGCGCCGCCGCCGGGCATCCCTGTGAAGGGGAAAAACCGCTGGTCATAAAGGGTGCGTACCATGAGATCCTTTTTGAAAAGGACACCATGCGCTCAGTCGCGCTCAACGCCATCGTCGAGTTTTTCGACAGGCATAACTGATTTCCTATTGAGGTTAAATTTTCCTATGTACCAGGTTGTCGCATCTGATTTAGATGGCACGCTGCTTTCCCCCGATCACACCCTGTCGCCTTACGCGAAAGAAACCTTAAAACTCCTGACTGCTCGTGGCGTGAACTTCGTTTTCGCGACGGGCCGCCACCACGTGGATGTGGGGCAGATCCGCGATAATCTGGACATCAAAGCGTACATGATCACCTCCAACGGTGCGCGCGTACACGACACCGACGGCAACCTGATCTTCACCCATAACCTCGACCGCGACATCGCCGCCGACCTGTTTGGCGTGGTGCACAGCAACCCGAAGATCGTCACTAACGTCTACCGCAACGACGACTGGTTTATGAACCGTCATCGCCCGGATGAGATGCGTTTCTTCAAGGAAGCGGTATTCAACTACACCCTGTATGAGCCAGGTTTGCTTGAGCCGGAAGGGATCAGCAAAGTGTTCTTCACCTGCGAAAGCCACGAAGAATTGCTCCCGCTGGAGCAGGCGATTAACGCGCGCTGGGGCGATCGCGTCAACGTCAGCTTCTCCACCCTGACCTGTCTGGAAGTGATGGCGGGCGGCGTGTCGAAAGGCCACGCGCTGGAAGCGGTCGCGAAACGCATGGGCTACAAGCTGAAAGATTGTATCGCCTTTGGCGACGGTATGAACGACGCGGAAATGCTGTCGATGGCCGGGAAAGGCTGCATCATGGAAAACGCGCACCAGCGTCTGAAAGACATGCATCCTGAGCTGGAAGTGATCGGCACCAACGCCGACAACGCCGTGCCGAACTACCTGCGCAAGCTGTTCCTTGAATAATCTTCATTTGATTGTTTATTGCTCAGTTGTCAACTGGGGAGTTCGCTACAATGCCAGTCCTTCTTTCTGAGAGACATGCATTGTGGCGCTACTCATTATCACCACTATTCTGTGGGCCTTCTCGTTCAGCCTGATCGGTGAATACCTTGCCGGACACGTCGACAGCTATTTCTCGGTGCTGATGCGCGTCGGGCTGGCGGCGCTGGTGTTCCTGCCGTTCCTGCGCCTGCGCGGGCAGACGCTCAAAACCATTCTGCTGTACATGCTGGTGGGCGCGATGCAGCTCGGCGTCATGTACCTGTTCAGCTTCCGCGCGTATGTCTATCTGTCGGTCTCGGAGTTCCTGCTTTTCACAGTGCTGACGCCGCTCTATATCACCCTGATTTATGACCTGCTGAGCAAACGCCGCCTGCGCTGGGGCTACGTGCTGAGCGCGCTGCTGGCGGTGGCCGGTGCGGCGATTATTCGCTACGACAAAGTGAGCGATCACTTCTGGACCGGGCTGATGTTTGTCCAGCTGGCGAACATCAGCTTTGCGATTGGTATGGTGGGCTACAAACGCCTGATGGAGATCCACCCGATGCCGCAGCACAACGCCTTCGCCTGGTTCTACATGGGGGCGTTCATCGTCGCGGTGGTGGCGTGGTTTATGCTCGGCAATCCGCAAAAACTACCGACCACCACGCTGCAGTGGAGCGTGCTTGTCTGGCTGGGCGTGGTCGCATCAGGGCTGGGCTATTTTATGTGGAACTACGGAGCCACACAGGTGGACGCCGGGACGCTGGGCATCATGAACAACGTTCACGTGCCCGCAGGGCTGCTGGTGAACCTGGCGATCTGGCAGGAACAACCGCACTGGCCAAGCTTTATTATTGGGGGGACGGTGATCCTGGCTTCGCTATGGGTGCATCGCCATTGGGTCGCTCCGCGCTCCGAACAAACGGCAGGTGGTCGCAAGCGTGATTCCGCGCTGAGCGAATAAAGGCCTCCGTCACCGGCTGGCGCTGCTCGCCATCGCGCACGGCGGCGTACAGTCGGCTCCACAGTCCCTCGCCCAGGGTTTTGGTCACTACCAGACCCTGGCGTTCAAAACTCTCCACTACCCAGTGCGGCAGCGCCGCGATCCCCATTTTCGCCGCCACCATCTGAATCAACAGCAGGGTGTTATCGACGCTCTTCAGGTTCGGGCTGATGCCTGCCGGTTGCAGGAAATGACGCCAGATATCCAGGCGACTGCGCTGGACCGGATAGATCAGCAGGGTTTCGGTCGCCAGATCTTCCGGCGTCACGCGGGTTTTCAGCGCTAACGGATGATCCGGGGCCAGCACCAGGCGCACCTCATAATCAAACATCGGCGAATAGTGCAGACCGCTGCGCGGCAGAATATCGGAAGTCAGGACCAGATCCAGCTCGCCCTGCTGGAGGGACGGCTGCGGATCAAAGGTCACGCCCGATTTGAAGTCCATCTCCACCTGCGGCCAGTTCTGGCGGAAATTCTCCAGCGCGGGCGTCAGCCACTGAATACAGCTGTGACACTCGATGGCGATGCGCAGGCGCGTCTGCTGCGGTTCATTGCAGGATTGCAACGCGCTGGCGATCTGCGGCAGCACCTGATTCGCCAGCTGCAGCAAAATCTCGCCCTGCGGCGTAAAGCGCAGCGGCTGGCTCTTACGCACGAACAGACGGAAGCCAAGGCGTTGTTCCAGATCGCTGAACTGGTGTGACAGGGCGGATTGTGTTTGATGCAGCGTGGCCGCAGCCGCTGCGAGCGAACCGCAGTTCCGCAACGCTTGTAGCGTTTTCAGGTGTTTTATCTCGATCATGAAAGTCCTTCACTTCGCCATGAACATTTTGCGCTTGAGGAATATACAGTACCTGCCAATTATAGATGTGTAAACATCTGGACGGCTAAATAACGAATTCCCTAAGAGGCAGCGACATGACAATTATTAACCACACCCTCGGTTTCCCTCGCGTTGGCCTGCGCCGCGAGCTGAAAAAAGCACAAGAAAGTTACTGGGCGGGCAACGCCACGCGTGACGAACTGCTGGCGGTGGGGCGTGAACTGCGCGCTCGCCACTGGGATCAGCAAAAACAGGCAGGCGTGGATCTGCTGCCGGTGGGCGATTTCGCCTGGTACGACCATGTTCTGACCACCAGCCTGCTGCTCGGCAACGTGCCGGCTCGTCATCAGAACAACGATGGATCGGTAGATATCGACACCCTGTTCCGTCTGGGCCGTGGCCGCGCACCGACCGGTGAGCCCGCCGCCGCCGCGGAAATGACCAAATGGTTTAACACCAACTACCACTACATGGTGCCGGAGTTCGTGAAGGGCCAGCAGTTTAAACTGACCTGGACCCAGATCCTGGATGAAGTCGACGAAGCCCTGGCGCTGGGCCATAAAATCAAACCTGTGCTGCTCGGCCCGGTGACCTACCTGTGGCTGGGCAAAGTGAAAGGCGAACAGTTTGACCGCCTGAGCCTGCTGAAAGATATCCTGCCGGTCTATCAGCAGGTGCTGGCTGAGCTGGCAAAACGCGGCATCGAGTGGGTGCAAATCGACGAACCGGCGCTGGTGCTGGAGCTGCCGCAGGAGTGGCTGGATGCCTTCAAACCGGCGTACGACGCGCTGGCAGGCCAGGTCAAACTGTTGCTGACCACCTATTTCGAAGGCGTCACGCCGAACCTCGACACCATTACCGCGCTGCCGGTGCAGGGCCTGCATGTGGATCTGGTTCACGGCAAAGATGACGTGGCGGAAATTCATAAGCGTCTGCCGTCTGACTGGCTGCTCTCTGCCGGTCTGGTGAACGGTCGTAACGTCTGGCGCGCCGATCTCACCGAGAAATACGCGCAGATTAAAGACATCGTCGGGAAACGTGATCTGTGGGTGGCGTCGTCTTGCTCCCTGCTGCACAGCCCGATCGACCTGAGCGTCGAAACGCGTCTGGATGCGGAAGTGAAGAGCTGGTTTGCCTTCGCCCTGCAGAAATGTGAAGAGCTGGCCCTGCTGCGCGATGCGCTGAACAGCGGCGACACGGCGGCGATCACCGAATGGAGCGCTCCTATTCAGGCGCGTCGTCACTCGACTCGCGTTCACAACGCGGCGGTGGAAAAACGTCTGGCGGCGATCACCGCCAAAGACAGCCAGCGTGAAAACGCCTACGAAGTGCGTGCTGAAGCTCAGCGTGCGCGCTTTAATCTGCCGGCCTGGCCGACGACGACCATCGGCTCCTTCCCGCAGACCACTGAAATCCGCGGCCTGCGCCTGGACTTCAAAAAAGGCAATCTGGACGCCAACAACTACCGCACCGGCATCGCGGAACACATCAAGCAGGCGATTGTTGAGCAGGAGCGTCTGGGTCTGGACGTACTGGTCCACGGTGAAGCCGAGCGTAACGACATGGTCGAGTATTTCGGCGAGCACCTGGACGGGTTCGTCTTTACCCAGAACGGCTGGGTGCAGAGCTACGGCTCCCGCTGCGTGAAACCACCGGTCGTCATCGGCGACGTCAGCCGCCCGGAAGCGATCACCGTTGAGTGGGCGAAATACGCTCAGTCTCTGACCGACAAACCGGTGAAAGGCATGCTGACGGGTCCGGTGACCATTCTGTGCTGGTCCTTCCCGCGTGAAGACGTGACCCGCGAAACCATCGCCAAACAGATTGCTCTGGCGCTGCGCGATGAAGTGGCGGATCTGGAAGCGGCCGGGATTGGCATCATCCAGATTGACGAACCGGCACTGCGCGAAGGTCTCCCGCTGCGTCGCAGCGACTGGGCGGCGTACCTGGAGTGGGGCGTGGAAGCCTTCCGCATCAACGCGGCGGTGGCAAAGAACGACACACAGATCCACACCCACATGTGTTACTGCGAATTTAACGACATCATGGACTCCATCGCCGCGCTGGATGCGGACGTGATCACCATCGAAACCTCGCGTTCCGATATGGAGCTGCTGGAGTCGTTCGAAGAGTTCGACTACCCGAACGAAATCGGGCCGGGCGTGTACGACATTCACTCCCCGAACGTGCCAAGCGTGGAGTGGATTGAAGCCCTGCTGCAGAAAGCCGCCCAGCGCATTCCGGCGGAGCGTCTTTGGGTTAACCCGGACTGCGGCCTGAAAACCCGCGGCTGGCCTGAGACTCGCGCCGCGCTGGCGAATATGGTGAAAGCTGCGCAGAATTTGCGTCAGGCGTAACCCAGCGACGAGGCAGCACTTGTAGGCCGGGTAAGGCGAAGCCGCCACCCGGCTCAATGTTGATGTTCGTGCGGTATTCCGCCCGGTGGCGCTGCGCTTACCGGGCCTACAAAACCAACCCGTAGGCCGCCACCCGGCAACAAACTATCCCCCGCTCAACCGCGCTCGCGTCTCCGGCTGCTGGAAATAATCCATACACCAGCGGCACACCTTCCCCATCCCGTCTGAACGCGCGGCCAGAAACAGCTTCGTCGCATGCTTATGTTCGCGCATCGGTTTTTTCAACAACGTCCCGCTATTTAACAGCGGCAATGCCAGATGATGCGGGATGTAGCCGATCCCCACATTCTGCTCAATCAGCGCAATCGCCATCGCAAAATCCGGGACGAACAGCGGCTTTTGTCCTTCCAGCAGCCATGCATGGAGCGGCGTAAAGTTGACGGACGTATCGCGAATGCAGATGGCGGAAAACTGGCGCAGCTCGGTGTTTTCCAGCGGATGGCGCGCCCCGGCGAGCGGATGCTGCGGGCTGACGACAAAATCCCACTCCATCTGACCAATCGGCTCGCTGATGATCCCCTCCGTACTCGGCACCGCATGCGGCGCGCCCACCACCAGATCGGCGCGTCGGCTGTAGAGCGCATCCCAGCAGCCGTTGTACACCTCAAGGCTCACCGTCAGGGTGGTGGAGGTAAACTGGCGCTCGAAATCGGCAATAAACGCGGCCAGAACCGCCGGTGGGATAATGTTATTGGCGGCGATCGTGAGCTCACGCTCAATGCCGTCGTGCACCAGCACGGTGTTGCGCCGCAGCGCGTCCATATCGGTCAGAATTGTTTTACTGTGTTCGATGAAATACGAGCCCGCGGGAGTCAGCTCAATGTAGCGACCTTTACGAATGAAAAGATCCGCGCCCAGCGCCTCTTCGGCTTTCTTGATGGTATAGCTGATGGCGGAGGGCACTTTGTTGAGCTGTTCCGCGGCGGAGGTGATGCTCTGGTATCTGGCGACCAGATGAATCACGCGGAGAGTTTCGTCAGAGATAAACATAAGCATTCCTGGTCGGCAAAGTGCGGCTGAACCGGTGACCGATTCAGCCGTGAAGATGATGCCAATTATACTCAGGAACTAGCTGCGACCTATCCGACTCAGTAATGCGTAAGCGACGCAGGCCACAACAATCGAATCCACAGACGGAATGGTGGTCAGGGTGAACAGGCCTTTTACCGTCATAAACCCGACCGCCGCGCCCGCAATCCACGCGATAAACGTCAGCACTTTGACCTGAGGTTCTTGCGTCAGCACCGATTCCTGATAGCCGTTGCGGCGATAAAGGAAAAAGTCGGCGATATAAATCCCGGCCACCGGCGGGGTGGCGATCCCGAGGAACAGCAGGAACGGAATAAACCACGCCATGATATCCAGACTGCCGACGATGGCCGAAAGCACGCCCAGCGCCACGGTAATCTGCCATTTCGGGAAGCGGGTCAGCAGCGTGGAAACCACTAATGTTCCCTGGAACATGTTCCCGGCGTTACCGGTGATGCAGGCGAAAATCAGCAGCAGGGCAGCGGGAAGCACCGCGCCAAACACCGCCATGGCCCCCAACAGCGAACCCTTCCCACTGATCGCACCCGGCGTCGCGCCTGCCCAGTACAGCAGCGGGTAGGCGACAAGGAACGTCACGCCCGCGGCAATCAGCGCGTGTTTGCGGTTATGCACAAAGCTGCCGAAATCGGGCAGTGTGGCGACCAACACGATAATCGTCCCGACCACGGTAGAGACCGCCACGCCGGTGTTCATGCTGTTGACCGCGGCAGGTGCGGCCACGGCGCTGTGCGTCGCCACATAGAGGATATAACACAGCACCAGCGCAATAACGGGCACCGCCACCTGCGCCACTTTCCCCAGCACGGCAAAACCAAAGGCGGTGGAGGCGACGAAAATCACGCAGCCCGCCGCGACCAGCAGCGGCACAGGCAGCTCCAGCCCGTGCTGGGCCAGCACATCATGTACCGAGTGGCCGAACATATTGGCCGTGACCGAGATCCAGCCGAAAAGGCTAATCGCCATCAGGATGTTGATCGCAATCGCCCCTTTTTCGCCAAAGGCATACTTCACAATCCCGTAGGTCGGCAGACGCGCTTTTTCGCCGACGCTGATGGTGATGGCGGAAAGGATCGCCAGAATCAGCCCGCCTAACAGCAGCACGCTCATCAGGCTGCTGCTGGAGAGCTGGTTGCCGAGGCTTGAGGACGACAGCAGGACCGGCGTCACGGCAATGCCCAGCAAAATCATGGCAATGCGTAACCCGGAGGCGGTATTGCTGTTTTCTTCTGCTTTACGCATATCTTATTCCCTCTGAAACGCGCGTTACGCGATATGGAAATGCCCGGTGTACTTGCGCCAGCTTCCCAGTTCGGTGATTTCCCGTTGCCCTTCGGTCAGCCAGTTTTCCGCCAGCACGCCCAGCACTTCGCTGCCGTCTTCGAGCTTCACTTTCCCGATGGCCAGCCCGGCGGGTTCGCTCATCAGCAGGTCAGCGAAACTCGCCAGCGGCAGCTCCCAGATCTCCAGCTCAACGTGAGTGCCGCCCGTTGCCACGCGGATCATACCCGGATGGCGATCCTGAATACTCCACAGACGGTAATGGGCGTCGGTACGGTCTTCGCGCACGAAGACGCCGCCCGCTTTTTGCATATTCTTGTTCAGTTCGAGGCCGCGCATCAGGGTGCCATTGACGGCCAGCAGGGTGGTTTTCATCATCATTTTCTCCGGTAAATTTTAAGGGGTAATCCAGGTGCCGTTCTGATGGGCCAGCGCCGCTTTGATAGCCTGTGGGCTGGTGATCAGGCCGCTGGCCTGTTTGCCCTGCTGCTGGCTGGCGGTCACGAAATCGAGAATTGCCTCGACCTTCGGCTGCATACTGCCCACGCCAAACTGGCCTGCCTGTAAAAGTGTTCGCGCTTCAGCGGTGTCGAGTGAATCCAGCCATTGCTGCTCTGGAGTGCCAAAATTGATCGCCACTTTCTCCACGCCGGTCGGGATGACCAGCAGATCGGCCCCCAGCTGGCTGGCGAGCAGGGCGGAGGCGAGATCTTTGTCGATGACCGCTTCCACGCCTGTCAGCTGCTGATGTTCATCGCGGATCACCGGGATCCCGCCGCCGCCGCAGGCGATGACGATGTAACCCTGGCGGACCAGCTGCGCGATGGTGTCGCGCTCGATGATCTCCAGCGGCGCCGGAGACGGCACCGTGCGCCGCCAGCCGCGTCCGGCGTCCTCCATCAGCGTCCAGCCCAGCTGCTGCTGTCGTTCCAGCGCTGTGGCTTCATCCAGAAAAGCGCCGATGGGTTTGCTCGGGTTGGAAAAGGCGTCATCGTGCTGGCTCACCAGGGTCTGGGTGACCAGCGTCACCACCGGTTTGTGAATGCCGCGGCGCGCCAGTTCGTTGTGCAGCGCTTTCTGGAACATGTAGCCGATTGCGCCCTGGGTATCGCCGACGGCGTAATCCAGTGGCACCGGCGAAACTTCACCGCTTGCCAGCTCGGAGCGGCGCAGGATAAAGCCCACCTGCGGGCCGTTACCGTGGGTGAGAACCAGATCCCAGCCTGCTTCTACCATGTCGGTGATGTGCGTGACGCTCTCCATCACCGCGGCATATTGATCGGGAATGCTGTTGCGGCGATCGTCCTGGATCAGCGCGTTGCCGCCGACGGCGACCACAGCCAGAGGCTTACTCATGCTTTATCTCCGTTCTGAACTTCTTTCGCCAGGACCCTAATCGCCTCGACGAAGCAGGTCATCGGCGCGGTGGTGATGCCAGCCCCTATCTGGCCGACGCCCGCCTGTTTATGGGCGATCCCGGTGTTGATCACCGGCAGAATGCCGCGGTCGGCCACTTTGCGGGCATCAATCCCGGCGGCGGTGGGCGCGAAATTCAGTGCGGGCAGGGTAAAGGCCGGATTCCCGCCCAGGGTGATAGCCTGCATGCGGCGGCTGTTATTGGTGGCGTCAGCCGGTGTACCGCCGACGAATTTCACAATCGCCGGAGAGGAGGCCATCGCAAACCCGCCGACGCCTGCGGTTTCAGTGATCGCGCTGTCGCCCAGATCGGCGGCGGCGTCATTCACGCCGTAGCCTGGGAAGAACAACCCTTCGACGGCGTTAGCCGGGGCCTGGAACCACTGGTCACCCGTGCCCGACAGACGGATCCCGAAGTTCACGCCGTTGCGTGCCATCACCGTCACCATCGAGCTGAACGGTACGTTGGCGGCGGCATCCATCATCGCTTTACAGGCGGCCATCGACAGGTTGAGGAAGAAGTGGTCGTTGCCGGTGATAAAGGCGACCACGCGTTGCACATTGTCGAGGGGCAGATTGCAGCTCAGCAGGGCGGGCAGCAGACGTTTAATCAGCAGCCCGGTCGCCGCGGCGTTGCGGTTGTGAACCTCATCGCCCATGTGCAGCGCCTGCGCCATCAGCGGTTTCAGCTCCAGCTCGCCCAGTTGGTGGACGGCGGCTTTTAGCGCCGGGGCCAGCTCGTCGCGCATCCAGCTCAGGCGATTGAGCACTTCGTCGTTATTGGCCCCGAAGCGCAGCACCTTGCCCAGCCCTTCGTTGAAATTACTGAAAGCCCGCTGGCCGTTGGTTTTGTTCTCAATCACCCACAGCGGCATCGACGGGCTGATGATCCCCGCCATCGGGCCGACGGCGTGGTAGTGGTGGCAGGGTTCCAGGCTGATATCGCCCGCCAGAATCAGACACTCGGCCTGCTCGTGGCTGGTGGCCCAGCCTTCAAACAGCATCGCGCCGACAATTGCCCCTTTCACCGGGCCGCACATGTTCTCCCAACTAATCGGCGGACCAGAGTGCAGAATCAGCTTCCGCTCGGCCATGGCGGGGATCGCTTCGTGGGCGAACATCACGTCGACAAGAGCCGGTTGGGCGTTGAGATAACGCTCCATGGCGATCTGATTCGCCTTCTCAACCCGCGGATGGCGCAGCAACGCGGCCAGATCTAACCCTGCGGCGACATCGCCCTGAGCGGGTGGCTGCCAACTGAGCGCCGTCACGTCACCACCCACTTTTTGAATATTACTGGCGAAGCTCTGAAGCCCGGCGTTGACCACTTTCAGCGGTTGGGTAAATAGGGTGTTCATTCGCTGATTTCCTTCTTTTGCATCTGAATCTGCGCCACCTGGCTTGCCCAAAAGGCGGCCTGAGCATTGCTGCTGGCGATGATCACGCCCGCCTCGCGCAGAGCGCTGATTTGACGGCTACGTTGTTGAGGGTCGCTTTCTGTGCCGCAGACGTGGGCAATCAGAACGGGCGCATGTTGTTTATCGATATGAGCCAGCTGCTCAAGGAGTTCGGTAGCCGGAGCCTCCGATGCGCCGTAGCCCAGCACCAAATCGAACAACACCACGGCGGTATGCGGGTCCTTGATCTCGGCGATCAGGCGTTGGTTGCGCAGGGTAGGGTCGATCATCGGGTGCGGCTTACCGCGCGTGAAATCATCGTCGCCCATGTCGATCAGCGTATGGCCGCTGCTCTGCCAGATATCTGCCAGTTTGAGATTGCCTGACACCGGCGTGTTTGACGAGGCGGTAAAGCCGTTTTGCTGGCAGATCAGCTGGGCTTCATAGCAGAACGTCCCGCCTGCAAAAACGCCGCGAATAAGCTGGTGGCTGGCGGACAGGTGCTGGCTGAACTGTTGCAGCATGGCGAGCTCCGCCTGCGAGGATTCGATATGCGTCTCTGGCAGTGGCTGGTTGTTGAGCAGTGCGACGGCGAGGTCCGCGGTGCCCGCCAGCGTGGTGGCAGCGGTGACATTCGGGCGGTTCACCGTTTGTGGATCTGCGCCGAGGAAATTCACCACCACCGGTTTCCCGGCGGACTGCGCCAGCTCAAGAATGCGCTCGGCAACCGCCTGTGAAGGAGGCTTGGAGATCAGCACAATGACGCGGGTCGACTCGTCCTCAGCCAGCGCCTGCAGGCCGAACAGCATAGAAATTCCGCCAATGTGCTCGCTCAAATCGTGCCCGCCGGTGCCCAGCGCCTGAGAAATCCCTGCCCCGAGCTGATCGATACGGCAGGTCACTTCCTGCAAACCCGTACCCGACGCGGCAACCACGCCAATTTCGCCGCGTTTCACGACGTTGGCGAAGCCTAAAGGGATCCCGTTGATAATCGCCGTTCCGCAGTCTGGCCCCATCACGATACGGTTGCGTTCCCGGGCGAGGATTTTGATCGCTTTTTCCTGCTCAACGCTGACGTTATCGCTGAACATCATCACGTTCATGCCGAGGTTCAGCGCTTTAATGGCTTCGGCTGCGGCGTAATCACCAGGGACGGAAATCAGCGCCAGATTCGCGTCCGGCACTTGCTCCAGCGCCATCTCCATGCTCACCACATCCGGGGCCTTGGTATCGGCCTGGCCTTCGTCTGGCTTACTTTTCAGTCGTTCTTCTGCGAGCGTGAGCGCCTCTGTGCAGGCGGCTTCCTCGCCCATCACCGCGATAATCAGGTCGTTAGGACCGGCGGGCAGATCGTCGCCCATCCCGGCATCGCGGATCTGGTCGAGGTTGGTGGGCGTACCCATCACCACTGACGCGTTTTGGATCCCCGGCAATTTACTGATGCGCGCGGAGATCTGCATCAGGGAGACGGAGTCCTGATAGAGGTTTTTAAAAATCTTGTGCTTAACATTCATAGCATTATGCCTGGTGGTTGCGGCCCGATGGTCGAATGACGGCAACAGAAACCCGCATAGCGGGTTATCGGGCGCTACGGAAAATTAACGGTGGTGCGAAAGTGTGGAGCGGTGAGTTAGCCTTTCAGCCCTTCGATGATGGCGCTGGCATCGCTGACCCAGCCGAAAATCGCCCCCTGGGCTTTGATCATCTCCAGCGCGTATTTCTGGAATTCAGGGAAGTAGGAGCCGACGCAATCTTCGGGAATGATGCACTCGTAGCCGCGGTCGTTGGCTTCACGCACGGTTGTGGTGACGCACACTTCGGTGGTGACGCCGCAGACGATCAGGGTTTTGATACCGTGGTTTTGCAAAATCAGATGCAGGTCGGTCTGATAGAACGCGCCTTTGCCGGGCTTGTCGATGACCGGTTCACCGGCAACGGGGTAAAGCTCAGGGATAATATCGTGGCCCGCTTCGCCGCGAACCAGAATGCGGCCCATCGGACCGGGTTCGCCAATAAAGGTTTTACCGCCGCGCGTCAGTTTCGCCGCCGGGCAATCACTCAGATCGGCGCGATGGCCTTCACGGGTATGGATCACCAGCACGCCCTGGTCGCGGGCTGCTGCCAGCACTCTTTTGCAGGGTTCAATCGCCGTTCGAACCAGTGAAACATCGTTGCCCAGCGCTTCGCCAAAACCACCGGCTTCGACAAAGTCGCGCTGCATATCAATCATCACCAGCGCCGTAGTTTGCGGATCAAAAGGCAGCGCAAAAGGTTGGGCATGAAACTCGTGTTGCGTCATGGTAAATCTCCTGTTCGCAGAATGACGATTCATTTGGTCTGGTACTGAGTATCCAGGAGAAAAGTAGGGTTAAACAGGAAAATAGTTTTACGCACAGCAACGAATTTTTTGTATCAGACGAGTGCAGCGCAGGGGGAGTGTGAGGGGAGTCATAACATTGGAGCCAGCAACAAAAAAGTTGATGCGTGAGGTGGTTTCCATGAAAAAAATTGTCGCAAGTCTGTGATCAGATACACTTAATTTGGCCCCGGTGTGTACCAGGGCCAGATAATCACTTTTTGACGCCATACTGCCTGAACCACGCCAGCATTCTCTGCCAGCCGTCTTTGGCGGACTCTTCGTGATAGCTCGGGCGATAGTCGGCGTTAAAGGCGTGGCCCGCGTCGGGATAGACCACGATCTCGGCTTTCGCATTGGCGGCGCGGAGTGCCTGGCGCATGGTGTCCACGCTCTCCAGGGTGATCCCGGTATCCTGCCCGCCGTACAGCCCCAGCACCGGCGCGTTGAGATCGGTGGCGATATCCACCGGATGCTTCGGCGAATTCAGCGTTTTCTCACCGACCAGTTTGCCATACCAGGCCACGGCAGCCTTCAGCTGCGGATTGTGGGCGGCATACAGCCAGCTGATGCGCCCGCCCCAGCAAAAACCGGTGACCAGCAGACGATGCGGATCGCCGCCGTTGCGCGCGGCCCAACTGGCGACGTGGTCCAGATCGGCCAGCACCTGTGCATCCGGCACTTTGCTGACCAGATTACTGAAAAGGGTCGGGATATCGCTGTAGTCGTTGGGGTCGCCCTGGCGGAAATAGAGCTCTGGTGCGACGGCCAGATAACCTTCCAGCGCCAGACGGCGGCAAATATCGCGAATGTGTTCGTGAACGCCAAAAATCTCCTGCACCACAATCACGATTGGCAGCGGACCGTCCGCCTCTTTCGGGCGAGCGTGGTAGGCGGGCATGTTCTCACCCTGCGTGGGGATCGAGGTTTCGCCTGCGGAAATGGCTTCTTCTGAGGTGGAGACGATGGTCGCGGCGTGAGGGGCTGCAGCAGGTGCAAAATGGGTCTTTTGTGTCATGGTATTCTCCGTACCTGTTAGCGCAAAAGTAAATATAGACCTCAAGTTAACAACTCACAGTGCCCGAAACGGGCTATCTTTTGTGCAGCGCTGAACGATATAACTTGTTAATGTGATGTAAATCACTATTTTATGGAAATTAACTGCAACCATTTTCATTCATGGTGAGGTGTGTCACGAAATTAAGCCTGGTGCTTCTGTAAAGTACCGTTTTACTTCTTCTGACACACCGACCCACAGAGGAGTCACCTATGTCTAAGTCTGATGTTTTTCATCTCGGCCTCACTAAAAACGATCTACAAGGGGCTACGCTGGCTATCGTCCCGGGCGATCCTGAGCGTGTGGAAAAGATCGCCGCGCTGATGGATAAGCCGGTCAAGCTGGCAGCGCATCGTGAATTCACCACCTGGCGTGCAGAGCTGGACGGCAAAGCGGTTATCGTGTGCTCGACCGGTATCGGCGGCCCGTCTACCTCTATTGCTGTGGAAGAGCTGGCGCAGCTGGGCATTCGTACTTTCCTGCGTATCGGTACGACCGGTGCGATTCAGCCGCACATCAACGTCGGTGACGTTCTGGTGACCACCGCGTCTGTGCGTCTGGATGGGGCAAGCCTGCACTTCGCGCCAATGGAATTCCCGGCGGTTGCGGACTTCGAATGTACGACAGCGCTGGTTGAAGCGGCTAAATCTATCGGTGCAACCACCCACATCGGCGTGACCGCCTCTTCTGACACCTTCTACCCTGGCCAGGAGCGCTACGACACCTTCTCTGGTCGTGTAGTCAGCCGTTTCAAAGGCTCCATGGAAGAGTGGCAGTCAATGGGCGTCATGAACTATGAGATGGAATCGGCAACGCTGCTGACCATGTGCGCAAGCCAGGGTCTGCGTGCGGGCATGGTGGCGGGCGTGATCGTCAACCGTACTCAGCAAGAGATCCCGAACGCTGAAACCATGAAGCAGACCGAAAGCCACGCGGTGAAAATCGTGGTTGAAGCGGCTCGCCGCCTGATCTAATCACACTGCATTCTGTATAAGGCCGACGCGTTCGGCCTTTTCTTTTTGCGTAGCGCCTCGCAGGAAAACCCTTTTAAACTGGACGTTTATACAGCACAATTCTATTTTGTGCGGTAACGGTTTGATGCAGGAGGCGGTGTGGATATCTCAATCATCATTTATGCGGCGATAGCGTTGGCGGGGCTGGCCATTGGCTGGCTGATTTCAGGCTACCAACATGCGCAGCATAAAGCGGAACAGCTGATTGACCGCGAAGAGATGGTCGCGGAGCTGAGCGCGACGAAACAGCAGCTGGCCCAGAGCGCCCACTGGCGCGATGAGTGTGAGCTGCTCAACAACGAACTGCGCAACCTGCGCGACATCAACACCTCCCTCGAAGCGGATCTCCGCGAAGTCACCACCCGTCTGGAATCTACCCAACTGCATGCGGAAGACAAAATCCGCCAGATGATCAACAGCGAACAGCGCCTCAGCGAGCAGTTCGAAAACCTCGCCAACCGCATATTCGAGCAGAGCAACCGCCGCGTCGACGAACAAAACCGCCAGAGTCTGAACGGCCTGCTGACCCCCCTGCGCGAACAGCTCGACGGTTTTCGCAAACAGGTGCAGGACAGCTTTGGTATGGAAGCGCGCGAGCGCCACACGCTGGCCCACGAAATCCGTAATCTCCAGCAGCTGAATGCGCAAATGGCGCAGGAGGCGGTTAACCTGACGCGGGCGCTGAAGGGTGACAACAAAACTCAGGGCAACTGGGGAGAAGTGGTGTTGACCCGCGTGCTGGAAGCGTCCGGCCTGCGTGAAGGCTATGAATATCAAACCCAGGTCAGCATCGAAACCGATACCCGTTCGCGCATGCAGCCCGATGTGATCGTGCGGCTGCCGCAGGGCAAAGACGTGGTGATTGACGCCAAAATGACGCTGGTCGCCTACGAGCGTTACTTCAATGCCGAAGACGATTTCACCCGTGAATCCGCGCTGCAGGAGCACATCGCCTCGGTGCGAAACCACATCCGCATGCTGGGCCGCAAGGATTACCAGCAACTGCCCGGTCTGCGTTCGCTGGACTATGTGCTGATGTTTATCCCCGTCGAACCGGCGTTCCTGCTGGCCCTCGACAGGCAGCCGGAGCTGATTACCGAGGCGCTGAAAAACAACATTATGCTGGTTAGCCCGACCACGCTACTGGTGGCGCTGCGTACTATTGCCAACCTGTGGCGTTACGAACATCAGAGCCGCAACGCGCAGCAGATCGCTGACCGCGCCAGCAAGCTGTACGACAAAATGCGCCTGTTTGTCGACGATATGTCCTCTGTAGGGCAAAGCCTGGATCGCGCGCAGGATAACTATCGCCAGGCAATGAAAAAACTCGCTTCCGGGCGCGGTAATTTGCTTTCGCAGGCCGAGGCCTTCCGCACGCTGGGCGTGGAGGTGAAGCGCGAGATTAATCCGGAACTGGCGGAACAGGCCACGGCGCAGGATGAAGAATACCGTCTGCGCGAAGGCGTCGATGAACAAAATATGGACTGTGATGACAATGATTTAGCCGCGCAAGCGGCGCCCGAAACGGCGTCAGAACGATTCTTTCAGGGTGGTTGAATCGTAGGGCAATCGCGTCCAATCTGATACACTTCACGAACATTTGACTGATTAGCAGGCACTGAGATGGTTGAAGATTCACAAGAAACAACGCACTTTGGCTTCCAGACTGTCGCCAAAGAGCAGAAAGCTGACATGGTGGCCCACGTATTCCATTCCGTGGCGTCGAAGTACGATGTCATGAATGACCTGATGTCATTCGGCATTCATCGCTTGTGGAAGCGTTTCACTATCGACTGTAGCGGTGTTCGCCGTGGTCAAACCGTTCTGGATCTTGCGGGGGGTACCGGCGATCTGACGGCTAAATTCTCCCGTATGGTCGGTGAAACCGGCCGCGTGGTGCTGGCGGATATCAACGACTCCATGCTGAAAATGGGGCGTGAAAAACTGCGCAACATCGGCGTAGTGGGTAACGTGGAATACGTTCAGGCTAACGCCGAAGCCCTGCCGTTCCCGGATAACACCTTTGACTGCATCACCATCTCTTTCGGTCTGCGTAACGTGACCGAAAAAGAGAAAGCCCTGCGTTCCATGTACCGTGTGCTGAAACCGGGTGGACGTCTGCTGGTGCTGGAGTTCTCCAAACCGATTATCGAACCGCTGAGCAAAGCCTACGACGCCTACTCGTTCCATATTCTGCCGCGCATTGGCGAAATGGTGGCCAATGACGCAGAAAGCTATCGCTATCTGGCGGAATCTATCCGTATGCACCCGGATCAGGACACCCTGAAAGCCATGATGCAGGACGCCGAGTTTGAAAACGTGGAGTACTTCAACCTGACGGCGGGTGTTGTCGCGCTGCATCGCGGCTACAAGTTCTGAGTGGAGGCAAATTATGCCTTTTAAACCGTTAGTCACCGCGGGCATCGAGAATGTCCTGAATAGTTTCCTGTACCGCTCGCCTGCGCTGAAAACGGCGCGTCAGCGGCTGAACGGCAAGGTGCTGCGTGTCGTCTTAAAAGAGTTCTCCACGCCGCTGGTGCTGGTGTTCAGCGAGCGCCAGCTCGACGTGGTGGGCGAATGGGAAGGCGAGGCGGATTGTTCCGTCATCACGCACATGAGCGTCCTGCCCAAACTGCGTGACCGCCAGCAGCTGACGGCGCTGATCCGCAGCGGTGAGCTGGAAGTCGAAGGCGATATTCAGGTGGTGCAAAACTTCGTCGCGCTGGCCGATCTGGCCGAGTTTGATCCGGCGGAGCTACTGGCTCCTTATACCGGTGACATCGTGGCCGAAGGCATTGGCAAGTTTCTGCGCGGCGGCTCGTCATTCTTGCGTAAGGGCGTACAGCGCCAGCAACGCTACGTTGCCGAAGTACTGACCGAAGAGTGGCGCATGGCGCCCGGCCCGCTGGAGATGGCGTGGTTTGCGGAAGAGTCTGCTGCCGTTGAACGTGCGGTTGACGCGTTCACCAAACGCCTGGAAAAACTGGAGGGCAAATGACGCCTGGTGAAATTCGGCGCCTCTACTTTATCGTTCGCACCTTTTTGAGTTACGGGCTCGACGAGCTTATCCCCAAAATGCGTATCACGCTGCCGCTGCGAATCGGGCGGCGCATGCTGTTCTGGATGCCAAACCGTCACAAAGGCCAGCCTCTTGGCGAGCGGTTACGCCTGGCATTGCAGGAGCTCGGTCCGGTCTGGATAAAATTCGGGCAGATGCTCTCCACCCGCCGCGATCTCTTCCCGCCGCAGATTGCCGATCAGCTGGCGCTGTTACAGGACCGCGTGGCACCCTTCGACGGTGCGCGCGCCAAACAGCAGATTGAAGAGGCGATGGGCGGCATTCCGGTTGAAACCTGGTTTGATGATTTTGAAATCACGCCGCTGGCCTCAGCGTCCATTGCGCAGGTGCACACCGCGCGCCTGAAAGAGAACGGCAAAGAGATCGTCATCAAGGTGATCCGCCCGGACATTCTGCCGGTCATCAAAGCGGACATGAAACTGATTTACCGTCTGGCACGCTGGGTTCCGCGCCTGTTGCCGGATGGGCGCCGTCTGCGTCCGATGGAAGTGGTACGCGAATATGAAAAGACGCTGATCGATGAGCTGAACTTACTGCGTGAGTCGGCCAACGCCATCCAGCTGCGCCGCAACTTTGAAAACAGCCCGATGCTCTATGTGCCAGAAGTCTATTCCGACTACTGCAGTCAGAATATGATGGTGATGGAACGTATCTACGGCATTCCCGTGTCGGATGTGGTGGCGCTGGAAAAACAGGGCACCAACATGAAACTGCTGGCCGAACGCGGCGTGCAGGTGTTCTTCACCCAGGTGTTCCGCGACAGCTTTTTCCATGCGGACATGCACCCGGGCAACATCTTTGTTAGCTACGAACACCCGGAAGATCCGAAGTATATCGGCATCGACTGCGGGATTGTCGGCTCGCTGAATAAAGAAGATAAGCGCTACCTGGCGGAGAACTTCATCGCCTTCTTCAATCGCGATTACCGCAAGGTGGCCGAGCTGCACGTCGACTCCGGCTGGGTTCCGCCGGATACCAACGTCGAAGAGTTCGAGTTTGCGATCCGCACTGTTTGCGAGCCGATTTTCGAAAAGCCGCTGTCGGAAATCTCATTTGGTCACGTGCTGCTGAATCTCTTCAACACCGCGCGTCGCTTCAATATGGAAGTGCAGCCGCAGTTAGTTTTACTTCAGAAAACACTACTTTACGTTGAGGGCGTAGGCCGCCAGCTCTATCCTCAGTTAGACTTATGGAAGACGGCGAAACCTTTCCTTGAGTCGTGGATCAAAGATCAGGTCGGTATTCCTTCCCTGGTGCGGGCGTTCAAAGAGAAAGCGCCGTTCTGGATCGAAAAAATGCCAGAGATTCCTGAACTGGTTTACGACACTTTGCGTCAGAGCAAGAACCTTCAGCACAGCATGGATAAAATCGCCCGCGAGCTTCAGTCAAACCGCGTGCGTCAGGGACAATCCCGCTATCTCTTCGGGATAGGCGCAACCTTGCTGCTGAGCGGCACGCTGCTGCTGATCAATCGTCCGGACTGGGAGATGATGCCCGCCTGGGTGATGGCCGCAGGCCTTGTGGTCTGGCTGATCGGCTGGAGAAAAACGCGCTGAATTGCGTCGCTATCGCCAGGTTGCATACGTATAATGCAACCTGATTAATTAATCATCATCTATCGAGGATGTAGTATGGGTGGTATCAGTATCTGGCAATTGTTAATCATTGCCGTCATCGTCGTGCTGCTGTTCGGCACTAAAAAGCTCGGTTCTATCGGTTCCGACCTTGGCGCGTCCATCAAAGGCTTCAAAAAAGCCATCAGCGATGATGAAGACAAGCAGGAAAAATCCAGCCAGGATGCGGATTTCACGGCTAAATCCATCGCAGACAAACAGGACGAAGCCAAAAAGGAAGACGCTAAACGCCACGATAAAGAGCAGGTGTAAGTCGTGTTCGATATTGGTTTTGGTGAACTGCTGCTGGTGTTCGTGATTGGCCTGATTGTACTGGGCCCGCAACGTCTGCCGGTGGCAGTAAAAACTGTCGCAGGCTGGGTGCGCGCGCTGCGCTCGCTGGCAACGACGGTGCAAAATGAACTGGCGCAGGAACTCAAGCTCCAGGAGTTTCAGGACAGCCTGAAAAAGGTTGAGAAGGCGAGCATGGATAACCTGTCGCCTGAGCTGAAAGCCTCAATGGATGAACTGCGAGAAGCCGCAGAGTCCATGAAGCGCTCCTACAGCGTCAATGACCCTGAAAAAGCGAGCGACGAAGCGAACACCATTCGTAATCCGTTAGTGAAGGGTAACGAAGCGCAGCATGAAGGTGTGACGCCTGCCGATGCCGAGCATCAGGCCAGTGCGCCCGCGCAAGCTCCTGCGGCACAAGAGCCCGAGCCTGCTCCTGCACCAGAGCCTGTGGTGAAACCGAAGGCTGCAGAAGCTAAAGCCGCCGCGCCCGTTTCCGAATCCGCCCCCTCGTCGAGTGATAAAGCGTAAACATGGCAGTAGATGATACTCAACCACTTATTACGCACCTCATTGAGCTGCGTAAGCGTCTGTTAAACTGCATTATTGCCGTTTTCCTGATTTTCTTATGCCTGGTCTATTTCGCCAACGACATCTATCAGGTGGTCTCCGCGCCGCTGATTAAGCAGATGCCGCTCGGCGCGACCATGATTGCCACCGACGTGGCGTCGCCGTTCTTCACGCCAATCAAGCTGACCTTCTGGGTGTCGCTGATCGCCTCTGCGCCGGTGATTCTGTACCAGGTGTGGGCGTTTGTGGCCCCTGCGCTGTACAAGCATGAGCGCAAGCTGGTCATCCCGCTGCTGGTCTCCAGTTCGCTGCTGTTTTACATCGGTATGGCTTTCGCCTACTTCGTCGTCTTCCCGCTGGCCTTTGGCTTCCTGACGCACACTGCGCCGGAAGGGGTGCAGGTCTCGACGGATATCGCCAGCTATCTCAGCTTTGTGATGGCGCTGTTCATGGCGTTTGGCGTGGCCTTCGAAGTGCCGGTCGCGATTGTATTGCTTTGCTGGATGGGCGTGACGACGCCAGAAGATCTGCGTAAAAAGCGCCCGTACATGCTGGTCGGTGCGTTCGTGGTCGGGATGCTGCTGACGCCGCCGGACGTCTTCTCGCAAACCCTGCTGGCGATACCGATGTACTGCCTGTTTGAGGTCGGCGTGTTCTTCTCGCGCTTCTACGTGGGCAAACGTCGCTCGCGGGATGACGAAGAAGATGAGCCAGAGAATCCGACAGAAGAGTAAAACCAGCCGCCCGACAGGGCGGTTGTCATATGGGAGAGAGCATGTTTGATATTGGGTTGAATCTGACCAGTTCGCAGTTCGCGAAAGACCGTGATGAAGTCGTGGCGCGCGCGTTTGCCGCGGGCGTCAAAGGCTTGCTGCTGACGGGAACTAATCTGCAGGAGAGCGAGCGAGCGCTGCAGCTGGCGCAAGGCTTCGAACGCTGCTGGTCAACCGCAGGCGTGCATCCTCACGACAGCAGCCACTGGACTAATGAAAGCGCCGCGACGCTGTATGCGCTGGCGAAAATGCCAGAAGTGGTAGCCATCGGCGAATGTGGTCTCGATTTTAACCGCAATTTTTCGACTCCGGCCGAGCAGGAACGAGCCTTTACCGCGCAGCTGGCGCTGGCGGCAGAACTTGGCATGCCGGTGTTTATGCACTGTCGCGATGCCCACGAGCGCTTTCTCGCGCTGCTGGAACCCTGGCTGGATAAACTCCCAGGCGCGGTACTGCACTGCTTTACCGGCTCCCGTCAGGAGGCGATGGATTGCCTGAATCGCGGGCTGTATCTGGGCATTACCGGCTGGGTGTGCGACGAGCGTCGCGGGCTGGAACTGCGCGAGCTGTTGCCGGTCATTCCGGCCGATCGGCTGTTAGTCGAAACGGATGCGCCGTATCTTCTGCCGCGCGATATGCGCCCCAAACCTGCGTCGCGACGCAACGAACCGGCTTATCTCGGGCATATCCTGGAGCGGATTGCGCACTGGCGGGGCGAAGAGGTGCAATGGCTGGACGCGCAAACGGATGACAACGTACGCCGTCTGTTCGGCGTCGCGTTTTAAACTTTGCGGAACTCGGTGTTTTTGACGCTCTGACGCACCTGCTTGTTGAGGAAGTTCAGCAGCAGCATGGAACGCGCTTCGCCGTCTGGCTCCGCGAAGATCGCCTGAAATCCTTCGAACGCGCCCTCGGTGATCACCACGTTATCGCCCGGGTAGGGGGTTTCAGGATCGGTAATATCTTCCGGCTGCTGGTAGACGGATAGCTGATGGATCACCTTCGAAGGCACGGTCGCCGGGTTCGAGCCAAAACGCACGAAGTGGCTCACGCCGCGCGTGGCGTTGATGGTGGTGGTGTGAATCACTTCCGGGTCGAACTCAACGAAAAGGTAGTTGGGGAACAGGGGTTCACTGACCATCGTCCGCTTGCCGCGCAGCATTTTTTCAAGCGTAATGACGGGCATCAGACAATTGACTGCCTGACGCTCCAGATGTTCTTGCGCGCGCTGAATCTGCCCACGCTTGCAATACAGTAAATACCAGGCTTGCATAATCACTCTTTCCCTTTGTTCGCGGCGCAAGCATATCAAAACCCCGACGGGATCGCTAAGGTGATTATAATGGCCGAAAGGGGAAGTTGAGGCAGAACTTCACGCTTATTTAACAAAATTACAGCGTCATGATGACGAACGCCGTATAATGAAGCGCTTACCGAGAGGCCATGACTAACTGCATGAAATACCACGATCTACGCGACTTCCTGGCGCTGCTGGAAAAGCAGGGCGAACTTAAACGCATTACGCTCCCTGTTGATCCTTATCTGGAAATGACAGAAATCGCCGACCGCACCCTGCGTGCCGGTGGCCCCGCGCTGCTGTTTGAAAATCCAAAAGGCTATTCCATGCCGGTGCTCTGCAACCTCTTCGGCACGCCTAAGCGTGTGGCGATGGGGATGGGTCAGGAGGATGTCAGTGCCTTACGTGAAGTCGGTAAACTGCTGGCGTTCCTGAAAGAGCCTGAGCCGCCAAAAGGCTTCCGCGATCTGTTCGACAAACTGCCGCAGTTTAAGCAGGTGTTGAACATGCCAACCAAACGCCTGCGCGGTGCGCCGTGCCAGCAGAAAATCCTCGAAGGTGACGCCGTCGATCTGACGCAAATCCCGATTATGCAGTGCTGGCCAGAAGACGCCGCGCCGCTGATCACCTGGGGTCTGACCGTCACCCGTGGCCCGCACAAAGAGCGCCAGAATCTCGGTATCTATCGCCAGCAGCTGATTGGTAAAAACAAATTGATTATGCGCTGGCTGTCGCATCGCGGCGGTGCGCTTGATTTCCAGGAGTGGTGCGCGGCGCATCCGGGCGAGCGCTTCCCGGTTTCGGTGGCGCTCGGTGCCGATCCGGCGACCATTCTCGGCGCGGTGACGCCGGTTCCTGATACCCTTTCGGAATACGCTTTCGCGGGCCTGCTGCGCGGCACCAAAACCGAAGTGGTGAAGTGTGTATCCAACGACCTGGAAGTGCCAGCCAGCGCGGAGATCGTGCTCGAAGGTTACATCGAACAGGGCGAACTGGCACCGGAAGGGCCGTATGGCGACCACACGGGATACTACAATGAAGTGGATAGTTTCCCGGTGTTTACCGTGACGCACATTACCCAGCGCGACGATGCGATTTATCACTCGACTTATACCGGCCGTCCGCCGGATGAGCCTGCGGTGTTGGGCGTCGCGTTGAACGAAGTGTTCGTCCCGATTCTGCAGAAGCAGTTCCCGGAAATTGTCGATTTCTACCTGCCGCCGGAAGGGTGCTCTTATCGCCTGGCGGTGGTGACGATCAAGAAACAGTACGCAGGTCACGCCAAGCGCGTGATGATGGGCGTGTGGTCATTCCTGCGCCAGTTTATGTATACCAAATTTGTTATTGTCTGCGATGACGACGTCAATGCCCGCGACTGGAATGACGTTATCTGGGCCATCACTACGCGGATGGACCCGGCGCGCGACACGGTGTTAGTGGAAAACACACCGATTGATTATCTGGATTTTGCCTCGCCGGTTTCTGGGCTTGGTTCAAAAATGGGACTGGATGCCACCAATAAATGGCCCGGCGAAACCGAGCGTGAATGGGGTCGCCCGATTAAAAAAGATCCTGAAGTGACCGCGCGAATTGACGCGATATGGGACGAGTTGGCCATATTGAATGACGGTAAGCCAGAGACTGACCGTTAAGCCCTATAGACTTCCCGACAGAGAGAGCGAATGACAACCTTAAGCTGTAAAGTGACCTCGGTAGATGCTATCACCGACACCGTATATCGCGTCCGTTTGGTTCCGGAGGCGGCGTTTTCATTCCGCGCGGGCCAGTATTTGATGGTAGTGATGGACGAGCGTGATAAGCGCCCTTTCTCTATGGCGTCTACGCCAGCAGAGCAGGAATTTATTGAGCTGCATATCGGTGCGTCAGAGCTTAATTTGTATGCCATGGCGGTGATGGACCGCATTCTGAAAGAGCGTGAAATCGACGTGGATATTCCGCACGGTGAAGCCTGGCTGCGCGAAGACGAAGACCGTCCGCTGATCCTGATTGCCGGTGGCACGGGCTTCTCCTACGTGCGCTCTATTCTGCTGACCGCGCTTTCGCAAAACCCGAACCGCGATATCACCATCTACTGGGGTGGTCGTGAAGAGAAGCATCTCTACGATCTGTCCGAGCTGGAAGCGCTGAGCGTGACTCACCCGAACCTGCGCGTTGAGCCGGTGGTTGAGCAGCCAGAAGAGGGATGGCGTGGGCGTTCAGGTACGGTGCTGACGGCGGTGTTGCAGGATCACGGTACGCTGGCCGGGCACGATATCTATATTGCCGGTCGTTTTGAAATGGCGAAGATTGCCCGCGACCTGTTCTGCCATGAGCGCGATGCGCGTGAAGACCGCCTGTTCGGCGATGCGTTTGCGTTTATCTAAATAAAAAACCCGCCCCTGACAGGCGGGAAAAACGGCAACTAAATCACTCATTCTGTTGTAGGCCGGGCAAGCGCAGCGCCCCCGGCTTGTTGCCCGATGGCGCTTCGCTTATCGGTCCTGGGTTATTTTGCTCACACTCGCTCAAACACCGTCGCGATCCCCTGACCCAACCCGATGCACATCGTCGCCAGACCAAACTGGGCGTCTTTGCGTTCCATCAGGTTAATCAGCGTGGTGCTGATACGCGCACCGGAACAACCCAGCGGGTGACCCAAGGCGATCGCGCCGCCGTTGAGGTTGATCTTCTCGTCGATCTGCTCCATCAGCCCCAGATCCTTAATGCACGGCAGGATCTGCGCGGCGAACGCTTCATTCATCTCAAACAGGTCGATGTCGCTGGCCGTCAGACCGGCTTTTTTCAGCGCCAGTTTTGAAGCCGGAACCGGGCCATAACCCATGATTGACGGATCGCATCCGACGACTGCCATCGAACGCACGCGAGCGCGCGGCTTCAGGCCTAACTCACGGGCGCGGCTTTCGCTCATCACCAGCATCGCCGCCGCACCGTCGGAAAGGGCAGACGAAGTACCTGCCGTCACCGTGCCGGTCACCGGGTCAAACGCCGGGCGCAGAGTGGACAGCGCTTCGACGGTGGTTTCCGGGCGAATCACTTCGTCGTAGAAAAACTGTTTCAGCACGCCGTCTGCGTCGTGGCCGCCGGTCGGGAGGATCTCATTTTTAAACGCACCGGATTGCGTCGCAGCCCAGGCGCGAGCGTGAGATCGCGCGGCAAAGGCGTCCTGCATTTCGCGGCTGATGCCGTGCATGCGGGAGAGCATTTCGGCGGTCAGCCCCATCATACCGGCGGCTTTCGCCACGTTGCGGCTCATACCGGGGTGGAAATCGACGCCGTGGCTCATCGGCACATGGCCCATGTGTTCCACGCCACCGACCATACAGACTTGCGCATCGCCGGTCATGATCATGCGGGCCGCATCGTGCAGCGCCTGCATCGACGAACCGCACAGGCGGTTAACGGTAACTGCCGGAACGGAGTGTGGGATTTCAGCCAGCAGCGAGGCGTTACGGGCGATATTAAAGCCCTGCTCAAGGGTTTGCTGCACACAGCCCCAGTAAATATCGTCCAGCGCCGCCGCTTCCAGCGCGGGGTTACGCGCCAGCAGGCTACGCATCAGGTGCGCGGAGAGATCTTCCGCGCGCACATTCCGGAATGCGCCGCCCTTTGAACGGCCCATCGGGGTGCGAATTGCATCGACAATGACAACCTGTTCCATTGTGACTCCTTAAGCCGTTTTCAGCTCGCCGACCGGACGGGCAGGCGCAACTGGGGGATAGTACGGTTCGTTATGACGCGCTTTAGCGCGCAGGCCTTCCGGCACTTCATACAACGCCCCGAGATGCTGGTATTGCTGCGCCATGTCGAGATACTTCGCGCTGCCGAGCGTATCCAGCCAGCGGAACGCGCCGCCGTGGAACGGAGGGAAACCGAGGCCGTAGACCAGCGCCATATCCGCTTCGGCCGGGCTTGCGATAATGCCTTCTTCCAGACAACGCACCACTTCGTTGACCATCGGGATCATCATGCGGGCGATGATCTCTTCGTCGCTGAAGTCACGTTTGGCCTGGCTTACGCCTGCCAGCAGATCTTCAACGGCGGCATCGTCCTCTTTCTTCGGCTTGCCTTTGCTGTCTTCTTTATAGCGCCAGAAACCCAGACCGTTTTTCTGCCCAAAGCGACTGGCGTCGAACAGCGCGTCGATGGCGTCACGATAATCTTTCTGCATACGCTGTGGGAAACCAGCGGCCATGACGGCCTGCGCGTGGTGCGCGGTGTCGATGCCGACCACGTCCAGCAGGTAAGCCGGGCCCATCGGCCAGCCGAACACTTTTTCCATCACTTTGTCGACTTTGCGGAAGTCCGCGCCGTCGCGCAGCAGCTGGCTGAATCCGGCGAAGTACGGGAACAGCACGCGGTTGACGAAGAAGCCCGGGCAGTCGTTGACCACAATCGGGGTTTTGCCCATTTTGCTGGCCCACGCCACCACTTTGGCGATGGTTTGATCGGAGGTTTTTTCCCCGCGAATCACTTCAACCAGCGGCATACGGTGGACCGGGTTAAAGAAGTGCATCCCGCAGAAGTTTTCCGGGCGCTGCAGCACGCTTGCCAGCTCGCCGATCGGAATCGTCGAGGTGTTGGACGCCAGAACCGTATCCGGGCGCACTTTCTCTTCCGTTTCGGCCAGCACTGCTTTTTTCACTTTCGGGTTTTCAACGACCGCTTCAACGACCACGTCCACGCGATCGAAACCGCTGTAGTCCAGCGTCGGCTGGATGGTGGCAATCACGCCCGCCAGTTTCAGGCCATCAATCTTGCCGCGCTCGAGCTGCTTGTTGAGCAGTTTGGCCGCTTCGTTCATGCCGAGCGTCAGGGATTTCTCGTTGATATCTTTCATCACCACCGGCACGCCTTTCCAGGCCGACTGGTAGGCGATGCCGCCGCCCATAATGCCTGCGCCGAGAACCGCCGCGTGTTTTGGCGTTTCCACATTTTTGGTGAGCTGTTTGGCTTTCCCTTTCACGAACTGATCGTTGAGGAAAATGCCGACCAGAGCGCGCGCTTCGCTGGTGTGAGCCAGCGGGACGAAGCTTTGGTTTTCTAATTTCAGGGCTTCTTCGCGCCCAAAGCGTGCAGCGGCTTCGATGGTTTTCACCGCGGTGATCGGTGCCGGATAGTGTTTGCCTGCCGTCTGCATCACCATGCCTTTGGCGATGGTGAAACTCATGGTGGCCTCAATTTTGCTGAGTTTCAGCGGCTCGAGCTTCGGCTGGCGTTTGGCTTTCCAGTCGAGATCGCCCTTAATTGCCTGACGTAAAATGGCGATGGCCCCGTCACGCAGTTTTTCCGGCTTCACCACGCCGTCGATCAGGCCGATTTTCAGCGCCTGCTCCGCTCCCACATCTTTACCCGCAGCGATGATCTCCAGTGCGCTGTCCGCGCCCAGCATACGCGGCATACGTACGGAACCGCCAAAGCCTGGCATGATGCCCAGCTTGGTTTCCGGCAGACCGATACGCAGATCCGGCGTGGCGAGACGGTAGTCGGTCGCCAGCACGCATTCGCAGCCGCCGCCCAGCGCGTAGCCGTTGACGGCAGAGATGGTCGGGACAGGAAGATCTTCCAGGCGGTTAAAGACGCTGTTGGCAAAATGCAGCCACTGGCTGAGCTGTTCTTCCGGCACCTGGAACAGAGAGAGGAATTCGGTGATGTCGGCACCGACAATAAAGGCCGCTTTCTCGGAACGCAGCAGCAGCCCTTTCAAATCAGCTTGTTTTTCGAGGACATCCAGCGCGTGGCCGAGGCTGGCCACCGTCGCGGTGTCGAGTTTGTTGACTGAGCCGGGGGCATCGAACACCAGTTCGGCGATGCCATCTTCCAGCCAGTCTACGTACAGGGTGTCGCCTTTGTAGAGCATGTCAGTCTCCTGAATCCAGCAATTGGATCTGGTCATACCAGATGAAGTCGAGTGTGGAATTTATGTTAATAAAATGCAAATCACTCATTAAATAATTGCTGCATTGATCACGCTCGGTGGAAATCACGCAGTAAAAGCGAGGTGTGCTAAGATGCGAAGACTTGAGCTCAATAAAGAAAGGAAGAATGATGGACTCACTGGCCTCACTTTATAAAAATCATATTGTTACGTTACAGGAACGTACCCGCGATGTCCTGGCTCGCTTCAAGCTCGATGCGCTGCTGATTCACTCCGGTGAGCTGGTCAACGTCTTCCTGGACGACCATCCGTACCCGTTCAAGGTCAATCCACAGTTTAAAGCCTGGGTGCCGGTGACACAGGTGCCGAACTGCTGGCTGCTGGTGGATGGCGTGAACAAGCCGAAGCTGTGGTTCTATCTGCCGGTGGATTACTGGCACAACGTCGAACCGCTGCCGACCAGTTTCTGGACCGAAGAAGTGGAGGTGATTGCCCTGCCAAAAGCCGACGGGATCGGCAGCCAGCTGCCTGCTGCGCGCGGTAATATCGGCTATATCGGTCCGGTGCCGGAACGTGCCCTGGGTCTGGAGATTTCGGCGGATAACATCAACCCGAAAGGCGTGATCGATTATCTGCACTATTACCGCTCGTATAAGACCGACTATGAACTTTCCTGCATGCGTGAAGCGCAGAAAACGGCGGTGAACGGTCATCAGGCGGCTCATGAAGCCTTCCTGTCCGGGATGAGCGAGTTCGACATCAATCAGGCGTATCTGACTGCCACAGGCCATCGTGACACCGACGTGCCTTACAGCAATATCGTGGCGCTGAACGAGCACGCGTCCGTGCTGCATTACACCAAACTGGATCACCGCGCCCCGGCCGAGATGCGCAGCTTCCTGCTGG
The DNA here is from genome assembly GCF_035593345.1 of Lelliottia sp. JS-SCA-14. NCBI lineage: Bacteria > Pseudomonadati > Pseudomonadota > Gammaproteobacteria > Enterobacterales > Enterobacteriaceae > Lelliottia > Lelliottia sp. JS-SCA-14. Next base: position 4,653,720 of record NZ_CP141606.1, on the reverse strand, counting down.
ATGCGGGCGCTGAGTACAACGGCTATGCGGCCGACCTGACCCGTACCTGGGCAGCGAACGCGGACACCGATTTCGCGCATCTGATCAAAGACGTGAATGACGAGCAGCTGGCGCTTATCAGCACCCTGAAAGCGGGAACCAGCTACGTCGATTACCATATTCAGTTCCATCAGCGCATCGCCAAACTGCTGCGTAAGCACCAGATTGTGACGGACATCAGCGAAGAGGCGATGGTCGAAAACGATCTCACTGGGCCATTTATGCCGCACGGGATTGGTCATCCGCTGGGTCTGCAGGTTCACGATGTGGCGGGCTTTATGCAGGATGATACCGGTACCCATCTGGCAGCACCGTCGAAATATCCGTATCTGCGCTGCACCCGCGTGCTGCAACCGCGCATGGTACTGACCATCGAGCCGGGGATTTACTTTATCGATTCGCTGCTGCAGCCGTGGCGTGAAGGCCAGTTCAGCAAACACTTCAACTGGCAGAAAATTGAAGCGCTGAAACCGTTCGGGGGCATCCGTATCGAAGATAACGTGGTGATCCACGAAAACAGCATCGAGAACATGACGCGAGATCAGAAACTGGCGTGATGGATAGCTGGCTGATACCGGCTGAGCCGGTCATCTTCGTCGAAGAGATCAAAAAGAGCCGCTTTATCACGCTGTTGGCCCATACCAACGGCGTGGAGGCGGCGAAGGCGTTTGTCGAATCCGTTCGCGCGGAGCACCCCGATGCCCGTCACCACTGCGTGGCGTGGGTCTCCGGTCCGCCGAATGATTCTCAGCAGCTTGGCTTTTCTGATGATGGTGAACCCGCAGGCACGGCGGGGAAACCGATGCTCTCTCAACTGATGGGAAGCGGCGTCGGAGAGATCACCGCGGTAGTGGTTCGCTACTACGGCGGCATCCTGTTAGGAACCGGTGGGCTGGTCAAAGCCTACGGCGGAGGTGTGCAGCAGGCGCTTAATCTGCTGAAGACAGTCCGCAAAACGCCACTGACCGAATATACTTTGTTGTGTGATTACGCTCAGTTATCTGGCGTCGAAACGCTGCTTAAGCAATTTAACGGCGTGATTGTGCAGAGTGATTACCAGGCGACGGTCCAATTACGCGTGGCGCTTCCTCAGGCGGAACGGGCGGCTTTTTCAGCAAAACTGGCTGATTTTAGTCGTGGTGCGTTGCAATTACTGCCGATTGAAGAATAATCCCCACCTTACTTTTTGAATACCAAAGGAACGGCAGAGATGCATTTTCGTGCCATAACCCGAATCGTTGGACTGCTGGTCATACTTTTTTCCGGGACGATGATCCTCCCAGGGCTGGTAGCGCTTATCTATCGGGACGGCGCGGGGCGCGCGTTCACGCAGACCTTCTTCGCCGCGCTGGTGATTGGCTCGATTCTCTGGTGGCCTAACCGCCGTGAGAAGGGGGAGCTTAAGTCCCGCGAGGGCTTTCTCATTGTGGTGCTGTTCTGGACCGTGCTGGGGAGCGTGGGTGCTCTGCCGTTTATCTTCGCGGAACAGCCAAATCTGACCGTCACCGACGCCTTTTTTGAATCTTTCTCCGGGTTAACGACCACGGGCGCCACCACGCTGGTGGGGCTGGACTCGTTGCCGCACGCCATTCTCTTCTATCGCCAGATGCTGCAGTGGTTCGGCGGGATGGGGATCATCGTGCTGGCCGTGGCGATCCTGCCGATACTGGGCGTCGGGGGGATGCAGCTCTATCGCGCTGAAATGCCGGGGCCGCTGAAAGATAACAAGATGCGCCCGCGTATCGCCGAGACGGCAAAAACGCTCTGGTTTATCTACGTATTACTGACCGTCGCCTGCGCGCTGGCCCTGTGGTTTGCCGGGATGCCTGCTTTCGATGCGATTGGTCACAGCTTCTCGACGATTGCGATTGGTGGGTTCTCGACTCACGATGCCAGCGTCGGCTACTTCGATAGCCCGACCATCAACACCATTATTGCTATCTTTCTGCTGATCTCGGGGTGTAACTACGGCCTGCACTTCTCTTTATTAAGCGGGCGCAGCCTGAGGGTCTACTGGCGTGACCCGGAATTCAGAATGTTTATCGGCGTCCAACTGACGCTGGTGATCATCTGCACCCTGGTGCTGTGGTTCCACGATGTTTACAGCTCGGCGGTCACGACCGTTAACCAGGCCTTCTTCCAGGTAGTGTCGATGGCAACTACCGCGGGCTTTACCACCGACAGTATCGCCCGCTGGCCGCTGTTCCTGCCGGTCCTGCTTCTGTGTTCTGCTTTTATCGGGGGCTGTGCGGGGTCGACGGGCGGGGGGTTGAAGGTCATCCGTATTCTGCTCCTGTTCAAGCAGGGCAACCGTGAACTGAAACGTCTGGTGCACCCGAATGCGGTTTACAGCATAAAGCTTGGCAACCGTGCGCTGCCGGAACGTATCCTTGAAGCGGTGTGGGGCTTCTTTTCTGCCTACGCGCTGGTCTTTATCGTCAGCATGCTGGCGATTATCGCCACCGGCGTGGATGATTTCTCGGCGTTTGCTTCCGTGGTGGCGACGCTCAATAACCTAGGCCCAGGGCTAGGCGTGGTGGCGGATAACTTTGCCAGCATGAATCCGGTCGCGAAATGGATCCTGATTGCCAACATGCTGTTTGGTCGTCTGGAGGTGTTTACGCTGCTGGTGCTGTTTACCCCAACATTCTGGCGCGAGTAAGGAATTATCTGGTGAAGACATTAATTTTATTCTCGACGCGTGACGGTCAGACGCGCGAGATTGCTTCTTATCTGGCGTCTGAATTGAAAGAGCTGGGCATATATGCTGACGTGGTGAATCTCAATCGTACCGAAGAGATCCACTGGGCGGATTACGATCGCGTGGTGATTGGTGCCTCTATACGTTACGGCCATTTCCATCCGGCGCTGGATCGCTTTGTGAAAAAGCACCTCGACACCTTAAAGAGTCTGCCGGGGGCGTTCTATTCCGTGAACCTCGTTGCGCGCAAGCCAGAAAAGCGCACGCCGCAGACCAACAGCTATACGCGTAAGTTCCTGCTGAACTCGCCGTGGCAGCCAGAACTCTGCGCCGTCTTTGCGGGGGCGCTGCGTTATCCACGTTATAGCTGGTATGACCGCTTTATGATCCGCTTGATTATGAAGATGACTGGCGGCGAAACCGATACGCGTAAAGAAGTGGTGTATACCGACTGGCCGCAGGTGGCCGGTTTTGCCCGGGAAATCGCGCAATTAACCGGCAATTCGCCTGTTTAATCAACGTCGAGTTTGAAAAATAAGCGAACGATAAGTTTTTTGAATTTTATGCTTGTCACTTCCGAAGAACTCCCTATAATGCGCCTCCACTGACACGGAACAACGGCTTACAGGCCGCCGGGTTAGCGGGGTTCAGCGATGAAGACCGACAGAGAAAAGCGAAAATAAAGCTTGACTCTAAAGCGGGAAAGCGTAATATGCACACCCCGCGCCGTTGAGAAAAACGAAGCGGCACTGCTCTTTAACAATTTATCAGACAATCTGTGTGGGCACTCAAAGTGACATGGATTCTAAACGTCGAAAGACGCTAAATGAATACCAAAGTCTCTGAGTGAACATACGTAATTCATTACGAAGTTTAATTCACGAGCATCAAACTTAAATTGAAGAGTTTGATCATGGCTCAGATTGAACGCTGGCGGCAGGCCTAACACATGCAAGTCGAGCGGTAGCACAGGAGAGCTTGCTCTCCGGGTGACGAGCGGCGGACGGGTGAGTAATGTCTGGGAAACTGCCTGATGGAGGGGGATAACTACTGGAAACGGTAGCTAATACCGCATAACGTCGCAAGACCAAAGAGGGGGACCTTCGGGCCTCTTGCCATCAGATGTGCCCAGATGGGATTAGCTAGTAGGTGGGGTAACGGCTCACCTAGGCGACGATCCCTAGCTGGTCTGAGAGGATGACCAGCCACACTGGAACTGAGACACGGTCCAGACTCCTACGGGAGGCAGCAGTGGGGAATATTGCACAATGGGCGCAAGCCTGATGCAGCCATGCCGCGTGTATGAAGAAGGCCTTCGGGTTGTAAAGTACTTTCAGCGAGGAGGAAGGCATTGTGGTTAATAACCGCAGTGATTGACGTTACTCGCAGAAGAAGCACCGGCTAACTCCGTGCCAGCAGCCGCGGTAATACGGAGGGTGCAAGCGTTAATCGGAATTACTGGGCGTAAAGCGCACGCAGGCGGTCTGTCAAGTCGGATGTGAAATCCCCGGGCTCAACCTGGGAACTGCATTCGAAACTGGCAGGCTAGAGTCTTGTAGAGGGGGGTAGAATTCCAGGTGTAGCGGTGAAATGCGTAGAGATCTGGAGGAATACCGGTGGCGAAGGCGGCCCCCTGGACAAAGACTGACGCTCAGGTGCGAAAGCGTGGGGAGCAAACAGGATTAGATACCCTGGTAGTCCACGCCGTAAACGATGTCGACTTGGAGGTTGTTCCCTTGAGGAGTGGCTTCCGGAGCTAACGCGTTAAGTCGACCGCCTGGGGAGTACGGCCGCAAGGTTAAAACTCAAATGAATTGACGGGGGCCCGCACAAGCGGTGGAGCATGTGGTTTAATTCGATGCAACGCGAAGAACCTTACCTACTCTTGACATCCAGAGAACTTAGCAGAGATGCTTTGGTGCCTTCGGGAACTCTGAGACAGGTGCTGCATGGCTGTCGTCAGCTCGTGTTGTGAAATGTTGGGTTAAGTCCCGCAACGAGCGCAACCCTTATCCTTTGTTGCCAGCGGTTCGGCCGGGAACTCAAAGGAGACTGCCAGTGATAAACTGGAGGAAGGTGGGGATGACGTCAAGTCATCATGGCCCTTACGAGTAGGGCTACACACGTGCTACAATGGCGCATACAAAGAGAAGCGACCTCGCGAGAGCAAGCGGACCTCATAAAGTGCGTCGTAGTCCGGATTGGAGTCTGCAACTCGACTCCATGAAGTCGGAATCGCTAGTAATCGTAGATCAGAATGCTACGGTGAATACGTTCCCGGGCCTTGTACACACCGCCCGTCACACCATGGGAGTGGGTTGCAAAAGAAGTAGGTAGCTTAACCTTCGGGAGGGCGCTTACCACTTTGTGATTCATGACTGGGGTGAAGTCGTAACAAGGTAACCGTAGGGGAACCTGCGGTTGGATCACCTCCTTACCTGAAAGAACCTGCCTTTGTAGTGTCCACACAGATTGTCTGATGAAAAATAAGCAGTAAAAATCTCTGCAGGCTTGTAGCTCAGGTGGTTAGAGCGCACCCCTGATAAGGGTGAGGTCGGTGGTTCAAGTCCACTCAGGCCTACCAAATTTATCCTGATACTGCGTTGTGAAACGACTCGCATACTTCAGTATGCTTCGTCCTTCCACGCCTTGTCTCAGTCTAAATTACCGGTAATGAGATTTAGCATTTGTGATGGGGTTATAGCTCAGCTGGGAGAGCGCCTGCCTTGCACGCAGGAGGTCTGCGGTTCGATCCCGCATAGCTCCACCATCCTTTTTACTGCGAAAAAACAAGAAAACTTCAGAGTGTACCTGAAAAGGTTCACTGCGAAGTTTTGCTCTTTAAAAATCTGGATCAAGCTGAAAATTGAAACGACACGCTGCGTCTGTTCTCCGTAATAAGAACAGAATGACGGTGTGTTCGAGTCTCTCAAATTTTCGCAACACGAGATGTTTTACGAAACATCTTCGGGTTGTGAGGTTAAGCGACTAAGCGTACACGGTGGATGCCCTGGCAGTCAGAGGCGATGAAGGGCGTGCTAATCTGCGATAAGCGTCGGCGAGGTGATATGAACCTTTGACCCGGCGATACCCGAATGGGGAAACCCAGTGTGTTTCGACACACTATCATGTCATGAATACATAGTGGCATGAGGCGAACCGGGGGAACTGAAACATCTAAGTACCCCGAGGAAAAGAAATCAACCGAGATTCCCCCAGTAGCGGCGAGCGAACGGGGAGGAGCCCAGAGTCTGAATCAGCGCGTGTGTTAGTGGAACGGTCTGGAAAGTCCGACGGTACAGGGTGATAGTCCCGTACACAAAAATGCACACGTTGTGAACTCGAAGAGTAGGGCGGGACACGTGGTATCCTGTCTGAATATGGGGGGACCATCCTCCAAGGCTAAATACTCCTGACTGACCGATAGTGAACCAGTACCGTGAGGGAAAGGCGAAAAGAACCCCGGCGAGGGGAGTGAAAAAGAACCTGAAACCGTGTACGTACAAGCAGTGGGAGCCTCTTTATGGGGTGACTGCGTACCTTTTGTATAATGGGTCAGCGACTTATATTCTGTAGCAAGGTTAACCGTATAGGGGAGCCGAAGGGAAACCGAGTCTTAACTGGGCGTTAAGTTGCAGGGTATAGACCCGAAACCCGGTGATCTAGCCATGGGCAGGTTGAAGGTTGGGTAACACTAACTGGAGGACCGAACCGACTAATGTTGAAAAATTAGCGGATGACTTGTGGCTGGGGGTGAAAGGCCAATCAAACCGGGAGATAGCTGGTTCTCCCCGAAAGCTATTTAGGTAGCGCCTCGTGAACTCATCTTCGGGGGTAGAGCACTGTTTCGGCTAGGGGGCCATCCCGGCTTACCAACCCGATGCAAACTACGAATACCGAAGAATGTTATCACGGGAGACACACGGCGGGTGCTAACGTCCGTCGTGAAGAGGGAAACAACCCAGACCGCCAGCTAAGGTCCCAAAGTCATGGTTAAGTGGGAAACGATGTGGGAAGGCACAGACAGCCAGGATGTTGGCTTAGAAGCAGCCATCATTTAAAGAAAGCGTAATAGCTCACTGGTCGAGTCGGCCTGCGCGGAAGATGTAACGGGGCTAAACCATGCACCGAAGCTGCGGCAGCGACGCTTATGCGTTGTTGGGTAGGGGAGCGTTCTGTAAGCCGTTGAAGGTGTCCTGTGAGGGGTGCTGGAGGTATCAGAAGTGCGAATGCTGACATAAGTAACGATAAAGCGGGTGAAAAGCCCGCTCGCCGGAAGACCAAGGGTTCCTGTCCAACGTTAATCGGGGCAGGGTGAGTCGACCCCTAAGGCGAGGCCGAAAGGCGTAGTCGATGGGAAACAGGTTAATATTCCTGTACTCGGTGTTACTGCGAAGGGGGGACGGAGAAGGCTATGTTAGCCGGGCGACGGTTGTCCCGGTTTAAGCATGTAGGCGGAGCGTTTAGGTAAATCCGGACGCTTATTAACGCTGAGGTGTGATGACGAGGCACTACGGTGCTGAAGTAACAAATGCCCTGCTTCCAGGAAAAGCCTCTAAGCATCAGGTAACATCAAATCGTACCCCAAACCGACACAGGTGGTCAGGTAGAGAATACCAAGGCGCTTGAGAGAACTCGGGTGAAGGAACTAGGCAAAATGGTGCCGTAACTTCGGGAGAAGGCACGCTGGTGTGTAGGTGAAGTCCCTGCGGACGGAGCTGAAACCAGTCGAAGATACCAGCTGGCTGCAACTGTTTATTAAAAACACAGCACTGTGCAAACACGAAAGTGGACGTATACGGTGTGACGCCTGCCCGGTGCCGGAAGGTTAATTGATGGGGTTAGCGGCAACGCGAAGCTCTTGATCGAAGCCCCGGTAAACGGCGGCCGTAACTATAACGGTCCTAAGGTAGCGAAATTCCTTGTCGGGTAAGTTCCGACCTGCACGAATGGCGTAATGATGGCCAGGCTGTCTCCACCCGAGACTCAGTGAAATTGAACTCGCTGTGAAGATGCAGTGTACCCGCGGCAAGACGGAAAGACCCCGTGAACCTTTACTATAGCTTGACACTGAACACTGGTCCTTGATGTGTAGGATAGGTGGGAGGCTTTGAAGCGTGGACGCCAGTCTGCGTGGAGCCAACCTTGAAATACCACCCTTTAATGGCTGGTGTTCTAACGTAGACCCGTAATCCGGGTTGCGGACAGTGTCTGGTGGGTAGTTTGACTGGGGCGGTCTCCTCCTAAAGAGTAACGGAGGAGCACGAAGGTTAGCTAATCCTGGTCGGACATCAGGAGGTTAGTGCAATGGCATAAGCTAGCTTGACTGCGAGAGTGACGGCTCGAGCAGGTGCGAAAGCAGGTCATAGTGATCCGGTGGTTCTGAATGGAAGGGCCATCGCTCAACGGATAAAAGGTACTCCGGGGATAACAGGCTGATACCGCCCAAGAGTTCATATCGACGGCGGTGTTTGGCACCTCGATGTCGGCTCATCACATCCTGGGGCTGAAGTAGGTCCCAAGGGTACGGCTGTTCGCCGTTTAAAGTGGTACGCGAGCTGGGTTTAGAACGTCGTGAGACAGTTCGGTCCCTATCTGCCGTGGGCGCTGGAGAATTGAGGGGGGCTGCTCCTAGTACGAGAGGACCGGAGTGGACGCATCACTGGTGTTCGGGTTGTCATGCCAATGGCATTGCCCGGTAGCTAAATGCGGAAAAGATAAGTGCTGAAAGCATCTAAGCACGAAACTTGCCCCGAGATGAGTTCTCCCTGACTCCTTGAGAGTCCTGAAGGAACGTTGAAGACTACGACGTTGATAGGCTGGGTGTGTAAGTGCAGCGATGTATTGAGCTAACCAGTACTAATGAACCGTGAGGCTTAACCTTACAACGCCGAAGATGTTTTGGCGAAAGCAGAGACGACGATTTTCAGCCTGATAACAGATTAATCGACGTGCAGAGATGCGTGTTGATAACAGAATTTGCCTGGCGGCTTTAGCGCGGTGGTCCCACCTGACCCCATGCCGAACTCAGAAGTGAAACGCCGTAGCGCCGATGGTAGTGTGGGGTCTCCCCATGTGAGAGTAGGGAACTGCCAGGCATCAATTAAGTGAAGAGGCCATCCGCAAGGATGGCCTTTTTGCGTTCATATCGAACATCAGATCCCCTTCACGACGCAGCAAACTAATCCCCCATCCCCGCACATATACGGTAAACTATCCCTGATTTTGCATCAGGATAGCATCTATGAATCACTCCCTTAAGCCCTGGAATACCTTTGGCATTCAACGTAATGCCAACAATATCGTGCGCGCCGAAAACGCTCAGCAACTGCTCGACGCGTGGAAAACCGCCACTGAAAATCACCAACCTGTCCTGATCCTCGGCGAAGGGAGTAACGTTCTCTTTCTTGATGATTTCGCCGGTACGGTCATTGTGAACCGCATTTCAGGTATTGATGTTACTGAGACAGAAGACAGCTGGCATTTGCACGTCGGGGCAGGTGAAAACTGGCACAAGCTGGTGCAATTCACCCTCGAGCATGGGATGGCTGGCCTGGAAAATCTGGCGCTCATTCCCGGATGTGCGGGATCATCCCCCATTCAAAATATCGGTGCCTACGGCATCGAACTGAAACATGTTTGCGAGTACGTCGACTGCATCGAGCTGGCGACGGGCAAAGCCAGCCGACTGACGGCTGAGCAATGCCGTTTTGGCTACCGCGACAGCATCTTCAAACATGAATACCAGGATCGCTATGTCATTGTTTCAGTTGGCCTGCGTCTGGCAAAACAGTGGCAGCCGGTCTTAACCTACGGTGATTTGACGCGCCTTGATCCGCAGACCGTAACGCCTCGCGATGTGTTTGATGCCGTCTGCCACATGCGCATGACCAAACTGCCCGACCCGAAGGTGAATGGTAACGCCGGTAGCTTCTTCAAAAACCCGGTGATCGGTAGCGAAACGGCACAAGCCCTGCTCGCACAATGGCCCAATGCGCCACATTATCCGCAGGCGGATGGCAGCGTAAAACTGGCCGCGGGCTGGCTAATCGATCAATGTCAGCTCAAAGGCGCGGTCGAGGGTGGCGCAGCGGTGCATCGCCAGCAGGCACTGGTGCTCATCAATGAGAATAACGCGACCAGTGAAGATGTCGTGCGCCTGGCCCATCACGTTCGCCAGTGCGTGGGCGATAAATTCAACGTCTGGCTTGAGCCGGAAGTCCGCTTTATTGGTCGTACTGGTGAAGTGAACGCCGTGGAGACAATTGCGTGAAAGATAACACCGTCCCGTTAACACTGATTAGCATCCTGGCTGACGGCGAGTTTCACTCTGGCGAGCAGCTGGGTGAACGCCTCGGCATGAGCCGCGCGGCAATCAACAAGCACATTCAAACCCTGCGCGACTGGGGCGTGGATGTCTTCACCGTTCCGGGAAAAGGCTACAGCCTGCCTGAACCCATCCAGTTACTGGATGAAGAGGTGATTTGTCGTCAGCTTGACCAGGGGAAAGTGACGGTCTTACCGGTTATCGATTCAACCAACCAGTATTTGCTCGATCGCATCAGCAGCCTCAACTCGGGTGACTGCTGCGTCGCCGAATATCAGCAGGCCGGTCGCGGTCGCCGCGGGCGTAAGTGGTTCTCGCCTTTTGGCGCCAACCTCTATCTGTCGATGTTCTGGCGTCTTGAGCAAGGTCCTGCTGCCGCCATTGGCTTAAGTCTGGTGATTGGCATCGTGATGGCCGAAGTGCTGCACGATCTGGGCGCAGACAAAGTCCGCGTAAAATGGCCAAACGATCTCTATCTGAACGATCGTAAACTGGCCGGTATTTTAGTCGAACTGACAGGCAAAACCGGAGATGCCGCGCAGATCGTGATCGGCGCAGGTCTCAACATGGTGATGCGCCAGGTGCAGTCTGATATCGTCAATCAGGGCTGGATCACGCTGCAGGAAGCGGGCATTACCATCGACCGCAACACTCTCGCCGTTCGCCTGATTAAAGATCTGCGCGACGCGTTGACGCTCTTTGAGCAGGACGGGCTGGCACCGTTCCTCTCCCGCTGGGAGAAGCTCGACAACTTTATTCATCGCCCGGTGAAACTGATCATTGGCGACAAAGAGATCTTCGGTGTTTCCCGCGGTATCGATGCTCAGGGGGCGCTCTTGCTTGAGCAAGATGGCGTTCTTAAGCCGTGGGTTGGCGGTGAAATCTCGCTAAGAAGTGCGGAATAACCTGAGGGAGCCTGTGGCTCCCTTTTTTTATCACTTTCTTCGTCTCCCCCCTAAAATGGTAGGGATATAAATAATATTAACCAGAATAAGGGGTTAACGGTTTCCATAAAATAATAACGACGAAAATGTATTTCAAGATATTTCACAGAGTAACGTTTTATTAAAGTAAGAATCATCCTGGTCAGTCTTTAGTTCTTTGTAATTCAATTTTATCCATACAGAGCACTGCTTTTAAAGTCAAAACTGAATGTTAATCCCCTTAGTTCCGCTTAACTAAAACCAAAAACACTTCGGTATTTTTCTGGGTTAAAAACAGTTAGCATGTGTCGAGTAAATGATTATGCATATGCTGTAAATAAGTCTTTCAGTAATAAAACCATAATTTAAACATGCCAAAAATAAGCGTGCGGGTAAAACCGTAACGTGACTGTACACCTACACCTGAATAAAACACGTCTGTTGATCGTCAATGGCCACTAATGACAAATCGTGGTGTGTACATTATTTATTTGTAAATCATGAGTATAACTATGAATCATTATGATGATTTGCAGCGATTTAAGGATAAAACGCGCAATCAAGCGCTCGATTTCAAAGACTTTTCTGTTCAAAACCAGGCGAGCGATCAGGGGAGTTGGGCCATTCTCAACCAGCTGACGCCTCAGACGGAAACCCAGGCGTTTGCGCAAGGCGGGCACGTTTCCGTCGCCGCACCGCAGCCCGTGAGCGCCGAAACTTTCACGCTGGCCGAGGCCGCTCCAGTGGCAGAAATCGTCACTGCCGACGTGGTTCCCGCTCATGCCCCGTCGATTTTCCAGGGCGTCGCTGAACAACTGGCTACCCAACCAGAGACTCCATCCGCACCCATACCAGCACCGGCCCCGATCCGCGCCGCTGCGCCAGTACCGGTTCAGGCTCCGACGGATGTGAATTTCTCACGCCTGTTTGCGCCCGCCGCAAGCACGCCAAAACCCGCCGCTGAAAAGAATCAGCCCCTGAATTCCCTGCTGGAAAGGATCGCCTCATGCCGTTAATTTGCGTTTGCTCGCCAAAAGGCGGCGTGGGGAAAACGACCATGACCGCCAACCTGGCTTACGCCCTGGCGCGTTCGGGAAGCAAAGTGCTGGCGCTGGATTTCGATGTGCAAAATGCGCTTCGTCTGCACTTCGGCGTTCCGCTTTCCGACAGCCGCGGTTACGTGGCCAAAGCCGCGGAATCCTCCGACTGGAGCCAGTTTGTCCTCACCGCCGGCGGAAACCTGTTCGTGCTGCCGTACGGCGATGCCAGCGAAGATCAGCGCATGGCGTTTGAGGAACGACTCACCAACGACGAACACTTCCTCACGCGCGGGCTGAGCACGCTGCTCAACTATCCGGGCCTGATTATCGTCGCCGATTTTCCTCCTGGCCCATCACCGGCGTTAAAAGCCATGTCGCGGCTGGCCGATCTGCATCTGATCACCCTGCTGGCCGATACCGCGTCCCTCTCTCTGCTGCCGCAAATTGAGAATCAGCGCCTGACGGGTGGGGTGCTCAACCACAAAGCCGGGCACTATTTCGTTCTCAACCAAAGCGACAACCGCCGTCAGATCAGCCGGGATGTCACCACCTTCGTCGAGAATAAACTCGGCGATAAGCTACTGGGTGTGGTTCACCGCGACGAAAGCGTCGGGGAAGCCAACGCCTCACAACAGTCCGTCTTCGACTTTAGCCCGGCCTCAGCCGCCGCCTTCGACATTGAGCTTATCGCCAAAAAAGTCGCCGGCATTCTGGGCGTCAAAGTGGGTGACGGCACTGTTCACACCCTTCCGCGTAAGTCAGGGTTCTAAATTCACCCAGGGCGACCTATGAAAAAGTTTCTTTTTATTTTGCTGACGTTAGCAATGATCCCCATTGCGCTGCTGATCGTCATTACGCCGATGGACAGCCAGAAACAATATATCTTTGGCTTTATCAGCATTGGCCTGCTGTTTTTAATGGGCTTCAGCAAAAGACGCAGTATTTCCGTGATTATGGTGGTGATGTCATTATTGATGTCGACCCGCTATATGTATTTCCGCCTGACGCAAACCCTGCATTTTAATTCCGAGATTGAGACGATTCTCGGGATGGGTTTATTCCTCGCCGAGGTCTACGTCTGGGTGCTGCTCCTGCTGAACTACCTGCAAACCATCTGGCCGCTCAAACGCGAGATCGTGCCGCTCCCGGACGACATGTCGCTCTGGCCGACGGTCGACGTCTACATCCCGACCTATAACGAATCGTTGGACGTGGTGCGCGACACGGTGCTGGCCGCGCAGTGCATCGACTACCCGCGCGACAAAATGAAAATCTACCTGCTCGACGACGGTAAACGCCGCGAGTTCGCCGTCTTTGCGGCGGACGTTGGCGTGGGATACATCACGCGCAACGACAACTCCCACGCAAAAGCGGGCAACCTCAACCACGCGATGAAGCTCACCCAGGGCGAGCTGATCACCGTCTTCGACTGCGACCACGTCGCCACGCGTATTTTCCTGCAGGCGACGGTGGGCGGATTCCTGAAAGATCCGAAACTGGCGCTGGTGCAAACGCCGCACTACTTCTACTCGCCCGACCCGTTCGAGCGTAACCTCTCCGTCGGGCGCAATATTCCGAACGAAGGGACTCTGTTCTACGGTCCGATTCAGCAGGGCAACGATAACTGGAACGCGACCTTCTTCTGCGGCTCCTGTGCGGTGATCCGCCGCAGTGCGCTGGAAGAGATCGGTGGCTTCGCCGTCGAAACGGTGACGGAAGATGCCCACACCGCGCTGAAGATGCAGCGTCTCGGCTGGAAATCCGCGTTCCTCGATATCCCGCTGGCCGCCGGTCTTGCCACCGAGCGTCTGGTCCTGCACGTGATTCAGCGTACCCGCTGGGCGCGCGGGATGACGCAGATTTTCCGTCTGGATAACCCGCTCTTTGGCCGCGGCCTGACCATTCAGCAGCGCCTGTGCTACCTCAGCGCCATGCTCTATTACCAGTTTGCTCTGCCGCGCATCGCCTTCCTGACCGCGCCGCTGGCCTATCTGCTGTTTAACCTCAACATCATCCACTCGTCGGCGGGCCTGGTCTTTGCCTACGCGCTGCCGCATCTGTTCCTGGCGATTTACCTCAACTCGCGCATGAATGGCCGCTATCGCTACAGCTTCTGGGGCGAAATCTACGACTTAGTGCTGGCGTTCCACCTGGTGCTGCCGACCGTTGTCACCATGGTGTTCCCGAAACGCGGCAAGTTCAACGTGACGGACAAAGGCGCGCTGCTCAACGTCGGTTACTTCGATTTCCGCGTCGTGCGTCCGCATCTGGTGATTGCGATCCTGTTAGGTATTGGTGTTATTGCCGGTATCATCCGCGCCTGCGCTCACGACTACTACGGCGTGGACCCGAGCGTGATCGCCCTGAACGTTGGCTGGGGACTTTACAGCCTGATCTTCCTGCTGGCGGCGATCGCCGTCGCCCGTGAAACGCGCCAGACGCGCAAAACCATCCGCATCGACGTCAAAATCCCGGTGCTGATCCACTACGCCAGCGGTATCTCTTCCCGCAGCCAGACCGCCGATCTGTCGATGGGCGGCTGCCGCGTGGAGCTCCCGGACGAGCGCCATCTGACGGACGACATCGAAGAGGTCGAACTGCTCCTGCAATCCGGCGCGATCAGCATTCCGGTGAAAGTGGTCGCCACGGACGAACAGTTTATCCGCCTGATGTTTGAAGATATCCCCCTGGCGCGCCGCCGTGAGCTGGTGCGCGTAGTGCTGGCCCGTGCCGATGCGTGGATCCAGCCGCCAAAACCGCAGGACAACCCGTTCCGTTCGCTGCTGACCATCGTGCGCTGCGTGTTTGATCTCTTCTGGCTGACGTGGAAAACGCGCCGGGAGAACCGCCGCGCGCAGGCGCAGGTCCAGGAGGACGGCAACGCATGAAACAGCTGACAAAACTCACTTTGCTTGCGGCGTCGCTGTTTGCGCTGCCGCTGCACAGTGAAGAAACCACCGTCGAATCGCTGCTGCCGGTAGACATGCCCGCGCCCGCACCGGCGGCGCTTCCGACCTTTGTCCCCTCAACGGTGAACAGCATCAGCGTGGCGCAGATGGGCCAGCCGCAGGGGCTGGTGCTGAGCGGCGGCCAGCTGCAGGGCGGAATGAACTTCACCCTGCCGGTCGACCAGGTGATCACCAACGCCCAGCTTTCGCTGAACGTCAAAGTCTCGCCCGCGATGGCGACGCGCAATGCCACTATGCAGCTGATGCTCAACGGCCAGCCGCTGGGCACCGTGCCGCTGGGCGCGGCGGACAGCGACATCTCCCGCTTCCAGCTGGACATTCCGGCGGCGCTGCTGGTCTCCAGCAACAATCTGAGCCTGAAAATCAACGACGGCGACGCGATGCAGTGCCAGCGCGATCTGTCGGATAAATATCGCGTCACCATCCTGCCGGATTCGCGCTTCGAGCTGGAAGGGCAGCAGCTGGATATCGGCTCCGACCTGAGCCATTTCCCGCGTCCGTTCTTCGACAGTATGCAGATGACCCCAGCGGCGATCGCCTTTGCCTTTGGCCCGACGCTCAGCAGCGATGCCCTCAGCGCCGCGGCGTTGATCTCCTCCTGGCTCGGTATTCAGGCCGATTATCGCGGCGTCTCCTTCGCGGCGCTGCACGACCGGCTACCGGAGAAAAACGGCATTCTGATCGGCCATCCGGGCGACAAAATCGGCGGCCTGACGCTGCCGCAATCCACCCAGCCAATGCTGCAGGTGATCGATAACCCGGCGAACCCGGTGTACAAACTGCTGCTGGTTGTCGGAAACGACGAAGCGGCGCTGCGCACGGCGGCATGGCGACTGACGCGCGGCAACTTTGCCCTGCAAACCGCCAGCACCACGATCCCTGCGCAGACGATCCCGGCGAGCAAGCCTTACGACGCCCCGCGCTGGATCCCAACGGATCGTCCGGTTAAGCTCTCAGAGCTGATCCGCAAGGATCAAAGCCTGACCGTCACCGGGATCTGGCATGCGCCCCTGCGCGTAGCGTTCCGCGCCGCGCCGGATCTTTTCCTGTGGGACGGCGAAACCATTCCGCTGCACATCGGCTACCGCTTCCCGACGGAGAGCTGGATTGACGAAAATCGCTCCTGGCTCAGCATGACCATGAACGACACCTTCCTGCACAACCTGCCGGTCAACAAACAGGGCGCGCTGGAAACCTTGTGGCACAAAGTGGGCGGCGACGCGCGGCAGGAGAAGTTCGATATGCCGCTGGAGCCGTACATGATCTACGGCGACAACCAGCTCTCGCTCTACTTCAACATCACTGCGAAAGAGAACGCGCCGTGCAGCGTGCTGCTGAACAACAACATCAAGAGCCGCATCGATGAGGACTCGTGGATCGATCTGAGCCACACGCGTCACTTCTCGCTCCTGCCGAATCTCTCATACTTCGTCGGAGCATCTTTCCCGTTCACCCGTCTGGCGGACTACTCCCAGACGGTGCTGCTCCTGCCGGAACAGCCGACGGAAACCCAGATCGCCACGCTGCTGGATATGGCCGCGCGATCCGGTAACGCCACCGGCACGGCGCTTTACAACAATCGCGTGGTGCTCGGCGTGCCAACGGCGGGCGGCAACCTTGAACTGCTGCGCACCCGCGACGTACTGGCGGTGAGCGGCATGGCGCAGCACGACTTCAACCAGGCCCTGCTGGACGAATCGCCGTTTACCTCCCACGACAACACCCTGGGCGTGCGCACGCCGACCACCTGGCAAAAACTGCAGCGCTGGCTGGCGGGCGACTGGACCTCCGACGGCGTTGAAGCCGACCGTTACTTCTCCTCCAACGAGGCGTGGCGGGGGTTTGTCAGCTTCCGCTCCCCGTGGAGCAGCGACCGCCTGGTGGTCATGGCGCTCGGCAGTAACGACGACCAGCTCTCTCGCCTGCATGACGACTTGACCTCCGCGCGTATCAACGCCGGGATCCGCGGCGACGCGGCGATCATCACCAACGAAAACGGCGTACGCAGTTTCCGCGTCGGCTCGCAGTTCCCGAGCGGCGAAATGCCGACCCAAATGATGATTGTCTGGTACGCCAACCAGCACTCGGCCCTGCTGGCGATCCTGGGTCTGATCATGAGTTCGCTGACCGGTCTGGGCCTGTACGCCTGGCTGAAAAAGCGTGCGCGTAAGCGCCTGAATCCGGAGAGCGGAAAGTGAAAAAAATAACCTTAAAATCGGCGATCTGTCTTTCCGGCGTGCTGGCGTTTGGCGGCGCGGCGCAGGCCGCACAAAACGAGGCGGCGCTGAAAGCGCTGTTTGACCAGGCCAACTACTGGCACGAAAAGTCACACGACGATCTGGCCAGCGAGTCGCTGAAAAAAGTGTTGATGGTCGATGCCAACAACACCCAGGCGCTCTATCTGATGGCGCTGTGGGCGCAGCAAAACGGCGATCTGCAGGCGGCGGCGCAGTGGCGCGCGCGGCTGGCAAAAGTCTCGCCGAATGATGGCGGTTTGCAGGCGCTGGATAACGCCAAACAGATGACGCAGGTTCCGCAGGGCACGCTGACCCTGGCGCGTCAGCAGGCACGCAGCGGCAACATTCCGGCGGCCCTTGAGACCTGGAAAACCCTGTTCAACGGTGATACGCCGCCCGCGAGCCTCGCGCCGGAGTATTACCAGACGATGGGCAGCGATAAATCGCTCTATCCACAAGCGCTGGCCGAACTACAGCGTTTTGCGGCGCAAAATCCGCAGGACAACGCCGCGCGAGTGGCGCTGGGTAAAATGCTTACCTGGCAGGAGAGCACGCGCCGCGACGGGATTATCCAGCTCCAGCAGATGGCGAGCGGCAGCAAAGACGCGGACGCCGGTTTACGTCAGGCCCTGCTGTGGTTAGGCCCAAAAGCGGGTGACGAACAGTTCTACGACACCTGGCTGCAGCGCCATCCGCAGGACAGCGAAATCCAGGCCTACTACCGCAAAAACGTCGGCGGTGCGGCGAAAGGCGAAGGCTATACCGCGCTCAACAGCGGGAATACGGACGCGGCGAAGCGCCAGTTTGAACAGGTGCTGCAAACCAACCCGCAGGACGCCGACGCGCTCGCTGGGATGGGCTACATCGCCCAGCGCAGCGGGGATTATCAGGCCGCCGCGCAATATCTGGGACGCGCCGCCAGTCAGGGCGGTGATGCCTCTACGGAACGCCAGCAGCAGGCCGATGACGCCGCCTTTTACGGTCAGCTCGCCCAGGCGCAGCAGGCGCTGAAAGAGGGCAACGTCAGCCAGGCGCTGGCGCTCTCGGCCCCGCTGGTGCAGCAAAGCGGCGAACGCGGCACGGCGGCGAAGCTGTTCCGCGCCGATGTCCTGCGTCACAACAAAGATTATCCGCAGGCCGAACAGACTCTGCGCGAGCTGGTGAGCCAGCAGCCGAATAACGGTGCTGCACGGGAAAACCTCTATTACGTCCTGAAAGAGCAGAACAAAACCGACGAAGCCCAGGCGATGCTGCGCACGCTTCCGGCCAGCTTGCAGGCGAAACTCCAGCCGCGCGTGGTGTCCGGTTTGCCGGGCGATCCGATCCGCCGTCAGGCGCAGCAGGCCGCCGCCAATGGCAACACCCAGCAGGCGATTGCGATTCTGCGCGAGGGGATTTCCCGTCTGCCGGACGATCCCTGGTTACGTCTGGATCTGGCGCGTTTGCTGCAAAAATCCGGTGCCGACGGCGAAGCCGCCTCGGTGATGCAGCCTGCGTTCCGTCAGGGGGCGGGCGCCAGCTCACTCTACGCGGCGGCGTTGTTCGCCAGCGAAAACGGGGCGTGGCAGCAGTCGCAAACCATTCTGTCGCGCATCTCTCCGGCCAGCCAGACGCCGCAGATGCGCGAGCTGGCGCAGCGGGTGAACTACAACCTGCAGATGGCGACGGCGGAACGTTATCTGGCGCAGGGCAAT
Organism: Lelliottia sp. JS-SCA-14; assembly: GCF_035593345.1. Classification (NCBI taxonomy): domain Bacteria; kingdom Pseudomonadati; phylum Pseudomonadota; class Gammaproteobacteria; order Enterobacterales; family Enterobacteriaceae; genus Lelliottia; species Lelliottia sp. JS-SCA-14. The sequence continues at coordinate 4,634,790 of NZ_CP141606.1, read as the reverse complement.
TCCGTCGCGGCGGCCAATACCCTGAAAACCCTCTCCACGCGTCCCCCGGAAAACCCGGCGGATGCGGGCAAACTCGCCAGAATGCTGGCACAGAGCGGCGATCTGACCGGCGCGGTGGCCGTCGTGCGCAGCAACATGCGTGAGGGCGTGCAGGGTAACGCGGGCGATTACGCCGATCAGGTTTCCGTCCTCAATCAGGCCGGGCTGAGCGGCGAAGCCCAGAGCTTCCTCTCGAACCCGGAACTGCTGTCGCGCAGCACGCCAACTCAGCTGGCGGGCGTGCGGAACGGATACGTCATCAACGAAGCGGACCAGCTGCGCGAGCAGGGTAACTATGCGGCGGCGTACGACAAGCTGATCCGCGCCCTGCAAAGCGACCCGCAGAATACCGACCTGATGTTCGCGATGGCGCGTCTGTATCAGACCGGCAAAATGAACAAAGAGGCGGGCGTGGTTTACGACTACCTGATGACGCGCGACACGCCGGATCAGGATGCGCGCGCCGGGGCTATCGACGTGGCGCTGGCCGAAGACAACGTGACGAAGGCGAAACAGCTCGCCAACGGTCTGCAAACCAATAACTCTCCTGAGCGTCTGGTCTTGCTGGCGCGTCTGGAAGAGGCGCAGGGCAACCATCAGCAGGCGATGACCTATCTGCGCAGCGCGCGCGGCAAACTGCTGGGGCTGCAATCCACCAACAGTTCGGCCACGCCGACGATGGGCGGTTTGCTGCTGGCGGATAACCCGTTCACCACCACCAGCCGCACCGCGCAGGCGGTGGGCGCCACGGCCTCCAGCGACAGCGGGCTGCCGTGGCAGCTGGCACAGACGGCACGCGAGCCGGGTTCGACGCTGCCGGGCACCACGCGCCCCGATCTGCCACAGGAGACGGCCCAGAGCCGCACTCTGCGTCAGGTCGACGACATGATGCAGCAGATGAACGAACAGACCGGCATGTGGCTGCAGGGCGAGGTCGACGTGCGCGGGCGCGATGGCGAATCGGGCACCAGCAAGCTGACCGAAGCCAAAGCGCCGCTCACCTGGTCCAGCTCACCGTTTGGCGAATCGCGCTTTGAATTCACCGCCACGCCGATCACCCTCAGCGCAGGCAGCGCCAGCGGTGACGCATGGCGTCGCTTCGGCTCCAACCCGCTGGCGAACGCCGCATCGAACATGGTTTCCACGGCGACCAACGAGCAGAAAGCCATTGCGGCAATGAACGCCACGGAGCGCGCGACTTATCTCGCCGCGCATCCGGGGGCCGCCGCGCTGGTGGATTTAGGCACGCTGGACAGCAACGACTTCAACCTCACCAGTTCCGACGGTCAGCTGAACCTGGCGAAGCTCGGGGCTTACGACAGCGGTCGGGTCGGGGAGTACCTTGAAGCCTCAAACCTGAAAGCGAACGTCAATCAGCCGGGTGATGTCTCGACGGACTCGCAAAAAGCGAACGGCGTGGAGCTGAACATGGCGCTGAGCGGGAAGGATTATCGTCTGGATATCGGCAGTACGCCGCTCGGGCAAGATCTCAGCACGCTGGTGGGCGGCGTGAAATGGTCGCCGAAACTCACCAATTATCTATCGCTGATCATGACCGGAGAGCGCCGCGCGGTCACGGACAGCCTGCTTTCCTACGTCGGGCTTGAGGACAAATACTCTGGCAAACGCTGGGGGCGCGTCACCAAAAACGGCGGCAGCCTGCAACTGAGCTATGACGATGGCGACGCCGGTTTCTACGCGGGCGGTGGCGGTTACAGCTATCTCGGCGAAAACGTGGCAAGCAACACCAGCATCAATGCCAACGCCGGGGTTTATCTGCGTCCGTATCACGACGATTTCCGCGAGGTGAAAACCGGGCTCAGCATGAGCTGGATGGATTTCTCGAAAAACCTCAGTCAGTTCACCTTCGGTCAGGGCGGCTATTTCAGCCCGCAAAACTACGTCAGCGTCTCGCTGCCTGTCGACTACTCGCAAAAAATCGACAACTGGAAGCTGAAACTGGGCGGCTCCGTGGGCTACCAGTCTTACAGCCAGGACAGCAGCGATTACTTCCCGACTAACGACAGCTGGCAGCAGCTGCTGGAAGGGGCCGTGGAGAGCGGGTTTGCCAAAGAGGCTCGCTACAAAGGCACCTCCGAAAACGGGATCGGCTACACGATGCGCGCTGGGGTGGATTACACCCTCAACAAAGACATGACCATCGGCGGCAAGGTGGGTTACGACACCTTTGGCAGCTATAACGAAAGTACGGCGGGACTCTATTTCCGCTACATGCTGGGAGATAAATAATGACAACAACGATGGATAATCCCGCGGTGCTGAGCTGGTTTCGCGCGCAGCAAACGCCGGAAGGCTGGTTCGATCTGCTGGCGCTGATGGTAGACGGCATGGTGCGCAACGTCGGCGAACTCGAAAGCCAGCCGTTCCTGCATCAGATGGGCGTGGCGCTGGCTGAACAGTTCCCGCTTCCGCCGTCGGAAACCGTCGGCGAGCTGGAAGCGAACATCAACGCCCAACTGGCGCGTTTTGGCTGGGGCTGCGTGGAGTTAGACACCCGCGAGACCGATTTGACCCTGCGCCATCAGGCGCTGCCCGTCAGCCGCAACGAGGATCGGCAAACCCGCTGGTGTCACGCCTTCTGTGCAATACTGGAAGGGCTCTATGTCCGCTGGATGCAAGGGCAGGGCGGGAAAGCGCATGTGACGGTCAGTCGCGAGCGCATTTTTTCGATTTCGGACGTGCAGTTCCGTTACCACAACCCACAGTGAGTGAATGATGAGAAAGCCCGCATGCGCCGCACTGGCGGTCATGATGAGTCTCTGTTTTTCGTCGTTTTCCGAGGCCGGTCAGGCCTGGGAGAGCTACAAGGCGCGCTTTTTAATGCCGGATGGTCGCATTGTCGATACCGGCAACGGCAACGTCTCCCACACGGAAGGGCAAGGTTTTGCCATGCTGATGGCGGTGGTGAGCGACGACAAAGCGGCGTTTGATAAGCTCTGGCAGTGGACTGACACGACGCTCAAGAACAAAGATAACGGTCTGTTTTACTGGCGCTATAACCCCGTCGAACCAGACCCGATTACTGACAAAAACGATGCCACCGATGGCGATACGATGATCGCCTGGGCGCTGTTAAAAGCCGACGCCCGCTGGCATGACCCACGTTACAGCGCCGCCTCGGATGCCATCACCAAAGCGCTGGTCTCCCACACGGTGATCCGCTACGCCGGTCAACGCGTGATGCTGCCAGGCGCGAACGGGTTTAACCTCAACAGCGAAGTGATCCTCAATCCGTCGTACTTTATCTTCCCCGCCTGGCAGGCCTTTGCCGATCGCACCCATCTGCAGGTGTGGCGCGAGTTGATCAAAGACGGGCAAACGCTGCTCGGCAAGATGGGCTCCGGCACGGCCAATCTGCCGACCGACTGGGTTTCGCTCGCGGCAGGCGGCAAACTCACGCCCGCCAAAGCCTGGCCGCCGCGCATGAGCTACGATGCGATCCGCATTCCGCTGTATCTGCACTGGTATAACCCGCAAAGCCCGCAGCTCACGCCGTGGCGTAGCTGGTTTGGGCAGTTCAGCCGCGAGAAAACCCCGGCGTGGGTGAATGTCACGACCAACGAGTATGCGCCTTACATGATGGAAGGCGGTCTGCTGGCGGTGCGTGATTTAACGATGGGGCAGGCGATGAGCGAACCGGAGATTACGGCGAAGGATGACTATTATTCGGCGAGTCTGAAGATGCTGGTGTGGGTGTCGGGGCGGTAACTGTAGTACGGTCTGGTGCCCTCACCCCGGCTCTCTCCCACAGGGAGAGGGAGAAAAGAAAGTCCCCTCTCCCTTTGGGAGAGGGTTAGGGTGAGGGGAAAACCACTGCACCCTACTGCGGATACGGCACCCAATCCCCACCATTCAACCGCACATACGGTTTATTCTGGTACTGAATCACCACCGCATTCGCGTTCTCAGACACTTCCGCCGTCTGCGGCAGACCGCTGGTGAGCTGATTCCAGTTCACGCTCTCTTCCACAAACAACTTCCCGTCTACCGCACGCGCCACCAGTTCGGAAATCGCCAGATAGCTGACGGGCTGAGTGATTTCGATTGGCGCGCCCTGATGCGGCGCTTTCATGCCGAAGAACTTAATCCCGGCCGGGACGTTGGTGATCGACGGGCTTGGGATGTCGCGCAGACCGGACACCTGCATTCTGTCGCCTTTCAGCGCGCCGCCGTGCTCCGGCACGACCACCACCATCACCCGACGACCGGATTTCTCCAGCTCGGTAAAGAACGCATCCAGCTCATCGAAGAACTTCTGCGCACGAACCTTGTAATCCGCCGTTTTGCTCACACCCGGATAGTGGTTCCCGTCGTGCAGTGGCAGGGTGTTGTAGAAGGTCGCGCTACGGGCGTTATCTTCTTTGCCGACCGTTTGCAGCCAGCGTTGCAGCGTGGCGGTGTCGTCATAAACCGGCGAACCGTCAAAGCCCAGCAGCGGAACCGGCAGGCCGGTCTGGTCCATCAGCGGGGCATGCATCCCGCCGTTTTCGCGCACTTCTTTCAGGAAGTCACCGAATACGCCGTTGTGACCGAGCATCAGGTGCTGCGAGAAGCCCAGTTTTTCGAGGTTATCGAACAGGTAGCACTGGTTGCCCGCGGGCTGATAGAGGTTTTTGTGCGACGGCTGACCGCAGCTGGCGCGCAGCAGACGAATCGCCGCCGGGCCGCTGTAGGAGGTCGCCGAGTTGAAATCTTTGAACTGAATGTCGAAGTGCTTCCACAGCGGATGCGACGCCAGACCGGCCGCATCCACGTCTGCCCACGACAGGGAGCAGATGTTAATCACCAGCAGTTCAAACGGCTGCGCATCGGCAGGCAGTGACGCCGGGAAGTTGGTCTGACGCTTATCTTCCGCGTTATAGAAGCTGGAAAGCCAGGTGTTGAGATTGGCGCTGGTCGGCGGCGCGGTCTGCGCCGGAATATCGCCAATCACTGCCGTCTCACCGGCCGTCGCGACCGTCGGTGCCGCACTGCCGCCCGTCGTGGTCACGGTATTCGTCGGTTGACCGGCTGGCCACAGGGAGAAGCTCGGGCCCGCCAGCGTCAGGACGTTCAGCCAGATCATAATCGCCACTACAAACACCGTGACGCGGATCCACTGAGAGAGGAACAGCCACGCAATCAGCAGCACGAAAATAGCGCCAATCATCTGCCAGTTAATAAAACGTTCCGTCAGATCGAGCAGGTAATCGCTGCTAAAGCCCGCGACCTGCGAGCCCTGGCTCATGATGCTTTCCGGGCCAGGCAGCCAGGTGTCATGCCAGAACAGCCCGAAGCCGATCGGGATCGCCACCCAGTGACGCAGACGGTGCAGCTTCAGGTTTGGAATCGGCATCAGTAAAAATGCCATAAACACCAGGTTCAGCAGCGGATGGAAATTGAGATAGCCCGCCCAGAGCAGGCCAAATTTCACCAGAAAGTAGAAGTTCCAGCCGGAAAGGCCGCGCCAGTATTGCCAAAGCGGCGAAGGTGCCGAAGCGGTATAGGTAGAATTAGTCATGTTTTCGGTTTGCCTTGACGTGTGAAGCCCGTTTCAGTGTTCCGGCTGATTTAACATAGCGAGGTTTTGCAAACAGCAATCTCACCGTATCGCGGGTACGGCGTAACGAATGGCGCGCGTAGTAGCCAAGCGGGAAGAAGATGATCGCGCAGAGGATCACCAGCTGAATAATGTCGGTGTTGTTCATGATGAGGCTCTCTCCTCGGCATCACTCAGCAGACGCAGCGGCTCAGGCACCCTGCGCCAGACGTGTCCATCGTGGGTGGCATTCAGCACCGGCTTGGTATCGCTCGCCACCAGCAGCGGTTTGCCCCACTGTTCCGGTGCCAGCTGTTTCATCTGCACAATTTCGGCGCTGATCAGATTGTCTTCGAACCAGATCATCCGGTTAGAGAAGATATCCCCGGTTGGCAGCGGGAAGATGTGGTTGAGGGCGGTATCGAGATCGTTGATGCGGCAGAAGGATAAAAACAGCACCAGACGATTATCGCCGATGGTCATGATATCCCCGGTGCGGTTCGGACGGCATAAGGTCAGCGCCTGCTCGATGCGAATCCCTGGCACCGGACGCAGCGCGACCATCACCCCTTTGCCGTCTGCCGGTAACAACGTGTTGCTCATCATGTTGCTTACCGCGTCGCAGAAGGTGTCCCATTTCTGGTAGCCGCGCAGCTTCATCGGCTGGGTCATGGAGAGCAGCGTCGTGATATCTTCCGGCACGTGACGGTTAAACTGCTGGCCCTGAATACTTTCCAGCAGCGTCAGGCAGCGGGAGAGCGGGGCGTTCCACGGGATCACCATATTCGCGCCGCAGCCGAGCAGCAGACGTTCGTCCGTAGCGCGCAGGCTGGTGGTGTTTTCACGCACCACGATTTTCAGCACGCTGCCGCGCTGGCGGCGCAGGGTATGGATTTGACGGGCAATTGACTCTATTTGGTTATTTTGCGTCAGCGAAAAGACGATGGTGGCGGCCTGAGTGTTACGCGCTTCATTGAACAGCGCTTCGTTGGTATCGAACAAAGACCAGTGTTCGGAGAGGGCTGGCGCACCTTCTAATACCGCGACGTGGCTCAGGATGCGTTTTTCATCGTTACGCGGCTGGACAACAGTCTCTTCCTGCTGGGCTAAATGCCACTCATCATCAATATGTTTCAGTGACAGCTGTTGTCGGGCGCTGACGCCTTTTTCATTGCACCAGAACGCAATATCGTAAAGATGGCTATCGGCCTGATGGCGGATACTCGCCAGGCCAAACAGAGAACGATATTCACTCATTAAAAATGAGAACTGCTTATCATTATTACTGCCGGGACTGACCACCAGCAGCGTGCAATTTTGATCTCGCACCCATTTATTGATCTTTTCCAGCCAGAGTCGCAATTTTTCTGTGGATATATTTTGCCAGGCGTTATTCGCGCATTTAAGCACCACTAAATAATGATGCGGGTCAATGCTACATTGAATATCGCGGGGCAAAAAGTATAGACCATCCTGCCCATCCGGCATGGAAAATAAACGGACTTTGTCCGGCCCGCATTCATCATTGAGGCTAAAGATTTTCTTCGGGTTTTCACCCATCGCGATCGCCGCGACTTTCGCGTCGCGCTCTTGCGCCGCAATTGTTTGATTTACCAGACTTATAGCATCTTCATTGCGATCCGTACTGATCCACCAGACTCCGCCGGCTGGCATGTGGCGCAATTCGTCCCATAATGACTGGATACCAACTGAAAATATGGGGTTCACGATGTCCCTCTTTGCGACTAATTTACCTGTATCTCAGTTTACTAGCGAAAGCAGAGAAATAAACCTAACATTGAAATTAAAGACCATCAGATTTAGCATATGAATGAATTTTCGCGGGCAGGAAGCCGTGCTACGTCTGTTGTTCGTTTAGATTTAATAAAGGAATGAAACTAAAATGCATAATAACGAACCAGCGACGCCGGTTGATTCTGGCCTTGGGTACACATTCCAAAACGATTTTTTGGCGTTGAGCCAGGCTTTCTCATTGCCTGAAATAGACTACACCGATATTTCACAGCGAGAACAGTTGGCAGCGGCTATTAAACGCTGGCCATTATTAGCTGAATTTGCCCGTCAACAATAAGGGAGCCATTGATGGCCATACTCGGATTACAGGGCATTCGTGGCGGTGTTGGTACAACATCTATAACAGCAGCGCTAGGATGGGCATTACAGATTTTAGGTGAATCGGTACTGGTCATTGATGCCTGTCCCGATAATTTGCTTCGCATGTCTTTTAACGTCGATTACGACACTTCTGACGGCTGGGCGCGCGCACTGCTCGATGGCCGCGACTGGCGTGATACCGCACAACGTTACACTTCACAGCTCGATATCCTGCCGTTCGGTCAGCTGACCGCCAGCGAAAAAGAGTCGATGTATACCCGCTATGGCACGCTGGGCTATTTTGCCGATGCGCTGCAGCTGTTGCAGGAAAAAAGCCATTACAAGTGGATCTTGCTCGATCTCCCGAGCGGATTCTCCCCGCTGACTCGCCAGTTAATCGAACACTGCGACCACACGCTGACCGTGGTCAACGCGGACGCCAACTGCCATATTCGCCTGCACCAGCAGGTGCTGCCGAACGGGGCGCATATTCTGATCAACGACTTACGTCTGAGCAGCCAGATTCAGGACGATCTCTATCAGGTGTGGCTGCAAAGCCAGCGCCGCCTGCTGCCAATGGTTGTCCATCGCGATGAAGCGATCGCCGAATGCCTGGCCTCCAAACAGCCGCTGGGCGAATACCGTAGCGATTCCCTGGCCGCAGAAGAGATCCTCACCCTGGCGAACTGGTGCTTACTGCACTATACCGGACGTCCGGAGCCCGCTGGAGGGCATCTATGAGTCGGCTATCCAGCTGGTTACTCATCCCGCCCGTCAGCGCGCGTTTAGGCGAGCGCTACCGGAACTATCGCCGTCACGGTGCGTCAGCCTTCAGCGCCGCGATGGGCTGTTTCTGGATCATTCTGGCATGGATGTTTATCCCCCTCGAACACCCGCGCTGGCAGCACATTCGCGCGCGCCATCGCGAGCTCTATCCGCATCTCGACCCCGATCGCCCGCGCCCGCTGGACCCCGCGCGATACGCCCTGCAGGCGTTATGGCTGATTGCGACCCAGGCGAAACAGCAAAGAACCGAGCCGCGCTGGCGCAGCGTGAGTCGCTTAAAAAATCTGCGTGGTCGTTACCATCAGTGGCTGGAAACGCTGCCTGAGCGCGTCAGCGACCAGACCAGCCATCTGGATAAGCAAAAAGAGCTGGGGCATCTGCACCCCGGCTTGCGGCGTTTTATTCTGGGCGTGATCGTCGTGTTCTCGCTCATTCTGGCGCTGGTCTGTATCACCCAGCCGTTTAACCCGCTGGCGCAGTTTATCTTCCTGATGCTGCTGTGGGGCGTGGCGCTGCTGGTGCGGCGTATTCCGGGGCGCTTCTCGGCAATGATGCTGATTGTGCTCTCGCTCACCGTCTCCTGCCGCTACATCTGGTGGCGCTATACCTCGACCCTGAACTGGGATGACCCGGTCAGCCTGACCTGCGGTTTGATTCTGCTGTTCGCCGAAACCTACGCATGGATCGTCCTGGTACTCGGCTATTTCCAGGTGGTCTGGCCGCTCAACCGCCAGCCGGTTCCGCTGCCAAAAGACACCGAACAGTGGCCGACGGTGGATATTTTCGTTCCGACCTACAACGAAGATCTGAGCGTGGTGAAAAACACCATCTACGCCTCTCTCGGCATCGACTGGCCGAAAGATAAGCTCAATATCTGGATTCTGGACGACGGCGGCCGCGAAGAGTTTCGTCAGTTCGCCGACAGCGTCGGGGTGAAATACGTCGCCCGTACCACCCACGAACACGCGAAAGCCGGGAACATCAACAACGCGCTGCAATACGCCACCGGCGAATTCGTCTCGATTTTCGACTGCGACCACGTGCCGACGCGCTCGTTCCTGCAGATGACCATGGGTTGGTTCCTGAAAGAGAAAGAGCTGGCGATGATGCAGACGCCGCACCACTTCTTCTCGCCGGACCCGTTTGAGCGCAACCTCGGGCGTTTTCGCAAGACGCCAAACGAAGGCACGCTGTTCTACGGTCTGGTGCAGGACGGGAACGACATGTGGGATGCGACCTTCTTCTGCGGCTCCTGTGCGGTCATTCGCCGTAAACCGCTGGATGAAATCGGCGGTATCGCCGTCGAAACTGTCACCGAAGATGCGCACACCTCTCTGCGCCTGCACCGTCGCGGCTACACCTCGGCGTACATGCGTATTCCGCAGGCGGCAGGGCTGGCGACCGAATCCCTGTCCGCGCACATCGGCCAGCGTATCCGCTGGGCGCGCGGGATGGTGCAGATTTTCCGTCTCGATAACCCGCTGACGGGTAAAGGGCTGAAGCTCGCGCAGCGCCTGTGCTACGTCAACGCCATGTTCCACTTCCTGTCCGGTATCCCGCGGCTGATCTTCCTCACCGCGCCGCTGGCGTTCCTGCTGCTGCACGCGTACATCATCTTTGCCCCGGCGCTGATGATTGCCCTGTTCGTGCTCCCGCACATGATCCACGCCAGCCTGACCAACTCGAAGATTCAGGGGAAATACCGCCACTCGTTCTGGAGTGAAATCTACGAAACGGTGCTGGCCTGGTATATCGCGCCGCCGACGCTGGTGGCGCTGATTAACCCGCACAAAGGGAAATTCAACGTCACCGCCAAAGGTGGCCTGGTGGAAGAGGAGTATGTCGACTGGGTGATCTCCCGACCGTACATCTTCCTCGTGCTGCTGAATATCTTCGGCGTGCTGGTGGGGATCTGGCGCTACTTCTACGGCCCGGAAAACGAAGTGCTGACCGTGTTCGTCAGCCTCGCGTGGGTCTTCTATAACCTGATTATCCTCGGCGGCGCGGTGGCGGTATCGGTGGAGAGCAAGCAGGTTCGCCGCTCCCATCGCGTCGAAATCTCCATGCCCGCAGCCATTGCCCGTGAAGACGGCCATCTCTTCTCCTGTACCGTTCAGGACTTCTCCGACGGCGGCTTAGGCATCAAGATCAACGGCCAGGCAAAAGTGCTTGAAGGGCAGAAGGTCAAACTGCTGCTCAAGCGTGGCCAACAGGAGTACGTATTCCCGACGCAGGTCATGCGTGTGGCGGGCAATGAAGTGGGGCTGCAGCTGATGCCGCTCACCAAAAAGCAACATATCGATTTTGTACAGTGCACGTTCGCCCGCGCGGATACGTGGGCGCTCTGGCAGGACAGCTTCCCGGAAGATAAACCACTGGAAAGTCTGCTGGATATTCTGAAGTTGGGGTTCCGTGGTTATCGCCACCTTGCAGAATTTGCTCCGCCGTCAGTGAAAATAATTTTCCGGTCACTTACCTCGCTGGTTTCCTGGGTGGTGTCGTTTATCCCTCGTCGTCCTGAGCGGGATGAGGCGAAACAGCAACCGGACCCGGTTATGGCTCAACAATGATGATAACGCGATGAAAAGAAAACTTTCCTGGATATGTGCTGTGGCGGCGCTGCCCGCAATGATGGCTCAGGCGGCGCCTGAAAATACGCCTGCACCGACCGTACCTGTCGTCGCGCAAGCGACCGATCCGGTGGTCACCGCTGCGCCTTCGCAGACCGAAAACGTGGTACCGAATCAGCCAACGGAAGGCAACACCCTTCCGGGCACGCCAACAGGCGCTCAGGCGGTCGGCCAGGTGATGCCGGGTGTGAACGGTGCCAACGCGCCTATCGTTGCGGATAACATTCCGTCGCGTGACGTGAAGCTGACCTTTGCGCAGATTGCGCCGCCTCCGGGCAGCATGGTCCTGCGCGGGATCAACCCGAACGGCGGCGTTGAGTTTGGCATGCGCAGCGATGAAGTGGTCTCCAGCGCGCTGCTGAATCTGGAATACACGCCATCGCCGTCCCTGCTGCCGGTGCAGTCGCAGCTTAAGGTCTATCTCAACGATGAGCTGATGGGCGTGCTGCCGGTCACCAAAGAGCAGCTGGGCAAGAAAACCCTGGCTCAGGTGCCGATCAACCCGCTGTTTATCACCGACTTTAACCGAGTGCGTCTTGAGTTTGTCGGCCACTACCGCGACGTCTGCGAAAACCCGGCCAGCAGCACGCTGTGGATGGACGTGGGTCGTAACTCGTCCCTGAACATGACCTACCAGACGCTGGCGGTGAAAAACGACCTCTCCGCCTTCCCGGTGCCGTTCTTTGACCCGCGCGACAACCGCGAGCTGAACCTGCCGATCGTCTTTGCCGGTTCGCCGGATATCGCCCAGCAGCAGGCGGCGACCATCGTCTCCTCCTGGTTTGGTTCCCGCTCCGGCTGGCGCGGACAGAGCTTCCCGGTGCTGTTCGACAAGCTGCCGGACAGAAACGCCATTGTGTTTGCCACCAACGACAAACGCCCGTCCTTCCTGCGCGACCATCCGGAAGTGAAAGGTCCGACCGTCGAAATGATGAGTCATCCGGATAAGCCGTATGTGAAGCTGTTAGTGGTCTTCGGTCGTGATGACAAAGATCTGGTTCAGGCCGCGAAGGGCATTGCCCAGGGTAACGTCCTGTTCCGCGGCAACAGCGTCGACATTGGCGAAGTGAAACCGCTGCTGACGCGTAAGCCGTATGACGCGCCAAACTGGATCCGCACCGATCGCGCGGTCACCTTCGGCGAGCTGAAAACCTATGAAGAGCAGCTCCAGTCAACGGGTCTTGAACCGTCCGCGATCAACGTCTCTCTGAATCTGCCACCGGATCTTTATCTGCTGCGCAGCAACGGGATCGATATCGATCTGAACTACCGCTACACCGCGCCGCCGACCAAAGACAGCTCGCGGATGGATATCAGCCTGAACAACCAGTTCCTGCAATCCTTCCCGCTGACCAGCAGTCAGGACACCAACAAACTGCTGCTGCGTCTGCCGGTGCTTCAGGGTCTGCTGGACGGTAAAACGGACGTCTCCATTCCGGCGCTGAAACTCGGGGCGATGAACCAGTTACGCTTTGATTTCCAGTACATGAACCCGATGCCGGGCGGTTCGGTGGATAACTGCATCACCTTCCAGCCGGTGGCGAACCACGTGGTGATCGGTGACGACTCCACCATCGACTTCTCGAAGTATTACCACTTCATCGCCCTGCCGGATCTGCGTGCCTTTGCCAACGCCAGCTTCCCGTTCAGCCGCATGGCCGACCTGTCTGAAACCATCGTGGTGATGCCAAAAGCGCCAAACGAAGGTCAGGTCACGACCCTGCTCGACGCCATGGCCTCCGTGGGGGCGCAAACCGGCTTACCGGCGATTAACGTCACGCTGACGGATGATGGCAGCCAGATTCAGGGCAAAGACGCCGATATCATGCTCATCGGGAACATCCCGGATAAGCTGAAAGACGATAAACGTATCGACCTGCTGGTCCATGCGACCGAGTCCTGGGTCAACACGCCGCTGCGCCAGACCGCCTTCCCAAGCATCATGCCGGATAAAGCCGACCGCGAAGCGAGCGTACAGACGAACGTCAATTCGCAAGGCCCGATGGCGGCGATTGTCGGCTTCCAGTCTCCGTACAACGATCAGCGCAGCGTCATCGCCCTGCTGGCAGACAGCCCGCGTGGCTACGAGCTGCTGAACACGGCGATGAACGACAGCGGCAAGCGGGCGGCAATGTTTGGTTCGGTGGCGGTGATCCGTGAATCGGGCGTTAACAGTCTGCGCGTCGGCGACGTCTATTACGTTGGCCATCTGCCGTGGTTCGAGCGCCTGTGGTATGCCCTGGCGAACCACCCGGTGCTGTTAGCGGTCTTCGCGGCGATCAGCGTCGTACTGCTGGCGTGGGTGATGTGGCGTCTGCTGCGTATCATCAGCCGTCGTCGTCTGCATTCGGATCGTGAGTAACCGGTGATGAAAGGGTTTCGCTGGTGCGTAATGGCGATGGTGGTAATGGCGGCGGCGAACGTTCGCGCCGCCTGCACCTGGCCTGCCTGGGATCAGTTTAAAAAGGACTACATCAGCGAGGGCGGGCGCGTCATTGACCCCAGTGACGCGCGCAAAATCAGCACCTCCGAGGGGCAAAGCTACGCGCTGTTCTTTGCCCTCGCGGCGAACGACCGTAAGACCTTTGATCTGCTGCTCGACTGGACGCGAGACAACCTCGCGCAGGGCGATCTGAGCCAGCATCTCCCCGCCTGGCTGTGGGGGCAGAAAGAGAAAGACGCCTGGGCGGTGATCGACAGCAATTCCGCATCGGATGCCGATATCTGGATCGCCTGGTCGCTGCTGGAAGCGGGGCGTTTATGGAACGCGCCGGACTACACCGCGACCGGGAAAGCGCTGCTCAAGCGCATTGCCCGCGAAGAGGTGGTCAAAGTGCCGGGTCTGGGGCTGATGCTGCTGCCCGGTAAAATCGGCTTTGCCGAAGAGACCTCCTGGCGCTTCAACCCGAGCTATCTCCCGCCGCAGCTGGCGAACTATTTCACCCGCTATGGCGCACCCTGGACCACGCTTCGCGAAACCAATTTGCGACTGCTGCTGGAAACCGCGCCAAAGGGATTTTCACCCGACTGGGTGCAGTATCAAAAAAATAAGGGCTGGCAGCTGAAGCCAGAAAAAACGTTTATCGGCAGCTACGATGCGATTCGCGTCTATCTCTGGGCGGGCATGTTGCACGACCGGGATCCGCAGAAAGCGCGGCTGCTGGCACGTTTTAAACCCATGACGACGATGACAACAAAAAAAGGCGTTCCCCCGGAGAAGGTCGATGTCGCCAGCGGTAAAACCACGGGCGATGGCCCGGTCGGTTTCTCCGCCTCACTGCTGCCGTTTTTACAAGACCGCGACGCACAAGCGGTTCAACGCCAGCGAGTTGCCGATCATTTCCCCGGTAATGACGCCTATTACAGCTACGTACTGACCCTGTTTGGACAAGGATGGGATCAGCATCGTTTTCGTTTCACCGCAAAGGGTGAGTTACACCCTGACTGGGGCCAGGAATGCGCAAGTTCTCATTAAGTTTACTCAGTTTATCGCTCGGCTTAACGCTGATGCCGCTGGCGCAGGCCGCCAACTCCCCGCAGCAACAACAGCTGCTGGAGCAGGTGCGTCTGGGCGAATCGACTCACCGCGAAGATCTGGTTCGCCAGTCGCTGTATCGCCTTGAGCTGATTGACCCCAATAACCCGGACGTCATCGCCGCGCGATTCCGCTACCTGCTGCGTCAGGGCGATAACGCCGGAGCGCAGAAAGAGTTAGACCGGCTGAAAGGACTTGCCCCGACCTCCGGCGCCTATAAATCGTCGCGCAACGCCATGACGCTCTCCACGCCGGAAGGGCGTCAGGAGCTGCAGCAGGCGCGTCTGCTGGCGACCACCGGCCATACCCAGGAGGCGATTGACGCCTACGACAAACTGTTCGCCGGGAATCCTCCCGACGCCTCTCTCGCGACAGAATACTGGTCCGTGGTGGCGAAAAGCCCGGCTCGCCGCAACGAAGCCATTGACCATCTCAGACGCATCAACGCCAGTAACCCTGGCAATACGGATCTGCAAAACACGCTGGCGCAGCTGCTGTTCCAGAGCGGACGCCGCGACGAAGGCTTTGCCGTGCTTGAGCAGATGGCGAAATCGAACGCCGGACGTGATGCTGCCTCCAGTCTCTGGTATCAGCAAATCAAAGACCTGCCGGTCAGTTCCGGCAGCGTAAAAGCGCTTCAGGACTATCTGCAGGTGTTCAGCGCGGGCGATAACGTCACCGCTGCACGCTCCCAGCTCGAAGCCCAGCAAAAACAGCTGGCCGATCCAGCGTTCCGCGCCAAAGCCGAAGGGCTGGCCGCCGTAGAGGCGGGACAGGGCGGAAAAGCGGTGTCGGAACTCCAGCAGGCGGTTAGCGCCAATCACGCCGACAGCGAAGCCGTGGGCGCGCTGGGGCAAGCCTATTCTCAGCGCGGGGATCGTGCCCGCGCCGTTGCCCAGTTTGAAAAAGCGATCGCCCTCGATCCGCAGAGCGACAACCGCGGCAAATGGGACAGTCTGCTGAAAGTGAACCGCTACTGGCTGCTGATCCAGCAGGGTGACGCGGCGCTGAAAGCCAACAACGTCCCGCAGGCGGAACGCTATTATCAGCAGGCGCGGAATATCGACAACACCGACAGCTATGCGGTGCTGGGCCTCGGCGATGCCGCCGTGGCGCGCAAAGACAACGCCGCCGCTGAGCGCTTCTATCGTCAGGCTCTGCGGATGGACAGCGGGAACAGCAACGCGGTGCGCGGGCTGGCGAATATCTACCGCGCCGAATCGCCGGAAAAAGCCGATCAGTTTATCCGCTCGCTCTCCAACAGCCAGCGTCGCAGTATCGATGATATCGAACGCAGCCTGACCAACGACCGGCTCTCAGCCCAGGCGGAACAGCTGGAAAACGAAGGCAAATTTGCCCAGGCAGCAGAGATTCAGCGCCGCCGTCTGGCGCTTTCGCCGGGCGATGTGTGGATCACCTACCGCCTGTCGCGGGATCTTTATAGCGCCGGACAGCGCAGCCAGGCGGACACCCTGATGCGCCAGCTGGCCAGCCAAAAACCGAACGATCCGGAGCAGGTATACGCCTACGGGTTATACCTCTCTGGCAATAATCAGGACCGCGCCGCGCTCGCTCATCTGAACACCCTTCCGCGCGAGAAGTGGAACGGCAACATTCAGGAGCTGGCCGACCGTCTGCAAAGCGATCAGGTGCTGGAAACCGCCAACCGCCTGCGCGACAGCGGCCAGGAGCGCGAGGCGGAAACCCTGCTGCGTCAGCAGCCGCCTTCCACGCGCATCGAGTTAACGCTGGCCGACTGGGCGCAGCAGCGCGGGGATAACGCCTCGGCCAAAGCGGCGTACAACAGCGTGCTGCAACGCGAAGCGCAAAACGAAGACGCGCTGCTGGGTCTTGCGGAAGTGTATATCGCGGAAGGCAACAAAGACGCGGCCCGCGCTGAACTGGCGAAACTGCCCGCCGGGCAGAACGGCGAAGCGCCGTCGATCAACATGCAGCGCCGCGTGGCGCGAGTGCAGTCCGATCTCGGCGATACGGCTGCCGCGCAGCAGACCTTCAACAAAATCATTCCGCAGGCCAAATCCCAGCCACCGTCGATGGAAAGTGCGCTGGTCCTGCGCGATGCGGCCAACTTCCAGGCCCAGAGCGGCCAGCCGAAGCAGGCGCTGGAAACCTACAAAGATGCAATGGTCGCCTCTGGCGTCACCACCACGCGCCCTGAAGATAACGACAGCTTTACCCGTCTGACGCGCAATGACGAAAAAGACGACTGGTTGAAACGCGGCGTGCGCAGCGATGCGGCGGATCTGTATAAACAGCAGGATGTGAACGTCACCCTGCAACATGATTACTGGGGTTCCAGCGGCACGGGCGGTTACTCCGACCTGAAAGCGCACACCACCATGCTGCACGTGGACGCACCGCTGTCGGACGGACGGATGTTCTTCCGTACCGACATGGTGAACATGGATGTTGGGACCTTTAGCCAAAAAAGCGACGGCACCTATTCCCCGCATTTCGGGACCTGCTATGACGTTCCTTGTGTGGGCGGCGATCGCAGTCAATCTGATAGCGGCGCAAGCGTCGCGGTGGGTTGGGAAAATGACACCTGGGCGATGGATATTGGCACAACGCCAATGGGCTTTGACGTCGTCGATATCGTCGGCGGGTTAAGTTACAGCAACGATTTGGGCCCCATCGGTTATACGCTGAATGTGCATCGTCGGCCGATCTCAAGTTCCTTACTGGCTTTCGGTGGGCAAAAAGATCCTAACAGCAACACGGGCGAAACCTGGGGCGGCGTCAGAGCTAATGGTGGGGTAGTCAGCGCGAGTTACGATAAAGGTGAAGCCAACGGCGTTTGGGCGAGTCTGGGGGCGGATACGCTGGAAGGCAAAAATGTTGAGGATAACTGGCGCGTGCGCTGGATGACGGGCTATTACTACAAGCTTATCAATGAGAATAACCGACGGGTGACGGTCGGCCTCAACAACATGATTTGGCACTACGACAAGGACTTGAGCAACTACACCCTTGGACAGGGCGGTTACTACAGCCCTCAGGAATATCTCTCGTTCTCCGTACCTGTTTTGTGGCGTCAGCGCACTGAGAACTGGTCGTGGGAACTGGGTGGCTCGGTATCGTGGTCTCATTCCCGGACCAAAACCATGCCGCGCTACCCGCTGCTGAACCTTATCCCTGCGGATTACCGCGAGAAGGCGAGTGAACAGACGGAGTCAGGGAGCAGCAGCCAGGGCACCGGTTACACCGCTCGTGCCATCATCGAACGTCGCGTCACCTCAAACTGGTTTGTCGGTATGGGCGTCGATATTCAGCAGGCGAAAGATTACACCCCGAGCCATGCGCTGATTTACGTGCGTTACTCGGCAGAGGGCTGGCAGGGCGATATGGACCTGCCTCCGCAGCCGTTAACCCCTTACGCAGACTGGTAACCGGATTTATCTTTAATCCACTTCTTAGTCTCTCTTAAAATCGTCGCAATCGGGTATACTCCTCCGGGAATAGGGTAACGTTTTGTTACCCTATGCTTCGGGTTTTGTGGAGAGTCAATTTGCGTGTCAGCCGTTCTTTAACTATCAAACAAATGGCGATGGTTTCTGCCGTCACTATGGTGTTTGTATTCGTCTTTTGCGTCATTTTGCTGTTTCATTCCGTACAGCAGAATCGCTACAACACGGCTTCGCAACTGGAAAGTATTGCCCGATCGGTCCGTGAACCGCTCTCTGCGGCCATTCTCAAAGGGGATATCCCCGACGCAGAAACCATCATCAAGCGCATTCAGCCTGCGGGGATAGTCAGCCGCGCGGACGTGGTGTTACCGAATCAATTCCAGGCGTTGCGGATGAGCTTTATCCCCGAACGTCCGGTGCCGATGATGATCATGCGCCTGTTTGAACTGCCGGTGCAGATCTCGCTCCCGCTTTACTCCCTCGAACGCCCGGCCAACCCGCAGCCGCTGGCCTATCTGGTGCTGCAGGCCGACGCCTATCGCATGCACAAGTTTGTCATGAGCTGGATCTCCACGTTAGTAACTACTTACTTACTTTTGACGCTGATCCTCACCGTGGCCCTGACCTGGTGTATCAACCGCTTGATTGTCCATCCGCTGCGTAAAATCGCCCGCGAGCTGGACAGCCTCGCCCCTCAGGACCAGGTCGGGCACCAGCTCGCACTCCCACGCCTGCACCACGACGATGAGATCGGCATGCTGGTGCGCAGTTACAACATCAACCAGCAGCGCCTCCTGCGCCAGCATGATGAACTCAACAGCAATGCGACCCGCTTCCCGGTCTCGGACCTGCCGAACAAAGCCTTCCTGATGGCCCTGCTGGAGCAGACCGTTGCGCGCCAGCAGACCACGGCGCTGATGGCCGTCGCCTGTGAAACCCTGCAGGACACGGCGGGTGTGCTGAAAGAGAGTCAGCGCGAGATGCTGCTTTTAACGCTGGTGGAGAAAATCAAATCGGTGCTGGCACCGCGCATGATCCTCACCCAGGTAAGCGGCTACGACTTTGTTATTCTGGCTCACGGCGTGAAAGAGCCGTGGCACGCCATCACATTAGGTCAGCAAGTACTCACTGTCATTAATGAGCGGTTGCCGATTCAGGGCATCCAGCTGCGCCCGAGCGCCAGTATTGGTCTGGCGATGTATTACGGCGATCTGACGGCGGAGCAACTCTATCGCCGCGCCTTCTCGGCGGCGTTCACCGCCCGCCGCAAAGGCAAAAACCAGATCCAGTTCTTCGAGCCGGAGCAGATGGAAAAGGCGCAGCAGCGTCTGACCGAAGAGAGCGATATTCTCACCGCGCTGGATAACGACCACTTTGCGATCTGGCTCCAGCCGCAGGTCAACCTCGCGACTGGCGAAGTCACCAGTGCGGAAGCGCTGCTGCGCGTCAAGCAGGCGGACGGTACCTGGGAGTTGCCCGAAGGGCTTATCGAGCGCATTGAGTCCTGCGGCCTGATGGTGACCGTTGGCTACTGGGTGCTGGAAGAGTCGTGCCGTCAGCTGTCGGCCTGGCAGGAGCGCGGGATCAACATGCCGCTGTCGGTGAATCTCTCGGCGCTACAGCTGATGCACCCGACGATGGTCTCGGAGATGCTGGAGCTGATCAACCGCTACCGTATCAAGCCGGACACCCTGATTCTGGAAGTCACCGAGAGCCGTCGCATCGACGACCCGAACGAGGCGGTGGCGATCCTCAAACCGCTGCGTAACGCCGGGATCCGCATCGCGCTGGATGATTTCGGCATGGGCTACGCCGGTCTGCGTCAGCTCCAGCATATGAAAACGCTGCCGGTGGACGTCCTGAAAATCGACAAAACCTTTGTCGATGGGCTGCCAGATGACAGCAGCATGGTGGAAGCCATTATCCAGATGGCGCGCAGCCTGAGTCTGCACGTGATTGCCGAAGGCGTCGAGACCGAAGCCCAGCGCGACTGGCTGGCGAAAGCGGGCGTCGAAAGCGGTCAGGGATTCCTGTTTGCCAAAGCCGTTCCGGCGGAAGAGTTCGAAAAACGTTACTTCAGTGACGACAATCCCCCCGCAAAAGTCTAACTTTGTTGCTGGCTTGTACGAGTCAGCACACAGTTTTTAACATTCATGTTTCATATTTGATCTAAGTTCATTTCTGTCATGTTTTACGGGTGTTATTTTAAAGCCGCAGGTAAGTCTTACCCATAAAAATCCTGTGGTTTTTCTTCCCAAGGACACCCTATGAAAACCTCTCTCTTTAAAAGCCTTTACTTTCAGGTCCTGACAGCGATTGCCATCGGTATTCTGCTTGGCCATTTCTACCCTGAACTGGGCGCTCAAATGAAACCGCTTGGCGATGCCTTCGTTAAGCTCATCAAAATGATCATCGCGCCCGTTATCTTCTGTACCGTAGTGACCGGTATCGCTGGCATGGAAAGCATGAAGGCGGTAGGCCGGACTGGTGCGGTGGCGCTGCTGTATTTTGAAGTGGTCAGTACCCTGGCGCTGATTATCGGTCTGATTATCGTGAACGTGGTGCAGCCGGGCGCGGGGATGAACGTCGATCCCTCCACGCTGGATGCGAAAGCCGTTGCCGTTTACGCAGAACAGGCAAAAGACCAGGGCATCGTTGCCTTCCTGCTGGATGTCATTCCCGGCAGCGTGATTGGCGCCTTCGCCAGCGGGAATATCCTGCAGGTGCTGCTGTTCGCCGTGCTGTTTGGGTTTGCTCTGCATCGTCTGGGCAGCAAAGGGCAGCTGATTTTCAACGTCATTGAAAGCTTCTCGCAGGTGATTTTCGGCATCATCAATATGATCATGCGCCTCGCGCCTATCGGTGCGTTTGGGGCGATGGCCTTTACCATCGGTAAATATGGCGTCGGCACCCTGGTGCAGCTCGGCCAGCTAATCATCTGCTTCTATATCACCTGTATTTTGTTTGTGGTCGTGGTGCTGGGCAGTATTGCGCGCGCGACGGGCTTCAGTATTTTCAAATTCATCCGCTACATCCGCGAAGAGCTGCTGATTGTGCTGGGGACCTCGTCTTCCGAATCTGCGCTACCGCGCATGCTCGATAAGATGGAAAAACTGGGCTGCCGTAAATCGGTGGTGGGGTTGGTCATTCCGACCGGGTACTCGTTTAACCTCGACGGGACGTCGATCTACCTGACGATGGCCGCGGTGTTTATCGCTCAGGCGACCAACAGCCACATGGATATCTTCCATCAGATAACCTTGCTGGTAGTGCTCCTGCTCTCCTCGAAAGGGGCGGCGGGCGTAACAGGTAGCGGGTTCATCGTGCTGGCGGCGACCATTTCCGCGGTCGGGCATTTGCCGGTGGCGGGCCTGGCGCTGATCCTCGGTATCGACCGCTTCATGTCCGAAGCCCGCGCCCTGACTAACCTGATCGGTAACGGTGTGGCGACGGTTGTGGTGGCGAAATGGGTCAAAGAGCTCGACCACAAAAAACTCGACGACACGCTCAATAATCGCGTCACCGAGAGCAAATCCCACGGTTTATCCTCTTAAATTCGATACTTATGCCCGCTCACCCTTGTCGGGGAGCGGGCTCCTGCGCATAATAACTGCTCATACCTGTCATACTTCGACAAGATTTTTTTCGGGTATATTTCACTTCACGCCGTGACGTTTAGCCGAACACGCGGTCTAATCGAAGTGTTTGAACGTTATCTTCAGAGTGCTCAATGTAGTGAGACACTCTTTTTAACCAGGAATGTTGATCAGGGGTTTACATGCAGGGCACAAAAATTCGACTCTTAACCGGCGGTTTGCTGATGATGGCAGCAGCCAGTTATGTGCAGGCAGATACACTCCAGCCCGACCCAGCCTGGCAGCAGGGCACACTGGCGAATGGGTTTCAGTGGCAGGTGTTAGCCACGCCGCAACGTCCCAGCGATCGCATTGAGATCCGCCTGTCGGTGAACACCGGTTCACTGACCGAAAACACGCAGCAGAGCGGGCTTAGCCATTTTATTCCTCGACTGGCGCTGACCCAAAGCGGCAGTTTGCAAGCAGTACAGGTGCGTTCACTGTGGCAGCAGGGCATCGACCCGAAACGTCCACTTCCACCTGCGGTCGTCTCTTACGACTACACCATGTTTAACCTCAGCCTGCCGAACAACCGTAACGACCTCCTGAAAGAAGCCCTCACGTGGCTGGGCGATACCGCGGGCAAAGTGGCGATCACTCCGGATACGGTCAACTATGCGCTGAGCAACAGCGACATGGTGGCGACCTGGCCTGCTGATACCAAAGACGGCTGGTGGCGCTATCGCCTGAAAGGGTCATCTTTGCTGGGGCACGATCCGGCAGAGCCTATCAAACAGCCGGTCGACATTGAGCAGGTCAAATCCTTCTATCAAAAATGGTACACCCCGGATGCAATGACGCTGATTGTGGTCGGCAACGTCGATAGCCGCGCGGTGATCGAGCAGATTGGCAAAACCTTCGGCGAGCTGAAAGGCAAACGCGAAGTGCCAGCGCCTGTTTCAACACTCGCACCGCTGCGTGCAGAGCCGGTCAGCATCATGACCGACACCGTGCGTCAGGATCGCCTGGCCCTGATGTGGGACACTCCATGGCAACCGATTCGCGAGTCCGCGGCGCTGCTGCGCTACTGGCGTGCAGATCTCGCGCGTGAAGCGCTGTTCTGGCACGTTCAGCAAACGCTCAGCAAAAATAATGCGAAGGATATCGGCATTGGTTTCGACTGCCGCGTGCTGTTCCAGCGCGCCCAGTGCGCCATCAACGTGGAATCGCCGAACGATAAGCTGAACGCCAATCTCGGCGTGGTCGCTAAAGAGCTGGCGAAAGTGCGTAAAGAGGGTCTGGGCGAAGAAGAGTTCAACGCCCTGGTCGCGCAGAAGAATCTGGAGCTGCAAAAACTGTTCGCGACTTACGCCCGCACTGACACGGATATCCTGATCAGCCAGCGCATTCGCTCCCTGCAAAATCAGGTGGTGGATATCGCGCCGGAGCAGTACCAGAAGCTGCGTCAGGACTTCCTGAACAGCCTGACCGTCGAGATGATTAATCAGGACCTGCGCCAGCAGCTGTCGCAGGATATGGCTCTGGTGCTGCTGCAGCCGAAAGGCGAGCCGGAATACAACGTGAAAGATCTGCAGGCGACCTGGGACAGCATCATGACGCAGGAAGAGCGCACCGCGCAGCCAGCGGCGGATGATTTACACCCGGACGCGACGGATATTCCGCAGGCGCAGTAATGTCAGTGTGTGCGGGCTGATGCCCTCACCCCGACCCTCTCCCACGGGAGAGGGAGAAAACATTAAAAAGGGCGACCGATGGTCTAATGCCAGTCAGTTAAGCAAAATAATGAATTTAAATTCATTATTTTGCTTGCCCAAGACCTTTATGGCATCAGTGGAATCGTTCCGTTCACTTTCGTTCCTCTGCTTCCGGTCCATCACTCTGCGGTGAACGTGCCAGGGTGGCTCAATCGCCACCACCCTGGCAACCCCGGCTCCCGGCAAAGAAAATCGCCGCTTCGCGGTGCCCTCAGCTTATTCCTTGCGGCTTTCGGGTCGGGCGCGATCCTGCATCCATGCAGGTCGCACCCTCTCGGCGCTTCCCTGCGCCTCGACCCGGCCTCCAGGAAACGCTTCGGCGATTTTCAGCCGGACTCACGATCCCTCAACCTTCACAGCCGTCTGAATGTGGCACCGGTGTTGGCCCCCGCAGAAATCGGCGAACCGGAGACCAGATGACAAGGGCTGGACGCCATGGATGGCGGCCAGAGGCGAAACGAGACAGGGATGTCGAGTCGAGCCGACCGCAGGCAGATGGTCGGGAGGTGAGCGCAGTGCGAAGCACCGATTTCATGGCGGGGCGCGGGGATTGACAAGGGGGCCGCGCAGCCCCCTTGTCACGTTCACAGGTTGTGACGCGATTATATTCTGCTGAACATAAGGTGAACGGAACAACCTCAGATGCTTAACTGACCAGCATTAGACCGATGGTCGCCCTTTTGCATTTTATTCCGGCATCGCCTCGCGCGGAATAATCGCCCCGCGGTACTGAATCACCGTACTCGCTGTCAGGTGCCCGCGTTTTGCGGCCTCGGCGGCCGTACCGCCCGTCAGGCGCACCGCCAGATACCCGGCGCTGAACGAATCGCCCGCCGCCGTGGTATCCACCACTTTTTCTTTCGCCAGTTTCACCGCCGGGACATCCACCACGGCTTCACCCTCAACTGAAACCAGGCAGGAGTCTGCGCCGCGCTTGATCACCACTTCAGACACACCGGCCTGATGCGTTCGGGCGATCACCTCGTCGACCGGTTTCTCGCCCCACAGGGCATCTTCGTCGTCCAGCGTTAAGAACGCGATATCGGTGCAGCTCAGCATCTGCTGATAAACCTGCTGCGTCTCTTCGCGGCTCGCCCACAGGCGCGGACGGTAGTTGTTGTCGAAAATCACTTTCCCGCCGTTGGCGCGGCATTCGTGCAGCAGGGAGAGCAGCTTTTTGCGGCTCGACGGGCTTAAGATCGCAAGGCTAATCCCGCTCAGGTAGAGATAATCAAAGGTCGCCAGCTCTTCGCAGATCGCCGCAGAGTCGTCGCTCTCCAGCCAGAATTTCGCCGCCGCTTCGTTGCGCCAGTAGTAGAACGTGCGCTCACCGGTGCTGTCGGTTTCGATGTAATACAGCCCCGGCAGACGGTTTTCCATACGCTGAATCAGCGACGTCCCGACGTTTTCACTCTGCCAGGCTTCCAGCATCTGCTGGCTAAAGCTGTCGGTACCCAGTGCGGTCACATAGTTCACCGTCAGCGCGTCTGGCGCGACCTGGCGGGCAATGTACACCGAAGTATTCAACGTATCGCCACCAAAACCGCGGCTAACGTCCGCCCCTTTTTGTGACAGCTCAATCATGCATTCGCCAATCACGGCAATTTTTTTAGACATAGTCGTGAACCTGAACAGATAAATTAAAGTAAGTGTGCGCTGTGGGGATTTTATGGTCAACTATATTAAAACGACGTTCCAAATTTTTTTTTGAGCCAGCGCGCGTTCCGGACAGATTCTGTCATCTTAATTTCATTTTCCCCGCCAACTGAACATAAAGTTCTCACTTCCCAGGCCGATAACCCTTTGACGAGTCCAGACACGTCATCTTTTTCTCAACAGGACATCTGAAATGAAGTCAGAGCAGGTTATCCAGCGGCTAAGCACCACTCCGGAAGCAAGTATTGAAAGCTTGCAGGAGCATCGCTATTGGCTGCAATGTGAGCGTGCTTATACTTATCAGCCCATTTACCGTACTGACGGCAGGCTGATGGCGATTGAGATTTTGACCGTCGTGACCCATCCGTCGAATCCCACGCAGCGTATCGCACCGGACCGTTACTTTGCCGAAGTGAGCGTGCGCCAGCGTCTGGATGTGCTGGAAGAGCAGCTCGAAATGCTGGGCACAAAGCAGGACTTTTTCGCCTGCCACGACATTCTGGCGTCGGTGAACGTCGACGGCCCTACGCTTATCGCCCTGCGCCAGAACCCGAAGCTGCAAAAACTGGTCGCCTCGCTGCCGTGGATGCGCTTTGAGCTGGTGGAGCACGTGCGTCTGCCGCAGGACTCTTCGTTCGCCTCGATGTGCGAGTTTGGCCCGCTGTGGCTGGACGATTTTGGCACCGGCATGGCGAACTTCTCCGCGCTCAGCGAAGTGCGTTACGACTACATCAAGGTGGCGCGTGACCTGTTCATCATGCTGCGCCAGACGTCCGAAGGCCGTAACCTGTTCACGCTGCTGCTCCAGTTGATGAATCGCTACTGCCAGGGCGTGATCGTCGAAGGTGTCGAAACCCTCGAAGAGTGGCGCGATGTGCAAAACTCACCGGCGGCGGCGGCACAGGGCTATTTCCTCTCCCGTCCGGTGCCAATGGACACGCTCGATAAGGTCATTATCACGCTGTAACCCCTGCTGTTTGCCGCTGCCTGAACTATATTCATGAAAGGCAAGGTAATAAAAAAGGGGATAACAATGACCAAAACCACCAGGATCGTTGCCTGGGTAGCAGGGATCTTCTTGTTGTTGATTGTGGTCGCGATCATCATCATTGCGACGTTCGACTGGAACCGCCTCAAACCGACCATCAACCAGAAAGTCTCCACCGAACTGAACCGGCCCTTCGCCATTCGCGGCGATCTCGGCGTGGTCTGGGAGCGTCAGAAAGACGAAACCGGCTGGCGCAGCTGGGTGCCCTGGCCGCACGTGCATGCCAACGATATTATTCTCGGCAACCCCCCTGATATTCCCGATGTGACGATGGTCCATCTGCCGCGCGTGGAAGCGACGCTGGCCCCGCTCGCGCTGCTGACCAAAACGGTCTATCTGCCGTGGATCAAACTGCAACAGCCCGATGCGCGGCTGATTCGCCTGTCAGAGAAGAACAATAACTGGACCTTTAATCTCGCCAGCAGCGGTGAAGAGAAAGATCCCAACGCGCCGCCGTCGGCCTGGTCCTTCCGTCTGGATAATATTCTGTTCGATCGCGGGCGGATCGCCATCGACGACAAAGTCAGCAAAGCGGATATCGAGATCCTGGTCGATCCGCTCGGCAAACCGCTGCCGTTCAGCGAAGTCACCGGCACCAAAGGGAAAGACGATAAAACCCGCGTCGGCGATTACGTCTTTGGCCTGAAGGCGAAAGGGCGTTACAACGATCAGCCGTTGACCGGGACAGGTAAAATCGGCGGCGTGCTGGCGTTGCGCAGCGAAGGCACGCCGTTCCCGGTGCAGGCGGATTTCCGCTCGGGTAATACCCGCGTAGCCTTTGTCGGCACGGTGAACGATCCGATGAAAATGGGCGGTGTGGATCTGCAGCTCAAATTCTCCGGCGATTCGCTGGGCGAGCTGTATGACTTAACCGGCGTGCTGCTCCCGGATACGCCGCCGTTTGAGACGGACGGGCATCTGGTCGCCAAAATCGATACGGAAAAATCGTCGGTCTTTGATTACCGTAATTTCAATGGCCGCATCGGCGATAGCGATATTCACGGCTCGCTCGCCTACACCACCGGCAAGCCGCGTCCGAAGCTGGAAGGGGATGTGGAATCCCGCCAGCTGCGTCTCGCCGATCTCGGCCCGCTGATTGGCGTCGATTCCGGGAAAGGTGCGCAGCAGTCCAAACGTTCCGAACAGAAGAAAGGCGAGAAGGACATTCAGCCGTCGGACAAAGTGCTGCCGTACGATCGCTTTGAAACCGACAAGTGGGACGTGATGGATGCCGACGTGCGCTTCAAGGGGCGCAAAATCGAGCACGGCAGCACCTTGCCGATCAGCGACCTCTCGACTCATATCATCCTGAAAAACGCCGACCTGCGCCTGCAGCCGCTGAAATTTGGCCTCGCGGGCGGGACGATTTCCTCCAACATTCATCTCGAAGGCGATAAAAAGCCGATGCAGGGGCGGGCCGATATTCAGGCGCGCAGGTTGAAGCTGAAAGAGCTGATGCCGAACGTTGAACTGATGCAGAAAACCCTCGGTGAGATGAACGGTGACGCGGATATTCGCGGAGTCGGGAACTCGGTGGCGACGCTGCTCGGCAGCAGCAACGGGAATCTCAAACTGCTGATGAACGACGGGCTGGTGAGTCGTAACCTGATGGAGATCCTTGGGCTGAACGTCGGTAACTTCATCATTGGGCAGATTTTTGGCGATGACGAAGTGCGGGTGAACTGCGCGGCGGCGAACCTCGACCTGGTCAACGGCGTGGCGCGTCCTCAGATTTTTGCCTTCGATACGGAGAATGCGGTGATTAACGTGACGGGGACGGCAAGTATGGCCTCGGAGCAGCTGGATTTGACCATCGATCCGGAGAGTAAGGGCTTCCGCATTATCACCCTGCGCTCGCCGCTGTATGTGCGCGGGTCGTTCAAGAATCCGCAGGCGGGTGTGAAAGCGGGGCCGTTGATTGCGCGCGGCGCCGTGGCCGCCGCGCTGGCAACGCTGGTGACGCCAGCGGCAGCCTTGTTGGCGTTGATTTCGCCGTCAGAAGGGGATGCGAATCAGTGCCGGACGATTTTGTCGCAGATGAAGAAGTAATTGTTGTGCGGTTTGCTGCCCGGTGGCGCTTCGCTTACCGGGCCTACAAAACCTAAAACCAACCCCAATCGTAGGCCGGGTAAGGCGAAGCCGCCACCCGGCAAAACCCATCACAACGCTTGATGCTTCGTCTCATGCGTCAACAACAACGCAATCAGCGTCAACCCTGCCATCGCCGCCAGATACACACCCACGTAGAACAGACCATAATTCGCCTGTAACCAGGTGGCGATATACGGTGCCACAGACGCACCCAGAATCGACGATACGTTATAGGAGAACGACGCCCCGGTATAACGCACTTCCGTCGGGAACAGCTCCGGTAGCAGCGCCCCCATCGGGCCAAAGGTCAGCCCCATCAGGCTCAAACCAATCAGTAAGTAAGCCATCACCAGCGCCGGACTGCCGGAACCCAACAGCGGCGGGAAGACGAACAGCGCGAACAGAATAATCAGCGACGTAATCACGATCATGCTCGAGCGACGGCCAAATCGGTCGGCCAGCAGCCCGGCAATCGGCACCATCACGCCAAACCCGATCACCGCCATCATCAGCATCCACAGCACTTCGTTACGCGGCAGACCCAGCCCCACAGGCGCGGCGGCGGTGCTGAAGGTCATGGAGTAGACCGTCATAATATAAAACAGCGTGTAGGTCGCCAGCATGATGAAGGTGCCCAGCACGGTCACGCGAAGATGTTTGGTCAGCAGCGTGCCGAGCGGGATTTTCACCTGCTTCTTCGCCGCCGCCACTTTGGCGAACACCGGCGTTTCATGCAGGGAAACGCGGACATACAGGCCGATCAGTACCAGCACCGCCGAGAAGATAAACGGAATGCGCCAGCCCCAGCTCATGAACTGCTCATCGGTCAGGAGCCAGGAGAGCAGCAGGAAGGTGCCGTTGGCAAAGAAGAAGCCAATCGGCGCGCCCAGCTGCGGGAAAGAGCCGTACAGCGCGCGTTTACGCGGTGGCGCATTCTCTGTCGCCAGCAGCGCCGCGCCGCCCCATTCACCGCCAAGGCCCAGGCCCTGACCAAAACGCGCCAATGCCAGCAGGACCGGCGCCAGAATACCAATGGTTTCGTAAGTCGGCAGCAGGCCGATCGCCACGGTAGAAATCCCCATCGTCAGCAGCGAGGCCACCAGAGTGACTTTGCGCCCGACGCGGTCGCCAAAGTGGCCGAACACCGCCGAACCAATCGGACGGGCAATAAAGGCGATGGCGAAGGTGGCCAGCGACTGAAGCGTTGCCGCCGTCGGATCGCCCTGCGGGAAGAAGATATGCGGAAAGACGATGACCGCGGCGGTGGCGTAAATATAGAAATCGAAGAATTCGATGGCGGTGCCAATCAGTGAGGCAACGACGACTTTATTACGCGAGTTGACCGGCGTGCTTTCCGGTTCTGAATCGAGAGTTGTGGCGGTGGCTTGCATAAAATTTTCTTATTGTTTGGTCTGACGAAAGGCCATATTACGCATAGCAAAAGCGACATTTCAATCTGTAACAGGGGCGCGAAGCGGCGAGAAAAGCAGCAAAAAGCGGATAATCTTCAGCCTGACGAAAACCCTTCCATGAAATGCTTCACAGAATTTAAATATCAGTCGATAAAACTGGTTTTTGGTTAAATAAAAGTTACAGGCTGGATTTATATGCTGAAATGCCGAATCGGGCTGAAATTTTGCATTCTTATTCAGCCCGATAAGGGGTTTAGCGGTGGGTTTTGCCCGGCATGCGCGGGTCGTCTTTGTACTCGGCGGTGGCGATCCAGGCGGCGCAGAACAGCGTCAGGCGGGCGAAGAAGTAGAAGAACGCCATCAGGCCTAGCACCGAGCCAAACGCCGCGCCGGACGGGGATTTGACCAGCGACGGCAGGGTGTAGGTCATCACGATCTTAATCACTTCAAAGCCGATGGCAGCGATGAAGGTCCCGCGGATCAGCGCTTTCTTGCGCGGACGGTGTCGCGGTAAACGCCAGAAAATCCAAAAGAACAGCAGATAGTTGGCGAAGATTGAAATCGCCAGACCAATCAGCCGCCAGGCGGGTTTCAGCCACTCGATGTAGTCCAGATACAGCGCCGAGATGATCATCTGCTGCGCAGAGCCGGCAACGGAGGTGATCGACAGCGTCACGACCAGGGCGACCAGCAGGCCAATCAGCGATACGAAGTCGCGGAAATACTTAATCCAGATTTTCTCCTGGTCCTGCGGCGTGCGCTCCCAGACGTCGCGCGACTGGGCACGAATCGCCTCGCGCAGGTTCCCCATCCAGTTGATCCCGGAATAAAGGGCGATCAACAGCCCAACAATCCCCACGGTGGTACGCTGCTGCACGGCGGTGTTGATGGTGCTTTTCAGGGTGGCGGCCAGCGTCGGGTCGCTGACGTTAATCAGGATCTTGTTGAAAATGTCCTGTAACAGCGTCGGGTGCGAGGCGAGGACAAAACCCGCCGCGGCAAAGGACACCATCATAATCGGGATCATCGACAGGAAGGAGAAGTAGGTGATGGCCGCTCCAAACTGGTTGCCCATACGGTCGTTAAAGCGTTCTGCGGCGCGGATCAGGTGCGCAATCATCGGGCGGCGCTGAATCTTCTGCGCCGTTCCGGTGACGGTTTCCAGCGCTTTGGTGGCCTTGCTGGATGAGGGATTTTTTTCCGGCTCTGCTTCCATCTTCTTGATGGGGTCGTACTCCAGTTCCTGGGTGGGTCGTTGCGGGTTGTTTTCCGGCGTCACGCGCATTTTCCTTTTTTCGTTTGGCGGGAATTTACTGAATTATAGACTGCGACTAGTCAACGTAGGCTTTCATTATCGTTGTTAGCCACTCCATGAACAGATGAACGCGGCGCGAGAGGTTACGCCGATGCGGGTAGATCAGGGAAACCGGCATCGGTTCTGCACGGTATTGCGGCAGGATCTCGACCATTTTTTTGGCCTTGATCGCCTCACGCACGCCCACGCGCGGAACCTGAATAATGCCCAGACCGGCCAGACACGCCGCGTGATAGGTCTCGGTGCTGTTGACTGTCAAAATGCCGCCGGTTTTCACCCACTGAGTGCTATCGCCGTTATAAAACTCGAACCCCTGCGGACGCGTGCCCAGGTTCAGGGCGTAGTGAATCACCGCGTGAGAGGCCAGATCGTCCAGATTCTCCGGGTAGCCAAAACGCGCCAGATAGTCGGGGCTGGCGCAGTTAATGATCGACAGTTTGCCGAGCGAGCGGGCGATTAACCCCGAATCCTTCAGCGTGCCGACGCGCACCACGCAGTCGAACCCTTCGCGTATCACATCGACCATCCGGTCGCTGCTGCTCAGTTCCAGCTCAATACCAGGGTACTGCTGCAAAAAGGCGGGCAGTTTCGGGATGACTAAATTTCGCGCAACGCCAACGGGCATATCGACGCGCAAGCGCCCGCTGATGCTGGTGGGGTCGTGCTGGAAAAGACCGTCCAGTTCGTCGAGGTTGGCCAGCAGATCTTTTGCCCGCTCGTAGTAAACCATCCCGTCCTGCGTGAGGCTGACGCGGCGCGTCGTGCGGTGTAACAGCTGGGTGCCGAGCAGGTTTTCCAGCGCCTGAATCTGGCGCGATACGCTACCTTTAGGAAGTCCTGACGTGTCCGCGGCGCGAGAAAAACTCTCCATTTCCGCCACGCGGATGAAGAGCTGCATTGCGTGAATTTTATCCATAGGCTGCGCTCATTATTGTTGTCAGTGAAACAGTGAAGCGTTTTCTGCCATCTTTATTGATTTTCTATCACCTAATAAGCTCTTACTCAATCGCCATATCAAACGAAACGAGGTTTATCATGAGTGAACGTATTGCATTAGTGACAGGTGGCAGCCGCGGCTTAGGTAAAAACGCAGCGCTGAAGCTGGCGGCGAAGGGAACCCACATCATCCTGACCTACAACAGCAGCCAGAAAGAAGCGCAGGAAGTGGTGCGCGAAATTGAATTAAAAGGGGTGAAAGCGGTGGCATTGCAGCTGAACGTCGGGGATACCTCAGCCTTCGAACGTTTTGCCGCTGAAGTGCTCTCCCAGCTTAAACATGTCTGGCAGCGTGACACCTTCGATTATTTATTGAACAACGCTGGAACGGGTTTATACGCGCCCTTTGCGGAGACCAGCGAAGCGCAGTTTGACGACGCGATGAACGTCCATTTCAAAGGCCCGTTCTTCCTGACCCAGCGCCTGCTGCCGCTGATCAAAGACGGCGGACGCATCCTCAACGTCTCCAGCGGACTGGCGCGTTTTGCCCAGCCGGGTTCCAGTACCTACGCGGCGATGAAAGGGGCGATGGAAGTGCTGACTCGCTATCAGGCCAAAGAGTTAGGCGCGCGTAAAATCACCGCCAATATCATCGCCCCGGGCGCGATTGAGACCGATTTTGGCGGCGGACGGGTGCGCGATAATGCGCAGATTAATCAGATGGTGGCCTCGAATACGGCCCTTGGGCGTGTCGGACTGCCGGACGATATCGGTGACGCCATCGCGGCCCTGCTGAGCGACGAACTGGGGTGGATGAATGCTCAGCGCATCGAAGTGTCAGGCGGGATGTTCCTGTAATTTCTTAACGGCTTTCAGGCTGAAATTCATGCTTTAACAGGCTGAAAATCCAGTCGTTATGCCAGCTATCCGCCAGCCAGTAGTTTTCCCGCAACTCGCCTTCCAGCACAAAGCCTGCTTTCTCCAGCAGGCCGCGGGAGGCGACGTTGCCCACCGTCACCGTGGCGGTCAGACGGCGAATTCCCCCCTCGTTAAACGCGTAATCACACACGGCGCGTAACGACTCATATCCGTAACCTTTCCCCTGCGATTCTGCGGCGAAAATAAAGCCCACTTCCGCGCAGTCATTTTCTCTGTGAATATAACCGGTAGCACCCAGCGGTGTGAGGCTTGCGGTATCACGCACAATCAGACACAGCCAATGTGCGCTGCCGGGTTCCCACGGCTGTAGACGAGGTTCGAATGCCTCCCGAATGACGGCAATTGGCCGCTTATCGGCGATAAATCGCATCACATCGGGGTGTTGTTGCAGCGACAGGTAAAACGGCCAGTCCTGTTCCTGTACAGGCGAGCAGGTCAGGCGTGAAGTAGTGAGTACCGGCATTCGTTTTCTCCCATAACTATTTTCAATGATTATAGAGCTGTCACTTTATTTCTCCATAATCTCAGTTATGGTTTAACAGCACAGAAATAAAAGAAAAAATTGCCTTTAAGGCCAGCTTAATTAGCTTTGTAGTACTTAAGGAAAATGATGACATCGGGTACATCGCACCATATCGGCGAGCAGTTTGAACATTGTATTGGCATTATTCGTCATGCATCCGTGGAGATCTTACTGCTCCTGGATGTGCACGTCTCTGAAGGGAAAGACCCGCGCTGGTTCCTCGACCAGCTCGATACGGCCCGACTGGCGCTGGGCGGATGGGGACCGGTGGCGAAACGGCTGAATCTCAATGACGCCGAAATGTCCGACTTCACGCTGCAATTACGCCTGTTGCAGCAGCGCGTGCCGAAATATGAAAGCGGCCAGGATGTCAGCCAAAACCAGCTGATCGCCGCGGTGCGTTTCGTCACGGCGCTGGAACATCTTCGTCTGCAGCAGCCCTTGCTGGGCTATAACACCGATCTCGCGCCGGGCAACGAATCCCTGCAACTTCAGGCCCATAAGCAGGTGCGCGCGCTCGAACTGATGATTAAATCCTTGATCATGCAGGCGTGGCCCGATCCGGTGCGGCTTAATAATCACCTCAAAACTCTCTTCAATGCCGACCGCGTCCGCCGCTGGCTGAAAAACAGCGAGCGAAACGACGTGCTGAGCGGCATGATGTTCAGCGAAATGGCGCAGATGCTGGTGGATAAGAAAGAGTTCAGCCGCTACTACTCGTCGCTGTTTAATGACCGCTCGAATTTAACGCTGCTGGTGGAGCCGCGCAAAACCCTGCAAACCTTCCTCGATGACATCCGCCAGATCCGCAATATGCTCACCGTGCAGCAGGCGCTGAGCTCGGCGCAACTTTTGCTGCTGGATAACTACTACGCCCAGATTGCCGGGCCGATCCAGCGGGCGTTTGAAGAAGGGCGCACGCGCATCAACCCGACCGGGCTGATGGCGGTCGACGCCAGCGAGCTGCATAACTTCTGGGAAAATGCGCAGAAGATGGACCGTCAGACCGGCGGCGATCTGTTTGAAATTCGCGACAGCATTGAAAAGCCAACTCAGCGCGCGCCGCGCACACCCGAGCAGCGCGACCAGCTGATCTCCGGCGCACTGTGGGGTGCGGTGGGGGTGATGGTGCTGGCGATTGTTGCGGGCGGAGTCTGGCTGGTGTTCGGCAGCAGTCCGCCGTCAGCGGCTGCCGCGCCCAACCCTGAGCCGCCGCAGGTGGCGCAAGAGATGCGCGAAGCCCCGTCCTCGCGGGAAAAACTGACGCGTATGGGTGTGACCTGGGATGAGAATAACTTCCGCTCGGCCATCGATCGCAATGATACTCGCGCGACGCTGCTGTTTTTAAAGGGCGGAATGGACTGGAAGATGTCCTGGACCGAGCAGGCGATGTCAGCCGGATACGATGACGTGCTGGAAGTGTTGATGCGCTACCGCCTGCAAATGGTCGAGCAGAAACCCTGTCGTCGCTTTATTGCAACCGTGAGTCATGCGATGGCGAACGGCGAACAGCTGACCTCCATACGCAAGCAATATCTGAAGGCGTTCTGTACGGTACCCGCGGTGGTGCAGCGGCAGAAATACGAAGCCGATCAGGCGAAGCGCCGCGCCCTGGCGCAGCCGGATGCGAGCACGAAAAAATGGCAAACAATTCAGACCGATATTTATGATGTGATTCGCTAATTTCCACCTGACTCCATTGCATTTGTAGGCCGGGTAAGGCGCAGCCGCCACCCGGCTTTTTTAAGCACCAGAGCTGGAAATTGCCCGATGGCGCTGCGCTTATCGGGCCTACAGATTAGGGTTATTAGCTTTTGTAGGCCGGGTAAGGCGAAGCCGCCACCCGGCTTTTTTATGCACCGAAGCCAGAAACCGCTAAGGCTCTCCGTACAGCCCGATCAGTCGTCGCACGACGCCGTTGGTCCAGCCAAAACCATCCTGCAACGGATACTCGCCCCCGCCGCCTTCGCGCGGCGTGCCGCTGGCGATGTGGTACTTCTCAATCAGCTTGTGGTGCGTTTTATAGAAGTGGTTCACCGTTTGCAGCCAACTCCAGGCGATCTCATCTCCCAGCGAGTCATTGCCGTACTGTTTGAACCCCTGAATCGCCATCCACTGCAGCGGCGCCCAGCCGTTCGGTTTGTCCCACTGTTCGCCCGTTTCGTGCTCGGTAGCGAGAATCCCGCCCGGCGTCAGCAGACGGGCTTTCACCGTGTCGGCCAGACGGTCGGCCTGTTCGTGGGTCGACATCCCGACGTACAGCGGCACGATGCTGGCAGCGGAGAACAGCCCCATCTCTTCACGACGCCAGTCGTAATCGCGGTAACAGCCGTTTTCGTCGTCCCACAGGAAGCGATTCACGGCGGCGCGGCGGTCGTTGGCTTTCTGGCGGAAGGTGGTTTCGGTCTCTTTATCGCCTTTTGCGCCGGAGATATTGGCGATAGCGCTTTCCAGCTTGAACAGGAATGCGTTCAAATCGATCGGGATAAACTGGGTGGTGCGAATGCTGGCGAGACGCCCGGCATCGCGCAGCCAGCGGGAGGAGTAATCCCAGCCCGACGCCGCGCCCGCGCGCAGATCCCGATAAACTTCATTCGGCGGACGGCCCGAGTGTTTGGCCGTTTCCACATCTTCAATCCACGACTCATCGCGCGGCGTGTCGCGGTCGTCCCAGTAGCGGTTGAGCAGCGAACCGTCCGGCATACGCACCACGTGGCGATAGGCCTGATTCAGCACCAGCGACTCGGCACCGTCCATCCAGAAAGCGTACTCCATCAACAGATGGTCGAGATAACGCTTCGCCCCGCGCACGCCGTCCTCTTCAAACAGCTCAACCATCAGGGCAAAGACCGGCGGCTGCGAGCGGCTGAGGTAATAGGTACGGTTCCCGTTCGGGATGTGCCCGTAGCGCTCGATCATCCACGCGAAATTGTCGGCCATGCACTTGAGCAGATCGTTGCGCCCGCTCTCCGCCAGCCCCAGCATGGTGAAATAGGAGTCCCAGTAGTAAGTCTCGCTGAAACGCCCGCCAGGCACGATATAGGCCTGCGGCAGCGCCAGCAGGGACGACCACGGAATATGATCCTGCGGCTCGCGCGTCAGCACCGGCCACAGATTATCAATGTGCTCTTTGAGGGACTGGCTCGGGTCGGAGACGTATTCGGTGGTCAGCGACTCCGGCATCCAGAAGTGGTTTTCGACAAAACGTTTCAGGTCGAAATCGCGGTGGCGTCGCACCTTGCGATAGCGAATGAGGATGTCGAGCGGGTCCATCTTCGGCGCACAGTCGGGAAAGGTTTTGCTGTCGGCAAACAGGCGCGTCGACTGGACGTGCTCGAAGAGTTCAAGATAGCGATCGGCCGGGGTGAGCGCGTCAGACGCGGGCAGCCCCTCAATCATTTCGGGTTCCGGTTCCGCCTCGATCATCTCATCCAGTTTCAACTCGCAGGGATCGGTTTCGTAGCGCAGCTCTTCCGCAACCTCGAACTCGACGATATCTGCAGCGTGTAATTTCTGGTTGAACATGGTGGTTAGGACCTCCGGTTTGCGTTGTCACACATACGGGTGTTTCCCGGGCATCTACTAAGCTTAGACACTCGCTTCGGTGTGCGAAGGACGAAGTGTGCGGTAGATCACGTTTTGTGGTTTGGCCTGGTTTGAGCAAACGGGTGGTATCTGCTTGATTCTGCGTTTTTTATTTGACTGGGTAAGCGAGAGAGGCGCTGGAGAAATTCGGAGCATTCGTTTTGCAACGATTTATGAATGGTCAAACAAAATGCCCCTCGGGAGAGGGGCATTGGGAATTAACGCATCGTCACAAACTCTTCCGCCGCCGTCGGATGGATCGCCACGGTATTGTCGAAGTCTTTCTTGGTCGCACCCATTTTCAGCGCTACCGCAAAGCCCTGCAGGATTTCATCCATGCCGAAGCCGATGCCGTGGATCCCGACGATTTTCTCTTCCGGGCCGACGCAAACCAGCTTCATGCGGCACGGCTGGCGATGAGATGTCACTGCGGTGTACATCGCCGTGAAGGACGATTTGTACACTTTCACCTGATCGTCGCCATGCAGCTCGCGCGCCTGCGGTTCGGTTAAACCGACGGTGCCGATTGGCGGGTGGCTGAAGACCACGGTCGGGATGTTGCTGTAATCCAGATGCTCGTCCGGCTTGTTGTTGAACAGACGTTCAGACAGACGACGGCCTGCGGCAACGGCAACGGGTGTCAGCTCAACCGCACCGGTGTTATCACCGACCGCATAAATTCCTGGAACACTGGTGTTCTGGAACTTATCGACTTCGATGTAGCCTTTTGCATTGGTTTTCACGCCGGTGACGGCGAGATTGAAGTTGTCGTTAGCCGGTTCGCGGCCAATCGCCCAGATCAGGCAATCGACGGTCTGGCTGCGGCCATCTTCCAGCTCCAGAGTCAGGCTGCCGTCGGCGTTTTTCACCACCGCTTTTGGTACCGCGTTGGTGTGCAGTTTTGGCCCTTCGGCGTTCATCACTTCGACCAGCGTCTCGACGATCAGTGGATCAAAGCTGCGCAGCGGCGCGTGTTTACGCACAAACAGGTGCGCATCCGCGCCCAGGCCGTTAATCACACCCGCCAGCTCGACAGCGATATAACCCGCACCGACTACCGCCACGCGTTTTGGCAGGGCAGGCAGTTCGAAGAAACCGTCGGAGTCGATACCGTACTCCACGCCTGGAATGTCCGGGTGGCTTGGACGGCCGCCGGTGGCGATCAGGATATGATCGGCGGTGATCGTCTCGCCGTTCACTTCGATCGTTTTCGCATCAACGAAGCGCGCAAAGCCGCGGATCACATCGACGTTATTTTTGCCCAGCACGTTGTCATACGAGGTATGGATGCGGTCAATGTAGGCGGTACGGCTGGCAATCAGCTTGTCCCAGTCGAAGTGATTGATGGTGGTATCGAAGCCGTAGTCCGGGCCGTACATATGGATCGCCTCACGGATTTGCGCGGCGTGCCACATCACTTTTTTCGGTACACAACCGACGTTCACGCAGGTGCCGCCCAGCTCTTTGGCTTCGATCAGCGCACATTTCTGGCCATACATGGCTGCACGGTTAATCGAGGCGATACCGCCGCTGCCGCCGCCAATGGCGATGTAGTCATAATGCTTAGTCATAACTTCTTCCTTAATCGTTGATTGCCGCGATTGTATACCTGGAATCCATAGGTTCCACCGATGACTGCGATTACTCTGGCACGATCCAACTGACGGTCGCGTGGCCATGACCACTTGGCACCAGGGTTTTATGCAGCCACGGCAGGACGTTGTTCATCTGCGCTTCGAGTTTCCACGGCGGGTTGATGACGATCATCCCGGAGGCGGTCATGCCGCGCTGATCGCTGTCCGGACGCACCGCCAGCTCGATCTGCATGATTTTGCGGATGCCGGTCGCTTCCAGCTCTTTGATCATGCGTTTGATTTGCGCGCGCAGAACCACCGGATACCACAGGGCGTAGGTCCCGGTGGCGAAGCGTTTGTAGCCTTCGTTAATGCCGGTAACCACCGCCTGATAGTCAGTTTTGATTTCGTACGGCGGGTCGATCAGCACCAGGCCGCGACGGGAAACCGGCGGCAGTTTGGATTTCAGCTGCTGATAGCCGTCGGCTTTTTCCACGCGCGCGCGATTATCTTTCTGGAACTCAGAGCGCAGCAGCGGGAAGTCGCTCGGGTGCAGTTCGGTCAGCTGGAGGCTGTCGTGCTCGCGCAGCAGCTGGCGCGCAATCAGCGGCGAGCCTGGGTAGTAGCGCAGCTGGCCGCTGCGGTTGAAATGATTCACCACGCCGATGTACGGCTCCAGCTCAGCCGGAAGATCGTCCTGCTGCCAGATGCGGGCGATACCTTCCAGATATTCACCGGTACGCTCCGCGTGCTGGCTGCTGAGCTGATAGCGGCCCGCGCCCGCGTGGGTGTCCAGATAGAGAAACGGCTTATCTTTCTCTTTAAGAGATTCAATAATCAGACTCTGAACGGTGTGTTTGAGGACATCGGCGTGGTTGCCCGCGTGGAAGCTGTGGCGATAACTGAGCATGGGTAAAGGTGTTCCAGTAGAGAATCGTAGGCCCGATAAGCGAAGCGCCATCGGGCGAAAAAAGAGCGTATTGGCACAGTATACAGAAAAGTCCCCGCCGCCGCGAAAGCGCTGCGCCTGGCATTGAAATTCACTACACTTATCCCCATTACAGAGACAATATGCCCAGCGCCGGATGCGCGCTTCATTCACCTTATTCAACAGGACAGCGCTTATGACCAACCCATTACTCACGCCTTTTTCGTTGCCGCCGTTTTCTAAAATCCTCCCTGAGCACGTTGTCCCGGCTGTGACCCAGTCGCTGGATAACTGTCGCGAGGCGGTTGAGCGCGTGGTTGCGCAGGGCGCACCTTACACCTGGGACAATCTGTGCCAGCGTCTGGCGGAAGTGGATGACGTGCTGGGCCGTATTTTCTCGCCGGTGAGCCACCTGAACTCGGTGAAAAACAGCCC
The DNA here is from genome assembly GCF_035593345.1 of Lelliottia sp. JS-SCA-14. Classification (NCBI taxonomy): domain Bacteria; kingdom Pseudomonadati; phylum Pseudomonadota; class Gammaproteobacteria; order Enterobacterales; family Enterobacteriaceae; genus Lelliottia; species Lelliottia sp. JS-SCA-14. The sequence continues at coordinate 4,594,926 of NZ_CP141606.1, read as the reverse complement.
GGAGCTGCGCGAAGCCTACGAACAAACCCTGCCGCTGCTCTCTGAGTACAGCACCTGGGTCGGTCAGCATGAAGGGCTGTACAACGCGTATCGCGATCTGCGCGACGGCGAAAACTACGCGAAGCTGGATATCGCCCAGAAGAAAGCGGTCGATAACGCCCTGCGTGATTTTGAACTGTCGGGCATCGGCCTGCCGAAAGAGAAACAGCAGCGCTACGGTGAAATCGCCGCGCGTTTGTCCGAGCTTGGCAACCAGTACAGCAACAACGTCCTCGACGCTACCATGGGCTGGTCGAAGCTCATCACCGACGAAGCCGAACTGGCAGGCATGCCAGAAAGCGCGCTGGCTGCGGCCAAAGCGCAGGCCGAAGCGAAAGAGCAGGAAGGCTATCTCCTGACGCTGGATATCCCGAGCTATCTGCCGGTGATGACCTACTGCGACAACCAGGCGCTGCGTGAAGAACTCTACCGCGCGTACAGCACCCGCGCCTCTGACCAGGGCCCGAACGCCGGTAAATGGGACAACAGCCCGGTGATGGCGGAAATTCTCGCCCTGCGTCACGAGCTGGCGCAACTGCTGGGCTTTGACAGCTACGCTGAAAAATCCCTCGCCACCAAAATGGCGGAAAACCCACAGCAGGTGCTCGATTTCTTAACTGACCTCGCCAAACGCGCGCGTCCGCAGGGCGAAAAAGAGCTGGCTCAGCTGCGTGCCTTCGCCAAAGCGGAGTGTGGCGTGGATGACCTGCAGCCGTGGGACATCGCCTACTACAGCGAAAAACAGAAACAGCATCTCTACAGCATCAGCGACGAGCAGCTGCGCCCATACTTCCCGGAAAGCAAAGCCGTTAACGGCCTGTTCGAAGTGGTGAAACGCATCTACGGCATCACCGCCAAAGAGCGTCACGATGTGGAAGTCTGGCATCCGGAAGTGCGTTTCTTCGAGCTGTACGACGAGAAAAACGAGCTGCGCGGCAGCTTCTATCTGGACCTGTACGCGCGTGAGAACAAACGCGGCGGGGCGTGGATGGACGACTGCGTCGGCCAGATGCGTAAAGCCGACGGTTCGCTGCAAAAACCGGTCGCTTACCTGACCTGCAACTTCAACCGTCCAGTCAATGGCAAACCAGCGCTGTTCACGCACGACGAAGTGATCACCCTGTTCCACGAATTCGGCCACGGTCTGCACCATATGCTGACCCGTATCGAAGCGGCGGGTGTGTCTGGCATCAGCGGTGTGCCGTGGGATGCCGTCGAGCTGCCGAGCCAGTTTATGGAAAACTGGTGCTGGGAGCCGGACGCGCTGGCGTTTATCTCCGGTCACTATGAAACCGGCGAACCGCTGCCGAAAGAACTGCTGGATAAAATGCTGGCGGCGAAAAACTACCAGGCGGCGATGTTTATCCTGCGCCAGTTGGAGTTCGGCCTGTTCGACTTCCGTCTGCACGCGGAGTTCAGCCCGGAGCAGGGGGCTAAAATCCTCGAAACCCTGGGCGAGATTAAGAAGCAGGTGGCGCTCATTCCTGGGCCATCGTGGGGCCGTTTCCCGCACGCCTTCAGCCATATCTTTGCGGGCGGCTACGCGGCGGGCTACTACAGCTACCTGTGGGCCGACGTGCTGGCAGCGGATGCCTTCTCTCGCTTCGAAGAGGAAGGGATATTCAACCGCGATACCGGTCAGTCGTTCCTGGATAACATCCTGACGCGCGGCGGTTCCGAAGAGCCAATGGAGCTGTTCAAACGCTTCCGTGGCCGCGAGCCGCAGCTGGATGCGATGCTGGAACATTACGGAATCAAAGGCTAATCGCGTTCGTGAAAATTTGTTTGCTGGATGAAACAGGCGCCGGAGACGGCGCCTTATCTGTTCTTGCCGCCCGCTGGGGGCTGGAGCACGATGCTGAAAATCTGATGGCGCTGGTGATGACGCCAGAACATCTGGAACTGCGCAAAAGCGATGAGCCCAAGCTTGGCGGGATTTTTGTCGATTTTGTCGGCGGGGCGATGGCGCACCGTCGCAAATTTGGCGGCGGTCGCGGTGAAGCGGTGGCGAAAGCGGTCGGTGTGAAGGGCAGTTATCTCCCGGACGTGGTAGATGCCACGGCAGGCCTGGGGCGGGATGCTTTTGTGCTGGCATCCGTGGGCTGTCGCGTGCGGATGCTGGAACGTAACCCGGTGGTCGCCGCTCTCCTCGACGACGGTCTGGCGCGCGGGTATGCCGACCCGGAGATTGGCTCGTGGTTGCAGGAGCGGTTACAGCTGATGCACGCCTCCAGCCTGACGGCGCTGACGGATATCACGCCGCGTCCGCAGGTGGTCTATCTCGATCCGATGTTTCCGCACAAGCAGAAGAGTGCGCTGGTGAAGAAAGAGATGCGGGTGTTTCAGTCGCTGGTGGGGCCTGATTTGGATGCGGATGGATTGCTCGAACCGGCCCGCCTGCTGGCGACCAAACGCGTAGTGGTGAAGCGCCCGGACTATGCGCCGCCGCTGGCGGATGTCGCGACCACCAACGCCGTGGTGACGAAAGGGCATCGGTTTGATATTTATTCCGGGACGCCGGAATAACAAAGCCCGGTGGCGCTAACGCTTACCGGGCCTACAAAACCTGATCGTAGGCCGGGCAAGCGCTAGCGCCGCCCGACAATTCACACTTACTCGTCTTCTTCATCACGCAGCGGCACAATCAACATATCCACGTGGACGGTGTTGATCAGCTGGCGCGCGGAAGACATCAGTTTGCTCCAGAAATCCTGGTGATGACCGCAAACGACGAGGTCCATATCGTATTTCTTAATCGCATCGACCAGTACCTGGCCCAGGTCGCCGCTACCGCTTAAGGTTTCAGTAATCGGATAGCCGGCGTTGGTGGAGAGCTCAGACAGCGCGTGGTGCGTCTCTTCGGAGATGCGTTTTTGCATATCGCCAAGGTTAACGTCGATAAGACCGGTGTAGAGATCGGAGTAATTCACATCAACGTGAATCAAAGAAACTTTCGCGTTGTATGGGCGTGCCATGGATACCGCTTTATCAACCAGCACTTTGCTCTCCGGGGAGAGGTCTACCGCGATGAGAATGTGTTTGTAAGCCATAGTGTTACTCCTTCCTTAAGTTATCGATGACTATCAGGTAAGCCGTCGCCTTTCTGCCTTCATTACGGCCCAGTTCAACAAATTTTTCAAGCTTTGGTGTTGATAACGATTAACCTTGTGGCAAAAAAATTAACGGATCTCCTACACTATTTAATGAGCCGTTCGGATATTAAAACGTGAACCCGATCGACTTTCGTCATTCTTTCACTGATCTGTCTGTCAGGGCATTGGGGTGCGGTTGTCCAGAAGTCTCGCTTCGTGGGCGGACGCCGGGGAGGAAGTATGATTAGCACCGTCGCATTGTTTTGGGCGTTATGTGTGGTTTGCATAGTGAATATGGCGCGCTATTTCTCATCGTTACGTGCGCTATTAGTGGTACTTCGAGGTTGCGATCCGTTGCTTTATCAGTATGTGGATGGTGGAGGCTTCTTCACGTCGCATGGACAGCCCAGCAAACAGATGCGTCTGGTGTGGTACATCTACGCCCAGCGCTATCGCGATCACCATGACGACGAGTTTATCCGTCGCTGTGAGCGTCTGCGTCGCCAGTTCATTCTGACCAGCGCCCTGTGCGGGCTGGTGGTGGTGAGCATGGTGGCGTTAGCGCTCTGGCATTGAGCCAAAAAAAAGCGGGTCAGTTTCCTGACCCGCTTTTTCATTGCTTATCCTGCATTAAATCAGTTTCAGCGACAGCCAGTACAGGCCGCCCGAAAGCAGAATCGACGCCGGGAGGGTGAACACCCAGGCCATCAGGATGTTGGTCACGGTTTTACGCTGCAAACCGCCGCCATCAACAATCATCGTACCGGCAACCGAAGATGACAGAACGTGGGTCGTTGAAACCGGCATACCGGTGTAACTCGCCAGACCGATAGAAACGGCAGCGGTCATCTGCGCGGACATACCCTGCGCATACGTCATGCCTTTCTTACCAATCTTCTCGCCGATGGTGGTCGCCACACGACGCCAGCCAATCATTGTCCCGATACCCAGTGCCAGTGCAACGGCCATGATGATCCAGATTGGCGCGTACTCAATAGTATTGAGCATATCGCCTTTCAGTTTCTTCAGCAGACGCTGGTCATCGTTGTTCACATCTGGCTGCTTCGCGACTTTATCGGTCACATCAGAGATGCACAGCATGATGCGACGCAGCTGACCACGTTGTTCAACGGACAGTTTGTCGTAGCTTTCGATATCGCTCAGCATGCCTTTAGCACGTTCCAGCGCGTTGATCGCGTTTGCCGGGTGGCAGTGGAACTCGCCCGGAGCGGTGGTCGCACCCGGTTCCGGAGAAGGAATCAGCTGATCAACACCGGTCACGCGTTTCAGCAGTTCAGGGTGCTGCTGGAAGTACGTTTCGACGTTGTTTACTGCATCACGGGTACGGGTGATTTCGTATCCGGTGGCGTTCATGTTGACCACGAACCCTGCCGGAGCGACACCAATCAGGACCAGCATGACCAGGCCAATGCCTTTCTGACCGTCGTTTGCGCCGTGAGAGAAGGCGACGCCGATAGCGGAAAGAATCAGAGCGATACGCGTCCAGAACGGAGGCTTTTTCTTGCCATCTTTCTTTTCACGTTCTGCGGGAGTCAGGTGAATACGGGCGCGTTTTTTGGTTCCGCTCCAGTAACGACGCAGGATGAAAATCAATCCACCTGCAACGACCAGGCCCACGATAGGGGAGATAATCAGAGAGCCGAAGATCCCCATCACTTTAGGGATGTTCAGCGCGTCAACGACAGACGTGCCGGTCATCAGGGCGTTGGTTAACCCGATACCGATAATCGCGCCGATCAGCGTGTGAGAACTGGATGCAGGCAGGCCGAAATACCAGGTACCGAGGTTCCAGATAATCGCAGCAAGCAGCATGGAAAATACCATCGCGAGACCGTGCGCTGAACTCATATTCAGAAGCAGGTCTGTAGGCAGCATGTGAACGATGGCATAGGCTACGCTTAGGCCACCAAGTAGAACACCAAAGAAGTTAAAGACAGCCGCCATAACAACCGCAACTTGCGATCGCATTGCGCGAGTGTAGATAACCGTTGCGACTGCGTTCGCAGTGTCGTGGAAGCCATTGATAGCTTCGTAAAACAGCACAAATGCCAGAGCAAGCAATAGTAAAAGCCCGGTATGTAAATCCAGACCAGCAAACAAATGTAGCATAGGACGTTACGCCATTTTGGAGGACATGAACGCGGCGCATTATCCAGGACAAATGCGCAACGGGCAAAGTGAAATATAGCTTTTTTTTGATATACCTTCTGGATTGTTTACGTCTGGTAAAGAAATATATTTTATATTTCAATTATATGACTGACATATCAGTTTTTTGCGCTGGTGTGACCACAGAGGAAACTTTACAATTCGCGCCTGTTAAACATGAGGATTTGGATGTGGAAAGGTTTGATGCCGTCATAATTGGCGCCGGTGCGGCGGGAATGTTCTGTGCGGCGATGGCCGGACAGGCGGGTCGTCGCGTTCTGTTGCTGGATAATGGCAAGAAACCCGGCCGCAAGATCCTGATGTCTGGCGGGGGTCGCTGCAACTTTACTAATTTATATGTCGAACCCGCGGCCTATTTGAGCCAAAACCGTCATTTTTGCAAATCTGCCCTGGCGCGTTACACCCAGTGGGATTTCATCGATCTGGTCGGCAAACACGGCATCGCCTGGCATGAAAAAACCCTCGGCCAGCTCTTCTGTGATGACTCCGCGCAGCAGATTGTCGACATGCTGGTGGCCGAGTGCGAGAAGGGCGGCGTCACCACGCGCCTGCGCACCGAAGTGCTGAGCGTCTCACGCGACGACAGCGGCTACCGGCTTGAGCTGAACGGCGACACGGTCAGCGCCGACAAACTGGTGATCGCCAGCGGCGGGCTGTCGATGCCGGGCCTGGGCGCGACGCCATTCGGCTATAAAATCGCCGAGCAGTTTGGCCTGAAGGTGCTGCCGACCCGCGCCGGTCTGGTGCCGTTCACTCTGCACAAACCGCTGCTGGAGCAGCTCCAGACCCTCTCCGGCGTCTCGGTGTCGTCCACCATTACCGCTGAAGACGGCACCCTGTTCCGCGAAAATCTGCTGTTCACCCATCGCGGTCTCTCTGGCCCCGCCGTGCTGCAAATCTCCAGCTACTGGCAGCCAGGCGAATTCGTCACCGTCAATCTGGTGCCGGACTGCGATCTGGCGGCGTTCCTCGACGAACAGCGCGCCGCGCATCCGAATCAAAGCCTGAAAAACACCCTGGCGATGCAGCTGCCGAAACGTTTGATCGAGTGCCTGCAACTGCTGGGGCAAATTCCTGACGTCACGCTCAAGCAGCTCAATGTGCGCGATCAGCAGGCGCTGGTCGAGACGCTGACCAACTGGCGCGTTCAGCCGAACGGCACCGAAGGCTATCGCACGGCGGAAGTGACCCTCGGCGGCGTGGACACGGATGAACTCTCGTCCCGCACCATGGAAGCGCGCAAGGTTCCGGGGCTCTATTTCATCGGTGAAGTGATGGACGTGACGGGCTGGCTGGGCGGATATAACTTCCAGTGGGCCTGGGCAAGTGCCTGGGCGTGCGCGCAGGCGCTGGCGAGCGACTAAATCGAAGTCTTACAGCCCCGCATTTTTAAAGGCTCTAAGGGAGGAGTTAGAGCCTTTTTGACCTATGGTGATGCAACGCCAAATTAAATAATTTCTAACTGTAAAACCTGGTGAAATATCGATGCAGCGCCGGCTAAATGATATTTTCATTAAACTATTTCTATTTTTAAATGTTGTCCAATACTGGATTCGAACCTAATTGTGATTATTGCAATCGACTATCGGTAGTATCACTATTATCAGCAACTCCAAAGCGTCGCTCGTTGAGGGAGATTATTATTTTGAAGTTTACCTTGAATAAAACAACTGTAGTGTTTAATTAGCTCGTTACTCATCACCCCGCGGCAAGCGAGGTTATCCAGAGCGAGCATTTCTTTTTGGATTAACCCAGATGAATAAGTCCGGCATTGCCGCTTTTTTAGCTTTAATAACATTATCAGGCACTGCACACAGCGCCCTGACCCTTAACGCCGACCGCCTGATTTACAGTGAAAAAGAGGGCGATGCGACGGTCACTATTCACAGCAATGAAAATCGGGCCTATCTGGTTCAGTCCTGGCTTGATGCAGGTGACAGTTCTCAGATCAAAAAATTACCGTTCGTGGTCACACCGCCGCTGTTCAGGCTGGCCCCGAAAAGCGACAACGTGATTCGTGTCGTCTATTTAGGCAGCGGCCTGCCTGCCGATCGCGAAAGTCTTTTGTGGCTTGACGTGAAAGGCGTGCCCGGCCTGAATGAACAAGAATCAAAAGTTGAAAACCGCATGGTGCTGGCGATCAATAACCGGATTAAATTCTTTTTCCGCCCGGCGGGTTTAAAAGGCGATCCGGGTGAGGCGGTGAAAAACCTGAGCTGGAGCGCATCCGGTAAAACGGTGGTGGTAAAAAATGCCTCCCCGTTCAATCTGGTGTTGAGCAAAATCTCAATCGATAAAGAAACCATTCCGGTTTCGGTGGTCGACAATAATACCGTCATTGCCCCTTTTGCGGATAAAACCTATCAGCTTAAACATGCCCCTGCCAGTGGCTCAGCCGTGGAGTGGGAAGCCATAAATGATTTCGGCACAACGTCTAAAACCTTTACCCAGAAAATGAACTAACAGGACGTCATGCGCTGTATCAGTAAGTTGTGCCTGGCTGTTTCTGTGATGCTTTCGAAAACAGTGTTTGCCGGGGAATATTTCGACCCCGGCTTATTACAGTCGGCAAACGGCAATACAGTGATTAATGACACCAGTCTCCTCAGCCAGGGCGTTCAGCCGGCGGGGACTTATCGCGTCCGGATTAAGGTCAACGGAAAGCCATCCCTGGTTTCAGATGTCAGGTTTGAACTGAATGACAAAAAGGAACTCGTTCCCTGTCTCTCTTTTCAGACCTATCAGAAACTCGGCGTGGATTTGAAAAAGGTCGCTTCGAATGCTGAGGATAATAGCGTGAAAAATGCCTGCACTGACATGCAAGAGCAGCTTCCCGGTACGAAGGCTGATTTTGATTTTTCAAAACTGACGCTGGATATTTCTCTCCCGCAAACCGTGATGCGCGATGAATCGCTGACCGGCGTGCCGGAAGAGGAGTGGGACGACGGTGTGCCCGCCATCATCAGCATGTACCAGCTTTCCGGGCAGCAATATCTTCATCGCACCAGCGACACTCAGGACACGGTATTTGCCAATCTGACCAACGGCTTTAACCTTGGCCGCTGGCGCTATCGTAATAACGCCACGCTCAGCAATGACGACGGCTGGAAGACGCTCTCAAATTATGTGGAAACTGCCGTCCGCTCCCTGAAAGGGGAGCTGACCCTGGGCGACGCCAGCACACCGGGCGATATTTTTGACAGCCTGGTGGTGCGCGGGGTCCAGCTTAATTCCGATGACGATATGCAGCCTGACCAGTTAACGGGATTTGCGCCCCTCATTCGCGGGATTGCGAAGAGTAACGCCCAGGTCACCGTACGCAGCAATGGCTACATCATTTATCAGCGCTCGGTTCCGCCAGGCCCGTTCGTTATCCAGGATCTGTCTTCCGTTTCAAACGGCGGCAAGCTGGATGTCACCGTTACCGAAGCCGACGGTTCAGAAACGCACAGCACCGTCTCTTACTCGAACGTTCCGCAACTTTTACGCGCGCATCAGTTGAAATACAGCCTGGCGGCGGGGCGCTATGTGACGAACAGCAACAGCGTGGAAGAGACCCCGGAAATACTGCAGGCGGCGATCTCCTGGGGGCTGCCGCTGGATATCACCACCTACGGCGGTATCCAGTATCAGGAAAAATATAAGGCGGCGAGCCTGGGCGCAGGTTTTGACCTGAAGCGTGCGGGCGGCATCGCCATTGATGTCACTGAAAGCCAGGGGCAGCGCTGCAATTCGCCCGAGTATAAAGGCGATATGCTGCGTCTGACCTACCGCAACGGCATCCCGGAAACCGGGACGCAGATCCAGCTGGATAACCGCTATTACCGCCGCAACTATTTGTCTTTCAGTGACTGGGCCGATTCAGAAACGCTGTTCGAAGACTCGCGGTTAAAACGCGAATACAACCTGACCCTCAATCAGACCCTGACGGACGAACACAGCTTCTTTGCCACCCTGTCCCGCACGGCGAATCAGGACAGCTCGGTCTCGCGCTCCTGGCAGCTCGGCTGGAACGGCTCGTGGCAACGCGTCAGTTTTTCACTCGCGTGGAGTATGACCCGTAGCGAAGGGATGTCCGACTGGGATAAACAGCTGGCGCTCACGTTGTCTGTTCCGCTCGGGAATCTGTTCCCGGCCACGCAGCCGATGGTCAACTACAGCGCCACCACGGGCCTGAAAGGCGATCTGACAAACCAGGTCGGCGTGTCGGGTCACATGGGGGAAGGGCAGGATCTGAGCTGGAATACCCAGGTCTCTTACGCGTCGCAGAACGGGCAAAGCGACACTCAAAGCGGCTCCGCAGGAATTGATTACCAGGGCAACCGCGGCGAATTCAACGTGACCTATAACGCCGACCGCAACCAGTACCTTTCCTGGAACGCCTCCGGGAACTTACTCGCGCACAAAGACGGTATCACGCTGGGACGTTTCTCCAGCGGTAGCCAGGCGCTGGTGGCGATCCCTGGTGCGGAGAATGTCGAGCTGGGCAGCAACCAGAATATTCGCACTGACTCCCGGGGCTTTGCCATCGTGCCCGATCTCCAGTCCTATCACCGCAACACCATGACGGTCGATCCGCAGAGCAATAAAGAGGTCGATTTTGTCAGCACCTCCTCTGAGGTGATCCCGACGAAAGACGCCATTGTGCTGGCCCGCTTCAAAGCGATCGGCGGACGCAAAGTGGTGATGAACGTGAGCTACAAAGGCCAGCCGTTGCCCTTCGGTGCGCGGGCAAGAATTGAGGGCAATGACGATACCTGGTACGTCGGGGATCAGGGCCAGGCCTACCTCAACTCCGCCCCTGACAGCGGCACGGTGAATTTCAGCTGGGGCGATAAACAGCAGTGCTCCGCGCCATTCGCCATCCCGACAAAAGCGTCGGTGAAGCTGGCTATCGCCATCCTGAACGTCGAATGCCACTGAGGAGCGCCCGATGAAACCTTTTTCCTGCTGGCGAATCGCCACCGTCATGATGTTAAGCGCCGTTGCGTTAACCGCCCGCGCGCATGACTGCCCGATCCAGGAGCGTCAGGCGCCGTTAAATCTGACGATACCGTTAACCGTTCAATTGCCGGACAAAGCGGGCGCCGCGCCGGTGGGCACAGTTTTGTCGGTGAACGAGAAAACTCTCGCGCAGCTGACCGGGTCGCATCATGCGATCGCTCCGGCGTGCCAGGGTGAGGTACAGCGCATCCTGAACGGCAGAATGAGCACGGCGCAAAGCGGGGATCATATTTACAGCACTTCGCTGCCGGGCGTCGGTGTAAGAATTACGGTTATCTATGACCAGCCGGGGAGGGCAAAAAAAGAGTGGGTATTACCTTTTAACACCCCTTTTTCGGAGGTCCCGACGCAGTCGATCAGCACCGATGATATTAAATTGCGCATTGAAGCGATCAAGACCGGCATTATTCAGGGCGGCACGATGACCATTCGCCTGCCGTCCCTGGTCTCGCTGAATGACAATTCTCTGGTGGTGAACCTGGCGATGACGGTGCTAGCCGCCAGAGCCCACTGTGAAATTCTGGTCGATCAGCCGCAAATCGAATTACCGCCGATTAATGTGAAGGATCTGGCCAGCAGCGCGGCAAAACAAAATTATCCGGTCGGCGTGAATCTGCAGTGCATGAACACCACCCGGGCCAGCATCAATATCGAAGGTGCTACCGAGCCACAAAACGTCACCGTCTTTAAAAATGTCGCACCCGAAAACCCGGCCTCCGGCGTGGGCATCGAAATGCTCTATAACGGCAGCGTGATGACGCCGTTCCAGCCCATCGATATGGCATTGCCCGTGCAGCAGATGAATATCCCGGTCCCGCTGTCGGTTCGCTATGCAAAAACGGATCAACCCGTCAGTGAAGGAAAAGTGAAAGCCCAAATTACGCTGAGAATTAATTATTTATAACGAAATAGGGAAGGTTTCTTTTTTCATTCTGAAATGAGAAGGCTTCGCCTATTTTATTCAGATACAACACTATAAGGATATTATTTATGAAAAAGTCAATTTTAGGACTGGCCGTCTCCGCATTGTTTGTGATGGGCGCAGCTCAGGCTTCTACCAACCCTGATGACATCTCAGCAAACCTGACCATTTCTGGTACGGTGACCCCGACTCTGTCACCTTGCACCGTTAACCTCGGTCAGTCTTCTGTGGACCTGCAAGCAGACATTTCCACCCTGGTGACTCAGGGCACTTCTACGACGCCGATGAATACCGTAGACCTGACCGTCAATGGCGATGAGCAGTGCGCAGACCTGGTTTCTCAGGGCAAAATCGCCTACAAATTCCTCGGCACGGCAGACAGCTCAATGGGCAGCGTCCTGGCAAACACGGCGACGGGCGAAGGCGCAGCAAGCGGTATCGGCATCGCGCTGTATGACAACGCAGGCCAGAATCTGCTCATCAACAAAGATACAATGACGGCGACGACGGGTGCCGCTCATTTAGGTCTGGGGATGGTAAAACTGGCAGGCCAGGCAGCGAACGCGGGTGCTGTACAGGGTTCTCTGACGATTCAGATCGAACGTCTGTAATAAATCCCTCCTCGTGAAATCGAGGGGGAATTCTATTCTGCGTTGTTGATTAATAACCGAGAACACCATGAAAATTATCTACTCTGCATTAATCCTGTCATCAGTGATGACAGGCTTTGCCGCGCAGGCCGAAGATGTTTCCGCCACGCTGTCGATTACCGGGAATGCCACCAGTGGACCGACGGGTTGCGAAGTGATTATGAACCCACAGACCATCGCATTAGATACTATCGATCTGGATGCGCTGCCATGGCAGGGGGGAAATACCATTCCGAAGAATCCAATTAACCTGCATGTTTCAGGTAGCAGCGAGTGTTATGCATTAGTGGCAGCGAATCGCATGGCTTATCGTTTTGTGGGTACGCCAGATGCCGGTGAAGGGTCGGTGTTAGCCAATACCGATACGTCATCTCTCGCCGCGCAAGGCGTAGGGATTGGCATATTTGATATGCACGGTAAATTCCTGGATATCAGGAAAACTGTATCGGCGCTGGATATAGAACGTATTACCCTGCAGGTCGTGTCTCTCAAAGGAACGGAACAAAGACCTACCGAGGGGAATGTGAACGGCGATCTCACGGTCCAGATTGAACGTCTGTAATCCATAGCGACAACCACCCGTTTTGTGGAATTTAAAACGGGAAATAAAGCCCGAAGTCTCTTCGGGCTTTTCACTCACAACGTGAGAATCAACTTACAGGAAGTTAATCTGGACGTTGGCATTCGCTGCAATCGTCCCTGCGGTTGCAGGTTTGGTATTATCAGACAGCACAACATCCGTCTGAATCGCGATGTGTGCTTCGCCCATCTCGTTAATATTGCGTGAGGTCGTTGTCCCGGAGTTAATAGGTACCAGCGGATGCTGGTCAATTCCCACTTGCTCGTAGAAACCAATCGCCACGTTTTGCGCGGCACCCGCAGCGGCCGATTGGGTGCTGAGCAGTTTGCCATTGACGGCATCGGCGGCACCCAGCACGGTGGCGGAAACATGCAGACCCTGATGACAACCCACGATATCAATCATATACAGCTGAGCATGCCGAGGGCCGTCTTCCGCGCGGCGGATCTCATCCGGGCCTGAGATGTTGTCAAAAGATAAGCTTGGCGGGGCCGAAATGACGCAATCACTGGCGGAGATCACCTTTGCGGTGACGTCCATATTGTATGTCCCCAGCGTGTCACTCGCATTAACCGTTCCTGCACAACCCAGGGCTACGGCAGTCAACGCAAAACAGAGAAGTTTTTTATTCATAATAATGGCCTTGATGAAATCGATACAGGCGAACAGATCAATGTGGCGATCTCTTCACGCTAAATAGAAATTACAGATAGTCGATTTTGAATTGTGCAGAAGAGGTCACCAGACCTGGTTCAATTGTTTTTGCGCCATCGGTTTTCGCCAGCGCGACAATTAAGTTAATGCCCAAGTTTGTAACCCCGGCAGGTTTCGCGAACGTACTTGCTTCACCCCCGACGGTGAGTTGTTTAAAGTCAGGGAAAGTCCAGACGCCAACGCCGACATTGGATGCGGCACCGGATTGCGAGGTATTGGTTAACAGAGAGGCATCCGTCGCATCCGCCGATCCCTGGAGGCTCACAGAAAGTACGCTTTCCGCTGACGCACAGTTTTCAAATGAGAGGGTCGTCGCGCCCGTCATGGCCTGCGGTGCCTGATCGCTGGTTTTGATATCGGTATCGATAACTTCACCAAGATCGAGGGAGGGTTTGATGTTGACCGTGCATTTTTCACTGGAAACAAGCGCACCCGATATATCCAGTGACAACGAGCTGTCGGTGGCGGCATTTGCCATTCCTGGCGCCAGTATCAGGGTGACCAGTGAAGCCAGTGCCATATTTGTGCTGAATTTTTTCATACTCTTTTCCTTTGAGTTTATAAATACCAAATCTTATCCATGAGGAATGAATAGGATTTGCTATTTATTTAAAATTCCTTCCCGTCTGAATATCTTTCTATTAATGGTAAATCCTAGAGCGCGCTCAGCTTAGCGTAAAAAGATATATTCCTGTATTCATCACGGGCTCTTCTGAGGTCTAAAAATATACCTTCTGGCGCTATATTCTTCGGTTAATTTCAGGCCGGGCAGAAGCGCGTCTTTATGAGAATGGGACTTTCCCTCTACTCTTCCTGCGATTAGCAGGTATCCTTAGGGTCAGTCGTTGGTCGTTAATGTTTCGAATTCGCGGATCTCACCAAACTATGCAAAAAATGTTCAGAATGCCGCTGCTCCTGGCATTGTTGTCGTGCCTGATGATGATGCCTTTTCTCTCGCAGGCAGAGGACGCCCCCTCGCAAACCGAGGCAGAGCAGCCCGTCAAGGTCAACGTCGGCACGGCGTTGCCGGCCCTGCAAAAACGCCTGGATACCCTCAAGCAGCAGGTGTCTGCGGTCAAAACCGACAAAAAATTCACCGCCCTGAATGACGATGCCCTCAAGCTCGCCGAAGATGCCAACAAACTGGCGGTGGTGCTTGCCCCGCAGCTGACGCAGATTCAGGCCCAGCTTGACGTACTCGGCCCGGCTCCCGCGCCTGGCACGGTCACGGAAACGGCGCAGGTGGTCGGCCAGCGTAAGCAGCTTAATAACAGCAAAACGCTGCTGACCACCCAGATTGAGCAGGTCAAAGCCATCGCCGTTAACGCCCAGAATCTCTCCAGCCAAATCTACGGCCTGCGACGCGATGCGCTGAAAACCCAGATCGCCCTCAATACCGGCAGCATTCTGGGAGAGAAATTCTGGTCGCCGCTGATCTCACCTAACGAAAAAGACACGCAGCGGTTTGACGAGTTCGGCTCGCAGGTGAGCGACGCCTGGCATCAGGCGTGGGACGAAGACTGGTACTTCGGCTCCGGTTTTTATCTCTTACTGGCGCTGGCGATGGGTCTCTTCGGGCGCAAAGCGCTGGACAGGCCGATGAACTGGATCCTGCCGCGCTGGCTGCCGCAGGGACGTTTTCGCCGCAGCTTCCTCGCCTGTTTCACCACGCTCAGCACCACGGTGACACTCGGGATCAGCATGCAGCTGATCTGCTATATCTTCACGCGTCTGCCGGACACCTCCCGCCTGGTGATGGATTTTGCCGATCAGCTGGTTGAGCTGACCTGGTTCTCGGCGATCATCGCAGGCCTGGGTATCGCGCTGCTCTCGAACAGCCATCCGTCGTGGCGTCTGCCGGGCATCGCCGATCCGCTGGCGAAAACCCTCGCCTCGTTCCCGATTCTGCTCGCAGCCTCTATTTTCATCTTCGGTATTATCGAGCAGCTCAACGGGCTGGTCGGGTCGAGCATTGATGCGACCCTGTTCGGTAACGGCCTGTCGGCGCTGCTGGTGGCGCTGAACTGCCTGATTGCGCCGATCCGCGTTAACCGGATGCGGCGTAAAATGCGCGCGGAAGGGGAGCAAACCGAGGCGCGTTCGACCATGGCGGGGCTGATTCACCTGGTGATCAGCCTGACGGCGTTCGTCATTCTGCTCGCGCTACTAATTGGTTATATCCCGCTGGCGCGCTTTGTCACCTTCGAACTGCTGTGGATTGGCCTGGTGGTCAGCTGCCTCTACCTGCTGATCCACTTCGTGGTGGATCTTTGTGAAGCGGTGTTCTCGCCAACCACCCAGAGCGGGAAAATCCTGCAGAGCACCCTGAGCGTCAACGAGCGCCACCTGTCTCTGGCGTCGACCTTGTTCTCTGCCTTGGGCAAAACCACGCTGCTGTTGATGGCCCTGGTGGCGCTGCTCAACGGCACTTTCGGCACCACCACACCGCTGGAGCTGGTCAGTAAAATCGCCGATATCTGGGGCGGAAAAGGCCTCGAGAGCATGAACATCATCCCGGCGCATGCGGTGAATGCCGTGCTGTGCCTGGTGGTCGGATGGTATATCTTGCGCTCGTCGCGCCGCTGGCTGGATCACGAGTTCCTGCCGAAAACCACCATGGACAGAGGGCTGCGCGCCTCGCTGGTGACGCTCTTCACCAACGTCGGCTACGTGCTGCTGATCATGCTCACCCTGTCGATGCTCGGCATCGAGTGGAACCGTCTGGCGTGGATCGTCAGCGCCCTGTCGGTCGGTATCGGTTTTGGTCTGCAGGAGATCGTGAAGAACTTTATCTCCGGCCTGATCCTGCTGACGGAACGTCCGGTGAAAGTGGGGGATTTGGTGAGTATCAGCGGCGTCGAGGGCGATATCCGCCGCATCAACGTGCGCGCGACGGAAATTCAGCTGAGTGATAAATCGACGGTTATCGTTCCGAACTCGCAGCTCATTTCCCAGAACGTGCGTAACGCGACCATGGGTAATGCCCAGGGCGTGGCGACTATCGCGCTGACCTTCCCGCTGGATATTGACCCGGAGCAGGTGCGCAATCTGCTGCTGGAGGCCTATAGCCTGCATGAATCCATTCTGGAAGCGCCCGCGCCGTCGGTCAGTTTTAAAGAGCTGGGGCCGAACGGGATTGTGCTGAGCGTCACCGGGTACGTGAACAGCCCGCGCATGGTCAGCGGAACGCGCAGCGACCTGCTGTATGAGATCCTCAAAATGCTGCGCGCGGCGGGCATTAGCCTGAGTCAGACGCAGACGATGGTGCTGGAACAGCCGCACCGCGTCACAGTTGAGGATGAAGCGAAAGGTCAGTGATAAACTGGATTGGGGCCGGGAACGGCCCATTTTAACTTTGTTGGTTTTTTTCAATTCTGCATGGTGTGTTTTTTGTAATCAAAAGGGTTGTGTAATGGCATCTGCTCATCTCGGTTTCCCGACGGAAACCGTCGTTGTATTTGTGGTGATGGCGGTGGGGGCGATGTTTATCGATCTCTTCATGCATCGTCACGACAAACCTGTCTCGCTGAAAAGCGCCGTGATGTGGTCCATTTTCTGGGTCATGCTGGCGATGGCGTTTGCCGGGTTCCTGTACGTTCACCATGGCGCCGAAATGGCGAGCCTGTTCCTCACCGGCTATGCGCTGGAAGAGGTGTTGTCGGTCGATAACCTGTTCGTGATGATGGCGATTTTCGCCTGGTTCGGCGTGCCGGATAAATATCGTCACCGCGTGCTCTACTGGGGTGTGCTGGGGGCGATTGTGTTCCGCGGAATTTTCGTGGCGATCGGCACCAGCCTGCTGAGTCTGGGCCCGTATGTGGAAGTGGTTTTTGCGCTGGTGGTCGGCTGGACCGCGCTGATGATGCTCCGTCGTAACGAAGAGAGCGACGAAGTGGAAGACTATTCCCACCATCTGGCGTATCGCCTGGTGAAACGCTTCTATCCGGTGTGGCCGAAGATCAGCAGCAACAAGTTTTTGCTGACCCAGAAAGAGGTGGATGCTGAGCTGGAAAAACCGGAAAACCAGGATGTGATGGTGGGCCGCGTGAAGAAAGCGAAGCGCTACGCGACGCCGCTGCTGCTGTGCGTGGCGGTGGTGGAGCTGTCGGACGTGATGTTTGCTTTCGATTCGGTACCGGCGATTATCGCCGTCAGCCGTGAACCGCTGATCATTTACAGCGCGATGATGTTCGCGATCCTCGGCTTACGTACGCTCTACTTTGTGCTGGAAGCGATGAAACAGTATCTGGTCCATCTGGAGAAATCCGTGGTGCTGCTGCTGTTCTTCGTGGCGTTCAAGCTAGGGCTGAATGCCACCGACCACTTCTGGCATCACGGGTATAACATCTCCGCGAACATGAGCCTGTTTGTGGTGTTGGGTGTGCTGGCGTTGGGGATTATTGCGAGTGTGGTGTTCCCTGGGAAACGTGCGGCCTGATGCCCTCACCCCGGCCCTCTCCCACAGGGAGAGGGAAAAAGTGTTGTAGGCCGGGTAAGGCGAAGCCGCCACCCGGCGATACCGACTACTTAATCGGCGAATGACGCCGCGCTCTTGGCGGATGGAAATGCCGCCAGTGTGGATCCTGCGCTGCGGCCAGCAACTCATGGTCGCCGCGCGTATCGCCCCAGGCGCGCAGGTGGTAATCGTTCAAATCACCATACACCCGCTCCAGTCTCGCGACCTTCTGCGCACAGCGACAGTTATGTCCGGTGATCCGGCCCGTCAGTTTACCGTCCACCACTTCCAGCTGCGTACCAATCAGCTTAATACCGAGCTTATCCGCCCACGGCTGCAGGACCAGCGCCGGAGAGGCTGAACAGATCGTCACCTCCGCACCGGAATTCACTTCCGCCGCCACTGCCATCACGCCCGCCGGGCGCATCAGCTTGTTCCAGTATTTCTCACAAAACAGCTCCGCCTGCTTGCGCAGCCAGTGCTCGTCTACGCCGGTCAGGAAGGTCTTCACCAGCACCTCTTTCAGCTCATCGCGCGTCAGTTTGCGGCGCACGCAGTGGAGGGTCGGCAGCGCCATGCGCACCAGACGTCCGGCAAAATAACGTTTACCAAAGGCAAATCGCAGAAAGGGGATAAAGCTGTCGTGGTGCGTCAACGTCCCGTCAAAGTCAAAAACGGAGAGCACCCGGGATTTTGCCACTGCCTCATCGGCGATCATATTGGTCATAAAGATGTCTTAGCTGAAATACACATTCTGGTCATTAGTTTACCTGCTTTACCTTTCCAGTCCCTCAATCACGTGCTTTTTTTTCACAAAGTTGCGACCCGGCTGGAATGTCCGTTTTTGGACCAACCAGTGATTGGATGAAAAGTGAGCTGTCTATATTATCACCGCATCGAAAGCCTATTCGAGGGACCATTGCCCCCTCACCGGTAAGGAAAAACTCACTCACAGCTTAGAATTGATATGACCTTTAGACTGCTTTTTTCAACCCTCTTGTTAAGTTTTGCTTCGTTTTCCGCATTCAGTTTTGAACTGCCTGCATCCATGTTATCGCATCAGCATCAGCTGTCGCTCTCTCCGGCAAAAACGTCGCTGGAGCATCAGGAACCGGGCCAGCTGCGGGGCCGCATCCTGGCGCAGTATCAACAATGGAAAGGGACGCATTACGTCTGGGGCGGCACATCGCACCGCGGCGTGGATTGCTCAGCCCTGATGCAACATCTGTTTAGCGAGGCTGCCGATCTGTCGCTGCCGCGTACAACGGGAGAACAGATCAACCGTGGCGTTCAGGTGGCGGAATACCGCCTCAAAGCGGGTGATCTGATCTTCTTCCAGACCGGGCCGCACCGCCGCCATGTCGGCGTGTATATTGGCCACGACCAGTTTATTCACGCCTCAACCAGTCAGGGCGTGACGGTCTCGACGCTGGCGAACAACTACTGGCACTCGCACTTCATTACCGCCCGCCGGGTGACGGGCAGCAATGCCTAAATAATGTCGTCGACCACGCCACCGTCCACGCGCAATGCCGCGCCGGAGGTGGCGGAGGCCTGCGTTGAACAGACATACACCACCATATTGGCGACCTCTTCCACGGTCGATGCGCGCTGAATCACCGACGTCGGGCGGTTGGCCATGACAAACTCTTTCGCCAGCTGTTCGAGCGACTTGCCCGTTTTCTCCATCTCATCTTTCATCATCGCCGCGAATCCGTCCGACATCGTCGGCCCCGGCAGGACGCTGTTCACGGTCACGCCGCTGCCCGCCACAAATTTCGCCAGACCGCGCGCCAGCGACAGCTGGGCCGTTTTCGTCACGCCGTAGTGGATCATGTCCGCTGGAATATTGCATGCCGATTCAGACGAGATAAACACCACCCGACCCCAGCCTTTTTGCACCATTCCCGGCAGCAGGGCGCGCGACAGGCGCACGCCGGACATCACGTTGGTCTGCCAGTAGCGATCCCAGGTGTCATCGTCGGTGGCGTAGAAATCCTCCGGCCCGTAAATTCCGGCGTTGTTCACCAGGATGTCGACGTTCGATGCCACCTTCAGCACCGACTCCACGCCTTCGGACGAGCTGAGATCGGCGATGGTCGCCCGCACCTGTGCGCCAGGCACCGCCTGCTGGAGCTGCTGAATGCCGTTATTCACCGACTCCGCGCTGCGCCCGTTGATGATCACTTCCGCACCGCTTTCCGCCAGCCCGCGCGCAATGGCGAGCCCAATGCCGCCGGTAGACGCCGTGACCAGTGCGACTTTTCCCGTCAGATCGATTTTCATAGGCTGTTCCTTATGATGAGTAAAGTTCAGACCCTAAAGCGTAGCAGTTCACGGGCCCTTCGATGACCTCAGCTATTCTTGCTTTTAACCGGCAATATTAAATAAAAACGACAATCGTCGAGAATGAAAAGTTCCGACTCACTTCGCATTTATTTAAACGAAAACAAGGTTTTTTGGATCTGTTAAACGTTCGTTTACTTTTATCCGGTGGGCGACTGAAATATATTCTTAACATGACGTGAGCATTGTCACACAAATTTATCACGCGCAGGCATTTTCTAAGCTACTGTTGATTAAGGTTTTTTGTCGCTATCGTTTCATGTCGATATGTTTTCACTCTCCGTCTCTTAATTCTTTCCTAAGAAAAGAAGATTACTTTGGCGTTATTGAGGCATTGTTGACATTAATGACGCTATGACTAGATTTTATTTCGTCTTTATTTAAAAAGCATCCCGCACTATTCGGTGAACTGCCGTGACGACCGTTAAGAATAATATCGCAAGGAAATTAATAATGAGTGATTTTCTGCCTTTTTCACGCCCGTCGATGGGCGCGGAAGAAATTGCCGCTCTGCAGGACGTTCTGGCGTCTGGCTGGATCACCACCGGGCCGAAGAATCAGGCGCTGGAAGAGGCATTCTGTACCCTGACGGGAAACCGCCACGCGATTGCCGTCAGTTCAGC
The DNA here is from genome assembly GCF_035593345.1 of Lelliottia sp. JS-SCA-14. NCBI lineage: Bacteria > Pseudomonadati > Pseudomonadota > Gammaproteobacteria > Enterobacterales > Enterobacteriaceae > Lelliottia > Lelliottia sp. JS-SCA-14. Next base: position 4,574,310 of record NZ_CP141606.1, on the reverse strand, counting down.
CACGGGCGGAATGCACGTCACCCTGATGGCGCTGGGCATCGGTCCTGGGGATGAAGTGATCACCCCGTCTCTGACCTGGGTGTCAACGCTGAATATGATCGTGCTGCTGGGTGCCACGCCGGTGATGATCGACGTCGATCGCGATAACCTGATGGTCACGCCGGAGGCTGTCGAAGCGGCCATCACACCGCGCACCAAAGCCATTATTCCGGTGCATTACGCCGGAGCCCCGGTGGATATCGACGCTATTCGCGCCATCGGTGAACGCCACGGCATTCCGGTGATCGAAGACGCCGCCCACGCCGCCGGGACGTACTACAAAGGCCGTCACGTCGGCTGGCAGGGAACGGCGATTTTCTCCTTCCACGCCATCAAAAACATGACCTGCGCAGAAGGCGGGCTCGTGGTGACGGATGACGAACAGCTGGCGCAGCGCATTCGCAGCCTCAAATTCCACGGTCTCGGCGTGGATGCATTCGACCGCCAGACGCTCGGTCGCGCGCCGCAGGCCGAAGTGATCTCCCCCGGTTTTAAGTACAACCTCGCCGATATCAACGCCGCGCTGGCCCTGGTGCAGCTCGGCAAGCTGGGCAATGCCAACCGCCGCCGCGCGGAGATTGCCAGCCGCTATCTGCTGGAGCTTGCCGACACGCCGTTCAAGCCCCTGAGCGTACCGGCCTGGCCGCATCTGCACGCCTGGCATCTGTTCATCATTCGCGTGGACGAAGCGGCGTGCGGCATCACCCGCGACGCGCTGATGGAAGCCCTGAAAGCCCAGGGCATCGGCACCGGCCTGCATTTCCGCGCGGCCCACACGCAAAAATATTACCGCGAGCGGTTCCCGGACGTGTCCTTACCGAACACCGAATGGAACAGCGCACGCATCTGTTCACTCCCTCTTTTCCCGGATATGACTCATGACGACACAACCCGCGTCATTACCGCGCTCCATCAGCTTGCAGGACATGGACATGTTTAGTCTGCCGCCTGTGAAAAAAGTCTCGGTGGTGATCCCGGTTTATAACGAGCAGGAGAGCCTACCGGAGCTGATTCGCCGCACCACCGCCGCCTGCGACACCATGGGCAAGGAGTATGAAATCCTGCTGGTGGACGACGGCAGCAGCGACGACTCCGCGATGATGCTCTCCGAAGCCGCTGAGCTTGACGGCAGCCACATCGTCGCCGTGCTGCTGAACCGCAACTACGGGCAGCACTCGGCAATCATGGCCGGGTTCAGCCACGTGACGGGCGATCTGATCATTACCTTAGACGCCGATCTGCAGAACCCGCCGGAGGAGATCCCGCGCCTGGTCGCGACCGCCGACGAAGGTTATGACGTGGTCGGCACCGTGCGTCAGAACCGCCAGGACAGCGTGTTCCGCAAGCTGGCCTCGCGCACTATCAACCGCCTGATCCAGCGCACCACCGGCAAGGCGATGGGCGATTACGGCTGCATGCTGCGCGCCTACCGTCGGCACATCGTCGACGCGATGCTGCACTGCCACGAACGCAGCACCTTCATTCCGATTCTCGCCAATACCTTTGCGCGTAAGGCCACGGAGATCCCGGTGCTGCACGCCGAGCGCGAGCACGGGGAATCCAAATACAGCTTTATGCGCCTGATCAATCTGATGTACGACCTGATCACCTGCCTGACCACCACGCCGCTGCGTCTGCTCAGCGTCTTCGGCAGCATCATTGCCCTGATGGGCTTTGCGCTCTCTGTGCTGCTGGTGGTTCTGCGTCTGGCCTATGGCCCGCAGTGGGCGGCGGAGGGGGTCTTTATGCTCTTCGCCGTGCTGTTCATGTTTATCGGCGCACAATTTGTCGGCATGGGGTTACTCGGTGAGTACATCGGCCGTATCTACAACGATGTCCGCGCACGTCCGCGCTACTTTATTCAACGTGTTGTCCGTCAGGAACACAAATCCTCTCAGGAAGGAAATCACCCATGAAAGCCGTTGTTTTTGCCTATCACGATATGGGATGTACGGGCACGTTAGCCCTTCTGGAAGCGGGTTATGACATCGCCGCTATTTTCACTCACCCGGATACCGCGGGCGAGAACCACTTCTTTAGCTCCGTGGCGCGTATCGCCGCTGAGCGTGAAATCCCGGTGTACGCGCCCGATGACGTGAACCATCCGCTGTGGGTGGACCGCATCCAGAAACTCGCGCCCGATGTGATTTTCTCGTTCTACTACCGCAACCTGCTGTGCGATGAGATCCTCAGCGCCGCGACCGCCGGGGCGTACAACCTTCACGGTTCCCTGCTGCCGAAATACCGCGGTCGCGCGCCGCTGAACTGGGTGCTGGTGAACGGCGAAACGGAAACCGGCGTGACGCTGCACCGGATGGTGAAAAGCGCCGATGCCGGGGCGATTGCCGCCCAGCAGCGGGTCGGTATTGAAGCGGATGACACCGCCCTGACCCTGCATTACAAGCTGTGTGCCGCGGCGCAGACATTACTGCGCGACGCCCTGCCTGCCCTGCGTGAGGGCACGATTAAAGAGATTGAACAGAATCACAGCGAAGCCACCTGTTTTGGCCGTCGCACTCCGGAAGACGGGCGTCTCGACTGGACCAGACCGGCGGCACAACTCCACAACCTGGTGCGCGCGGTGACCGATCCGTGGCCGGGTGCGGTGGCTTACGTCGGGGCGAGTAAATTTATCGTCTGGAAATCCCGCGTGCGCGCCGACATTCCTGCGGCGAAACCGGGCACCGTTATTTCTGCTTCCCCGCTGATTATCGCCTGCGGCGAACAGGCGCTGGAGATCGTCACCGGGCAGACGGAAAACGGCGTCTATATGCCGGGCACGCAGCTGGCGCAGTCCTTAGGCCTGGTGAACGGCGCACTGGTGACCAGCGCCCCGTTTGTGGCCCTGAAGCGCCGCACCCGCGTGCTGATCCTCGGCGTGAACGGCTTTATCGGTAACCACCTGACCGAACGTTTGCTGAAAGACGACAACTACGAAATCTATGGCCTTGATATTGGTTCGGATGCGATCAGCCGTTTCCTCGACTGCCCGCGCTTCCATTTCGTGGAAGGGGACATCAGCATCCACTCCGAGTGGATCGAATACCACATCAAGAAATGCGACGTGGTGCTGCCACTGGTGGCCATCGCCACGCCGATCGAATACACCCGTAACCCGCTGCGCGTTTTCGAGCTCGATTTTGAAGAGAACCTGAAAATCATCCGCGACTGCGTGAAGTACAACAAGCGCATCATCTTCCCGTCCACCTCGGAAGTGTACGGCATGTGCACCGACAAAGTGTTCGACGAAGACACCTCGAACCTGGTCGTCGGGCCGATCAACAAACAGCGCTGGATTTACTCCGTATCGAAACAGCTGCTGGACCGCGTGATCTGGGCCTACGGCGAAAAAGAGAATCTGCGCTTCACCCTGTTCCGTCCGTTTAACTGGATGGGGCCGCGCCTCGATAACCTGAACGCGGCGCGCATTGGCAGCTCGCGAGCCATCACCCAGCTGATCCTCAATCTGGTGGAAGGCTCGCCGATTAAGCTGATCGAAGGCGGCAAACAGAAACGCTGCTTCACCGATATCAGCGACGGCATCGAAGCCCTGTTCCGCATCATCGAGAACAAAGACGGGCGCTGCGACGGGGAGATCATCAACATCGGCAACCCGGAGAACGAAGCGAGCATCCGCGAGCTGGCCGAAATGCTGCTTGAAAGCTTCGAGCGCCATCCGCTGCGCGACCGTTTCCCACCGTTCGCCGGTTTCCGCGAAGTGGAAAGCAGCAGCTATTATGGCAAAGGGTATCAGGACGTTGAGCACCGCAAACCGAGCATCCGCAATGCGAAACGCTGCCTGAACTGGACGCCGACGGTGGATATGGTTCAGACCATCGACGAAACGCTCGATTTCTTCCTGCGCACCGTGGAGCTGACGGAACAGGCATCATGAAAAAAGTCGGTTTACGCATTGATGTCGATACCTTTCGTGGCACCCGCGACGGCGTGCCACGCCTGCTGGAACTGCTGAGCGAGCACCAGGTGCGCGCTAGCTTTTTCTTCAGCGTCGGGCCTGACAACATGGGGCGCCACCTGTGGCGCCTGTTTAAACCGACCTTTCTGATGAAAATGCTGCGCTCGCGCGCGGCCTCCCTCTACGGCTGGGATATCCTGCTGGCAGGCACCGCCTGGCCCGGAAAACGCATTGGTGCGGGGAACGAAGAGGTGATCCGCGCCGCAGCCCTGAGCCATGAAGTCGGGCTGCACGCCTGGGATCATCACGCCTGGCAGGCCTGGAGCGGGGTGTGGAAAATCCCCCGTCTGACCCGTGAAGTCGAACGCGGTCTGATGGAGCTGGAAGCCATCCTCGGCAAGCCGGTCCACTGCTCGGCGGTGGCGGGCTGGCGGGCGGATCAGCGCGTCGTTCGCGCCAAAGAGCCGTTTAAATTTCGCTATAACAGCGACTGCCGCGGCAGCGGGCCATTTCTGCCGCAGCTCGGCGAATCGCGGTTCGGTACCGTGCAAATCCCGGTCACGCTCCCGACCTGGGATGAAGTGGTCGGGCGGGAAGTGACGGCGGAGAATTTTAACCGCTATATTCTCGACTGCATCCACCGCGATACCGGTACGCCGGTCTACACCATCCACGCCGAAGTGGAGGGGATTGCGTATCAGCAGGACTTCGCCGCGCTGCTGCAGCTGGCCGCGCAGGAAGACATTCAGTTTTGCCCGTTAAGCGAGCTGTTGCCTGACGACCTCAGTACCTTACCCGTCGGGAAAATTGTTCGTGATGAAATGGCTGGCCGTGAAGGCTGGCTTGGCTATCAACAAACCGTGAGCCCAGCTCCATGAAATCTGCGCGTTTTGGTGTCGCTCTTTTCGTTCTGTTTGCGCTTTACTATCTGCTGCCCGTTGATATCCGCCTGCTCTGGCAGCCGGATGAAACGCGCTATGCGGAGATCAGCCGGGAAATGCTGGCCACAGGAAACTGGGTGGTGCCGCATTTCCTTGGGCTGAGATATTTTGAAAAACCGATTGCCGGGTACTGGATTAACAGTCTCGGCCAGATGCTGTTTGGCGACTCGAACTTTGCCGTGCGTGCCGGGGCGATTTTCTCCACCGGGCTGACCGCGCTGCTGGTTATCTGGCTCGCCTGGCAGATTTGGCGCGACAAGCGCGTGGCGCTGACCTCGGGCGTGATCTTCCTGACCCTGCTGCTGGTCTACGGCGTCGGCACTTACGCCGTGCTCGACCCGATGATCACCCTCTGGCTGGTCGCCGCGATGTGCAGCTTCTGGATTGCGGCGCAGGCGAACACCCGCGCGGGCAAAATCGGTGGCTACCTGCTGCTGGGGCTGACCTGCGGGATGGGCGTCATGACCAAAGGCTTTCTGGCGCTGGCGGTGCCGGTCGTTGCGGTACTGCCGTGGGTGATCGTGCAGAAACGCTGGAAAGAGGTGCTGTTGTACGGCTGGCTGGCGGTGCTGAGCTGCGTGCTGATCGTCCTGCCGTGGGCGCTGGCGATTGCCCATCGCGAGCCGGATTTCTGGCGCTACTTCTTCTGGGTTGAGCATGTCCAGCGCTTTGCCAGCAGCGATGCCCAGCACAAAGCCCCGTTCTGGTACTACATTCCGTTCCTGATGGCGGGAAGTTTACCCTGGCTGGCGCTGCTGCCTGGTGCATTGCGCCTCGGCTGGCGCGATGTGAAAGAGGCGCGCGGTGGGTTCTATTTGCTAGGCTGGGTGGTGATGCCGCTGCTGTTTTTCAGCATCGCGAAAGGCAAACTGCCGACCTACATTCTGCCGTGCTTTGCGCCGCTGGCGATGCTGATGGCGCGCTACGCCTGTGGGCTTATCGGGAACGGCGTGAAAGTTCTGCGGGTCAACGCGATCATCAACCTGGCGTTTGGCGTGCTGGGCGTCGTCGCGGCGCTTGTCGTCTCGCCGTGGGGGCCGACCAAACATCCGGTCTGGACCTCCGTCGAGCTGTACAAAGTCTTCTGCGCGGTGGTGGCGTTTCTGGTCTGGGCGCTGGTCGGCTGGTGGACATTACGCCGGGCGCAGCAGCGCTGGTGGCTGGCGGCGCTCTGTCCGCTGGGGCTGGGCCTGCTGCTCGGGTTCGCCGTGCCGAATCGGGTGGTGGATTCCAAACAGCCGCAGTCGCTGGTGGATACCGTGCGACAGCCGCTGACGGAGAGCCGCTTCGTGCTGGCGAACAACGTCGGGGTTGCCTCCGGGCTGGCGTGGGATCTGAAACGCAGCGATATCATCATGTTTGGTCAGAGCGGCGAGCTGAAATACGGCCTGGATTATCCTGATGTGCAAGGGCGTTACGTGGGCAGAGACGAGTTCCGCAGCTGGCTGGCAGAGCATCGCGCGCAGGGGAAAATCTCGCTGGTGATTTTGCTGTCGAAGAACGATGACCTCGCGCGCGCCGATCTGCCGAAACCCGACAGTCTCTACATTCAGGGACGTCTGGCCTACCTGCAGTATCTCCCGCAATGACGGTCTGGATCTGGCTGGGACTGGCAAGCCTGCTGAGCTGCGCGGGCCAGCTGTGCCAGAAACAGGCCACGCGCCCGGCAAAAACCGGCGGGCGCGGCAGGCATATCATCTTCTGGCTCGGCCTGGCGCTGCTGGCGCTGGGCCTCGGCATGGTGCTGTGGCTGATGGTGCTCCAGCGCGTGCCGGTGGGGATTGCTTATCCGATGCTGAGCCTGAATTTTGTCTGGGTGACGCTGGCGGCAAAAGCGTTCTGGCGCGAGAAGGTCGCGCTTCATCACTGGCTGGGCGTGGGGCTGATCATGGCCGGTATTGTGCTGCTGGGAGGTAGCCTGTGAAAGGGACATTCTGGGCGCTGTGCAGTGTGGTGCTGGTGAGCGGGGCACAACTCCTGCTGCGCTCGGCGATGGTCTCTTTGCCGCCGGTCGCTGAACCACTCACGTTGCTTACCGCACTGCTGCATTTCGCACCTGGCAGCGGCATCTTGCTGCTGGGACTGAGCGGGTATATCGCGTCGATGGGCTGCTGGTATCTGGCGCTGCACCGCATGGCGCTGAGCCAGGCTTATGCGTTGCTCAGCCTGAGTTACATTCTGGTGTGGATTGCCGCTATCGTGCTACCCGGCTGGAATGAGTCGTTTTCCTGGGCCGGGCTGGCGGGCGTCGGTTTGATTATCGCTGGGGTGCTGGTGATTTTTCGGCCAGCGGTTCAAAAGGCGAAATAGACTCAGCGGTCAGATTAAAAGGCGTTGGCGTACAGACCGCCAGACTCAGGGAGCCGAACTGAAGCTGGCTCACGGAGTGCGGCTGCTTTGCCGCGCTGTCGATGCTGACAATCTGCCAGGCACTGCCGCCGCGCTGTTTGACGATGGCCTCTTTGCGCGTCCAGATGCGCCAGAACGCCGACAGTTTTTCCGCCGGTGGCTCACGCTCCAGCTCATCATGCTCGGCCACGCTAAACACGGCGTTGGCCAGCGCCTGCCAGTTATCGCGCGGACGGATCACTTCGATATCGCAACCCACTTCGCCTTCATCGCTCAGCAGCAGCGCAATATCATCCCCGCTATGGCTCAGGTTGAACCACAGGGGACGGTCGTCCACAAACGCGGGTTTCCCCTGTTCACCAAAGACGATTTCCGGCAGCGGCGCGGGGGATAACACGCGGGTGAGCAGCGTCCGTCCCGCCAGCCAGCGGGCACGTCGGGCGCCCGGCGGCGCCATATCTGCCAGCGCTGAAGCATAAGGATCAGCGGTAAGAGTCGAAATTTTTCCCAGTACAAACTGGTACATAGTTACGCCCAGCGTTTGATGATTATCGAGGTGTTTATGCCGCCAAACGCGAAGTTATTGCTTTGCAGGTATTCGCAATCAATCCGGCGGGCTTCCCCCATAATATAATCTAAAGCGCCACATTGCTCGTCGGGTTGTCTTAAATTCAGCGTTGGGGCGAACCAGCCTTCGCGCATCATCTGCAAACTCATCCAGGCTTCCAGCGCTCCGCAGGCCCCTAACGTGTGGCCGAAATAACTTTTTAACGACGAAATCGGCACGCTCTCGCCGTAAATGGCCGCCGTGGCCAGACTTTCGGCGATATCACCGCGGTCTGTCGCCGTGCCGTGCGCCGAGATATAGCCCATATCCGCCGCGCTCAGCCCCGCCATTTTCAGCGACTGCTCCATGCAAATCTGCATCGTTTCGCGCTGCGGCTGGGTGATGTGCGCGGCGTCGCAGTTGGTGGCGAAGCCGACGATTTCGCCGTAGATGGTCGCCCCGCGCGCTTTGGCGTGCTCCAGCTCTTCCAGAATCAGCGTGCCCGCGCCTTCGCCAATCACCAGCCCATCGCGCTGGGTATCGAAGGGAGACGGCGTGGTTTTCGGCGCATCGTTGCGCTGGCTGGTGGCAAACAGGGTATCAAACACCGCTGCTTCGGACGGACACAGCTCTTCCGCGCCGCCTGCCACCATCACGGTCTGATAACCGTGGCGAATCGCTTCCCATGCATAGCCAATCGCCTGACTGCCGGAGGTACAGGCGCTGGAGGTGGGGATCACTCGTCCGCGCAGGCCGAAGAACAGGCCGGTGTTCACCGCCGTGGTGTGCGGCATCATCTGCACGTAGGTCGTGCCGGTGATGTTGTTGGTGTGCTTTTCCGTCAGCATGGTGGCAAATTCGCTCACCGGGCCGGTGCTGCCGGTGGACGAGCCGTAGGCGATCCCGGTTTCGCCGTTAGTCAGCACCGCTTCGCCGATCAGCCCGGCCTGCTCCAGCGCTTTTTCGGTGGCGCGCGTCGACATCAGCGACACGCGGCCCATCGCGCGGATACGCTTGCGGGTGTAGTGCTCCGGCAGGGTGAAATCGTCAATTGGCGCGCCGAGCAGGGTGTGCAGGCCGTCGTAAATCTGCCACTCCGGCATTTTACGCACCGCGTTAACGCCCGCCTGAAGCCCCGCCGAAACCGACTGCCAGTCCTCGCCAAAGGCGGTGACGCCGCCCATGCCTGTGATAACCACGCGACGTGTCATAGCATTCCTCCATTAATGGAAATGACCTGGCGGGTGACGTAGCCCGCAATATCTGACATCAGGTAACTGGCTAGACCGGCCACTTCATCGGCCTGGCCCATACGTTTCATTGGGATGATGGACATCGCCTCTTTCAGCGCCGCCTCTTCCATTTCGATCATCCCGGTGTCGATTAACCCCGGCGCAATGCAGTTGACGGTGATTTTGCGCTTCGCCAGCTCAATCGCCAGCGCTTTGGTCGCGCCAATGATCCCGGCTTTGGCGGCGCTGTAGTTCACCTGCCCACGGTTGCCCATCACGCCCGAGACGGACGACAACGTAATAATCCGCCCGCCTTTGCGCAGGCCAATCATCGGCATGACGCACGGGTGGATGACGTTGTAAAAACTGTCGAGATTGGTGTGGATCACGCTGTCCCAGTCATCCTCGCTGAGGGCCGGAAACGCGCCGTCGCGGGTGATGCCCGCGTTGCTGACCAGGCCATACCATGCGCCGTGGGTCTCGATATCCTGCTCCAGCACCTCGCGGCACTGCTCGCGATTGCCGACGTCAAAAGAGAGCAAGCGGCCCTGACCGCCCGCCTGCTGGATGGCCTCCAGCGTCTGCTGCGCGCCGTCGGCATCGCGGTGATAATGCACGCCCACGGTAAAGCCGTCAGCGGCGAGCTGGCGGGCGATAGCGCGTCCGATGCCTTTGCTGGCTCCGGTGACCAGAACGGAACGATTCATGTGGAAGATCCCTGATTAAAAAGCGAAGTTAACTCTTCCGCGCTCGGCTGGAAGGTGTTCACGCGGCCTGTCGCCAGCGTTGCGCCGTTTGCGGCGATCGCGCACTCGAAGCTGCCGAAGCGTTCGTCCTGCATCAGCAGTTTGACGGTCACGGTCAGGGTAGAGTCTGCCGCGAAGCGCCCCTCGGCGCACACCAGTTCGCGCGCGCCCAGCACCATCCCGAGCGCAATGCTGCTTTGCCCCTGCTGGTGGCGATGCCAGCCGGACCAGACGCCGACGGTCTGCGCCATCAGCTCAAGGGCGTACCAGCCGGGCAAATTGCCATCGGCATTGAGAAACGGCGCCAGAACGCTCTGGCTGCTGACGCGCACGCAACACACGGCGCTCTCGTCCGTGACGCTTTCCACCGTTTCCAGCAGCAGCATTGGCGCATCGTGGGGCAAATAGTCCACAGGCGATAAATAACTCATGACACTCTCCCCAGCAAAATGCTGGCATTGTTGCCGCCAAACGCGAACGAGTTGGACAAAATAAGCGGTTTTTCCAGCGCTGCGGGCTGATGCAATACGCCGCAGGAGGGAAGCGCCGGGTCGGGCACGTAGCGGGTGAAATCCTGCGCGGGCAGCGGCAGTTGCTGGGTCAGAATCAGCCAGCTGAGAGCGGCTTCTGTAATGCCCGCCGCGCCCAGCGTGTGGCCGGTCAGATGTTTGGTGGAGCTGCACGGCACGGCATCGCCGAAGAGATCGTGGATCACCTGCGACTCAATCTGATCGTTGAGCGGCGTCGCCGTGCCGTGCAGGTTGATATAGCCAATCTCGTCCGGTTTCAGGCCCGCTTCGTTGAGCGCCTGTTGAATCGCGCGAATCGCGCCTTCGCCCTGTGGATGGGGCGCAGAAATATGGTACGCATCGCTCGACTCGCCGATGCCCAGCAGGGCGACGGGCTGCGGTTCGCGCGTCAGGATCATCAGCGCTGCGCCTTCCCCGATGGTGATCCCGCGACGGTCGCGGCCAAAGGGTTCGCACAGGGTGGTGGAGAGCGATTCGAGGCTATGGAATCCGTTGACCGGCATCCGGCTCAGGGTATCAGCACCGCCGACGATGGCGATATCCACCAGCCCGGCGTCAATCAGACGGCGGCCGCTGATAATTGCCCGTGCGCTCGACGAGCAGGCGGTCGAGAGGGTAAACGCGGGCCCGTCGAGATTCAGCCAGTTGGCGAGAAAGCGTGACGGATCGCCCAGCTCCTGCTGCGGGTACTGCCAGCGGGTGCTGGCTTCGCCGTTCAGCGACAGGCGCACATGCTCATCGCCCTCGTCCAGCCCCGAGGTACTGGTGCCGAGCACTACGGCCACGCGGTCATGGCCGACGCGGGCAATCGCCTCGTCGACGGCTGGCTGGATCTGCGCCAGCGCTGCCAGCAGCAGCTGGTTGTTTCGGGTTCGGTGGGCGGCGAGGTGATCCGGGATGGACGGCAGTTCGCCTTCAACGCCGCCGAGCACAATGTCCTCGCCTCCCTGTAGCCAGCCCGCGCGGCTGTGCATGCCCGGCGCGACGCCACGCGACAGGTTCGCGGCAATCTCTTCCGCGCTGTTTCCCAGCGCGTTCACCATGCCCACGGCAGAAATGTAGATCATCTTAGTCACCCAGATATTGAATGGTGATGTGGTAGTTAAAGACGTGCTGTTCGATGCTGATCGGCTCGCGTTTGCCTTTGCGCTGCAGATAGACAATCTCGGTCACCAGCTTGCCGTTGGCGTTGCGCAGCTCGCGGCGGTCGCCTTTATCCGTCAGCGTCCAGCCTTTCGGCAACTGCGGCAGCCAGGCGCCGATCGGCCAGTGGCTGAGCATCACGTCGGCCAGCACCTGGCTGGCGGGCGGCAGCTGCGGCACGATGATCGACTGCTCGGTGTGAATACCGGTTTTGTCATAGGTGGCGAGGAACAGGCGGATCCCGACGGAGGAGAGCCCGGCCAGCGTAATTTTATCCGCGTCGGCGTTGAGCATCACCAGCAGAGACTGGGTCTGGCCGTTGAAGCTGCCCGTCAGCAGCTGCTGGGAATTCACCGCCGGAGAGATCCCCGGTGCAGGCAGGGTCACTTTGGTACCCGGTTGTAACCAGGCCTGCGGACGGGTGCCATCGCTGTTTTGCGTCGAGTGGCTACAGCCCGTCAGCCACAGGGCGGCCATCAGCGTAAGCGCGCGGCCAAAAGGGGTCATCATCGTTTTCTCTCTCGTTTAGCGGGCATCGCCAGCGGAGCCAGCAGGAAGGCGGTGAAAATACCGCTGACCAGCACAATGCCGAAGCTGCTGATCGCCTGGGTGGCGCTAAAGACCAGCATGCCGAGGGTCAGTAACGTGGTCATCATCGCCAGCGTAATCGCCAGCATGGAGGTGAGCGGTGTTCCGCGTGGATTGCTGAAGAACAGGGTGTAGTTGATGCCAATCCCTAAGACCAGCACCAGTGCCAGCAGCGAGAACAGATTCACCGGATGGCCGCTGGCCGCCAGTGCCGCCAGACCGCAGCCCAGCGACAGGACCGACGGCACCAGGCTTATCAGCCCTTTACGCCAGCCGAGACGCAGCATCGCCCCGCAGGCGATCACCGCCAGCGCGACCAACAGCAGGCCCGTCAGCACGCCGCGATAGAGCGAGAACAGGCTGTCGAAGCTCGCTTTGCGATCCACCCACACTACGCCCGGATGCGCTGCGGCTAATTGGCTTAGCGCCGCGCTGTTTTTCACGCCGTCGACCGGCACCAGCACGCCGCTTTCGCCGTCGGGCAGCGTCAGCCACAGCAGACGCCAGCCTTCACTTGCCGGGCTGGCGAGCCAGTCTTCTGTGCTCACGGGCATGGCGTTCAGATCCGGCGTTACGGTCGTCAGCCCCGCGCTTTGCAGGACGTTTGTCACTGCCGGAGCGGCGTTGTGCAGGAGTGCCAGATCGCTTTTCTGTCGCGCCAGCGAGTTCAGCGGGAGGGTGCGGAACGTTTTAATGTCACCGGCCTTTTGCGACGCTGCCAGCGCAGGCGTAAAGGCTTCCAGCCGCTCCAGCGTTTGCTGGGCCGTTGCGCCGTGGACCACGAACCATTTCTGATCGACGCTCTGCCCGGTCAGTGCCGTGATGGTCTTTTCCTGCGCCAGAATATCCTTCGGCAGCGCCTGGAGCTGGGCGATATCGTCATCCACCCGCAGACTGGCGATGCCGACCACGGAGACGACGGCCAGAATCACCGGCAGCCCGACGGAGACCGCCTTGTTACGTCGCCACGCGGCCAGCCAGCGCAGCATCAATACCATTGCCGGAACCGGACGCACCGGCAAACCGCGGCACAGCCACGGATGCCAGAAGATAACTGTCAGGCACGAAGCGCTCAGCCCCACGGCGGCAAACACCGCCATCTGACGAATGCCGGGGAACGGGGCAAGCATCATGATCAAATAAGCCGCCACGGTGGTCAGCAGGGCCAGCAGCAGGGCGTTACGCACTTTTGCCAGGCTTTGCCACGGCGAATCCTGCGCGCCGTGGACCATGCGCTCGGTCAGGTAATAGAGGGTGTAGTCGGCGGAAATCCCGATGATGCTCATGCTCATTACCAGCGTCATCAGGTGCAGCTCGCCGAAGATCGTTAGTGTGGCGACGGTCCCGGCCAGCGCGCCGATGCCGATGGAGATCAGGCACAGCAGCAGCGGGCGTAGGGAGCGGAACACCGCCACGATCAGCAAAATCACCCCCAGAATCGTGGCGATGCCGAGGGTGGAGATGTCCTGTTTCGCCTGCTGGCTGGCGTAGTCGCTATAAAATACCGTCCCGCGCGAGAGCAGCTGCGCCTGCGGGAAATGAGTTTTCAGCTGGTTTTCAAGACCGTGCAGCGTTGTCACCATACGGTGCGTTTGCTGCATATCGAACGACTCACCGGCCAGCTCGCCGTGCAGCAGATACCAGTAATTTCCGGCCTCGTCTTTGGTCACCAGCCAGCCGTCCATCAGCCGCAGCTTCTGGCTGTTTTGCGCAAGCGAAAGCTGCGAACCGCGCATCAGCATCAGCGGGTCGTTTTGCAGCTCTTTGCCGCTGACGCCGGAGAAGGCTGAATACAGCTGGGAAAGGATCCACTGGGCCTGCGCCTCGCCGCCGTTTTGCAGACGGGCGCGGGTCGCGGTGTCGATCAGGCCGTTACGGTGCTGCCAGAAAAATTCGCCCCAGGCTTTCTGGCTATTGGCGTCCATCGGGCCTTTCACCTCATGGAGGGAACCCGATTTTTGCAGCAGAGTTAACCACTCCTGTGCCACGCGCGGATTCGGTTCTTTGCCGGGGCTGACCAGCCACACCAGCTGGCGGTCCAGACGCTGCATAAATCCGTCGTTGAGCGCAGGTGGAATGGCGCCGAGCGTCTGCTTGGGCAGCATCGCCAGCACGCTGCTGTTGAGCCGCGCGCCGGGCAACAGCGACAGCAGTACGCCCAGCAGCGCCAGGCATAACAGGCCCCACAGCAGCGCCGGGCGCAGACTGTTACGGCGCGGCAAAGCGTTGGCGTTCGTCATGAGTCAGGCTGGCGGGCGTCAGTTGATGATGGGAGAGGGCGATATCCGTGCGGTCGCCCTGTTTGTCGTTGAGCTGAATCGACTCCAGATAGGTCGCGCCCCCCAGATTCATGGTGGCGAAAATCTTGTCCAGCGGCGTGGTGATGGGCGTCAGCACCAGCGACCAACGGCCCGCGCCGAGGTCTTTAAAATCAATGCGGAAGTTCTCTTCCAGCACTTTGCGGTCGGCCTGGAAGAGGGCGCGCAGCAGATGGTTAAACTGGAACATCTGCGGATTATTGTCGGCGGTGATGGTCTGCGGCGGCTGGCCGTTGATCGCCTGAACCATGCGCTTGTCGTCCAATAGCAGGGTCATCGGGAACGGCGCTTTCTGATCCCACAGCAAACCGTCGTCGCGGGCGATCAGCATTTCGCCCTGCGAGCGCAGCGGCTGCGGGAGATCTTTGATGGTGCGGGTCTGCTCGAAGTGCGCGCGCACCACGGGCTGTTCGGTAAAGCGCTGCTGGAGTTCATCCAGCGTGACCGCGCTGACTAACGGGCTGACCAGCAGGGCCAGCAGGGGCAACCATTTCATGGCATCACTCCCATACGTTCAAATAAAATTGCCGGACTGACGAAACACATTTCGCGGCTGCTCTCTTCGACGGCCACCTGGATGGTGTACCCGGTGGTGGTGCGCTTCCCGGTTTCGGCGTCGAAAATCTGGTAGGCGATGCGCAGGCGGTTTTCAAACTCTTCGATCTGCGCCCGCACGCGGATGCGTTGCTCGAATACCACTGCGCTGCGGTACTTCACCCGCGTATCGACCACCGGCCAGACGTAGCCGGACGCCTTCATCTGGCGATAGCCATAGTCGAACTGATTGAGCAGCGCCTCGCGGGCAATCTCGAAGTAGCGGAAATAGTTGCCGTGCCAGACGACGCCCATCATATCCACGTCGTGGAAGGGGACGGTCAGCTCAACTTCGGTCGTAAAACGGGGATCGGTCAGCACCCTTTACTCCTTCTCTTTGGCATCCGGCAGATGCCAGAAATCGAAAAAATTAAACCAGTCGAGCGGCGACATCAGCGCGTAGTGCTCGAGGCGTTGGGCATAGCGATCGATAGCGTGCTGGAGCGCCTGCTGGCGCTCGCCGCGCGGCAGAAGCAGCGGATCGGCAAAGGACTCACAGTGAATGTGCAGCTTGTCCTGCTGGCGCAGGGCGAAAATCAGCACCACCGGGCAGCGCAAAATGGAGGCGAGGATAAACGGCCCCTGTGGGAACGGGGCGGGCTTGCCGAGAAACGCACTCCAGACCACGCGCCATTCGCCGCCGCGCTGTGGATTGACCGCGATACGATCGCCGACGATCGCCACCCATTCGCCGCGATCGAGCTTCTCTTTCAGGGCGATGGCGGTGTCCGGCCCGATATCGGTGACGGGCATCAGGTTCAGCCCGGCCTGCGGGGCCATCTCCTGCATGATCTGTTTAAAGCGCTGGGCGTTGTCGCTAAACACCAGCGCGTTGATGGTCTTGCTGCCTTCGATTTGCGCCAGCGCGCGGCAGGCTTCGACGTCGCCGAGGTGCGAGGCCAGCAGCAGCTTGCCCTGAGGGGCGTCGACGTTGAGCGCCTCAGGAGCGCCGGGCGCGAAAACGACATCCCGGTTCATCTTCAGCTCGCCGCGCCAGCCCGCGACTTTATCCAGCATTGAATAGCCGAAACGCATGAAGTGGAAAAAGCTGTTAAAGCGCGGCGGCAGCGGGCGCTGCTGCGTCTTAAGCTCATCAGCCACGCGCGCCAGCCACTGCTGCGACGCCTGTCGCGCCGGGCGGGCGGTGAGCCAGTAAACGCCGATCACCGGCCACAGCAGCAGGCTAAACGCGCGACGTCCGAAGAGCTGCCAGACGCGCAGCATCAGGCGCATCCCCCACAGCCCTTTCACCTCCTGCTGCTCGGCCCAGTGCTCGCGACGACGACGCATCAGAAGCGAAGGGATCCGCGGCAGCATGCCGAAGAACAAGCGGGTGTGCATCAGGGAGATGCGCACGTTGTCTTTCAGGGCGTCGAAATGCGACAGGCCGTCGTGGGGATAGGTCACCCGCGTCGGCACAAAATAGCTGTCGTTGCCCTGCCAGTAGAGGCGGACCATGACTTCCGTATCAAAATCCATCCGCTTGCCGAGCGTAGCGTGTTCCGCCAGTTTCAGCGTCGGTGCGACGGGGTAAACGCGGAACCCGCACATGCTGTCTTTCAGCTGCAGGGAAAGGGTTTCGATCCACACCCAGACGTGGGTGACCCAGCGGCCATAGAGGCGCGAGCGGGGGATCGAATCGTCATATATAGGTTGGCCGGAGATCAGCGCCTCCGGGTGGCGTTCGGCCAGAGCCAGTAGCTGCGGAATATCTTCGATGGCGTGCTGGCCGTCGGCATCTACCTGCACGGCGTGAGTAAACCCGGCGCGGGCGGAGGCTTGCAGGCCACGGATCACCGCCGTGCCTTTTCCGGCATTCTGGGGCAAGCGGATCAGCGTCACCTGCGGATGTTCTGCGGCCAGGCGTTCCAGCTCCAGCCGGGTGGGCTCGTCGCTGCCGTCATCGACGATCAGACACGGCAGCCCGCACGATCCCAGCCGCGACAGCACGCTCGTCATCATCGCGCCGTGGTTGTAGCAGGGGATCAGCACGCAGGGGCGGAACGTCAGCGACATAACCGAATCTTCCCGCTGCTGGCGGTGTGGCGCGCGTCGCCGTCGTGACGCTGATAGCTAAAGGTGAGGATCTGACGTTCGGCGTTCCAGCTGAGCGTCAGAGTCACGGTGGTGTCCGGCAGCAGGGGTGCCTGGAACTTCACGTTCTGAATGCTGTGAAAACGGTAGTCGGGGGCCAGCAGGGTGGTGGCGTAGTGCATCACCCAGTCGAGCTGCGCGACGCCCGGCAGCAGCGGCTGCACGGCAAAATGTCCCTGGAACCAGAACAACGCAGGGTCGAGATGCAGGACAATCTCCAGATCCTCTGGCTGCGGCTGGTGGCGCTCGATTTCATGGATTTTCATGAAATAACTCCTGTAACTGCGCATAGACACGCTTGTTCATACTGTTGACGGGCATCTCATCGATAATCCGCCAGTAGCGCGGCACGGCGACGGGCTCAAGCCACGGCAGCAGGGCACGACGCCAGGCAAACTCCTGCGCTTTGTTGCCCTGTTGGTTGAGTCGCTGACGCGCGTCATCGTTCAGAACCAGCAGTACGCCGATCCCCTGACGCCCGCCGCGCGTGATGGGCAGGGCCGCGACTTCGCGAATGCCGTCCAGCTCCAGCAGGCGCTGTTCAATTTCGTTGAGCGATACGCGCTTCTCTTCGATTTTAACCACTCGCCCACGACGTCCGGCGATGCTGAACATCCCGTTGCTCTCGAAGTGCAGAATATCGTCCAGCGGTAAGCCGTCCGGCTCATGGATCAGCGGAGAAGTTACGTGGCAGATCTCGCCTTCGTGGCGGAAATGCACGCCGGGGAACGGGAGCCATGGAATCGACTCCTCCTGACGATGTCGCCAGGCCAGAATGCCGGTCTCGGTGCTGCCGTAGATTTCATCCGGCCAGACGTTCATCCAGCGATGCGTGGCGGTCACTTCGTCCCACGGCAGCATGCCACCGGCGGAGAGCAACATCACCACGGGTGGCGGCGCGAGCTGGGTATCGAGCCGCTTCAGAAACGCCGGGCTGCTGATAAATACGTAGCGCCGATCATCGGGCAGTGCCGCCAGCTGTTCAGCGTAATAGAGCATCGCCGCGTGGAGCGGCAATCCTTGCGACATGGGTAAAAAGATGCGGAAAGTCAGGCCGTACAAATGCTGCGGTACTACGGAGGCGACGATACTGCAGCCCGTCAGACGCGCGCCAAAGCGCTCGGCCAGCAGAGTGGCTTCACGATCGAGGCGAGCGATAGGTTTCACGATACGTCGCGGTGCACCGGTTGAGCCGGAGGTGAAGAGCTCGACAAAGCTGTCGTCGGCAATCGGCGGCAGCGGGGTGAAGGCGTCACTCGTGCGGCGGGCGGAATTCACCACAATCAGGCGGCCCGGATAGTTCAGGGTTTGATCGCTCAGCACGCCGCTGAACAGCGCGCGCTGTTCTTCAAGCAGCGAGACGCGGCAGTGGCCGGGGATCACCGGCGTCTTGCCTGCATGCAGCGTTGAGAGCAGGGCGACGATAAACAGATAGCTGTTTTCGAAGCACAGCGCCCAGCGCTCGCCTTCCTGCTGGATAAGCATGCTTGTCAGGGTGGAGACGTCGTGACGAAGCTGCCCGAGCGTCCAGGTGTGATCCTCAAGCCAGGCGATCGGCGTCTCATCCGGACGCGGCGCATTCAGCCACTGGCTTAGCGGCAGGGGTTTATTCATGTGCTTCACTTTTTTTCATCACCCGTTGACGCACCAGCCACTCCGTCGCCATCAGCGTCCCCATCAGGATGTATGCGACCATACCGTTCCACAGCGTCCAAAGCTGCATATCACCGTGGATAACGGTGAACAGCGCCACCGAACCATTAACGATGAAAAAACCGCACCACACGCGGGTCACATTGCGGGTATAGCGAACGCCTTCTGGCGGCAACTGGGGATCGCGCAGGCGCGCCAGGCGCTCGACCAGCGGCATCGCCGTCCAAAGCGATCCACCGAACACAGCCAGCATCACCAGATTCACCACCACGGGATAGAGCAGCAGCCACTGGTGCGCTTTCAGCAGGTAGCTCGCTGTGCACAGCGCAATACCCGCCAGCGCGACGCTTTGCACCACAAAGCGCATCGGCCCGGCGTTATGCCGCGCCTGGCGCAGACGGCAGACCAGCAGCAGCGCCATCAGCGGCAGCAGCCAGTGCAGAATGTTGTGCGTCAGCCCGAAGCCAATCAGAAATGGCCAGGCGAGCAGCATCAGCCCCGTTAGCAGCGGGATGGCCGGGAAAGATCGTCCGCCACGCATGGCGTCTTACTCTTCGCGCAGAAGCTGTTCGACAGCGTCCACCACGTCCTGAACGGTACGCACCGATTTGAAGGTTTCAGGTTTGATTTTTTTACCTGTTTTCTTCTGCAGGTGAACAATCATGTCGACGGCGTCGATGCTGTCCAGCTCCAGATCTTCGTACAGGCGCGCCTCGGGAGAGATCGCGTCCGGTTCGATTTCAAACAGTTTGGTCAGGAGTCCGCAGACTTCCTGATAAATGGCGTTTTGTTCTGTCATAGCAAATTCGTTCTCAGGCGCGTTGGGCATGGATAAATGATGCCAGCGTGGCGACGGAATAGAAGTGCTGACGCATCTCTTCGCTTTCCGCGGATAGCACGACGCCATACTGGTTTTTCACGGCCAGGCCAAGCTCCAGCGCGTCGATGGAATCGAGGCCCAGACCATCACCAAACAGCGCCGCTTCCGTATCGATATCGTCGGCGGTCAGTTCGTCCAGATTCAGCGTGGAGATAATAAGATTTTTAATTTCAAGATAAAGCGCTTGCATCATTAATTCCTGACAAAGATTGAAGACCTGATGTTAAGCGATGCTGCAGGTGCCGGTTTAGCTGGCGCGCGGCCAGGGCCGGTTCTTGTTCTGTCGCATCGTAAAAATCGTGAATATTGACCCGCTCACGGACGTCGACCGTGAAAAAGGGTTTGCGCGGCGGTACGTCGTACCAGCGGCTTTTTTTATCGAGCAGGTGTTCGCTGCAGTGGATCACTACGACCCGCAGGTCGCTACCGCAGCGCACGGCGATATTGGCCGCGCCGCGTTGCAGCGTCATGGCCTCCCCGATGCGGGTGCGCGTGCCTTCGGGGAAAATTAACAGGGTATCGCCCTGCGCCAGACGGCGCTGGCTGGCGGCGAGCAGGGTGTCTGCTTCGCTGTTGATCAGATAATCCGCCGCGCGAATCACGCCGCTGACGAAGGGATTACGCAGCAGGGCGCTTTTCACCAGGCAGTCCGTTTCCGGCATCACTGAGGCGAGGATCACGTAATCAATCAGCGTGGGATGGTTGGCGATCACCAGACAGCCGCGTTCGCTGCGCAGGGCGTCGAGATTATCAATGCGGTAATCGAGTACTCCCGTCAGACGCATCACGTTCATAAAGAAACGGAAGCTGGCGGAAATACTGCGGCGCGCCAGGCGGCGGCGTTTGGCGCGATCGCGCTGAACCATCAGCAGCAGGTTGAACCAGACCAGCGACAGCAGCAGACCGCCCACGCCAAACAGCGCGAAGCAGAAGCCGGTCATGACCAGACGCCACACCCGATTCATACTGCTGGCTAATGCGTTCATGCGCGGGACCACTGCCAGAGCAGGCGTTCGCCGGAGACCACAAACTGCGGCTCGTCGCTAAGATAGCGTTGCAGGAACATCAGGCTTTGCGGCAGCGGCGGCTCTTCGCCGGTACTGCCAGAACGAGTTTCGCAGCGCAGCGTATCACCGGCTTCGATAACGACAGCCAGCGCATAGGGCCAGGTCGGCATTTGCGCGGGTAAATGCGGGTGGTAAAACACCGGCAGCGCCCCGTCGAAATCGACCAGCAGCACGCGGGAATAGCCCGCCTGCAGCAGGCACAGCACTTCGCACAGGCCTTGCTGGAAAGTATCCAGCCCGGCAGAGAGAGAAGAGGAGACAATCGGCTGACGCGCGGCGATGGTGAGATTCCCCACCGCCGAGTTGTGCACGGACATGGCAAAATCGGTGGGTGACACGGCCTGATCCGTCGCCAGGGCATGCAGAATGCGGTAGTTGCGCTCCAGTTCGCCGTGGCGGCTGGTGTAAACCACCGCGTCGATGTCATGCTTTCGCAGCATGGACAGGCCGCAATCGACGGCCAGTTTGCTGCCCGAGTTGAGGCGGCGCGCAGTCATCATCGGCAAATCCGTGAGTTTTGCCTGTGGCGCAGTGGGATCAATGGTGAGCGAATCGCGTGACCACGCCTGCCATTGTTCGGCATCACTGAGACCAGGCGCTCTGGCCTGCCAGTCGATAATGTTAATTGCAAATTTCATCTACGCGCGTCCGCGATCTATCGTCATCAAATAACGGCGTGAACCCTCAGGTATTTCACCGAATTTATTGTTCTTTTTTCTGACAAATCAGTAAGGTATGACCCAGACCTAAATTGTCCAGTCGTTGCTCTACGTGGAAACCGGCCTGTTCCAGGTAGTGATAAAATTTCTCGACGCTATAAAAGCGGCTGTTGCCATTCGCCATACAGGTGAAATAGAGCGAGGTCGCATTGAGGCTAAACGAGGCCGCTTCGAATTTCTGGGCATCCCAGAACAGTTCCATAATGCATAACCGCGCGCCGGGCTTCATGACCTGCGCCACGTTGCTCAGCATGGTGACAATCTGATCGGGAGAGAAGCAGTCGAGGAACTGACTCATCCACCATACGTCTGCTTCGCCCGGCAGCGCCGCGTTGCTAAGCATATCGACAGCATGGAACCCAATGCGATGAGATAATCCTGCATTTGCGATATTTTCCTGCGCCAACGCTATTTGCTGCGGGAGGTCGAGGAGGGTAACGGCGACATTTTCATCATACCGGCAGCAGCGTAAAGCCCATTTGCCTGTATTACCGCCTACATCGTACAATTTTGTCGGCTTGCTTGCGAATATATATGGCAAAGCGGCATCAAAAGCAGCGTCAGAATAGTAATGATCAAACGCAAACCAACTCTCTTTTGCCTGCACAGGTAATTGCGACAATGCGGGATAGATGGTCGGCCATTCGCCAAATACCGATAATCCCGCGGGTTTTTCAAGTTTTAGGGAATCGGAGAGGTGGAATAATCCCTGATAACAAACGTCCTGGGTAAAATCCATATTTACGCGGGTCATCGCATCGTGCAGGAGAAAATGTCCCACTTTTGCCAGATAGTAATGTCCCTCTTTATGGGTAACGATCCGTCCGCTTAATCCCATATCCAGCAAAACGCTGACAGCGTATTCATTCAGGGTACTGTTCTCGACAATGTCTTCAAGGCGTGCGCCCTGTTTCCCTTGTTTATCGAGCCAGGCCAGAACGCCAGAGTTACGCAAACAAAGCGCGGTTTGAAACAACATTGGAGCAAAAGCAATACGTTGTGCTTCTGTAATGGCATCCAGCGCGCTGAGCGAGTCCGTTTCGTACATTATTGCGTAACCTTTCGCGGGGTTGAGGAATACATTATCGGGCCGATAGCGGCCCGACTTTAGGCAATTTTACTGCGCGGCGCTTCTGGCGAGATTCAGCTGAATATCTTTGTCGAGATTACGAACCCAACGGTTGTAATTTTTGTGAATTTTACCGTCGCTGGCTTTCAGGTTGAGGCTGTTTTCGTAATTAATTGAATAGCTTGTGGCCGTGTAAGGAATGCGAACTTCGGCGCTGTGGTCGCGTGCCTGCAGGCGGCCTTTAATGACGCCAGGGCTGACTTCAGTCATGATCCAGTCGCGCTGAAGGCCCGCTTTCAGAATGGCAGACTTCACCTGTTCCGCAGAATGGCCCGCGCTAACGGTAGAGTGAACCTGATCCACCGGGGCAGTACGCGCACAGCCTGCCAGCGCCCCCATAATGGCAAAAGCCGCACACCATTTAACAATCTTCTTCATCAACAACTCCGTATCAATAATAGTGATCTCGTCCACGATATTTACGCAATATAATTCTTAAGGCAAATTTTAACCATTGCGATAAATAACATTTTTGCATTATTTATTTTGTGACATTGCCAATTTAACTTTAATTAACGCGCTGGCAATGTAGACAACGCTTTTGTTATCGGCTTTGCTAAGAAAATATTCACTTAAAAACAACAATTATGCCGATTCTAAAAAAATCGGCACAGAGTTTATAGATCTGATTAAGTCCGTAAACCTACCTCGTTGGGTAGGTTTACGAGAAAATTGTTACCCCGGAAGCCGACTTTTCGGTCGCCCTGGCCCGAGCAGAATGGCCAGTTTTCCGCCGCCTTTGGTGGTCTCCATCCATATTTTACACACGCTGGTCAGCGGTACCGAAAGCAGCATGCCCACCGGTCCCAGTAGCCATCCCCATATTAACAATGACAAAAAGACCACCATGGTCGACATTCCCAGACGATGGCCCATCATCCGCGGCTCGACGATATTTCCGAGCACCATGTGAACGACCAGGAATAACGCGCCGACCAGCATACATTCATAAAAGCCATTGAAAAGAAACGCCTGAATCATCGGCGGCACGGCGGAAAGCACCGCGCCGATGTTGGGCACGTAGTTGAGCAGAAACGCCAGTACGCCCCACATCAGCGCGAACTGAACGCCCATCAGCGACAGCCCGAGCCAGATAATCGCCCCGGTCCAGAGGCTGAGTAAGGTTTTCAGCGCCAGATAGTGGGAAACGCCCTTCAGCGCCCGGTGCAGGCCAGCAATGTGAATCTGCGGATTGTTCAGGGCGAAGCGCAGTTTGTACGGCACGTGGCGCACCTCGAACAGCATAAACACTACCGTCATCACCAGCAGCAAAATGCTGGCCATCGCGCCAGAAAGCCCGGTCATCAGCGTAGTGGCGAAGGTCATCACTTTCTCTGAATCCATGCGCTTTAGCATGCGTTCAGGCGAGATATGCAGGTTGAGGAACGGCAGCATCTCCTGCAGATCGACAATCTTGCGCGTCAGCTCTTTATTGTATTTCGGCAGCAGGGTGGAGAATTCGCTCAGCGATGCCGCCAGCACGCCGAACAGGGCGGTGAGGACCACCAGCATCACCAGCACCACAATGGTGATGGCGACAGGGCGACGCACGCCGCGACGGATAAACCAGGTGACTAACGGATTAAGAACAATGGCGAAAAAGAGCGCCAGCAGCAGTTGAACGATAATATCCGCCGCCGCGTGAATACCGGCGAGGATCACCACCAGACAGGCGAGTTTTAATAATATGTGCAGGCCCGTCTTGTCGGGCTGGGGGGTTGTCATGCTGATTCCTTATGTTGTGTGCCCGTTAAGTGTAGTGCGTAGGGACCGCTGCGTTTGACGCCGTTAATCTGAAAGTCGCTGCTGCTTTTCGCCGCATGACGTGGTAATAGTGAAACACTGTTGCAAAATACCAGGTAGAACCTCATGCCCGACCCTGCCGCCGAACCGGCACTGAGCGGATTGCGCCTCAATCTGCGCATTGTTTCTGTTGTGATGTTTAACTTCGCCAGCTATCTCACCATTGGCCTGCCGCTCGCGGTGTTGCCCGGTTACGTCCATGACGTGATGGGATTCAGCGCCTTCTGGGCGGGGCTGGTGATTAGCCTGCAATATTTCGCCACCCTGCTGAGTCGCCCACAGTCGGGGCGGTATGCCGATCTGTTTGGCCCGAAAAGTATCGTGGTGGTGGGGTTGTGCGGCTGTTTCCTCAGTGGCCTGAGCTATCTTCTGGCGGCGACCACCAGCGGCTGGCCGCTGCTCAGCCTGGCGCTGCTGTGTCTGGGGCGTGTGATTTTAGGCATCGGGCAAAGTCTGGCGGGGACCGGCTCGACGCTGTGGGGAGTAGGCGTGGTCGGCACGCCGCATATCGGGCGCGTGATTTCGTGGAACGGGATTGTCACCTACGGCGCGATGGCCCTCGGCGCGCCGCTGGGCGTGGTGTGCTATGCGTGGGGCGGTCTGCACGGGCTGGCGATCACTATTATGGTGGTCGCGCTGATGGCGATTTTACTCGCGCTCCCGCGACCGAAGGTGAAAGCCAGCAAAGGCAAGCCGCTGCCGTTTCGCGCGGTGCTCGGGCGCGTCTGGCCCTACGGCATGGCGCTGGCCCTGGCGTCCGCCGGTTTTGGTGTGATTGCCACCTTCATCACCCTGTTTTACGACGCCAAAGGCTGGGACGGTGCGGCGTTCGCCCTGACGCTGTTTAGCTGCGCCTTCGTCGGTGCGCGTCTGCTGTTCCCGAACGGTATCAACCGCCTCGGCGGACTGAACGTGGCGATGATCTGCTTTAGCGTCGAGATTGTCGGCCTGCTGCTGACGGGCATTGCGGGTGAGCCGTGGGTGGCGAAGATCGGCGTATTCCTCGCGGGCGCGGGTTTCTCGCTGGTCTTCCCGGCGCTGGGCGTGGTGGCGGTGAAAGCGGTGCCGCAGCAGAATCAGGGTTCGGCGCTGGCGACTTATACCGTGTTTATGGATATGTCGCTGGGGGTGACCGGGCCACTGGCCGGGCTGCTGATGGCCTACGCGGGCGTTCCGGTTATCTATCTTGCGGCGGCGGGGCTGGTTGGCGTTGCGTTCCTGCTGACCTGGCGCTTAAAAAAACGGCCCCCGGCGCAAGCGACGGAGGCCGTTGAATCGTGATGAAAATTACTGAATCACGAGGGTATTGATGATGTTTTCTGCGGCGGTCTGCGCTTTCTGCTGATCGTCAGCTGGCAGGGTGATCTGCATGGTCAGCAGTTTGCCGTCCACTTTGCCGAGCACCACGGAAGAGTACGCGGTCTGGCCTTTGGCAGAGATAATGCTGTCCAGCTGTTGCAGGGTATGGCCTTTCAGTTCGATGGACTTGTTGGTTACCACCTGCAGCTGCGGATCGCGGCTACGCTGTTGATCTTCCAGACGCTTGGTCAGCACCGCCAGATCTTCATTGGTGTCGTCACCGACAATCACAATGACCGCTTTCTGCCCGGTGGCATCGGAATAGACGTGCATGTTGTTCGCCTGGGTGCCCAGCTTGCCGCTCTGATCGGTCATATCCGCTGGCAGAGAGAAGCTGAGTTTGCCATCCATCAGATTAACCGGCTGTCCGGTGGCATTACTTTCCGCGGACGCGCCCTGAGCAGGGGTCTTCGTATCGCTGTTATCACAGGCCGCCAGACCCACTACCAGCAGGCCAATCCCGACATATTTAACCAGATTGCGCATTAACTTATTCCTTTCGATAAACGGCCATAACGGCTCATTCATCCATCTTATCACAACTGATAAACCGAACCTTTAACCTGCCTGCAATGCCGAGATTTCAGATTTATCCGCCAGCCTTTTCAGCAGCATATTCAGCAGCACGCCGTACATCGGCAGGAAGAAGACAATGCTGATCAGCACTTTGAAGCAGTAGTCCACCAGCGCGATTTCCATCCAGTGGGCGGCCATAAAGGCATCCGGGCTGCGCCAGAAGGCGATGAAGAAGAAGGCCAGGGTGTCGCTGACGTTGCCGAACAGCGTGGACGCCGTCGGTGCCATCCACCAGCGGTGGTTCTGTCGCAGACGGTTAAAGACGTGAACGTCGAGGATCTGTCCCAGAGCGTAGGCCATAAAGCTGGCGGCAGCGATGCGGGCGACAAACAGGTTGAAGTGCGTCAGCGCCTCAAAGCCCTGCCAGCTTCCCATGTAGAACAGGGAAGAGATGACGTACGAGACGAACAGCGCAGGCAGCATCACCGCAAAGATAATGCGTCGGGCCAACGGCGCGCCAAAAATACGCACGGTCAAATCGGTCGCGAGGAAGATAAACGGGAAGCTGAATGCGCCCCAGGTGGTATGGAAACCAAAAATGGAGATCGGCAATTGCACCAGATAGTTACTGGAAGTGATCACCAGCAGATGGAATAGCGATAGCCAGAACAACGCTTTTACGCGCTGCGATTGAGAGAACTGCGTCATATTGTGACCTTTTTGATTAATATTTGGGGTGAGGGAACCCAATTAAGCCGCCGCATATTACTGCTTTCAGTCCGTATTGCAATGGCTAATTTTCGCGCAATCGTTAACCTGGTTTGCTTTGCCGAAAACGCGGCGTAAACTACAGCCGTTTTTTGATATGAACGAGAAGATGATGACCGACCTGTTTTCCAGCCCCAACCATACCCTTGATGCGCAGGGCCTCCGCTGCCCGGAGCCGGTGATGATGGTGCGCAAAACCGTGCGTAACATGCAGACCGGCGAGACGCTGCTGATCATTGCTGACGATCCTGCGACCACCCGCGATATCCCCGGTTTTTGTACCTTTATGGAACATGAGCTGGTGGCGCAAGAGACGGGCTCCCTTCCGTATCGGTACCTGGTGCGCAAAGGGTAGTCGTGGTTTGCCGGGTGAACCCGGCATACAACATCATCGCTTTTTGCCCGGCGGCGCTTCGCATGCACGGGCCTACGAAATCATGAAAACGTAGGCCGGGTAAGGCGAAGCCGCCACCCGGCGTTTATCATCTCCGGCGCAACAACCGCAGTGCGTTCGCCGTCACCAGCACCGTCGCCCCCGTATCCGCTAATACCGCCAGCCACAGACCTGTTATCCCCAGCAGCGTGGTGACCAGGAAAATCCCCTTCAGCCCCAGCGCAATCGTGATGTTCTGACGAATATTGGCCCGCGTCGCACGTGCCAGCGAAATCATCTGCGCCAGACCGGTCAGGCGGTTGTGCGTCAGCGCCGCATCGGCGGTTTCGAGCGCCACGTCGGTCCCGCTGCCCATCGCAATCCCAATCGTCGCAGCTTTCATCGCCGGAGCGTCGTTGATGCCGTCGCCGACCATCGCCAGCGGGGCCTGAGCGTTCAGCCCAGTCACGGCCTGTACTTTATCCGCTGGTAACAGCCCGGCCTTAAACTCCAGGCCAAGCTCACTGGCAATTGCCGCCGCCGCGCGCGGGTTATCCCCGGTCAGGATCACGCCCTGAATCCCCAGCTGATGCAGCGCCGCCACCGCCTCTTTGGCATCTGCACGCAGAGTATCGCGCAGAGCCAACACCCCTTTTGCCACGCCGTCGATAACGACGATCACCACCGTCTGCCCGGCCTGCTCCAGCTCGCGGATCTGCGGGCTGAACTCGTCGGCAGGGAATTTATCGGCAGCGCAAATCAGCACCTTGCTGCCCTCAACTTCCGCTTCGATGCCTGAGCCCATCAGCGCTCGCTGCGCGCTGGCAGCCGGAATTGTCAGCCCGCGCGACTGCGCTTCACGCACAATTGCCTGCGCCAGCGGGTGAGTCGAACCCTGCTCGACGGCGGCGGCCAGCGCCAGCAGGGCGTCATCGGCAGGATAAATGCCCGTGACCTGCGGTTTGCCGACGGTCAGCGTGCCGGTTTTATCGAAGGCGATCTGCTGAACCTGGCTGAGCTGTTCCAGCGCCGCACCGCCTTTAATCAGCGCCCCGCGTCGTGCGGCGGCGGCCAGACCCGAGGTGATGGCCGCAGGCGTTGAAATCACCAGCGCACACGGACAGCCGATCAGCAGCAGCGTCAGCCCTTTATAGATCCACGCCTCCCACGGGGCGCTGAACAGCAGCGGCGGAACCACCGCCACCAGCAGGGCAACCAGCATAATTACCGGCGTGTAGATGCGGCTGAAGCGATCGATAAAGCGCTCGACGGGCGCGCGGCGCTCCTCGGCCTCTTCGATCAGTTTCAGAATGCGGTCAATGGCGCTGTCGCCGGGTTCGGAAAGCACTTTGAGCTGCACCAGACGGTCCACGCTGGTGGCCCCGGCAGGGACTTTCTCGCCGGTTTCACGCTCAACGGGGATCGATTCGCCGGTCAGGGCGCTTTCGTCGAAACTGGCCGTCGCGGTGAGAAGCGTCCCGTCCGCAGGCAAACGCCCCCCGGCGGCCACCTCCATCACATCGCCCGGACGCAGCGCCGTGATAGCGACCGTCTGGCGCTCGCCATTCACCACCACCGTCGCCGTCTCCGGTTTCAGCGCCATTAACGCGCTGACCCCTTTACGTGCCCGGCTCGCCGCCCAGCCCTCAAGGCGTTCGCCGATCAGGAACAGGAGCAGCACCATCGCCGCTTCCGCCGTCGCGCCAATAAACAGCGCGCCGATTGCCGCGACGCTCATTAAGGTTTCAATCGCGAACCAGCTGCCGGTTTTGATCAGACGCAGAGCCTGGCGCGCGATGGGGAACAGCCCAACCAGCGTGGTGGCAATAAACGCCAGATTGCCAAACGGGTGGTTAACCTGCTCCAGCGCCCAGCTGAGCGCCATCATGATAATCAGGGTGATGAGCGGCAGATTTTCCCGCAGGGGAGAGATTTTTTCGGCAGGTTCCTGCTCGCTACGCAGGGAGTAACCGGCTTTGGTCACCGCCGCCTCCACCTGCTTGCTGACGTCAGCGTCGGCGCTGACCAGCAGTTTTTCGGTGGCGAACAGCACCTGGACCTGGTTGACGCCCGCCACTTGTTTCACCGCATTTTCGACTTTGCGGGCGCAGGCGGCGCAGTCCATGCCGTTGACGATCCAGGTGTAGCGATCGCCGCTTTCAGGCTGCACGGGCGCAGCCTGGGTTTCGCATCCGCTGTCGCAGCAGCAGTCGTCTTTTGCGGGGACTGGACTGAGTTTGAGTCCCGAGAATTGCGGCACTTTTTTCGGTGTTTCTGGAGTCGACATGGCACTCTCCGGTAATGATAATTTTCTCATTAACCGCAGCATACACTCTGGAGTCGACTCCAGAGTCAAGCACTATTAAATATACAGCGAACGCACAATCAGGAAATGCCCGGCAAAGTAGCAGGCGGAGGCGATGGCGTTATCCGCGCGGAAGCGACGACGGTAGTGACTCCCGAGCCAGACGATGTTGCCAATCAGCAGCAGCGCAGCACCGAAGAACGCCGACATCGCAGGCGACGTTGGGCGGAAGAACCACAGCTCACCCGCCAGCCAAACCATCACCAGCGTCATGGCGATAAAGGTACAGACCGGCCAGCGCATCTCTTCCAGTCGCGTCCAGATCACCGCCACCAGCAACGCGCCCATCACCAGTAAAATCAGCGGTAACGGCCAGAAGAAGGAGAGGGTCATCTGGCTTGCGAAGTAGATGGTGTAGAGCAGATGCGAGAGGAAAAACGCCCCGATGGCATACAGCAGGCGCTGGCGTGGCAGTAGCGTGAGCGCGTCACCAATCAACGAGGCGCACAGACCCGCGAGCACCAGATAGCAGACGGCGTTGAACATCGGTGCCTGCCAGCCGAGGAGCAGCAGGAGCAGCAGCGTCACCGGTTTAAACAGCCAGCGCTGCCACGCAGGGCCGCGATACGACGCATCGACATAAAGCCATGCGGAAAAACAGACAGCGATAAATGACCAAAGCATATTAACTCCCTGTATCTGTTATTTTTGAATAACACTCTGATTCAGTGTAGTGACGCGGGCAGGCGTTTGGCAATGGCGGATAAGGCGGGGTATCCTGATTTCCGCAAAATCTGATGGGATTCAACAATGAGCAAAATGCCACTTTTCTTCGTGATCGTGGTGGCGATTATCGTCATCGCCGCCTCGTTCCGCTTTGTGCAGCAGCGCCGTGAAAAGGCCGATAACGACGCCGCGCCGCTGCTGCAAAAACGCGTGGTGGTGAGTAATAAATGCGAGAAAGCGCTCAATGAGCGCCGCTCACGTCAGCAGCAGGTGACGCCAGCGGGAACGCAGATGCGCTTCGAGGCAAGTTTTAAACCGCAGAGCGGCGGGCTGGAAATGACGTTTCGTCTCGACGAGAAGCAGTACCATCAGCTGACGGTCGGGGACCGGGGTGTGTTGAGTTATAAGGGATCGCGGTTTGAGGGGTTTACGGCGGAGCCGTGATTTGCCGGGCGGCGCTGCGCTTGCACCGGCCTACAGGGCTCGTAGGCCCGGTAAGCGCAGCGCCACCGGGCAACAAAACGCACCTTACTTCTTCGCCTGCGCCTTAAACTTCTTCATCCACACCAGCAGCTCAAACACGCCAAAAATAAAGACGCGCAGCTGCTGCCAGCCGGTCATCGGCGGTCCGTCTTTCGGCAGGCCGTTTTTCAGCATCACCATCTGCAGGGCGTGCATAAAGGCGGTGAAAATCAGTGCCACGTTGACGAAAATATTCATCGGGCGTGGGAAAGGATGAACCAGGTTCAGGATCAGAAATGCCCAGACGCCCAGCATCAGTAAACGGCCAAAATTAATCAGTACTGGCATCAGGCTCTCCTCGTACTTCACGGTGATACAAACGATAAGCGACCTGGCCTGCGACCTGTTCGCGGTGCAGATCCCAGTGAACGGGAACCGGCGGTAAGCCATTTTCCACTTCACTCTCGACGTAGATAAGCGCGTCATCCGCCAGCCAGCCGTTGTTCTCCAGCAGCGTTAACGTCTCTTCCAACAGCCCTTTGCGGAACGGCGGATCGATAAACACCACGTCGTGCGGCGTGCCTTTTTGCGCCAGAAACGCCAGCGCGTTGGTGTTCACCACTTTGGCATTGATCGCTTTCAGGGTAGTGAGATTTTGCTGTAGCTGCTGGGAAACGCTGCGATCCATCTCCAGCAGGGTGGCGCTCGCGGCGTAACGCGACAGCGCTTCGAGGCCCAGAGCGCCGCTTCCGGCAAAACAGTCGAGGCAGCGCGAGTCAACCATCGACGGCGCCAGCCAGTTAAACAGCGTCTCCCGGACGCGATCGGTGGTCGGGCGCAGCCCAGGGCTGTCGGGGACGGGCAGTTTGCGGCCTCGCCACTGGCCGCCGATAATGCGAATTTGTCCGGCCGGGCGGTTCGTTTTCTTCATTTCAGGAAAGCTCTGCTAACAATTGGCCTGCGATTCCAGGCGGTGATGTTAATTAGGTAAAGTGTTAGACTATTTCATCATTTTTATAGCTTCCATGTATATAGCACCGCGAGGAGTGTCGTCGCAGATGGCAAAACAAAAAAAACGTGGCTTCTTTTCCTGGCTGGGCTTCGGCGAAAAAGAGCAAGACACAGAACAAAAAATCGAAGAGCAGCAGACAGTTGAAGAACAGTCGCAGCCTGAAACCCCTGTCGAAACCGCCGCGGTAGTTGAAGCGGAAGCGCGCGCGCACAGCAAAGAAGAGACCGAAGCTTTTGCTGAAGAGGTGGTGGAAGTCACCGAACAGGTTCAGGAAAGCGAGAAACCGCAGCCGGTTGAGGTAAAAGCCGAAGCGATCGCGCCAGAAGAGTGGCAGGCGGAAGCTGAAACCGTCGAAATCGTGGAAGCCGTCGAAGAAGAAGCGGAAAACGAACCCGAAATCACCGACGAAGAGCTCGAAGCTCAGGCGCTGGCCGCAGAGGCTGCCGAAGACGCGGTGATCGTCGTTCCGGTCGAAGAGCCGGAAGAAGAGGCTCCGGCAGAAGAGATTGTTCAGGAGCAGGAAAAACCGACCAAAGAAGGTTTCTTCGCGCGCCTGAAACGCAGCCTGGTCAGAACCAAAGAAAACCTCGGTTCCGGATTTATCAGTCTGTTCCGCGGCAAAAAAATCGACGATGATCTGTTTGAAGAGCTGGAAGAACAGCTTCTGATTGCGGACGTCGGCGTGGAAACCACGCGTAAAATTATCGCTAAGCTGACCGAAAGCGCGAGCCGCAAACAGCTGCGCGACGCCGAGGCGCTGTACGGCCTGCTGAAAGACGAGATGGGCGAAATTCTCGCAAAAGTTGATGAACCGCTTAATATTGAAGGCAAAACGCCATTTGTTATTCTGATGGTCGGCGTCAACGGCGTGGGTAAAACCACCACCATCGGTAAGCTGGCGCGTCAGTTCGAGCAGCAGGGCAAATCGGTGATGCTGGCGGCGGGGGACACCTTCCGTGCGGCCGCCGTTGAGCAGTTGCAGGTCTGGGGTCAGCGCAACAACATTCCGGTGATTGCCCAGCACACCGGCGCGGATTCCGCGTCCGTGATCTTCGATGCCATTCAGGCCGCGAAGGCGCGAAACATCGACGTGCTGATTGCCGATACCGCAGGGCGTTTGCAGAATAAATCGCACCTGATGGAAGAGCTGAAGAAAATCGTTCGCGTCATGAAGAAGCTGGACGAAGACGCGCCGCATGAGATTATGCTGACCATCGACGCCAGCACCGGACAGAACGCCATCAGCCAGGCGAAGCTGTTCGATGAGGCGGTGGGGCTGACCGGGATTACGCTGACCAAACTGGACGGCACCGCCAAGGGTGGAGTGATCTTCTCCGTGGCGGATCAGTTCGGCATCCCAATCCGCTATATCGGTGTCGGCGAACGTATCGAGGATTTGCGTCCGTTTAAATCGGACGACTTTATTGAGGCACTATTTGCCCGAGAGGACTAACAATGATTCGCTTTGAACACGTCAGCAAGGCCTATCTCGGTGGGAGACAAGCGTTGCAGGGGGTCACATTCCACCTGCAGCCAGGCGAGATGGCATTCCTGACCGGCCACTCCGGCGCGGGGAAAAGTACCCTGCTCAAGCTTATCTGTGGGATCGAGCGGCCAAGTGCCGGGAACATCTTTTTTGGCGGCCACGATATCAGCCGCCTGAAAAACCGTGAGGTGCCGTTCCTGCGTCGCCAGATCGGCATGATTTTCCAGGATCACCACCTGCTGATGGATCGCACCGTCTTCGATAACGTGGCGATCCCGCTGATCATTGCGGGTGCCAGCTATGATGATATCCGCCGTCGCGTTTCCGCGGCGCTGGACAAAGTTGGCCTGCTGGACAAAGCGAAGAACTTCCCGATCCAGCTCTCCGGCGGTGAACAGCAGCGCGTGGGCATTGCTCGCGCGGTGGTGAACAAACCCGCCGTTCTGCTGGCGGATGAACCGACCGGTAACCTGGACGATGCGCTGTCGGAAGGGATCCTGCGTCTGTTTGAGGAATTTAACCGCGTGGGGGTGACAGTCCTGATGGCGACGCACGACATCGGGCTTATCTCCCGTCGTTCGTACCGCATGCTGACCCTGAGCGACGGTCATTTGCACGGAGGCCACGGTGAATAAGCGCGACGCAATCAACCAGATTCGGCAGTTCGGAAACCGATTCGACCGTTTCCGCAAGCCGCAGGGCGGCGGGGATGGCAACCGCAATGCGCCAAAGCGCGCCAAAGCGGCGCCAAAACCGAACTCACGTAAGACTAATGTTTTTAACGAACAGGTGCGCTACGCCTTCCACGGCGCGGTGCAGGACCTGAAAAGCAAACCGCTGGCGACGTTCCTGACGGTGATGGTGATCGCCATTTCCCTGACGCTGCCGAGTGTCTGCTACATGGTCTACAAGAACGTCAACCAGGCGGCCTCGCAATACTATCCGTCACCGCAGATTACGGTGTATCTGGATAAAGCGCTGGATGATAACGCCGCCGCGCAGGTGGTGGGGCAACTCCAGTCGGAGCAGGGCGTTGAGAAGGTGAACTACCTCTCGCGCGATGAAGCGCTGGGCGAGTTCAGAAACTGGTCCGGGTTTGGCGGCGCGCTGGATATGCTCGAAGAGAACCCGCTGCCCGCCGTGGCGGTGGTGATCCCGAAGCTGGATTTCCAGGGCACCGATTCGCTTAACACCCTGCGCGACCGCATCACCCGCATCAACGGGATTGATGAAGTGCGCATGGACGACAGCTGGTTTGCTCGTCTCGCCTCCCTGACCGGGCTGGTAGGGCGCGTAGCGGCGATGATCGGCGTGCTGATGGTGGCGGCGGTCTTCCTCGTCATCGGTAACAGCGTGCGTCTGAGTATCTTCGCCCGTCGCGACAGCATTAACGTACAGAAGCTGATTGGTGCGACGGATGGATTCATCCTGCGACCGTTCCTCTACGGCGGCGCATTGCTCGGTTTTTCCGGCGCATTTCTTTCACTGATTTTGTCAGAAATTTTGGTGATGCGGCTCTCGTCTGCCGTCACTGAAGTGGCACAGGTTTTCGGAACTAAGTTTGATATCAGTGGGTTAGGCTTCGATGAGTGCCTGTTGCTCCTGCTGGTCTGCTCGATGATCGGCTGGGTTGCCGCCTGGCTTGCGACGGTACAACATTTACGTCACTTTACCCCGCAGTAAAAAATCTCTGGTATAATCTTTCCCTGCACTGAGTACTTCACGCTGCAGGGAAAGAGTCCCTGTTGACTCTCCCCCGCAATCAGTAGTCCATGTCACAATTTGTGCGTAATTTATTCACAGCATTACATGGAACTTGTGGATAAAATCACGGTCTGATAAAAATGTGAATGTTAGTCTCACTGCTCAAATGCTTTGGCATGCTTGTTGCCTGATGGGGACAAACCACCGCCAGAAGACACTAAATTGAGAGGAATGAATGACCAAAGAAATGCAAACTTTAGCTTTAGCCCCTGTTGGTAACCTGGAATCTTATATCCGGGCTGCGAACACCTGGCCGATGTTGACGGCTGAGGAAGAAAAGGAGCTTGCTGAAAAGCTGCATTACCAGGGCGATCTGGAAGCAGCTAAGACGCTGATCCTGTCTCACCTGCGCTTTGTTGTTCACGTTGCTCGTAATTACTCGGGCTACGGCCTGCCGCAGGCGGACTTGATTCAGGAAGGCAACATCGGTCTGATGAAGGCTGTACGTCGCTTCAACCCGGAAGTGGGTGTGCGACTGGTCTCCTTCGCCGTTCATTGGATCAAAGCTGAAATTCACGAATACGTCCTGCGTAACTGGCGTATTGTGAAAGTCGCCACGACCAAAGCACAGCGCAAACTGTTCTTCAACCTGCGTAAAGCCAAGCAGCGTCTGGGCTGGTTCAACCAGGATGAAGTCGAAATGGTGGCGCGTGAGCTGGGTGTATCCAGCAAAGACGTGCGTGAGATGGAATCCCGTATGGCCGCTCAGGATATGACATTTGATATGTCTTCTGACGACGATGCGCAGGATAGCCAGCCGATGGCACCGGTTCTGTATCTGCAGGATAAAACCTCTAACTTTGCCGACGGCATCGAAGAGGATAACTGGGAAGATCAGGCCGCGAATAAGCTCACCCACGCGATGGAAGGTCTCGACGAGCGTAGTCAGGCGATTATCCGCGCCCGCTGGCTGGACGAAGACAACAAGTCCACGCTGCAGGAACTGGCCGACCGCTACGGCGTCTCCGCTGAGCGTGTGCGTCAGCTTGAAAAGAACGCCATGAAAAAACTTCGCGCCGCTATCGAAGCCTAATTTCCGCGAAGTATCCCGATAACCCCTGGATGAAAATCTGGGGGTTTTGTTTTTTATACTCCCCAAACTCGTAGGCCGGATAAGGCGCAGCCGCCATCCGGCAAAGTGCGGGTACAGATGCCCGATGGCGCTTCGCTTATCGGGCCTACTTGTTTTTTTATACTCCACAAAACCGTAGGCCGGATAAGGCTCCGCCGCCATCCGGCAAAGTGTGGGTACAGATGCCCGATGGCGCTTCGCTTATCGGGCCTACTGGTTTTTTTATACTCCTCAAAACCTGTAGGCCGGATAAGGCGCAGCCGCCATCCGGCAAAACGCACCTAACCTCGCTTTTTTCATCACCCGCTCTGGCGAATTCTTCCCCCCTGGCAAACACTTACAGATGCGCTACGCATGCGAATCTCTCAGGGGGACAGGGTGAAAAATAATGAGTTAAATGAACGGCGTGTGCAGGCCACGCCGCGCGGCATCGGGGTGATGTGCGGTTTCTACGCCGATAAAGCGGAAAACGCCACGCTGTGGGATGTGGAAGGCAACGAGGTGATCGACTTCGCCGCCGGGATCGCGGTGCTCAACACCGGCCATCGCCATCCCAAAGTGATCGCCGCCATCGAAAAACAGCTTCAGTCGTTTACCCACACGGCGTACCAGATTGTGCCGTACGAAGGCTATATCGCCCTCGCGGAGCGCATCAATGCTCGCGTGCCGATTGAGGGACCAGCCAAAACGGCCTTCTTCTCGACGGGCGCAGAAGCCGTCGAAAACGCAGTCAAAATTGCCCGCGCTTACACCAAACGTCCGGGGCTTATTACCTTCGGCGGCGCCTTCCACGGGCGCACCTTTATGACCATGGCGCTGACCGGCAAAGTGGCGCCGTACAAACTCGGCTTCGGCCCGTTCCCCGGCTCGGTCTATCATGCGCAATATCCCAATACGTTGCACGGCGTGAGCTCTCAAGACGCGCTGAAAAGTCTCGAACGTATCTTTAAAGCCGATATCGCCCCGGACCAGGTGGCGGCCATCATCCTTGAACCGGTTCAGGGCGAGGGCGGTTTTAACGTCGCCCCACCTGATTTTATGCAGGGCCTGCGCGCCCTGTGCGACACCCACGGTATTTTGCTCATCGCCGACGAAGTGCAGACCGGCTTTGCCCGTACCGGGAAACTGTTCTCGATGGAGCATCACTGCGTGAAGCCGGATCTGATCACCATGGCGAAAAGCCTGGCGGGCGGGATGCCGCTCTCGGCGGTATCGGGCCGCGCCGAAGTGATGGACGCCCCCGCGCCGGGCGGGCTCGGCGGCACCTACGCCGGGAATCCGCTGGCGATTGCGGCGGCGTTGGCGGTGCTGGAGGTGATCGACGAAGAAGATCTCTGCACCCGCGCGTCACACCTGGGTCATCATCTGGTTGAGGTGCTGAGCAAAGCCCAGTCCAGCTGCCCGTTTATCGCCGATATCCGCGCACAGGGGTCGATGGTCGCGGTAGAGTTCAACGATCCTGAGACCGGGCAACCCTCGCCGGAATTTACCCGCCAGGTGCAGGAACGCGCGCTGGCCGAAGGGCTACTGCTGCTCAGCTGCGGTGTCTACGGCAACGTGATTCGTTTCCTCTATCCGCTCACCATCCCCGAAGCCCAGTTCCGCAAAGCGCTGGATATCATCTCGGCGTCGCTGACTCGATAAAGCCAAGGCCCGGTCGCAAATCTGCGCCGGGCTT
Organism: Lelliottia sp. JS-SCA-14; assembly: GCF_035593345.1. Taxonomy (NCBI): domain Bacteria; kingdom Pseudomonadati; phylum Pseudomonadota; class Gammaproteobacteria; order Enterobacterales; family Enterobacteriaceae; genus Lelliottia; species Lelliottia sp. JS-SCA-14. The sequence continues at coordinate 4,536,501 of NZ_CP141606.1, read as the reverse complement.
AGCATATATACATTTCAAATTAGCTATTCCAAAATCATAAAAATGGGGTATGTTTTAGCAGAGTGTGCTGAAAAAGCGCGAGCAGCAGACCAATAATTGAAATAAAGCGCTACACAACAACATCACAACAATCGTAATAACCATAATAATGGGGAATCTCAGGATGAATATGAAGGGTAAAGCGTTACTGGCAGGATGTATCGCGTTGGCATTCAGCACTATGGCTCAGGCGGATATCAAAGTGGCTGTTGTCGGTGCGATGTCCGGTCCGGTAGCGCAATACGGCGACCAGGAATTTACTGGCGCAGAACAAGCGGTTGCAGACATTAATGCCAATGGCGGGATCAAAGGCGAAAAACTGCAGATCGTAAAATATGATGATGCCTGTGACCCGAAACAAGCGGTTGCGGTGGCGAACAAAGTGGTGAACGACGGGATCAAATACGTTATCGGTCACCTGTGCTCCTCTTCCACTCAGCCAGCGTCTGATATCTACGAAGACGAAGGCATCCTGATGATCACCCCGGCGGCGACGGCGCCAGAGCTGACCTCACGCGGCTATAAACTGATTCTGCGCACCACCGGTCTGGACTCTGACCAGGGCCCAACCGCAGCGAAATACATTCTTGAGAAGGTAAAACCGCAGCGCATCGCGATTGTTCACGACAAACAGCAGTACGGCGAAGGCCTGGCGCGCTCCGTGCAGGATAGCCTGAAGAAAGCCAATGCTAAAGTGGTGTTCTTTGACGGGATCACCGCCGGCGAGAAAGACTTCTCTACCCTGGTGGCGCGTCTGAAGAAAGAGAATATCGATTTCGTTTACTACGGCGGCTACCACCCGGAAATGGGCCAGATCCTGCGCCAGGCGCGCGCGGCCGGTCTGAAAACCCAGTTCATGGGCCCGGAAGGCGTGGCGAACGTTTCCCTGTCTAACATCGCGGGCGAATCGGCGGAAGGGATGCTGGTGACCAAGCCGAAGAACTACGATCAGGTTCCGGCGAACAAACCGATTGTGGATGCGATCAAAGCCAAGAAACAGGATCCAAGCGGCGCGTTCGTGTGGACCACCTACGCGGCACTGCAATCTCTGCAGGCGGGCCTGAACCAGTCAGCCGATCCGGCTGAGATTGCCACCTGGCTGAAAGCGAACTCTGTCGATACTGTGATGGGGCCGTTGTCCTGGGATGAGAAGGGCGATCTGAAGGGCTTTGAGTTCGGTGTCTTCACCTGGCATGCGGATGGTTCAGCGACCGACGCTAAGTAATTAAATGCCCGGTGGCGCGCAGCGATCCGGGCCTACGGGAAGTGCGGTCTGATGCCCTCACCCTGGCCCTCTCCCTTTGGGAGAGGGCCTAAAAACGGCAACCTTTGGTTTTAATACCAGTCAGTTAAGCAACATAATGAATTTAAATTTATTATGTTGCTTGCTCCAGGACCTTTATGGCATCAGTGGAATTGTTCCGTTCACTTTCGTTCCTCTGCTTCCGGTCTATCACTCTGCGGTGAACGTGCCAGGGTGGCTCAATCGCCACCACCCTGGCAACCCCGGCTCCCGGCAAAGAAAATCGCCGCTTCGCGGTGCCCTCAGCTTATTCCTTGCGGCTATCGGGTCGGGCGCGATCCTGCATCCATGCAGGTCGCACCCTCTCGGCGCTTCCCTGCGCCTCGACCCGGCCTCCAGGAAACGCTTCGGCGATTTTCAGCCGGACTCACGCTCCCTCCAGCTTTACAGCCGTCTGAATGTGGCACCGGTATGGGTCCCCGCAGGCAGCGGGCCGGGAGGTGTGCGCAGTGCGAAGCACCGATTTCATGGCGGGGCGCGGGGATTGACAAGGGGGCCGCGCAGCCCCCTTGTCACGTTCACAGGTTAAGACGCCATTATATTCTGCTGAACATAAGGTGAACGGAATAACCTCAGATGCTTAACTGACCAGCATTACAACCTTTGGTTGCCGTTTTGCGTTGAACTTGTAGGCCGGGTAAGGCGCAGCCGCCACCCGGCTTTTTTTAACGCCGCTGCCAGCCGCTCTCCCGCTCCACAAACCCCAGCGCCTGCATAAATGCGGTCATCACCGCGCGGTCTTCCACGCCGACATCCGCCATCCACCAGGAGGAGACGTCCGGGTTGTCGCGAATCACCTCTTCAATCAGATATTGCCCGACGCCGCGACGGCGGGTGATTTCGCGCACACGCAGGGAGTCCAGCGCGCCTTCGCTGCCGCTCAGGGTCACGCGCACCGCGCCCAGCAGACGCTCGTTAAAGCGGGCGGCATAGATACGGTGAATATCATCCACGGCCAGTGAGGAAGGGGAATATTCCGGCCAGATCTTGCCCAGGTCGATATGATCCTGGTCGCTAAAGGACACCAGACGAAGGATGGTCAGTTTCATTAGCTGCTTGTCCAAATCAGAAAGAATAAAGGCAGTGTACTCAATTTATCTCGCCAGCGGCTTCCCCTTTTTTAAACCATTCTCCAGGTGATTACTTTTTTAGCAGCGCGATGTGCAGTGCGAAAATGCATGGATCGAAAATTAAGCAGAATTTTAACCTGAAAGGCAGTGTTTTATTCGGCGCTTTGTACCGTTATTTTATGCTGCAAACTGCACTTTTATTTGTTTATCTCTGTCGGATTTCAGAATATTATCTTTGCTTAATCGCCTGAAAAATAGAGATTTTAGTCTGGTTTTTAGCAAAAAACTGCGCTAAACCATTAAAGGCACTGGTAAAAATAGCGTTGTTCATTAAAAGTACAGAATGCTTTTTAACCATAATAAAACAAAATATATACATCACGTCACGAATGGGGATTCACAGATGAAAAGGAACGCGAAAGCATTAATCGCGGGAATGGTTGCATTAGCGATTTCGCAGGCAGCCATGGCGGAAGACATTAAAGTTGCCGTCGTCGGTGCCATGTCCGGTCCGGTTGCCCAGTGGGGCGATATGGAGTTCAACGGCGCACGTCAGGCGATCAAAGACATCAACGCCAAAGGCGGCATCAAAGGGGATAAGCTGGTTGGCGTGGAATACGACGACGCCTGCGATCCAAAACAAGCCGTCGCCGTGGCTAACAAAATCGTTAACGACGGCATCCAGTACGTGATCGGCCACCTGTGCTCGTCCTCGACTCAGCCAGCTTCCGATATCTACGAAGACGAAGGTATTCTGATGATCACGCCTGGGGCGACGAATCCGGAGCTGACGCAGCGTGGCTACCAGCACATTATGCGTACCGCCGGTCTGGACTCCTCCCAGGGCCCGACTGCCGCGAAGTACATCCTCGATAAAGTGAAGCCGCAGCGCATCGCGATCATTCACGATAAACAGCAGTACGGCGAAGGCCTGGCGCGTTCCGTCCAGGACGGCCTGAAAAAAGGCGGCGCGAACGTGGTCTTCTTCGACGGCATCACCGCCGGTGAGAAAGATTTCTCCGCGCTGCTGGCCCGTCTGCAAAAAGAGAATATCGATTTCGTTTACTACGGCGGCTACTACCCGGAGATGGGACAGATGCTGCGCCAGGCGCGCGCGACCGGTCTGAAAACCCAGTTCATGGGCCCGGAAGGCGTGGGTAACGCGTCCCTGTCGAACATCGCGGGCGATGCGGGCGAAGGCATGCTGGTGACGATGCCAAAACGCTATGACCAGGAACCGGCGAACAAAGCTATCGTAGAGGCGCTCAAAGCGCAGAAGAAAGATCCGAGCGGTCCGTACGTCTGGATCACCTACGCGGCGGTGCAGTCCCTGGCGACCGCTCTGGAACGTACCGGCAGCAAAGAGCCGCTGGATTTAGTCAAAGATTTGAAAGCACACGGTGCTGATACCGTGATTGGGCCGCTGAACTGGGATGAGAAAGGCGATCTAAAGGGATTTGAATTTGGTGTCTTCCAATGGCACGCCGATGGATCTTCCACGGTAGCCAAATAATCATCCCGCCGCCCGCGCAAAACGGGCGGTTATAAAAAGGTTTTCTTATGTCCGAGCAGTTTCTCTATTTCTTGCAGCAGATGTTTAACGGCGTCACGCTGGGAAGCACCTACGCGCTGATCGCCATCGGCTACACCATGGTTTACGGCATTATCGGCATGATCAACTTCGCCCACGGCGAGGTCTATATGATCGGCAGCTATGTCTCCTTTATGATCATTGCCGCCCTGATGATGATGGGCATCGACAGCAGCTGGCTGCTGGTAGGTGCCGGGTTTGTCGGCGCGATTGTGATTGCCAGCGCCTACGGCTGGAGCATCGAGCGCGTGGCCTATCGCCCCGTGCGCAGCTCCAAGCGTCTGATTGCGCTCATCTCCGCCATCGGGATGTCCATCTTCCTGCAAAACTACGTCAGCCTGACGGAAGGGTCGCGCGACGTGGCGCTGCCAAGCCTGTTCAACGGCCAGTGGATTGTCGGAGCCAGCGAAAACTTCTCGGCGTCTATCACCACCATGCAGTTGGTTATCTGGATTGTGACCTTCCTGGCGATGCTGGCGCTGACCATTTTCATCCGCTACTCCCGCATGGGCCGCGCCTGCCGCGCCTGCGCAGAAGATCTGAAAATGGCCAGCCTGCTCGGGATTAACACCGATCGCGTGATCGCCCTGACCTTTGTGATTGGAGCAGCGATGGCCGCCGTCGCGGGCGTGCTGCTCGGTCAGTTCTACGGCGTGATCAACCCGTACATCGGCTTTATGGCCGGGATGAAAGCCTTCACCGCCGCGGTTCTGGGTGGGATCGGCAGTATTCCTGGCGCGATGATCGGCGGCCTGATTCTGGGCGTGGCCGAAGCGCTCTCCTCGGCGTACCTGAGTACCGAATATAAAGACGTGGTGTCGTTCGCCCTGCTGATTCTGGTGCTGCTGGTGATGCCTACCGGGATCCTGGGTCGTCCGGAGGTAGAGAAAGTATGAAACCGATGCATTTTGCGATGGCGCTCCTCTCTGCCGCCATGTTCTTCGTCCTTGCGGGCGTCTTTATGGGCGTGCAGTTAGAACTGGATGGCACCAAACTGGTGGTCGATACCGCCGCGGATATCCGCTGGCAGTGGGTGTTTGTCGGCACCGCCGTGGTGTTCCTGTTCCAGCTGCTGCGTCCGGTGTTCCAGAAGACGTTGAAAAACGTCTCCGGCCCGAAATTTGTGCTGCCTGCGATTGATGGTTCGACCGTTAAACAGAAGCTGTTCCTCGTGGCACTGCTGGTGGCCGCTGTTGCCTGGCCGTTCGTGGTCTCGCGTGGGACGGTGGATATCGCCACCCTGACCATGATCTACGTGATCCTGGGCCTCGGTCTGAACGTGGTGGTCGGTCTGTCGGGCCTGCTGGTGCTGGGCTACGGTGGGTTTTACGCTATCGGTGCTTACACCTTCGCGCTGCTGAACCACTATTACGGGCTGGGCTTCTGGACCTGTCTGCCGCTGGCGGGCCTGGTCTCTGCCGCCGCCGGTTTCCTGCTCGGCTTCCCGGTGCTGCGCCTGCGCGGCGACTATCTGGCGATTGTGACCTTAGGCTTCGGCGAAATCGTCCGTATCCTGCTACTCAACAACACCGAAGTGACCGGCGGCCCGAACGGCATCAGCCAGATCCCGAAACCGACCTTCTTCGGCCTCGAGTTCAGCCGTTCCGCACGCGAAGGGGGCTGGGATACTTTCAGCAACTTCTTCGGCGTGAAGTACGATCCGTCCGACCGTGTGATTTGGCTCTATCTGGTGGCGCTGCTGCTGGTGGTGATTACGCTGTTCGTGATTAACCGCCTGCTGCGTATGCCGCTGGGCCGCGCGTGGGAAGCGCTGCGCGAAGATGAAATCGCCTGCCGCTCCCTGGGCCTGAACCCGACGCGCATCAAGCTGACCGCCTTTACCATCAGCGCCGCGTTCGCCGGTTTTGCCGGAACCCTGTTTGCCGCACGCCAGGGCTTCGTCAGCCCGGAATCCTTCACCTTCGCCGAATCGGCCTTCGTGCTCGCTATCGTGGTGCTCGGCGGGATGGGCTCGCAGTTTGCGGTGATCCTCGCGGCGATCCTGCTGGTGGTTTCTCGCGAGCTGATGCGTGACTTTAACGAATACAGCATGTCAATGCTGGGTGGTTTGATGGTACTGATGATGATCTGGCGTCCGCAGGGCTTGCTGCCGATGACCCGTCCACAGTTGAAGCTGAAGAACGGGCAAGCGAAAGGAGAGCAGGCATGAGTCAGCCATTATTATCCGTGAACGGCCTGATGATGCGTTTTGGCGGCCTGCTGGCGGTCAATAACGTCTCGCTGGACCTGTTCCCGAAAGAGATTGTCTCCCTGATTGGCCCGAACGGCGCGGGGAAAACCACGGTGTTCAACTGCCTGACCGGTTTCTACAAACCGACGGGCGGGACCATCATGCTGCGCGATCAGCATCTTGAAGGACTGCCGGGCCAGCAAATTGCCCGCATGGGCGTGGTGCGTACCTTCCAGCACGTGCGTCTGTTCCGCGAGATGACGGTGATTGAAAACCTGCTGGTGGCGCAACATCAGCAGCTGAAAAGCGGTGTCTTCTCCGGCCTGCTGAAAACCCCGGCCTTCCGCCGCGCGCAGAGCGAAGCCCTGGATCGCGCCGCCACCTGGCTCGATCGTATCGGCCTGCTGCAGCACGCCAACCGTCAGGCGAGCAACCTGGCCTATGGCGATCAGCGTCGTCTGGAGATTGTCCGCTGCATGGTGACGCAGCCGGAAATCCTGATGCTCGATGAACCTGCCGCTGGTCTGAACCCGAAAGAGACCAAAGAGCTGGACGAGCTGATCGTCGAGCTGCGTAACCATCACGACACCACCATTCTGCTGATTGAGCACGATATGAAACTGGTGATGGGCATCTCCGATCGTATCTACGTGGTCAACCAGGGCACGCCGCTGGCGAACGGCACGCCTGATGAAATCCGACATAACCCAGACGTGATCCGCGCCTATCTGGGTGAGGCATAAAATGGAAAAAGCGATGTTATCTTTTGACAATGTGAATGCCCACTACGGCAAGATTCAGGCGCTGCACGACGTCAGCCTGCATATCAATCAGGGCGAGATCGTGACGCTCATCGGGGCCAACGGCGCGGGGAAAACCACGCTGCTCGGCACCCTGTGCGGCGATCCGCGTGCCACCAGCGGGCGCATCGTCTTTGACGGGAAAGACATCACCGACTGGCAGACCGCCAAAATCATGCGTGAAGCGGTGGCGATTGTTCCCGAAGGTCGCCGGGTGTTTTCCCGGATGACGGTGGAAGAGAACCTGGCGATGGGCGGCTTCTTTGCCGAGCGCGATCAGTATCAGACCCGCATCAAGCGCGTGTATGAACTCTTCCCGCGTCTGTACGAACGCCGCATTCAGCGCGCAGGCACCATGTCCGGCGGTGAACAGCAGATGCTGGCGATTGGCCGTGCGCTGATGAGTCAGCCGCGCCTGCTGCTGTTGGACGAGCCGTCGCTCGGCCTCGCGCCAATTATCATTCAGCAGATTTTCGACACCATCGAGCAGCTGCGCAAAGAGGGGATGACCATCTTCCTCGTCGAGCAGAACGCCAACCAGGCGCTGAAGCTCGCGGATCGCGGCTACGTGCTGGAGAACGGCCACGTGGTGCTTTCCGATACCGGCGACGCGCTGCTGGCGAACGAAGCGGTGCGGAGTGCGTATTTGGGCGGCTGAGCCGTCTGTTGTTGCCCGGTGGCGCTGCGCTTACCGGGCCTACAAACCCTGAAAGGAGATCGGGATGAAACGTATCTATCTGTTTGCCCTCGCGGCATGCTGTCTTACGGCAAACGCTGCAGAGAACATTAACCCACGCGACCCTTCCATCTGGCAGGAGCCCAATAAGCCGGACGAAAACAAACAGGATCCGTGTGAAATCTTACAGTCGTCTGTCTGCCCGGGTTATCAGGACCAGAAAACCGATATCCAGAAAGAGCAGAAGCGGCGGGAAGACAATCGACAACACAAAAGTCTGGAATCAGGCAAACCCTATTACCCGTCGTCATTTTGAATCGTAGGCCGGGTAAGGCGCAGCCGCCACCCGGCTTTTTTTGCCATGCAACCGTCACCATTCCATCATTCCCCTGACCCCTGCCTGTCATCATTCTGTAAATAAACAGTTATTTTTCTGTCATTCGAGCATGTCATGTTACCTCGCGAGCATAAAACGCGTGATATCGCGCATCCGGCACAATAAAGAGAGATGACAATGACTTCGTTACGACACACAGCTTTGGGTCTGGCAATCGGTCTGGCTTTTGCGACGAACGCAATGGCTGTCACCACGATTCCGTTCTGGCATTCCATGGAAGGGGAGTTGGGCAAAGAGGTTGATTCCCTGGCGCAACGTTTCAACGACACCCACCCGGATTACAAAATTGTGCCGGTGTACAAAGGTAACTACGAGCAGAGCCTGAGCGCGGGTATCGCGGCGTTCCGTACCGGTAACGCACCGGCGCTGCTGCAGGTGTATGAAGTCGGCACCGCCACCATGATGGCCTCTAAAGCGATCAAACCGGTCTACGAAGTGTTTAAAGACGCGGGCATTAACTTCGATGAATCCCAGTTCGTGCCAACGGTGTCCGGTTACTACACCGATTCAAAAACCGGGCATTTGCTGTCTCAGCCGTTTAACAGCTCCACGCCGGTGCTGTACTACAACAAAGACGCCTTCAAAAAAGCCGGTTTAAACCCGGATCAGCCGCCGAAAACCTGGCAGGATCTGGCGGAGTACACCGCCAAACTGAAAGCCGCGGGCATGAAGTGTGGCTACGCCAGCGGCTGGCAGGGCTGGATCCAGATCGAAAACTTCAGCGCCTGGCACGGTCTGCCGGTCGCCACCAAAAACAACGGCTTTGACGGCACCGACGCGGTACTCGAGTTCAACAAGCCGGAGCAGGTGAAACACATCGCCCTACTGGAAGCGCTGAACAAGAAGGGCGATTTCAGCTACTTCGGGCGTAAAGACGAATCCACCGAGAAGTTCTACAACGGCGACTGCGCCATCACTACCGCCTCTTCCGGGTCGCTGGCGGATATCCGTCACTACGCCAAATTCAACTACGGCGTGGGCATGATGCCTTACGACGCCGACGTCAAAGGCGCGCCGCAGAACGCCATCATCGGCGGAGCGAGCCTGTGGGTGATGCAGGGCAAAGACAATGGCACCTATAAAGGCGTGGCGGAGTTCCTCGACTTCCTCGCGAAACCTGAAAACGCCGCCGAGTGGCACCAGAAGACCGGCTATCTGCCGATCACCAAAGCCGCTTATGACCTGACGCGCGAGCAGGGCTTCTACGACAAAAACCCAGGTGCCGATATCGCCACGCGCCAGATGCTGAACAAGCCGCCGTTACCGTTCACCAAAGGTCTGCGTCTGGGCAACATGCCGCAAATTCGTACCATTGTGGATGAAGAGCTGGAAAGCGTCTGGACCGGTAAGAAAACGCCACAGCAGGCGCTGGATTCCGCGGTAGAGCGCGGGAATCAGCTGCTGCGCCGCTTTGAGCAGTCGACGAAGTCTTAATGCTTTTGCCGGATGGCGTTGCGCTTATCCGGCCTACAGGTTTAGTGCGGGCTGATGCCCTCACCCCAACCCTCTCCCACGGGGAGAGGGAGAAAATGCACCTTGTAGGCCGGGTAAGGCGAAGCCGCCACCCGGCGTTTTCTGGAAAAGAGTCCCGCTATGTCATCATCCCGTCCGGTATTCCGTTCGCGCTGGCTGCCCTATTTGCTGGTCGCCCCGCAGCTGATTATCACCGTTATCTTTTTCATCTGGCCTGCGGGCGAAGCGCTGTGGTACTCGGTGCAAAGCGTCGATCCGTTCGGGCTCTCCAGCCAGTTTGTCGGCCTGGATAACTTCACCGCGCTGTTCCACGACAGCTATTACCTCGACTCCTTCTGGACGACGATCAAATTCAGCGCCCTGGTCACCGTCAGCGGTCTCGTGGTCTCCCTGTTTTTCGCCGCGCTGGTGGATTACGTGGTGCGCGGCAGCCGCCTGTATCAGACCCTGATGCTGCTGCCCTACGCCGTGGCACCCGCCGTCGCCGCCGTGCTGTGGATCTTCCTCTTTAACCCAGGGCGCGGGCTGATCACCCATTTCCTCGGTGAATTTGGCTACGACTGGAACCACGCCCAGAACAGCGGCCAGGCGATGTTCCTGGTGGTCTTCGCCTCGGTGTGGAAGCAGATCAGCTACAACTTCCTGTTCTTCTTCGCCGCCCTGCAATCCATTCCGCGATCGCTGGTCGAAGCCGCCGCGATTGACGGCGCGGGGCCGATTCGCCGCTTCTTCAAACTGGCGCTGCCGCTGATTGCACCCGTGAGTTTCTTTCTGCTGGTGGTCAACCTGGTCTATGCCTTCTTCGACACCTTCCCGGTGATCGACGCCGCCACCGCCGGTGGACCGGTGCAGGCGACCACCACGCTTATCTACAAAATCTATCGCGAAGGCTTTGCCGGTCTGGATCTCTCGGCCTCTGCCGCGCAGTCCGTGGTGCTGATGGGCCTGGTGATTGTGCTGACGGTGGTTCAGTTCCGCTATGTCGAAAGTAAGGTGCGTTACCAATGATTGAGAACCGTCCGGGGCTGACGATTTTCAGCCACACCATGTTGATTCTCGGGATCATCGTCATCCTCTTCCCGCTGTACGTGGCCTTTGTCGCCGCTACGCTTGATACCAAAGCCGTCTTCGACACGCCGATGACGCTGGTTCCTGGCGGTCATCTTTTCGAGAATATGGCGACCATCTGGACCCAGGGCGTCGGGGCCAACAGCGCGCCGTTCTGGCTGATGATGCTCAACAGTTTCATCATGGCGTTTGGCATTACCGTCGGCAAAATCGTGGTGTCGATGCTCTCGGCCTTTGCCATCGTCTGGTTCCGCTTTCCCCTGCGTAACCTCTTCTTCTGGATGATTTTTATCACCCTGATGCTGCCGGTCGAAGTGCGTATTTTCCCGACCGTGGAAGTGATCGCCAATCTCGGGATGCTCGACAGCTACGCGGGCCTGACGCTGCCGCTGATGGCCTCGGCGACAGCGACTTTCCTGTTCCGCCAGTTCTTTATGACTCTGCCGGACGAACTGATTGAAGCGGCGCGAATCGACGGTGCTTCGCCGATGCGCTTCTTCCGCGACATCGTTTTGCCGCTTTCCAAAACCAACCTCGCGGCGCTGTTCGTCATCACCTTTATCTACGGCTGGAACCAGTATCTGTGGCCGCTGCTGATTGTGCAGGACGTCAATCTCGGCACCGCCGTGGCGGGCATCAAAGGCATGATCGCCACCGGCGAAGGCACCACTCTCTGGAACCAGGTGATGGCGGCGATGCTGCTCACGCTGATCCCCCCGGTCGTTATCGTTTTAGCCATGCAGCGCGCGTTCGTGCGCGGTTTAGTAGACAGTGAGAAATAAGATGGCAGGATTAAAACTACAGGCAGTCACCAAAAGCTGGGACGGCAAAAACCAGGTGATTCAACCCCTGACGCTCGACGTGGCGGACGGCGAATTTATCGTGATGGTCGGCCCGTCCGGCTGCGGGAAATCGACGCTGCTGCGTATGGTCGCCGGGCTTGAGCGCGTGACCAGCGGTGATATCTGGATCGACCGCCAGCGCGTCACCGAAATGGAGCCGAAAGATCGCGGGATCGCAATGGTGTTCCAGAACTACGCCCTCTATCCGCACATGAGCGTGGAAGAAAACATGGCCTGGGGCCTGAAAATCCGCGGGATGGGCAAGGGGCATATCGAAGAGAAAGTGAAAGAGGCAGCGCGCATTCTGGAGCTGGACGGCCTGCTGAAACGCAGACCGCGCGAGCTCTCCGGCGGCCAGCGCCAGCGCGTGGCGATGGGCCGGGCGATCGTGCGCGATCCGGCGGTGTTCCTGTTCGACGAACCGCTCTCTAACCTCGACGCCAAACTGCGCGTGCAGATGCGTCTTGAACTGCAACATCTGCATCGTCGCCTGAAAACCACCTCCCTGTACGTCACCCACGATCAGGTCGAAGCCATGACCCTCGCCCAGCGCGTGATGGTGATGAACAAAGGCATCGCCGAGCAGATCGGCACCCCGGTGGAAGTTTACGAAAAGCCGGCCAGCCGTTTTGTCGCCAGCTTTATCGGCAGCCCGGCGATGAACCTGCTGGAGGGACGCATCAGCAACGCGGGCACCCATTTTGAGCTGGAGAGCGGCATGGCGCTGCCGGTGAACTGGTTTTATCGCGGCTACGCCGGGCGTAAAATGACGCTCGGTATCCGCCCGGAACATATTGCGTTAAGCTCGCAGGCGGAAGGCGGCGTGCCCCTGGTGATGGACACGCTGGAGATGCTGGGTGCCGACAACCTGGCGCACGGACGCTGGGGCGATCAAAAGCTGGTGGTGCGTCTGGCGCATCAGGAACGCCCAAAGGCGGGCAGCACGCTGTGGCTGCATCTGCCGGAAAATCACCTGCACTTATTTGATGGTGAAACAGGACAACGCGTATGAGTAACTGGCCATACCCTCACATCGTCGCCCACCGTGGCGGCGGGAAACGAGCACCGGAAAACACTCTGGCAGCAATTGATAAGGGCGCGTATTACGGTCATCAGATGATCGAGTTCGACGCCAAGCTATCGAAAGATGGCGAAATTTTCCTGCTGCACGACGATAACCTCGAGCGCACCAGCAACGGCTGGGGCGTGGCGGGCGATCTGCCGTGGCGCGATCTGCTGAAAGTGGACGCCGGAAGCTGGTTCAGCGGCGAGTTCAAAGGCGAACCGCTGCCGCTGCTGGCGGAAGTGGCGGATCGCTGTCGTCAGCACGGGATGATGGCCAATATCGAAATCAAACCCACCACCGGCACCGGGCCGCTTACGGGCAAAGTGATTGCCCTCGCCGCGCGTGAATTGTGGGAAGGGATGACCGCGCCGCTGCTGTCGTCGTTTGAAATCGACGCTCTGGAAGCAGCACAAGCCGCCACGCCGGAACTGCCGCGCGGATTACTGCTGGATGAATGGCGTGACGACTGGCGCGAGCTGACCACCCGCTTAGAGTGTGTGTCGATCCACCTGAATCACCGCCTGCTGGACGAAGCGCGCGTGAAGATGCTCAAAGACGCCGGACTGCACATCCTGGTCTATACGGTGAATAAACCCCAGCGAGCGGCACAGCTGCTGCGCTGGGGCGTGGACTGCATCTGCACCGATGCGATTGACGTGATTGGCCCGAACTTTAATTCTGCGGATTATTGAGCATATCGCCGTTCGAGCGCGGCGGCAGCATATGTTGCTGCTGACCGTCGCTCGTCCCGCCGCTTAACATCCCACCGTTGGTATTCGGCAACGGCTGCACGCGCGGCTGGCCCTGCTGAATCATCTGCGTATTGTTATTCATCTGATTTTGCAGGCTCTGCTGCTGAAGCTGAGTCTGGGTTTTCAGCTGCTGGTTCAACATCCCTTTTTGCTGCTGCTGTTGGCCCAACATCTGGGTCTGCATCCGCTGCTGGCTCGGGATCTCATACCCCGGCTGGTTCGGGTTGTTCATGGTATTGAGTGGCTGTGCGAGCACGGCGAACGGAAGCAGTGCCGTTAAGATCAAGTAACGTTTCATTCTCATCTCCTCCTTCTGAGGCTTCTCTTAAGTTTACCCCGAATCCGCCACTACGATGATTTTTTAGGAGTTGTGAACCAGGCTTAAACGGGAATCTGGATCCCTTCACCTGGAGAACAACAATGATAAGACCAACGTTTTTGCGCTGGGTAGCGATCGCTGCGCTGATGGCGGGCGGGACATTCACCGTGGCGGCGAACCCGCCTGCCGCACCGCCGGTCTCCTACGGCGTGGAAGAAGATGTGTTTCATCCCGTGCGCGCGAAGCAGGGGATGGTGGCGTCGGTGGACGCGATGGCCACGCAGGTCGGCGTGGATATTCTCAAACAGGGCGGTAATGCGGTCGATGCGGCGGTGGCGGTGGGGTATGCGCTGGCGGTGACCCATCCGCAGGCGGGGAATCTTGGCGGCGGGGGCTTTATGCTGCTGCGCACCAAAGACGGCAATACCACGGCTATCGACTTCCGTGAAATGGCGCCGAATCAGGCCTCGCGGGATATGTTCCTCGACGAGCAGGGCAATCCGGACAGTAAAAAATCCCTGACGTCGCATCTGGCGAGCGGCACGCCGGGCACGGTCGCTGGCTTCTCGCTGGCGCTGGAAAAATACGGCACGCTGCCGCTGAACAAAGTGGTTCAACCTGCCATCAAACTGGCGCGCGACGGGTTTGTGGTCAATGACGCCCTGGCGGACGATCTCAAAACTTACGGTAGCGAAGTGATCCCGAATCACGAAAACAGCAAAGCCATCTTCTGGAAGGACGGCGAGCCGCTGAAGAAGGGCGATAAACTGGTGCAGGCCAACCTCGCCAAAAGCCTGGAGCTGATCGCCGAAAACGGCCCGGACGCCTTCTACAAAGGGGCGATTGCCGATCAGATTGCCGACGAGATGCAGAAGAACGGCGGGCTTATCACCAAAGCGGATCTGGCGGAGTACAAAGCGGTGGAGCGCACGCCAATCAGCGGGGAGTATCGCGGGTATCAGGTGTTCTCCATGCCGCCGCCGTCCTCCGGCGGGATCCACATCGTGCAGATCCTCAATATTCTTGAAAACTTCGATATGCACAAATTTGGCTTCGGTAGCGCCGATGCGATGCAGGTGATGGCTGAGGCGGAAAAATTTGCCTACGCCGACCGCTCGGAATACCTCGGCGATCCGGATTTTGTCAAAGTGCCGTGGCAGGCGCTGACCAACAAAGCCTACGCCAAATCGCTGGCGGATCAGATTGATATCAACAAAGCCAAGCCGTCCAGCCAGATCCGCCCCGGCAAACTGGCACCGTACGAGAGCAACCAGACCACTCACTTCTCGGTGGTGGATAAAGACGGGAACGCGGTGGCGGTGACTTACACGCTTAACACGGTGTTTGGCGCCGGGATTGTGGCGGGGAACAGTGGGATTTTGCTCAATAACGAGATGGATGATTTCTCCGCTAAACCGGGCGTGCCGAACGTCTACGGTCTGGTGGGCGGCGATGCGAATGCCGTCGGGCCGAAGAAACGTCCGCTGTCGTCCATGTCACCAACCATTGTGGTGAAAGACGGTAAAACCTGGCTGGTGACGGGTAGCCCAGGCGGGAGCCGCATTATCACCACGGTGCTGCAGATGGTGGTCAACAGCATTGATTTCGGCATGAACGTGGCCGAAGCGACCAACGCACCGCGTTTCCACCATCAGTGGCTGCCGGACGAACTGCGGGTAGAGAAGGGCTTTAGCCCGGATACCATCAAGTTGCTGGAGCAGCGCGGGCAGAAAGTGGTGGTGAAAGAGGCGATGGGCAGTACGCAGAGTATTGTGGTCGCGCCCGACGGTACGCTTTCCGGGGCATCGGATCCGCGGTCGGTGGATGATTTGACGGCAGGGTATTAGTGGGTTGTTGCCGGGTGGCGGCTTCGCCTTACCCGGCCTACAAAATTGCCCGGCGCGGGACTATTTCACCCGCGCCATATAATACGCATCCACATACTCGCCGTTACGCAAGGCATATTTCTTCCCGGTCCCTTCGATTTCAAAACCAAACTTGCGGTATACCGCGACCGCCGGTTCGTTGTCGACAAACACCGTCAGCTCAATACGGTCGACGCGCAGCCAGTTGTCGCACATATCAATCATGGTGCGGATCAGCGCGCTGGCGACGCCGCGGTTGTGCCACTGGGCACCGACGCAGATACCAAAATCCGCCACGTGGCTACGGCGCGGACGCTGTGTCACTTCAATGCTCAGATGGCCGACCACGATACCGTCAATGCAGGCCACCAGCTGTTTCACGCCGACGCGTTCCGCTAGCCGGTTATGCCACATCTCTTCGGAAGGATGAGGAACCTGTAGCGTGTTGTGATACACCTCCGGCTGCGCGTGGATCTGACGAATCGCGTCGTAATCTTTCGGTTCAGCGTGGCGTATCACTATCTCACTCATTCCTTCATCCTCGTTAGGTTAATGTCCTCTTTAACATCATGGAGTTTGAAAGGTGAGTCAACTCACTTTTTTGCAAAAAACATTGGACAAGTGCGAATGAGAATGATTATTATTGTCTCGCGTTCAGGAAGACCTCTACGGAAACCTGAAAGCACGACATTGCTCACATTGCTTCCAGTATTACTTTAGCCAGCTTCTAGCTGGCTTTTTTTTATCCTGTTTCAGCCTGGCTTACTTGCCATTTTGCCCCCGGGAAGTGCTCGCAATCCTCACGTACATTAAGTACGCTCCGGTTGCTGCGCGCTTGCCGTGCGCAAACTGGCTGCGCCGCCGACGGCTGTTGCGCGAGCATTTGTTGGGGCGATGAGAAAACTTGCGCTATGGTAGTCCCAGCAACCTTAACAAGGACTGAGCCATGACATTACATTGCGCATTTATTGGATTTGGTAAAAGCACCACCCGCTATCACCTTCCGTATGTTCTCAACCGTAAAGACAGCTGGCATGTGGCGCACATCTTCCGCCGCCATGCGAAGCCGGAAGAGCAGTCCCCGCAGTATTCCCATATTCATTTCACCAGCGATCTTGATGAGGTCTTAAACGATCCTCAGGTCAAACTGGTGATCGTCTGTACCCACGCCGACAGCCACTTTGAGTACGCGAAACGCGCGCTGGAAGCGGGTAAAAACGTGCTGGTGGAAAAACCCTTCACCCCGACCATGGCGGAAGCGAAAGAACTGTTCGCGCTGGCAAAAAGCAAAGGACTGACCGTCACGCCGTACCAGAACCGTCGCTTTGATACCTGCTTCCTGCTGGCAAAACAGGCCATTGAGAGCGGTAAGCTGGGGGATATCGTCGAGATCGAAAGCCATTTCGACATGTATCGTCCGGTGGCGGAAACCAAAGCGGGTCTGCCGCAGGACGGCGCGTTTTACGGTCTGGGCGTACACACCATGGACCAGATCATCTCCCTGTTTGGCCGCCCGGATCACGTCGCCTACGACATTCGCAGCCTGCGCAACAAAGCCAACCCGGACGACACTTTCGAAGCCCAGCTGTTCTACGGCGACCTGAAAGCGATCGTTAAAACCAGCCATCTGGTGAAAACCGACTACCCGAAATTTATCGTTCACGGCACCCGCGGCTCGTTTATCAAATACGGTATCGACCAGCAGGAGACCAGCCTGAAAGCCAATATCATGCCGGGCGAACCGGGCTTTGCGGCGGATGGATCGGTAGGCCAGCTGGAGTACGTTAATCGCGACGGCGTGACGGTGAAAGAGGCGCTTACGCCGGAAACCGGCGACTATGGCCGCGTCTACGATGCCTTGTTTGCGACAATAACGACCGGCGCCCCGAATTACGTCAAGGAATCTGAAGTTCTGACCAATCTGGAGATCCTCGAACGCGGGTTCGAGCAGGCAACTCCTGCCACGATTACCCTCGCGAAGTAAGCCCAATCGACTCCTCTGTGCTTGTTCATAATTTTTGAACAGAGGAGTCAATTTTCACCCTCTATGATCCCAGGCGGTTTGCGTCCACACTTACTCCATCGAAACGAACTGGGGTGAAAAACAATGATCTTTTTACGTAAAGCAGGCGATCGTGGTCACGCAAATCATGGCTGGCTGGACTCATGGCATACCTTCTCGTTCGCGGACTATTACGACCCGAACTTCATGGGCTTCTCGGCACTGCGCGTGATTAACGATGACGTGATTGACGCAGGGCAGGGCTTCGGTACCCATCCGCACAAAGACATGGAAATCCTGACCTATGTGCTGGAAGGGGCCGTAGCGCACAAAGACAGCATGGGTAACGAAGAGCAGGTTCCGGCCGGTGAGTTCCAGATTATGAGCGCCGGTACCGGGGTGCGTCACTCGGAGTACAACCCGAGCAAAACCGACAAACTGCACCTGTATCAAATCTGGATCATTCCAGAAGAAACCGGCATCACGCCGCGCTACGAGCAGCGCCGCTTTGACGCCCTGCAGGGCAAACAGCTGGTGCTTTCTCCGGATGCGCGCGATGGCTCCCTGAAAGTGCATCAGGATATGGAGCTGTACCGCTGGGCGCTGGCGAAAAACGAACAGTCTGTGCATCAGATTGCCGCGAACCGCCGCGTGTGGATCCAGGTGGTAAAAGGTGAAGTGACCATTAACGGCACCAAAGCCACCACCGCCGACGGTCTGGCGATTTGGGATGAGCAGGCGTTGTCCGTTCATGCCGACAGCGAAAGTGAAATTCTGCTGTTTGATTTGCCTCCTGTATAAATAAATCCCCAACCTTCCCCATTTGACGGGGAAGGTTGGCCTTTGTCCGTGATAAACTGAGAGAATGTCTCATTAAAGGTTTCTCTCAGGACGATGAAAAAGAAACGACCCGTACTTCAGGATGTGGCCGATCGCGTCGGTGTAACCAAAATGACGGTCAGCCGCTTTTTGCGTAACCCGGAACAGGTTTCCCTGGCGTTGCGTGGCAAGATTGCCGCTGCTCTCGATGAACTGGGTTATATCCCCAACCGCGCGCCCGATATTCTCTCCAATGCCACCAGCCGTGCGGTCGGTGTTCTGCTTCCGTCCTTAACCAACCAGGTCTTCGCCGAAGTGCTGCGCGGAATCGAAAGCGTCACCGACGCCTACGGTTATCAGACCATGCTCGCGCACTACGGGTACAAACCGGAACTGGAAGAGGAACGTCTTGAATCGATGCTCTCCTGGAACATCGACGGCCTGATCTTAACGGAACGTACTCACACACCTCGTACCCTGAAGATGATTGAAGTCGCCGGTATTCCGGTGGTCGAGCTGATGGACAGCCAGTCCCCGTGCCTGGATATCGCCGTCGGGTTCGATAACTTCGAAGCCGC
The DNA here is from genome assembly GCF_035593345.1 of Lelliottia sp. JS-SCA-14. Lineage (NCBI taxonomy): Bacteria > Pseudomonadati > Pseudomonadota > Gammaproteobacteria > Enterobacterales > Enterobacteriaceae > Lelliottia > Lelliottia sp. JS-SCA-14. The sequence goes on along the minus strand of NZ_CP141606.1, from coordinate 4,517,650 downwards.
GCGTCAGATGACCGCTACCATCCTCGCGCGCGGTCACCGCCACGTCGCCTATCTGGGCGCACGTCTCGACGAACGTACTATCATCAAACAGAAGGGATACGAGCAGGCCATGCTCGATGCCAACTTAACGCCGTACAGCGTGATGGTGGAGCAATCCTCTTCCTACTCGTCCGGTATTGAGCTGATGCGTCAGGCCAGGCGCGAGTATCCCCAGCTTGATGGTATCTTCTGTACCAACGATGACCTTGCGGTCGGCGCAGCCTTTGAGTGTCAGCGCCTGGGGCTGAAAATCCCTGACGATATGGCGATTGCCGGTTTCCACGGCCACGATATCGGACAGGTGATGGAACCCCGTCTGGCGAGCGTCCTGACGCCGCGCGAACGCATGGGCCGTATCGGTGCGGAACGCCTGCTGGCGCGCATTCGTGGTGAAGTCGTGACGCCTAAAATGTTAGATTTAGGTTTCACCTTGTCACCGGGTGGATCAATTTAGTCTGACAAATTTGAAGTAGCTCACACTTATTCACTTCGCGCACGAATGGATATTGCTTCTCCATAGCCCCGGCAGGACAATGTTACCGATAACTGTTACCCGTAACAATTGACTGAGGGGCACCCTTTGAGCACGACAAATCTCGATCACCACGTTTACGTTCTGATGGGCGTTTCCGGTAGCGGTAAATCTGCCGTCGCCAGTGAAGTGGCGCATCAACTCCAGGCTGCATTTCTGGATGGCGACTTCCTCCACCCGCGCAGCAACATCACCAAAATGGCCGCTGGCGAGCCGCTGAACGACGACGATCGTAAGCCGTGGTTACAGGCGCTGAACGATGCCGCGTTTGCGATGCAGCGCACCAACAAAGTGTCGCTGATTGTCTGCTCCGCGCTGAAAAAGACCTATCGCGACCTGCTGCGTGACGGTAATCCAAACCTCTCCTTTATCTATCTGAAAGGCGATTTCGACGTGATCGAAAGTCGTCTGAAAGCCCGTAAAGGTCACTTCTTCAAGACCCAAATGCTGGTGACGCAGTTTGACGCACTGCAGGAACCGGGTGCAGACGAAAGCGATGTTCTGATCGTCGATATCGATCAGCCGCTGGACGGTGTTGTTGCCAGCACCATTGAGGTCATTAAAAAAAGGCAGTAAGCAGTGAGTACATTAACGCTTGTTTTGACAGCAGTCGGCTCCGTTTTGCTGCTGCTGTTTTTAGTGATGAAGGCGCGTATGCATGCCTTCGTCGCTTTGATGGTGGTTTCTATTGGTGCAGGTCTCTTTTCCGGTATGCCGCTCGATAAAATCGCAGCGACGATGGAAAAAGGGATGGGAGGCACGCTGGGTTTCCTGGCGATTGTGGTCGCGCTCGGCGCGATGTTTGGCAAGATTTTGCATGAGACGGGCGCGGTCGATCAGATTGCCGTCAAGATGCTCAAATCCTTCGGCCACAGCCGCGCGCACTATGCGATTGGTCTGGCCGGTCTGATTTGCGCGCTGCCGCTGTTCTTCGAAGTGGCCGTAGTGCTGCTGATTAGCGTCGCGTTCTCGATGGCGCGTCACACGGGCACTAACCTCGTGAAGCTGGTGATTCCGCTGTTTGCGGGCGTGGCGGCGGCCGCAGCGTTTCTGCTGCCTGGGCCTGCGCCAATGCTGCTGGCCTCGCAGATGCACGCCGATTTTGGCTGGATGATTTTGATTGGCCTGTGCGCGGCGATCCCGGGGATGATTATTGCCGGGCCGCTGTGGGGCAACTTTATCAGCCGCTACGTTGAGCTGCACATTCCTGATGACATCACCGAGCCGCACCTGGGCGAGGGCAAAATGCCGTCCTTCGGCTTTAGCCTGTCGCTGATCCTGCTGCCTTTAGTGCTGGTGGGTCTGAAAACCATCGCCGCGCGCTTTGTGCCGGTCGGTTCCAGCACTTACGAATGGTTCGAGTTTATCGGCCATCCGTTCACCGCGATTCTGGTGGCCTGTCTGGTGGCGATTTACGGCCTGGCGATGCGTCAGGGCATGCCGAAAGATCGCGTGATGGAAATCTGCGGCGCGGCGCTGCAACCGGCTGGGATTATTCTGCTGGTGATCGGTGCGGGCGGCGTGTTCAAGCAAGTGCTGGTGGATTCTGGTGTCGGTCCGGCGCTGGGCGAAGCGCTGACCGGGATGGGCTTACCGATTGCCGTGACCTGCTTCGTGCTGGCGGCGGCGGTACGTATCATTCAGGGTTCTGCGACGGTCGCTTGCCTGACGGCGGTTGGCCTGGTGATGCCGGTGATTGAACAGCTGAACTACTCTGGCGCGCAGATGGCGGCATTGTCTATCTGTATCGCGGGCGGTTCGATTGTGGTCTCCCACGTGAACGACGCCGGCTTCTGGCTGTTCGGTAAATTTACCGGCGCAACCGAAGCACAAACCCTGAAAACCTGGACGCTGATGGAAACCATCCTCGGCACAACAGGGGCGATTGTCGGGATGATTGCGTTTTCGCTGCTGAGTTGATCACCGATCGATTCCCTCTCCCTTGAGGGAGAGGGTTAGGGTGAGGGGGAAATGCGCACGCTGATGCCCTCACCCCGGCCCTCTCCCACGGGGAGAGGGTGCAAACACCAAAAATGGTCACTGGCGTGACCATTTTGCTTTTACCTAGCCTTTCATCCACGCCCGAATCCCGTCCAGGAACATCTGCGTCGCCATCATCACCAGAATCAACCCCATCAGACGCTCCAGCGCGTTCACCCCTTTCTCACCGAGCAGGCGCAGGAACAGCGACGACTGCAGCAGGATGATAAAAGTCCCGCCCCAGGCGATCAGCAGGGCAATCACCAGATGGCTCATCTGATTCGGATACTGATGTGACAACAGCATCAGCGTCGCCAGAATCGTCGGCCCGGCGACCAGCGGGATCGCCAGCGGTACGATAAACGGCTCTTCGCCCGCAGGCAGACCGCTGCTGCTCCCTTCGGCGCTCGGGAAAATCATCTTAATCGCGATCAGGAACAGAATAATGCCGCCGGAAATCGAGACCGTCTCGGCGCGCAAATTCAGGAACGCGAGGATCTTCTCCCCCGCGAACAGGAAGATAAACATCACCAGCAGGGCGATGAGCAGCTCGCGGATCATGATCGCCCGACGGCGCTTTGGCTCGGTGTGTTTCAGCACCGACATAAAGATGGGCAGGTTCCCAAGCGGATCCATAATCAGGATCAAAAGCACCGCCGCGGAAATGATTTCAGTCATTATTTGTATCCCTGATAAACCCTGTGGTTTCTATTGTAATTAGTGGTATTACTGATCGCAGCGCAATCATTGATTAATTTCACTTGCGACTTTGGCTGCATTTTGTAATGTGAAGGCTATACCCGTTGGATACGGGTTGACACACACAGCACACACCTCTGCAGGAACATATTTTATGAAAAACGTTGGTTTTATCGGCTGGCGCGGTATGGTCGGCTCTGTCCTCATGCAACGCATGATCGAAGAGCGCGATTTTGACGCCATCCGCCCGGTCTTCTTCTCCACTTCCCAGTTCGGGCAAGCAGCGCCCGCGTTCGGCGGTGCCTCTACGGGCACGCTTCAGGACGCCTTTAATCTGGAAGCGCTGAAGGCACTTGATATTATAGTGACCTGCCAGGGCGGCGATTATACCAACGAAATCTATCCAAAGCTTCGTGAAAGCGGCTGGCAGGGTTACTGGATTGACGCCGCTTCCTCTCTGCGTATGAAAGACGACGCGATCATTATTCTCGACCCGGTGAACCAGGATGTCATCACCCACGGACTGAACAACGGCGTCAAAACCTTTGTCGGCGGTAACTGCACCGTCAGCCTGATGCTGATGTCCCTGGGCGGCCTGTTCGCGCAGGATCTGGTGGAGTGGGTCTCCGTTGCGACTTACCAGGCCGCATCCGGCGGCGGCGCGCGCCACATGCGCGAACTGCTGGCCCAGATGGGTCACCTGCACAGCCACGTCGCTGACGAGCTGGCGAACCCGGCCTCGGCGATTCTGGATATCGAACGCAAAGTCACGGCACTTTCACGTTCTGGTGAACTGCCGGTCGATAACTTCGGCGTTCCGCTGGCGGGCAGCCTGATCCCGTGGATCGACAAACAGCTCGAGAACGGCCAGAGCCGCGAAGAGTGGAAAGGCCAGGCCGAGACCAACAAAATCCTCAGCACCTCTTCGGTGATTCCGGTTGACGGTCTGTGCGTGCGCGTCGGCGCGCTGCGCTGCCACAGCCAGGCTTTCACCATTAAACTGAAAAAAGATGTGTCTATTCCGACCGTCGAAGAGCTGCTGGCTGCACACAATCCGTGGGCGAAAGTGGTGCCAAACGATCGCGATATCACCATGCGCGAACTGACCCCTGCTGCCGTCACCGGCACGCTGACCACGCCGGTGGGTCGCCTGCGTAAGCTGAACATGGGGCCGGAGTATCTCTCGGCCTTCACCGTCGGAGACCAGCTCCTGTGGGGCGCCGCCGAACCGCTTCGCCGCATGTTGCGACAGCTGGCCTAACAATTTGCGAATACCGGGGGTGATTTTCACCCCCTTTTTTTGCGCGTAACCCAGCGTTCTGCGCCGAGCTTTCAATTTTTATCAGGAGTCATTTCGTCGTTGGCTATGCTTTAAGGAAGAGTCATTTCTTACCTGAGGGTGGGACGGAGCAGAAGAGGATGAAGAATGTCTGCGTCGTTCAGGTCACATTAAAAGTCGCACCGGAGCGCTTAAATAGGGCGACATTAGAAAAAACAGGATGAATACCATGTCCGATCGTATTGATAGAGACGTGATAAATGCGCTAATTGCGGGTCATTTTGCTGACCCCTTTTCTGTATTAGGTATGCACCGTACGGAAGACGGACTGGAAGTCCGCGCACTGTTACCCGACGCCACCGAGGTGTGGGTAATTGAACCGAAAACCGGCCGCAAGGTAGGCAAGCTCGAGTGCCTCGATTCGCGCGGTTTCTTCTCCGGCGCGATCCCGCGTCGCAAGAACCTGTTCCGCTATCAGCTCGCCGTGCTCTGGCATGGCCACGAAAACCTGATTGACGACCCCTATAGTTTTGGTCCGCTGTTGCAGGAGATGGACGCCTGGCTGCTCTCTGAAGGCACCCATCTTCGCCCCTACGAAACTCTCGGCGCGCACGCCGATACGATGGACGGCATCACCGGAACGCGATTCTCCGTCTGGGCACCGAACGCGCAGCGCGTGTCGGTGGTCGGGCAGTTCAACTACTGGGACGGTCGCCGCCACCCGATGCGCCTGCGGCGTGAATCGGGGATCTGGGAACTGTTCATCCCCGGCGCGCACAACGGGCAGCTCTACAAATTCGAAATGATCGACGCCCACGGTCAGCTGCGGGTGAAAGCCGACCCTTACGCCTTCGAAGCGCAAATGCGCCCGGACACCGCCTCGCTGATTTGCGGCCTGCCCGAGAAAATCGTGCAGACCGAAGAGCGCAAACAGGCCAACCGCTTCGACGCGCCGATCTCCATCTATGAAGTACACCTCGGCTCCTGGCGTCGCCACACGGACAACAACTTCTGGTTGAGCTATCGCGAGCTGGCGGATCAGCTGGTGCCGTACGCCAAATGGATGGGTTTTACCCACCTGGAACTGCTGCCGATCAACGAACACCCGTTCGACGGCAGCTGGGGCTATCAGCCGACCGGGCTGTACGCGCCGACGCGCCGCTTCGGCACACGCGATGACTTCCGCTATTTCATCAATGCCGCGCACGCCGCCGGGCTGAGCGTGATCCTCGACTGGGTACCGGGCCATTTCCCGTCGGATGATTTTGGTCTGTCCCAGTTTGACGGCACCAACCTGTACGAGCACAGCGACCCGCGCGAAGGCTTCCATCAGGACTGGAATACCCTGATCTACAACTACGGCCGCCGCGAAGTGGCGAACTATCTGGTGGGCAACGCCCTGTACTGGATTGAACGCTTCGGTATCGACGCCCTGCGCGTGGATGCCGTGGCGTCGATGATCTACCGCGACTACAGCCGCAAAGAGGGCGAGTGGATCCCGAACGAATACGGCGGGCGTGAAAACCTCGAAGCCATTGAGTTCCTGCGCAGCACCAACCGCATTCTCGGCGAGCAGGTCGAAGGCGCGGTGACGATGGCCGAAGAGTCGACCGACTTCCCCGGCGTGTCGCGTCCGCCTGCGATGGGCGGGCTGGGCTTCTGGTACAAGTGGAACCTTGGCTGGATGCACGACACTCTCGACTACTTCAAACTCGACCCGGTCTATCGTCAGTATCACCACGACAAACTGACCTTCGGGATGCTCTACAACAGCACCGAAAACTTTGTCCTGCCGCTGTCCCACGACGAAGTGGTCCACGGCAAAAAATCGATTCTCGACCGCATGCCGGGCGACGCGTGGCAGCGCTTTGCCAACATGCGCGCCTATTACGGCTGGATGTTTGCCTTCCCTGGCAAAAAGCTGCTGTTCATGGGCAACGAATTCGCTCAGGGCCGCGAATGGAACCACGATTCGAGCCTCGACTGGCATCTGCTGGAGGGCGGTGATAACTGGCACCACGGCGTTCAGCGTCTGGTGCGCGACCTCAACCTGACCTATCGTCACCACAAAGCCCTGCACGAGCTGGACTTCGACTCCTACGGCTTCGAGTGGCTGGTGGTCGATGACCACGAACGCTCGGTGCTGATCTTCGTGCGCCGCGATCGGGAAGGGAACGAAATCATCGTCGCCAGCAACTTCACGCCGGTGCCGCGCCAGCACTATCGCTTCGGTATCAACCAGCCGGGCAGATGGCGCGAAATTCTCAATACCGACTCCAGCCACTATCACGGCAGCAACGCGGGTAACGGCGGGAGCGTTCATAGCGACGAGTGGGAAAGCCACGGTCGTCCAAACTCTCTGAGCATCACGCTGCCACCGCTCTCGACTATCTGGCTGGTTCGGGAGGGCAAATGACGCAACTCACGGCAGGCAAACCCGCTCCGCTGGGGGCAACGTTTGACGGCAAAGGGGTGAACTTCACTCTCTTTTCCGCCCACGCGGAACGGGTGGAACTCTGTGTGTTTGACGGCGAGGGGAATGAATACCGCTACGATCTTCCAGAGCGCAGCGGGGATATCTGGCACGGTTTCCTGGCCGACGGGCGGCCCGGCTTGCGCTACGGTTTTCGCGTGCATGGCCCGTGGGAGCCGTCGCAGGGGCTGCGCTTTAACCCGGCGAAACTGCTCGTTGACCCGTGCGCCCTGCGCGTGGAAGGCGAGGTCAGAGACGATCCGCTGTACTTTGACGGTGACCACGACCCTGAGCCGCGCGACAGCGCGGGGATTGCGCCGAAAAGTATCGTCGTCAGCGACACCTACGACTGGGAAGACGACGCCCCGCCCGCCACGCCGTGGGGCAGCACCGTTATCTACGAAGCCCACGTCAAAGGGCTGACGTATCTGCATCCGGCGATCCCACAGGAGATCCGCGGCACCTACAAGGCGCTCGGTCACCCGGTGATGATCGCTTACCTCAAGCATCTGGGTATCACCGCGCTCGAGCTGCTGCCGGTGGCCCATTTTGCCTCCGAGCCGCGCCTGATGCGCCTCGGGCTGACCAACTACTGGGGCTATAACCCGCTGGCGATGTTTGCCCTCGATCCGCGCTATGCCTCGCATCCGGAGCGCGCCCGCGACGAGTTTCGCGATGCGGTGAAAGCCCTGCACCAGGCCGGAATCGAGGTGATTCTCGACGTGGTGCTGAACCACAGCGCGGAGCTGGATCTCGACGGACCGACGCTCTCGATGCGCGGAATCGATAACCGTAGCTATTATTGGATCAGGGAGGATGGTGATTACCACAACTGGACCGGTTGCGGTAACACGCTCAATCTCAGTCATCCGGCGGTGGCGGACTTTGCCTACCAGTGCCTGAAATCCTGGGTTGAGACTTTCCATATCGACGGTTTCCGCTTCGATCTGGCATCTGTGATGGGCCGAACGCCGATGTTCAGCCAGCAGGCTCCGCTGTTCGAAGCAATCAAAAACTGTCCGGTGCTGTCACGCGTCAAGCTGATCGCCGAGCCCTGGGATATCGGTGACGGCGGCTATCAGGTGGGGAATTTCCCGCCGCTGTTTGCGGAGTGGAACGATCACTATCGCGACGGGGCGCGTCGTTTTTGGCTGGAGCGAGGTTTGTCACTTGGCGAATTTGCCGGGCGATTTGCTGCGTCCAGCGATGTGTTCAGGAACAGCGGCAGAAAACCGTCAGCCAGCGTTAATCTGGTGACGGCGCACGACGGATTTACTCTGCGCGACTGCGTTTGTTTCAATCAGAAACACAATGAGGCAAACGGGGAAGAAAACCGCGATGGGACTAACAATAACCATAGCTTTAATCATGGTATAGAAGGGTTAGGCGGCAGTCAGGATGTCATCGAGCGGCGGCGCGCCAGCGTGCATGCCCTGCTGACCACGCTGCTGCTTTCGCAGGGAACGCCAATGCTGCTGGCGGGTGACGAACTCGGTCACAGCCAGCACGGCAATAACAATGCGTATTGCCAGGATAACGCCCTGACCTGGCTCGACTGGGAACAGGCGAACAGCGGGTTGACTCACTTTACCGCTGCACTCATCCATCTGCGTAAACAGATCCCGGCGCTCACGGCGGACAGCTGGTGGGAAGAGGGAGACGGCAACGTTCGCTGGCTGAATAAAGAGGCACAACCGCTCAGTCCACAAGAGTGGCAGCACGGGATCCCGTGCCTGCAAATCTTACTGTCGGATAACTGGCTTATCACGTTAAACGCGACGCAAGACGTCGCAGAGATTGTTTTACCTGAAGGAGAATGGCGCGCCATCTCCCCATTTGCCGGAGAGGATAATCCGGTGGTAATGGCTGTCTGGCATGGGCCTGCACACGGAGTGTGCGTATTCCAAAGATGATAAAAAAGGAGTTAGTCATGGTGAGATTAGAGAAGAACGATCCCTTGATGTTGGCGCGCCAGTTACCCTTAAAAACGGTTGCGCTGATACTTGCTGGTGGGCGCGGTACCCGTCTTAAAGATTTGACCATCAAGCGCGCCAAGCCTGCCGTTCACTTTGGTGGTAAGTTCCGTATTATCGATTTTGCACTCTCCAACTGCCTGAACTCCGGTATCCGCCGTATCGGCGTGATTACGCAGTATCAGTCGCACACCCTGGTGCAGCATATCCAGCGCGGCTGGTCCTTCTTCAGCGAAGAGATGAACGAGTTTGTCGATCTGCTCCCGGCGCAGCAGCGCGTGCACGGTGAAAACTGGTATCGTGGCACCGCCGATGCGGTCACGCAAAACCTCGACATCATCCGCCGCTACGGCGCGGAATACATCGTGATCCTCGCGGGCGACCATATCTATAAGCAAGACTACTCCCACATGCTCATCGACCACGTCGAAAAAGGGGCGCGTTGCACCGTGGCGTGTCTGCCGGTGCCCGTTGCGGAAGCGACGGCGTTTGGCGTGATGGACGTGGACGAGAACGACAAGATTATCGATTTCGTCGAAAAACCGGCTAACCCGCCGACCATGCCGACGGACGCGACCAAATCCCTCGCCAGTATGGGCATCTATATCTTTGATGCTGATTATCTTTATGAGCTGCTGGAAGAGGACGACAAGGACGAAAATTCGAGCCACGATTTTGGCAAAGATATCATCCCGAAAATCACCAAAGCTGGCATGGCTTATGCACATCCTTTCCCGCTGTCCTGTGTTCAGTCTGACCCGGATGCCGAGCCGTACTGGCGCGATGTGGGAACCCTTGAAGCGTACTGGAAGGCTAACCTCGATTTGGCTTCCGTCACTCCTGAACTGGATATGTACGACCAGAACTGGCCGATTCGCACCCACATGGAATCGCTGCCGCCGGCCAAATTCGTGCAGGACCGTTCCGGTAGCCACGGCATGACGCTGAACTCGCTGGTGTCGGGCGGGTGCATCATTTCGGGCTCGGTGGTGGTGCAGTCGGTGCTCTTCCCGCGCGTGCGGGTGAACTCCTTCTGCAATATCGACTCGTCGGTACTGCTGCCGGACGTGTGGGTCGGGCGCTCGTGTCGCCTGCGCCGCTGTGTTATCGACCGCGCCTGTGTGATCCCGGAAGGGATGGTCATCGGGGAGAATGCGGAGGAAGACGCTCGCCGCTTCTACCGCTCAGAAGAAGGCATCGTGCTGGTCACGCGTGAAATGCTGCGCAAACTGCAGGTCAAACAGGAGCGATAATGCAGGTTTTACATGTATGTTCTGAGATGTTCCCGCTGCTGAAAACGGGCGGGCTGGCGGATGTACTGGGCGCATTACCGGCGGCACAAATTGCGGAAGGCATCGACACCCGCGTGCTGCTGCCGGCTTTTCCCGATCTCCGTCGCGGCATCCCTGACGCGCAGGTGGTCACCCGTCGCGACACGTTCGCCGGGCGCATCACCCTGCTGTTTGGCCATTACAACGGCGTCGGCGTCTATCTGATTGATGCCCCGCATCTGTACGATCGTCCGGGGAGCCCGTACCACGATACGAACTTATTCGCCTATACCGACAACGTGCTGCGTTTTGCCCTGCTCGGCTGGGTGGGGGCGGAGATGGCGGTCGGGCTTGACCCGTTCTGGCGCCCGGAGATCGTGCATGCGCACGACTGGCACGCCGGGCTGGCACCTGCCTATCTGGCGGCGCGCGGCCACCCGGCAAAGTCGGTGTTTACGGTGCACAACCTGGCGTATCAGGGCATGTACTACGCCCATCATATGAATGACATCGATCTGCCATGGTCGTTCTATAACATGCACGGGCTGGAGTTTAACGGCCAGATTTCGTTCCTGAAGGCGGGGCTGTACTACGCCGATCACATCACGGCGGTCAGCCCGACTTACGCGCGCGAAATCACCGAGCCGGAGTTTGGCTACGGCATGGAAGGGCTGCTGCGCCAGCGCCATCGGGAAGGACGCCTGTCGGGCATTCTCAACGGCGTGGACGAAAAAATCTGGAGTCCGGAAACGGACCTTTTGCTGGCCTCGCGCTACAGCCGTGATTCGGTGGAAGACAAAGCCGAGAACAAACGTCAGCTGCAGATTGCGATGGGGCTGAAGGTGAACGACAAAGTGCCGCTGTTTGCCGTGGTCAGCCGCCTGACCAGCCAGAAAGGGCTGGATCTGGTGCTGGAAGCGCTGCCGGGCCTGCTCGAGCAGGGCGGCCAGCTGGCGCTGTTGGGCGCGGGCGATCCGGTGTTGCAGGAAGGTTTCCTTGCCGCCGCCGCTGAGCATCCAGGCCAGGTTGGCGTGCAGATTGGGTATCACGAAGCGTTCTCGCACCGAATTATGGGCGGCGCGGACGTCATCCTGGTCCCGAGCCGCTTTGAGCCGTGCGGCTTAACCCAGCTGTATGGACTTAAATACGGCACGCTGCCGCTGGTGCGTCGCACCGGCGGGCTGGCGGATACGGTGTCGGATACGTCGCTGGAGAATCTGGCCGACGGTATCGCCACCGGGTTTGCCTTTGAAGACAGCAATGCCTGGTCGCTGCTGCGGGCGATTCGGCGGGCATTTGTTCTGTGGTCGCGTCCCTCTTTGTGGCGTTTCGTGCAACGTCAGGCGATGGCGATGGACTTTAGTTGGCACGTTGCGGCGCAGTCGTACCGCGATCTTTATCAACGCTTGATGTCATAAGGCGGAGTCACTGATATGAATGCACCTTTTAGTTATGCATCCCCGACACTCAGCGTAGAGGCGCTAAAGCACTCCATCGCCTATAAGCTGATGTTTACCATCGGGAAAGATCCGGTGATCGCCAACAAGCACGAGTGGCTGAACGCCACGCTGTTTGCCGTGCGTGACCGTCTGGTTGAACGCTGGCTGCGCTCGAACCGCGCCCAGCTGTCGCAGGAAACGCGTCAGGTTTACTACCTGTCGATGGAGTTTTTGATTGGCCGCACCCTTTCCAACGCGCTGTTATCGCTCGGGATTTACGACGATGTCAAAAACGCACTGGAAGAGATGGGGTTAGATTTAGAAGAGCTGATCGATGAAGAGAACGACCCTGGCTTAGGCAACGGTGGTCTGGGCCGTCTGGCGGCGTGCTTCCTCGATTCCCTGGCGACGCTGGCTCTGCCGGGCCGCGGGTACGGCATTCGCTACGACTACGGGATGTTCAAGCAGAACATCGTCGACGGACGGCAGAAAGAGTCCCCGGACTACTGGCTGGAGTACGGTAACCCGTGGGAGTTCAAACGCCACAATACGCGCTACAAAGTGCGTTTCGGCGGACGCGTGCAGCTCGAAGGCAAGAAAAGCCGCTGGCTGGAGACCGAAGAGATCCTGGCGGTGGCTTACGACCAGATTATCCCTGGCTATGACACCGACGCCACCAACACCCTGCGCCTGTGGAATGCCCAGGCCAGTAGCGAAATCAACCTCGGGAAATTCAACCAGGGCGATTACTTCGCGGCGGTGGAAGATAAAAACCACTCCGAGAACGTGTCGCGCGTGCTCTATCCGGATGACTCAACCTACTCCGGGCGCGAACTGCGTCTGCGTCAGGAGTACTTCCTCGTCTCCTCGACCATCCAGGACATTCTGAGCCGCCACTATCAGCTGCACAAAACCTACAGCAACCTGGCCGAAAAGACCGCCATTCACCTCAACGACACCCACCCTGTGCTGTCGATTCCGGAGCTGATGCGCCTGCTGATCGACGAGCACAAATTCAGCTGGGATGAGGCGTTTGAAGTCACCTGTCAGGTCTTCTCGTACACCAACCACACGCTGATGAGCGAAGCGCTGGAGACCTGGCCGGTCGACATGCTCGGCAAGATCCTGCCGCGCCATCTGCAGATCATCTTTGAAATTAACGACTACTTCCTGAAAACGCTGCAGGAGCAGTATCCGAACGATACCGGGCTGCTGAGCCGCACCTCGATTATCGATGAATCCAACGGCCGTCGCGTGCGTATGGCGTGGCTGGCGGTGGTCATCAGCCACAAGGTCAACGGCGTTTCCGAGCTGCACTCGAACCTGATGGTGCAATCCCTGTTTGCCGACTTCGCGAAAATCTTCCCGATGCGCTTCTGCAACGTGACCAACGGCGTCACGCCGCGTCGCTGGCTGGCGCTGGCGAATCAGCCGCTGTCGGAAGTGCTGGATGAAAATATTGGTCGCACCTGGCGGACCGATCTCAGTCAGCTAAGCGAGCTGGAACAGCACGCCGATTTCCCGCTGGTGAACAAGGCGGTGCGTGATGCCAAATTGCTGAACAAAAAACGCCTCGCGGTGTATATGGCTCAGCATCTGAACGTGGTGGCGAATCCGAAAGCGTTGTTCGACGTGCAGATCAAACGTATCCACGAGTACAAACGTCAGCTGATGAACGTCCTGCACGTGATCACCCGCTACAACCGCATCAAAGCCGATCCGACGGCGGAGTGGGTGCCGCGCGTGAACATCTTTGCCGGTAAGGCCGCCTCGGCGTACTACATGGCGAAGCACATCATTCATCTCATCAACGACGTGGCGAAGGTGATCAACAACGATCCGCAGATTGGTGACAAACTGAAGATCGTCTTTATTCCGAACTATAGCGTGAGCCTGGCGCAGCTGATCATTCCGGCGGCGGATCTCTCCGAGCAGATTTCGCTTGCGGGGACCGAGGCGTCCGGGACCAGTAACATGAAGTTTGCTTTGAACGGCGCGCTGACCATCGGCACGCTGGACGGGGCCAACGTCGAGATGCTGGAGCACGTCGGCGCGGACAATATCTTTATCTTCGGCAATACGGCGGAAGAGGTGGAGGAGCTGCGCAAGCAGGGCTACAAACCGCGCGAGTATTACGAGCAGGATGAAGAGCTGCGCGAAGTGCTGACGCAGATCGCCACCGGTCTGTTTAACCCTGATGAGCCTGGCCGCTATCGCGACCTGGTGGATTCCCTGATTAACTTTGGCGACCACTATCAGGTGCTGGCGGATTATCGCAGCTACGTGGATTGTCAGGACAAGGTGGACGAGCTGTATCGCCATCAGGAGGAGTGGGCCGCCAAAGCGATGCACAACATCGCCAACATGGGCTATTTCTCGTCAGACAGAACCATCAAGGAGTATGCCGAGAAGATTTGGCATATTGATCCGGTGCGGTTGTAAAAAAAAGCCGGGTGGCGGCTGCAAGGTAAAAGCAAAAGGCAACCGTAAGGTTGCCTTTTTAGTGTTTTCTCCCTCTCCCCGTGGGAGAGATACCGTCTTGTCGGTTATCCGGCAAGCGGTATTTCAGCATTAAATTCTCGTCCGGATTTCACCACGCCATAAGCCAGCTGGAGCAGTTTTCTCATCCCGGCACATACGCGTTCCTTCCCTGTTTTTCCTCTCGCTGCCAGCCTGTCCATCAGATTCTTCACCACCTCATTGCACCTACCCGCCACCACTGCCGGCATATACAGGGCACTGCGCAGCTCTGCGTGACCTACTTTTGACAGCCTGCTCTTTCCTTTCCACATCCCCGACTCACAGCGCCGTGGATTCAGCCCGGCGTAAGCCACCAGTGCCTTACTGTCACTGAACCGTCTCAGATTACCCGCGAACGCCAGCAGGCTCACGCTCAGCATTTCACCGATCCCGGGGATGCTCTTCAGCAGTTCCCTGTCCCGCTTCAGGTCAGGGTTATCATCGATGTGCTGGCTGATTTTTTTTCGTGTTTCGTCAATCAGTTCATCCAGCATGGCAACGTGTTCATGCAGTGAGGGAACAATGACCTCGTCGGCTGCTTCAAGGCGGTTCATCTCCATCTGCCGCATCTCTTCCAGATTACGCAGGTGGCGTACCAGCGCCGTCAGCTGACGCTCGCTCAGCGGCGCAGGATACCAGGGGGCGGGTTGATACAGGGCGCAGTAGCGGGCTATCAGTGCCGCATCACTTTTGTCCGTTTTGTTGCGGGTCAGCTCCGTATTGCCAAACGCGTGTATGCGGGCGGGATTTTCGAGGCTGACACAGCAGCCGTTATCGGCCAGCAGGGTGGCAAGTTCAGTGCTGTAGCAGCCCGTCGCTTCCATGCAGACATGGCAGTCGCCAAAACGTGCCAGCCAGCTGAGGAACTCGCGGCATCCGGCAGAGGTGTTGGGGAATTTTTTGGTTTTGTATTTCTGATTAGGCAGCAGGACGGCGACATCAAATTTGAGTTTGGCGATATCAACGCCGACAGGAATAAGCTCCATCATGGCACTCCGTAACCTTATGAATAATATCGCCGGACCATCCTTATATGTGGGTGCTCAGGGCACAGGATACCGTTCGGTCTTGAGGCGACAGGGAAACAGGTTACCGGGGCATAATCTCTCCCACGGGCTCAGTGGCACCAGGGCCGGGTGATGCTCACCGGTAACCTCCCGATGATCAGTCGGGGATCTTCTCCGCAGAAGCGGAGAAGATCAAGACATAAGGGCCGGGGTGAGGGCACCAGCGCGCACTTTTCCCCCTCACCCTAACCCTCTCCCTCAAGGGAGAGGGGACCGTTCGGTGTTCTCACTTAAACTCACGACGCTAACGACAACTCACGCTTTCCCGCATTTTGCACCAGCCATTGCGCCACGCGCGATTGCTGTTCCGCATCCAGCCACATCCCTTCTTTGGTACGACGCCAGATCGCATCGTCCAGACGGCGCACCCACTCGTGCTCCACCAGGTAACGCAGCTCGGCTTCGTACAGCTCATGACCAAAATGTTCCCCGAGATCGGCCAGCGTTTTGGCATCACCCAGGATTAAGTCCGTATTGCTGCCGTAAGTGCGCGCGTAATGGCGGGCCATGGATTCGGTAATAAACGGATAACGACGGCGCAGTTTTGCCGCGAAGTCATCGCGATCGCTACCGATATCGCCGCCAGGCAGCGTCGCGCCTTTGGTCCACGCCGGGCCGATGCCTTTGTAGTACGGCGTCAGTTTTTCCATCGCACTTTCCGCCAGCTTACGATAGGTCGTCAGCTTGCCGCCAAACACCGACAGCAGCGGTGCCTGACCGTCAACGTCATGAATATCCAGCGTATAGTCGCGGGTGATCGCCTGCGGTGAATCGGATTCGTCATCGCACAGCGGACGCACGCCGGAATAAGTCCAGACCACGTCATCGCGCCCCAGCTGTTTCTTAAAGTGCGCGTTATAGACTTTCAGCAGATAGCCGATTTCGCTCTCGTCGATTTCGACGTTCTTCGGATCGCCTTTGTACTCCACGTCGGTGGTGCCGATGATCGAAAACTCATCCATCCACGGGATCACAAACACGATGCGCTTATCTTCGTTTTGCAGAATGTACGCCTGCTTCTGCGTATGCACGCGCGGCACCACGATATGGCTGCCCTTGATCAGGCGGATACCGTACGGCGAAGGCAGTTTCATGCCATCGTCAAAGAACTGTTTCACCCACGGGCCGGTGGCGTTGACCAGACCGCGCGCCTGCCAGCTAAACTTCTCGCCGGTATCGATATCTTCCGCTTCGACGATCCACAGCCCGTTTTCACGGCGTGCGGCGGTGGCGCGAGTGCGGGTTTTCACCTCGCCATCCTTCTGCACCACCATCTGGGCATTCGCCAGCACCAGGCGCGCATCGTCCACCCAGCAGTCGGAATATTCGAAACCGCGCACGATTTCCGGTTTCAGAACCGATTCTGAGCCAAAACGCAAACCAGTCGAGCTCGGCAGACTGGTCCGTTTCCCCAGGTGATCGTACATAAACAGACCAATGCGGATCATCCACGCCGGACGCAGATGCGGGCGATGAGGCAGACGAAAACGCATCGGGATCGCCAGATGAGGGGCCATTTTCAGCAGCACTTCGCGCTCGGCCAGTGCTTCGCTGACCAGGCGGAATTCGTAGTGTTCCAGGTAGCGCAGGCCGCCGTGGATCAGTTTGGAGCTGGCGGACGAGGTCGCGCAGGCGAGATCGTTGGCTTCCAGCATCAGTACAGATAATCCGCGTCCTGCGGCATCTGCCGCAATACCGGCACCGTTAATGCCCCCGCCTATCACAATCAGATCTTTGGTTTCCATGTCACCCTCACGCACTTTCGTTAAAGCTCAGAAATGTTCGATATCGCTCATAATAGCAAACGAACGCGCTTTTGGTAACATCAAAAAAACAATTTTGAGTGATAGAGATAACATAATGGCGTTTCGCCGCCGCGACGACGTACACTACGCGGTAAAATAGTTTTCCCCCTCTCCCCGTGGGAGAGGGCCGGGGTGAGGCCGAGGTAAAAGCAAAACGGCAACCTGGTTGCCGTTTTTGGTGTTTGCTCCCTCTCCCTGTGGGAGAGGGCCGGGGTGAGGGCACCAGACCGCACCAGATAAATGAAAAGAAAGAGAGCAAAATGGAACAGTTTGAATGCATTAATGTAGAAGAAGCCCACCAGAAGATGCACCAGGGAAAGGCGGTCCTGGTGGATATTCGCGATCCGCAAAGCTATGCGATGGGCCACACGCCGGGCGCGTTTCATCTGACCAACGACACCCTGGGCGCGTTTATGCGCGATAACGACTTTGAAACCCCGGTGATGGTGATGTGCTATCACGGCAACAGCAGCAAAGGTGCCGCGCAGTATCTGCTCCAGCAGGGCTATGACGCGGTCTACAGCGTCGACGGCGGCTTTGACGCCTGGCATCGGCATTTCCCGGCGGAAGTTGAACACGCCTTTGGCGGCTGAGATCGTTATACTGTTTTCTTTTGTACGGAAATAAGCGACTGCCGCCCATGCTGATGATTACCTCTTTTACCAACCCGCGCGTCGCTCAGGCGTTTGTCGATTACATGGCGACGCAGGGTGTGATCCTGACGATTCAACAGCATACGCAGACCGACGTCTGGCTGGCTGATGAGAGCCAGGCGAATTTCGTCAACACCGAGCTGGCGCGTTTTCTGGAAAACCCTGCCGACCCGCGCTATCTGGCGGCCAGCTGGACCTCCGGCCACACGGACAGCGGGCTGCATTATCAGCGTTTCCCTTTCTTAGCCACCGTGCGCGAGCGCGCCGGGCCCTTTACCCTGCTGCTGATGGCGGCCTGTATTCTGGTGTTTATCATCATGAACGTGGTCGGCGACCAGCAGGTGATGATCGCTCTCGCCTGGCCGTATGACGCCTCGGTGCAGTTTGACGTCTGGCGCTATTTCAGCCACGCCCTGATGCACTTTTCGGTGCTGCATATTCTCTTTAACCTGCTGTGGTGGTGGTATCTCGGCGGGGCGGTGGAGAAGCGTCTCGGCACCGGGAAACTCATTGTCATCACCGTAATCAGCGCCCTGTTAAGCGGCTATGTACAGCACAAGTTTAGCGGCCCGTGGTTCGGTGGTTTGTCGGGTGTGGTATACGCATTAATGGGCTACGTCTGGCTGCGTGGCGAACGTGACCCCGAAAGCGGCATCTATCTGCAACGTGGTTTAATAACCTTTGCGTTAATATGGCTAATTGCCGGATGGTTTGATCTGTTTGGTATGTCTATCGCCAACGGCGCGCACGTTGCCGGGCTGGCCGTAGGGCTGGCGATGGCGTTTGCCGATACGCTGAATGCGCGAAAACGAACATAATTCCCAGGGATATTTCATGAAACAAACGCAACGTCATGACGCCATTATCGAACTGGTTAAAAAGCAGGGATACGTCAGCACCGAAGAGCTGGTCGAGCAGTTCGCCGTCAGCCCGCAGACCATTCGTCGCGATCTCAACGACCTGGCCGATCAGAACCGCATTCTGCGCCACCACGGCGGCGCGGCGTTGCCGTCGAGCTCTGTGAACACTTCCTGGCACGATCGCAAGGCGACGCAAACCGCAGAGAAAGAGCGTATCGCGGCGAAAGTGGCGAGCCAAATCCCCAACGGCGCGACGCTGTTTATTGATATCGGCACCACGCCGGAAGCGGTAGCCCATGCGTTGCTCAACCATGAAAACCTGCGCGTGGTGACCAACAACCTCAACGTGGCAAATACCCTGATGCAGAAAGAGGATTTTCGCATCATTCTGGCGGGCGGCGAACTGCGCAGTCGTGACGGGGGGATCATCGGCGAAGCGACGCTCGACTTTATCTCTCAGTTCCGCCTCGATTTCGGCATCCTCGGGATCAGTGGCATCGACAGCGATGGTTCGCTGCTGGAGTTTGATTACCATGAAGTGCGCACCAAGCGGGCGATTATCGAGAACTCCCGCCACGTGATGCTGGTGGTGGATCACTCGAAGTTCGGCCGTAACGCGATGGTAAACATGGGCAGCATCAGCATGGTGAATGCGGTGTACACCGACGTCATGCCACCGACGGGGGTGTTGCAGGTGATTAAGGATAACAATTTACAGTTAGAGTTGTGTTGAGCGGCCGAACATAACCGTAGGCCCGGTAAGCGTAGCGCCACCGGGCAATGAATTACACACCATACCCCATCATCTTCAACAGCTGCTGCGCATGCTGCACCGCGTCCTGACGATGCGCCACGCCGAGTTTCTGATACAAATTACGAATGTGCGTTTTGATGGTGGTCGCTGCGACCGCCAGCTCGCCCGCAATCTGATCGTTGCTGTAGCCCGAGTAAATCAACCCCAGAACCTGCCACTCACGCTGGGTGAGCGGGCTGGTGCGAATAAGTTCCGGCACTTCCGGGTGGTTCAGCAGACGTTCGACAAAGTTCTCATCGAAGTGCGCGAACTTGTGGCGATGATGCTGGTTAATCTCGCGCAGAATGCGCTGGGCACGGTGCTGATCCAGTTCCGGTAACGTATTGAGCTGAATCAGCTGGCGCAGCTGCTGCGCCATCGTCTCGCCTTCAATCACAAAATGACTGATAAACCCGGTGCGGTTCGCCAGCTGGAGTGCTTCCAGCAGCACGCGCTGGGCGTCGTTTTTACGTCCGGCCTGCCAGTAAAGCTGATTGAGCAGCAGCAGGTTGCGGTTCAGATCGCTCATCAGACGCAGGCTGCGGGCGTTCTCGTTCAGCTCTTCCAGCACAATTTCCGCAGGCTCGAACTCACCCAGCAGGATCTGCGCGCGGGCGATGTTGCGCCACTGGCTTTGCAGAAAGTGGTTATTGGCGAATTCCGGTTTTGGCGTCTGGCGCAGCCAGTTGGCGGCGGACTTTTTATCGCCGATCATTTGCCAGTAAATCACCCGCACCTTATCGGCGTTGGAAACCCAGTCGCTATGGTACTGACCGTTGCCGAGCAGGTTTTCGAGGCGGTTCAGGTGATTCCGGGCGTTATCCAGATCGCCGCGCGCCAGCGAGCACTGCACCAGCAGAGCCAGGCATTGCAGCTGCTGCTGCGGCTGGAAGGTAGATAGCACGTCCACGCCGTGACGGGCAGAGGCTTCGGCCTCATCCAGACGCGCCCAGGCCCACAGCAACTGTGCCCGGATGCGCAGCAGGAATTCGTGCATCGGCAGCTGTTCGAGGTGCTGATCCTGAATCAGCTGGAACGCTTTTTCCTGAGTCTCCCAGGCCGCTTGCAGGAACCCCTGAGCAAATAATATTTCGCTCTGCTGGATCATGCTCCACAGGGCGTAATGCCAGACGTCATGACGGCGGGCCATCTGCTCCGTCTGCTGCATCAGCGACAGGGAGCGGGTGAGATCGCCTTTGCAGTGCAGCACTTCGCCGTGAACCGACGTGGCCACAATGCGGCTGTAGTAGTTCGCCAGCGGCAGCTCGTCGAGGGCGATCATCGCCAGACGTTCAGCCTCTTCCTGGTCGCCGTCGTTGATCGCCACCTGCGCGCGCAGGGCGTTAAACTCGCCGTGCAGCGTGCCGTCCATCTCGCCTTTCATCTCTTGTTCGGCACGGGCCAGCAGGGTATTCACTTCACTGTAACGGTGCTGGCTCTGCATCAGCCACGCCTGCAACAGCACCAGACGCGGATTTTCCAGCAGGCTTTCCCACGGCAGGGCGCGGAGCGACTCTTCGAGCAGCGTCAGTTCACTGTGATTGAACAGGCCCCAGGCGTGGTTAAGCAGGATGTCGCGCAGCATATTGGCGTCACCGGCGGCCAGCGCGTGGTGGATCGCTTCGCTCGGGAAACCTTGCGCCATCCAGCTTTCGGCGGCGGAGCGGTGGACGTCGGGTAATTCGGTGGCCATTTCCCACTGGCAGCGCTGGCGCAGGAAGTTGCCAAACAGCGGGTGGAAGCTGAACCATTCCCCGGAGTCATCCATGCGTTGCAGGAACAATCCCTGGCGTTCAATCTCTTCCAGGCGCATCTGGCCGTTGTCTTCGCCAGTCACGCGCACAATCAGTGCGTCGTTCATTGAGCGCAGCAGCGAGCTTTTCAGCAGGAACTGACGAGTCGCCGGGTCAACGCTGTCCAGCACTTCATCGACCAGATAATCGGACAGATGGCTGGCGTTGATGCCTGCCAGGCGGCGCGCGGACTGGTGCGTCGGGCTGTTATTTTGTCGGGCGGAGAGGGCGATGAGCTGTAGCGCAGTTGCCCAGCCGGCCACGTCGTCGCACAGGCGGCTACTTTCGGAGGCTTCAATCGGCGAGCTCAGGCGGCAGTCAAAGAACTGTTTCGCCTCCTGATGGTTAAAGGCCAGCTGCTGACTGCCCACTTCGAGAAGCTGATCGCGCACGCGCAGATTGGCGATCCCCAGCTGCGGCAGATTACGCGAGAGCACCACCAGGGTGAGATTTTCCGGCTGATGGCGCAAGAAGAAGCGCATCGATTCGTGGATCACCGGGTTGGTAATCAGATGGTAATCGTCAATCACCAGGAACAGCGGGCGATGCCATTCGGCAAGCTCAATGAACAGCTGGGCGAACAGGGAGGAGAGGCTCGCGTACTGCCGCTTTTGCACCATCACTTCACTGGTGACGCAATGCCCGTTGGTCGCCTGCTGAATGGCAGCGATAAGGTAGCTGGCAAAGCGCTCCTGCTGGTTATCGCCCTCGTCGAGGGAGTACCAGCCTAAATCGCTTTTACCTGCGGCCCACTGTGAGATGAGCGTTGTTTTGCCATAGCCTGCAGGACTCGTAACCAGCGCCAGTCGGAAATTATTCGCGCCGGAAAGTTTCGCCAACAGACGTTCGCGGACCACAGTATGGTCAAGACGAACCGGGCGACTTAATTTGGACGGAATCAACATAAGTTTTTTCACTTCACTGTGGGGAAACGAGGAAAGACGATTTTTTTTGCGCTTCGTAATAATAGATATAAGGTCGGCCAGAACAGGAACTATTGCAAGTTATGTCCGACTTTTGTGTCCCTTAATTTGCACTCTGTCACAAAATTATTTCTCATTGACCGGGAACTTTCTGAGATGCCCTATATCCCGCATGGATGCTGGCTTGTATGCATTTGGTGCGCTTATCCTGAAACTGGTTTCATAAGGCGATTCTCACCACAAAGTTAATAAATATCCGGTATAGTTGTGCCGGGAAAATAACCCTCTGAGAAAGGCCTAAAACAGAGAAATATTATTCCTGGTAAGCAATCATTTCTGCTGATGTTAATTTCATCCGAAACTGCATTTCATTTATTTGACACTCTTCCCGTTTATCCTCGCGCCATAAAGGCACACTCGATCTATGCTCAAGAGTGGCCTTGATCACACTTTTACGCTCATCCCCGCTACTCCTCCCTGTCTAATCCCCGACAGGAGGAGGAAGAGGGGGAATGAGCCTGGCACACTAGCGCCAATATTTTTTTCTTTCTCTACAGGATGCCGATTCCCTATGTCACAGCCTACCTTCAACAAAGCTCAGTTCCAGGCTGCCCTGACGCGTCAGTGGCAGCGTTTTGGTTTGCACGCCGCAGAGGAGATGACTCCTCATCAGTGGTGGCAAGCCGTGAGCGGTGCGCTGGCCGAACTGCTCAGCGCGCAGCCGGCGGCGAAGCCGGTGAAAAACCAGCGTCATGTGAACTACATCTCGATGGAATTCCTGATTGGTCGTCTGACCGGCAACAATCTGCTGAACCTCGGCTGGTATCAGGAGGTGAGCGACGTGCTGAATGAGCACAACGTGAACCTGACCGATCTGCTGGAGGAAGAGACTGACCCAGGCCTGGGCAACGGCGGGCTGGGGCGTCTGGCGGCCTGTTTCCTCGATTCGATGGCGACGGTGGGGCAATCCGCCATCGGCTATGGCCTGAACTATCAGTACGGCCTGTTCCGCCAGTCCTTTGACGACGGGCATCAGATTGAAGCCCCGGACGACTGGCATCGCGGCAGCTATCCGTGGTTCCGCCATAATGCGCAGCTCGACGTCCACGTCGGGATTGGCGGGAAAGTGTCTAAACAAGGCCACTGGGAGCCGGGTTTTGTCATCACCGGTGAAGCCTGGGATCTGCCGGTGCTGGGCTATCGTAACGGCGTCGCGCAGCCCCTGCGCCTGTGGCAGGCGAAGCACGCCCATCCGTTCAACCTGACCAAATTTAACGACGGCGATTTCCTGCGTGCCGAGCAGCAGGGCATCGACGCCGAGAAGCTGACTAAAGTTCTCTACCCGAACGACAACCATCTGGCGGGTAAAAAGCTGCGCCTGATGCAGCAGTATTTCCAGTGCGCCTGTTCTGTGGCGGATATCCTGCGTCGCCACCATCTGGCGGGCCGTAAGCTCTCTGAGCTGGCGGATTACGAAGTGATTCAGCTGAACGACACTCACCCGACCATCGCCATTCCGGAACTGCTGCGCGTGCTGCTCGACGAGCACCAGCTGAGCTGGGATGCGGCCTGGGCGATCACCAGCCGTACCTTCGCGTACACCAACCACACACTGATGCCTGAAGCGCTGGAGTGCTGGGACGAGAAGCTGGTGAAAGCGCTCCTGCCGCGCCACATGCAGATCATCAATCAGATCAACGACCAGTTCAAAGTGCTGGTGAGCAAAACCTGGCCGGGCGACAAAGCGGTCTGGGCGAAACTGGCCGTTGTGCACGACAAACAGGTGCGCATGGCGAACATGTGCGTGGTCAGCGGCTTTGCGGTGAACGGTGTGGCGGCGCTGCACTCGGATCTGGTGGTTAAAGATCTGTTCCCGGAATATCACCAGCTGTGGCCGAACAAGTTCCATAACGTCACCAACGGCATCACGCCGCGCCGATGGATCAAACAGTGCAACCCGGCGCTGGCCGCGCTGCTGGATAAAACCCTCAAGAAAGAGTGGGCCAACGATCTCGACCAACTGATCAACCTGGAAAAACAGGCTGACGACGCGAAGTTCCGTCAGAAATATCAGGCCATCAAACAAGAGAACAAAGTGCGCCTCGCGGCGTTCGTGAAAGTGCGTACCGGGATTGAAATCAGCCCGAACGCGATTTTTGATATCCAGATCAAACGCCTGCACGAGTACAAGCGTCAGCACCTGAACCTGCTGCACATTCTGGCGCTGTACAAAGAGATCCGCGAGAACCCGAACGCCGACCGCGTGCCGCGCGTGTTCCTGTTCGGTGCTAAAGCGGCGCCTGGCTACTACCTGGCGAAGAACATCATCCTCGCCATCAACAAAGTGGCCGAAGCGGTGAACAACGATCCGAAGGTCGGCGATAAGCTGAAAGTGGTGTTCCTGCCGGATTATTGCGTGTCGGCGGCTGAAATGCTGATCCCGGCGGCGGATATCTCCGAGCAGATTTCGACGGCGGGCAAAGAGGCGTCCGGCACCGGCAACATGAAGCTGGCCCTGAACGGCGCGTTAACCGTCGGCACCCTGGACGGCGCGAACGTTGAAATCGCCGAGCAGGTGGGCGAGGAGAACATCTTTATCTTCGGTCACACGGTCGAGCAGGTGAAAGCCCTGAAAGCCAAAGGCTACGACCCGGTGAAATGGCGCAAGAAAGACAAAGTGCTCGATGCGGTGCTCAAAGAGCTGGAAAGCGGCAAATACAGCGATGGCGACAAACACGCCTTCGACCAGATGCTGCACAGCATCGGCAAACAGGGCGGCGACCCGTATCTGGTGATGGCGGACTTCACCGCCTACGTGGAAGCGCAGAAGCAGGTCGACGTGCTCTACCGCGATCAGGACGCCTGGACGCGCGCGTGCATTCTGAATACCGCCCGCTGCGGGATGTTCAGCTCTGACCGTTCAATTCGTGATTATCAGGCCCGTATCTGGCAGGCAAAACGCTAAGGAAGCGCGATGGAGAGCAAACGTCTGGATAATGCCGCGCTGGCGGCGGGGATCAGCCCCAGTTACATCAATGCTCACGGCAAACCGCAGTCAATTGGCGCTGAAACCAAAAGACGTTTGCTGGATGCCATGCACAAGGCCACGCCCGTCGCGAAAGCGGCGGGAGCGCCAGTTCCTGGGGTGAAAGTGTTCACCGCGGGCAAGAAAATGTCGCTGCCGGTAGACGGCAGCGGCGAGTTCAGCTGGCTGTTAACCACCGAAGAGGGCCAGCAGCACAAAGGCCATGCCACGGGTGGGAAAGCGCTCAACCTTCCTGCGAAACTGCCGCAGGGTTATCACACCCTGACGCTGAATCAGGGCGACCATCGTTTTCATTGCCGGGTGATCATCGCGCCGAAACGCTGCTACGAGCCGCAGGCGCTGCTCGAAGGCAAAAAGCTGTGGGGCGCCTGCGTGCAGCTCTATACGCTGCGTTCGGACGACAACTGGGGGATCGGCGACTTCGGCGATCTGAAAAAAATGCTGGCGGACGTGGGCAAACGCGGCGGGGCGTTTATCGGCCTCAACCCGATCCACGCCCTCTATCCGGCTAACCCGGAAAGCGCCAGCCCGTACAGCCCGTCGTCCCGCCGCTGGCTGAACGTGATTTATATCGACGTCAACGCGCTGGACGATTTCAAAAACAGTAAAGAGGCGCAGGAGTGGTGGAAGATGAGCACCACTCAGCACACCCTGAAACAGGCGCGCGACGCCGACTGGGTCGACTACGCGACGGTTACCGCCCTGAAAATGGCCGCCCTGCGCATGACCTGGAAACGCTTCGCTAAGCGCACGGACGAACAGATGAACGCGTTTCGTCAGTTCGTCGCCCAGGAAGGCGACAGCCTTTACTGGCAGGCGGCGTTCGACGCCCTGCATGCGTATCAGGTGAAAGAGGACGAAATGCGCTGGGGCTGGCCGGTGTGGCCGGAAGCGTATCAGTCGGTGGATTCTCCGGAGGTGAAAGCCTTCTGCAAAAAACACGCCGACGAAGTGGATTTCTTCCTGTGGCTGCAGTGGCTGGCCTACAGCCAGTTTGCTGCCTGCTGGCAGGAGAGCCAGGGCTACGACATGCCGATCGGTCTGTATCGCGATCTGGCGGTGGGCGTGGCGGAAGGGGGAGCCGAAACCTGGTGTGACCGCGAGCTGTACTGCCTGAAAGCCTCTGTGGGCGCACCGCCGGATATCCTCGGCCCGCTGGGCCAGAACTGGGGTCTGCCGCCGATGGACCCGCACGTGATGGCTGCGCGTGGGTACGAACCTTTTATCGATCTGCTGCGCGCCAATATGCAAAACTGCGGGGCGCTGCGTATCGACCACGTGATGTCCGTGCTGCGCCTGTGGTGGATCCCTTACGGTGAAACGGCGGATCACGGGGCTTACGTGCATTACCCGGTGGACGATCTGCTGTCGATTCTTGCGCTGGAAAGTCAGCGCCACAGCTGCATGGTGATTGGCGAAGACCTCGGCACCGTGCCGGTTGAAATCGTCAGCAAATTACGCGAGAGTGGCGTTTATTCATACAAAGTACTCTATTTCGAAAGTGACCATGAGAAGACGTTCCGTTCGCCGAAAGCGTATCCTGAACAATCAATGGCTGTCGCGACAACGCATGATCTTCCTACGCTGCGAGGCTATTGGGAAAGTGGCGATCTCACGCTTGGCAAAACGCTAGGTTTGTATCCCGATGAAGTGGTGCTGCGCGGGCTGTATCAGGACCGCGAGCTGGCAAAACAGGGTCTGCTGGACGCGCTGCACAAGCACGGCTGCTTGCCAAAACGCACCGGACATAAAGCCTCGCTAATGGCGATGACGGGGACCCTGAATCGCGGGATGCAGCGCTATATTGCCGACAGCAATAGCGCCCTGCTTGGCCTGCAGCCGGAAGACTGGCTGGGGATGGCGGAGCCGGTGAACATTCCGGGCACCAGCTATCAGTATAAAAACTGGCGGCGCAAACTGTCTACCACCCTTGAGAAGATGTTTGCCGACGACGGCGTGAACAAGCTGATTAAGGATTTAGATAAGCGCAGAAAAGCGAAGAAGTGAGAACAAGCCCGGCGGGTGCGGTCTGATGCCCTCACCCTTTGGGAGAGGGCGAAAACATTAAAAACGGCAACCTTTGGTTGCCGTTTTGCATTTACCTTGTAGGCCGGGTAAGGCGCAGCCGCCACCCGGCTTTTTTACCTTAAACCACCATCCCCAACAGCAGACACCCAATCAGGCCGCACACGGAGATAATCGTTTCCAGCATCGACCAGGACTTGATGGTCTCACCGATGGTCAGGTTGAAGTACTCCTTGAACAGCCAGAAACCTGGATCGTTCACGTGGGAGAAAATCACGCTACCGGAACCCACCGCGATAACCATCAGCTCCGGGCTCACGCCGGTGGTCGCAATCAGCGGTGCCACGATCCCGCCCGCGGTAATCGCCGCAACGGTCGCAGAACCCAGCGCAATACGCAGCACGGCGGCAATCGACCAGGCCATCAGAATTGGCGAGATGTTGGTTTCATGCATCATGGAAGCGATGTATTTGTCCACGCCGCTGTCCACCAGAACCTGCTTGAACGCACCGCCACCGCCGATGATCAACAGCATCATGGCGATAATTTTGATGGCAGAGCCGAGGGTTTCGTTGATCTGATCCATGTTACGACCGCGGTTCAGACCGAAGGTGAAGAGGGCAATCAGGACGGCAATCAGCGTCGCCATCACCGGGTCACCGAGGAACTCCGCGACAGACAGGAACGCGTGACCTTTTGGCAGCACCATTTCGGCCACGGCGCGCATCGCCATCAGCACGACCGGCACCAGAGAGGTCCAGACGCTGACGCCAAAGCTTGGCATCTCCTCTTCGCTGAAGGTTTTGGCGCTGTACAGACCTTCCGGAATTGGCTTGTCGATACCTTTCAGGCAGCGCGCAAACACCGGGCCGGCCAGAATAACCGTTGGGATCGCCAGAATGGTACCGAACAGCAGGGTTTTACCCATATCCGCGTGGAAGATAGTCGCGATAGCGGTCGGGCCCGGGTGCGGCGGCAGGAAGCCGTGAGTCACGGACAGCGCAGCGGCCATCGGCACGCCCACATACAGCAACGGAATATTCGCCGCAGCTGCGATGGTGAAGACCAGCGGCAGCATCAGCACGAAGCCGACTTCATAGAACAGCGCGAAACCGACGGTAAAACCGGTTAACACTACTGCCCACTGAATGTGTTGTTTACCAAATTTGGCAATCAGCGTGGTCGCGATGCGCTGTGCGCCCCCGCAGTCTGCCAGCATTTTGCCGAGCATGGCACCGAAGCCCATAATCAGCGCCAGGCTGCCGAGCGTTCCGCCCACACCTGCTTTGATGGAGCTGATGACTTTCACCAGCGGCATCCCTTGCATCAGACCGACTGCAAGTGCCACCAGAACCAGAGCGATGAAGCCGTTCAGTTTGAAACGGATCATCAAGAGCAGTAATAAGACAACACCGATAGCGACGATAACTAATGGCATGATTGACCTGGCCTTTCAATTGTTATGGGTAACGTCATTGTTTCGACGACAATTTCCGATTGTCCCAACTGGGAACAGAGAATTAACGGCACTAATACTGATTGCCTGCAAAACTATTGAGTTTAGTCGGCTGTTATGAGGATGCTTAGTGCCCATGAGAATGATACGGGTAACATACACGGATTGAGAATCACCTGGGCGGGCAAAATTTGAATTATGAGACGCAGGTCAACATATGGGGAGGGGAGGAGCGGGCAAACAAAAGCCGGGTGGCGGTAACGCCGTACCCGGCCTGGATGTTGTGTGCGGTCATTTGCCCGGTGGCGCTACGCTTACCGGGCCTACAAAAGCCTCGAACTTTAGGCCGGGTAAGGCGAAGCCGCCACCCGGCAAAGACAGACGGGAACTCAGTAGTAAGAGTGCTCGCCGCGCTGGTGTTCGGTCAGATCGCGCACACCTTTCAGCTCAGGGAACTCGTTCAGCATCTGCTTCTCGATCCCTTCTTTCAGGGTTACGTCGACCATGGAACAGCCGTTACAGCCGCCGCCAAACTGCAGGATCGCCAAACCGTCATCGGTGATTTCCATCAGCGTCACTTTACCGCCGTGGCCAGCCAGCTGCGGGTTGATCTGCGACTGCAGCAGGTACTCCACGCGCTCCATCAGCGGCGCATCGTCGGACACTTTGCGCATTTTCGCGTTCGGTGCTTTCAGCGTCAGCTGAGAACCCAGCTGATCGGTAACAAAATCGATCTCTGCGTCATCAAGATATGGCGCGCTTAACTCATCGACATAGGCGGTGAGCTGCTCAAATTTCAGGGCAGTGTCAGATGCTTCCACAGCGTCCGGAGGACAATAAGAGACACCGCATTCTGCATTCGGAGTGCCTGGATTAATCACAAACACGCGGATCTGCGTCCCTTCTTCCTGATTTGCCAGCAGTTTGGCAAAGTGTGATTGTGCAGAATCGGAAATACGGATCATAGCTTTGGCCTAATAGTTGACTAAATTACCTGGGTATAATAATACGCCCATCGGAAAAGGGCTACAAGGTGCGACACAAACACCATACCTGAACCGTCGCTGCGCCGCTTTGCAAAAGCAGTCGGGAAAGCTCTGCCACGGTGCTGCCGGTCGTGACGACATCATCCACAATCGCGATATGGCGGCCCTTGACCGCTAATTCAAGGCGAAAGGCGTTTTTAAGATTCCTTTTGCGCGATCGGGCGCTCAACTGATGCTGCACCGCCGTGGTTCGGATGCGTTTCAGCGCTTCCGGCTGCCAGCTACAGCGCAGCCAGTGGGCCAGCGGACGGCATAACAGATCGCTCTGATTGTAGCCGCGACGCCAGTGTCGACGTCGGTGCAGCGGCACGCCGATCAGCAGATTCACAGCCGGTAAATCTCGCGTGCGCCGGGCCTGCAAAACCGCGAGCACTAACAGACGTGCAAGCGGCACCGCCAGCTGGCACTGGCGGGAAAACTTCAACTTATGAATCAACCCACTTAAAGGTCGAACGTAATTATCGACCGCCACCAGGGCACTCCATGGCGGCGGTTTTTGCAGACATCGACCGCAGGGGAGGTCGACGCTTATCGCCGGTAAACCGCACTGCGGGCAGCAGGGCGAACGGCGCGCGAACGCGCGCGTGCAAACGGAGCAGATCCCCCAGTGGCTCATTCTGAGCGGCATTCGGCATAGCCAGCACAAGCCAGGCACTGATAGCATGGGCAACTTCCTTGTTGAAAAAAGAGAATCCTAACCGATGAACAATCTTTGGTGGCAGACCACGGGCACGGGAAATGTTGATCTTGTGCTGCTGCACGGATGGGGGCTGAACGCCGAAGTCTGGCATTGCATTCAGGAGGAACTGGCCTCGCAATTTAGGCTGCATCTGGTTGATCTGCCTGGATTTGGCCGCAGCCACGGCTTTGGCGCGATGCCGCTCGACGAGATGGCGCAGGCGGTTCTGGAACGCGCGCCGCAAAAAGCGATTTGGCTCGGCTGGAGTCTCGGCGGGCTGGTGGCCAGTCAGATTGCCCTCACGCACCCGGAGCGCGTTCAGGCGCTGGTGACGGTGGCGTCATCCCCATGCTTTGCGGCGCGGGATGAGTGGCCAGGCATCAAGCCGGAAGTGTTAGCCGGGTTCCAGCAACAGCTGAGTGAAGATTTTAAACGCACGGTCGAGCGTTTTCTGGCGCTGCAAACGATGGGCACTGAAACGGCACGCCAGGATGCGCGGATGCTCAAAAGTGCGGTGCTGGCGCTTCCGATGCCTGACGTCGAGGTGCTCAACGGCGGGCTGGAGATCCTGAAAACCATCGACCTGCGCGAACCCCTCGCTGCGCTTGCCGTGCCGCATCTGCGTATCTACGGGTATCTCGATGGGCTGGTGCCGCGCAAAGTGGTGCCGATGCTGGATGAACTGTGGCCGC
Source organism: Lelliottia sp. JS-SCA-14 (assembly GCF_035593345.1). Lineage (NCBI taxonomy): Bacteria > Pseudomonadati > Pseudomonadota > Gammaproteobacteria > Enterobacterales > Enterobacteriaceae > Lelliottia > Lelliottia sp. JS-SCA-14. Next base: position 4,486,607 of record NZ_CP141606.1, on the reverse strand, counting down.
AGAGCGAATCGCTGGTCATTGCGAAGGCCGCGCACGCGCCTTTAGTGTCGCATCCGGCGGCCTTTTGCGCGGCGCTGACTGCGTTAAGTCAACGTTTAAACTGATTATTTTCTAATCCACTGGCAAAAGTTTCATGCCGCAACAATACTTCAAGTGTCGTTGCGGCGGTTGAGCCTACGATAATCAAAACAACAAACCTATGGAGAGTAATGGTTATGAAACTTGTTACAGGAATTGTTACATCACTGGTTATTGGGTCTCTGTCATTTGGCGTGTTTGCAGCGAAAGAGCTGGAAAAAGACAAAGTTAAAGAGATGAATCTGACGAAACTGGGTGAGATCACCACTTCAAATACAACGGCGCCAATGGATGCGCGCAAAGAATTGTCGAAAAAAGCGGATGAGTTAGGCGGAACATACTTTGTAGTGACCAGCGCGAACAAAGGCGAGAAAAACGTTCACGCTACTGCAGACGTATACAAGTAATGAGCAATACCGGGTGATGCTGTGTTCACCCGGTACTCATCCCTCAGCGCAGTGCCCACCACTCCCGCAGACACGCTTTCCCTTCCGGGCATCTTTTGCAGCTCCCTGACAAACAGCCCTCCGCTTCTTCCTGAATCCGCACGGCTTTGCCCATGGCTTCCATTCTTTCGAGCATGGCATCGATCATCGGCTGCGGCGTGTGCAGGGACTGGCTCAGCTGCCGGGCCTCCATTCGTCCCTGCAGTGCCAGTAAATCACGAAGCTGAATCATCGATGCCATCGCATTCACCTCTTAGTGGCAGTCGCCAGCCGGGCTGTTGCAGCAGCTTGCCGCGGTTTTATTGGTCGCCAGCAGATTAACGTCCACGCGGCTACGCGCCCGGCGCAACAGGCCGATGAGTACAACGTTAAACAACACCACCGCCAGAATGCACACCAGGCTGTAGCGTGGGTGAGCGCTGAAGTTGGTCGCCTGATAGAACACCGTCGCCAGTGAGTAAGCGATGTTCAGCCCCCACAGGACCGAGAAGCCCATCCAGCCGCGGCTGGACTCGCGGGCAATCGCCCCCATCACGGAAATGCACGGAATGTAGAGCAGGACGAAGATCAGGTAGCTATAGGCTGCAGACGCGCTGCCAAATTTCTGGCTCATCACGCCCATCGCACCGGTCGCCATTTCCCCATCGCCTTTGCTGGCTTCAATGGGGTTGGCCAGTACGCTCAGGCTGATGGTGTCTTTCAGGCTCTGCCAGGTGTCATCCACCGCGCTCAGCAGTTCGTCACCGAGGTGGAATTCCGCCGGATTAAACTCCTCTTCCTGAATATTTTCCGCCGTATAGAGCGTATTCAGCGTACCGACCACCACCTCTTTCGCCATCGCGCCGGTGAACAGTCCGACGGTCGCCTGCCAGTTATCTTCGTGAACGCCAATCGGCTTGAACAGCGGGGTGATGACGCGGCTGACGGAGGCCAGCGCCGAGTCGTTGATGTTATCCGCCGCCTGGCCGCTGAGGGTAAAGCTGTTCAGAGCGCTCAGGAAAATGCTGACAATCACAATCACCTTACCGGCGCGCAGAACGAAGCCTTTCAGGCGCTGCCAGGTCTGGATCAGCAGGCTTTTGATGTGCGGAACGTGGTAGACCGGCAGCTCCATCACAAACGGCGACGCTTCGCCGCGCATGATGGTGTGTTTGAGCATCAGGCCGGTCAAAATCGCCATCACGATACCCAGCAGGTACAGGGAGAAGACCGCCAGCGCGCCCTCCTGGCCGAAGAACGCCGCTGCGAAGACCGCGAAGATCGCCAGACGCGCGCCGCAGGACATAAACGGCGCCATCATGATGGTCATCAGACGTTCGCGCGGCGCATCGAGTGTTCGCGCGCCCATAACCGATGGGACGTTACAGCCAAAGCCGACAATCAGTGGCACGAAGGATTTACCCGGCAGACCGAGGGCCTGCATCAGGCGGTCCATCACGAAGGCCGCGCGGGCCATATAGCCGGAATCCTCAAGGAAGGAGAGGAACAGATACATCATGCCGATCTGCGGTACCAGCGGCAGGACGGTGTTGATACCGCCACCCAGCCCCTGGGCGAGGAAAATCGTCAGCCATTCCGGGAAGTGCAGGGTGTAGCCCAGCCATTGCAGACCGTGAATGAAGATCGCCACCGAGCCGACATCAAACAGCGGCTGCAGCGCGCCACCGATGTTGATGGCGAGGAGGAACATCAGGTACATCACCAACAGGAAGATCGGCAAGCCGAGGAAACGGTTGAGAATAATTTTATCAACGGCGGCGGTGAAACGGCTCGGCTCAGCGGTCAGGGTGTTACTGACCACTTCACAGATGGCGGCGATACTTTGATAACGCGCGTCGGCGATGTGCAGCGCCGGATCGTCCAGCTCTTCGCTCAGGCGCGCCAGCGACATATCCAGCTTCTGCGCCGCATCGCCCGCGTAGCTGCGGCTGTAGATATCGCCTTCCAGCATTTGCAGCCCGAGCCAGTTGCGCTGTTTCTGTGGCATGGCGTGGGCCATCTCCTGCGCCAGAATTCCGGCCTCGCGCACCAACGGCTGCGGATAATGCACCAGTTCGAGATCCGTATTGCCCGTATGGCGATCGACGGCCAGTTTCAGCGCATCAATGCCCCGCGCGCGGGTGGAGACCAGCGGGATCACCGGGCAGCCAAGGCGTGCGGAAAGCGCATCGATGTCGATGCGGATTTTTTGCTTCTCGGCGATATCGAGCATGTTCAGCGCCACAATGCACGGAATGCCCAGCTCCAGCAGTTGCAGCGTCAGGTACAGGTTACGCTCGAGATTGGAAGCGTCGACGACGTTAATCAGTAAATCCGCGTCGCCGCTCAGAATATAGTGACAGGCAATCTGTTCATCGAGAGAGGTCTGCGACGAAATCGTTGTGAGCGAATAAGTGCCGGGAAGATCTACAAGGGTGACCTGATGGTCGGTCGTGGAGAATTGACCTTCTTTGCGTTCAACGGTCACACCGGCCCAGTTACCGACGCGCTGACGTGCGCCCGTTAACTGATTAAATAAGGTTGTCTTGCCTGAATTAGGATTACCAATTAAGCCAATGGTTAATTTTTTCATTGTTTTAGACTCGGTCTAACAGCTGGCGGTTTATCGGACTAAAGCTTCGACTTCTAATAACGCGAGGTCTTTCTTACGCAATACCAGATTGACGCGACGGGTTTCGATATGGATGGGATCGCCCAGCGGCGCGATGCGCACAACCTGAAACGAGGAGCCTGGCAGCATGCCTAGTGACAGCAGCTTCTGACGATACGCCGGGCTAATTTCGCGGGCAAAACCGGTAATTTTCCAGGCACTGTCTGGTGTGAATTGCATAGAGACCACTTTGACCGAAGGTTAAATAATCGACAGATTCATGATAATGAGAATGGTTTCTATCAGCAATATTTAAAATGTGACGGGATGTTCATATGGACATTAATTCGAGGACTGTTTGACCTTGCTCAATATTTATTGAGATGGTGAATGAGGTTTGAAAAATTAATTTGTTAACTAAGTGATAAACGATGGTTTAAATATGGATATGAAATCGGTTCCCTGATTCATATTAAATGAGTGAGTACGTTCTTATTTATTTTGAAGGGTGCGGTCTGGCTGCCGGGCGGCACTGCGTTTGCCCGGCCTATGAATTGGCCGGGCAAACGCGCGGGACATTAGCGTTTCTTGCCCATTGCGGCGGCCAGCGCATCCATCATCGCGCTGTTACCGGCAGGCTGGGCCTGAGGGCGGGGTTTCGCGGCTTTGGCTGCCGGACGGGACTGATCGCGTGCACCACCGCTGTTACTGCGGCGAGCATTGGTTTCGCCCGGCTGTTCGTCAAGGCGCATGGTCAGGGCGATGCGCTTACGCTGCATATCCACTTCCAGCACTTTCACCTTCACGATATCGCCCGCTTTGACCACCGTGTGCGGGTCTTCCACGAATTTATCGGCCAGCGACGAGATATGCACCAGACCATCCTGATGCACGCCGATGTCGACAAAGGCACCAAAGTTAGTGACGTTAGTGACCGCGCCTTCCAGCACCATGCCCGGCTGCAGATCCTTCATCGTCTCCACGCCTTCGGCGAATTTCGCGGTTTTAAACTCAGGGCGCGGGTCGCGGCCTGGTTTTTCCAGCTCTTTGATGATGTCGGTGACGGTCGGTACGCCGAATTTATCGTCGGTGAAGTCAACGGCGCGCAGGTCGCGTAGGTTGGTGCTGTTGCCCATCAGATCTTTCAGCGCCTGCTGCGTGGCGGCCAGAATGCGCTCCACCACCGGATAAGCTTCCGGGTGGACGGTTGAGGCGTCCAGCGGGTTATCGCCGTGGTTGATACGCAGGAAGCCTGCGCACTGTTCGAAGGCTTTCGGCCCCAGACGGCTTACTTTCAGCAGCTGCTGGCGGTTCTGGAACTGACCGTTCTCATCACGCCAGGCGACGATGTTCTGCGCCATCATGCGGGTTAAGCCCGCCACGCGGGTTAAAAGCGCAACGGAAGCGGTATTCAGGTCCACGCCGACGGCGTTTACGCAGTCTTCCACCACCGCATCCAGACGGCGCGCCAGCTGAGTCTGGCTGACGTCGTGCTGGTACTGGCCCACACCGATGGATTTCGGATCGATTTTCACCAGCTCTGCCAGCGGATCCTGCAGACGACGGGCGATAGAGACCGCACCGCGCAGGGAAACGTCGAGATCCGGGAACTCCAGCGCCGCCAGTTCGGACGCGGAATAGACCGACGCACCGGCTTCGCTGACGATCACTTTCTGAGCGGTGACTTTCGGGAACTGCTCTTGTACGTCGAGGAAGAAGCGTTCGGTTTCGCGCGATGCGGTACCGTTACCGATCGCCACCAGCTCGACGTTGTATTTTTCACACAACGCGGCGACCACCACCGCGGCTTTCGCGGCCTGGCCGGTGTGTGGATAGATGGTGTCGGTAGCGACCAGTTTGCCGGTGCCGTCGACCACGGCCACTTTCACGCCGGTACGCAGGCCCGGATCGAGACCCATGGTGGCGCGCAGTCCCGCCGGGGCGGCCATCAGCAGATCGTGCAGGTTACGGGCGAAAACGTTGATCGCTTCGTCTTCCGCGCGTTCGCGCACGGTGCCCATCAGTTCAGTTTCGAGGTGCATCAGCACCTTGATGCGCCAGGTCCAGCTCACCACGCCTTTGCGCCAGCTGTCTGCCGGGGCGTTGTTCAGGCGCAGACCGAGATGGTCGGTAATAATCTGCTCGCAGTAACTCTCTTTCGGCGGCTCGTCGAACTGCGGGTCGGCATTGAGGGAGAGCTGCAGCACGCCTTCGTTGCGGCCGCGGAACATCGCCAGCGCGCGGTGCGACGGGGCGGTGGAGATCGGTTCGTGATGGTCGAAGTAGTCGCGGAATTTCGCGCCTTCCTCTTCTTTTCCGCTCACCACGGTCGAGACGATGTGGGCATTTTTCCACAGATAATCACGCACTTTGGAGAGCAGCGCGGCGTCTTCGGCGAAACGCTCCATCAGGATATAGCGCGCGCCGTCGAGGGCCGCTTTGGTGTCGGCGATGCCTTTGTCCGCGTCGATAAATTTCGCGGCTTCCGTTTCCGGATCGTGCGACGGCGTGGTCCACAGCAGATCGGCCAGCGGCTCAAGGCCTGCTTCAATCGCAATCTGCCCGCGGGTGCGGCGCTTCGGTTTATATGGCAGATAGAGGTCTTCGAGCTCGGTTTTGCTCATCGTACCGTTGATGGCACCTGCCAGCGCATCGGTCAGTTTGCCCTGCTCGCCGATGGATTTGAGAATGGCCTGACGACGGTCTTCCAGCTCGCGCAGGTAGCCCAGACGGGTCTCCAGGTTGCGCAGCTGCGTGTCATCCAGACCGCCGGTGACTTCCTTACGATAACGTGCAATAAACGGCACGGTGTTCCCTTCATCAAGCAGGCGAACGGCAGCTTCTACCTGTTCGGCTCTGGCCTGAAGTTCACCCGCAATAATGCGGCAGAGCGAATCTTTCATCATGGCTTTGTCATCTGGTTTGTCGAAAAACAGGGGGATAGTTATACGGGCTGACACGCGAAAATGCCAGCCGTGGAGGGTGCTCTCGGACTATTTAACGTACTCAATTTCGTTGACGTACCAGCTGGCTTCTCCGGCGGGCGTCTGGACGATGGCTAAATCGCCGACTTCCTTTTTCAGCAGCGCGCGGGCCATCGGCGAGTCGATGGAGATGTAATCCTTACGACCGAAAATTTCATCGTAGCCGACGATGCGAAAACGTCGGGTATTGCCGTCGTCGTTCTCGATTTCCACCCACGCGCCGAAGAACACTTTGCCTTCCTGCTGCGGGGAATAATCAACGATTCGTAGGTTTTCAAGGCATTTAGTGAGATAACGGACGCGCCTGTCAATCTCACGCAGGCGTTTTTTATTATACTGATAGTCAGCGTTTTCGCTGCGGTCGCCGAGGCTGGCCGCCCAGGTGACTTTTTTGGTCACTTCCGGACGTTCTTCGCGCCAGAGGTAATCCATCTCTTTTTTGAGTTTTTCGTACCCTTCGCGGGTGATCAGCGGCGTTTTCATGGTGTGACCTTTAAGACTCTACTCAATGACTGGCATTAGGCACATTACGTACCACATAGCTTAACAGACAGGATTAATAATGAGTTATGTGATGAAATGTGCAGATAAGCTCCTGTTAAATATGCTTTGTAACAATTTCGACTAGAATTTATACCAGATTTAGCTGGTCGCAGACGCGTACTTTTTTAGAATACGTACTGAAATACTATCCGGGCCTTTGGGAGTACATACAATGCAAGAGAACTATAAAATTCTGGTCGTGGATGACGACATGCGCCTGCGTGCGCTGCTGGAGCGTTATCTGACCGAGCAGGGCTTCCAGGTTCGAAGCGTGGCGAACGCCGAGCAAATGGATCGCCTGCTTACCCGTGAATCGTTCCACCTCATGGTGCTCGATTTAATGCTTCCTGGCGAAGACGGTCTTTCCATCTGCCGCCGTCTGCGCAGTCAAAGTAACCCGATGCCGATCATTATGGTGACGGCGAAAGGGGAAGAAGTTGACCGTATCGTGGGCCTGGAAATTGGCGCCGACGACTACATTCCAAAACCATTCAACCCTCGTGAACTGCTGGCGCGTATTCGCGCAGTCCTTCGCCGTCAGGCCAATGAACTGCCGGGCGCACCCTCTCAGGAAGAGGCTGTTATCGCTTTCGGTAAGTTCAAGCTGAACCTGGGTACGCGCGAAATGTTCCGTGAAGATGAGCCGATGCCGCTGACCAGCGGTGAATTTGCGGTTCTGAAAGCGCTGGTGAGCCACCCGCGTGAGCCGCTGTCGCGCGATAAGCTGATGAACCTGGCGCGTGGTCGCGAATACTCCGCCATGGAGCGTTCCATCGACGTCCAGATCTCCCGTTTGCGCCGCATGGTCGAAGAAGATCCTGCGCATCCTCGCTATATTCAGACCGTCTGGGGTCTGGGCTACGTCTTCGTGCCGGACGGTTCTAAAGCATGAGGCGAATGCGCTTTTCACCGCGCAGCTCGTTTGCCCGCACTCTGTTACTGATCGTCACCTTGCTGTTCGTCAGCCTGGTGACGACGTATCTGGTGGTGCTGAACTTTGCGATTCTGCCAAGCCTCCAGCAGTTCAATAAAGTCTTAGCCTACGAAGTCCGTATGCTGATGACCGACAAACTGCAGCTGGAGGACGGCACGCAGCTGGTGGTGCCTCCTGCGTTTCGGCGTGAGATTTACCGCGAGCTGGGCATTTCCCTCTACTCCAACGAGGCGGCGGAAGATGCCGGTCTGCGCTGGGCGCAACACTACGAATTCTTAAGCCAGCAGATGGCGCAGCAGCTCGGCGGCCCAACGGAAGTGCGCGTTGAGGTCAACAAAAGCTCGCCGGTCGTCTGGCTGAAAACCTGGCTGTCACCCAACATCTGGGTGCGCGTTCCGCTGACGGAAATCCATCAGGGCGACTTCTCGCCGTTATTCCGCTACACCCTGGCGATCATGCTGATGGCGATCGGCGGCGCGTGGCTGTTTATCCGAATACAAAACCGACCCTTAGTCGATCTTGAGCATGCGGCCCTACAGGTGGGGAAAGGTATTATTCCGCCTCCACTTCGCGAATATGGCGCGTCCGAGGTGCGTTCGGTGACGCGGGCGTTCAACCATATGGCGGCGGGCGTGAAGCAGCTGGCCGACGACCGTACGCTGCTGATGGCGGGCGTGAGCCACGACCTGCGTACACCGCTGACGCGTATTCGTCTGGCGACAGAGATGATGGGCGAAGAGGACGGGTATCTCGCGGAGTCTATCAACAAAGACATCGAAGAGTGTAACGCCATCATCGAGCAGTTCATTGACTACCTGCGCACCGGTCAGGAGATGCCAATGGAGATGGCGGATCTGAACGGCGTGCTGGGCGAAGTGGTGGCAGCGGAAAGCGGCTACGAACGTGAAATTGATACGGCGCTGCAGGCGGGTGAGATTCAAGTCCGCATGCATCCGCTCTCTATCAAACGCGCGGTCGCCAATATGGTGGTCAACGCTGCGCGCTACGGCAACGGCTGGATTAAGGTCAGCAGCGGCTCCGAACTCAATCGCGCCTGGTTCCAGGTAGAAGATGACGGCCCGGGGATCAAGCCTGAGCAGCGTAAGCATCTGTTCCAGCCGTTCGTGCGCGGCGACAGCGCTCGCAGCACCAGCGGCACCGGTTTAGGGCTGGCGATTGTGCAGCGTATTGTTGATAACCATAACGGTCTGCTGGAGATCGGAACCAGCGAGCGGGGCGGGTTGTGTATTCGCGCGTGGCTGCCGGTTCCGGTGACGCGTGGGCAGGTGAAAGAGAGTTAAAAACAAGCCGGGTGGCGGCTACGCCTTACCCGGCCTACAAAGTCAGTGCAAAACGGCAACCCTCGGTTGCCGTTTTTGTAGGGAACAAAGCATCCCGTAGGTCGGGTAAGCGAAGCGCCACCCGACATTGTGCTTACAACCTTGGTCCCGCACTCACCAACGCCGCACCCGCTGGCGTATCGGTATACTTCTCAAAGTTTTCAATAAACAGCTTCGCCAGCGTTTCGGCCTTCTCTTGCCACTGCTCCGGTGAACCGTAGGTGTTGCGCGGGTCGAGGATATGGGTATCCACGCCTGGCAGCGCCGTTGGGATCGCCAGATCGAACATCGGCAGGGTGAAGGTTTCCGCATCGTCCAGCGAACCATCGATGATCGCGTCGATAATCGCGCGCGTATCTTTGATGGAGATGCGTTTGCCCGTTCCGTTCCAGCCCGTGTTCACCAGATACGCCTGCGCGCCAGCGGCCTGCATGCGTTTCACCAGCACTTCGGCGTACTGCGTCGGGTGCAGCGACAGGAATGCCGCGCCGAAGCAGGCGGAGAAGGTTGGGGTTGGCTCGGTCACGCCGCGCTCGGTACCGGCCAGTTTGGCGGTAAAGCCCGACAGGAAGTGATACTGCGTCTGGCTGGCCGTCAGGCGAGAGACCGGAGGCAGCACGCCAAAGGCATCGGCGGTCAGGAAGATCACTTTCGACGCGTGGCCCGCTTTCGACACCGGTTTCACGATGTTATCGATGTGATAGATCGGATAAGACACGCGGGTGTTTTCGGTTTTCGACGCATCGTCAAAATCGACGGTGCCATCGGCGAGCACGGTGACGTTTTCCAGCAGCGCATCGCGACGGATGGCGCCGTAAATGTCCGGTTCCGCTTCTGCCGACAGACGGATCGTTTTGGCGTAGCAGCCACCTTCAAAGTTAAACACGCCGTCATCGTCCCAGCCGTGTTCATCGTCGCCAATCAGACGGCGCTTAGGATCGGTGGACAGGGTGGTTTTGCCGGTGCCGGAGAGGCCAAAGAACACCGCCACGTCACCCTCTTCACCGACGTTGGCGGAGCAGTGCATGGAGGCGATGCCCTGCAGCGGCAGCAGGTAGTTCATCACCGAGAACATTCCTTTCTTCATTTCGCCGCCGTACCAGGTGCCGCCAATCAGCTGGATGCGCTCGGTCAGGTTGAAGGCGATGAAGTTTTCTGAGTTCAGGCCCTGCTCTTTCCACTGCGGGTTGGTGCATTTCGCGCCGTTCATCACGATGAAATCAGGCTCGAAATCCTGTAACTCTTCATCGGTCGGGCGAATAAACATGTTCTTCACGAAATGCGCCTGCCAGGCGACTTCGGTCACAAAACGAACGGAGAGACGGGTGTCGGCATTGGCGCCACAGAAGGCATCAATAATGAACAGACGCTTGCCGGAGAGTTGATGCGTGACGAGTCCTTTCAGATGCTGCCAGGTCTCCTGGGAGAGCGGTTTGTTGTCGTTCTTCCCTTTGCCCTTATCTGCCCACCACAGCGTGTCGCGGGTGGTGTCGTCACGGACGATATACTTATCTTTCGGCGAACGGCCGGTGAAAATCCCGGTGTCCACGGCGATAGCACCAGTGTTCGTCAACACACCTCGCTCGTATCCTTCCAGTGCTGGATTGAGCTCTTCCTGATACAGCGTAGCGTAATCGGGGTTGTAGACGATTTCCTGGACGTCGTTGATACCATAAGCCTTGAGATCTTGCGGGGTTAAATCTTTAACGCGCATGTCACTGCTCCTTAGCCAATATGTACTGCCTGAAATTGTAGGGTTTTTCTTAGGATGTTAACCGCGACGGGGCTCATAGATTTACGTATCTGGACAAAACCCTTCCTGACGGAAAACGCTGTGACTCCTGTCACGAAGCAGGGCGGATTATCGCAGGATTCGCTTTTTTGTGGGGGGAAATGTTCTCAAAAGGTTAAATCCTGGAGCATTTAACCGGAAGAATGTGAATGTAATCGCATACATGTAAGAAAGTTACGTAAGGGTTACATTACGAAAAACGATTCAGCTAAACGGGGAAATTTCCCCTCACCGGAAGTGAGGGGAGGGGCATTAATGAACCTGCGGATCCGCCGGGGAGGCGTTGTTGCGGATCTCGGCGATATCCATCGAATTGAACACGTAGTGAGAACCACAGTAATCACAGTTCATATCGATTTCGCCATCTTCAGCCATGATGCTGTCGATCTCTTCATCCGGCAGGGTGCGCAGCGCGCCCGCACAGCGTTCACGGGAACAAGTGCATTTGAACTCGACGTCCTGCGGATCGTACAGCGTGACCTCTTCTTCGTGATACAGACGCCACAGCACTTCGTTCGCCGGCAGCGTGAACAGCTCTTCCGCTTTGATGGTTTCGGTCAGCGTCGCCAGGTGCTCGAAGTCATTGCCCTGGGCATTCTGCGCAGGCAGAACCTGCAGCAGCATACCGCCCGCCGCCAGCTGGTCGTCCACTTCGCCGGTGCGGATAAACAGGCGGGTTGGCAGCTGTTCGGAGCGCAGGAAGTAATCTTCCAGGCAGGCGGCCAGCGTATCGCCCTCCAGACCCACCACGCCCTGATAGCGCTCGCCCTCTTCCGGGGTAATGGTGATCACCAGGAAACCGTTGCCGACCAGGGTTTTCAGATCGGCACCTTCCGGCACCTCACCCTGCACGCGCGCCACACCGCGCATCTGCTGCTGGTTGTTGCCGTTGATCACCGCCAGGGTCATCGGGCCATCGCCCTGCAGCTGCACGGTGATGTCACCTGCGAACTTCAGCGTCGCCGTCAGCAGGCTGGTTGCGACCAGCAGTTCGCCGAGAATATTTTTCACCGGCTGAGGATAGCTGTGGTTTTCGAGGATCTGTTTCCAGGTTTCGGATACCGTCACCAGCTCGCCGCGAACGGCAAATTGCTCAAACAGATAGCGATGTAATTGGTCGTGTTGGGACATAATTTTCTCTCTTCGAACGGCGATTAATCATGTTCGCCGTGTTTAAATTTCATCAGGTCGCGACGTTCTTTTTTATCCGGTCGCCTGTCCGGATGCGGCATGGTCAGAGCATTCATCTTGCGTGCCAGCGCCACTTTCTCGCGCTTTTCAACGCTCTCGGTCGTCTCTTCATACATCAGGACCGCTTCGGCAGCCGGGCGACGTTGTTCGGTAACGGCTTTGATAATCACCGTGCGCTCATCGTTACCCTGACGCAGGGTCAGCGTGGCATTGAGTTCGACAAGTTTACTGGGCTTGCTGCGCTGCCCGTTGTAATGCACCTTACCGCCATCGACCATTTCGCGGGCCAGGGCGCGCGTTTTATAAAAACGGGCGGCCCACAGCCATTTATCCAGTCTTACCCCATCGGAGGGCTTGTCTTTCATGGCGTCTCCTTCACGTTGAGTGAGGGGATCATTCGGCGATAGTCGTTCAGCGCCGGATGCCGCAGATAGCTTTTATCCGCCAGGCCGGAATCAGGATTCGTCACGCCCAGGCAATAGCGAATACCGAAGGTTGCCGCCGAATCCAGAATCGGTTCACTGTCATCAATGAACAGGGTTCTTTCAGGCTGCAAACCGGTCTCTTCTGCCACCGCCTGCCACAATCGCTGATCCTCTTTCGGATAACCAAATGTGTGGGTGGAAAGTAATAAATCAAGGTGCGACGCGAGCCCGGTATGTTCGAGCTTCACGGCCAGATTATGCGGATGCGCGTTAGTCAGCAGAATACGGCGCTTGCCGCTCGCTTTCAGGGCATTGAGAAAAGGCACCGTATCTTCACGCAGCACCGCATTCGGCCCTTGCGCGGTGGTCATGGCGCAAATATCCAGGCCGAGCTTGTCGCTCCAGTAATCCAGGCAGTACCAGTTTAGCGTATGCTGCACGGCGTGATACTGCTGGCGAATATAATCCTGCGCTTCTGCCGGAGTGATGCCCTGCTGCGCGCCATAGGTCTCAGGCACCAGCTTTTGCCAGAAGTGATTATCAAACGCGAGATCGAGCAGCGTGCCGTCCATATCCAGCAGGACGGTATCAACGTCCTGCCAGGCGATATCAAGATGCATGAGGGGAACTCTCCAGCCAGAAAACGTGCGCGACAGGGTAGCATAACTGTCGCGCAGCGGTATTATCCGATCAGGCTCTCCGGTGCGGAGATGAGTTTAGGATTGAGGCAGTTGTCGTAGTACTGCTGGATGTCGGCCAGACGCGTACGCGAGCGCTGATAGCGGCGCAGGGCGGCGATACCGTTCCAGACAATGCACACCAGCATCGCCAGCATCAGCAGGGTGGTGCCGATGTAACGCCACAGTCCGGCGCTGTCCGGCATACGGTGCAGGTCGACGTGGCGGGTGCCGTTGGCATCCGTAAAGATCCCCGTCACAATCCCTTCGGCGCTGAACGGCGTCTGCATCAGCATTTGCGCCAGACGCTGGAACTCGCCCCATTGCTCCTGGGCCGGGTAATCATACAGCGCCACCGGCGGATAAGGCTGATCGACCAGATCGCTGCCCTCGTCGCTGACAATCACAAACCCGCCGGGAGCCGGGCTGTTTAACGCCTGGGCCGCGCGAGTGGTTTCACGCTGCACGAAAGGCGCAGTTGAGGTGGCGACCAGGTTCTCCAGCGACTCGGCGCTGACCGGGCGCAGCAGGACGTTCACCCCGTCGAGTCGACCCGCGTCGGCGCGTTTCACCAGCGCCTCCCAGTCTTTGCTGTTCCCGAGATTCACCAGCGCATTTTTGAGCCGCACACACTCATCTTCGGCGGAACACAAATCCTGGGTTTTCATCACGATGTCGCCAAAATCATCCAGCAGCACCATGCCCGATTTCTGAATCGCCGCGCGCAGAGACTGGCTCACGCGGGCGTTGTCTTCCGGTTTGGGGTGCAGCTGGCGGTTCAGCGCCTGGGTCAGGGCCGTGGCTTTACTGACCGTATCGGACTCCGGCAGCGGCAGAGGCGGGGCGTCGTTCCAGATGATTTGCGAGCAATCAAACGGCGTAAACGGCGAGTTCTGACGCGTGTTCCAGGTGCCCGGCGCATGGATGTTACACATGCCCGTACCTTTCAGCTTCAGGGTATCGCCCACGCGCACGCCGGCCTCTTCCAGCTGGTTAACGCTGGTGGCTTCAACGGTTTGCGCGCCTTTGATCCACGACAGGGTGAATTTGATCGGCATATCGAGCGGCACCAGCAGAATCAGCATCGCCAGCACCAGGGCAGCGCCACCGGCGATGACGGTACTGCGCAACCAGTGCTGGAGCGGGAAGTTTTTGACTTCATCGTGCAGGGACAGGAAACGCCCCTGCCGCACCACGTGGCGGTCGAGATAGATATCAATATCGGTTTTTTGCCCTAAATCCTGGGCAATCCACGGCTGCCAGTGGCGCGGATAGATGAGATCGATAATCCCGAGGGAGATGTTGTTGATATGCTCCTGATCGTTCTCACCGAACAGACCCCAGCGCTTTGGCGTGCCGCGCAGGCAGTGGATTTCACGCAGCGTGGTTTTGGCCGGTTTGGCGAACAATCCCCACAGGCCAGCGGCCAGCAGCAGAACGGCACCGCCAGCGAGCCACGGGGCAAAGACGTCTGGCGTCATCAGGCAGAAGAAAAAGAGCAGGAAGGCGGCGACGATCAGCACCGCTTCGCGGATCCCGTCCGGGCGGCTCAGGGCATACTCTTCGTGCGTCTCCTGGCGAATGTTAAGCAGCTCAATCTGCTCGGTCTCTTCACCGCGGATCGACGCCTGTGTGGAACTGGTGCGTTCCAGCGCAAAGCGCGGCGCTTCCTGAACATATTCGCTCAGGGTATGACCATTCAGGGTGATGACCAGCGGGATGGAATCCGTATGGATCAGCTCAACGCTATTTTCGTCATTAATGTATTGTTCCCAGAACGGCGGGAGATGCACCTCGACCGAGTCGAGATAGTAGCGCCACTTGTTGGGATCGTCGGTGGTAATGCCATAGCGGGTAATCGAGCGCGTGACGCACAGCACGGTATCGCTTTGGGCGTTGAGCTTCAGGAAAACAGGGGCGGCGGTCGCGCCGGTCGGGCCAGGCGTCTGCTGGACACGGTTCAACGTCTCGAGGTAATTTTCGATCGCATTGCGTTCTTCAGGCGCGAGTTTGCGCGTGGTCGCACCGGCAAAGGCGTTTAAAAAAGGCAGTCGATATCGCTGTTGCGCCCGACGCCTGTATAACCACCCTGCGATCAATACGCAGGCCAGCATAGCAGCGAAAATTATCAAAATGGTGCTCATGCTTTCCCCATCTTACTTATCTTCAGGTGTTGTCAGTTGCACCTTTTACCGTGAATGAGTCTCTGTGGTTGGCTATCGGCAAGTATGGAGTCGAACTTGAGCGTTTTGAAGCGCATCCCAGTGACCGGAGATAATAGCAAAGGCAACGAAGGCGGGATATCAGCAAATTCCTGGAGTTATTTCAAGCTCTTGACTTTTGACTGGAAATGAGGATTAACTCACGATACGTTGCAAAAATGTAAATAAACAGCGATTGACATTGCCGAAACCGTGCGGCATATCGCACAATGCACTCAGTTCACACAGCAAAGACCCGTCAAGATGAGCAAACCCTTACAAAAGCCCACCATTCTGAATGTTGAAACCGTCGCCAAATCACGTCTGTTTACCGTGGAAAGTGTCGATCTGGAGTTCAGCAACGGCGTGCGTCGCGTCTATGAACGTATGCGCCCGTCCACGCGCGAAGCGGTGATGATCATCCCCATTGTGGACGATCACCTGATCCTGATCCGTGAATATGCGGTGGGTACCGAATCTTATGAATTGGGTTTCTCTAAGGGGCTTATCGATCCGGGTGAATCTGTTTTCGAAGCCGCGAATCGCGAGCTGAAAGAAGAGGTTGGCTTCGGCGCTCATGACCTGACTTTCCTGAAAAAACTGAGCATGGCCCCGTCCTATTTCTCCAGCAAAATGAATATCGTGCTGGCAGAAGATCTCTACCCGGAAAAGCTGGAAGGGGATGAGCCTGAGCCGCTGCCGCAGGTGCGCTGGCCGCTGGCGCATCTGATGGATCTGCTGGAAGAGCCCGATTTTAACGAAGCGCGTAACGTGAGTGCGCTGTTCCTGGTGCGGGAGTGGTTGAAAGGGCTGGGGCGTTTGTAGCCCATAAAAAAAGCCGGGTGGCGGCTTCGCCTTACCCGGCCTACGATCAGGTTTTGTAGGCCCGGCAAGCAACGCGCCGCCGGGCGTCAGGACCGTCAGAACAACTCGTGCGTCTCGCCGTTATCAATCAACTCGGTTCCCACCTCATGCACCGCCTGCGTCGTAGGCTGCGTGCCCTCAATGAAGAATTCCGCGCGGCTGTTGCCACCGTTGGCTAACTGACCGGTGCTGCGATCGATATTCACCGTTACCACGCCTGGCGGCGGGGTGAGCGGCTGCTCCGGTACGCCCTCGAGAACCGCTTTCATGTAAGCGTCCCAGGCTGGCTGAGCACTCTTCGCGCCGCCTTCGTAGCCGGAAATCTGATCTTTAATCGCCCCGGATGCCGTCGTACGGCCTAAATCACGACGGTGATCGTCGAAGCCAATCCACACAGACGTCACCACGCCAGGGCCGTAGCCGGAGAACCAGGCGTCTTTCGAGCTGTTGGTAGTCCCGGTTTTGCCGCCGATATCGTGGCGCTGCAGATCGCGGCCCGCACGCCAGCCCGTACCCTGCCAGCCCGGCTCACCAAAGATGTTGGTGTTCAGGGCGCTCTTAATCAGGAACGACAGCGGGGTGTTGATCACGTGCGGCGCATATTCCTGCGCACCGCTTTGAGCGACCAGCGCCTGGTTGGCCTGCTCCAGCTGCGGCTGCGGAACGGCGGTGTTCTGCTGCTCCTGGGACTGAGCCACATCTTCCATGTCTTTGTTTTCCAGCACGTTTGATTTTGGCGTATCGCCGTAAATCACTGGAATATCGCATTCCGGACAGGCGATTTTCGGTTTCGCCTCAAACAGCACGCCGCCCTGATCGTTTTCAATCTTGCTGATGAAGTACGGATCGACCAGGAAACCGCCGTTGGCCATCACGGAATAACCACGCGCTACCTGCAGCGGTGTGAAGGATGCCGAGCCGAGGGCCAGGGATTCCGTATGCACAATGTTCTGCGCCGGGAAGCCGAAGCGCTGCAGGTACTCTGCCGCGTAATCGACGCCCATCGCGCGCATCGCGCGGACCATCACCACGTTTTTCGACTGTCCCAGACCCTGACGTAAACGGATTGGACCGGAATACTCCGGCGGGGAGTTTTTCGGCTGCCAGTCAGAACCGGCACCCGCATCCCAGCGTGAAATCGGCACATCGTTGAGGATGCTCGCCAGCGTCAGCCCTTTATCCATCGCCGCGGTGTACAGGAACGGTTTGATGTTCGACCCGACCTGACGCAGCGCCTGAGTGGCGCGGTTGAATTTGCTCTGGTTGAAATCAAAACCACCGACCAGCGCCATCACGGCCCCGTTCTGCGGATTGATGGAGACCAGCGCGGAGTTCACATCCGGAACCTGCGCCAGCCACCAGGCGTCGTTCACCTGACGGACCCAGATTTGTTGTCCAGCCTGGACGACGTCGGTGACTTTACGCGGCGTCGGGCCTTGCGCCGTATCGGAGCGATACGGTCGCGCCCAGCGCATGCCGTCCATCCGCAGCGACACGGAGGTGCCGTCGCCCATCATCGCCGTCGCTTCCTGCGGATCAGCGCTGGTCACCACCGCAGGCAACAGCGGCCCGTAGGTCGGCAGCGTTTTCAGGGAGTCGATGATTTTTTTGCTATCCCATGCGCTTTCGCCCACTTTCCACAGCACGTTCGACGGGCCGCGGTAGCCGTGGCGCATGTCGTAATCCATCACGTTGTTACGCACCGCCTGCTGTGCCGCCTGCTGCACTTTGCGGGTGATGGTGGTGGTGATGCGATATCCATCTTCATACGCGTTCTCGCCGTAGCGGCTCACCATCTCCTGGCGGACCATTTCCGTCAGATACGGGGCCGAGAAGGCGATTTCCGGCGCGTGATAGTTAGCGTCGATCGCTTCGTTACGCGCCTGATCGAACTGGGTCTGAGTGATATAGCCTTCGCTCAGCATGCGCGACAGCACCACGTTACGACGCGCAGTCGCCCGGTCGAGAGAGTAGAGCGGGTTGAACGTTGACGGGGCTTTCGGCAGACCGGCGATAGTCGCCATCTCGCTTAAGCTCAGCTGTTCAACAGGTTTACCGAAGTAGACCTGCGCCGCGGCGCCCACGCCGTACGCGCGATAGCCCAGATAGATCTTGTTGAGGTAAAGCTCGAGGATCTCGTCTTTGCTCAGGAGCTGTTCGATGCGAATGGCAAGGAACACCTCTTTGATCTTACGGGTCAGGGTTTTTTCCGGGCTCAGGAAGAAGTTACGCGCCAGCTGCTGAGTGATGGTACTCGCACCCTGAGAAGCGTGACCTGAGAACAGCGCGACGCTGGCGGCACGGAAAATCCCCACAGGATCGACCCCGTGGTGCTCATAGAAACGGCTGTCTTCCGTGGCGATAAAGGCTTTCACCATCACCGGCGGAATCTGGTTAAGGGTCAGCGGGATACGTCGTTTTTCGCCGTACTGGGCGATCAACTCGCCATCGGCGCTATAGACCTGCATTGGGATCTGGAGTCGCACATCACGCAGTGTGGCGACATCGGGTAGTTGCGGCTCAATGTATTTGTACAAACCATAAATCGAGCCTGCTCCCAGCAGAATGCAACAGACTGCAAGGATCAATAAATACTTTACGAACTTCACTGGAGATTTCCCATTTAGTTTCACTTGGGCAGTTTCTAAACAATCGCGCGGTAGTATAAAGGCAAGCCTGAAGCATTGATAGAGCCGTCACCTGACGGGCGATAAGGAGATCGTAAAGCATGGCTTTTAAAACATGGCGAACAGGCGTTCACATTCAACAAGATAGTGTTCTGGCCGTCTCAATAACCCAGGAGCGCACCGGGTGGTATCTGCGCCGCTGGTGGCAGATCCCGCTGGCAGCGGGAATCATCCGCGACGGGCAAATAATCCATCCACAACAACTGGTTGCCGCGCTCAGCGAGTGGAGCCAGACGCTGCCCCATTACCACCGCATCTTTATGGCGTTTCCGGCTGCTCGCACGTTGCAAAAGACGCTGCCCGCTCCGGCGCTGACGTTGCGCGACAGCGAGCAGGCGTCGTGGATTGCGTCGGCGATGTCCCGCGAGCTCGAAATGGCTCCGGATGCGCTCTGCTTTGATTACGTGCAGGACACCTTTAGCCGCTCGTTTCACGTGACGGCGGCGCAAAACAAAGAGGTGGCGGCGCTGTTAACGCTCGCGGAAACGCTGCGCCTGCACGTGGCGGCCATTACGCCGGATGCCGCGGCGCTGGCGAACTTCCTGCCGCTTCTTGACCCTCCCGCTCACTGCATGGCCTGGCGCGACGGGCAGCACTGGCTATGGGCGATGCGCCACCAGTGGGGGCGAAAACGCGCCGATGAAGCGAAGAATGTGGCTGAGCTGGCAGCTCTGTTAGCGCTGAGCCCGGATGACATCGCGCTCTTTGCGGTCGGGGAGCACGATCCTTTTAGCTTGCTTGCGCGCTGTCAGCCGCCGCTTCCCCAGTACAGCGCGGATTTCACGGTCGCTTTGGCCCTCGCGATGGGGGAACTGTTCGAGTGAACATGACTAACTTTCTGCCGTGGCGACACCTGCGACAGCAATCCTGCTGGCGACTCTGGATGTTGCTCTTTGTCGGCTCGGTGCTGATCGCTCTAATGGCAACGTACATCCTGCGTTCCGGCTATGGGCTAAAGGCGCGTGCGCTTGAGACGCTTCTGGCCAGTGACACCGCGATACAACAGCAGCTGAACGCCCACCGCGCCCGGTGGCAAGCGCGGCAGGCTGTGCCTTTGCAAAACCCGCAGAGGGTACTGCGCGACTGGCAACCGGCGCTGGTTTCGCTCGCGTCGGCCATGCCGGAGCAGGCGTGGCTGACGCAGCTTCGCTACCAGCCGCCGCGCCTGACAGTAACGGGGTTTGCTGCGACACCGTCGGCGCTCTCGGCGCTGGCGGAATCACTCAAACTGCTGCCCGGTTTTATGATTGGGCCTGCGGGGGAAATGCAGCAGGACGCTCAGGGGCGCTGGACGTTCAGTTTTACCCTCACGAGTCAGGGGTGAAGCGTGCGTATCTTCTCTGAACGCTGGCATGCGTTTCGCTTACGCACTCGGGTTCTTTGCTGGGGTCTGGGTTCATGCGTAGTGCTGCTGGGAGCATATCTGACGCTGGCGCACCCGGTAATCCAACAGCGGTTACTGCTTGAATCTTCGCGCAGCCAATCGGCGTCGGCCCGTGCCGCGCTCTGGGTGAGCGAAGCGCACCCCCATCTGGTTCCGGCGGAATCTGTTGTGCCTGTCACGTTGCCATTTTCGCCGCTGGATTTTCAGACCGGTGGCGTGCGGCTGGTTCACTGGCTGCCCGGCGAGAAGGGCGGAGAGTTAACCCTGAATGCCGACTGGATGCAGATCCCGCCGCTGTTCGCGCGGCTTACGCGCTGCGGAATGGGCATCAGCGGTTTTTCCGTGATGCCAGAGGGGGCGCGGCTCCAGCTGATTGTGCAGGTGGAGAGCCAAAATGCGAACTGAACTGCGCGTATTGCTGGTGTGTTCACTGCTCCTCATCACAGGAATGCGCGATCCCTTTCGCCCTCCGGACGACCGCTGCGCAACAGGCGCGCTCGGCCAGTGGCGGTATCAGGGAATGCTCAAGGGCGGCAGCGCCGTAGGCATGGTCAAAGATGAACAGCAGCGCTGGCATCGTGTCCGGCTGGAAGAGCGGCTGCCAGCGGGCTGGCAGGTGCTGGCTGTTAATGAAACGGAAATGGTTATCGGGCTCGGCGAAGGATGCGAGCCGAAAGAGTGGCGATGGCCACGAGAGGGAACGAAGCATGAAAATAGTCAGTCGAATCGTCCTGTTGATGATACTCAGCATGCCGACATGGGCCGTCGCGCCAAAACCCGTCACCCTGGCGGTGGATGACGTACCCGTTGTTCAAATTTTGCAGTCCCTGGTGGAGCTTGAGAATCGAAATCTGATTGTCTCACCCGATGTCACCGGCTCGCTGTCTCTGCATCTGACGCGTGTTCCATGGCGGCAGGCGCTGCAAATCGTTACCAACAGCGCCGGGCTGGTGCTGCGGGAAGAGGGTGGCATTTTCTATATCAATACGGCCACGTGGGCGCGGGAGCAGCAGTCGCAAAAAGAAGAAGAGCAAACCCGGCAGAAACTGAATGTGCCGCTGGCCTCACGTGCGCTCTCTTTCGCCTATGCCGATGCGACCGAGCTACAAAAAGCCGCAGAAAAACAGCTCAGTCCTAAGGGGAGTCTCTCCGTCGATAAACGCACTAACCGCCTGCTGGTGTGTGATATCCCCGGCGTGCTGGACAGTCTGCAGCACTGGGCCGAGCAGATGGATCTCCCTGTGGCGCAGGTGGAGCTGGCGGCGCATATCGTGACGATTAATGAAAAAAGTCTGCGAGAGCTGGGGGTGAAATGGAATCTGGCCGAGGCGAGCAGCGCGGGCTCGCCCGGGCAGATCACCACGCTGGGGGCGGATGTTTCCGTTGCGGATGCCACCAGCCACGTCGGGTTCAACATCGGGCGGATCAACGGGCGACTGTTAGATCTGGAGCTCTCGGCGCTTGAGCAAAAGCAGCAGCTTGAGATCATCGCCAGCCCGCGGCTGTTGGCGTCGCATATGCAGCCCGCCAGCATCAAGCAGGGCAGTGAAATTCCGTATCAGGTGTCCAGCGGCGAAAGCGGGGCGACCTCCGTGGAGTTCAAAGAGGCGGTTCTGGGAATGGAAGTGACGCCCGTGGTTCTGCCAAATGGCCGGGTGCGACTCAAACTGCACATCAGCGAAAACATGCCGGGCCAGGTTTTACAGCAGGCAGATGGCGAAACGCTGGCGATAGATAAACAAGAAATTGAAACGCAGGTGGAAGTCAAAAGCGGTGAAACGCTGGCGCTGGGCGGAATTTTCTCGCAAAAGAATAAAACGGGCAGTGACGCGATTCCGGGACTTGGGCGAATTCCCTGGGTGGGGCAACTCTTTCGCCACGATGGCAAGGATAATGAGCGGCGCGAGCTGGTGGTATTCATCACGCCGCGTCTGATTAGCATTCAATAATGGAAACGATCCCCGCGAGGATTTTGCATCCAGTTTGTTGCAGATGTTTGACGTGAGGCATGAATTAGCATACAAGGAGTACCGATTTGAGTTTCAGCTTCTCCTAATCTTACCTCTTGTTGCTTTAAGCATCTGGCGTGGTGATTTAATCAGTTGCCAAACAAGCAGGACTACTGAGATAATTTTTAGTCTGACTCTCGCACTATCGCATATGAGGTTTCAGTTCATGTCCTGCTACGCTGAGTGTCTGCGCAGCGGGGATTACCATTAACGAATAGTCTTAGTAGTACCGAAAAAATGGCAGAGAAACGCAATATCTTTCTGGTTGGGCCTATGGGTGCCGGCAAAAGCACTATTGGGCGCCAGTTGGCTCAACAACTCAATATGGAATTTTACGATTCTGATCAAGAGATTGAGAAACGAACCGGAGCTGATGTGGGCTGGGTCTTCGATGTAGAAGGCGAAGAAGGTTTCCGTGACCGTGAAGAAAAAGTTATCAATGAACTTACGGAAAAACAGGGCATCGTACTGGCAACGGGCGGCGGTTCTGTAAAATCTCGCGAAACTCGTAACCGTCTCTCCGCCCGCGGCGTTGTGGTCTATCTTGAGACGACCATCGAAAAACAGCTGGCACGTACGCAGCGCGATAAAAAGCGCCCGTTACTGCAAGTTGAAACGCCTCCACGTGAAGTTCTGGAAGCATTAGCCGGTGAACGCAATCCACTGTACGAAGAGATTGCGGATGTGACCATTCGTACCGACGATCAGAGCGCTAAAGTGGTTGCAAACCAGATTATTCATATGCTGGAAAGCAACTGATTCTGGCTTTATATACACTCGCCCACGGGTATAAGCATTTAAGGTGGATGTCGCGTCATGGAGAGGATTACAGTTACTCTCGGGGAACGTAGTTACCCTATCACCATCGCGGCTGGCTTGTTTAACGATCCAGCTTCCTTCTTACCACTGAAAGCGGGTGATCAGGCTATGCTTGTCACCAACGAGACTTTGGCTCCGCTTTATCTCGACAAGATTCGTCATCTGCTGGAACAGGCAGGTGTGAAGGTCGACAGTGTGATTCTGCCTGATGGCGAGCAGTATAAAAGCCTGGCGGTACTCGATACCGTCTTTACCGCATTACTGCAAAAACCGCATGGTCGCGATACGACACTCCTTGCCTTAGGCGGTGGTGTTGTTGGCGATCTAACGGGTTTTGCCGCGGCAAGTTATCAGCGTGGTGTTCGTTTTATTCAAATTCCTACCACGCTATTATCGCAAGTCGATTCCTCTGTTGGCGGCAAAACGGCCGTCAATCACCCGCTTGGCAAAAACATGATTGGCGCGTTCTACCAGCCGGCTTCGGTGGTGGTGGATCTCGACTGTCTGAAAACCCTGCCAAAACGCGAGCTGGCCTCCGGGCTGGCAGAAGTGATCAAATACGGCATTATTCTGGACGGTGAGTTCTTCGCCTGGCTGGAAAAGAATATGGATGCGCTGCTGAACCTCGACGGTCAGGCACTGGCGTACTGCATCCGCCGTTGTTGTGATCTGAAAGCAGAAGTCGTCGCAGCAGACGAGCGGGAAACCGGCTTACGTGCTTTACTGAATCTGGGGCATACGTTCGGGCACGCGATTGAAGCCGAAATGGGCTACGGCAACTGGCTTCACGGCGAAGCGGTCGCTGCAGGCATGGTGATGGCTGCTCGCACCTCCGAACGTTTGGGTCAGTTCACCAAAGAAGAGACTCAACGTATCATCACGCTGCTGGAGCGCGCGGGTTTACCGGTGACGGGACCACGCGAAATGTCTTCGCAGGCGTATTTACCCCACATGATGCGTGATAAAAAAGTATTGGCTGGCGAGATGCGGTTGATTCTCCCGCTGGCAATAGGGAAGAGTGAAATGCGCGGCGGAGTGTCGCACGAAGTGGTTCTTGGCGCGATTGCTGATTGCCAGCAGGCGTAACAACTAGAAAGGTCTGGCTACTGTCAAAGGTAGCTATTTAGATTCAGGTGCAATGCAACGTCGTAAGCATGAGCCTTTGAGTGGGGTGTTAAATGGATGAATTCAAACCAGAAGACGAGCTGAAACCCGATCCCAGCGATCGTCGTACTGGTCGTTCTCGTCAATCTTCAGAACGTGATAACGAGCCGCAGATCAACTTTGACGATGTTGACCTGGATGCAGACGATCGTCGTCCGTCACGTAGCCGCAATGCGCGTGATGAGCGAGAAGAAGAAGAGGGTTATGAGTCCGAAGAAGATTCAATGGACGAAGAGCCTGTAGAGCGTCGCCCGCGCAAACGTAAAGCGGTAGCCAAAAAACCGGCTTCCCGTCAGTACATCATGATGGGCCTTGGCGTGTTTGTTCTGCTGCTGTTGATCATCGGCATCGGTTCCGCGCTTAAAGCACCGTCAACAAATTCCACTGAGCAGACACCTTCCGCCGAAAAGAGCATTAGTCTTTCGGGGAATGATGCTGCCGATCAGGCCAATGGCGCGCAGCCTGCGCCGGGTACGACTTCTGCTGAGCAGACTGCGGGTCAGACCGCTAATGCGCCGCAGGATGTCTCCTTGCCGCCGGTTTCCTCGACGCCAACTCAGGGCCAGGCTCCTGCCGCGCCTGAAGGCCAGCAGCGTGTTGAAGTTCAGGGCGATCTGAACAACGCATTGACTCAGCCTCAGAGCCAGGATCAGGTGAACAACGTGGTGGCTAGCTCCACGCTGCCAACCGAGCCTGCAACCGTGGCTCCGATTCGCGGCGGTGCGGCACAACCGCAAACCGCAGCAACGGAAACCAAACCGCGTCAGACTCAGACCCAAACCGCGCCGCGTCAGGAACGCAAACAGGCTGTGATTGAGCCGAAGCGTGAAACCAAACCGCAGGCGGTCGCGAAAGCACCAGAAACCAAACCTGTTGCTCAGCCTAAGCAGACCGAAACCGCAGCCGTGAAAGCGCCTGCTGCGACCACGACGGCTCCGAAAGCCACGACAACCGCGCCAGCAGCGACCACCGCACCAGCGGCGACGGCAACGGCCAGCGCGGCGACAGCCGGTAAAACGGCGGGCAACGTCGGTTCACTGAAATCTGCGCCATCCAGCAACTACACGCTTCAGTTGAGCAGCTCGTCGAGCTACGACAACTTGAACGGCTGGGCGAAGAAATCTAATCTGAAAAACTATGTGGTTTATCAGACGACCCGTAACGGACAACCCTGGTATGTGCTGGTAAGCGGCGTGTACGCCTCTAAAGACGAAGCGAAGCGCGCAGTAGCGACGTTACCTGCGGATGTTCAGGCAAAAAACCCGTGGGCGAAACCGATTCATCAGGTTCAGGCTGATTTGAAGTAATGGTTAAAGCGCAGGATGCTGTCGGAGCTTTTTCCACAGCCGGAGAAGGTGTAATCAGTTAGTCAGCATGAAAAAAAATCGCGCTTTTCTAAAATGGGCAGGGGGGAAATACCCCCTGCTCGACGACATTAATAAACACCTGCCGAAAGGCGAGTGTCTTATCGAGCCCTTCGTGGGCGCTGGGTCGGTGTTCCTGAACACCGACTTTTCTCGCTATATCCTCGCGGATATCAACAGCGATCTCATTACCCTCTACAATATCGTCAAGACTCAGACCGATGAGTACATCGATGCGGCGCGTGAACTCTTTACCCCAGAGAACAACAACCCGGACGCTTACTATCAGTATCGCGCCGAGTTTAACCAGAGCACGGATACTTTCCGCCGGGCGCAGTTGTTCCTGTATCTGAATCGTCATGGCTACAATGGCCTGTGCCGGTACAACCTGAAGGGTGAGTTCAACGTGCCGTTTGGTCGCTACAAGCGCCCATACTTCCCGCTGGCCGAGTTGCAGCACTTCGCCGAAAAAGCGCAGAAAGCGGAATTCCACTGCATCTCTTATGAGAAGTGCATGGAAATGGCCAACGCGGACTCCGTGGTCTATTGCGATCCGCCGTACGCCCCGCTCTCGGCGACCGCGAACTTCACCGCCTATCACACCAACAGCTTCAGCCCGAAAGAGCAGGCGCATCTGGCAGAAATGGCGGAAAAGCTGGTCAGTAAGCAAATCACGGTGTTAATTTCGAACCACGACACGCCGGATACCCGCGAGTGGTACAAAGCGGCGAACGATCGTATTCAGCTTAAAGTGCGGCGCAGCATCAGCAGCAACGGCGGCACGCGTAAAAAGGTGGACGAACTGCTGGCGCTTTATCGCCCCTGAGCCGTTTCGCCCGCCGGTAACTACATTTCAAGGAGATGCGGATGAAACAGTTTTTGATTGCTCCCTCAATTCTGTCGGCCGATTTTGCCCGCCTGGGTGAAGACACGGCCAAAGCGTTAGCCGCGGGCGCGGATGTGGTCCACTTCGACGTGATGGACAACCACTACGTGCCTAACCTGACCATCGGCCCGATGGTCCTGAAAGCGCTACGTAACTATGGCATCACCGCTCCGATTGACGTTCACCTGATGGTGAAGCCGGTCGATCGCATCGTCCCGGATTTTGCCTCAGCCGGTGCCAGCATCATTACCTTCCATCCCGAAGCCTCCGAGCACGTCGATCGCACGCTGCAGCTGATTAAAGAAAGCGGCTGTAAAGCGGGCCTGGTGTTTAACCCGGCGACCCCGCTCAGCTATCTCGATTACGTAATGGATAAGCTCGATGTGATCCTGCTGATGTCCGTGAACCCAGGCTTCGGCGGCCAGTCCTTCATTCCTCAGACGCTGGAGAAACTGCGCGAAGTGCGCCGTCGTATTGATGTGTCTGGGTATGACATTCGCCTGGAAGTGGATGGCGGCGTGAAGGTGGACAATATCGGCGAAATCGCGGCAGCGGGCGCGGATATGTTCGTGGCCGGCTCAGCGATTTTCGGCCAACCCGATTACAAAAAAGTCATCGATGAAATGCGCGGTGAACTGGCAAAGGTAAGTCATGAATAAGTTGCAGGCAATTCGGGGTGTGGCGTTTGACCTCGATGGTACGCTGGTAGACAGCGCGCCAGGTTTAACCAGCGCCGTGGATCAGGCGCTGTATGCGCTGGAACTGCCGGTCGCTGGTGAAGAACGCGTGGTGACCTGGATCGGTAACGGCGCAGACGTGCTGATGGAACGTGCCCTGACCTGGGCGCGTCAGGAGCGGGCGATTTTGCGCTCTGCGCAGGGCAAACCCGGCGTTGATCATGCGGATATCCCGCAGGATGAACAGCTGCGCGTCCTGCGTAAGTTGTTCAACCGTTACTATGAAGAGACGGTGGAAGAGGGCAGTTTCCTGTTCCCGGACGTGGTCGAAACCCTTAGCGCCTTGCATTCCAGCGGTATGCCGCTGGCGCTGGTGACCAACAAACCAACGCCGTTTGTCGCCCCGCTGCTTGAAGCGCTCGACATCGCGAAGTACTTCTCCGTGATCGTCGGTGGCGATGACGTCCAGAACAAAAAGCCGCACCCGGAACCGATCTTACTGGTGGCCGGAAAACTGTCATTAACGCCTGAACAGCTGCTCTTTGTCGGCGATTCGCGTAATGATATTCTGGCGGCCAAAGCGGCAGGGTCTCCTTCCGTCGGCCTAACCTACGGCTACAACTACGGGGAAGCCATCACGCTGAGTGAGCCGGACGTGGTGTTCGATCACTTCAAAGATTTACTGCCCGCACTCGGGCTTTCGCACAGTGAACATCAGGAATCGAAAAATGACTAAGCCCATCGTATTTAGTGGCGCACAGCCTTCAGGTGAATTGACCATTGGTAACTACATGGGTGCGTTACGTCAGTGGGTCAACATGCAGGATGATTATCACTGCATCTACTGCATCGTGGATTTACACGCGATTACTGCGCGTCAGGATCCTGAGAAACTGCGCAAAGCGACGCTGGATACGCTGGCGCTGTACCTGGCCTGCGGTATCGATCCTGAGAAAAGCACCATCTTCGTACAGTCTCATGTGCCGGAACATGCTCAGCTGGGCTGGGCGCTGAACTGCTACACCTATTTCGGTGAGCTGAGCCGTATGACTCAGTTCAAAGACAAATCCGCACGCTACTCCGAAAACATCAACGCCGGTCTGTTTGACTACCCGGTGCTGATGGCGGCTGACATTCTGCTGTATCAGACCAACCAGGTGCCGGTGGGTGAAGACCAGAAACAGCACCTTGAGCTGAGCCGCGATATCGCCCAGCGCTTCAACGCCATTTATGGCGATATCTTCAAAGTGCCTGAGCCGTTCATTCCGAAATCCGGCGCGCGCGTGATGTCCCTGCTTGAGCCGACCAAGAAGATGTCTAAGTCTGACGATAACCGCAACAACGTGATCGGCCTGCTGGAAGATCCGAAAGCGGTGGTTAAAAAGCTCAAGCGTGCGGTGACCGACTCCGACGAGCCGCCTGTCGTGCGCTACGACGTGCAGAACAAAGCGGGTGTCTCCAACCTGCTGGATATCCTCTCCGGCGTCACCGGGCAGAGCATTCCTGAGCTCGAGCAGCACTTCGAAGGCAAAATGTATGGTCATCTGAAGGGGGAAGTGGCTGACGCCGTTTCCGGCATGCTGACCGACCTGCAGGAGCGCTATCACCGTTTCCGTAATGACGAAGCCTTCCTGAACCAGGTGATGCGTGACGGCGCGGACAAAGCGAGTGCACGTGCGTCTGAAACCCTGAAAGCGGTGTATCAGGCGATTGGGTTTGTGGGTAAGCCTTAATGCTATTGCCGGGTGGCGCTAGCGCTTACCCGGCCTACGAAACACATATGTAGGCCGGGTAAGGCGTAGCCGCCACCCGGCGAAAAAACCGCACAGCGTCCATAAAAAAAACCGGGAATTTCCCGGTTTTTTTCTACCTGCAAAAGACTTACGGCTGTTCCGCCGCCGGGCCGCAACCGCCGATCATTTTAGAGATCGAAATTGCCGGGTGCAGGAAGTAGTCGTAGCTACAGGTGTTTTTGGTATTTTGAACGTGACCGGTGCAAGCCGTCAAAGTCGATAACAGGCCCACTAAAACCGCGGCCTTTGCCAGTTTAAACATACACTTTCCTTGTAATGGAGCATTTCTTTTGGATGTACAACGAGGGAATAATGGAAAAATCCATTGCGCAGGCGGTATGTTATCGGCAGGCGTAAGACGGGAGTAGTCCAGTTAAGGACTACTCTTTGAAGAGAGATTATGCAGAGAAATTAATGGTTTGAGAACCAGTTCAGCTTCTCGCGCAGTTCGACCACGCGGCCGACAATAATCAGCGCCGGGCTCTCGACCTGCTGCGCCAGTTCGCCCAATTCTGTTAGCACGCCGCTTACGACACGCTGTTTGATGGCGGTGCCGTTTTCCACCAGCGCCACCGGCATATCGCTTTGCATCCCGTGTTCTAGCAGTTTTTCCTGAATGGTCGCCGCCTGGTTCAGCCCCATGTAGAACACCAGCGTCTGTTTTTCAGCGGCCAGGTTATGCCAGTCCAGCTCGCTGCCGGTTTTCAGGTGGCCCGTCACCAGGCGTACGCTCTGGGCGTAATCACGATGTGTCAGCGGAATACCGGAGTAGGCCGAGCAGCCAGATGCAGCCGTAATACCGGGAACGACGGAGAAAGGAATGCCCGCGTTACACAGGGTTTCCAGCTCTTCGCCGCCGCGTCCAAAGATAAAGGGATCGCCGCCCTTGAGGCGCACCACACGTTTCCCTTTTTGCGCTTCGCGCAGCAGGATCTGGTTGATCTCCTCCTGCGGTACGCAGTGATATCCGGCGCGTTTGCCGACGAAGACGCGATCGGCGTCGCGGCGCACCAGATTCATAATGTCATCGGAGACCAGGCGATCGTAGACCACGATATCCGCCTGCTGGATCTGCTGCAGCCCCTTCAGGGTCAACAGCCCCGCATCTCCAGGCCCTGCGCCGACCAGCACCACTTCACCGCGATGGTCCAGCGGCTCGGTCAGCAGACGCTCGGTGCTCTCTTCAATGGCTTTCTGATCCTGATTCGCCAGCGACTGCGCCAGGCGATCGTTGACGAAGAATTTTTCCCAGAAACGGCGGCGTTCTCCCATGGTGGCGAAAGTTTTCTTCACTCGTGAACGCAGCTGCCCCGCGTAGTGAGCGACCTGTCCAAGATGCTGAGGCAAAATCGCTTCCAGTTTTTCGCGCAGCAAACGGGCCAGCACCGGGGAGGTCCCGCCGGACGACACGGCCACCATCAGCGGCGAGCGGTCGATAATCGACGGCATGATAAAGCTGGCTTCTTTCGGCGCATCGACCACGTTGCAGAATATACGGCGGGTTTCGCAGGCATCGCTGACGCGCTGGTTCACTGCGTCATTATCCGTCGCGGCGATGGTCAGCCAGCAGGTGTCGAGCAGTGATTCGTCGAACTCGCCCTGTACCAGCGTCAGCATTCCTTCCTGCGCCCAGACGGTAAACTGCGGGTCGAAGGCGAGGGCGTTCACCGTCAGTCGGGCTCCGGCCTCTAACAGCAGGCGCGCTTTGCGTTCAGCGACATCGCCACCGCCCACCAGCAGGCAGTCGCGGTTGCGTAATTGACAGAAAATCGGCAGGTGATCCACGACATTACCTCTCAGGGGTGAACAGTTGCGATGATTACCGGAGTCGGACGCTCCGCTTTTTGAGTAGCATACCCGTAACGACAAAAGTCATACAGAAATTGGTGACGCTCACGGGAGGCGTTGCGCCTCCCGTGATGGTTTAGCCTTTCAGCTGCACCTGGCCGTCTTTGACGCGGACGTCGTAGTGCTTCACGGAATGACTTTCATCTTCCATGCAGTGCCCGTCGGTGAGACGGAAACGCTGCTTTTTCAGCGGGCTGGCAACCCACAGTTCGCCCTGATGTTCAGCGATCAGGCCGCGAGACAACACGCTGGCCTCAAAGAACGGGTCGATGTTGCTGATAGCGAAAACCTGTTCGTCGTGGCGCGGGCGGAAGATTGCCACGTGCTCGTTGCCCAGCAGCGCACAAACGCCGGTTGCCGGAATGATGTCGTCGATTTTGCAGATGTTTACCCACTGGCTCATACGTTTTCCTCCACCAGAGTCACCGGAATGCGCTCGTACGGCGTGGCCGGACGATGCTGTTCGCGCTCAGGCACCACCTGGACGTTCGGATCGCGCTGGGTGCTGTTGATAAAGTGTTTGAAGCGCACCTGTGCGGCTGGCGTGTTGACGGTTTCCGTCCACTCGCAAATCACCGCCTCGCGCAGGCGGGCAATCTCTTCTTCCAGATGCTCGTTCAGACCGAGTTTGTCGTCGATGATCACCGATTTCAGGTATTCGATGCCGCCTTCCAGGTTATCCAGCCAGGAGGCCGTACGGGTCAGTTTGTCGGCGGTACGGATGTAGAACATCATGAAGCGGTCGAGATATTTCAGCAGCGTTTCGCGGTCGAGATCGGCGGCCAGCAGGTCGGCGTGACGCGGTTTCATCCCGCCGTTACCGCAGACGTACAGGTTCCAGCCTTTTTCGGTGGCGATAATCCCCACGTCTTTGCCCTGCGCTTCCGCACATTCACGAGTACAGCCGGAGACGCCGAACTTCATTTTGTGCGGGGTACGAATGCCTTTGTAGCGGTTTTCCAGCTCAACGCCGAAGCCCACGCTGTCGCCCACGCCGTAACGGCACCAGGTGCTGCCCACGCAGGTTTTCGCCATACGCAGCGCTTTGGTATACGCGTGGCCGGTTTCGAAGCCCGCTTCGATCAGCTGACGCCAGATTTCCGGCAGGTCATCTTTCTGCGCACCAAACAGACCGATACGCTGGGAACCGGTGATTTTGGTGTACAGGTTAAATTCGCGCGCCACGCGTCCGACGGCCACCAGACCTTCCGGGGTGATTTCGCCACCGGCAGAGCGTGGGATCACGGAGTAGGTGCCGTCTTTCTGGATGTTGGCGAGGAAGTTGTCGTTGGTGTCCTGCAGCGGCGTGTGCTCTGGCTTCAGGATGTAGTCGTTCCAGCAGGAGGCGAGCAGGGAACCTACGGTCGGTTTACACACTTCGCACCCGTAGCCCTGGCCGTGTTTTTCCAGCAACTCGTCGAAGGTTTTGATGCCTTCCACGCGGATCAGGTGGTAAATCTCCTGGCGTGAGTAAGAGAAGTGCTCACACAGGTTGTTGTTCACTTCGATGCCCTGTTTCGCCAGTTCGGCGTTCAGCACCTGAGTGACCAGAGGAATACAGCCGCCGCAGCCGGTCCCGGCTTTGGTTTCGGCTTTCAGCGCCGCAACCGTGTGGCAGCCTTTGTTGATCGCGGAGATCAGCATGCCTTTGGTCACGTCGAAGCAGGAGCAGATCTGCGCGCTGTCCGGCAGTTTATCCACGCCGATAGACGGTTTGCCACTGGAGGCATGAGCAGGCAGGATAAGCGCGTCCGGGTTTTCCGGCAGCTCGATGGCGTTCAGGACCAGCTGCAGCAGGTTGCCGAAATCCGTGGTATCGCCCACCAGCACCGCACCCAGCAGGGTTTTGTTGTCCTGGCTGACAATCAGACGTTTGTAGACCTCTTTGCTTTCGTCGAGGTACACGTAGCTGCGACAGCCCGGCGTGCGGCCGTGCGCATCGCCGATCCCGCCGACGTCTACGCCGAGCAGTTTCAGCTTGGCGCTCATGTCCGCGCCGGTGAAGGCATTTTCGTTACCGAGGATGTGGTCCACGGCGACCTGCGCCATTTTGTAGCCCGGTGCCACGAGTCCGTACACGCGGTTGCTCCAGCTGGCGCATTCGCCGATGGCGTAGATGTCCGGGTCGGAGGTCTGGCAAGAATCATTGATCATGATCCCGCCGCGCTGCGCCACGGCCAGACCGCACTGGGTCGCCATTTTGTCGCGTGGACGGATGCCGGTAGAGAAGACGATGAAGTCCACTTCCAGCTCGCTGCCGTCGGCGAAGCGCATGGTTTTACGCGCTTCGGTGCCTTCCTGAACGATCTCTTTGGTGTTTTTGCTGGTGTGAACTTTCACACCCATGCTCTCGATCTTACGGCGCAACTGATCGCCGCCCATATGGTCGAGCTGTTCGGCCATCAGCATCGGGGCAAATTCGATGACGTGGGTTTCGACGCCTAAGTTTTTCAGCGCGCCTGCCGCTTCGAGGCCGAGCAGACCGCCGCCGACGACCGCGCCGCGTTTACTGCGACGCGCGCAGGATTCGATCGCTTTGAGGTCTTCAATGGTACGATAAACGAAGCAATCCTGTGTTTCTGAGCCCTTGATAGGCGGGATCCACGGGTAAGAGCCAGTCGCCATGATCAACTTATCGTAAAAAACGGTACGTCCGGCACTGGAGTGGATCACCTTTTCCTGGCGGTTGATGGTGATGGCGCGTTCGCCCACCAGCACTTTGACGCCATGCTTCTCGTAGAAACCTTCACGCACCAGAGAAAGTTCTTCAGCAGTGTGATGGGAGAAGTAGGAAGAGAGGTGGACACGATCGTATGCTTGACGGGGTTCTTCACAGAAGACGGTAATATCGAACTGGGCAGCGTCAGCTTTATCGAGAAGATCCTCAATAAAGCGGTGGCCGACCATGCCGTTACCAATAATAGCGAGTCTGACTTTGCTCATTTTTGCCTCGATTTCTTTTCTATTACTGCCTACCTTAACGATTCAGCAGGGGCGCTTATTGATACAAATCAAATACGCCTTTAACTACCCCTTAGTGGGTATATCGCTGATTTGTCAGGATTTTTATAAGTCTCGGAAATAGCACGCTTTTCGCGAGCGTCTATTTTCTATACAAATTAGGGGCCTAATGATTAAGATGACGTACCCCTTAATTTCAGCCGCGTTTTTCGGGAGAAAGGTATGACGACAACACCGCTTTGGCTCGTTCAGAATGTTCGGTTACCGGGCCGGGAAGGGTTATGGCAGATTGGCATTGAGAATGGCCGTTTTGCTGAGATCACCCCGATGAGCGACGCGCACGACGAAAGCTACGAGGTGCTCAACGCCCGCGGCGGGCTGGCGATCCCGCCGTTTATCGAGCCGCATATTCATCTCGATACGACACAGACTGCGGGCGAACCGAGCTGGAACCAGTCTGGCACGCTGTTTGAAGGCATCGAGCGCTGGGCGGAGCGTAAGGCGCTCCTGAGTCACGAAGACGTCAAAGCCCGCGCGTGGAAAACGCTAAAATGGCAAATTGCCAACGGCATCCAGTTCGTGCGCACCCACGTGGATGTCTCCGACCCGACGCTCACCGCCCTGAAAGCGATGCTGGAGGTGAAACAGGAAGTCGCGCCCTGGGTGACGCTGCAAATCGTGGCCTTCCCGCAGGAGGGAATTCTCTCTTATCCCAACGGCGCGGCGCTGCTCGAAGAGGCATTAAAACTGGGCGCGGATGTGGTTGGGGCGATCCCGCACTTTGAATTCACCCGCGAGTATGGCGTCCAGTCCCTGCACATCGCTTTCGAGCTGGCGAAAAAATACGACCGTCCGCTGGATATTCACTGCGATGAGATCGACGACGAGCAGTCGCGCTTCGTTGAAACCGTCGCCACTCTGGCGTACGAGGCGGGCATCGGCCATCGCGTGACCGCCAGCCATACCACGGCGATGCACTCCTACAACGGGGCGTACACCTCGCGCCTGTTCCGCCTGCTGAAGATGTCCAACATCAACTTTGTCGCTAACCCGCTGGTGAATATTCATCTGCAGGGACGTTTTGACGACTATCCGAAGCGTCGCGGTATCACCCGTGTGAAGGAGCTGCAGGAGGCAGGCATCAACGTCTGTTTCGGCCATGATGACGTCTTTGACCCGTGGTATCCGCTGGGTACGGGCAATATGCTGCAGGTGCTGCACATGGGGCTGCACGTCTGTCAGATGATGGGCTATGGGCAGATCGATAGCGGTCTAAATCTGATTACCCACAACAGCGCCAGAACCTTTGGCCTGACGGATTACGGCATCGAAACGGGCAATCCGGCGAACCTGATTATTTTGCCTGCGGAGAGTGGGTTTGAAGCGGTGCGCTGCCAGGTGCCGGTGCGCTGGTCGATTCGTCAGGGAAGGGTGATTGCCACCACGCAGCTGGCGCAGACGTGGATCCAGACGGATAGCGGAGGAGAGGAAGTGAACTTTACCCGAAACAGCCCCTTCGCCGGTAGCAAAGGGGCGTAGGGACTTAGTGAGAAGCCGCTGCCGTGTTGTGCTGACGGTGGCGGGTCACAAAGCCCAGAATCAGACACATCACGAACACCACCGCGTACAGGCCGTTCGCCGTGTGCAGGGCCGCCAGCGGACCGCTGTGGGCGACGATCGGGCCGGTCACCACGAAGGTCAGCATGGTGCCGATGGTGCCGCAGGTCAGCACGAAGTTGACCAGCTTCGGCGAGGCCACTTTGGTTTGCAGGGAGCCGAGCGTAATGATCGAGGTGTAAATCGCGCTGGAGAAGAAGCCGAGGGTCAGGATGAACCACGGCATATGCTCCGGTGATCCGTTGATGAACAGATACATCAGCACGGTCGCCAGACCGGCCAGCACGGTCAGGATGCGTTGCAAGTCGAAGAAGCGCAGGATGAAGCTAAATGCCCACATGCCGAACATGTACGACATCCAGAAATCGCTCACCAGTTTGCCCGCGTCGTTCAGGCTCATGCCCAGACTTTTGGCGTATTCCGGCACCCAGGAGATAAAGCCCAACTGGCCAAGGATGTAGCACAGGGCGGCCACGGAGAGGAACAGCACGCCGATCCCCCATTTCTCTTTCACCACCGGCTCGGCACTCTGCTCGGCTTTTTTGCCCAGCACCGGGAAGTCACAGCCGAAGGTCAGAATAAAGATCGCCACGTACACCAGGCCGATACAGGCATATACCCAGTACCACTCGATGCTGCGCGCCAGCAGAACGGCGGCGACCATCGGGAAGATCATCCCCGCCATGCTGAAGAACGAGTCGGTGAACAGCAGACGCGCGCCGCGCTGGCGGCCTTCATACATATGGGTAATCAGGAAGGTCCCGATGGACATGGTGATCCCGCTGACCAGGCCGAGTACGAACATCGACGCCGAAAACAGGGCGATGCTGTGGCTGACCATCAGGCCCGCCACGGCGGCGACCATCAGCACAAAGCCGAAACGCAGCTGTGTTTTCAGCGGCACGATTTCCATCAGCCAGGCGTTTAAGAAGATAGAGATCAGGATCCCGGCGTTCAGGAAGGTAAAGGTGTTGCTCATGCTGGAAACCGGTAACTGGAAATAATCGGCAATATTGCCCATTACCATCCCGGTGACGATCACCAGTGCGCCGGTGAGGGCGTAGGAGAAGAAGCTGATCCATGTGAGCTTGATGCGGTTGCTGTTAGTCATGTCTGCCTTATTTAGGTACGTAAAGCGCGTTGACCGCGCCGAGTGCGGGCAGATTTTAGTCATTAAAGTGATCTATTTAAATCTTTTCTGAAAATTATGATCCTCGTTGCAGTTTTTCTTATGAGGTAAATCACCTTTTTACCCCCTGGATTCAACTGATTGGCCGGTTACAACTGTTTCAAATTCGTAAAATTAGGTAAAAGGCTGGCCTCCGTCCATACTGCTCTTTAGAATCAAGGCACTTGCCTTATTTACTGCGCTTTCTTAAGGAATTCTCATGCTCAAATCAACTCTGGCGGCTGTCGCAGCTGTGTTTGCACTTTCTGCTGTCTCTCCTGCTGTTCTGGCAGCGAAAGGTGATCCCCATGTTTTGCTGACAACCTCTGCCGGGAATATTGAGCTGGAACTGAACAGCCAGAAAGCTCCTGTTTCTGTGAAGAACTTCCTCGACTACGTGAACAGTGGTTTCTATAACAACACCACATTCCACCGCGTGATCCCGGGCTTTATGCTCCAGGGCGGCGGCTTCAACGAACAGATGCAGCAGAAACAGCCTAACGCGCCGATCAAAAACGAAGCCGACAACGGCCTGCGCAATACCCGCGGCACCATCTCTATGGCGCGCACCGCGGATAAAGACAGCGCGACCAGCCAGTTCTTCCTGAACGTGGCCGACAACGCCTTCCTCGATCACGGCCAGCGTGATTTTGGTTATGCGGTATTCGGTAAAGTTGTGAAAGGGATGGACGTGGCTGACAAGATCTCTCAGGTGCAGACCCATGACGTCGGTCCATACCAAAATGTTCCGACAAAACCGGTCGTTATCCTCTCCGCAAAAGTGCTGCCGTAAGTTTCTCCTCTGCGGGTCTCCTCGCCCGCATTGCTTGCTCCTCCCTGCGAAAGCGCAGTTTGCTGCTTATACTTGTGGCAAACGGACACATTCAGGGAGGCGTTAAGTGAAAAAACTCACCGATAAACAAAAGTCCCGTCTCTGGGAGCAACAGCGAAATGCCAATTTCCAGGCCAGCCGACGCCTCGAAGGGGTCGACAGCCCGTTAGTCACGCTCAGCGCGCAGGAAGCTGAAGTGCGTCTTGAGGAACTCAGGAGGCACTATGAGCGATAAAATTGGCGATGACCGCGACCCGTACCTCTATACCGGCCTGAATGTGATGCGCAATGCGCTCAGTATCCGCCAGGCGGAGCGACTGGCGCAGGCCTCTTACGAACTGACGGCGCTACGTGCCGCCACGCTGCCTCTCGGCCCTCCGGCGCGCGGTTTGCCGCATCTCTGCGCCATTCACCGCCACCTGTATCAGGATATTTTCAGCTGGGCCGGAGCAATTCGTGAGGTCGATATTTACCAGGGCGACACCCGTTTTTGCCACTTCGGCTACATCGAAAAAGAGGGCAACGCCCTGATGCAGGATCTGGAAGAAGAAGGCTACCTGGTGGGTCTCGATCGTGAGGAGTTCATTGCCCGCCTCAGCCACTACTACTGTGAGATCAACGTCCTGCACCCGTTCCGGATTGGCAACGGCATCGCCCAGCGCGTCTTCTTTGAGCAACTGGCGATCCACGCGGGCTATCAGCTGAGCTGGCGAGGCATCGACCCGGACGAATGGGCGGCGGCTAACCAGAGCGGGGCGATGGGCGATTTGACCGCGCTCACCGCCATCTTTGCCAAAGTAGTGAGCGAAGCGCGGGAAACTGAGTAGAATAGGGCGGCTATTTTTGTCCCGGAGCCGCCATGATCCTGCTGATTGATAACTACGATTCCTTTACCTGGAACCTTTACCAGTACTTTTGTGAACTGGGGGCAGAGGTGATCGTCCGGCGCAACGACGACATTACGCTGGCTGATATCGACGCGCTGGCCCCGCAGAAAATCGTCATTTCACCGGGACCCTGCACGCCCGACGAGTCGGGCATTTCGCTGGATGTCATCCGCCACTACGCCGGCAAACTGCCGATCCTCGGCGTCTGTCTGGGGCATCAGGCGATCGCTCAGGTGTTCGGGGCGACCATCGTCCGTGCCGAACGGGTGATGCACGGCAAAACCTCGCCGGTGACCCACACCGGAACCGGCGTGTTTCGCGGGCTGAATAATCCGCTGACGGTCACCCGCTATCACTCGCTGGTCATCGACCCGCCTACGCTTCCCGACTGTTTTGAAGTCACCGCCTGGAGCGACACCCAACAGATCATGGGCATTCGCCACCGCGAGTGGGATCTCGAAGGGGTGCAGTTCCACCCGGAGAGCATTCTGAGCGAGCAGGGCCACGAACTTCTGGCCAATTTCCTCCATCGCTGAATTTTTATTGCCTTGCTGTGATTTTTTATGCATATTTTGTGATTATATTTTCACGCGAACTGTGACATAAAACGGACGGGCATGACATGGCAACTGAACAACCTGCAATTACGCGCGCAACATTCGATGAAGTGATTCTGCCGATTTATGCACCGGCGGAGTTTATCCCGGTGAAAGGGAGAGGCAGTCGGGTTTGGGATCAACAGGGCAAAGAGTACGTTGATTTCGCGGGCGGGATTGCGGTGACGGCGCTGGGGCACTGTCATCCGGCGCTGGTGGAAGCCCTGAAAACCCAGGGTGAAACCCTGTGGCACACCAGCAACGTGTTCACTAACGAACCGGCTCTCCGCCTGGGCCGTAAGATCATTGATGCCACCTTTGCCGAGCGCGTGCTGTTCATGAACTCCGGCACCGAAGCCAATGAAACGGCTTTCAAACTGGCGCGCTACTACGCCTCCACGCGTCACAGTCCGTACAAAACCAAAATCATCGCCTTCCATAACGCCTTCCACGGTCGTTCGCTTTTCACCGTTTCCGTGGGCGGGCAGCCGAAGTATTCCGACGGCTTTGGCCCAAAACCGGCTGATATCATCCACGTGCCGTTTAACGATCTGCATGCCGTGAAAGCGGTGATGGACGATCACACCTGCGCGGTGGTGGTTGAGCCAATCCAGGGCGAGGGCGGCGTAATGGCCGCGACGCCGGAGTTCCTGAAAGGCCTGCGCGAGCTGTGCGACGAGCATCAGGCGCTGCTGGTGTTTGATGAAGTGCAGAGCGGCATGGGGCGTACCGGCGATCTGTTCGCCTATATGCACTACGGCGTGACGCCGGACATTCTCACCAGCGCCAAAGCGCTTGGCGGCGGTTTCCCTGTCAGCGCAGTGTTGACCACGCAGGAGATCGCATCGGCCTTCCACGTCGGTTCGCATGGCTCCACCTACGGCGGCAACCCCCTGGCGTGCGCTATCGCTGGGGCGGCGTTTGATATTATCAATACCCCTGAAGTGCTGAACGGTGTGAGCGCGAAGCGCGAGCAGTTTGTGCAGCATCTTCAGCAGATCGACGCTCAGTATGATGTGTTCAGCGATATTCGTGGCATGGGGCTGCTGGTTGGCGCGGAGCTGAAACCGCAGTACAAAGGCCGCGCGCGTGATTTCCTCCACGCCGCCGCGCACGAAGGGGTGATGGTGCTCAATGCGGGGCCAGACGTGATGCGCTTTGCGCCGTCGCTGGTGGTGGAGAGCCAGGATATCGACGACGGCATGAATCGCTTTGCGAGTGCAGTGAAGAAGATCGTTCAGGTTTTGTAGGCCGGGTAAGGCGAAGCCGCCACCCGGCAAAACTCACGACTCTTTGCGCCGCAAAATCCGCGTCAACCAAATCCCGTGATGCGGACGCTGACGCCATGCCACCGACGAAATGGTGTGCATGGTGTTCAAATGCCCTAATACCCGCTGCAAATGCTGCTCGAGGGTGCTCATCGGCCCATGGGTCAGCGTCTCTGGCGCTTCCAGAATGTTCGAATCCCCCGATTCTCCCGGCGCGTCGTACTCCAGACGCTGCTGACAGCGCTGCAACGCAATTTCACACGACTGCAAATACCGCTGCGCCAGATCCGGCGTCAGCATCGTGTGCTCGCGCGCCAGCGTGGTCATGGCGTTGATATGCTCGACGATAAACTGGCTGTGCGTCACCCACAGTTTCATATCCGCCAGATAGTGCGAGTTAAAGCCCGGCTCCTGCATCGCCTGGTTTAGCGAGTTAAACAGGGCGTTGTGCGCCTGGTTGACCTTCATGCGCTGATAGGCCAGCGGCGAGGCTTTCGGGTCGTCGCTCAGTATCAAACGAATCGCCTGCTGATCGGCTTCGAGCGCATCGTGGGCGTTCTGGCGTAACAAGCCGCTTTGCCATTGCGGCCACAGCCAGACCATGCCGCCGAAGGCGATCAAACAGCCAATAAGCGTATCCACCAGCCGCGCGACAATGTACTGCTCGCCGTTCAGGGTCAGGAGTTGCAGGGTATATACCGCCGTCACCGTAAACCCGACCATCGCCCAGCCATAGTTTTTACGGATGATCAGATAGCCCACGAGCGTAATCACCAGCATTCCCGCGAGGGTGTAGCCGTCGGGAACGTGGAAGTGCAGCGTCACCCCGGCAATCACTAACCCGGCAAAAGTCCCGAGCGCCCTGTGAAGAATGCGCACTCGCGTGGCGCCATAGCCGTTCTGGGTGACAAACAGCACGGTCATGAGGATCCAGTAGGGCTTCGGTAAGTGCAGCGCGACGCCCATCAGGCTCGCCACGCTGAGCATGACGCTGATGCGCGCGGCGTTGCGCAGGGCGGAGGATTTCAGCGACAGATAGCTTTTCAGCGCGGGCAGCAGCGGCAGACGTTTTTGCTTATCGGCCATCAGGTCGCGGGAGTAGAGCGGACGCTGGGTGCGCAGCACGCGCGCGATGCGGCTAAAGTGCCATGCGCAGAACTGTCCGACCGGGTTATCCGGGTGCTGGCGCGCGATTTTCTCCAGCGCTCCCAGCTGCTTATCCATGGTAAAGCGCGTCGGGTAGCGGTGATACAGAATATCGTCCGCCAGCACGCGCAGGCGAGTCGCGACCGTCTGGGCATTCCAGCGGATCACCGCCTCGGCGTGGCTGCGTTCCACCAGCTTTTGCACCTCCTGCGGGTGATGCAGGCTGACGGAGATATGCTCCTGCAGATCCAGCCCGACCTGGAAGACGCGCAGCAGGCGTTTGTATTCATGATTTTTATTGGCCGCCAGCATGTGCAGCTGCTGATAACACTGGCTGATGAGATCGACCACTTTTTGCTGGCGCGACAGCAGCGGTGGCAGGGACTTTTCGGGGTCAGTGTGCTGCGTCAGCAGGGTGTATTTAGCTTCGCAATATTCGGCGAGCTGGACGTAGAGCAGGCTCAGGGATTCGCGCAGCGGCTGCTCTCGCCACATCCAGAACCAGAACCAGTTAAACAGCCCGTACCACAGCGTGCCGGCGGCATAGATCAGCAGCGGCTCCCAGACGGGCATATTTCCGGCGAGACTCAGCGTGAAAATGGCGGCAATGAGCGATGCGGGCAGCAGGCGGGCGTGAAGCGCGCT
Source organism: Lelliottia sp. JS-SCA-14 (assembly GCF_035593345.1). NCBI lineage: Bacteria > Pseudomonadati > Pseudomonadota > Gammaproteobacteria > Enterobacterales > Enterobacteriaceae > Lelliottia > Lelliottia sp. JS-SCA-14. Next base: position 4,444,791 of record NZ_CP141606.1, on the reverse strand, counting down.
GATCTCCGCCGTGACGCCCAGCGTCATCGCCAGCACGGTCAGAATGAGCGGCAGCGGGATATCGCGCGCCAGCAGCAGCTGCACGGCGAGGCTGCATCCGGCAAACAGGCAGCCGCCGATAATCAGACGTTTGAAAAAGCGTTTGTGGGGAGTATCGAGACCGGCAATGTTGCAGCAGGCGGGGACGAGAGAGAACAGCAGCCCCTGTTGCAGATGACCGAGGATCAAACCAACGGCCACGGGAAGACATAACACCAGAGTTTGACGTAGTGCGTAGTTAACTTCCGGGTGATAAATCAGCCTGCGCCACATAGTCGTCAGAGACAAAAACGGCGTGACATCTTGCGATGGCACGCCGAATTTTGCGGAATTAACGGGTCCCGTAGACCACGATAGTTTTACCGTGAGCGGAGATCAGGTTTTGATCTTCCAGCATTTTCAGGATACGACCTACGGTTTCGCGAGAACAGCCCACGATCTGACCAATTTCCTGACGGGTAATTTTAATTTGCATACCGTCCGGGTGGGTCATGGCGTCAGGTTGTTTCGCCAGGTTCAGCAGCGTCTGCGCGATGCGACCGGTGACGTCCAGGAAAGCGAGGTTGCCCACTTTCTCGGAAGTGACCTGCAGGCGGCGAGCCATCTGCGAAGAAAGGCGCATCAGGATGTCCGGGTTCACCTGGATCAGCTGACGGAATTTCTTGTAGGAGATCTCAGCGACTTCACACGCGGTTTTCGCACGCACCCAGGCGCTACGTTCCTGGCCTTCTTCAAACAGGCCCAGTTCACCGATGAAATCGCCCTGGTTCAGATAAGAAAGGATCATCTCTTTCCCTTCTTCATCTTTGATCAGCACTGCCACCGAGCCTTTGACGATGTAATACAACGTTTCCGCTTTTTCACCCTGGTGAATCAGCGTGCTCTTCGATGGGTACTTATGAATGTGGCAATGAGACAAGAACCATTCGAGAGTCGGGTCTGTTTGCGGTTTGCCAAGCACCATGCGCTGTTATCCTCTGTTATAAGCTGTCTCAGAGTCAAAATCGCATCCTGACTCTGGGGTTGCAATCGAATTCTTACCCGTACCTGGGAAGTGGCTGTCGCACTGTTCGCAGCCAGTAAAGTTTGATGTCCTCTGCATACATGTGTAACGTCAATGTATTACTGTAGCATCGAGACTGTTTTAGCATAGCTTTAGCCGCGTGTCTCCTGGTGTCTCGCTTCAGCATGATGCAGGTCGCCTTCCGTTGCGAGAATTGTAACGCACGCGTAATCTGTTCATAAAAATGCAACTTCGGAGTTAATAAAAATGCAAGCGCGTGTGAAATGGGTTGAAGGTTTAACGTTCCTTGGCGAATCCGCTTCAGGGCACCAGATTTTGATGGACGGTAACTCCGGAGATAAAGCGCCAAGCCCGATGGAAGTGGTGCTGATGGCGGCTGGCGGGTGCAGCGCGATTGACGTGGTGTCGATTCTGCAAAAAGGCCGTCACGATGTGACCGACTGCGAAGTGAAGCTGACCTCAGAGCGTCGCGAAGAAGCGCCGCGTCTGTTTACGCATATCAATCTGCATTTTATCGTCACCGGAAAAGAGCTGAAAGATGCCGCCGTGTCCCGCGCGGTGGATCTGTCTGCGGAGAAGTACTGCTCTGTGGCGCTGATGCTGGAAAAAGCGGTGAAGATTACGCATTCGTATGAAGTGATTGACGCTTAAAACAAAGCCCGGTGGCGCTACGCTTACCGGGCCTACAAAAGCATGAACGTAGGCCGGATAAGCGCAGCGCCATCCGGCAACAAACCTCAGGCGATCTTCTTGCCTTCCATCAACCGCTGCACCAACGGCATCATGATCAACTCCATCGCCAGCCCCATCTTCCCGCCCGGTACCACCAGCGTATTGATATGCGAAATGAATGAGCCCTGCAGCATCGCCAGCAGCCACGGGTAATCAATGCCTTCCAGGTTACGGAAATGGATCACCACAAAGCTTTCATCCAGTGAAGGAATGGTTTTCGCTGCAAACGGGTTAGAGGTGTCGACTGTTGGAACGCGCTGGAAGTTGATGTGGGTGCGGGAAAACTGCGGCGTCAGGAAGTTAATGTAATCCTCCATCGAACGCACCACCGAATCCATCACCGCTTCGCGCGAATGGCCGCGCTCGCTCATGTCGCGGGTCAGCTTTTGAATCCACTCCAGATTGACAATCGGCACCACGCCGACCAGCAGATCCACGTGGCGCGCCACGTCATGCTGCGGCGTCACCACGCCGCCGTGCAATCCTTCGTAAAACAGCACGTCAGTCGGCTCCGGCAGGGGCTGCCACGGAGTGAATGTGCCTGGCACCTGATTCCAGGGTACCGCTTCATCGTAGGTGTGCAGGTATTTGCGCGACTGGCCTTTGCCCGTGTGGCCGTAGTCCTGAAAGGTTTGTTCCAGCAGGCCAAAGTCGTTGGCGTCTGGCCCGAAGTAACTGATGTGCTTGCCTAAATCGCGGGCCTTGCGGATAGCCATGTCCATTTCAGGACGGGTGAAGCGATGAAAGCTATCGCCCTCCACCTCGGCCGCGCGCAGGTTGAGCTGCGCGAAGATCTTGCGAAAAGCGAGGCTGGTGGTGGTGGTTCCCGCACCACTCGAACCCGTAACGGCAATAACCGGATGTCTGGCGGACATAGCAACTCCCTGAATGGAAAGATGGAACAATCAACCGCGAAACTGATTGCGCGGCATGATGTTGACCGTTTCGTGCAGTTCAGACCACACCAGCAACACCTCGCCGCTTTGTAGCTGCCGTTTGACATCGGCGACCTTTTGTTCGAGCGAACGCTCATGTTCACCATAATCGGTGCCTTCGCGTAATACAAAGCTTTCAATCAGGCTATCCAGCGTTTCGGGAGCCAGATCCTGCCAGGGAATCATCATTTTACTCTCTCCAGAAATGGGGTTAACCAGTCAGGGATGCGCGATTCCAGCCACATTTTCGGGCGGCGCAAGGTGCCGGTGATAAAGCCGACGTGGCCGCCGTGTTCCGTCAGTTGATACTGCACGTTCGCCGGCAGATGTTCCGGCGCTGGAATGGAGTGATGATCCATAAAGGGATCGTCCTTCGCATGGATGATCAGCGTCGGTTTGGTGATCTGGTTTAGCAGCGGCATGGCGCTACACTGACGATAGTAGTCGATCGCGTCGGCAAAGCCGTGGATCTTCGAGGTGATCATATCGTCAAACTCGCGCAGGCGACGCATTCGCTTCAGCTGTTGCAGGCTGATCGGCAGGGTATCCGGATAGGCCTTCAGCTTACGCGCGGCGTTGGCTTTGAGCAGGTTCAGCAGATAGCGCTGATAGACCCGCGAAAAGCCTTTTTCCATATGATAGCTGCACTGCTCGAGCATAAAGGGCGCGGAGACGATCACCGCCGCATCCAGTGGAACCGTGTCGCTCTCTTTGGCCAGCAGGCAGGCGAGCATGTTTCCGCCGAGGGAATAGCCGACGGCGGCGGTCGGCACGCTGCCGTAGCTGTTCTTCAGCCAGTGTAAAAACCAGGTGCCATCTTCGGTTTCGCCGGAGTGATAAATACGCTCCCGACGGTTCGGCTCGCCGCTACAGCCGCGAAAATGCATCACCACGCCGAGCCAGCCGCGTTCTTTCGCCGCATGGATCAGGCCGTGGGCATAGGGGCTGTGCAGGCTCCCTTCCAGACCATGAAATACCACCAGGCGCGGTTTGTGCCTGGCCTGCTCGGGATCTTCGCTCCAGGCTAAATCCACGAAATCACCGTCCGGCAGGTCTAGGCGCTGCCAGTGCGGCGTAAACTGCAGTTTTCGACGCAAGATCCTCGGCAGCATGGTCTGCAGGTGCGGGTTTGCCACACCCCGCATGGGCACGAAGTCTGCGCTCTCAGCGCCAGCGATCTCGAAATCTGATGGAATAATTTGGGTCATAACGATGCGATATTAATTCTTGTCAGTCATTACTATACCTTCCGAATTGTACCCTGTTTATAAAAACGAGGGGCGTTTACCTCCGATTCAGCCATTTCTGCCACCTCTGCCATTTTTTCACCCTTCGCGAACTGATCTCGATCACAAATCTTTACCTCGATTATTACTCTCAGGCTAATGATTCCGCTCTACGCTTAATTGATGCCTTTCTCACCAGGGCGCACACTTTGTTCAGCGTTAAGCAAATCAGAATGATGTGCTGAATCAGGAGGTTAATAATGTTATCTGGGCAAACACCCGCCCGGGTCTGGAACACGCGACGCACCGAAAAAGCGCGCCGCCTGGCTTCCGTCCCGGTGCAAGGCAAGGTTCTGCCGACCGACGATCTCGTCGCCATGCTGGAAAAACTGATTGCTCCGGGCGACAAAGTCGTCCTTGAAGGCAACAACCAAAAGCAGGCCGATTTTCTGTCCCGCTCGCTCGCTGAAGTGAACCCGCAAATCGTGCACGACCTGCATATGATCATGCCCAGCGTCGGTCGCAGCGAACATCTTGATATCTTTGAAAAGGGCATCGCCCGCAAGCTCGATTTCTCTTTCTCCGGCACCCAGAGCCTGCGTATTTCGCAGCTGCTGGAAGACGGCCAGCTCGAAATCGGCGCCATCCACACCTACATCGAGCTTTACTCCCGTCTGTACGTCGATCTCTCGCCGAACGTGGCGCTGATTGCCGGGTTTAAAGCCGACCGCAAAGGCAACCTTTACACCGGCGCGAGCACCGAAGACACCCCGGCGCTGGTCGAAGCCGCGGCGTTCCACGACGGGATCGTCATCGCCCAGGTGAATGAGCTGGTGGACGACGAATGCGATCTGCCGCGCGTGGATATTCCGGGCTCGTGGATTGATTACGTGGTCGTTGCCGACAAGCCGTTCTTCATCGAACCCCTCTTTACCCGCGACCCGCGCCTCATCAAGCAAGAACACATCCTGATGGCGATGATGGCGATCAAAGGTATCTACGCGGAACACCAGGTGCAGTCCCTGAACCACGGCATCGGCTTTAACACCGCGGCGATTGAGCTGCTGTTGCCGACCTACGGCGAACAGCTCGGCCTGAAAGGCAAAATCTGTAAACACTGGACCCTGAACCCACACCCGACGCTGATCCCGGCGATTGAAAGCGGCTGGGTGGAGAGCGTGCACTGCTTCGGCGGCGAACTGGGGATGGAAGAGTACATCCGCGCCCGCCCGGATGTGTTCTTTACCGGTGCCGACGGCTCGATGCGCTCTAACCGCGCCTTCTGCCAGCTGGCAGGCCAGTACGCGGTGGATATGTTTATCGGTTCGACGCTGCAGGTGGATGGCTACGCCAACTCCTCTACCGTGACCCGCGGTCGTCTGTCGGGCTTCGGCGGTGCGCCAAATATGGGCCACGATCCGCACGGTCGTCGTCATGCTACGCCTGCGTGGCTGAACATGATTACCGAACCGGACCCGATGCAGCGCGGTAAAAAGCTGGTGGTGCAGATGGTCGAAACCTTCCAGGCGGGCGTGAAACCGACCTTCGTGGAAAAACTCGACGCCGTTGAAGTGGCGAAATCCTCCGGCATGCCGCTGGCACCGGTGATGATCTACGGGGATGACGTCACCCACGTTCTGACCGAAGAGGGGATTGCCTACCTCTATCGCGCCGAAAATCTCGAAGAGCGCCGCGCGATGGTCGCCGCCGTCGCCGGGATCACCGACATCGGCCTGGGCGTGGACGCCAAACGCGTCGCCGCACTGCGCCAGAGTGGCAAAGTGGTCTACCCGGAAGATATGGGCATTCGCCGTACCGACGCGACCCGCTCTCTGCTGGCAGCCGGCAGTGTGGCTGATCTCGTGGAATGGTCCGGCGGTCTCTACAACCCACCTGCGAAATTCCGGAGCTGGTAATGAAACTTCTGCCCCAGATTCAGGTTGAAGGCGGTGCCGAATGGCTGGCGCGAACCGCCACGCAGTGTCTGATTGACGAAGCACGATTAAGCCCGAAACCCGGTCTGGTGGACAGTCGGGGGAACGGCGCACACCTGGACCTCACGCTTGCATTAATGGAGCGGTCCGCGCACAGCCTGACCCCTACGTTTCAGACGCTGGCGCAGCAAAGCTGGCAGCGTCCGGCGGACATTGCGCTCAGACAAACCATCGGGCGACTGGGTCGCGAAGGCGAGCAGCAGATGATGGCCGCCACCGGCGGAGTCAATACCCATCGTGGCGCGATCTGGGCGCTCGGACTGCTGGTCAGCGCGGTAGCGATGCTCGGCGGCGACGCCAAACCGCAGACCGTCGCCATGCGGGCTGCGGAGCTGGCAAAGCTGCCGGATGACGCAGCACCGAAAGTGTTCAGCAAAGGGCTTCGCGCCACGCACCGCTATCGCGTGCCGGGGGCGCGTGAAGAGGCGCAGCAGGCGTTCCCGCATATTTTGCAGCGGGCGCTGCCCCAGCTTCGTCTCAGTCGCCTGAACGGCAGCAGCGAAACGCACTCAAGGCTCGATGCGCTGATGGCGATCATGACCTCGCTCACCGACACCTGCGTGCTGTCCCGCGCCGGAATGGAAGGGCTGGAGACCATGCAGGACGGGGCGCGCGCCGTGCTGAACGCGGGTGGAACCGCTGCGCCAGAAGGCCAGCGTGCCCTAGCGCTGCTCGACCGCCAGATGCTAGCGCTCAATGCCTCACCGGGTGGTGCCGCCGATCTGCTCGCTGCCACGCTGTTCCTCGACCGCGTCGAGACGCCTTATTCAAAGCATTAAGAGGATGTTATGGAAAAAATCACATTAACCGTGCCAGCCAGCCGCGTATTGAGCGGCAGGGCGCTGGCAGGGGTTGTCGGTTCCGGGGATATGGAGGTGCTTTTCACCGCCGACCCGAGCCAGACCTTAACCATCAATATCACCACGTCCGTCGACAACAGCCGTGGTCGCTGGGAAGCGCTGTTCAACCGTCTGCAAACCGTGAGCAGCCTGCCTGCCGGTACGCTGACCATTCACGACTTTGGCGCAACCCCGGGCGTGGCCCGTATTCGTATCGAACAGGTATTTGAAGAGGTGAGCCATGCGTGACGATCGCAGTTTTATCGAATTGAAAGCGCGCCAGCGTGCTCACGCTCTGCTGGACGACGGCAGCTACCGCGAACTGCTGGATCCGTTTGAGGGCATCACCTCCCCGTGGCTTGGCGCACAGGGGATTGTTCCTCAGGCAGACGACGGCATGGTGGTCGCGAAAGGGACTATCAACGGCCAGCCTGCGGTGGTGGTGGCGATTGAAGGCGCGTTCCAGGGCGGCAGCATGGGCGAAGTCTCAGGGGCCAAAATGGCGGCGGCGCTGGAGCTGGCGGCAGAAGATAACCGCAACGGCATTCCGACGCAGGCCGTCCTGTGCCTCGAAACCGGCGGCGTGCGCCTGCAGGAAGCCAACCTTGGTCTGGCGGCGATTGCCGATATTCACGCGGCGATTGTCGATTTACGTCGCTATACCCCAGTCGTTGGGATTGTCGCCGGGACCGTCGGCTGCTTCGGCGGGATGTCGATCGCCGCCGCGCTGTGTAGCTATCTGATTGTCACCCGCGAAGCGCGTCTCGGCCTGAACGGCCCGCAGGTGATCGAGCAGGAAGCCGGGATTGACGAGTACGACTCCCGCGACCGTCCGTTTATCTGGAGCATGACCGGCGGCGAAATCCGCTACGAAAGTGGTCTGGTGGATGCGCTGGTGGGCGATGGCGTCAACGCAGTGAAAAAGGCGATGAACGACGCGCTGGCTAAAGGCGTTCCGGCAAAACATCGCACCGATAACTACGACGACTATCTGGCCCGTCTGAGCCACTTCGATACCCGCAAACAGGCGGATACTGAACAGATCCACGCTCTTTTTGCCCGGGAGGTGAAATGATGACTAACTCAATCAGCCGCGGCGAACTTTGGCTGCAAACCCTCGCCCCGAATGCTCAGCGCTTGCCAGGCTTATGCCCGTCCGTGCAGGCGGCAGATGGCGAACTGAACGGTGAAAGCGTGCGTTTTGTCGCCGTGGTCCCGGATGCGAACAACCACTTCCCGCGCGCTGCGCAGGGCGAAGTGGGCCTGCTGGAGGGCTGGACGCTGGCGAAAGTGGTCAGCGAAACCATCGCGGCGGATGCCGATAAAGCCGTCAAACGCCCGATTGTGGCGGTGATTGACGTGCCGAGCCAGGCGTATGGCCGTCGCGAAGAGGCGTTCGGGATCCACCAGGCGCTGGCCGGTGCCGCTGCGGCCTATGCCAATGCGCGTCTGGCCGGTCATCCGGTGATTGGCCTGATCGTCGGTAAAGCGATGTCCGGCGCGTTCCTCGCTCACGGCTACCAGGCGAACCGCCTGATCGCTTTCAACGACAAGGGCGTGTTGATTCATGCGATGGGCAAAGAGTCCGCCGCGCGTATCACCCTGCGTACCGTCGAGGCGCTGGAAAAACTGGCGGCGACCATCCCGCCAATGGCGTATGACATCAGTAACTACGCCACCCTGGGGCTGCTGGCCGACCTGCTGGATATCAGCAACCCGGACGCCCCTTCCGACACCGATCTGGCGCAGGTGAAATCTACCCTGCAACAGGCCATCAACGACGCGCGTCAGGACACCACGCTGAAAAGCCGTTTGGGTGCTGACAACCGTCGCAGCTCTGCTCTGGTACGCGAACGAATGCGAGCAAGCTGGTAATCAGAAAAAAGTCCTGCCAGATGCAGGCCCCGTGGGCGCACTCGCTGCGCCTGCGCGGGAACCTGCATCCTGAAAATAATAATCATCGCGCCAGTGCTATTTCTTTTTAAATGACAGGTTTACAGGTGATTTATGACTTATGTAATTGTTCATGCTCTTGCTCCGATTTTTGTCATCATGCTGCTGGGATTCTGGGCCGGTAAGGCCAAAATGGTCGACAACAAAAATGTCTCCCTGCTGAATATCTTCGTGATGGATTTTGCGCTGCCCGCCGCGCTGTTCAGCGCGACCGTACAAACGCCGTGGACCGGCATTCTCGCCCAGTCACCGCTGATTCTGGTGCTGACTCTGGCGATGTGGATCACCTATGCGGCGATCTACTTCCTTGCCACTAACGTCTTTAAAAAATCCCCGCAGGATGCCGCCGTGCTGACCCTGACGGTGGCGCTGCCGAACTATGCGGCGCTCGGTCTGCCCATTTTGGGCAGCGTGTTGGGTGAAGGTTCGGCGACGTCGCTCTCTGTGGCGGTCTCCATCGCCTGTGGTTCCGTGCTGATGACCCCGTTCTGCCTGCTGATTCTGGAGCGTGAAAAAGCGCGTGCCGAAGGGAATACCAGCGGTTCGACGCTGGCGATGCTGCCGGTGCTGATGTGGCGCTCCATCAAAAAACCGATCGTGATGGGCCCGCTGCTGGGGGTGATCCTGTCGGCTATCGGCATCAAAATGCCGGAACTGGTTCTTGCGGCCATCAAACCGCTGGGCCTGGCGGCAACCGCGGCGGCGCTGTTCCTGACCGGGGTGATCCTCTCTGCGCGTAAACTGCAGATCAACACCATGGTCATCACCTCTACCATTGCCAAACTGCTGATTCAGCCGGCGATTGCCTGGGGTCTGGTGCTGATTTTCGGCCTGCACGGCAGCGTGGCGATCACCGCGATCCTGATGATTGCTCTGTCCGCCGGTTTCTTCGGCGTGGTCTTCGGCAACCGCTTTGGCGTGCAATCTCCTGATGCAGAAGCGGTGCTGCTGTTGAGCTCGGTCCTGTGTATCCTGTCGCTACCGCTGTTTATCTCGCTGACTTCAGGAATGTAATCATGACCACAACATTACGCCCCCACGATCTTATCTGGCTTACCGCGCGCGACGCGCTGGAAGGTATCACCGAATCCTGGGTGGATGGCGTGTGGCATACCGGTTTGCCTGTGGTGGTGCGGCGTGATGTTGACGGCAACGGGCGCATACCTGTCGGTGTGCGTGGTCTGAAACGCGACCAGCGTGCCGCCGGATGGGTGAAGCCCGAGTGCGTGACGCGCGTGGTGTCGCCTGAAGATTTGAGCGCGGCAACCGACCTGCTGCGCTCGCCGTTTATCACTCAGCCCCCGGTTCAGGTGGCGTGCCAGCTGGCGCAGCAGGCGTGGCCGTGGACGTGGGGCATCACGGGAAGTGCCGGATACGCGCTGGCAACGGGCGTGCCGGTGATTCATGCACAGAGCGATCTCGATCTGCTGATCCGCGCGCCAGAGTCTTTACCGGCGGCGGAGTTTGAGCGCTGGGCGGTTCAGCTCGGCAATGCGCTGTGCCGCGTGGACACGCAGGTGGAAACCCCTCTCGGCGGTTTTGCCCTGAACGAGTGGCTGCGCGACGGTAAAGCGCTACTGAAAACGCACACAGGGCCGCGCCTGGTGGCCGACCCGTGGAACAGGGAGGCGTGATGAAAATTTTGTTTACCTTTCCGGGGCAGGGGACGCAGCGTGCGGGCATGCTGCAGGACCTTCCGGGAACGGAGCTGGCGACAGCGCGCGAAGTGCTGGGCGCAGAAGCGGATCTGCTGGATTCCTCCGGGGCCCTGGAACATACCCGCGCGGTGCAGCTTTGTCTGCTGATTGCTGGCGTTGCCTGGGCGCGCGAGCTGGAACGACGCGGCGTGACGCCGGATATCGTCAGCGGTCTGTCGATTGGTGCCTATCCTGCGGCGGTGATCGCCGGTGCGCTGGAATTCACCGACGCATTAAGGCTGGTGGCGCTGCGCGGTGATTTGATGGAACAGGCGTATCCGCACGGCTACGGGCTGACGGCGATCATGGGGCTGACTTTGTCTCAGGTAGAGAGTCTGATCGCAGGCTCGGGCTGTTACATCGCCAATCTCAATGCGGAAACGCAGATTGTGATTGCGGGCTCCGATGAGGGGATGGCGATCGTGGCAAAACGCGCGCTGGAGAAGGGGGCGAATAAAGCCCATCGTCTGGCGGTGAGCGTGCCATCGCATTGTGAGCTCCTCGCGGAACCGGCGCAGAAACTGGCGGAGGCGTTTAGCCGGGTGACGCTTTCGCGTCCGCGCTGTGCGTATCTCAGCGGCAGTACCGGACGGGTATTGTGGCAGCCGGAAAAGATTGCCGACGATTTAGCGATGAACATGGCGCGCACGGTGCGCTGGCAGGAGGCGGTGATTTCCGCCAACGAGCGCGAAGCGCGGCTGGCGATTGAGATGCCGCCCGGCGGCGTATTGACCTGCCTGACACGGCAGGCGGCGTGGGACGGTGAAGCGATTTCGCTGGAGCGCAGCGGCGTAGACGTGGCGGTGCATCTGGCGAAGCGGCTGCGCGGGTAGCCTTTTTGCCCGATGGCGCTGCGCTTATCGGGCCTACAAAACCGTAGGCCGGGTAAGGCGTAGCCGCCACCCGGCAAATAGACCGCACCGAACAATCAGGCCGGGTAAGGCGCAGCCGCCACCCGGCATAAAGACCGCACCGAACATGTAGGCCGGGTAAGGCGCAGCCGCCACCCGGCAAAAAGACCGCACCGAACAACCAGGCCGGGTAAGGCGTAGCCGCCACCCGGCAAAACCATCAGGCACTCTCCTGCAAACTGCGCGCATACATTCGCCCTTCGGCGGCTAACGCCCGCAGGCTCGGGTCTTGCTCGCGGTTGCGGGCAAAGACAATCGCAATCAGCTGCTGCATCTGGTACGGCTGCGCCAGCTTCAGCAGTTGCACCGAATTCTCGTACACCTTTTTCATCCTGCCCGGCATCAGCGTAAAGCCCACCCCCGCCTGCACCAGACTTAACATCGAAAAGATATCATTCACCCGGGTGACGATTTCCGGCTCAAACCCGGCAATCTGGAACGCGTCCTGGAAACCGGCGTAGGTCGCAAACCCTTCCGCCAGCGAGACGAATTTCTGATCTTTGTAATCACGCAGATCCGCCAGCCCGCTGCTGTTCAGTTTGGCGGAGGCGGGGGCGGCGAGAAAAATGTCGTCATGGAACAGAGGCAGCACTTCGAGGGTATTACGGTCAATATCGCTTTCGGAGATGGAAATCAGAATCGCGTCCAGCGAACCTTCGTCGAGCAGATGAAGCAGGGTGTCGTTCGAGCCCATCGTCAGATCCATTTCCAGGTCCGGACGGCGCAGCTTCATTCCCATTATCAGACGCGGCACGGTTTCCATCGTCAACGAATAAAGCGTGCCGACGCGCAGGCGCCCCTGACCAATCCCGGCGATTTTGCGCGACTCTTCCAGCCCGCGCTCCATCACCTGCATCACTTCCTGACAATACTCCAGCAGCGTCCAGGCGGAGGGCAGGGCAATCAGATTACGGCCTTTATGGGTGAACAGCGGGCAGCGAACGTTCTCTTCCAGGGTGTGCAGGGCGCGATGGACGCTCACACCGCTCAGGCCAAGCGCCTCGGCGGTGCGGGCGATATTGCCCTTTTCCATGAAGGTCATGAAAATACTCAGCTTGCGAAATGTAATGTCGCTCGTGATGTCGATAGTCATAACCCTCCAGATTGTTAATCGCTTTGCAGCATCGCTTCCAGCTGTTCCTGGGCGTCCAGCCACGCCAATTCGCACTCTTCGAGGCCAGATTTGGTTTTAGCCTGAATCTGTAAGCACTCGGTCAGTTCGGCTTTGCGCGCCTGATCGTACAATTCGCTGTCGCCGAGCTTCTCTTCCACCGTGGCAAGCGCGGCGTGGAGTTTCTCCATCTCTTTTTCCAGACGGGTGATCTCTTTACGCAGCGGCTGGGTTTGGGTGCGCAGCTCGGCCTCGCGACGTTTCTGGTCTTTGCGCGCCTGCGCGCTGTTGGCGTTCTCTTTCGCGTCATCGGCAGGCTGGTTTTCCTGCTTCTGCACGTCCGTCAGCCACTGCTGGTAATCTTCCAGATCGCCGTCGAAAGGTTCGACTTTCCCGTCGTGAACCAGATAGAGGTCGTCGGTGGTGGAGCGGATCAGATGTCGGTCGTGCGAGACGACAACCAGCGCGCCTTCGAACTCGATCAGCGCTTCGGTCAACGCCTGACGCATGTCGAGATCCAGGTGGTTGGTCGGTTCATCGAGCAGCAGCAGGTTTGGACGCTGCCAGACGATCAGCGCCAGCACCAGACGGGCTTTTTCGCCGCCGGAGAAGCGTTCGGTGTTTTCGCTGACCTTATCGCCCTGGAAGCCAAAGCCGCCGAGGTAGTCGCGCAGTTTCTGCTCCATCTCCTGCGGGGCGAGGCGCGCCATGTGCTGGATCGGCGATTCATCGGCGCGTAAAAATTCCAGCTGATGCTGGGCGAAGTAGCCGAGCTTGATGCCTTTTGCCAGGCCGATATCGCCGCTGACCGGATCAAGTTCTCCCGCCAGCAGTTTGATGAGCGTGGATTTACCCGCGCCGTTACGCCCGAGCAGACCGATGCGCGAACCCGGTACCAGGTTGAGTTTGATGGAGTCGAGAATAATGCGCTCGCCGTAGCCCGCGCTGACCTTTTCCATTTTCAGCAGCGGGTTCGGCAGGCTCTCCGGCGCGCGGAAGCTGAAGTGGAACGGGTTGTCCACGTGCGCCGGGGCGATCATCTCCATGCGTTCGAGCATTTTGATGCGGCTCTGGGCCTGTTTCGCTTTCGAGGCTTTGGCCTTGAAGCGATCGACGAAGCTTTGCAGATGGGCCACGCGCTGCTGCTGGCTTTCGTACATCGCCTGCTGCTGTGACAGGCGCGTGGCGCGCTGACGCTCGAACGAACTGTAGTTGCCGGTGTATTCGAACATCGATTCTTGTTCGATATGAATAATCTTATCCACCACCGGGTCGAGGAAGTCGCGGTCATGGGAGATCAGGATCAGCGTGCCCTGATAGCTTTTCAGCCATTTTTCCAGCCAGATCACCGCGTCGAGATCGAGGTGGTTGGTCGGTTCATCGAGGAGCAGCAGATCCGAGCGGCAGACCAGGGCTTGCGCGAGGTTCAGACGCATACGCCAGCCGCCGGAGAAATCGCTCACCGGGCGTTCGAGCTGTTCGTTGCTGAAGCCCAGACCGTGCAGCAGGCTGGAGGCGCGCGAGCGGATGGTCCACGCGTCGATGGCGTCGAGCTTACCGTGAACCGTAGCGATGGCGTGGCCGTCGTTGCGCTCGTTAGCGGCGTTGAGTTCGGCTTCCAGCTTGCGGTATTCGCGGTCGCCGTCAATCACATAGTCGAGGGCCGGAACGCTCAGGGCTGGGGTTTCCTGGTTAACCCAGGCCAGCTGCCAGTTTCCCGGATAGGTGAAGCTCCCTGCATCGGCGCTCATCTCGTTTTTCAGAAGCGACAGCAGAGTGGATTTGCCGCAGCCGTTTTTGCCCACCAGACCCACTTTTTGCCCTGGATTAATGGTGGCGGTAGCGTTGTCCAGCAGGACGCGTACGCCGCGACGAATTTGTAACGAGGAGAAAACAATCATAGAGCGCCGTGTGTTCCGACTATGTTAAGTTGTCATTATAATGAGGTTAAATGTAATACCGCGCTTAGCGCAGGCGTGCCATGTTAGCCGAAAATGGCCATGATGACGACCCGGGAGGGGAATGATGTCCCAGACAGCAAAAGTGCTGCTGCTGTATGCCCATCCGGAATCTCAGGACTCGGTCGCCAACCGGGTTTTGCTCAAACCGGCTCGACAACTCAGCAATGTGACGGTGCACGACCTGTACGCGCACTATCCCGATTTTTTTATTGATATCCCGCACGAGCAGGAGCTGTTGCGTCAGCATGACGTGATTGTGTTCCAGCATCCGCTTTATACCTACAGCTGCCCGGCACTGCTCAAAGAGTGGCTGGACCGGGTGTTGACCCGCGGCTTTTCCAGTGGACCAGGGGGAAACCAGCTGGCGGGAAAGTACTGGCGGAGTGTCATCACCACCGGTGAACCCGAGAGCGCCTACCGCCACGACGGGTTAAACCGCTATCCCATGAGCGATATTCTGCGCCCTTTTGAGTTAACGGCGGCCATGTGCCGCATGCAGTGGATGAGCCCGATTGTGGTCTACTGGGCGCGCCGCCAGCCTGCACAGGAGCTGGCAAGTCACGCTAAAGCCTACGGCGACTGGCTGGCCTCACCGATTTTGACAGGAGGCCGCTGATGGAAGGTTCCGATCTGTTACTGGCAGGCGTGTTGTTCCTCTTCGCGGCGGTAGTCGCCGTGCCGCTGGCATCCCGGCTGGGAATCGGCGCGGTGCTGGGCTATCTGCTGGCGGGCATCGCGATTGGCCCGTGGGGGCTGGGGTTTATCAGCGACGTCGATGAAATCCTTCACTTCTCCGAGCTGGGCGTCGTCTTCCTGATGTTTATCATCGGGCTGGAGCTGAACCCGGCGAAACTCTGGCAGCTGCGGCGATCGATATTTGGCGTGGGTGCCGCGCAGGTGCTGTTTAGCGCGGTGATCCTCGGCGGGTTGCTGATGTTGACCGAGTTTAAGTGGCAGGCGGCGGTGATCGGCGGGATAGGGCTTGCGATGTCTTCGACGGCGATGGCGCTGCAGCTGATGCGCGATAAGGGGATGAATCGCAACGAATCGGGCCAGCTCGGGTTTTCGGTTTTGCTGTTTCAGGATTTAGCGGTGATTCCGGCGTTAGCGCTGGTGCCGCTGCTCGCCGGTTCCGGGGACGATCATTTTGACTGGATGAAGGTCGGCATGAAAGTGCTGGCGTTCGCGGGGATGCTGATTGGCGGGCGCTATCTGCTCCGCCCGGTGTTTCGCTTTATTGCGGCGTCGGGCGTGCGCGAAGTATTTACCGCGGCGACCTTGCTGCTGGTGCTGGGTTCGGCGCTGTTTATGGATGCGCTGGGGCTGTCGATGGCGCTCGGGACTTTTATCGCCGGTGTGCTTCTGGCGGAAAGTGAATACCGCCACGAACTGGAAACGGCCATCGACCCGTTTAAAGGGCTGCTGTTAGGGCTGTTCTTTATCTCCGTGGGAATGGCGCTCAACCTTGGGGTGCTGTACACCCATTTGCTGTGGGTGGTGCTGAGTGTGGCGGTGCTGGTGGCGGTGAAAACCGGCGTACTGTACGTGCTGGCGCGCATTTATCGTCTCAGGAGCTCAGAGCGCATGCAGTTTGCGGGCGTGCTAAGCCAGGGCGGAGAGTTCGCCTTTGTGCTCTTCTCCACAGCATCTTCACAGCGTTTGTTCCAGGATGATCAGATGGCGCTCCTGCTGGTGACGGTGACGCTCTCCATGATGACCACGCCGCTACTGATGAAGCTGATTGATAAATCCCTCTCGCGACGCTTTAATCCGCCGGAAGAAGAGGGCGAAACGCCGTGGGTGGAGGACGATAAGCCGCAGGTGATTGTGGTGGGCTTTGGCCGCTTTGGGCAGGTGATAGGCCGCTTGTTGATGGCGAACAAAATGCGTATTACGGTGCTGGAGCGCGATATCAGCGCGGTCAACCTGATGCGTAAATATGGCTACAAAGTCTATTACGGCGATGCCACACAGCTTGAACTCCTGCGCTCGGCGGGCGCACAGGCGGCGGAGTCGATCGTTATCACCTGTAACGAGCCGGAAGATACGATGAAGCTGGTGGAACTATGCCAGCAGCATTTCCCGCATCTGCATATTCTGGCGCGAGCGCGGGGACGCGTTGAGGCGCACGAGCTGCTGCAGGCTGGGGTGAAAAACTTCTCGCGCGAGACCTTCTCCAGCGCGCTGGAACTGGGCCGTAAAACCCTGGTGTCGCTGGGGATGCATCCGCATCAGGCGCAGCGCGCCCAGCTGCATTTCCGTCGCCTCGATATGCGCATGCTGCGCGAGCTGATGCCGGTCCATAGCGATACGGCGCAGATCTCCCGCGTGCGGGAAGCGCGTCGCGAGCTGGAAGAGATCTTCCAGCGGGAAATGCAGAAGGAACGACGTCAGCTGGACGGCTGGGATGAATTCGAATAGAGGAAAAAGTATGGCAGTTCGTAAACGTTTTATTGCAGGTGCAAAATGCCCGTCCTGCCAGGCGCAAGATACGCTAGCCATGTGGCGTGAGAATAATATTGATATTGTTGAGTGTGTTAAGTGCGGACATCAGATGCGCGAGGCGGACAAAGAGGTTCGCGAGCACGTTCGCAAAGAAGAGCAAGTGATCGGGATTTTTCATCCGGACTAGCGATATGCCCTCAGATTTTTTAAGCTAAAGGGTACACGGGTGCAGATTTCCGCTACAATCTGCGCCAGCAATTTTCCCACGCTCAGGAGATATCATGAAAGTAGCAAAAGACCTGGTGGTCAGCCTGGCCTATCAGGTACGTACAGAAGACGGTGTGTTGGTTGATGAGTCTCCGGTGAGTGCGCCGCTGGACTACCTGCATGGTCACGGTTCCCTGATTTCCGGCCTGGAAAACGCGCTGGAAGGTCACGTAGTTGGCGACAAATTTGATGTTGCTGTAGGCGCGAACGACGCTTACGGTCAGTACGACGATAATCTGGTTCAGCGCGTTCCTAAAGACGTGTTCATGGGCGTTGATGAGCTGCAGGTTGGCATGCGCTTCCTGGCTGAAACCGACCAGGGTCCAGTACCGGTTGAAATCACTGAAGTGGAAGACGAGCACGTTGTGGTTGACGGTAACCACATGCTGGCTGGTCAGAACCTGAAATTCAACGTAGAAGTTATCGCGATTCGTGAAGCGACCGCTGAAGAACTGGCTCACGGCCACGTTCATGGCGCGAACGGTCACGACCACGATCACGACCACGGCCACGATGGTTGCTGCGGTGGTCACGGCCACGACCATGACCACGGTCATGAGCACGGCAAAGGTGGTTGTGGCGGTAACGGCGGTTGCGGCTGCCATTGATTTTTGGCTAAGCAGCGTGCACAAAAAAGCGGGATTAAATCCCGCTTTTTTTACGCCTCAATAATGAGGTGGTGGCGTCTCTTCGGCCTGTGAGGCGATGTGTGACGATTGACTCGCTTTCACTTTTTCCGTCAGCAGACGCAGAAGATCGCGCAGTTTGGCCATTTCCAGTTCGTGAGCCGTCACGGTCTGGTTCAGCTCATCTATGGTAACTTCCTGAAAAGCCAGACGGCTTTCCAGCTCGGCCAGCCGCGCTTCCATCGTAGTTTCTTGCATGATTGACCTCTCTTAAGTTTCGCACGCCTCAGGCGTTGGCGGCGGCGAATTTTACCCGAGTTTACTCCTGTGTACAGCATCCCGCCTTAAGGCAAGAAACTTATTTAAACAAAAATAGTCTGAAAAGAGGCGAGTTTAGGGAGAGTCTGTCTGTAGATTTCTTCTGCAACGTTCTATAGTACGCTTCTCATATACGTTTAATGCTGGGGTGAGAGGCCCCGGACCTGGAGAAATGGATGAAATCACTGTTTAAAGTAACGCTGCTGGCGACCACGATGGCCGTCGCACTGAATGCGCCGCTCTCTTTCGCTGCTGATACCGCTGCGAAACCTGCTGCAAGCGCAGACAGCAAAGCTGCGTTCAAAAATGACGACCAGAAATCAGCCTATGCGCTGGGCGCGTCTCTGGGTCGTTACATGGAAAACTCTCTCAAAGAGCAAGAGAAACTGGGCATCAAACTGGATAAAGACCAGTTGATCGCCGGGGTTCAGGATGCGTTTGCAGACAAGAGCAAACTGTCTGACCAGGAAATCGAACAGACCCTGCAGGCTTTTGAAGCGCGCGTGAAGGGTGCTGCTCAGGGCAAGATGGAACAAGACGCAAAAGACAACGAAGCGAAGGGCAAAGCCTACCGCGATACTTTTGCTAAAGAGAAGGGTGTGAAAACCTCGTCTACCGGTCTGCTGTATAAAGTAGAGAAAGCCGGTACGGGCGATGCACCGAAAGACAGCGATACCGTAGTGGTGAACTACAAAGGTACTCTGATCGACGGTAAAGAGTTCGATAACTCTTACACCCGCGGTGAGCCGCTCTCCTTCCGTCTCGACGGTGTTATCCCAGGCTGGACCGAAGGCCTGAAAAACATCAAGAAAGGCGGCAAAATTCAGCTGGTGATCCCACCGGATCTGGCTTACGGCAAAACGGGCGTTCCGGGTATTCCGGCTAACTCCACGCTGGTCTTCAACGTTGAACTGCTGGACATCAAACCGGCTCCGAAGGCAGATGCCAAACCGGATGCTGCAGCAGATGATAAAGCTGCAGACGCAGCGAAGAAGTAAAACGCTGAAAACCGCCGCCTTTAAGGCGGCGGTTTTTTTATTGTGGGGCAGATATAATTAACACTGGAAAGCGTTACCTACGCTGTATTAATTTAGTTGTCCGTGTAAATATGAGCCTGCCCTGACAACCTAATGACAGGCTCCTGAAAAGGAGTGTTTTTTTCATGTCCAGGTCGCTTTTAACCAACGAAACCAGTGAACTCGATTTGCTGGATCAACGTCCTTTCGACCAGACCGACTTCGATATTCTCAAATCCTACGAAGCGGTGGTGGACGGGTTAGCGATGCTCATTGGCTCCCACTGCGAAATCGTATTGCACTCCCTGCAAGATCTGAAATGTTCCGCCATCCGCATTGCTAATGGTGAGCACACTGGCCGTAAAATTGGATCGCCAATTACCGACCTTGCACTGCGTATGCTGCACGACATGACCGGCGCGGACAGCAGCGTCTCCAAATGCTATTTTACTCGTGCCAAAAGCGGCGTTCTGATGAAGTCAGAAACGATCGCCATCCGTAACCGCGATCACCGCGTCATCGGGCTGCTGTGTATCAACATCAACCTTGATGTGCCCTTCTCTCAAATCATGAGCACCTTTGTTCCGCCTGAAACGCCGGAAGTGAACTCGTCGGTGAACTTTGCTTCCTCGGTGGAAGACCTCGTCACTCAGACGCTGGAGTTCACCATCGAAGAGGTGAATGCCGATCGCAACGTATCGAACAACGCCAAGAACCGCCAGATCGTGCTGAACCTCTATGAGAAAGGTATTTTCGATATTAAGGATGCGATTAACCAGGTAGCCGATCGCCTGAACATCTCCAAGCACACGGTTTATCTCTACATCCGCCAGTTCAAAAGCGGTGATTTTCTGGGACAAGAGAAGTAATGCGTTTTGCCATCATGGTGACGGGGCCGGCTTACGGTACTCAGCAGGCCAGTAGCGCTTTGCAATTCGCTGAGGCGTTGTTGGCTGCCGGGCATCAGCTGGAGAGCGTTTTTTTCTATCGCGAAGGGGTCTACAACGCGAATCAGTTGACTTCACCGGCATCGGATGAGTTTGATCTGGTGCGCGCTTGGCAGAATCTTAACGAGCAGCAGGGCGTCGAACTGCACATCTGCGTAGCGGCGGCCTTGCGTCGCGGCGTGACGGATAACGCTGAAGCTGAGCGTCTCGGTCTTGCGGCGGCGAACCTCCAGCCTGGATTTTCTCTGAGTGGGTTAGGCGCGCTGGCGCAAGCGGCACTGACCTGCGATCGGATGGTGCAATTCTGATGAACCGCATTGCATTTGTATTTACCTCCGCCCCTCACGGCAGCGCGGCGGGCAGGGAAGGGCTGGATGCGCTTTTGGCAACCTCGTCGCTGACGGAAGATATCGGCGTGTTCTTTATCGGTGATGGCGTCTTCCAGATTCTGGCCGGGCAACACCCGCAGCAGATTCTGGCACGAGACTATATTGCGACCTTTAAAGTTTTACCGCTTTACGACATCGAGACATTCTGGGTTTGTGCGGCCTCTTTAAAAGAGCGCGGGCTGGATGAAAACAGCGCCATGGTGCTGGACGCCACCGTCATTTCCCCACAAGCGTTACGCGAACAACTCTCCCATTATCAAACTGTTCTGACTTTCTGAGGCCGTCATGCTCCATACCTTGCGCCACTCCCCGTGGCAGTGCGACATCGAAGGGTTGCTGAGAATGCTGGGTGAAGGCGACGATCTGTTGCTGATCCAGGACGGTGTTCTGGCCGCAATTGAGGGCAGCCGCTTTGTTGAAATTCTCAACAATGCCCCCATTACTGTCTCTGCGCTAAAGGAAGACATTGCTGCCCGTGGCCTTGTTGGTCAAATTTCAGCCAAAATCGGCGCGGTTAGCTATACTGATTTCGTCAATCTGACGGTGAAACACGCCACTCAAATGAGTTGGTGAGGCGAGATCGCTGTATATTTCTTGACACCTTTTCGGCGTGGCCCTAAAATTTCGCGTCCTCATATTGTATGAGGCGATTTATTACGTGTTTACGAAGCAAAAGCTAAAACCAGGAGCTATTTAATGGCAACAGTTAACCAGCTGGTACGCAAACCACGCGCTCGCAAAGTTGCAAAAAGCAACGTGCCTGCGCTGGAAGCCTGCCCGCAGAAACGTGGCGTATGTACTCGTGTATATACCACCACTCCTAAGAAACCAAACTCCGCACTGCGTAAAGTATGTCGTGTGCGTTTGACCAACGGTTTTGAAGTGACTTCCTACATCGGTGGTGAAGGTCACAACCTGCAGGAACACTCCGTGATCCTGATCCGTGGCGGTCGTGTAAAAGACCTTCCGGGTGTTCGTTATCACACCGTTCGTGGTGCGCTCGACTGCTCCGGCGTTAAAGACCGTAAGCAAGCTCGCTCCAAGTATGGCGTGAAGCGTCCTAAGGCTTAATGGTTCTCCGTTAAGTAAGGCCAAACTGATTTATCTTAATGTCAAACTAAACTCTTTGAGTTTTGGACAATCCTGAATTAACAACGGAGTATTCCCATGCCACGTCGTCGCGTCATTGGTCAGCGTAAAATCCTTCCAGATCCTAAGTTCGGATCAGAACTGCTGGCAAAATTTGTAAATATCCTGATGGTAGATGGTAAAAAATCTACTGCAGAAGCAATCGTATACAGCGCGCTGGAGACCCTGGCTCAGCGTTCTGGTAAAAATGAACTGGAAGCTTTCGAAGTCGCTCTCGACAACGTTCGCCCAACTGTAGAAGTTAAGTCCCGCCGCGTTGGTGGTTCTACTTATCAGGTTCCAGTTGAAGTTCGTCCGGTTCGTCGTAATGCTCTGGCAATGCGTTGGATCGTTGAAGCTGCTCGTAAACGCGGTGATAAATCCATGGCTCTGCGTCTGGCGAACGAACTTTCTGATGCTGCAGACAACAAAGGTACTGCAGTTAAGAAACGTGAAGACGTTCACCGTATGGCAGAAGCCAACAAGGCGTTCGCACACTACCGTTGGTAATCCCTTCGGAGTCATAGTCACCAGGCGGGCGCTTCAGAGAAGCCGCCCGCTCTGGGTTACTTAACTGAACGCCAAAGAATCAAACGAGGAATCAAATGGCTCGTACAACACCCATCGCACGCTACCGTAACATCGGTATCAGTGCGCACATCGACGCCGGTAAAACCACTACTACCGAACGTATTCTGTTCTACACCGGTGTAAACCATAAAATCGGTGAAGTTCATGACGGCGCAGCCACCATGGACTGGATGGAACAGGAGCAGGAGCGTGGTATTACCATCACCTCCGCAGCGACTACTGCATTCTGGTCAGGTATGGCTAAGCAGTATGAACCGCATCGCGTAAACATCATCGACACCCCGGGCCACGTTGACTTCACTATCGAAGTTGAACGTTCCATGCGTGTTCTTGATGGTGCAGTAATGGTTTACTGCGCAGTTGGTGGTGTTCAGCCACAGTCTGAAACCGTATGGCGTCAGGCTAATAAATACAAAGTTCCACGCATCGCGTTCGTTAACAAAATGGACCGTATGGGTGCTAACTTCCTGAAAGTTGTTGGTCAGATCAAAACCCGTCTGGGCGCGACTCCGGTTCCGCTGCAGCTGGCAATTGGTGCTGAAGAAGGTTTCACCGGTGTTGTTGACCTGGTGAAAATGAAAGCCATCAACTGGAACGAAGAAGATGCAGGCGTCACCTTCGTTTATGAAGATATCCCAGCAGACATGCAGGCACTGGCCGAAGAATGGCACCAGAACCTGATCGAGTCCGCTGCAGAAGCTTCAGAAGAGCTGATGGAGAAATACCTGGGTGGTGAAGAACTGACTGAAGAAGAGATCAAGAAAGCTCTGCGTCAGCGCGTTCTGAACAACGAAATCATCCTGGTAACCTGTGGTTCTGCGTTCAAGAACAAAGGTGTTCAGGCAATGCTGGATGCGGTAATTGATTACCTGCCATCCCCAGTAGATGTTCCTGCGATCAACGGTATCCTGGACGACGGTAAAGACACT
The DNA here is from genome assembly GCF_035593345.1 of Lelliottia sp. JS-SCA-14. Classification (NCBI taxonomy): domain Bacteria; kingdom Pseudomonadati; phylum Pseudomonadota; class Gammaproteobacteria; order Enterobacterales; family Enterobacteriaceae; genus Lelliottia; species Lelliottia sp. JS-SCA-14. The sequence goes on along the minus strand of NZ_CP141606.1, from coordinate 4,421,713 downwards.
CCGGCTGAACGTCACGCAAGTGATGAAGAGCCGTTTGCTGCACTGGCGTTCAAAATCGCTACCGACCCGTTCGTGGGTAACCTGACGTTCTTCCGCGTGTACTCTGGCGTGGTTAACTCCGGTGACACCATCCTGAACTCCGTGAAAGCGGCACGTGAGCGTTTCGGTCGTATCGTACAGATGCACGCAAACAAACGTGAAGAGATCAAAGAAGTTCGTGCGGGCGACATCGCTGCTGCAATCGGTCTGAAAGACGTGACTACTGGTGACACCCTGTGTAACCCAGATCACCCGATCATTCTGGAGCGTATGGAGTTCCCAGAGCCGGTAATCTCTATCGCCGTTGAACCGAAAACCAAAGCTGACCAGGAAAAAATGGGTCTGGCTCTGGGCCGTCTGGCTAAAGAAGACCCATCATTCCGCGTATGGACTGATGAAGAATCTAACCAGACCATCATCGCTGGTATGGGTGAACTGCACCTCGACATCATCGTTGACCGTATGAAGCGTGAATTCAACGTTGAAGCTAACGTGGGTAAACCTCAGGTTGCTTACCGCGAAGCGATTCGTGCGAAAGTTACCGATGTTGAAGGTAAACACGCTAAGCAGTCTGGTGGTCGTGGTCAGTACGGTCATGTTGTTATCGACATGTACCCACTGGAGCCGGGCTCAAATCCGAAAGGTTACGAGTTCATCAACGACATCAAAGGTGGTGTAATTCCTGGCGAATACATCCCTGCCGTTGATAAAGGCATCCAGGAGCAGCTGAAGTCTGGTCCACTGGCTGGTTATCCGGTAGTAGATCTGGGTGTGCGTCTGCACTTCGGTTCTTACCATGACGTTGACTCCTCTGAACTGGCGTTTAAACTGGCCGCTTCTATCGCCTTCAAAGATGGCTTTAAGAAAGCGAAACCAGTTCTGCTTGAGCCTATTATGAAGGTTGAAGTTGAGACTCCGGAAGAGAACACTGGTGATGTCATCGGTGACCTTAGCCGTCGTCGTGGTCAGCTGAAAGGTCAGGAATCTAACGCTACTGGCGTTCAGATTCATGCTGAAGTTCCGTTGTCTGAAATGTTCGGATACGCAACTCAGCTGCGTTCTCTGACCAAAGGTCGTGCGTCTTACTCCATGGAATTCCTGAAGTATGATGATGCGCCTAACAACGTTGCTCAGGCCGTAATCGAAGCCCGCGGCAAATAAGCCCCGGGGTTAAAAACCAAAATCCCGTGTCCCCTCGGTGAGGGGGCACTATAGTAAGGAATATAGCCGTGTCTAAAGAAAAATTTGAACGTACAAAACCGCACGTCAACGTTGGTACTATCGGCCACGTTGACCACGGTAAAACTACCCTGACTGCTGCAATCACTACCGTTCTGGCTAAAACCTACGGTGGTTCTGCTCGTGCATTCGACCAGATCGATAACGCACCAGAAGAAAAAGCTCGTGGTATCACCATCAACACTTCCCACGTTGAATATGACACCCCGACTCGCCACTACGCACACGTAGACTGCCCGGGCCACGCCGACTATGTTAAAAACATGATCACCGGTGCTGCTCAGATGGATGGCGCAATCCTGGTTGTTGCTGCGACTGACGGCCCTATGCCTCAGACTCGTGAGCACATCCTGCTGGGTCGTCAGGTTGGCGTTCCTTTCATCATCGTGTTCCTGAACAAATGCGACATGGTTGATGACGAAGAGCTGCTGGAACTGGTAGAAATGGAAGTTCGTGAACTTCTGTCCCAGTACGACTTCCCAGGTGATGATACTCCAATCATCCGTGGTTCTGCTCTGAAAGCGCTGGAAGGCGAAGCAGAGTGGGAAGCTAAAATCGTTGAGCTGGCTGGCTTCCTGGATTCTTACATCCCAGAACCAGAGCGTGCGATTGACAAGCCGTTCCTGCTGCCTATCGAAGACGTATTCTCCATCTCCGGCCGTGGTACTGTTGTAACCGGTCGTGTAGAGCGCGGTATCGTTAAAGTTGGCGAAGAAGTTGAAATCGTTGGTATCAAAGAGACTGCTAAGTCTACCTGTACTGGCGTTGAAATGTTCCGCAAACTGCTGGACGAAGGCCGTGCTGGTGAGAACGTTGGTGTTCTGCTGCGTGGTATCAAACGTGAAGAAATCGAACGTGGTCAGGTACTGGCTAAGCCAGGCTCTATCAAGCCGCACACCAAATTCGAATCTGAAGTTTACATCCTGTCCAAAGATGAAGGCGGCCGTCATACTCCGTTCTTCAAAGGCTACCGTCCACAGTTCTACTTCCGTACAACTGACGTGACCGGTACCATCGAACTGCCAGAAGGCGTTGAGATGGTAATGCCAGGCGACAACATCAAAATGGTTGTTACCCTGATCCACCCAATCGCGATGGATGACGGTCTGCGTTTCGCAATCCGTGAAGGCGGCCGTACTGTTGGTGCGGGCGTTGTTGCTAAAGTTCTGAGCTAATTACTCGTTAATTAGTTTTGAATAAAAAAGGGCGCTTCGGCGCCCTTTTTGCTTTTTGTGTTTATTGGCTGTCACAATTATTCGCATTTTTTGTTCGCTCCCGGCCCGTCTCTCCACGCATGTGCTATTGTAATCATAATTATTCTCACTTACACTTTGATCATAAATTGAGCGGGAGTTTTTATGTACGTTTGTTTGTGTAATGGTGTGAGTGACAAAAAAATACGTCAGGCCGTTCGCCAGTTTCACCCTCAGTCTTTCCAACAGCTTCGTAAGTTTGTTCCGGTAGGAAATCAATGCGGTAAGTGCGTACGCGCAGCGCGAGAGATAATGCAGGACGAATTGATGCAGATCCCGGAATACAAAGAGATCGCCTGACAGGCTATCTTTTTTTTGACATCCCTGTAGCCCCATCTACGCTTCAATAAGTGGAAGCGGAGGGACTATATAATGAAAGGTGATGTTAAAATCATAAGTTATCTCAATAAATTATTGGGAAATGAGCTTGTCGCAATCAATCAGTATTTTCTCCATGCGAGAATGTTCAAAAATTGGGGCCTGACACGCCTCAACGATGTCGAATACCATGAATCCATCGATGAGATGAAACATGCCGATAAATACATCGAGCGTATTTTATTTCTTGAAGGCATTCCGAATTTGCAGGATCTCGGCAAGCTCGGCATTGGTGAAGATGTCGAAGAGATGCTGCAGTCCGACCTCAGGCTTGAGCTTGAAGGTGCGAAAGATCTTCGAGAAGCCATCGCTTACGCCGACAGCGTTCATGATTATGTCAGTCGCGATATGATGATCACGATTCTGGCAGATGAAGAGGGCCATATCGACTGGCTGGAAACCGAGCTGGACCTCATCGGTAAAATTGGATTGCAAAACTACCTGCAGTCTCAGATCAAAGTGGCAGACTGATTAAACTCTGCCAGCCCGCCAATAAACCTGCTGCCGCCATAAAAGGGCCAAACGGTAGCGGGTTTTTATGTATCTGTTTACCAGGATTGCGCAGCACCTGAATGAGCACATAGCTCGTGGCTAACAGTGCCGCTGCGAGTACCATCGCAGGAAGTACGCACCAGCCGTGCCAGGCACCCAGGGCAGCAAGGTATTTCACATCCCCATATCCAAGCCCTTCCTTTTTGAACACCGTCCGAAATCCCCAGTAAACGCAGGCAAAGCCAAGGTATCCCGCCACTGCACCCACAACAGCACTGGCGAGGAAATCCGGATGGTTGACGAGATGGAACAGCAGACCCGTCCAAAGAAGCGGGCAGAGATATTTGTCCGGCAACAGCCCGGAACGAATATCCGCGCGGATCAGAAGACAGGTCAACAGGGTGTAGATCATCAGAAAGGGGAGTGCCGCTAGCATGGTGTAAGCCTCTAAAGTTATCGCTGCGACATCCTCTTCTCTGAGTTTCATCCGGACAAGGCGCAAATTTGACCTCTGCGTAGCGCATTCCAGTGAATCAGCTTTACTGGTGATTGTTTGCAGCAAACTGTCGAGGCGCTACGCAAAACCCGCCCCTGGAGTCTGTTTTATAAACGGCACTTGCGTTGTGTTCAGATTTACGTATAATGCGCGGGCTTGTCGTAATTGACAGCTGGTTCAATCTGAACCTGAGTAACACTGTTTTTCGTTACTCAACAATGCTCCCAATTGGGGGGCTACGTAAGAACGGTTACACTCTCCCATCAATCGTAATGGGTTTGAGTAGTAATCATTTTCGTTTATAAAATAATTGGAGCTCTGGTCTCATGCAGAACCAAAGAATCCGTATCCGCCTGAAAGCGTTTGATCATCGTCTTATCGATCAATCAACCGCGGAAATCGTCGAGACTGCTAAGCGCACTGGTGCGCAAGTCCGTGGTCCGATCCCGCTGCCGACCCGCAAAGAGCGCTTTACCGTTCTGATCTCTCCACACGTTAACAAAGACGCGCGTGATCAGTACGAGATCCGCACTCACAAGCGTCTGGTTGACATCGTTGAGCCAACTGAGAAAACCGTTGATGCTCTGATGCGTCTGGATCTGGCTGCCGGTGTAGACGTGCAGATCAGCCTGGGTTGATCAGGTCATCGAGCGATTGAGAGGTTGAAACAATGATTGGTTTAGTCGGTAAAAAAGTGGGTATGACCCGCATCTTCACTGAAGATGGCGTTTCTATCCCAGTAACCGTAATCGAAGTTGAAGCAAACCGCGTTACTCAGGTTAAAGACCTGGCTAACGATGGCTACCGTGCTGTTCAGGTTACTACCGGTGCTAAAAAAGCTAACCGTGTAACCAAGCCGGAAGCTGGTCACTTCGCTAAAGCTGGCGTTGAAGCTGGCCGTGGTCTGTGGGAATTCCGTCTTGCTGAAGGCGAAGAGTTCACCGTAGGTCAGGACATTAGCGTTGAGCTGTTTGCTGAAGTTAAAAAAGTTGACGTAACCGGTACCTCTAAAGGTAAAGGTTTTGCTGGTACCGTTAAGCGCTGGAACTTCCGTACCCAGGACGCTACCCACGGTAACTCCTTGTCTCACCGCGTACCGGGTTCTATCGGTCAGAACCAGACTCCGGGCAAAGTGTTCAAAGGCAAGAAAATGGCAGGTCAGCTGGGTAACGAACGTGTAACTGTTCAGAGCCTGGACGTAGTACGTGTTGACGCTGAGCGCAACCTGCTGCTGGTTAAAGGTGCTGTTCCCGGTGCAACCGGTAGCGACCTGATCGTTAAACCAGCTGTGAAGGCGTAAGGGGATAGCAATGGAATTAGTATTGAAAGACGCGCAGAGCGCGCTGACTGTTTCCGAAACTACCTTCGGTCGTGATTTCAACGAAGCGCTGGTTCACCAGGTTGTTGTTGCTTATGCAGCTGGTGCTCGTCAGGGTACTCGTGCTCAGAAGACTCGTGCTGAAGTAACTGGTTCCGGCAAAAAGCCGTGGCGCCAGAAAGGTACCGGCCGTGCGCGTTCAGGTTCTATCAAGAGCCCGATCTGGCGTTCCGGTGGCGTGACCTTCGCTGCTCGCCCGCAGGACCACAGTCAAAAAGTAAACAAAAAGATGTACCGCGGCGCGCTGAAAAGCATCCTGTCCGAACTGGTACGTCAGGATCGTCTGATCGTTGTCGAATCATTCTCTGTTGAAGCGCCTAAAACTAAGCTGCTGGCACAGAAACTGAAAGACATGGCTCTGGAAGATGTGCTGATCATCACCGGTGAGCTGGACGAGAACCTGTTCCTGGCTGCGCGCAACCTGCACAAGGTTGACGTACGCGATGCAACTGGTATCGACCCGGTTAGCCTGATCGCCTTCGACAAAGTCGTAATGACTGCTGATGCTGTTAAGCAAGTTGAGGAGATGCTGGCATGATTCGTGAAGAACGTCTGCTGAAGGTGCTTCGCGCACCGCACGTTTCTGAAAAAGCGTCTGCTGCGATGGAAAAAACAAATACCATCGTTCTCAAAGTTGCTAAAGACGCGACCAAAGCAGAAATCAAAGCTGCTGTGCAGAAACTGTTTGAAGTCGAAGTCGAAGTCGTTAACACCCTGGTAGTTAAAGGGAAAGTTAAACGTCACGGACAGCGTATCGGTCGTCGTAGCGACTGGAAAAAAGCTTACGTCACCCTGAAGGAAGGCCAGAATCTGGACTTCGTCGGCGGCGCTGAGTAAGTCGGAGGAGTAATACAATGGCAGTTGTTAAATGTAAACCGACATCTCCGGGTCGTCGCCACGTCGTTAAAGTGGTCAACCCAGAGCTGCACAAGGGCAAACCTTTTGCTCCGCTGGTTGAAAAAAACAGCAAATCCGGTGGTCGTAACAACAATGGCCGTATCACCACTCGTCACATCGGTGGTGGTCACAAGCAGGCTTACCGTATTGTTGACTTCAAACGCAACAAAGACGGTATCCCGGCAGTTGTTGAGCGTCTTGAGTACGATCCGAACCGTTCCGCGAACATCGCGCTGGTTCTGTACAAAGATGGCGAACGCCGTTACATCCTGGCCCCTAAAGGCCTGAAAGCTGGCGACCAGATTCAGTCTGGCGTTGATGCTGCAATCAAAGCAGGTAACACCCTGCCGATGCGCAATATCCCGGTTGGTTCTACCGTTCATAACGTAGAAATGAAACCAGGTAAAGGCGGTCAGCTGGCACGTTCCGCTGGTACTTACGTTCAGATCGTTGCTCGCGATGGTGCTTATGTCACCCTGCGTCTGCGTTCTGGTGAAATGCGTAAAGTCGAAGCAGACTGCCGTGCAACTCTGGGCGAAGTTGGCAATGCTGAGCATATGCTGCGCGTTCTGGGTAAAGCAGGTGCTGCACGCTGGCGTGGTGTTCGTCCTACCGTTCGCGGTACTGCGATGAACCCAGTCGACCACCCACATGGTGGTGGTGAAGGTCGTAACTTTGGTAAGCACCCTGTAACACCATGGGGCGTTCAGACCAAAGGTAAGAAGACCCGCAGCAACAAGCGTACTGATAAATTTATCGTACGTCGCCGTAGCAAATAATTTTAGAGGATAAGCCATGCCACGTTCTCTCAAGAAAGGTCCTTTTATTGACCTGCACTTGCTGAAGAAGGTAGAGAAAGCGGTGGAAAGCGGAGACAAGAAGCCCCTGCGCACTTGGTCCCGTCGTTCAACGATCTTTCCTAACATGATCGGTTTGACCATCGCTGTCCATAATGGTCGTCAGCACGTTCCAGTCTTTGTTTCCGACGAAATGGTCGGTCATAAACTGGGTGAATTCGCACCGACTCGTACTTATCGCGGCCACGCTGCTGATAAAAAAGCGAAGAAGAAATAAGGTAGGAGGAAGAGATGGAAACTTTAGCTCAACATCGCCATGCTCGTTCTTCTGCTCAGAAGGTTCGCCTTGTTGCTGACCTGATTCGCGGTAAGAAAGTGTCGCAGGCCCTGGACATCCTGACCTATACCAACAAGAAAGCTGCGGTATTGGTCAAGAAAGTACTGGAATCTGCCATTGCTAACGCTGAACACAACGATGGCGCTGACATTGACGATCTGAAAGTTGCGAAAATCTTCGTAGACGAAGGCCCAAGCATGAAGCGCATTATGCCGCGTGCGAAAGGTCGTGCAGATCGCATCCTGAAGCGCACCAGCCACATTACTGTGGTTGTGTCCGATCGCTGAGACTCTGGAGACTAGCAATGGGTCAGAAAGTACATCCTAATGGTATTCGCCTGGGTATTGTAAAACCATGGAATTCAACCTGGTTTGCGAACACCAAAGAATTCGCTGACAACCTGGACAGCGATTTTAAAGTACGTCAGTACCTGACTAAGGAACTGGCTAAAGCGTCTGTATCTCGTATCGTTATCGAGCGTCCGGCTAAGAGCATTCGTGTGACTATTCACACCGCTCGCCCGGGTATCGTTATCGGTAAGAAAGGCGAAGACGTAGAAAAACTGCGCAAGGTCGTAGCGGATATCGCTGGCGTTCCTGCACAGATCAATATCGCTGAAGTTCGTAAGCCTGAACTGGACGCTAAATTGGTTGCTGATAGCATCACTTCACAGCTGGAACGTCGCGTTATGTTCCGTCGTGCTATGAAGCGTGCTGTACAGAACGCAATGCGTCTGGGCGCTAAAGGTATCAAAGTTGAAGTTAGCGGCCGTCTCGGCGGCGCGGAAATCGCACGTACCGAATGGTACCGCGAAGGTCGCGTACCGTTGCACACACTGCGTGCTGACATCGACTACAACACCTCTGAAGCGCACACCACTTACGGTGTAATCGGCGTTAAGGTATGGATCTTCAAAGGTGAGATCCTGGGTGGTATGGCTGCTGTTGAACAACCGGAAAAACCGGCTGCGCAACCTAAAAAGCAGCAGCGTAAAGGCCGTAAATAAGGAGCGTCGCTGATGTTACAACCAAAGCGTACAAAATTCCGTAAAGTGCACAAAGGCCGCAACCGTGGTCTGGCGCAGGGTACGGATGTTAGCTTCGGCACTTTCGGTCTGAAAGCTGTTGGCCGTGGTCGTCTGACTGCACGTCAGATCGAAGCAGCACGTCGTGCAATGACCCGTGCAGTTAAGCGTCAAGGTAAAATCTGGATCCGTGTATTCCCGGACAAACCAATTACCGAGAAGCCGCTGGAAGTTCGTATGGGTAAAGGTAAAGGTAACGTGGAGTATTGGGTTGCCTTGATTCAGCCGGGTAAAGTCCTTTATGAAATGGACGGCGTACCGGAAGAGCTAGCCCGTGAAGCATTCGGCCTGGCAGCAGCGAAACTGCCGATTAAAACCACCTTTGTAACTAAGACGGTGATGTAATGAAAGCAAATGAGCTGCGTGAAAAAAGCGTTGAAGAGCTGAACGCTGAGCTGCTGAACCTGCTGCGTGAGCAGTTTAACCTGCGCATGCAGGCGGCAAGTGGCCAGCTGCAACAGACTCACCTGCTGAAGCAAGTGCGTCGTGATGTTGCACGCGTTAAGACTTTACTGACTCAGAAGGCGGGTGCGTAATGACCGATAAAATCCGTACTCTGCAAGGTCGTGTTGTTAGCGACAAAATGGAGAAATCCATTGTTGTTGCTATCGAACGTATTGTGAAACACCCGATCTACGGTAAATTCATCAAGCGTACGACCAAACTGCACGTACATGACGAGAACAACGAATGCGGTATCGGTGACGTGGTTGAAATCCGCGAATGCCGTCCGCTGTCCAAGACTAAGTCCTGGACGCTGGTTCGCGTTGTAGAGAAAGCCGTTCTGTAATACAGTAAGGCCTCTCAATACGAATACACGGCTCAGTAATGGGCCGTGTATTTTTTCTACCCATATTGTAGAACCGGTGTTATAATGCCGCGCCCTCGATATGGGGCTTTTCGACGACTCTGATTTTAGGGTCTCAGGTAGTAGTTGACATTAGCGGAGCACTAAAATGATCCAAGAACAGACTATGCTGACCGTCGCCGACAACTCCGGTGCACGTCGCGTAATGTGTATCAAGGTTCTGGGTGGCTCGCACCGTCGCTACGCAGGCGTAGGCGACATCATCAAGATCACCATCAAGGAAGCAATTCCACGTGGTAAGGTCAAGAAAGGTGATGTGCTGAAAGCGGTAGTGGTGCGCACCAGGAAGGGTGTTCGTCGCCCTGACGGTTCTGTCATTCGCTTCGATGGTAATGCATGCGTTATTTTAAACAATAACAGCGAGCAGCCTATCGGCACGCGTATCTTTGGGCCGGTAACTCGTGAACTTCGTACTGAAAAGTTCATGAAAATTATCTCTCTGGCACCAGAAGTACTCTAAGGAGCGAATCATGGCAGCGAAAATCCGTCGTGATGACGAAGTTATCGTGTTAACCGGTAAAGATAAAGGTAAACGCGGTAAAGTAAAAAATGTTCTGTCTTCCGGCAAGATCATTGTTGAAGGTATCAACCTGGTTAAGAAACATCAGAAGCCGGTTCCGGCCCTGAACCAACCAGGTGGCATCGTTGAAAAAGAAGCTGCAATTCAGGTTTCTAACGTTGCACTCTTCAACGCGGCAACCGGTAAGGCTGACCGTGTAGGCTTTAGATTCGAAGACGGCAAAAAAGTCCGTTTCTTCAAGTCTAACAGCGAAACTATCAAGTAATTTGGAGTAGTACGATGGCGAAACTGCATGATTACTACAAAGACGAAGTAGTTAGCAAACTCATGACTGAGTTTAACTACAATTCTGTCATGCAAGTCCCTCGGGTCGAGAAGATCACCCTGAACATGGGTGTTGGTGAAGCGATCGCTGACAAGAAACTGCTGGATAACGCAGCAGCTGATCTGACAGCAATCTCCGGTCAAAAGCCGTTGATCACCAAAGCACGCAAATCTGTTGCAGGCTTCAAAATCCGTCAGGGCTATCCGATCGGCTGTAAAGTAACTCTGCGTGGCGAACGCATGTGGGAGTTCCTTGAGCGCCTGATCTCTATTGCTGTTCCACGTATCCGTGACTTCCGTGGCTTGTCCGCTAAGTCATTCGATGGTCGTGGTAACTACAGCATGGGTGTCCGTGAGCAGATCATCTTCCCAGAGATCGACTACGATAAAGTCGACCGCGTGCGTGGTTTGGATATTACCATTACCACTACTGCGAACTCTGACGAAGAAGGCCGTGCTCTGCTGGCTGCCTTTGACTTCCCGTTCCGCAAGTAAGGTAGGGTTACTGAATGGCTAAGCAATCAATGAAAGCACGCGAAGTAAAGCGCGTAGCTTTAGCTGATAAATTCTTCGCTAAACGCGCTGAACTGAAAGCGATCATTTCTGATGTGAACGCTTCCGACGAAGATCGTTGGAACGCAGTTCTGAAGCTGCAGTCTCTGCCGCGTGATTCCAGCCCGTCTCGTCAGCGTAACCGCTGTCGTCAAACTGGTCGTCCGCACGCTTTCCTGCGGAAGTTCGGGTTGAGCCGTATTAAGGTCCGTGAAGCCGCCATGCGCGGTGAAATCCCGGGTCTGAAAAAGGCTAGCTGGTAATTGTCACCAATTGAATCACGGGAGTAAAGACAGATGAGCATGCAAGATCCGATCGCGGATATGCTGACCCGTATCCGTAACGGTCAGGCCGCGAACAAAGTTGCGGTCACCATGCCTTCCGCCAAGCTGAAAGTGGCAATTGCCAATGTGCTGAAGGAAGAAGGTTTTATCGAAGATTTTAAAGTTGAAGGCGACACCAAGCCGGAACTGGAACTTACTCTTAAGTATTTCCAGGGTAAAGCTGTTGTAGAAAGCATTCAGCGTGTCAGCCGCCCAGGCCTGCGCATCTATAAGAAAAAAGATGAGCTGCCTAAAGTTATGGCTGGTCTGGGTATCGCAGTTGTTTCTACCTCTAAAGGTGTTATGACTGATCGTGCAGCGCGCCAAGCTGGTCTTGGTGGCGAAATTATCTGCTACGTAGCCTAATCGGAGGAAAGAATGTCTCGTGTTGCTAAAGCACCGGTCGTCATTCCTGCCGGCGTTGATGTAAAAATCGACGGTCAGGTTATTACGATCAAAGGTAAAAACGGCGAGCTGACTCGTACCCTCAACAATGCTGTTGAAGTTAAACATGCAGATAATGCTCTGACCTTCGGTCCGCGTGATGGTTTCGTGGATGGATGGGCTCAGGCTGGTACCGCGCGTGCCCTGCTGAACTCAATGGTTGTTGGTGTTACCGAAGGCTTCACTAAAAAGCTTCAGCTGGTTGGTGTAGGTTATCGTGCAGCTATCAAAGGGAATGCAGTAGGCCTGTCTCTGGGCTTCTCTCACCCCGTTGAGCATCAGCTGCCTGCCGGTATCACTGCAGAATGTCCGTCTCAGACTGAAATCGTGCTGAAAGGCGCGGATAAACAGCTGATCGGTCAGGTTGCAGCAGACCTGCGCGCCTACCGTCGTCCTGAGCCTTACAAAGGCAAGGGTGTCCGTTACGCCGACGAAGTCGTGCGTACCAAAGAGGCTAAGAAGAAGTAAGGTAACACTATGGATAAGAAATCTGCTCGTATCCGTCGTGCGACCCGCGCACGCCGCAAGCTCAAAGAGCTGGGTGCAACTCGCCTGGTGGTACATCGTACCCCGCGTCATATTTACGCACAGGTCATTGCACCAAACGGTTCTGAAGTTCTGGTAGCTGCTTCTACTGTAGAAAAAGCTATTACAGAACAATTGAAGTACACCGGTAACAAAGACGCTGCTGCAGCTGTAGGTAAAGCTGTTGCTGAACGCGCTCTGGAAAAAGGCATCAAAGTTGTGTCCTTTGACCGTTCCGGGTTCCAATATCATGGTCGTGTCCAGGCACTGGCAGATGCTGCCCGTGAAGCTGGCCTTCAGTTCTAAGGTAGAGGTGTAAGATGGCTCACATCGAAAAACAAGCTGGCGAACTGCAGGAAAAGCTGATCGCGGTTAACCGCGTATCTAAAACCGTTAAAGGTGGTCGTATTTTCTCCTTCACAGCTCTGACTGTTGTTGGCGATGGTAACGGTCGCGTTGGTTTTGGTTACGGTAAAGCGCGTGAAGTTCCAGCAGCGATCCAGAAAGCGATGGAAAAAGCCCGTCGCAATATGATTAACGTCGCGCTGAACCACGGCACCCTGCAACACCCTGTTAAAGGTGTTCACACGGGTTCTCGTGTCTTCATGCAGCCAGCTTCAGAAGGTACCGGTATCATTGCCGGTGGTGCAATGCGCGCCGTTCTCGAAGTTGCTGGAGTTCATAACGTTCTGGCTAAAGCATATGGTTCCACCAACCCGATTAACGTGGTTCGTGCAACTATTGATGGCCTGGAAAATATGAATTCTCCAGAAATGGTCGCTGCCAAGCGTGGTAAATCCGTTGAAGAAATTCTGGGGTAATTGACCATGGCAAAGACTATTAAAATCACTCAAACCCGCAGTGCAATCGGTCGTCTGCCGAAACACAAGGCAACGCTGCTTGGCCTGGGTCTGCGTCGTATTGGTCATACCGTTGAGCGTGAGGATACTCCCGCTGTACGTGGTATGGTCAACGCGGTTTACTTCATGGTTAAAGTTGAGGAGTAAGAGATGCGTTTAAATACTCTGTCTCCAGCCGAAGGCTCTAAAAAGGCGGGTAAACGCCTTGGTCGTGGTATCGGTTCTGGCCTCGGTAAAACCGGTGGTCGTGGTCACAAAGGTCAGAACTCTCGTTCTGGCGGTGGCGTACGCCGCGGTTTCGAGGGTGGCCAGATGCCACTGTACCGTCGTCTGCCGAAATTCGGTTTCACCTCTCGCAAATCAGCGATTACAGCGGAAATCCGTCTGTCTGACCTGGCGAAAGTTGAAGGCGGCGTTGTAGACCTGAACACGCTGAAAGCAGCAAACATTATCGGTATCCAGATCGAGTTCGCGAAAGTGATCCTGGCTGGTGAAGTTTCTACTCCGGTAACTGTTCGTGGCCTGCGTGTTTCTAAAGGCGCTCGTGCTGCTATCGAAGCTGCTGGCGGTAAAATTGAGGAATAAGTAGCAGATGGCTAAGCAACCGGGATTAGATTTTCAAAGTGCCAAGGGTGGATTTGGCGAACTGAAACGCAGACTTTTGTTTGTTGTTGGTGCGCTGATCGTTTTCCGTATTGGCTCTTTTATTCCGATCCCTGGTATCGATGCCGCTGTACTTGCCAAACTGCTTGAGCAACAGCGAGGCACCATCATTGAGATGTTTAACATGTTCTCTGGTGGTGCTCTCAGCCGTGCTTCTATCTTTGCACTGGGTATCATGCCGTACATTTCGGCATCGATTATTATCCAGCTGCTGACGGTCGTTCATCCGGCCCTGGCAGAGTTGAAGAAAGAAGGGGAGTCTGGTCGTCGTAAGATCAGCCAGTACACCCGTTACGGCACTCTGGTGCTGGCAATATTCCAGTCAATCGGTATTGCTACCGGTTTACCGAATATGCCTGGTATGCAGGGCCTGGTTATTAACCCGGGCTTTGCATTCTATTTCACCGCTGTTGTAAGTCTGGTCACAGGGACTATGTTCCTGATGTGGCTCGGCGAACAGATTACTGAGCGAGGTATCGGCAACGGTATCTCAATCATTATCTTCGCCGGTATCGTTGCGGGACTCCCGCCAGCCATTGCCCATACGATCGAGCAAGCGCGTCAAGGCGACCTGCACTTCCTCCTGTTGCTATTGGTTGCAGTATTAGTATTTGCCGTGACCTTCTTTGTTGTCTTTGTTGAACGTGGTCAACGCCGCATTGTGGTGAACTACGCGAAACGTCAGCAAGGTCGTCGTGTCTATGCTGCACAGAGCACACATTTACCGCTGAAAGTGAATATGGCCGGGGTTATCCCAGCAATCTTCGCTTCCAGTATCATTCTGTTCCCAGCAACCATCGCGTCATGGTTCGGGGGCGGAACCGGTTGGAACTGGCTGACAACAATTTCGCTGTATTTGCAGCCTGGGCAACCGCTTTATGTGTTACTCTATGCGTCTGCAATCATATTCTTCTGTTTCTTCTACACGGCGTTGGTTTTCAACCCGCGTGAAACAGCAGATAACCTGAAGAAGTCCGGTGCATTTGTACCAGGAATTCGTCCGGGAGAGCAAACGGCGAAGTATATCGATAAAGTAATGACTCGTCTGACTTTGATTGGTGCGTTGTACATTACTTTTATCTGCCTGATCCCGGAGTTCATGCGTGATGCAATGAAAGTACCGTTCTACTTCGGTGGGACCTCACTGCTTATCGTTGTCGTCGTGATTATGGACTTTATGGCTCAAGTGCAAACTCTGATGATGTCCAGTCAGTATGAGTCTGCCTTGAAGAAGGCGAACCTGAAAGGCTACGGCCGTTAATTGGTCGCCCGAGAAGTTACGGAGAGTAAAAATGAAAGTTCGTGCTTCCGTCAAGAAATTATGCCGTAACTGCAAAATCGTTAAGCGTGATGGCGTCATCCGCGTGATTTGCAGTGCCGAGCCGAAACATAAACAGCGTCAAGGCTGATTATTTCGCATTTTTTTCTTGCAAAGTTGGGTTGAGCTGGCTAGATTAGCCAGCCAATCTTTTGTATGTCTGTACGTTTCCATTTGAGTATCCTGAAAACGGGCTTTTCAGCATGGTGCGTACATATTAAATAGTAGGAGTGCATAGTGGCCCGTATAGCAGGCATTAACATTCCTGATCAGAAACATGCTGTGATCGCATTAACTTCGATCTATGGCGTCGGCAAGACCCGTTCCAAAGCCATTCTGGCTGCAGCGGGTATCGCTGAAGATGTTAAGATCAGTGAGCTGTCTGAAGAACAAATCGACACGCTGCGTGACGAAGTTGCCAAATTTGTCGTTGAAGGTGATCTGCGCCGTGAAGTTAGCATGAGCATCAAGCGCCTTATGGACCTTGGTTGCTATCGCGGTTTGCGTCATCGTCGTGGTCTCCCGGTTCGCGGTCAGCGTACCAAGACCAACGCACGTACCCGTAAGGGTCCGCGCAAACCGATCAAGAAATAATCGGGGTGATTGAATAATGGCAAAGGCACCAATTCGTGCACGTAAACGTGTAAGAAAACAAGTCTCTGACGGCGTGGCTCATATCCATGCTTCTTTTAACAACACCATCGTTACTATTACTGATCGTCAGGGTAACGCATTGGGTTGGGCAACAGCCGGTGGTTCCGGTTTCCGTGGTTCTCGCAAATCGACTCCGTTCGCAGCCCAGGTTGCAGCAGAGCGTTGTGCAGAAGCCGTAAAAGAATACGGCATCAAGAATCTGGAAGTTATGGTTAAAGGTCCGGGTCCGGGTCGCGAATCAACTGTTCGTGCTCTGAACGCCGCTGGTTTCCGCATCACTAATATTACTGATGTGACTCCGATCCCTCATAACGGTTGTCGTCCGCCGAAAAAACGTCGCGTATAACGCTTACGTTTTCTAGGATTGTTGGAGATAGAAAATGGCAAGATATTTGGGTCCTAAGCTCAAGCTGAGCCGTCGTGAGGGCACCGACTTATTCCTTAAGTCTGGCGTTCGCGCGATCGATACCAAGTGTAAAATTGAACAAGCTCCTGGCCAGCACGGTGCGCGTAAACCGCGTCTGTCTGACTATGGTGTGCAGTTGCGTGAAAAGCAAAAAGTTCGCCGTACCTACGGTGTGCTGGAGCGTCAGTTCCGTAACTACTATAAAGAAGCAGCACGTCTGAAAGGCAACACCGGTGAAAACCTGTTAGCTCTGCTGGAAGGCCGTCTGGACAACGTTGTTTACCGTATGGGCTTCGGCGCTACTCGTGCTGAATCACGCCAACTGGTTAGCCATAAAGCAATCATGGTAAACGGTCGTGTTGTTAACATCGCTTCTTATCAGGTTAAAGCGAACGACGTTGTTAGCATTCGTGAGAAAGCGAAAACGCAATCTCGCGTGAAAGCCGCTCTGGAGCTGGCTGAGCAGCGTGAAAAGCCAACCTGGCTGGAAGTTGATGCTGGCAAGATGGAAGGCACGTTCAAGCGTCAGCCAGAACGTTCTGATCTGTCTGCGGACATTAACGAACACCTGATCGTCGAGCTTTACTCCAAGTAAAGCTTAGTACCAAAGAGAGGACACAATGCAGGGTTCTGTGACAGAGTTTCTAAAACCGCGCCTGGTAGATATCGAGCAAGTGAGTTCGACGCACGCCAAGGTGACCCTTGAGCCTTTAGAGCGTGGCTTTGGCCATACTCTGGGTAACGCACTGCGCCGTATTCTGCTCTCATCGATGCCGGGTTGCGCGGTGACCGAAGTTGAGATTGATGGTGTACTTCATGAGTACAGCACCAAAGAAGGCGTTCAGGAAGATATCCTTGAAATCCTGCTCAACCTGAAAGGGCTGGCGGTGAGAGTTCAGGGTAAAGATGAAGTTATTCTTACTCTGAATAAATCTGGCATTGGCCCTGTGACTGCAGCCGACATTACCCATGATGGTGATGTCGAAATCGTCAAGCCGCAGCACGTGATCTGCCACCTGACCGATGAGAACGCAGCTATCAGCATGCGTATCAAAGTTCAGCGCGGTCGTGGTTATGTGCCGGCTTCTGCCCGAATTCATTCGGAAGAAGATGAGCGCCCAATCGGCCGTCTGCTGGTCGACGCATGCTACAGCCCTGTAGAGCGTATTGCCTACAATGTTGAAGCAGCGCGTGTAGAACAGCGTACCGACCTGGACAAGCTGGTCATCGAAATGGAAACCAACGGCACAATCGATCCTGAAGAGGCGATTCGTCGTGCGGCGACCATCCTGGCAGAACAACTTGAAGCTTTCGTTGACTTACGTGATGTTCGTCAGCCGGAAGTGAAAGAAGAGAAACCAGAATTCGATCCGATCCTGCTGCGCCCTGTTGACGATCTGGAATTGACTGTCCGCTCTGCTAACTGCCTCAAGGCAGAAGCTATCCACTATATCGGTGATCTGGTACAGCGTACCGAGGTTGAGTTGCTGAAAACGCCTAACCTGGGTAAAAAATCTCTTACTGAGATTAAAGACGTGCTGGCTTCACGTGGTCTGTCTCTGGGCATGCGCCTGGAAAACTGGCCACCGGCAAGCATTGCTGACGAGTAACCGGATCACAGGTTAAGGTTTTACTGAGAAGGATAAGGTCATGCGCCATCGTAAGAGTGGTCGTCAACTGAACCGTAACAGCAGCCATCGCCAGGCTATGTTCCGCAACATGGCAGGTTCACTGGTTCGTCATGAGATCATCAAGACGACCCTGCCTAAAGCGAAAGAGCTGCGTCGCGTAGTTGAGCCGCTGATTACTCTTGCCAAGACTGACAGCGTTGCTAATCGTCGTCTGGCATTCGCCCGTACTCGTGATAACGAGATCGTGGCAAAACTGTTTAACGAACTGGGCCCGCGTTTCGCGAGCCGTGCAGGTGGTTACACTCGTATTCTGAAGTGTGGCTTCCGTGCAGGCGATAACGCTCCGATGGCTTACATCGAGCTGGTTGATCGTTCTGAATCGAAAGCAGAAGCTGCTGCAGAGTAATCTGTAGTAACGTAAAAGAACCCGCTTCGGCGGGTTTTTTTATATCCACTGAATCATCCCTTCTCTACACTGTCTGAATCCACTCTTCATATCTTCGGGGTTTTACGATGTGGCTGCTTGATCAATGGGCAGAACGTCATATCCTGGATGCCCAGCGCAATGGCGAATTTAGCGATCTTCCAGGTACCGGCCAACCGCTGACGCTTGATGACGATACTTTTGTCCCTGCGGAATTACGTTCGGCCTACCGGTTGTTAAAAAATGCAGGTTGCCTTCCACCGGAGCTGGAAAATCGTAAGGATGCACTCGCTCTGGCCGATTTGCTTAACAGCATTAAACCTGATGCTCCCGAAGCACAGGAAATACGTCGTCGGTTGACGCTGGTCGAGCTAAAATTGCAGCAAGCCGGGGTCAATACAGATTTTCTACATGGTGATTATTCGGATCGTTTGTTCAGGGCACCCAAAGAGGACTAGCTCATGTATCGCATCGGGGAACTCGCAAAGCTTGCAGACGTTACGCCAGACACCATCCGCTATTATGAAAAGCAGCAGATGATGGAGCATGAAGTGCGCACAGAGGGTGGTTTTCGTCTCTATACGGAAAAGGACCTTCAGCGACTTAAGTTTATTCGCTATGCACGGCAACTTGGTTTTACGCTCGAGTCGATCCGGGAATTGCTTTCGATCCGTATTGATCCCGAGCATCACACCTGCCAGGAGTCGAAAAGCATTGTTCAGGCCAGGCTGACTGAGGTGGAAGCGCGTATAGAAGAGCTGCAAACCATGCAGCGCTCGCTGCAACGCCTGAATGACGCCTGTTGCGGTACCGCCCACAGTAGCATTTACTGTTCGATCCTTGAGACTCTCGAGCAGGGGGCCAGCGGAATACAGCGCGGCTGTTGATTTTTAGTACGCGTGGATCTACACTCGCGCCGATTTTACTCACAATCTGGAGGATTTATGAGCCGCTATCAGCATACGAAGGGGCAAATTAATGACAATGCGATTGAGGCGTTGTTACACGATCCACTGTTTCGGCAGCGCGTCGAAAAGAATAAAAAAGGGAAAGGAAGTTATCTTCGCAAAGGGAAACACGGCAAGCGGGGTAACTGGGAGGCCAGTGGCAAGAAAGTGATTCACTTTTTTACCACTGGCCTTCTGGCTTTATGGGCCTGATTAAGGGCGACTGTTCTGCTCTTTTAACAGGTCGCGAATTTCAGTCAGCAGTACTTCTTCTTTGGTCGGTGCCGGTGGCGCAGCCGCAGGCTCTTCTTTTTTACGGTTGAGTTTGTTGATGAGTTTAATCGCCATAAAGATAGCGAAGGCCACGATCAAAAAGTCAAAAATGTTCTGAATAAATACGCCATAGTGCATCACAACAGCAGGGATATCGCCCTGAGCATCCCTGAGAGTGACGGCAAATTGTTTGAAATCGACTCCCCCAATTAACAGTCCTAGCGGTGGCATAATGATATCGGCAACCAAAGACGAAACAATCTTACCGAATGCCGCACCGATAATGACACCCACTGCCAAATCCACTACATTCCCGCGCATTGCAAATTCGCGAAATTCTTTAATAACACTCATTTTATTCTCCTTGAGCCAGCTAACGATCCTAAGTTTAACAAATCATTAGCTAATTTCCATTGAGGATAAATAATCGTTATGAAAACCTAAGCATTATAAAATAGAGGGTTAATAGAAAAAGGTGCCCAATTGAGCACCTTTAGCCATTACAGGAAGAAAGGACTTGGCTGGAACAAACGTTCGACGTCGGTAATAAACTTTTTATCTGTCAGGAACATAATGACGTGGTCACCCTGTTCGATGCGCAAATTATCATTGGCGATCATGACATCATTCCCGCGCACCACGGCGCCGATAATTGTACCCGGAGGAAGTTTTATTTCATCAATTGAGCGGCCCACCACGCGTGAGGTCGTTTCATCCCCATGCGCTACGGCTTCAATTGCCTCAGCAACACCACGGCGCAGAGAGGATACACCCACAATATCAGCTTTACGGACATGGCTAAGCAGCGCTGAAATAGTGGCCTGCTGCGGTGAAATCGCAATATCAATCACGCTACCTTGCACAAGATCGACGTAGGCCTTGCGCTGAATAAGTACCATGACTTTTTTAGCGCCCATGCGTTTTGCCAGCATGGCCGACATGATATTCGCTTCATCGTCGTTGGTGACGGCAATAAACAGATCAACTTGATCGATATGTTCTTCTGCCAGCAATTCCTGATCCGAGGCATCGCCGTAGAATACGATCGTATTCTGTAATTTTTCTGCCAGCTCTGCGGCGCGCTGCTGATCGCGTTCGATCAACTTCACGCTGTAATCTTTTTCCAGACGATGCGCCAGGCCAGCGCCGATATTCCCGCCGCCAACCAGCATAATGCGCTTATAGGGTTTTTCCAGGCGCTGAAGTTCGCTCATGACCGCACGAATATGCTGTGACGCGGCAATAAAGAACACCTCATCGCCTGCCTCAACAATGGTCGAGCCCTGCGGACGAATAGGACGGTCATGGCGGAATATCGCTGCCACGCGGGTATCGATATGTGGCATGTGCTCGCGCATAGTGGATAACGCATTACCAATCAACGGGCCGCCATAATAGGCTTTCACCACGGCGAGGCTGACTTTCCCTTCGGCAAAATTCACCACCTGCAGTGCGCCAGGGTACTCAATCAGACGATAAATACTGTCGATCACCAGCTGTTCCGGGGCGATGAGATGATCAATGGGCACCGCTTCGGAATTGAAGAGCTTTTCTGCATCACGCACGTAATCCGGCGAGCGAATACGCGCAATGCGGTTTGGGGTGTTGAATAACGAATAGGCGACCTGGCAGGCCACCATATTTGTTTCATCTGAACTGGTTACGGCAACCAGCATGTCAGCATCGTCGGCTCCCGCCTCACGAAGGACGCGCGGATGCGAGCCGTGACCCTGAACCACACGCAGATCGAACTTATCCTGCAAACCGCGCAGACGATCGCCATTGGTATCAACGATCGTGATGTCGTTGTTTTCGCCCACCAGGTTTTCGGCCAGCGTTCCGCCGACCTGTCCTGCACCCAGAATGATTATCTTCATAGCTTGCGACCCGTTTTCAACATCACGCTTTGATTAGCTTAGCGTAAAAGAAGCCATCACCTTCTTCCGCTCCCGGCAGGTTTTGGATGCCAGGATTATCGGCTGTGCCTGTCGTGTGTAACGCGGCGTCAGAAGTTCGTTTCAGGAATGCCGCAATCTGCTGGGAATTCTCTTCCGGAAGAACGGAGCACGTTGCGTAGACCAGGGTTCCGCCAGATTTCAGATGCGGCCAGACGGCATCAAGAATCTCACTCTGCAGTTGGGCCAGCTCGTTGATATCACGATCCCGACGCAGCCATTTGATATCCGGATGACGACGAATCACACCCGTTGCGGAGCAAGGTGCATCCAACAGTATGCGATCAAATTTCTCGTCGCCGCACCACTCTGAAGGCGTACGCCCATCACCCTGTTTAACCTGAGCTTTAAGACCCAAGCGTTTCAGGTTGTCGTAAACGCGGGAGAGTCGTTGCTCGTCCACATCGACAGCCAGAACGCTGGCCTGCGGCGCAGCTTCAAGGATATGCGTGGTTTTACCACCAGGAGCGGCACAAAGATCCAGGATGCGCTCGCCATTTTGTGGCGCCAGATAAGTGATACATCCCTGCGCTGAAGCGTCCTGAACGGTCACCCAGCCCTGGTCAAAGCCAGGTAACGCCTGCACCGGGGCAGGGGAAGCCAGACGTACCGCGTCGGGATAGGCGTCATGAGTAAAACCATTCATGTCTGCCTGTTCCAGCAGTGCCAGCCATTCATCTCGGGTATGGTGGATACGGTTAACACGCAGCCACATTGGTGGACGCTGATTATTGGCTTCAACAATGGATTCCCACTGCTGCGGATAGGCTTTTTTCAGGCGCTTAAGCAGCCATTCAGGATGGAGAAAACGCTGCTCGGACTGGCTGAACTCGGCAACCAGTTCTTCCTGCTGACGCTGGAACTGACGCAATACGCCATTGATCAAGCCTTTCAACTGCGGACGTTTGATTGCGACCGCACCTTCAACGGTTTCAGCCAGCGCGGCATGAGGCGGAATGCGCGTATGGAGCAGCTGGTAGAAGCCGACCATGATCAAATAATGGATGGTGCGCTGCTTGCCCGTCATTGGGCGGGACATCAGCTTGTTGATCAGCCACTCTTGCTGCGAGAGCGTACGCAGCACGCCAAAGCACAACTCCTGAAGCAGGGCTTTGTCTTTATCAGAAACTTTCTGCTGAAGCGGTGGAAGGATATTGCTCAGGGATTGACCCTGTTCGACCACTTTCTCAATGGCCTGTGCAGCCATGCTGCGAAGATTTTGTTTTTTCATAACCGCTAAAATAAAAATGCCCGGAAACTCCGGGCCTTAGGATTAAATGCACTCAGCCGAGATGCTTGCCCGGCGTAAACCATTCGCGACGGGAATTCAGCAGGTCCTGCGCGCTCATTGCCTTCTTACCGGCAGGCTGTAGCGACTCCAGATTCAGAATGCCATCAGTCGTAGCTACCTGAATTCCCTGTTTATTCGCGTCAATGATGGTGCCCGGCTCTGCGTGAGATTTGCCATCAATCACCGACGCTTTCCAGATTTTCACCGGCTGATCGTCAATAGTCATCCAGCTCATCGGCCAGGGATTAAAGGCGCGAATGCAGCGCTCTAGCTGGGCAGCGGAAAGTGACCAGTCGATTTGCGCCTCTTCTTTACTGAGCTTTTCAGCATAAGTCACGAGGCTTTCATCCTGCACTTCAGGCTGAGTTTTGCCATCGGCAAGCTGCTGCAAAGTCTCAATGAGCCCCTGCGGGCCCAGGTCTGCCAGTTTGTCGTAGAGCGTGGCGCTGGTATCTTCCGCAGCGATCGGGCATGCCAGCTTATACAGCATATCTCCCGTATCCAGCCCGACGTCCATCTGCATGATGGTGACGCCGGTTTCGCTGTCACCCGCCCAGAGCGAACGCTGAATAGGCGCCGCGCCGCGCCAGCGTGGAAGAAGAGAACCATGCACGTTGATGCAGCCTAGGCGAGGCATATCGAGAACCGCTTTTGGCAGAATCAAACCATATGCCACGACCACCATCACATCGGCATTCAGGTCTGCGACCAGCTGCTGATTTTCCTGAGGGCGTAAAGAGACGGGCTGGAAAACGGGCAAACCATGCTCTTCCGCCAGGACTTTGACCGGGCTCGGCATGAGTTTCTTGCCGCGGCCAGCAGGGCGGTCGGGCTGAGTGAACACCCCAACAACCTGGTGGCCAGATGATAACAGCGCGTCAAGATGACGCGCTGCGAAGTCAGGAGTTCCCGCGAAGATAATACGTAGATTTTTAGACACGTTATTCCTTGTATCCGGGGGATGTTATGCGCGGGTGCGCATACGATCCAGTTTCTCTACTTTCTGACGAATACGCTGCTGTTTCAGCGGAGAGAGATAATCGATAAACAGTTTACCGACCAGATGATCCATCTCGTGCTGAATGCAGATCGCCAGCAGATCGTCTGCTTCCAGTTCAAACGGTTTACCCTCGCGATCGAGCGCGCGGATTTTCACTTTTTCTGCACGCGGCACTAAGGCGCGCTGTTCAGGAATGGACAGACAACCTTCTTCGATGCCGGTCTCGCCGCTCTTCTCGAGCAGTTCCGGGTTAATCAGTACCAGGCGCTCTTCGCGATTCTCAGAAACATCGATCACGATAATGCGTTTATGGATATTCACCTGCGTCGCCGCAAGGCCAATGCCTTCTTCGGCGTACATCGTATCGAACATATCATCAACGATACGTTGAATTTCTGCATTCACTTCTTTTACCGGTTCAGCAACAATGCGAAGGCGCTCGTCCGGGATATGTAACACTTGCAAAACTGCCATAAATTTCCAGAGCCGTGTTCAGGAGTTGAAAAGATCATTACCTCTATTCTAGACAAATCCCCCTCTGATTGACAGCATCGCTGACCAATCGCAAAGATTGCTGAGGCTGCTTATGGCAGGGGAAAAGGATGACTTCCACAGAGATATGGTTACGGCTGATTAACATCGGGGATTTGTGTGGCGATGCCATGTTGATGGCTGCACAGCGTTTATTGCAAAGCGCAGAAATTGATGCCGCTGCTCTGGCAGAGGTTGGCCTGACACCCAAACGGGCTGCCAAATTCATGAACTTTAAGGCGGCGGAACTCGAACGTTCTCTGGAATGGCTTGAGCAGCCAGGGCACTACCTCCTATCTGCGGATAATCCACGCTACCCGCCACAATTACGAACTCTGCCTGATTATCCTGGCGCGCTATTCGTGAAGGGCAATATCGAGGTTCTCGACAGCGTTCAACTGGCGGTAGTTGGAAGCCGGGCTCCCTCATGGTACGGAGAGCGGTGGGGCAGGATTTTTTGTGAGCATCTCGCCAAATCGGGATTCACCATCACCAGCGGACTGGCGTGCGGAATTGATGGCGTGGCTCATCGCGCAGCGCTCACGGCTGTGGGGAAAAGCATTGCCGTTCTTGGCAATGGCCTGTTTAGCATTTATCCCCGCCGCCACGCCGCTCTGGCTGCGAGCATTATTGACGCCGGGGGAGCTGTCGTTTCTGAGTTTTCCCTCGCCACTTCACCCTTTCCCGCTAATTTCCCGCGACGCAACCGTATTATCAGCGGACTGAGCCTGGGCGTACTGGTTGTCGAAGCGGCATTACGTAGCGGATCGCTCGTTACGGCCCGATGCGCGATGGAACAAGGTCGAGAAGTCTTCGCTTTGCCCGGCCCCATTGGCAACCCGGGTTGTGAAGGGCCGCACTGGCTCATTAAGCAAGGAGCAACGCCAGTGACCAGCCCGGAGGAGATCCTGGAAAATTTGCGATATGGGCTGCATTGGTTACCAGATGAGCCTGAAAAATCACTTTATTCATCAGATCAGGAGGAGGTGGCATTGCCATTTCCTGAGCTCCTGGCTAACGTAGGAGATGAGGTAACACCTGTTGACGTTGTCGCTGAACGTGCCGGCCAATCTGTGCCTGTGACGGTAGCACAGCTACTCGAACTGGAGTTAGCAGGATGGATCGCAGCTGTACCCGGCGGCTATGTCCGATTGAGGAGGGCAAGCCATGTTCGACGTACTGATGTATTTGTTTGAGACTTACATCCATAACGAAGCTGAAATGCGCGTGGATCAGGACCGACTGACGCGAGATCTTACCGATGCAGGATTTGAACGGGAAGATATCTATAACGCGTTAATGTGGTTAGAAAAGCTGGCTGATTATCAGGAAGGCCTTGTCGAACCCATGCAGCTCGCTTCCGATCCTCTGTCTGTGCGTATTTTTACGGCTGAAGAGTGTGAAAGGCTGGATGCCAGTTGCCGGGGATTTATTTTATTCCTGGAACAGATTCAGGTGCTAAACCTCGATACCCGAGAAATGGTGATAGAGCGCGTCATGGCGCTGGATACGGCAGAATTTGAACTGGAAGACCTCAAGTGGGTGATCCTGATGGTTCTGTTTAATATTCCAGGCTGCGAAAATGCCTATCAGCAAATGGAAGAATTACTCTTTGAAGTGAATGAAGGTATGCTGCATTAATCCATCAATGTAGCTCCAAGAGTTGTTATGGCCAAATCAGCACTGTTTACGGTGTCTAATAACGAGCCCTGCCCACAGTGTGGGGCTAAGCTTGTCATCCGGTCCGGGAAACACGGTCCGTTTCTCGGTTGTTCACACTATCCAGAATGTGATTATGTCCGTCCCCTGAAGAGTCAGGCGGACGGACATATCGTTAAAATTCTGGAGGGACAAATGTGCCCGGTCTGTGGCGCTGCTTTGGCTCTACGACAGGGGCGCTTTGGCATGTTCATCGGCTGTAGCCACTATCCTGAATGCAGCCATACAGAGCAGATTGATAAACCCGACGAAACCGCGATTGCTTGCCCTCAGTGTCAACAAGGACAGCTGGTCCAGCGTCGTTCCCGCTTCGGTAAAACCTTCCATTCCTGCGATCGCTATCCTGAATGCCAGTTCGTTATCAATCTCAAGCCGGTGGCGGGGATTTGCCCTCACTGCGATTATCCCCTGCTCATCGAGAAGAAAACGGCACAGGGCGTTAAACTCTTCTGTGCCAGTAAACAATGTGGAAAGCCGGTCTCGGCGGATTAAACCTGTGAAGAATAAATTAACATCGGACTCCATGGCCCGTGCACTGGAAGTCCTGAGAAACGAAGAAGTCATCGCCTATCCAACGGAAGCTGTGTTTGGGGTTGGATGCGATCCTGACAGCGAAACGGCCGTCACTCGTTTATTAGAATTAAAGCAAAGACCGGTCGAGAAAGGACTGATTTTAATTGCTGCCAGCTTCGAGCAGCTCAAGCCGTATATTGATGATTCGATGCTGAATCAGGCGCAGCGCGAGACCATTTCCGCGGCATGGCCAGGTCCGGTCACCTTTGTTTTCCCGGCGCAGCCTACGACACCGAGTTGGCTGACGGGGCGCTTTGATTCTCTTGCTGTGCGTGTTACCGATCATCCGCTGGTGGTTGAACTCTGCCAGACTTTCGGTAAACCGCTGGTTTCGACCAGTGCTAATCTGACTGGACTGCCACCTTGCCGTACATCGCAAGAGGTGCTGGCCCAGTTTGGTGATGATTTCCCGGTGGTGATCGGTGAAACCGGTGGCCGTCTGAATCCGTCTGAAATCCGTGATGCATTGACCGGCGAGCGCTTTCGCCAGGGGTAATATGATGGATAAGTTCGCCGTATTCGGTAACCCAATTGCTCACAGTAAGTCGCCGTTCATACATCAGCAATTTGCGCAGCAGCTGCAAATTGATCACCCTTATGGCCGCGTTCTGGCGCCAGTCGATGACTTTCTTCCGACGCTGGATGCCTTTTTTAACGGCGGCGGGAGAGGGGCAAATGTCACCGTCCCCTTTAAAGAAGAAGCCTTTGCCCGAGCGGATGAACTCACTGAGCGAGCATCTCTTGCGGGGGCGGTGAACACGCTCAAACGTCTGGAAGACGGGCGCTTGCTGGGTGACAACACCGATGGCATTGGCTTGTTAAGCGATCTCGAAAGGCTCTCTTTTATTAAGAAGGGATTTCGTATTTTGCTGATAGGCGCGGGTGGGGCCTCTCGCGGTGTGTTGTTGCCGCTCCTCTCTCTGGATTGTGCCGTCACGATCACGAATCGCACGTTTTCCCGCGCACAAGATCTGGCCAGGCTATTTGCCCATACGGGCAGCGTGAGTGCTGTAGCAATGGATGATCTGGACGGACATGAGTTCGATCTTATTATTAATGCCACCTCCAGCGGTATCGGTGGTGAAGTGCCCGCGATCCCTTCTTCTATAGTGAGTCCGCACATTTATGCCTACGACATGTTCTATCAAAAGGGGAAAACCCCTTTTCTGAACTGGTGTGAAGATCGTGGCGCAAAACATCTGGCTGACGGTCTAGGAATGCTGGTGGGGCAGGCAGCACATGCGGTCTTGCTCTGGCATGGCGTATTACCTGAAGTCGAACTGGTGATTGAAAAGCTGAAACAGGAATTGCTGGCATGAATCAGGCGATTCAGTTTCCCGACAGGGAAGTGTGGGATGAGGGCAAACAGGCGGTCTGTTTTCCGGTATTAGTTAACGGCGCGCAATTGACCTGTGCTATTACGGGCGAGTTATTACTTAAACGGTTTGGCGGGACGATCCCTCTGGATGTGTTCAGGGATCATCGCTGGGATCTGGAAGAAGAAGCCAGCGATATGATCCGTAATGAACAGGAAGACGATCAAGGCTGGGTGTGGTTTTCCTGAGCCAGATAGTCGTCTTTCCATTTGACGTAATTATTTGCGGAGTATTTCAGTCCTTCGATCTCCGCCTCTTTCAAAGGGCGGATCTGTTTTACCGGACTACCTAAATAGAGAAAGCCACTTTCCAGACGTTTGTTTTGCGGGACCAGGCTACCTGCGCCGATCATCACGTCGTCTTCTACTATTACCCCGTCCAGTAGAATAGAACCCATCCCCACAAGGACGCGGTTGCCAATCGTGCAGCCGTGTAACATCACTTTATGGCCGACGGTGACATCTTCTCCAATAATAAGGGGATTGCCTTCAGGGTTGTAACTCGATTTATGGGTCACATGTAGAACGCTTCCATCCTGAATATTGGTGCGTGCACCGATTGCCACGTAATTCACATCACCTCGGATCGCGACCAGCGGCCAGATACTGACATCATCACCCATTCTGACATCACCAATGACCACGCTGCTGGCATCGATCATGACGCGAGCCCCGATTTTCGGGAACAGATCTTTATAAGGACGGAGTACTGCGGACATATCAACCTCGACTGGTGAGCTTATACAGAAGACATAGATCCTATTATGCCGCACCAGCAGGGGTTAAATGCGTCAATTTTTAAGCAGATCGGGCAGGATCTCGTCGATAAGAGTGGAAAAGCAGCAGTCAGGAAAAAAGATCTAAAAAACGCTTGTGCTAAAAACTGGGATCCCTATAATGCGCCTCCATCGACACGGCAGATGTGAATCACTTCACACTAACCACCGGGTCGGTTGAAGAGAAAAAATCCTGACATTCAGGGTTGACTCTGAAAGAGGAAAGCGTAATATACGCCACCTCGCAACGGTGAGCGAAAGCCGCGTTGCACTGCTCTTTAACAATTTATCAGACAATCTGTGTGGGCACTCAAAGTGACATGGATTCTAAACGTCGCAAGACGCTAAATGAATACCAAAGTCTCTGAGTGAACATACGTAATTCATTACGAAGTTTAATTCACGAGCATCAAACTTAAATTGAAGAGTTTGATCATGGCTCAGATTGAACGCTGGCGGCAGGCCTAACACATGCAAGTCGAGCGGTAGCACAGAGAGCTTGCTCTCGGGTGACGAGCGGCGGACGGGTGAGTAATGTCTGGGAAACTGCCTGATGGAGGGGGATAACTACTGGAAACGGTAGCTAATACCGCATAACGTCGCAAGACCAAAGAGGGGGACCTTCGGGCCTCTTGCCATCAGATGTGCCCAGATGGGATTAGCTAGTAGGTGGGGTAATGGCTCACCTAGGCGACGATCCCTAGCTGGTCTGAGAGGATGACCAGCCACACTGGAACTGAGACACGGTCCAGACTCCTACGGGAGGCAGCAGTGGGGAATATTGCACAATGGGCGCAAGCCTGATGCAGCCATGCCGCGTGTATGAAGAAGGCCTTCGGGTTGTAAAGTACTTTCAGCGAGGAGGAAGGCATTGTGGTTAATAACCACAGTGATTGACGTTACTCGCAGAAGAAGCACCGGCTAACTCCGTGCCAGCAGCCGCGGTAATACGGAGGGTGCAAGCGTTAATCGGAATTACTGGGCGTAAAGCGCACGCAGGCGGTCTGTCAAGTCGGATGTGAAATCCCCGGGCTCAACCTGGGAACTGCATTCGAAACTGGCAGGCTAGAGTCTTGTAGAGGGGGGTAGAATTCCAGGTGTAGCGGTGAAATGCGTAGAGATCTGGAGGAATACCGGTGGCGAAGGCGGCCCCCTGGACAAAGACTGACGCTCAGGTGCGAAAGCGTGGGGAGCAAACAGGATTAGATACCCTGGTAGTCCACGCCGTAAACGATGTCGACTTGGAGGTTGTTCCCTTGAGGAGTGGCTTCCGGAGCTAACGCGTTAAGTCGACCGCCTGGGGAGTACGGCCGCAAGGTTAAAACTCAAATGAATTGACGGGGGCCCGCACAAGCGGTGGAGCATGTGGTTTAATTCGATGCAACGCGAAGAACCTTACCTACTCTTGACATCCAGAGAACTTAGCAGAGATGCTTTGGTGCCTTCGGGAACTCTGAGACAGGTGCTGCATGGCTGTCGTCAGCTCGTGTTGTGAAATGTTGGGTTAAGTCCCGCAACGAGCGCAACCCTTATCCTTTGTTGCCAGCGGTTCGGCCGGGAACTCAAAGGAGACTGCCAGTGATAAACTGGAGGAAGGTGGGGATGACGTCAAGTCATCATGGCCCTTACGAGTAGGGCTACACACGTGCTACAATGGCGCATACAAAGAGAAGCGACCTCGCGAGAGCAAGCGGACCTCATAAAGTGCGTCGTAGTCCGGATTGGAGTCTGCAACTCGACTCCATGAAGTCGGAATCGCTAGTAATCGTAGATCAGAATGCTACGGTGAATACGTTCCCGGGCCTTGTACACACCGCCCGTCACACCATGGGAGTGGGTTGCAAAAGAAGTAGGTAGCTTAACCTTCGGGAGGGCGCTTACCACTTTGTGATTCATGACTGGGGTGAAGTCGTAACAAGGTAACCGTAGGGGAACCTGCGGTTGGATCACCTCCTTACCTGAAAGAACCTGCCTTTGTAGTGCTCACACAGATTGTCTGATGAAAAGTAAATAGCAAGGCGTCTTGCGATTGAGACTTACACGTCCCCTTCGTCTAGAGGCCCAGGACACCGCCCTTTCACGGCGGTAACAGGGGTTCGAATCCCCTAGGGGACGCCACTTGCTGGTTTGTGAGTGAAAGTCACCTGCCTTAATATCTCAAAACTGACTTCCGAGTCATGTTTGAGATATTTGCTCTTTAAAAATCTGGATCAAGCTGAAAATTGAAACGACACGCTGCGTCTGTTCTCCGTAATAAGAACAGAATGACGGTGTGTTCGAGTCTCTCAAATTTTCGCAACACGAGATGTTTTACGAAACATCTTCGGGTTGTGAGGTTAAGCGACTAAGCGTACACGGTGGATGCCCTGGCAGTCAGAGGCGATGAAGGGCGTGCTAATCTGCGATAAGCGTCGGCGAGGTGATATGAACCTTTGACCCGGCGATACCCGAATGGGGAAACCCAGTGTGTTTCGACACACTATCATGTCATGAATACATAGTGGCATGAGGCGAACCGGGGGAACTGAAACATCTAAGTACCCCGAGGAAAAGAAATCAACCGAGATTCCCCCAGTAGCGGCGAGCGAACGGGGAGGAGCCCAGAGTCTGAATCAGCGCGTGTGTTAGTGGAACGGTCTGGAAAGTCCGACGGTACAGGGTGATAGTCCCGTACACAAAAATGCACACGTTGTGAACTCGAAGAGTAGGGCGGGACACGTGGTATCCTGTCTGAATATGGGGGGACCATCCTCCAAGGCTAAATACTCCTGACTGACCGATAGTGAACCAGTACCGTGAGGGAAAGGCGAAAAGAACCCCGGCGAGGGGAGTGAAAAAGAACCTGAAACCGTGTACGTACAAGCAGTGGGAGCCTCTTTATGGGGTGACTGCGTACCTTTTGTATAATGGGTCAGCGACTTATATTCTGTAGCAAGGTTAACCGTATAGGGGAGCCGAAGGGAAACCGAGTCTTAACTGGGCGTTAAGTTGCAGGGTATAGACCCGAAACCCGGTGATCTAGCCATGGGCAGGTTGAAGGTTGGGTAACACTAACTGGAGGACCGAACCGACTAATGTTGAAAAATTAGCGGATGACTTGTGGCTGGGGGTGAAAGGCCAATCAAACCGGGAGATAGCTGGTTCTCCCCGAAAGCTATTTAGGTAGCGCCTCGTGAACTCATCTTCGGGGGTAGAGCACTGTTTCGGCTAGGGGGCCATCCCGGCTTACCAACCCGATGCAAACTACGAATACCGAAGAATGTTATCACGGGAGACACACGGCGGGTGCTAACGTCCGTCGTGAAGAGGGAAACAACCCAGACCGCCAGCTAAGGTCCCAAAGTCATGGTTAAGTGGGAAACGATGTGGGAAGGCACAGACAGCCAGGATGTTGGCTTAGAAGCAGCCATCATTTAAAGAAAGCGTAATAGCTCACTGGTCGAGTCGGCCTGCGCGGAAGATGTAACGGGGCTAAACCATGCACCGAAGCTGCGGCAGCGACGCTTAGGCGTTGTTGGGTAGGGGAGCGTTCTGTAAGCCGTTGAAGGTGTCCTGTGAGGGGTGCTGGAGGTATCAGAAGTGCGAATGCTGACATAAGTAACGATAAAGCGGGTGAAAAGCCCGCTCGCCGGAAGACCAAGGGTTCCTGTCCAACGTTAATCGGGGCAGGGTGAGTCGACCCCTAAGGCGAGGCCGAAAGGCGTAGTCGATGGGAAACAGGTTAATATTCCTGTACTCGGTGTTACTGCGAAGGGGGGACGGAGAAGGCTATGTTAGCCGGGCGACGGTTGTCCCGGTTTAAGCATGTAGGCGGAGCGTTTAGGTAAATCCGGACGCTTACTAACGCTGAGGTGTGATGACGAGGCACTACGGTGCTGAAGTAACAAATGCCCTGCTTCCAGGAAAAGCCTCTAAGCATCAGGTAACATCAAATCGTACCCCAAACCGACACAGGTGGTCAGGTAGAGAATACCAAGGCGCTTGAGAGAACTCGGGTGAAGGAACTAGGCAAAATGGTGCCGTAACTTCGGGAGAAGGCACGCTGGTGTGTAGGTGAAGTCCCTGCGGACGGAGCTGAAACCAGTCGAAGATACCAGCTGGCTGCAACTGTTTATTAAAAACACAGCACTGTGCAAACACGAAAGTGGACGTATACGGTGTGACGCCTGCCCGGTGCCGGAAGGTTAATTGATGGGGTTAGCGGCAACGCGAAGCTCTTGATCGAAGCCCCGGTAAACGGCGGCCGTAACTATAACGGTCCTAAGGTAGCGAAATTCCTTGTCGGGTAAGTTCCGACCTGCACGAATGGCGTAATGATGGCCAGGCTGTCTCCACCCGAGACTCAGTGAAATTGAACTCGCTGTGAAGATGCAGTGTACCCGCGGCAAGACGGAAAGACCCCGTGAACCTTTACTATAGCTTGACACTGAACACTGGTCCTTGATGTGTAGGATAGGTGGGAGGCTTTGAAGCGTGGACGCCAGTCTGCGTGGAGCCAACCTTGAAATACCACCCTTTAATGGCTGGTGTTCTAACGTAGACCCGTAATCCGGGTTGCGGACAGTGTCTGGTGGGTAGTTTGACTGGGGCGGTCTCCTCCTAAAGAGTAACGGAGGAGCACGAAGGTTAGCTAATCCTGGTCGGACATCAGGAGGTTAGTGCAATGGCATAAGCTAGCTTGACTGCGAGAGTGACGGCTCGAGCAGGTGCGAAAGCAGGTCATAGTGATCCGGTGGTTCTGAATGGAAGGGCCATCGCTCAACGGATAAAAGGTACTCCGGGGATAACAGGCTGATACCGCCCAAGAGTTCATATCGACGGCGGTGTTTGGCACCTCGATGTCGGCTCATCACATCCTGGGGCTGAAGTAGGTCCCAAGGGTACGGCTGTTCGCCGTTTAAAGTGGTACGCGAGCTGGGTTTAGAACGTCGTGAGACAGTTCGGTCCCTATCTGCCGTGGGCGCTGGAGAATTGAGGGGGGCTGCTCCTAGTACGAGAGGACCGGAGTGGACGCATCACTGGTGTTCGGGTTGTCATGCCAATGGCATTGCCCGGTAGCTAAATGCGGAAAAGATAAGTGCTGAAAGCATCTAAGCACGAAACTTGCCCCGAGATGAGTTCTCCCTGACTCCTTGAGAGTCCTGAAGGAACGTTGAAGACTACGACGTTGATAGGCTGGGTGTGTAAGTGCAGCGATGTATTGAGCTAACCAGTACTAATGAACCGTGAGGCTTAACCTTACAACGCCGAAGATGTTTTGGCGAAAGCAGAGACGAAGATTTTCAGCCTGATAACAGATTAATCGACATGCAGAGATGCGTGTTGATAAACAGAATTTGCCTGGCGGCTTTAGCGCGGTGGTCCCACCTGACCCCATGCCGAACTCAGAAGTGAAACGCCGTAGCGCCGATGGTAGTGTGGGGTCTCCCCATGTGAGAGTAGGGAACTGCCAGGCATCAAATTTAGCGTGCTGATATGGCTCAGTTGGTAGAGCGCACCCTTGGTAAGGGTGAGGTCCCCAGTTCGACTCTGGGTATCAGCACCACTTTATTACGTGGTTGAAGTTCGGCAATAGTAAAAAGAATTTGTCTGGCGGCTTTAGCGCGGTGGTCCCACCTGACCCCATGCCGAACTCAGAAGTGAAACGCCGTAGCGCCGATGGTAGTGTGGGGTCTCCCCATGTGAGAGTAGGGAACTGCCAGACATCAAATAAGTGAAAAGGCCATCCGCAAGGATGGCCTTTTTGCGTTTAAGTCTCAAAAATACAATGACTACCCGGCAGCAAAACGCCACCGGGCGACGAAAACCATTAATGAATCACCTGAGACAGGAATGCGCGCGTACGTTCAGATTTAGGATGCGCGAAAAACTCTTCCGGAGGAGCCTGTTCCACGATTTCCCCACGATCCATAAAGATCACTCTGTCCGCCACCGTCCTGGCAAAGCCCATTTCATGCGTCACACAGAGCATAGTCATTCCCGATTGCGCCAGACCAATCATCGTATCCAACACCTCTTTCACCATCTCCGGATCCAGCGCTGAAGTCGGTTCATCAAACAGCATAATTTTAGGTTTCATGCACAGAGAGCGGGCGATCGCTACACGCTGCTGCTGCCCACCAGAGATCTGTCCGGGGAACTTGTTCGCGTGCTCGGCTATACGCACGCGTTCCAGGTAATGCATCGCCAGCGCTTCGGCCTCCTTCCTGGGCATCTTCTGGACCCAAATAGGTGCCAGCGTGCAGTTCTGCAACACGGTCAAATGCGGGAATAAATTGAAATGCTGAAATACCATTCCCACTTCCTGGCGGACCCGTTCGATATTGCGAATGTCTTCATCCAGCTCAATCCCGTCAACAACAATCCGGCCTTGTTGATGTTCCTCAAGATGGTTAATACAGCGAATAGTCGTAGACTTTCCTGAGCCTGATGGGCCGCACAGGACGATACGTTCGCCCTGTTTAACCTTCAGGTTAATATCTTTCAGGACATGAAACTGGCCGTACCATTTATTGACGTTTTCCAGCGTAATCATCGCGTCGGCAGGGGCCATCGTTATTTTGCTCATAAATTCCTCAGTGCGGTGTACGCCCGGTGTTAAAGCGCTTTTCCAGATGTTGGCTGTAGCGCGACATGCTGAAACAGAAGATCCAGTAAACAAGTGCAGCGAAAACATAGCCTTCGGTCGACATCCCGAGCCACGCCGGGTCGACCGTTGCCTGCTGAACGCTGCTGAAGAGATCGAACAACCCGATGATGATCACCAGGCTGGTATCTTTAAAGAGTGCGATGATGGTGTTCACCAGACCAGGGATAACCATCTTGAGGGCCTGAGGTAAGATCACGAGCCCCTGCGTTTTCCAGTAACCGAGCGCTAGCGATTCAGCGGCTTCATATTGACCTTTCGGCAGCGCCTGCAGACCTCCCCGAACCACCTCTGCGACATAAGCCGACTGGAATAAAACAACACCCACCAGGGCGCGGATCAGCTTGTCGATCGTGGTGCCTTCCGCCATAAATAGCGGCAACATCACGGAAGACATAAACAGGACGGTGATTAGCGGCACACCGCGCCAGAACTCAATGAAAATCACCGACAGAATACGCACCACCGGCATGGTGGAGCGACGGCCAAGTGCCAGCAGAATGCCTAACGGCAGCGCTCCGGCGATCCCCACAGACGCGATGATTAGCGTCAACGTCAATCCGCCCCACTGGCGCGTCTCGACTCGCTCCAGCCCCAGAATTCCCCCATACAGCAGCAGCCAGACAATCAGTGGATACACTACCGCCCAGCAGGCAATGTAACGTCCACGGCGCGGCAGGTTTTTCCAGAACATCGGCACAATCGACAGCAACCCGACAACCAGCGCCAGATTGATGCGCCAGCGCTGATCGTGTGGATACAGCCCATACATAAACTGGCCAAAACGTTCGTGAATAAACACCCAGCAGGCGCCTGCTTTGGTACAGTCTGCCCGCGTTGAGCCCACCCAGTTTGCCTGCAGGAAAGCCCAGTTCAGAAGCGGAGGGATCAACTCCCACATCAGCCATAAGCTGACAATCGTCAGGAGACTGTTGCTCCAGGAGGAGAACAGATTTTTGCGTGCCCAGGCGATGAAACGCCAGCTTCCGGTGCTGGACGGACGCGAGGGGTGTGACAATACGGCTTTTGTCATCATGGTTCCTTAGCGCTCAACCAGGGCGATACGGCGGTTATAGATATTCATCAGCAATGAGATCGTCAGGCTGATAATCAGATAGACGGACATAGTGATAGCGATCGTCTCGATAGCTTGTCCGGTCTGGTTCAGTACGGTTCCGGCGAACAGCGAAACCATGTCGGGATAACCAATCGCGGCAGCCAGCGAGGAGTTTTTAGCGATATTGAGGTACTGACTGGTCAGCGGTGGGATGATCACGCGTAAGGCTTGCGGGATGATCACCTGGCGCAGCGTGACCGGGTTAGGTAAGCCGAGAGAACGCGCGGCCTCGTGCTGCCCATAGGGAACCGCCTGAATACCGGAGCGAATGATTTCGGCAATAAACGCGGAGGTATAAATCGACAGCGCCAGCGTCAGGGCCGCCAGTTCAGGAATGAGGACCATTCCACCGCGGAAGTTAAAGCCCCGGAGCTGCGGAATATCCCAGTGCAAAGCGGCTCCGAAAACCCATTGCGCCAGTAACGGCAATCCTATGATCAATGCGGCGCCGATTGGCCATGTCCGGCGAAGTTGCCCGGTTTTAATCTGCAACGTCTGGTTATAGCGAAACAGCCCCACGGTAATCGCAATCGCAATAACAATGGCCGCGAGAAACGCATACAAACCCTCGCCCGCCAGAGGTGAGGGAATATAGAGACCCCGGTTACTCAGGTAAAAAAGGTCCCAGGCATCAACGGCCTGACGTGGGCCGGGCAGATTACGCAGTACGGCGAAATACCAGAAAAAGATCTGCAGCAGCGGCGGAATATTGCGAAACGTCTCGATATAAATCGTCGACAGTTTGCGTAACAGCCAGTTATCAGAAAGGCGTGCAAGACCGAGGAAAAAACCCAGGAATGAAGCAAATACAATGCAGAGTCCGGAGACCAGCAGTGTATTAAGCAAACCGACCAGAAACACCCTTCCGTAGGTATCACCCTCTTGATAATCAATCAGATGCTGCACAATACCAAAACCAGCACTGCGATCCAGGAATGCAAAGCCTGAGGTAATACCGCGATTGCTCAGGTTGGCCACAGTGTTATGAATCAAATAAACCGCAACAACCACGACGGCAACGACGGCGATTATCTGGAATAGCCAGGCGCGAACCGCGGGATGAGAAAAGGAAAGCTTTCCTTTTACGGCTAAGCGGCGATGGGACATAAAGAAACCTCGGTAACCATGACTCTGGATGGGGCACCGCAGATGCCGTGCCCGTTACAGCCGAATGCTTAACGTACTGGCGGAGCGTACTGAATACCGCCGTTGTTCCAGAGGTTGTTCTGGCCACGTTTGATCTTCAGCGCACTTTCCGATCCCACATTGCGCTCGAAGATCTCTGAATAGTTACCGACGTGTTTGATGATGTTATAAGCCCACTTATTGTCGAGTTTCAGATCTTTGCCGAAGTCACCCTCTTTACCCAGAAGATGTGCCATATCCGGTGTTGATGGATTTGCCGCTTTCTCGTCGACATTTTTCGAGTTGATACCCATCTCTTCGGCATTCAACATGGCGAACAGCGTCCAGCGAACGATCGAGAACCAGTCTTCATCACCGCGACGAACCACTGGGCCGAGAGGTTCTTTCGAGATTACTTCCGGCAGAACAATCCACTCCGCCGGGTTGCTCAGCTTGATGCGCAGGGCATACAGCTGTGACTGGTCAGAGGCCAGCGTATCGCAACGGCCTGATTCCAGCGCTTTAGCGGATTCGTCAGAGCGATCGAAGGTCACAGGGGTGTATTTCATGTTATTGGCTTTGAAATAGTCGGCGACGTTCAGCTCGGTATCGGTGCCTGCCTGAATACATACGGTGGCGCCATCCAGCTCTTTCGCGCTCTTCAACCCCGCTTTGTTATGGGTCAGGAAGCCGATGCCGTCATAATAGGTCACGCCGGTGAACGACATCCCCATCCCGGCATCACGGGATGACGTCCAGGTGGTATTACGAGAAAGCATGTCTACTTCGCCGGATTGCAAAGCGGTGAAACGTTCTTTCGCCGTCAGCGGGGTGTATTTTACTTTGGTATCATCCCCGAAGAGAGCGGCTGCAACGCCACGGCAAACATCGACATCAATGCCAGTGAACTTTCCGTCCGCATCGGCGTAAGAGAAGCCCGGTAACCCATCACTAATACCGCATTGCACAAAGCCTTTCTTTTTAACGGCATCCAGCGTGGTACCCGCATGAGCCTGACCCGCTACAGCAAACAGCATGCCCGCAGCGGCAAGGCTGGCTATCATCGTCTTTTTCATATTGCATCCTGTGTGGCGAAATTTATCGTTATAGAAAGTCGTTTTAAAACGCTTTACCTGTCTGTGGCGTTGGCCGACGTTTATAAAGCAAACGTAATGCCAGTTTTTGCGTTCGGCAGAAATTGGGATAATTGAACGCATAATGCAGAGTGTAGACAGGGATAAATAAATCGAGCGCCCCGGAATGGTGCGAAATCACAACCTACGCCACAAATCAGAGCAAAAGTTGCGAGTCCGTCAGTGAATTCAGGAAGATAGTTTCTGACGTGAATATTGGCAGGATAGTTAATCTCGTTAATTTGTGAAAAGTATCACGCGGGAAAATGAAATAAAAAATACACCGCAAAAAAGATGTGAGAAGAATCAGGTATTAATAAGCGAGGCAGAATAAAGAGGGGAGTTTTTTTAACGAATCGTAAAAAGGCTGCACTGATTTGAAGCAAAAGCGCGGACCAGACGCGCTTTTGCCAGGGAAAGATTATTTAGTTAACGCGACGATACCTAGCGTCAGGCCAGCAACGGCAGCGGCACCACCTGCGATGGCTCCTGCGGTTTCCCAGTTATCCTGGGTGGTACCTTTCATACAGGTATTGGTATGAACCAGTCGGCCTTGATCGTCATAAACCGGAACACACGGAGAGTCGTGTGCGCAACCGGCAAGAAGCGCAGCGAGTGTTGCAACGCAAATGAATCTTTTCATGATGTTACCTCAGAATTAAAACTTACTCGCTATAAAACCGAAAGGGTATTTATCGAGCTGGAGAACATTTTACCACTACATTCCTCTGCAGAGTCAGTATGAATAATCTCAAATTATGTGGTTTGTAAAAATCGTGGAGAAGATTTAGGAAAGGCATGAATTTATGAAGGAAGTGTGGATGTAATAAATGAATAACCAGGGTTGTTAGCGTTTCTCATTATTCGCAGACGCATCATAATACAATGATAGTTTGTGCGCTAATGTTCTCTTTGAAGGAAACAGAAAAGGCGCCGAGCGACGCCTTTTCTGTTTATTTTACTTATCGTTGCGGTTAAATCGTCTTCTGACGACCACGAAGAAGACAGGAACGAAGAAGATAGCCAGCAGCGTTGCGGACAGCATCCCTCCCATCACCCCTGTCCCTACGGCGTTTTGCGCACCGCTGCCCGCACCACGGCTGATAACCAGAGGCAGTACACCGAGGATAAACGCCAGGGAGGTCATCAGTATCGGGCGAAGACGCATGCGTGATGCCTCAAGCGTGGCTTCGATAACGCCTTTACCTTCTTTCTCCATCAGGTCTTTCGCAAACTCCACAATAAGAATGGCGTTCTTGGCTGATAACCCGATGGTGGTGAGGAGTCCCACCTGGAAATAGACATCGTTGTTCAGACCGCGCAACGACGCGCCGAGCAGGGCACCAATAACGCCCAGCGGCACGACAAGCATAACGGAGAAGGGAATCGACCAACTCTCGTAAAGCGCCGCCAGACACAGGAACACCACGATGAGAGAAATGGCATACAGCGCAGGAGCCTGATTGCCAGAGAGTCGTTCCTGATAGGACATTCCCGTCCAGTCGTAGCCAATCCCGGAAGGCAGTTTCTGCGCAAGTGACTCCATCAGGACCATTGCTTCACCGGTACTTTTGCCTGGCGCCGCTTCACCAAGAATTTCCATGGATGGCATACCGTTGTAGCGCTCAAGGCGCGGGGAGCCTGAAATCCAGCGCGAGGTACTAAACGCAGAGAAGGGAACCATCTCACCGTTGGCACTGCGCACATACAGATTGTTGATATCTCCCGGCAACATACGGAACGGCGCATCTGCCTGCGCGTACACTTTTTTCACGCGACCGTGATCGATAAAGTCGTTTACGTAGGTCCCGCCGAGGGCGGTTGAAATGGTCTGGTTGATATCCGACACGCTCACACCCAGCGCCTGCGCCTTCTCCTGATCCACATCCAGCTTGAACTGCGGCGTATCTTCCAGCCCGTTTGGACGCACACGCTCCAGCATCTCAGGATGTTCTTTAACCATGCCCAGCAGCTGATTACGTGCTTTGGTCAGCTCGGTATGTCCAAGGTTTGCCTGGTCAATCAGCTCAAAGTCAAAGCCGGTCGCGGTACCCAGTTCGATAATCGCTGGCAGGTTGAACGGGAACACCAGCCCATCCTTGATCTGGCTAAAGGCTTTGGTCGCACGGCCAACGATCGCTCCTACACTATTCTCAGCGCCTGGACGTTGATCCCATGGCTTAAGACTGATGAACGCGATACCGGAGTTTTGCCCCTGGCCACTGAAGCTAAAGCCGTTAACCGTAAAGACCGATTCGACGTTAGCCTTTTCTTTAGTTTGATAGTACTGCTGGACCTGATCCAGGATCTGCTGTGTGCGGGTTTGCGTGGCACCAGCAGGAAGCTGGACCATGGTCATAAACACACCCTGATCTTCCTCAGGCAGGAAGGAGGTCGGGAGACGTAAAAACAGTACCGCCATTCCCGCGACAATCAGCACATACACCACCAGATAGCGCCCGGTTCTGCGTAAGATACCGCCCACGCTATTGCTGTAATGCTCCACGCTCTTATCAAAGAGGTTGTTGAACCAGCCAAAGAAACCGCCTTTTGCATGGTGCTCGGCGGAAGCGGGTTTAAGCAGCGTGGCACAAAGGGCGGGTGTCAGAATTAACGCAACCAGCACGGAAAGGGCCATGGCAGAAACGATGGTCAGGGAGAACTGACGATAAATGGCACCGGTAGATCCACCAAAAAAGGCCATCGGAACAAACACCGCCGAAAGCACCATCGCGATACCAACCAGCGCCCCCTGGATTTGCTCCATGGATTTTTGCGTCGCCTCTTTTGGCGGAAGCTTGTCTTCCACCATGACGCGTTCGACGTTCTCCACGACCACGATGGCATCATCGACCAACAAGCCTATCGCCAGCACCATCCCAAACATCGTCAGGGTATTGATGGAAAATCCGAAAGCGCCCAGCACGGCAAAAGTCCCCAGCAATACGACGGGCACCGCAATGGTGGGGATCAGAGTGGCTCGCAGGTTTTGCAGGAACAGATACATGACGAGGAAGACCAGAATGATCGCCTCGAAGAGGGTTTTGACCACTTCATGAATGGAGATTTTCACGAAAGGTGTCGTGTCGTACGGATAAACGACTTTCAGCCCTTGCGGGAAGAAGGCCTGCAGCTCTGCCAGTTTTGATTTAATGGCCGCGGCGGTATCCAGCGCGTTCGCGCCGGTCGCTAACTTGATGCCGAGACCGGTGGCCGCCTGGCCGTTGATCTTCGTCACCATGTTGTAGTTTTCACCGCCAAGCTCAATGCGGGCCACATCTTTCAGATGCACCATTGAGCCATCCTGATTCACTTTCAGCGTAATTTTGCCAAACTCTTCCGGTGTTTTCAGGCGCGTTTGCGCGATGATCGAGGCGTTCAACTGCTGCCCAGGTACTGCAGGCGTTCCCCCCAGTTGCCCGGCCGCGATCTGGTTGTTCTGGGTTTTAAGCTGATTAATGACATCCAGCGGCGTCAGCTGATACTTATTCAGCGCGTTGCTGTCGAGCCAGATGCGCATAGCGTACTGCGCGCCAAACAGCTGAACGTCGCCCACACCGGAGGTCCGGCTGATGGAGTCTTTGACGTTGGAGGCGACGTAGTCTGAGATATCATCCTGCGTCAGGCTTTTATTATCAGAGACAAAACCGGCGACCAGAAGGAAGCTGCTACTGGATTTCTCCACGCCGATCCCTTGCTGCTGCACTTCTTGCGGCAGTAGCGGCATCGCCAGCTGGAGTTTGTTCTGAACCTGTACCTGCGCGATATCCGGATCCGTACCAGACTGGAAGGTCAGGGTGATGGTTACGTTACCGGCTGAATCGCTGGTGGAGGACATGTACATCAGGTTATCGATACCATTCATGTTTTGTTCGATAACCTGGGTCACGGTGTCCTGCACCGTCTGCGCATCAGCGCCAGGATAAACAGCCGTAACGGCTACGGCTGGTGGCGCGATGGTGGGATACTGCGCCACCGGCAGTTTGAGAATCGCCAGCCCGCCCGCAATCATCAATATGATGGCGAGTACCCAGGCGAAAATCGGCCTTTGAATAAAGAAGTTAGCCATTGATTAATCCCTTAACTGGCTTTAGGCGCGGCGGAATCCGGCGTGGCGACCACAGTGGCGCCAGGATGGACTTTTTGCAGGCCGCTGACGATCACGCGATCGCCTTCCTTCAACCCTTCGGTGACCAGCCAGCGATCGCCAATGGCCTGTGGCGCAACAACGGTTCGCATCTCAACCTGCTCTTTGGCATTCACCACCAGAACCGTAGCGTCACCGCGCGGTGTGCGAGTGAGTCCCTGCTGCGGAACCAGAATGGCATTCGGCTGCACGCCTTCATCAATACGGGCACGCACAAACATGCCGGGTAACAGCATATGCTGAGGATTTGGGAAGACGGCGCGAAGAGTGATGGAACCGGTGCTCTCGTCAACGGTGACGTCGGAGAACTGCAGCGTGCCTTTTTCCGGGTACGGCTGACCGTTTTCCATCAGCAGCTGGACGGTGCTGGTGTCGTTGCCCTTTTGCAGACTCGCCTGCTTCAGCTGCATGAAGTCATTGCTCGACTGTGTGACATCCACATAGATCGGATCAAGCTGTTGCACGGTTGCCAGTGCTGAAGTCTGCCCATTAGTGACCAGCGCGCCTTCAGTGACGCTGGATTTACCAATTCGTCCGTTAATTGGCGATGACACTTTGGTGTAAGCAAGATTGATGCGTGCCGTTTCGACACCCGCCTGAGCGGCGGTAACGCTGGCATCGGCCTGTCTGGCGTTGGCCACCGCCTGGTCATACTCTTGTCGACTGACGTATTGCGTGCCGACCAGAGGGACATAACGTTTCACGGTCAAATGAGCGATGTTTGCGGCGGCTTCGGCTTTCTGCAGATCGCCTTTCGCACTGTCATACGCGGCCTGATAGGTCGCAGGATCGATCTGATACAAAGAATCGCCCGCTTTGATATCACTGCCCTCGGTAAAATTACGACGTAAAACAATGCCGCTTACCTGGGGACGAACTTCAGCGACGCGAAAGGCATCCGTCCGCCCTGGTAGTTCAGTGGTCACCGCCAGCGGAGCACTTTTCACGACATATACAGTTACCTGAGGTGCCTGTGCGCTTGGTTTTGAATTATCAGAACCATCACAGCCAGCAAGCAGCGCGGAGCAGATAATTAAACCGGATAAGGGTAAAAGCCTGAAGTGTTTCTTCATTACTGTTCCTTTAAAAACAATAAACTGATATTTGCCGTGAAGTGATGAAAAGGGTTGCGGGGGCAAAGAGTCAGAAAGTCAACGCACATCATAATGGGGCACAGTGATGTTGTTTAATTTATAAGTGCGGCACATCGATTATTAGGATAAAAACCAGGGCCTGATACGACTAATCAAGGATATAGTGAAGAACAACAACGGGCGTTTGCCAAATACACTTAAGGTTATTCATATATTTTATGAATCTAATGATTGTGATTCATTTGCGTGAATTATTAATTAAGGTCATTGCCTTTTTTTGTTCAGAATAACAATTCCTTTTAGGGAATACTTTCACGACTACGTGCTCAGGGTTACGTGGAAAAGTATTCAGGTAATGGATGAGAGTCTATGGCGCGTAAAACGAAAGAAGATGCACTCAAAACAAGACAACAGCTGATCGAAGCCGCCATAGCGCAGTTCTCCACGCGGGGCGTGGCCAGCACTACCTTGACCGATATCGCTGATGCTGCAGGTGTCACGCGCGGGGCAATTTACTGGCACTTTACCAGCAAGTCGGAAATCTTTAATGCCATATGGGAGCAGCAACTGCCCCTGTGCGATTTAATTCACGACCAGCTTTCACTGACGCTCAATGACGATCCTTTATGCGTTCTTCGCGAGCGCTTTATTGTTGCGTTGCAATATATTTCTCGCGATCTTCGCCAGCGGTCGCTGTTACAGATTCTGTATCATAAATGTGAATTTAATAATGAAATGACATCAGAGTGTGAAATTAGAAACAGAATTGGCTTTAATTACCAGAACGTTCGCGCATTGCTGGAGAAGGGGTTGTCGAAAGGAATCATCTCTCCGCCGTTAAATATTGATATGACGTTGATTGTTTTTCATGGTTTTTTTAGCGGATTAATTAAAAACTGGTTAATGAATAGTGAGAATTTTAATCTCTATCAACAAGCCCCCG
The DNA here is from genome assembly GCF_035593345.1 of Lelliottia sp. JS-SCA-14. Classification (NCBI taxonomy): domain Bacteria; kingdom Pseudomonadati; phylum Pseudomonadota; class Gammaproteobacteria; order Enterobacterales; family Enterobacteriaceae; genus Lelliottia; species Lelliottia sp. JS-SCA-14. The sequence continues at coordinate 4,377,166 of NZ_CP141606.1, read as the reverse complement.
CGCTGGTGGACAATATCCTGGCGACGTTAAATATCACCCGCGTGCCGCCAGCGATCTATCCTGTTGCTTCATGATGGCAGAGGGTTCTTCATCGCTTCCAGATTATTGCACAGCTCTTCAACGGTCTGCGCGGTGACGGGACGGCCTAGCAGATACCCCTGAAGCGTATTGCAGCCAAGTTCGGTCAGGAACTGCTGCTGGGCTTCGGTCTCCACCCCTTCTGCGACCACTTTAAGATTCAGCGTTTTCGCCAGCGCGACAATCGCCGAGACAATCGTGGCGTCATCGCTTTTCCCGCTCAAATCCTTCACGAACGCGCGATCGATTTTCAGCTCGCAGGCCGGCAATTGCTTCAGATAGAGCAGGCTGGAATAGCCCGTCCCGAAATCATCAATCGACGCTTTTACACCTGCATTTGTCAGCTCCGTTAAGATCCTGACGCTCTCCTCCGGATTGTGCATCGCAGTGGTTTCTGTCACTTCGAGGATCAACGACTCCGCTGGAAGGTTATGCCGTGCCAGGCAGTCGAGGACCGTTTGAACCAGCGTGGGTTGTTCAAACTGAAGCGTCGATAGGTTCACCGCCATCGACCACGCGCTGTGGCCCTGCTTGTGCCACTCGCGCAGCTGGCGGCAGGCCTCGTTAATCACCCAGTTCCCTATCGGGATAATCAGCCCGGTTTTTTCTGCCAGCTGCAGGAAGACATCTGGCGTCAGGAGCCCCTGTTTTGGATGCTCCCAGCGCAGCAAGGCTTCAAAGCCGAGTATCGGGCCGGCCGGAGCGTGGAATTTCGGTTGATAGTGCAGGCGCAGTTCATCGCGATCGATCGCCAGCCACAGATCGTTCATCAGCTGTAAATGGGTTTGCGCCAGCGTGTTCATCGACGGCTGGAAAAAGTGATACCCGTTACGGCCCATACGTTTGGTGTGATACATCGCCGCGTCGGCATTAAACATCAGTTCACGATCGGATCTTCCGTCGTGCGGATAGAGCGCAATGCCAATACTGACAGTCACGACCAGCTCGTACGGCTCGACGTTGAACGGGCTGTCGATGGTGCGAACCAGCGCACTGGCCAGCGAAGCCGCATCATCCGGGCCGCCGACTTCCGCCAGCAGAACAAACTCGTCGCCGCCAATGCGGGCGAGGGTGTACTGACCTTTCAACGGCAACAGGAGCCGCTCGGTGACCGCCACCAGAAGTTTATCGCCCGTATCATGGCCGTAGGCATCGTTCACCCCTTTGAAGCCATCAAGATCCATAAACATCAGCGCAAAGTGGGTCCCTTCGCGATCGGCCTTGCTGATCGCCTGGTCGAGACGGTCTTCCAGCAGTATGCGATTGGGCAAGCGGGTCAGGGTATCGTGCAGTGCCAGCTGAGCCAGCTCACGGTTGGCTTCGGCAAGCGAAGAGGCCAGCAGCGAAGTGCGGGCCTGGAGGCGCGCATCGAGCATGGAAACCAGTAAGGTGATGCCGAGAATAGAGAGGGCAACGACGCTGACCAGCACTGCCAGCCAGCTGCCATTAATCCCGTCATGATGCATTTCCGTCGATGCCGGGAACTGCGCCGCTTTCATGCCCGCATAATGCATGCCCGCGATGGCAATGCCCATCGTCACGGCGGCACCTAAACGCATCAATGCCACCTGGGCCGCCTCATGGCGCAATCGGAAGGTGAGCCACAGGGCGGCCAGGGAGGCTGCCAGCGCGATGACCACAGAGAGGGCGATCCAGGTTTTGTCCCAGATGATCCCCGGCGTCACTTCCAGCGCCGCCATCCCCGTGTAATGCATGGCGACAATTCCGATGCCCATCACTAATGCGCCAGGTAAAAGGCGGCGTAAACGCAATTGCTCTCCGCTCACCAGCCAAAGCGCAAACATCGACGAGCCAATCGCAATCGCCATCGACAGCACGGTTATCGCCGGGCTGTAGCTCATGCTCATGGAGATATCCATCGCCAGCATGCCGATAAAATGCATCGCCCATACGCCGATCCCCATCGCCACGCCGCCGCCCGCCAGCCAGATGCGCGCAGCAATACCCTGACTCCCCGCGACGCGCGCGGCCATATTCAGCGCGGTGTAGGCAGCAAGGATGGCAACAACAAAGGAGACGACAACGAGGATTTGGTTGTATTGGCTAACCAGCATGGTGGGTTTAACTCATTCTCAGTGAGAGGTTATGCAATGCGCCTGAAAAGGGCAGTGACATTACCATCGTAACGGAATGGCGAAAAGGGATTTAAATCCCCGTTTTTACTGGGTGTTAAGGCCGTTTTTACGGGTGTTCGCCGCTTAATCGAGCTCTGAGCAGTTCACCAGTTTGAGAGGATTCACGGAATTCATATTGCGACATTTATCGGTTTCGGTACTCAGCAACTCAATCCACTGGATCAGCAGCGCATCGAAGATGAAAACCGTGACAGCAAATACCACTAACCACCCGTATTTACGAATCATTGTGTCGTTCCGTGTTGAAGAAGAGGCCCTGTAAGGTGGTGGAAATATACACGAAAAGCAGGCGTTGAAAAGCGGGAAAAGGCAAGGTTTACAAACCCTTGACGTTAGGAAAAAAGGCAATAAAAAAGGCGCATCCCCATGCCGAGTAGCGCCTTTTTAAACAAGCATTTAGCTAATCGAAATTAGTTCATGCCGTACTTTTTCAGCTTCTTACGAAGAGTACCACGGTTGATACCCATCATCAGGGCTGCGCGGGTTTGGTTACCGCGGGTGTATTGCATCACCATGTCCAACAGTGGCTGTTCAACTTCAGCCAATACCAGCTCATACAGGTCACTAACATCTTGACCGTTCAGTTGAGCAAAATAGTTCTTCAGTGCCTGTTTTACCGAGTCACGGAGGGGTTTTTGAGTTACCTGATCCTGAGAGTTAACGGTAGAAACGGTCAGTACGTCAGAATTTACGCGTTGTTCGAACATAGTTCTGTCAGCTCTTTATTTCTGTTTACGCAAAATTTTCGAAGTATGCCTCCAACGCCTCCAGCTGTACGCTGGCATCCTCTATGGCGTTGAATGTGCGCCGAAACTGGTCATTTGGAGCGTGCTCCTGGAGATACCAGGAAACGTGTTTACGCGCAATTCGGTACCCTTTTGCCTGACCATAAAAGTCATGCAGTTCCCGAATATGCGAACAAAGCAAGCGCTTAACCTCTGCCAGAGGCAGTGGCGCAAGCAACTCTCCAGTGTCCAGATAATGCTGGATTTCCCGAAAGATCCAGGGTCTTCCCTGAGCCGCACGTCCTATCATCAGAGCATCTGCCCCTGTATAGTCGAGCACAGCCCTGGCTTTTAGCGGGTCAGTTATGTCGCCATTCGCGATAATCGGAATGGAAACTTTCTGCTTAACTGCCCGAATGCTGTCGTATTCCGCATTGCCGTTGAACAAACAGGCGCGAGTGCGTCCATGAATGGTCAGGGCCTGGATACCACAGTCTTCGGCCAGTTGGGCAATTTCTACACAGTTACGGTGTTCCGGCGCCCAACCAGTGCGAATCTTCAGCGTAACGGGAACGTCCACTGCGTTAACCACCCCCGACAAGATCAGCTTCACCTGGTCGGGGTATTGCAGAAGGGCGGAACCTGCCAACTTGCGATTCACCTTTTTTGCAGGGCAACCCATATTGATATCAATAATTTGGGCGCCACTTTCAACGTTAATACGCGCGGCTTCCGCCATTTCTTCAGGATCGCTTCCGGCAATTTGCACGGTGCGAATACCTGGCTCATCAATATGCACCATCCGAAGACGGGACTTATCGCTTTCCCAAACCTGGGGGTTAGACGACATCATCTCGGAAACAGTCAATCCTGCTCCCATCTCGTAGCACAACGTCCGAAACGGCCGGTCAGTGATACCTGCCATGGGCGCTGCGATCAGGCGATTTCTGAGCTGATAGTGTCCGATGCGCATGAGTTAAGAAATGACCATACTGTGACTGCAAGGCGGCGTATATTACGCATTTTTTGCACGAGATGAAAGGCCAAACTTTGAACAATCCGCTGTTACAGATCAAGGAATTGCTGCTCAGCGTTTGCGCGAGAGATTATTAATCATGTAAATCATTGTGTTATATGATTGTGGTTGTTTTATAGGCGCTTACAAATTCCCGTAAGTTCTCATCATTTCTGCATAAATGACTCACTTAATCGGGATAATCTGCTGTTTTAAGCAGCAGATTATCGCCCTTCTTTGCGATCTGAGTCGCATTTTAGAACATGATCTCAGCGCGCAGTGCGAGCATTATTCCACAACAACGCGACCATTCAGGGACTGTACCGGACGGTTATTATCGTGATGCATAGTGTGGGTAAACTTTTCCAGCTGTGCGTCGGAAAGCGTCATCGGGTGCTTAAGCACGATCCAGGTAACACCCTCTGAGCACGGTGGCGTAGTCAGGGAACCGCTAAAGCGCCAGTAGGTTTTGTCCTTCGGCAAAAGCTTGTTCAGGTCCAGATGTGTATCCAGTTTCGCCGATTGCTCTGCCTGCCCAGGCATGACGCCCCACAGTTTATCCAGCTCGGCGTTCGCCGCTCCCTTATCAAACATCACCGCTACCACCACCAGTGCGCCGTTCGCATTTTTATGCACGAGGTGCATCTCCATGGCGGACTTTTTGCCATGAATCGCGTTCTCAGCCGGAGAGTGGAAATGGAACTGCTGCAGTGTCCAGGTCTGGTTGTCGAGGGTGATGGAATCGCGCGTCTGCGCATCTTCAGCGGCCTGAATGGTGTGGCCATTGTTCGTCAGCGTCACCGGGCCATCAATGTAGCGCGTCACCAGCGGCGAAATATGCGCTTTGGCAGTGGCGTCGATATTAATCGGAGACTGATTCTTCCCGCTCTGGCAGGCCTTGTAAGCATCATCCAGTTCGCCCCAGTGTTCCGGTGAACCTTCGCCTTCGTAGCTCCAGTGAGATGCATATGCTGAAACCGAGATCATGCTGAGCGCCAGCAGTGCTGCCTTGCCAATAAAATGTGCCATAGTATTCTTCCAGTGAATTTTTATATTCAAATCATTGATTGTGAGATGATTTGCCGTGGGAATTTTACTGGATAACCACAATAAAAAGGAGGGGAATTGAGTCTAAAAAAGGCGTGGGGAGGAACCCACGCCGGAGAGAGGAAATTACTTTTTATGACCGGTGATGCGACACCACTCTTCTTTCTCGACCACCGGATCGAGGGCAAAGAGATCGGCGTAAGCTTCGCATACGCTGTCAGCCTGGCTGGCAAGGATCCCCGACAGACCCAGCAGGCCGCCCTCAACGGGCAGGACGCTGATTAACGGGGCCAGTTCGCGTAATGGGCCCGCCAGGATGTTTGCGACCACCACATCGGCTTTCATGACCTCTGGCTGGCTATCCGGCAGATAGAGTTCAAGGCGATCGGAAACGCCGTTGCGCTGTGCGTTATCGCGGCTGGCCTGAATCGCCTGCGGATCGATGTCGATCCCGATGGCTTTGGCTGCACCCAGTTTCAGCGCGGCGATCGCCAGGATCCCGGAACCACACCCGAAGTCGATCACGGTTTTGCCTTCCAGATCCAGTCCGTCCAGCCATTGCAGGCACAGAGAGGTGGTCGGATGCGTTCCGGTACCGAACGCCAGGCCCGGATCCAGCATCACGTTCACGGCGTTGGCATCCGGCACATCGCGCCAGCTTGGACAGATCCACAGACGCTTACCGAACTGCATCGGGTGGAAGTTATCCATCCACTCGCGTTCCCAGTCTTTATCTTCCAGTTGCTCGATTTTGTGCACGAAACCGGTGCCCAGCAGCGGGTGATTCTCAAGGATCGCCACCACTTCTTTCATATCGGTTTCGGCATCGAACAGGCCAATGACGTCGGTATCGCCCCAGAGGCGAGTTTCGCCTGGCAGCGGCTCAAACACCGGCGTGTCATGCGTGTCCTGGAAAGTAATGGAAACTGAACCCGCTTCCATTAACGCGTCACTCAGTTCTTCGGCATTGGCACCGGTTGTATTCAGTTTTAGTTGGATCCACGGCATGGCAAAACTCTTTATTTATCAGTAGAAATGACGGCGGCCTGTGGGACGGGTTGACCGAAACGGTTCCCCACCACAAACGCCAGCAAACTTAACAGTAACGAAGGCACGATCGGATGGAAGCCCAGGTACTGAATTTTAAAGGTGGCGAGTACCGCATAAAGTACGCCACCGACAATCATCCCGCTGAGCGCGCCCGCGGCGTTCGCACGCTCCCAATACAGCCCCAGCACCAGCGGCCACAGGAATACCGCTTCCAGCCCGCCGAACGCCAGCAGGTTGAGCCAGATGATCATCTCCGGCGGACGCCACGCGGCCAGCATCATCAGAATACCGAGCACCAGCGTTGTCCAGGTCGAAATGCGCTTCAGGCGATGCTCATTACGCATTTTAGTCGGCGTCGCGCTGAGCCACAGATCTTTAATGATGGTCGCCGAGGCCTGCAACAGGTGCGCATTGACGTTGGACATGATCGCCGCCATTGGCGCGGCCAGGAATAGCCCCGCTGCCCACGGCGGTAACACCTGCACCATTAAGGTCGGGATCACCTGATCCGGCACGGTCAGATGCGGAAGAATGGCGCGGCCTAACGCACCCGCCAGATGCATGCCCAGCATCAGAAGTGACACCACGATCGTGCCGATGATAATCCCGCGATGTACCGCTTTGCTGTCTTTATAGGAGATACAACGCACCGCCGTGTGCGGCAGGCCGATGACACCAAAGCAGACCAGCACCCAGAATGAGGTCATGAACGCCGGTGTCAAAATATCGTCGGCACCGTGTGGGCTGACCAGTTTCGGGTCAATCTGCTCCAGGGTTTGCACTGCATTATGCAGGCCGCCCGCGGCGTAGATCACGCCAACCAGCAGCACCAGGGTGCCAATCAGCATCACCATGCCCTGCATCGTGTCGTTCAGGACGCTGGCACGGAAGCCGCCGAACGCGGTGTAGAGCGCGATGGTGATCCCGAAGATTAGGAGGCCATTTTCGTATTTAATCCCTGCGGCGGTCTCAAGCAGACGTGCGCCGCCGATGAACTGCACGGCAATCGCACCGACGAAAGCCACCAGTAGGCTGACGCTGGCAATCCACACCACCGCGCGGTTTTGATAGCGCGCCTGCAGCATGTCGTTAAGCGTAATCGCGTTATAGCGTCGGGCGAGAATGGCAAATTTTTTGCCCAGAATGCCGAGCGACAGCCAGATCGTTGGGACCTGAATCATCGCCAGCAGCACCCAGCCGAGCCCGTACTTATACGCCGCACCCGGTCCGCCGATGAACGAGCTGGCGCTGACGTAGGTTGCGGTCAGGGTCATCGCCAGCACAAACCCGCCCATTGAGCGGCTTCCGAGGAAATATTCGCTGAGGAACGAGCCGGTACTGCGCTTACGCATGGCGTAAGCCGAGAGGCCAAACACAATAAAGAGATAGATAACCAGAACGGCGATGATTTCAGTTTGCATCGCTATCCTCCAGAGAGATATCGCGGAAGATAAAACGCACCATCAGCCAGCACAGCAGCGTAAAGACCAAAGGCATCAGCAGACAGGCCATTTCAAACCAGTGCGGCAGGCCGGTGAATCCGGGGGCCGAATCAGGTAAGTAAGCAGTCACTAACCACGCAAGAAGATAGAGAAGGGTCAGCCACAGCGCCCAGCGCGCTTCTTTATGGGCTTGAACAAAACGCTTGTCCATTTTAAGTCCCTTGTGGATGAAGAAAGCGGGGATTGTACATGATGGGGGCTAAGCGTCCCCAGAAATAAAAAAGGCCGGATTATCCGGCCTTTTAACGCTAATGCGGTCTTACTTTTCGTGAAGGCCGAGTTTTTTCTCCAGATAGTGGATGTTAGTCCCACCATTCTGGAAGTTCTCGTCATTCATGATACGAACCTGCAGATCAACGTTGGTTTTGATGCCATCGATGATCAGCTCCTGCAGGGCGTTCTTCATGCGGGCAATCGCCACATCACGGTTCTCGCCGTAGCAGATAAGCTTACCGATCATTGAGTCATAGTACGGTGGCACGGTGTAGCCAGCGTAGATATGAGATTCCCAACGTACACCAAAGCCACCCGGCGCGTGGAAACGCGTGATTTTACCCGGGCTCGGCAGGAAGGTGTTCGGGTCTTCGGCGTTAATACGGCACTCGACCGCATGGCCTTTGACCACCACTTCTTCCTGCTTGATGGACAGCGGTTGACCCGCTGCGATACGCAGCTGCTCTTTGATCAGGTCAACGCCGGTAATCATTTCTGTCACCGGGTGTTCAACCTGAATACGGGTGTTCATTTCGATGAAATAGAACTCGCCGTTTTCGAACAGGAATTCGAACGTACCTGCACCGCGATAGCCGATATCGACGCACGCCTTGGAGCAACGCTCGCCGATGTAGCGACGCAGTTCCGGGGTAATACCCGGTGCTGGTGCTTCTTCGACCACTTTCTGGTGACGACGCTGCATGGAGCAGTCGCGCTCTGCCAGATAGATAGCATTACCCTGACCGTCAGCCAGCACCTGAATTTCGATGTGGCGTGGGTTTTCCAGGTATTTTTCCATGTACACCATGTCATTGCTGAAAGCGGCTTTCGCTTCAGCTTTGGTCATGGAGATGGATTGCGCCAGGTCTGCATCGCTGCGAACAACGCGCATACCACGACCGCCGCCGCCGCCGGACGCTTTGATGATCACCGGATAGCCAATGCGTTTAGCATGAGCACGGTTTGCATCCATATCGTCGCCCAGAGGACCGTCGGAGCCTGGTACCGTTGGAACGCCCGCTTTCTTCATCGCGGTGATCGCAGACACTTTGTCGCCCATCAGGCGGATGGTGTCAGCTTTCGGGCCGATGAAGATAAAGCCAGAGCGCTCAACCTGTTCAGCAAAATTGGCGTTCTCAGAGAGGAAGCCATAACCCGGATGGATTGCCACCGCGCCGGTGATTTCAGCGGCGCTGATGATAGCCGGGATATTCAGATAACTTTTTACGGACGGAGCCGGGCCAATACAGACCGTCTCATCCGCCAGTAATACGTGTTTTAAATCGCGATCCGCGCTTGAGTGCACAGCCACGGTCTTGATGCCCAGTTCTTTACAGGCACGAAGGATACGCAGTGCAATCTCGCCACGGTTGGCGATGACAATTTTATCCAGCATGTTCGCCTCGTTACTCGATGACGACCAGCGGCTCGTCAAATTCTACCGGCTGACCACTTTCGACCAGAATCGCTTTAACAATGCCTGACTTGTCAGCTTCGATCTGGTTCATCATTTTCATCGCTTCAACGATACACAGGGTATCGCCTGCGTTGACTTTCTGACCTACTTCGCAGAACGCTTTAGCGTCCGGGCTTGGTGTGCGGTAGAAAGTACCAACCATCGGGGAACGTACGATGTGACCACTGATTTCTGCTGCTGCGGCTGCCGGCGCTTCAGCGGCCGGTGCAACTGCGTTAGACAGAGCAGGCTGCTGCTGCATCACAGGTGCAGCATAAGCCTGCTGCATGACCGGGAAGCTAGCGGCTGGCGCTGCACGGCTGATGCGTACAGACTCTTCGCCTTCAGAAATTTCCAGTTCGGAGATGCCTGATTCTTCAACCAGCTCGATCAGTTTTTTAATCTTACGAATATCCATGAGTGGGTTCCGTACTCTTGTTTAGTGTGATTGTGACAGGCGTTTTACCGCTGTCTGTAAAGCGTATGAATAACCGTCTGCACCCAGTCCGCAGATAACGCCAGCAGCGATATCTGACAGATACGAATGGTGGCGGAACGGCTCTCGTGCATGCACATTGCTCAGGTGGATCTCGATAAACGGGATGCTCACCGCAAGCAGTGCGTCGCGGATAGCAACACTGGTGTGCGTAAACGCGGCCGGATTAATCAGGATATAGTCCACAGTGTCTTTAGCCTGATGAATACGGTCGATGAGTGCGTACTCCGCATTTGACTGAAAATGATCAAGACTCACGCCAAGCGCCGCTGCTTCCGTACCCAGACGGTTAACAATTTCGCTTAACGTCAGCGTGCCGTACTTCTCGGGTTCACGGGTGCCGAGCATGTTCAGGTTCGGTCCGTTCAAAACTAAGATGTGCAACTTTCCAGTCATTGTGCCGCTATCTCCTGCGATTCTCGGGTAAAAAACAAAATATACCTTCGATGCGCAATTGTCACCCTTTCAGGGGAGGAAAAACCCCTTCAGGAAAACCAAGGTCGCACATTATAACGAGTTCGTAGCATTTAGCAGCTAAATACTGGTCTTATCAGGGAAGATTATCAACCGCAATTGGAAAAAGATTCGCGGTTGATAAGTAATCTGCGGGAATACGCACAGTTTCGCGAACTATCGCCACCACTGGCGGAACTTCTTGTAACGCCATACCAAAAGGGCCACAGCCAGCAGGGCGTAGATGATGGGCTGAGGGGATAAAATCTTCACTGACCACAGATAATGTATCGGCGCCAGGATCGCCACCAGATAGACGAAGTTATGCAAAAGTTGCCAGCGTCGGCCCAGTTTTCGCTGTGCGTATTGGGTCGATGTCAGCGTCAGGGCCAGTAAAATCACCCAACTGACGATCCCGAGCGTCAGATACGGACGTGACACCAGTTCGCTGCCAAGTAGCGCCAGATTGTTAATCCCCAGCTCCAGCAACGTATAGCTCGTGAGATGTATCGTCGCCCAGGCAAAGCACCATAACCCTAAAAGACGCCGGGTTCGTATCAATAATGGCTGTTTAGCGTAGCGCGCCAGGGGCGAGACCAGCAAGGTCGCCAGCAAAAATTTCAGAGCCATCCTACCCGTAAAGTGTTGAATATCTTTGGCCGGATCGGCGCTGAAATAGCCCTGACTGGCCGCCCAGAATAGCCATATAAAAGGAAGCAAACCGGCAAGGTGCAGTAGCACCTTGAGCCAGGTGACCTGTTTAGCGGTTAAGCGCACTAAAAATTCTCCCGCAAATTGAGCCCGCGATAGAGCGAGGCGACTTCATCGGCGTAGCCGTTAAACAGCAGCGTTGGCTGGCGTTTCACATCCAGCGCGCCGCCGGAGCCGATAAAGCGCTCGGTGGCCTGCGACCAGCGCGGATGATCCACATGCGGGTTCACGTTTGCAAAGAAACCATATTCATTGGGCGCGGCGAGATTCCAGGTGGTCGGTGGGCGCTCTTTGGTCAGCTTAATGCTGACGATCGATTTGATGCCTTTGAAACCATATTTCCACGGCACGGTTAAGCGGATGGGGGCGCCGTTCTGCGGCGGCAGGGCTTTGCCGTAAACCCCGACGGTCAGAAGCGTCAGGGGATGCATCGCCTCGTCGAGGCGCAGCCCTTCTACATATGGATATTCCAGCCCGCCGCCGATAAACCGATCTTTCTGGCCTGGCATCTGCTCAGGCGAGTAGAGCGTCTGGAAAGAGACATATTTGGCATCGCTGGTGGGCTCGGCCATCGCCAGCAGTTTGTGCAGCGGGAAACCGATCCACGGCACCACCATCGACCAGGCCTCGACGCAGCGCATCCGGTAAATACGCTCCTCGAGCGGGAAACGGGTGGTGAGATCGTGATGGTCAAAGGTGAGCGGTTTGGCGACCTCGCCCTCAATTTTTAAGGTCCAGGGATCGGTTTTCATGCTTCCGGCATTGGCGGCAGGATCGGCTTTATCGAGGCCAAACTCGTAGAAGTTGTTATAGCCCGTGACTTTATCTTTCGGCGTCAGCGCAAGCGTGTTCTGCCACTGGGCGGGTTTGGTAAAAGTCAGCGGCTGGCCCGAGGGGGCTTTTGGACGATCGTTACCCTTGAACCAGTCGAGCAGGTCGGCATGGGCGGCGGGTGAGAGGGAAAGGGCGGTGGCGCTGATGCCGAGCATCTTCAGGATCTGGCGGCGCTGCAGCATAAAGACAGATTCGGACGTGACATCGGCTTCCGTCAGTTTTTTGGTTTTCATGGCATCCTCCATCATGCATTTTTCTAAGCATGACGGAGGAGTCGGTTTAGCGCGAATATGTCACGAAAATTTGAAGATTAGGCAATTTTCACCAGCGCACGACCGTGGAACTGATTGCTCATGATTTTACCGGCGTATTCCGGAGCCTGCTCGAGGGTGATCTCGGTGGCGCTCTGGCTGAAGAAGGATTCCGGCAGATCGCGCACCAGACGCTCCCAGGCCTGCGCGCGGCGCGCGGCTGGCGTCATCACCGAATCCACGCCCTGCAGACGCACATTACGCAGAATAAATGGCATGACGGTCGTTGGCAGTGCGAAACCGCCCGCCAGACCGCAGGCTGCCACACAACCACCGTAGTTCATCTGCGCCAGCAGTTTTGCCAGCACTTTATCGCCCACGGTATCGACCGCACCGGCCCAAACCTGTTTCTCCAGGGGACGCGTTTCGCTGAACTCTTCGCGACCGAGAATGCGGTTTGCACCGAGAGAACGCAGGTATTCATGGGTGCTTTCGCGCCCGGTCACCGCAGCGACCTGATAACCCAGTTTATGCAGCAGGGTGACGGCCGTACTGCCGACGCCACCGCTGGCACCGGTCACTACCACTTCGCCGGAGTCCGGGCGAACGCCCGCCTCTTCCAGCGCCATCACGCACAGCATGGCGGTAAAACCAGCTGTGCCGATAATCATCGCTTTACGACCGTCCAGCCCTTTCGGCATCGGCACCAGCCAGTCGCCGTTGACGCGCGCCTGCGTCGCCAGGCCGCCCCAGTGGTTCTCACCCACGCCCCAGCCCGTCAGCAGCACCTGCTGCCCGGCGTGAAAACGGGGATCTTCACTGGAATGGACGCGCCCGGCGAAATCAATTCCCGGAATCATCGGAAAGTTGCGGATGATTTTACCCGTGCCGGTGATCGCGAGGGCATCCTTGTAGTTCAGGCTGGACCAGTCGATATCAATAGTGACATTGCCTTCAGGAAGACGGCTTTCTTCAACGGATTGAATCGACGCCAGCGTGTTACCGTCCTGCTGTTCTAAGATCAAAGCCTGCATACAAATGTCCTCACTAAGCATGGTGATTGGAAAATTATTTCTGGAGACTATACTCGCTCATTGAAACGCTATGCCGATTTAACGCAATAAATTGCCAGATCGACCAGGTTTGGTAGTATGCCCCTGCTAAACGCAAGTTAGCACTTACTTGCTATTAAACTGTTTCCCCATCAACCAACGGAGTGATCTCAAGGATGCGATTAACGACGAAATTTTCAGCTTTTATTACGCTGCTGACGGGGCTGACCATTTTCGTCACCCTGATGGGGTGCTCGCTGAGTTTTTATAACGCGATTCAGGACAAGCTCGACAACCGTTTACAGTCCGTCGCCTCGGTGATTGATTCACGACTGGTGACTTCCTCGCTCCCAGCGCTCGCTCAGCAGCTGGATGAGATGATGGTGCCGGTCGACATTGTGCACATCGACATCTTACAGGGTAGCAAAGTCGTTCTGAGCCATGCGCGTCAGAGCAGCTATCGTCCCGCCGGGAATTTAGCTCAGTACCGCGAGATGATTATTCACTCCTTAAAAAGCCCCGGTGTCACCATCAGGCTGGTCTATCAGGACCCGATGGCGAACTACTTCCGCTCCCTGATGACCACCGCGCCGCTGACCGTGGCGGTGGGTTTTATCGTGTTGCTGCTCTTTCTGGCGGTTCGCTGGCTGCGACGCCAACTTTCCGGACAAGAACTGCTGGAATCGCGATCTGTACGTATTTTAAACGGCGAACGGGGTGCTAAGGTACGGGGCTCCGTCTACGAATGGCCGACGCGGACCAGCAGTGCGCTCGACGTCTTGCTCTCGGAGATTCAGTTCGCCAGCGATCAGCGCAGCCGGATGGATACGCTGATTCGCTCCTATGCAGCCCAGGACAATAAAACCGGGCTGAACAACCGTCTCTTCTTTGATAATCAGCTGGCTACGCTGCTGGATGACACGGAAAAAGTCGGCGCGCACGGCGTGGTCATGATTATCCGCCTGCCGGATTTCGATCTGCTGCGCGATACCTGGGGCCGCTCGGTGGCGGAAGATCATCTCTTTACGCTTATCAATTTGCTCTCGACCTTTATCATGCGATACCCGGGCGCGCTGCTGGCGCGCTATCACCGCAGCGATTTTGCGGTGCTGCTGCCGCACCGGACGTTGAAAGAGTCTGAAAGTATTGCCAGCCAGCTGCTGAAAGCGGTCGATGCCCTGCCGCCAACCAAAATGCTCGATCGGGACGACATGGTCCACATCGGGATTTGCGCCTGGCGCGGCGGGCAACATACGCAGCAGGTGATGGAGCATGCCGAAGCCGCCACGCGAAACGCGGTGCTGCAGGGGGCCAACGGCTGGGCGGTTTACGATGATTCTCTGCCGGAGAAAGGGCGCGGCAACGTGCGCTGGCGGACACTCATCGAGCAGATGCTCAGTCGCGGCGGGCCGCGTATCTATCAAAAACCGGCCGTGCTGCGCAACGGCGTAGTGCATCATCGCGAATTACTGTGCCGTATCTTTGACGGTACGGAAGAGGTGGTCTCCGCCGAATATCTGCCGATGGTGCTGCAGTTTGGTCTGTCAGAAGAGTACGACCGCCAGCAAATTACGCGTCTTATTCCATTTTTATCTTTCTGGCCTGAGGAAAATCTGGCATTACAGGTAACGGTAGAGTCGCTGATTCGCCCGCGTTTCCAGCGCTGGCTGCGTGATGTTCTGATGCAATGTGAAAAATCGCAGCGGAAACGGATTATTTTTGAACTTGCAGAGGCAGATGTCTGTCAACATATCAGCCGTTTACAGCCGGTCGTCCGTTTGATGAATGCTCTCGGCGCTCGCGTCGCGGTAACACAGGCGGGTTTAACGCTGGTCAGTACCAGTTGGATCAAGGAGCTGGATGTGGAACTGTTGAAGCTGCATCCGGGGCTGGTCAGGAATATTGAAAAGCGCACGGAAAACCAGCTTCTGGTTCAGAGCCTGGTGGAAGCGTGCAAGGGAACGCAAACGCAAGTATTCGCCACAGGCATACGTTCACGGAGCGAATGGCAGATGTTGACGGAGCGCGGTGTGGCGGGTGGTCAGGGGGATTTTATTGCCTCCTCTCAGCCGCTTGACAGCAATGTGAAAAAATATTTGCAAAGATACTCTGTTTGACCTGCCGTTTAATTTGTTTTCACGTAGAATATCGCGCCTGTAGCTTTGAGTATGACGAGCAAAACGCCAGTCGTTGACCCGGACCGGTTACAAATGAAAGCGAGTGACGCAGCTGTTAACTCAGCCCTGATGGAGTCAGGAATTAAATTTGTAACATACGGAAACGTACTGCACTAATTTTCACCGTAGCAGATGATTTTTGCGCCTTGTCGCTGCTACGTGTGGTTGGTAAAGTAAGCGGATTTTAATTTTTCCGCCCCAGCTTTCAGGATTATCCCTTAGTATGTTGAAAAAATTTCGTGGCATGTTTTCCAATGACCTGTCCATTGACCTGGGTACCGCGAATACCCTGATTTATGTAAAAGGACAAGGCATCGTATTGAATGAGCCTTCCGTTGTGGCCATTCGTCAGGATCGTGCCGGCTCCCCGAAAAGCGTGGCAGCCGTAGGACACGATGCGAAGCAGATGCTGGGTCGTACCCCAGGCAACATCGCCGCGATCCGCCCAATGAAAGACGGCGTTATCGCTGACTTCTTCGTGACTGAAAAAATGCTTCAGCACTTCATCAAGCAGGTTCACAGCAACAGCTTCATGCGCCCAAGTCCGCGCGTGCTGGTGTGTGTGCCGGTTGGTGCAACTCAGGTTGAACGTCGTGCGATCCGTGAATCCGCTCAGGGTGCAGGCGCGCGTGAAGTCTTCCTGATTGAAGAGCCGATGGCTGCTGCAATTGGTGCAGGCCTGCCGGTTTCTGAAGCAACAGGTTCGATGGTGGTGGATATCGGTGGTGGTACCACTGAAGTAGCCGTTATCTCCCTGAACGGCGTGGTTTACTCCTCCTCCGTGCGTATCGGTGGTGACCGCTTCGACGAAGCCATCATTAATTATGTGCGCCGTAACTACGGCTCTCTGATCGGTGAAGCCACCGCAGAGCGTATTAAGCACGAGATCGGTTCTGCTTACCCTGGTGACGAAGTCCGCGAAATCGAAGTTCGTGGCCGTAACCTGGCAGAAGGCGTTCCGCGTGGCTTTACCCTGAACTCCAACGAAATCCTCGAAGCGCTGCAAGAGCCGCTGACCGGTATCGTCAGCGCGGTGATGGTTGCGCTGGAACAGTGCCCGCCAGAACTGGCTTCCGACATCTCAGAACGCGGTATGGTTCTGACCGGTGGTGGTGCGCTGCTGCGTAACCTCGACCGCCTGTTAATGGAAGAGACAGGGATTCCTGTCGTAGTTGCAGAAGATCCACTGACTTGCGTAGCCCGTGGTGGCGGCAAGGCGCTGGAAATGATCGACATGCACGGCGGCGACTTGTTCAGCGAAGAGTAGTCGAAGTGAGAGGGTAGCGAAGGCTACCCTTTCTCTCTGACACGAGAATACGCATAGCCTATGAAGCCAATTTTTAGCCGTGGCCCGTCGCTGCAGTTTCGCCTGATCCTGGGGGTGCTGGTAGCGCTTGGAGTCATCATCGCCGATAGCCGCCTCGGTATGTTCAGCCAGATTCGAACATACATGGATACCGCCGTCAGTCCTTTCTATTTTGTATCAAACGGTCCCCGTGAATTACTCGACAGCGTTTCTCAGACTTTGTCGTCACGTGACCAACTCGAACTCGAAAACCGTGCACTGCGCCAGGAACTGCTGCTGAAAAACAGCGAGCTGCTGATGCTGGGTCAATATCGCCAGGAAAACGCCCGTCTGCGTGAACTGCTGGGGTCGCCGCTGCGTCAGGACGAGCAAAAAATGGTGACTCAGGTGATCTCCACCGTTAACGATCCGTACAGCGATCAGGTGGTGATCGACAAAGGCAGCGTGAATGGTGTGTACGAAGGCCAGCCGGTCATCAGCGATAAAGGCGTCGTCGGCCAGGTGGTTGCCGTAGCCAAGCTGACCAGCCGCGTGTTGCTGATTTGCGATGCGACCCATGCCTTGCCGATTCAGGTACTGCGTAACGACATCCGCATTATTGCGGCCGGTAACGGCTGTACGGACGATCTGCAGCTGGAGCATCTGCCAGCCAACACCGACATTCGTGTGGGTGATGTTCTGGTGACTTCAGGTCTCGGTGGTCGTTTCCCGGAAGGTTATCCGGTTGCCGTGGTCTCTTCCGTGAAGCTCGATACGCAGCGTGCGTATACCGTGATTCAGGCTCGTCCGACCGCGGGCTTACAGCGTCTGCGCTATTTGCTGCTGCTGTGGGGTGCCGATCGTAACGGCGTTAACCCGATGACGCCGGAAGATGTTCACCGCGTAGCTAACGAACGCTTAATGCAGATGATGCCGCAGGTACTGCCTGCGCCGGATTCAATGGGGCCACCTGCGCCGGTTCCGGCTCCTGCGACCGGTTTAACGCAGCCACCTCCGGATGCGCCGCTGCCGCCACACATCTCCTCAGGAGGGCAGTAGTGGCCAGCTACCGTAGCCAGGGACGCTGGGTTATCTGGCTCTCGTTTTTCGTCGCGTTACTGCTGCAAGTCATGCCCTGGCCGGACGACATTCTCGTCTTCCGGCCAAACTGGGTGCTGCTCATTTTACTCTACTGGACCCTTGCTCTGCCGCACCGCGTAAATGTGGGCACAGGTTTTGTGATGGGTGCCATACTGGATCTCATTAGTGGCTCTACGCTTGGCGTGCGCGCCCTGTCGATGAGTATTATTGCGTATCTTGTCGCACTGAAATTCCAGCTTTTCCGTAACCTCGCGCTCTGGCAACAGGCGTTGGTGGTGATGTTGTTGTCCCTCGCCGCGGATATCATTGTTTTCTGGGCTGAGTTTTTAGTGATCAACGTCTCTTTCCGACCGGAAGTGTTCTGGAGTAGTGTAGTAAACGGTGTGCTCTGGCCGTGGCTGTTCCTGCTGATGCGTAAGATTCGCCAGCAGTTTGCCGTGCAATAACTAAGGTTTCTATGACGTCTATATTTCTTGCCTCTGGTTCCCCGCGCCGTCAGGAGTTGCTCACTCAACTGGGTGTCTCTTTTGAACGTATCGTCCCCGGTATTGAAGAACAACGGGCCGATGGCGAAAGCGCGCAGCAGTATGTGTCTCGTCTGGCACGGGAAAAAGCGCAGGCTGGCGTGGCGCTAACGCCGCGCGATTTGCCGGTGCTGGGGGCGGATACCATCGTGATCCTCAACGGTGAAGTGCTCGAGAAACCGCGCGACAGCGAACATGCGGCGCGTATGCTGCGCAAGTTATCCGGGCAAACACATCAGGTGATGACGGCGGTTGCACTGGCCGACAGCCAGCAGGTGCTGGATTGTCTGGTGGTCACGGACGTCACGTTCAGAGTGCTTACCGATGAGGAGATCGCCGGTTACATCGCCAGCGGTGAACCTATGGATAAAGCAGGTGCATACGGTATTCAGGGGCTGGGTGGCTGTTTTGTCAGGAAGATTAATGGCAGCTATCACGCCGTAGTCGGCTTACCGCTGGTGGAAACGTATGAGTTGCTGAGCAATTTTAACTCACTGCGTGAGGGAAGGGATAATTATGACGGCTGAATTGTTGGTAAACGTAACGCCATCGGAAACCCGAGTGGCCTATATTGATGGCGGCATTCTTCAGGAAATTCATATTGAGCGCGAAGCGCGACGCGGAATAGTAGGCAATATCTACAAAGGTCGTGTCAGTCGTGTACTACCGGGTATGCAGGCGGCATTTGTAGATATTGGCCTTGATAAAGCGGCATTTTTACATGCCTCGGACATCATGCCCCATACCGAATGCGTGGCGGGCGAAGAGCAAAAGCAGTTTACCGTCCGCGACATCTCCGAGCTGGTCCGTCAGGGGCAGGATCTCATGGTCCAGGTGGTGAAAGATCCCCTCGGCACCAAAGGCGCCCGCCTGACCACCGACATCACCTTACCTTCCCGTTACCTGGTCTTTATGCCGGGCGCGTCGCACGTCGGCGTCTCTCAGCGTATCGAAAGTGAAAGCGAGCGCGAACGCCTGAAAAAGGTGGTCGGCGCTTACTGCGATGAGCAGGGCGGGTTCATTATCCGTACCGCAGCAGAAGGGATCAGCGAAGAAGATCTGGCTTCCGATGCGGCGTACCTGAAACGCGTCTGGACCAAAGTGATGGAGCGTAAAAAACGCAACCAGACGCGCTATCAAATGTACGGCGAACTGGCGCTGGCCCAGCGCGTCTTGCGCGATTTCGCCGACGCGCAGCTCGACCGCATCCGTGTGGATTCGCGTCTGACCTACGACGCCTTGCTGGAATTTACCGCCGAATACATCCCCGAGATGCCGGGTCTGCTGGAGCACTACACGGGCCGCCAGCCGATCTTCGATCTTTACGACGTCGAGAACGAAATCCAGCGCGCGCTGGAGCGTAAAGTAGAGCTCAAATCCGGCGGGTATCTGATCATCGATCAGACCGAAGCCATGACTACCGTCGATATCAACACCGGCGCATTCGTTGGTCATCGTAATCTCGACGACACCATCTTCAACACCAACATCGAAGCGACGCAGGCCATCGCGCGCCAGCTTCGCCTGCGCAATCTCGGCGGGATCATCATCATCGACTTTATCGATATGAATAATGAAGATCACCGCCGTCGCGTGCTGCACTCCCTGGAGCAGGCGCTGAGCAAAGATCGGGTGAAAACCAGCATCAACGGTTTCTCCCAGCTCGGCCTGGTGGAGATGACCCGCAAGCGCACGCGCGAAAGCGTTGAGCACGTGCTGTGCAACGAATGCCCAACCTGCCACGGACGCGGCACGGTTAAGTCCGTGGAGACGGTCTGCTACGAAATCATGCGTGAAATTGTCCGCGTCCATCACGCCTACGACTCCGACCGTTTTCTGGTCTATGCTTCCCCTGCGGTGGCAGAAGCACTGAAAGGCGAAGAGTCGCACGCGCTGGCGGAAGTGGAAATCTTTGTCGGCAAACAGGTAAAAGTACAAATCGAACCACTCTACAATCAGCAGCAGTTTGACGTGGTGATGATGTAAGACGCAGCAATGCTGCTAGAGAACGGCTGACAAGGAGAGATGCGTGAGGCGATTGCCAGGAA
This sequence comes from Lelliottia sp. JS-SCA-14, assembly GCF_035593345.1. Taxonomy (NCBI): domain Bacteria; kingdom Pseudomonadati; phylum Pseudomonadota; class Gammaproteobacteria; order Enterobacterales; family Enterobacteriaceae; genus Lelliottia; species Lelliottia sp. JS-SCA-14. The sequence continues at coordinate 4,356,992 of NZ_CP141606.1, read as the reverse complement.
TTTTACTGCTTACAGGGGCAACGCTTGTCGTCATTGTCGCGTTGCTCGTGAGCGGACTGCGCCTCGTGTTACCGCATCTCGACAGCTGGCGCCCGCAGGTGCTGGCAAAGATCGAAAGCGCCACCGGCGTTCCCGTTGATGTCAGCCAGCTGAGCGCCAGCTGGCAAAACTTCGGCCCGACGCTGGATGTGCGCGACATCAACGCCACCCTGAAAGATGGCGGCTATCTCAAAATCAAACGCGTAACGCTGGCGCTGGATGTCTGGCAAAGTTTGCTGCACATGCGCTGGCAGTTTCGCGATCTCACCTTCTGGCAGCTTCAGTTTTTGACCAATACTTCCCTGACGCAGGGTGAGAACAGCAAAGGCATTGAGACCAACCGCATCAGCGATCTTTTCCTGCGCCAGTTCGATCATTTCGATCTGCGCGACAGCGAAATCAGTTTCATTACCCTCTCCGGCCAACGGGCCGAACTGGCGATCCCGCAGCTCACCTGGCTCAACGGCAAAGATCGCCATCGCGCCGAAGGGCAGGTCAACCTCTCCAGTCTCAACGGCCAGCACGGCATCATGCAGGTGCGGATGGATTTGCGCGACGACAATGGTCTGCTGAACAAAGGCAAAGTCTGGCTGCAGGCCGATGATGTCGATGTGAAACCCTGGCTCGGCAAATGGATGCAGGACAACGTGGCCCTGCAAAGGGCGCGGTTTAGCCTCGAAGGCTGGCTGACGCTGACTGACGGGGACATTGCCGCCGGTGACGTGTGGCTGAAGCAGGGCGGTGCGGCGTGGAAAGGCGAAACCCAAACCCATGATATGTCGGTCGATAATCTGACGGCACACGTCACGCGTCAGGGCGACAGCTGGCAATTCTCCATTCCCGATACCCGCATTACGATGGACGGCAAAGCCTGGCCACGCGGTGCGCTGACGATGGCATGGGTGCCAGAGCAGGAAGTCGGCGGCGTAAACAGCAAACGCAGCGATGAGCTACGCATCCGAGCCAGCAATCTCGATCTGGCGAGTCTCGACGGTTTGCGTCCTATCGCTACCCGCATGTCCGCTTCGCTGGGTGAAGTCTGGCAAGCCACGCAGCCGAGTGGACAGATCGACTCGCTGGCGCTGGATATCCCCCTGCAGGCCACGGAAAAAACCCGTTTTCAGGCCTCATGGAAAGCGCTCTCCTGGAAGCAGTGGAAGCTCCTGCCGGGTGCCGAGCACTTTGGCGGCAAGCTTGAAGGAAGCGTTGAAGACGGCAGGCTGACGGCAGAAATGACCGACGCCAAAATGCCGTACGAAACGGTTTTCCGCGCTCCGCTGGAGATCGAAAAAGGCACGGCGATCCTCAACTGGCTGAAAAACGACAAAGGGTTCCAGCTCGATGGTCGTGATATCGACGTGAAAGCCACCGGCGTGCATGCGAGCGGTAACTTCCGCTATCTGCAGCCCGAAGGGGATGAACCCTGGCTGGGCATCCTGGCAGGTATCAGCACCGACGATGGCGGTCAGGCCTGGCGCTACTTCCCGGAAAACCTGATGGGCAAAGAGCTGGTGGACTATCTGAGCGGTGCGATTCAGGGCGGCCAGGCTGATAATGCCACGCTGGTCTACGGCGGCAATCCGCATCTGTTCCCGTATAAACATAACGAAGGTCAGTTCCAGGTCCTGGTGCCGCTGCGCAACGCGACCTTTGCCTTCCAGCCCGACTGGCCGGCGCTGAAAAACCTCAACATTGAGCTGAACTTCCTCAACGACGGTCTGTGGATGAAATCCGACAGCGTGGCGCTGGGTGGCGTCACCGCCCGCAATCTGACCGCCGTGATCCCGGACTATTCCAAAGAAAAACTGCTGATCGACGCGGATATCAACGGGCCGGGTAAAGCCGTGGGACCGTATTTCGAAGAGACCCCGCTCGATGACTCGCTGGCCGCCGCGCTGAAAGAGCTGCAGATCGACGGCGATGTGAATGCGCGCTTACATCTGGATATTCCGCTGGACGGCGAAATGACCACCGCCGAAGGCGACGTGGTACTGAATAACAACAGCCTGTTCATCAAACCGCTCGACAGCACGCTCAAAAATCTGAACGGTAAATTCAGCTTTGTGAATGGCAACCTGAAGAGTGAACCGCTGAAAGCCACCTGGTTTAATCAGCCGCTTAACGTCGATTTCAGCACCACCGAAGGCGACAAAGCCTACCAGGTCGCGGTAAACATGGACGCCAACTGGCAGCCTGCGCGGATGGATGTTCTGCCGAAACCGGTGGCGGAATCCATCGACGGCTCGGTGGCCTGGAACGGTAAAGTGGCCATCGACCTGCCTTATCGCGGAAGCGCGCGCTACCAGGTCGACGTGACCGGCGATCTGAAAAATGTAAGCAGTCACTTACCTGCGCCACTGGATAAAAAATCCGGGCAGCCGCTGCCGATGAACATCAACGTTAAGGGCGATCTCAACAGATTCGAACTGACTGGCAATGCCAGCGGTAAAAACCACTTCAACAGCCGCTGGTTGCTCAGTCGTAAACTGACGCTCGATCGCGCCATCTGGACCACGGACAGCCGCACCATTCCGCCGCTGCCTGAGCAGTCGGGCATCGAACTGAACCTGCCCGCGATGGACGGCGCAGAGTGGCTGGCGATGTTCAACAAGGGCGTCGGGCAAAATGTTGATCAGGCGGCGCAGTTCCCGGAGCGTATCACCGTCCGTACGCCAGCTCTGACCCTTGGCGGGCAGCAGTGGAACAACCTCAGTATTGTCTCCGAACCGACGATCAACGGTTCAACGGTGGAAGCCCAGGGGCGTGAAATTAACGGCACGCTGACGATGCGTGACAACGCACCGTGGCAGGCGGCGATTCGTTATCTCTACTACAACCCGACGATGGCAGCGAAAGGGCAAACGGCAACGGATTCACCATTAGCCGAAGTGTCTAAAGTGGATTTCAGCGGCTGGCCAGATCTACAGCTGCGCTGCGCCGAGTGCTGGCTGTGGGGCCAGAAATATGGCCGCATCGACGGTAATTTTGCTATTAAGGGGAACACCCTGAGCCTCGCGGGCGGCCTGATTGATACCGGTTTCGGCCGTCTGACGGCTGACGGGGAATGGGTGAATGGCTCAGGCGAACAGCGCACCTCGCTCAAAGGCACAATCAAGGGCAACAAACTGGATGCGGCGACGAATTTCTTTGGCGTCAGCACGCCGCTGCGCGGCTCGTCCTTCGATATCAATTACGATATGCACTGGCGCGCCCAGCCGTGGAAACCGGACGTCGCCTCGCTGAACGGGATTCTGAAAACCAATCTCGGCAAAGGTGAAATCGCCGACGTCAGTACCGGCCACGCCGGGCAGCTATTACGTTTGCTGAGCTTCGACGCGCTGCTGCGTAAACTGCGCTTTGATTTTAGCGACACCTTTAGCGAAGGGTTCTATTACGATTCCATCCGCAGCACGGCGTGGATCAAAGACGGTGTCCTGCACACGGACGACACGCTGGTGGATGGCCTCGAGGCCGATATCGCCATGAAAGGCTCGGTGAATCTGGTGCGTCGCGAGCTGGATATGGAAGCGGTCGTTGCACCTGAAATCTCGGCGACCGTGGGTGTTGCGGCGGCCTTCGTGGTGAACCCGATTGTCGGCGCCGCGGTGTTTGCCGCCAGTAAGGTGCTCGGGCCGCTGTGGAGCAAGGTCTCGATCCTGCGCTACCGCATTACGGGCCCGGTCGATAAGCCACAGATTAATGAGGTGCTCCGTCAGGCGCGCAAAGATGCACAGCAATGATTTGACGCGGGCAATTAATTGCCTCACTCTCAATAATAATGATTTTTTTTACCGCCCGCTGGGTGGCAACGAACGAGTAGCAAAACGATGAGTCTGAACCTGGTAAGTGAACATTTGCTCGCAGCGAACGGCCTGAGTCATCAGGACCTGTTTTCCATTCTCGCCCAACTCACCGAGCGTCGCCTCGATTACGGCGATCTCTATTTCCAGTCGAGCTACCACGAATCCTGGGTTTTAGAAGACAGCATCATTAAAGATGGCTCTTACAACATCGACCAGGGCGTTGGCGTGCGCGCCGTGAGCGGTGAGAAAACCGGTTTTGCCTATGCCGATCAAATCAGCCTCACTGCCCTGGAGCAAAGCGCCCAGGCAGCGCGTACCATCGTGCGTGAAACGGGCGATGGCCGCGTAAAAACGCTGGGCGAAGTACAGCACACGGCGCTCTATACCAGCATCGATCCGCTGCAAAGCATGAGCCGCGAAGAGAAGCTGGACATCCTGCGTCGCGTGGACAAAGTGGCGCGCGCTGCGGATAAACGCGTGCACGAAGTGTCTGCCAGCCTCAGCGGTGTGTATGAACTCATCCTGGTCGCGGCGACCGACGGGACGCTGGCGGCAGATGTCCGTCCGCTGGTGCGTCTGTCGGTGAGCGTGCAGGTGGAAGACGACGGTAAGCGTGAGCGCGGCTCCAGCGGCGGCGGCGGTCGTTTTGGCTATGACTGGTTCCTGGCCGACGAAGACGGCGAAGTTCGCGCAGATGCCTGGGCGAAAGAAGCTGTACGTATGGCGCTGGTGAATCTCAATGCGGTCGCGGCACCAGCCGGTACGCTGCCGGTGGTATTGGGCGCAGGCTGGCCTGGCGTGCTGCTGCACGAAGCGGTCGGTCACGGTCTGGAAGGCGATTTCAACCGTCGCGGCACCTCCGTATTCAGCGGCCAGATGGGCGAACTGGTGGCCTCTGAACTCTGTACCGTTGTCGATGACGGCACCATGACCGATCGTCGTGGCTCGATCTCCATCGACGATGAAGGGACGCCGGGACAGTACAACGTGCTGATCGAAAACGGCATCCTGAAAGGCTACATGCAGGACAAACTCAACGCGCGCCTGATGGGCGTTGCGCCAACCGGTAACGGCCGTCGCGAATCCTACGCGCACCTGCCGATGCCGCGCATGACCAACACCTATATGCTGGCGGGTAAATCCACGCCGCAGGAGATTATCGAATCGGTAGATTACGGTATCTTCGCGCCAAACTTCGGCGGCGGGCAGGTGGATATCACCTCCGGCAAGTTTGTCTTCTCGACGTCAGAAGCCTATCTGATTGAGAAAGGCAAAGTCACCAAAGCGGTGAAAGGAGCCACGCTGATTGGCTCCGGGATCGAAGCGATGCAGCAGATTTCGATGGTCGGCAACGATCTGAAACTGGATAAAGGTGTGGGTGTCTGCGGTAAAGAGGGCCAGAGCCTGCCGGTGGGTGTTGGCCAGCCAACGCTGAAGGTCGACAATCTGACCGTCGGCGGTACTGCCTGATCTGACTCCGCATTAAAAAAAATGGCGTGCCCTTAAGGCGCGCCATTTTTTTATGCGACGCTTATCGCGCGCTGTTCAGCGGAATTTCAGGATCCGGCTCGTGAGTGATGCGGTTGCGTAAATCACGACGAATAATTTCGATCGACCAGAACCAGATCAGGTGCCCCACGATCTCGGAGACGTGTTCGTACCACGGGAGATCAAACAGCGGCGGAGTCAGCCCCATCAGCGGGAATGAAATCATGTGGACGAACAGTTGCGCTAACGCCCCTGCGAACAAACCCTGCCAGAGTTTTATTTTCGGGAAGACTTCTGCCACAACGCAATAGCCTACAGCGAACACGATAGAGAAAATAATATGTGTTACGCCGACCCAGTTAAATATATGTCCGGCAAACGTATAAACGGCGGCGTTAGGATCGACGACACCCAGCCAGTCGCGCAGAAATACATAGGGTGGGTTGAGGAAATTACGCGAGCAATCGATTTGGCTGGCGGCTCTGATTAATTGCTCGGGTCCGCATGCGCTGGTGAATAAATCCGTTGGATTGCGTGGAGGCAGCGGAACCTCTGCGCCCCATTTGACAAAGGCGGAGACAATCCCGGCGATAAGCCCAATGAACGCGGCAAGTCCGTAGCGCCGGCGTGAAGGCGGTGTTTGTTCAAAAAGATTCATTTGTATTCCTTGTTTAAAAAGATTCCTGAGAAACGCTATTTTTATGATGTATATTTTTAACAAATAAATAACGGCCTTTTCTGACAAGGATACGATAATAGCCAAATGGCGAAGGTGTCAATTCGCCATTATTAATAGAATTGAATGAAATATCTGAATAATAGCTGCTGGGACAGAGGCTGATTATTCCTTCCTTTCGCCGCGCATACCCTGATACAGCTCCGCCACTTCGACAAAATAATCGGTCAGATAGTTAATACACACCTGCACCTTGAGCGGCAGTTTGTCCTTTTCCGTATACAGGGCATATACCGGGCGCGGGTCAGACTGATAGCGCGGGAACAGGATCTCCAGCTCGCCGCTGTTGATCTCATTGATCACCCACATCAGCGGCACGTAGGCAATCCCGGCACCAGCAACCAGCCAGCGGGAAATGGTCATCGGATCGTTGGTCACGAATCGCCCCTGTGGCAGCAGTTTTGTCGACAGTCCTTCCGGAGCAATCAGCTCAAATTCGTTATCCGGCCGCACGCTGTACTCCAGCCAGGAGTGGTTAGTCAGATCGGTGGGTTTTTCCGGTACGCCAAACTGCGCCAGATAGTTTTTGGACGCGCAGACCACCATCGGCATGCTGCCGAGGCGGCGCGAGAACAGGCTAGAATCCTGCAACGCGCCGACGCGGATCACCACGTCCAGCCCGTCGGCGATCAGGTCGGGGGCAGGGATACCGGTGACTAAATTGACCGCCAGTCCTGGATACTCTTTGAGCATTTCCGCCGTCATACTGGCGAGGACATTTTGTGCCATAGTTGAAGAACAGCCGATCCGCAGCGTGCCGATAGGGGTGTTGTTGAAGGCGTAAAGTTGCTCGTGCACATCCTGAACTTCGTGCAGCATCCGCCGACAGCCCTGATAATAAATTTTGCCCGCTTCCGTCAGCCCAATGCTGCGGGTGCTGCGGTTCAGCAGCTTGACCTGCAGCTCATCTTCCAGTTTTGACACCGTCTGGCTGATGGATGAAACACTCATCTGCAGCTGTCGGGCCGCGGCGGTAAAGGAGCCAAATTCGACGACTTTGGCAAACACAGACATGCGTTTTAAACGTTCCATTGTTCACTCTGGCTTAAAAGTGATTTAGATCACATATTATAGATAACAGCATAACAGTTACGTTAATATATTATTACTGACATAACAGCTTCACCCTTCCCGCCTGGCTCTTCTTGCCCTTCAGCGACGGTGTGAGCTAAACAACAAACTGTCGCCTGCTCGCTCTCAAATCAAGGTTAACATGAGTCTGTTTCCCGTTATCGTGGTGTTCGGTTTATCGTTCCCACCGATTTTCTTCGAACTTCTTTTATCACTGGCGATTTTCTGGCTGGTGCGCAAGGTGCTGGTTCCGACCGGTATCTACGACTTTGTCTGGCACCCTGCACTGTTTAATACCGCGCTGTATTGCTGCCTGTTCTACTTAATATCGCGCATGTTTGTCTGAGGTAGATGTGAAAACACTAACAAGAAATATCTCCCGTACCGCCATTACCGTGGCGCTGGTGGTCCTGGCGTTCATCGCTATTTTCCGCGCCTGGGTGTTTTACACCGAATCGCCGTGGACGCGCGATGCGCGTTTCAGCGCCGACGTGGTGGCGATTGCCCCGGACGTCGCCGGGCTTATCACCGCGGTGAACGTGCGCGATAACCAGCTGGTGAAAAAAGATCAGGTGCTGTTCACCATCGATCAGCCACGCTACCAGAAAGCCCTTGAACAGGCCGAAGCCGACGTTGCCTATTATCAGGCGCTGGCGACAGAAAAACGCCGCGAAGCCGGGCGTCGTAACCAGCTCGGCGTGCAGGCGATGTCCCGCGAAGAGATCGACCAGTCTAATAACGTACTGCAAACCGTCCTGCATCAGCAGGCCAAAGCGGAAGCCACGCGTGACCTGGCGAAACTGGATCTGGAACGCACGGTGATCCGCGCGCCCTCTGACGGCTGGGTGACCAACCTCAACGTCTACACCGGGGAATTCATCACCCGCGGCTCGACCGCCGTGGCGCTGGTGAAACAGCACTCATTCTACATTCTCGCCTATATGGAAGAGACCAAACTGGAAGGCGTGCGTCCGGGCTACCGCGCCGAAATTACCCCGCTCGGCAGCAACCGCGTGCTGAAAGGCACGGTGGATAGCGTTGCCGCGGGCGTCACCAACTCCAGCGCCACCCGCGATAGCAAAGGGATGGCAACCGTCGATTCTAATCTCGAGTGGGTCCGTCTGGCGCAGCGCGTGCCGGTGCGTATTCGCCTCGACGAAGAGCAGGGCAATCTGTGGCCAGCAGGCACCACGGCGACGGTGGTGATCACTGGTGAAAAAGACCGCGACGCCAATAACGACTCCCTGTTCCGCAAAATCGCGCATCGCCTGCGTGAGATTGGTTGATTGTGATGGGCATTTTCTCCATCGCCACCCAGCACGTTCGCTTCGCCATTAAACTGGCGTGCGCTATCGTGCTGGCGCTGTTTGTCGGTTTCCACTTCCAGCTGGAAACGCCGCGCTGGGCGGTGCTGACGGCGGCGATTGTCGCGGCAGGCCCGGCCTTCGCGGCGGGCGGCGAACCCTATTCAGGAGCCATCCGCTATCGCGGGATGCTGCGTATCGTCGGGACCTTTATCGGCTGCGTCGCGGCGCTGACCATCATTATCACCATGATCCGCTCCCCGCTGATGATGCTGATGGTGTGCTGTATCTGGGCAGGCTTCTGTACCTGGGTCTCTTCCCTGGTCAAAGTGGAGAACTCCTACGCCTGGGGCCTGTCCGGCTATACCGCGCTGATCATCGTGATCACCATTCAGAGCAATCCCCTGCTGGCACCGCAGTTTGCGCTGGAGCGCTGCAGCGAGATCGTCATCGGGATCGTCTGCGCCATCGTCGCCGACCTGCTTTTCTCTCCGCGCTCGATCAAACAGGAAGTCGACCGCGAGCTGGATTCGCTGATTGTCGCTCAGTATCAGCTGATGCAGCTCTGTATTAAACACGGCGACAGTGAAGAGGTGGATAAAGCCTGGGGCGACCTGGTGCGTCGCAGCACTGCGCTGGAAGGGATGCGCAGCAACCTGAATATGGAATCCTCCCGCTGGTCGCGCGCCAACCGACGTCTGAAGGCGCTCAACACCGTCTCCCTGACGCTGATCACCCAGGCGTGCGAAACCTACCTTATTCAAAATACCCGTCCGGAAGCGATCACCGATACCTTCCGCGAGCTGTTCGAAGAACCCGTTGAAACGGAGCAGGATGTACGCAAACAGCTGAAGCGAATGCGCCGGGTGATGGCCTGGACCGGCGAGCGCGACACGCCTGTGACGATCTACAGCTGGGTGGGTGCGGCGACGCGCTACCTGCTGCTGAAACGCGGAGTCATCAGCAATACCAAAATCAGCACCACCGAAGAAGAGGTTCTGCGCAGCGAAGTGGTGGTGAAAGCCGAGTCGGCCGAACGCCACCATGCGATGGTGAACTTCTGGCGCACCACGCTCGCCTGTATGCTCGGAGCGTTGTTCTGGCTCTGGACGGGCTGGACGTCCGGCACCGGAGCGATGGTGATGATTGCCGTTGTCACCTCACTCGCCATGCGCCTGCCGAACCCGCGGATGGTGGCGATCGACTTTCTGTATGGCGCGATAGCGGCGCTCCCCATCGGGGCGTTCTATTTCCTGGTGGTGCTCCCGTCCACGCAGCAGAGCATGCTGCTGCTGTGCATCAGCCTGGCGGTGCTGGCGTTCTTTATCGGTATCGAAGTGCAGAAACGGCGTCTGGGTTCCCTCGGCGCGCTCGCCAGTACCATTAACATTCTGGTGCTGGATAACCCGATGACCTTCCACTTTAGCCAGTTTCTCGACAGCGCCTTAGGTCAGCTGGTGGGCTGCTTCCTGGCGATGATGGTCATTCTGCTGGTGCGCGATAACTCCCAGGCGCGGACCGGACGCGTCCTGCTGAACCAGTTCGTTTCGGCGGCGGTTTCTGCGATGACCACCAATACCGCTCGGCGCAAAGAGAACCATCTGCCAGCGCTGTACCAGCAGCTGTTTTTACTCCTGACCAAATTCCCTGGCGATATCGCGAAGTTTCGCCTGGCGCTGACGATGATCATCGCTCACCAGCGTCTGCGCAATGCGCCGATTCCGATCAACGACGACCTCTCGGCGTTCCACCGTCAGCTGCGCCGCACGGCGGATCATGTGATTTCAGCCTCTACGGACGATAAGCGACGCCGCTACTTCGCCCAACTGCTGGAAGAGCTGAACATCTACCAGGAGAAGCTGCAGGTCTGGGAAGCGCCGCGGCAGGTCACGGAGCCGGTACAGCGTCTGACGGATGTGCTGCATCGCTACCAGAATGCGCTCACCGACAGTTAAAGGTTGAGAAGAACTTGTAGGCCGGGTAAGCGCAGTGCCACCCGGCGAAACCGACTGACAAAACCGACGCCAAAAGCGTCGGTTTTTTTGTGGCTATACTTATCTGGCAGGCTCTTAAACCCAGATCAGGAGGACACATGACCACCCAGGCACTCCAGGACAATGCGCTTTTTCAAGCCGGATATCTGGTAGACGGCATATGGAAAACGCTGGATACCACCTTTGACGTGCTCAACCCGGCCACGGGAGAGGTCGTCGCGAAAGTTGCAAAAGCCGGTAAAAAAGAGACCGAAGAGGCCATCGCTGCGGCAAGCCGTGCTTTTCCCGCGTGGCGTGCGAAAACCGCGAAAGAGCGCTCGACCATTCTCTATCGCTGGTACGAACTGATTATCGAGAATAAAAGCTGGCTTGGCCGACTGATGACCACCGAGCAGGGCAAGCCGCTAAAAGAGGCGGAAGGCGAGGTCGAGTACGCAGCCAGCTTTATCCAGTGGTTTGCCGAGCAGGCGAAACGCGCCAACGGCGAAATCATTCCCCCGATTAAACCCGGCTCGCGCATTCTGGCTACCCGCGAACCGATCGGCGTAGTGGCGGCCATCACGCCGTGGAACTTCCCGATGGCGATGCTGACCCGCAAACTCGGCCCGGCGCTGGCCGCAGGCTGCACCGGCGTGATCAAACCCGCCAACAACACACCGCTCAGTGCATTTGCGCTGCTGACGCTGGCGAAAAAAGCGGGCGTACCCGATGGCGTGCTCAACGCTGTTGCCGGGAATACCCACGAGATCAGCGACGCCATCATGGCCAGCCACGAGGTGCGCAAAATATCCTTTACCGGTTCGACCGCCGTGGGTAAAACCCTGGTGCGTAACGCCGCAGAGACCATGAAAAAAGTCTCCATGGAGCTGGGCGGTAACGCGCCTTATATCGTTTTCGACGATGCGGACATCGATGCCGCCGTGAAAGGGGCGATTGCCAATAAATTCCGCAACGCGGGGCAAGTGTGCGTCAGCGTGAACCGCTTCTATATCCAGGAAGCCGTCTACGACACCTTTGTGAGCAAACTCACCGATGCGGTGAACGCCCTGAAAGTGGGTAACGGTCTGGAAGAGGGCGTCGTCGTGGGTCCGCTGATTGAATCCGCTGCCGTCGACAAAGTGCGTGAGCACGTCGAGGATGCGGTGGCGAAAGGCGCTACGGTACTGGCGGGTGGGAAACCGCACTCCCTCGGCGGTAATTTCTGGCTGCCGACGGTGCTGGGCGATTGCCACGAAGGAATGAAACTGGCCGAAGAAGAGACCTTTGGTCCTGTCGCGGCCTGCTTCCGCTTTACCTCCGAAGAGGAGGTGATCCAGCGCGCGAACAACACGCCGTTTGGCCTTGCCGCCTACTTCTATACGCAAAATCTGTCGCGCGTCTTCCGCGTCTCGCAGGCGATTGAGAGCGGCATGATCGGCATTAACGAATGTGCAGTCTCGACGGAACTCGGTCCGTTCGGCGGGGTGAAAGAGTCGGGGCTGGGACGAGAGGGATCGGTACTGGGGCTGGAGGAGTTTCTGGAAGTCAAAACCCTGCATATCGGGGGATTATAATTATCGTCAGGGCGGCGCAGGCCGCCTGTCTGGACGGGGTGGCAGGCAATGAATATCACTACTTTTGATTTTGATGAAATCGACAGTCAGGAAGACTTTTACCGCGAATTTTGTCGCGCTTTTGGATTAGAACGGGAAAAGGTCACGGATCTGGATTCCCTGTGGGATGTGGTCGTTGGCGATGTGTTGCCTGTGCCGCTGGAGATCGAGTTTATCCACCTGCCGGATAAGCTCCGCCGACGCTTTGGCGCGCTGGTTCTGCTGTTTGATGAGGCGGAAGAGGAGCTGGAAGGGCAGCTACGTTTCAACGTTCGTCATTGATTTACAGACATAAAAAAGCCCCTGACAACGTGTCAGGGGCAAGTCGTATGATGAGATACGACGAGGGTTTATTTATACAGTTCAGCCGTTGCGTGCCAATGGTCACCCTGATTCAGTTCGGTGACGCGATAGCTGCTGGCGCCTGCTTTTTCAGCTTTAGCGGCTAATTCCTGACGGATATCCATCGGAGAGCCCGCGACTGAAGAGACGGATACGCTACCCATTGATTGCAGGTTTTGTGCTTGCTCTGAATTCACCTGATGCACAGCGGCGCTGGCACCGAAAGAGAGAACAGAAGCTAAGCCAAGGGTTGCGATGATTAATTTGGTGTTCATAGTCGTACTCCTGAAATGTGTTATCCCAACGGCGAGAAGGGTTGTACCGCTATTTTTATGCCTGGTGCCGTTGAGTTGATAATGTCGTTACTTCTATTGATGAAACTTATTTGTACAGCTCAGCCGTTGCGTGCCAATGGTCGCCAGAACGCGCTTCGATGATGCGGTAAGAAGACGCACCTTGTTCAGCCGCTTTCTTGTTCAGCATCTCGTGCATATCCATCGGAGAAGAGCTGACAGCACCCACAGAAACGGTGCCGATGGCCTGACGGGACTGCGCCTGATCAGCGTTGATAGAGTCGGCAGCAAATGCACCGAATGACAGGACAGACAGGACGCTCAGAGCCGCTACAGTCGTTTTGATTTTCATGATTCTTTACCTCGTCGAATTTATTGGGGTCTTTCGTTTCGTGACCCTCATCACAAAATCAAGTATACACTAGTCACTGTAAAAATTAATACCACGCTAATTATCCCGTAGGTAATTACGTGTTAACCAGTCACGTTTTTATAACCAAATTGCATAGAAATGATCGTTTTTTCGTCACATTGAGAATGGATACATAAGTAAATCATAGGGATATGAAACTTTGATTTTTTGTGCGATTTGTTGATTTACGATTCACTGGATGAATAAAAACAGGCAGGTAAAAGCACTATTTGCAAAAGTAACGGCAACAGAATGGGGAGGTTAACGAGACGGGGGCAGAAGATTCCCCGCTGCGAGGGCAGCAGGGAAGAAGATTACAGCTCTTGTTCGAACAACATCAGGATCGCTTCGTAGAGATCTTTAACGGAGAAACCGTTCGCCGGCGTGGTAAAGATGGTGTCATCACCCGCGATGGTGCCGAGAATCCCTTCTGCTTTACCCAGTGAATCCAGCAGGCGGGCAATCAGCTGCGCCGCACCAGGACTGGTGTGGATCACCACCACCGCATCGTTATAATCAATATCCAGCACCAGATTCTTCAGCGGGCTGGAGGTGGTCGGCACGCCCAGCTCGGCTGGCAGGCAGTAGACCATTTCCATTTTGGCGTTGCGGGTACGCACGGCGCCAAACTTGGTTAACATACGGGAGACTTTCGACTGATTAATGTTCTCGAAACCTTGTTCCTGTAAAGCCAGAACAATCTCTCCCTGAGAACTGAATTTCTCTTCTTTGAGCAGCGCTTTGAACGCCTTCACTAATTCTTCTTGTTTTGACGAGCTACGCATAAGTCACCCGGAATATGACGAAAGAAACTTCATTATTATGCATGTAAATGAATTTTTATGCAAATTATCTGCCCGAAGCCAGGCTGAAATAATGTTATGAAAGGGAGTGATTTTATCAAATTTCGTTATCAGAAAACATGCCTGCATCACGGCGCGCAAATAACCTTAAAAGTAAATTAAATGTTATCAAAATGATGTTGTTTTGCTGGCGAGTGAGGGTGTATTGTAACCACCGTCTTGATTGGCTACTTCGTTGCCACAGCTTGCTGAGTGCATACCGGCAAAGATGAAAGGCGCGTGACCTCAAATTCTTTAGCTACGAAAATTGTAATTATTTACCTGCTGAATTAATGTCGCCGCAACGGAGTAACAGATATTAAAGTTAACCATAATAAGGAGTTTAGGATGAAAGTTGCAGTCCTCGGCGCTGCTGGTGGTATCGGCCAGGCGCTTGCCCTACTACTGAAAACCCAACTGCCTTCAGGCTCAGAACTCTCCCTGTATGATATTGCTCCGGTCACCCCTGGTGTCGCTGTTGACCTGAGCCACATCCCAACAGCTGTGAAAATCAAAGGCTTCTCTGGTGAAAACGCACGCCCGGCGCTCGAAGGCGCAGACGTGGTGCTGATCTCCGCGGGCGTTGCCCGTAAGCCTGGCATGGACCGTTCCGATCTGTTCAACGTCAACGCCGGTATCGTGAAGAACCTGGTGCAGCAGATCGCAGAAACCTGCCCGAAAGCCTGTATCGGTATCATCACTAACCCGGTCAACACCACTGTGGCTATCGCTGCAGAAGTGCTGAAGAAAGCGGGTGTGTACGATAAGAACAAACTGTTTGGCGTGACCACGCTGGACATCATCCGCTCCAACACCTTCGTGGCGGAACTGAAAGGCAAACTGCCTTCTGACATCGAAGTGCCGGTGATCGGTGGTCACTCTGGCGTGACTATCCTGCCACTGCTGTCTCAGATCCCAGGCGTGAGCTTCTCCGAGCAGGAAGTGGCTGACCTGACCAAACGTATCCAGAACGCGGGCACCGAAGTGGTGGAAGCGAAGGCGGGTGGCGGCTCTGCAACCCTGTCTATGGGCCAGGCGGCTGCACGTTTTGGTCTGTCTCTGGTTCGCGCCCTGCAAGGCGAGAAAGGCGTGGTGGAATGTGCTTACGTGGAAGGTGACGGCGAACACGCCCGGTTCTTCTCACAGCCGCTGCTGCTGGGCAAAAACGGCGTTGAAGAACGTCAGTCAATCGGCAAGCTGAGCGCGTTTGAACAACAAGCGATGGAAGGCATGCTCGATACGCTGAAGAAAGATATCACCCTGGGCGAAGAGTTCGTTAACAAGTAAGCGAATGCCAGGCGATAAAAAACCGGAGCCATAATGACTCCGGTTTTTTTATGCCACTCAGTTGGTGGCCGGGTATTCCTGGATGGTGACCTGAATGGTCAGCTTCTTATCATTACGCATGACTTCCACCGGAATGATGGAACCCGGGCGAATCTCCGCCACCTGGTCCATGGTCTCCAGCGCTGACACCGCCGGCGTCCCGTTCACCGACACAATCACGTCGTTGACCTGCAGTCCTGCTGCGGCCGCCGGGCCGCCCGGAGTGACTTCGTTTACCACGATACCCTGAATCTGATCGATCCCGCCGCCCTGACTATGCATCGGCGCGATTTCACGCCCGCCAATCCCAATGTAGCCGCGGATCACACGACCGTCGCGGATCAGCTTATCCATAATTTTGGTCGCCAACTGGAAGGGGATCGCAAAGCCAATCCCTTCCGGCGTCTCGCCGTCGTTGCTCTTATCAAACGACAGGGTATTGATACCCATCAGTTCGCCCAGCGAGTTCACCAGCGCGCCGCCGGAGTTCCCGTGGTTGATAGAGGCATCCGTCTGCAGGAAGTTCTGCCGTCCTGACGGGTTCAGGCCGATACGCCCGGTGGCGCTGATAATCCCCTGGGTAATGGTCTGGCCCAGGTTATAGGGGTTACCGATCGCCATCACCACGTCTCCGATATGTGGCGTGCGTTTACGGTTAATCGGGATCACCGGTAGCCCGCCCGTCGCTGTGATTTTCAGCACGGCGAGGTCCGTCAGACTATCTGACCCAACCAGCAGGGCTTCAAAGACGCGGCCATCCTGCAACGCCACGATAATCTGATCGGCGTCGTTGATGACGTGCTTGTTGGTAATGATGTACCCGCGCTCATCCATGATCACGCCGGACCCGAGCGTGCGGATCTCCAGCTGATTATTGGCGGAACTGTTGAGACCGCGGTTATAGACGTTAACCACGGCAGGTGCCGCACGGCGAACCGCCTGGTTGTAACTCACCGGGGTTTCATCCGTACTGTCGAATTGAGGCGCCGCCAGTTTGTTGAACTGACGTAAAGAGGGCATTGCAACCAGTAATAAACCGCCAACAACCAAACCGATGGCGACCGAACGAAAGAGCTTAAGAACCATGATGCGGGCGTCGTTAATTAAGGAACGGTTGCAGCATAACATGACTTATCCGGACATCACACGCAGCGGTGATGTCCGGCGTCAGTGCTTAGCGTAATAAGATGTAGAGCGTATCGTTGCCGCGGACGATTTGCAGGGCAATCACCGTCGGTTTGCTCTCCAGCACTTTGCGCATTTCCGCGATTGACTGCACGCGGTTGCGATTCACCCCGATGATCACGTCGTCCTGATGCAGACCCGCCTGTGCGGCCGGGCTGCTCTTCTCGACGCTCTCAATGGAGATGCCTTTGGTACCGTCTTTCAGCTGTCCGTCGCTCAGGGCCGCACCTTGCAGGGCAGGGGCGATCAGCTCAGCGCTGGCCGATGCCGAGGTGCTTTTATCCAGCGTCACTTCCACGTCGAGCGGTTTGCCGTCGCGCAGCAGGCCGAGTTTCACTTTCGTGCCCGGCTCGGTAGTGGCGATGCGCGAGCGCAGTTCGGCGAAGCTGCTGAGCGGCTTACCGTTCAGGCTGACAATCACATCGCCCGATTTCACGCCCGCTTTCGCCGAGCCAGAGTTGGCCAGCACTTCGCTAACAAAGGCCCCGCGCTGCACGTTGAGATTAAAGGCTTTGGCAATATCGGCGCTCATCTCCATGCCTTTGATGCCCAGCAGCCCGCGTTTCACTTCGCCGGATTCAATCAGCTGCTGCGCCAGGGTTTTGGCCATATTGCTCGGAATAGCAAAGCCGATACCGATGCTGCCGCCGCCCGGCGCGAGGATCGCGGTGTTAATCCCGATCAGCTCGCCGTTGAGGTTCAGCAGGGCGCCGCCGGAGTTCCCGCGGTTAATGGAGGCGTCGGTCTGGATAAAGTTCTCCAGCCCTTCCAGATTCAGGCCGCTGCGACCGAGCGCTGAGACAATCCCGGAGGTGGCGGTCTGGCCTAAACCAAACGGGTTGCCGACGGCCACGGCGAAATCACCGACGCGCAGTTTGTCGGAATCCGCGATAACAATTTGCGTCAGGTTGCTGGGGTTTTGAATTTGCAGCAGCGCGATGTCGCTCTGGTCGTCGCCGCCGATCAGTTTGGCGTCAAACTCGCGACCGTCATTCATCTGCACGCTGATTTTATCGGCCTGGCTGATGACGTGGTTGTTGGTCAGCACGTAACCTTTTGCCGCGTCGATGACCACGCCGGAGCCGAGCCCTTCAAAGGGTTGAGCCTGCTGATCCGGACCGTCTTCACCGAAGTATTTTTTCAGCTCTTCCGGCACGCGCTGGCTTTGTGCCGCTGTGCCTTCCACTTTCACACTCACGACCGCAGGCAATACTTTTTCAAGCATCGGCGCCAGGCTTGGGATCGCCGCTGCGCCAGGCACTTGCGAAGGAAGCGCCGCGGCCGCAGGCCAGGACGTCGTCAAAGATAACCCGACACTTAACGCTATCGCGCTTAACAGCTGGTTTTTTTTCTTCATTGATGCTGGCTCTCGTTGCCTGGAGTAAGGAAAAACGGCCCAAAAACAGTTTGATGTTATTGAATTTTAAACCACTGAACAATGCGTCAATTGACTAAATAATAGCTGGGAAGGGAAAGAAAGGACGGGCGCGATGACGGCGCCCGTGAAATAGTTCGTAGATGTGCGATTAATCGCGTTTTGCGCCACCGCGCAGCAGGCCGGATGCACCGTCGGAGTAATCACGTGGCATCTGTACCGGCGCCTGATCGTTGCTGGCTTCAGACTCGGCCAGACGATTGCGGAACGGGTTGGTGTCACCGCTCAGTTCCGGCAGCAGGCTGCTGGAGCTTTTCGCCATGTGCTGATACAGCTGACGATAATCTGTCGCCATGTTATCCAGCAGTTCGGCGCTACGGGCAAAGTGGCTGACCAGCTCTTCACGATACTCTTCCAGCTCAGCTTTGTTCTTTTCCAGTTCATACTGCAGCGACTGTTGCTGACGCAGTTTGCGATTACCAAAACGCATGGCCACGGCACCGATGGCGATACCGACGACTAAACCAATTAGCGCATATTCCCAGGTCATGAACTTCTCCCGTTGTCTTGTTGTTCCGTAGGGTAGTGGCTCGGCTCCTGCCTGTGCCTGATTATGCCACTATAACCGCTATTTCTTCAGAAGTGGAATCCTGACGCATCATCGCGTACTGTAGAACGGCCTTTTTTTCGCCAGTCACGCTCGCTGGCGAGGTTTAATTGAAGGAATAACAACAAGATCATGCAAAGCCTGTCCCCCACATCGCGTTACCAACAAGCCCTGAACGAGGGCACTCACCAGCCCGATGACGTTCAGCGTGAAGCCGTTCATCGCCTCGATGTTATCTATCAGGAATTGACTCAACAAACGCCCGCCCCCGCGCAGAGCGGCGGTCTGAAAGCGGCGTTTGGTCGATTGCTCGGAAAAAAAGAGCCGCAGAGTGCCGCGCCTGTTCGCGGCTTATATATGTGGGGCGGGGTAGGCCGGGGGAAAACCTGGCTGATGGACATGTTTTATCAGAGCCTGCCGGGCACCCGTAAACAGCGTCTGCACTTTCACCGTTTTATGCTGCGCGTCCATGAAGAGCTGAACGCTCTGCAGGGCCACACCGATCCGCTGGATATCATCGCTGAGCGCTTTAAAGCCGAAACCGACGTTTTGTGTTTCGACGAGTTTTTCGTCTCGGATATCACCGACGCCATGCTGCTCGGCGGCCTGATGAAGGCCCTGTTTGCGCGCGGTATTACGCTGGTGGCAACCTCCAACATTCCGCCGGACGATCTCTATCGCAACGGTCTGCAGCGCGCGCGTTTCCTGCCCGCTATTGATGCTATCAAGGAACATTGCGACATCATGAACGTCGATGCGGGCGTGGACTATCGTCTGCGCACGCTAACCCAGGCGCACCTCTGGCTGTCACCGTTAAATGATGAGACGCAAAGCCAGATGGACAAACTCTGGCTGGCGCTAGCCGGTGCTAAGCGTGACAAAACGCCGGAGCTGGAAATTAACCACCGCCCGCTGCAAACCCTGGGCGTTGAAAACCAGACCCTGGCCGTCTCTTTCGCGACGCTATGTGTCGATGCCCGCAGCCAGCATGATTACATCGCGCTGTCGCGCCTGTTCCATACGGTGATGCTGTTTGATGTCCCGGTGATGACGCCGCTGATGGAAAGCGAAGCCCGCCGCTTTATCGCGCTGGTGGATGAGTTTTACGAGCGTCATGTGAAGCTGGTGGTAAGCGCCGCTGTACCCCTGTATGAGGTGTATCAGGGCGAGCGGCTGAAGTTTGAGTTCCAGCGCTGCCTGTCGCGCCTGCAGGAAATGCAGAGCGAGGAGTATTTGAAGCGCGCGCATATGCCTTAGTACGCTACCCTCTCCCTGTGGGAGAGGGGCTGGGGGTGAGGGCATCAGGCCGCATAGAGGCTATGCTCGAAAACCTTGCGACTAATCACATTTAAGGGTCGATCTTTGACCTCGACTTCTCTATAATCTTGCGACCCCACGTTACGAGAAGGTTTTTTTCCCAAAACTTTCTATGTGCTGGCATAGGCTATTCGAAGGGGTAGGTTTGCCGGACTTTGTCGTGTGAGCCTCAACTTTTAAAACGTTTGGGTGTTCACCAACGTGTAACTTATTTATTTGGGTAAGCTTTTAATGAAAACTTTTACAGCTAAACCAGAAACCGTACAGCGCGACTGGTATGTTGTTGACGCGACCGGTAAAACTCTGGGTCGTCTGGCTTCCGAACTGGCTCGTCGCCTGCGCGGTAAGCACAAAGCGGAATACACCCCGCACGTAGATACCGGTGATTACATCATCGTTCTGAACGCAGAAAAAGTTGCTGTAACCGGCAACAAGCGTGAAGACAAGGTGTACTACCACCACACCGGCCACATCGGCGGTATTAAACAAGCGACCTTTGAAGAGATGATTGCCCGCCGTCCTGAGCGTGTGATTGAAATCGCGGTTAAAGGCATGCTGCCAAAAGGCCCGCTGGGTCGTGCTATGTACCGTAAACTGAAAGTTTACGCAGGCAACGAGCACAACCACGCGGCACAGCAACCGCAAGTTCTTGACATCTAATCGGGATTATAGGCAATGGCTGAAAATCAATACTACGGCACTGGTCGCCGCAAAAGCTCCGCCGCTCGCGTGTTCATCAAACCGGGCAGTGGTAAAATCGTTATCAACCAACGTTCTCTGGAACAGTACTTCGGTCGTGAAACTGCCCGCATGGTAGTTCGTCAGCCGCTGGAACTGGTTGATATGGTTGAGAAATTCGATCTGTACATCACCGTTAAAGGTGGTGGTACTTCTGGTCAGGCTGGTGCGATCCGTCACGGTATCACCCGCGCTCTGATGGAGTACGACGAGTCCCTGCGTGGCGAACTGCGTAAAGCTGGCTTCGTTACTCGTGATGCTCGTGAAGTTGAACGTAAGAAAGTCGGCCTGCGTAAAGCACGTCGTCGTCCACAGTTCTCCAAGCGTTAATTTTTTTCTGCTTCGGCAGAGAGATTGGCGAAAAACCCGCTTCGGCGGGTTTTTTTTATGGATAATCCGACGGTTATCCACAGTATTTATTTGATTCTCAGCTCTTTTTCCGTATTTCCAGAATCCCCTCACCACAAAGCCTGCAAAATCTGGTAAACTATCATCCAATTTTCTGCCCAAATGTCAGTGAATACACCACTTTTGTTCGATTTTTGAGCGATAGAGTTTGTTCCTGGGATGGGTAACAAATCATCTGGCTGGCCCCCGGGCCGGTAGCAGTAATATTCTGAATATACCTGGAGGTTTTCATGGCTGTCGCTGCCAACAAACGTTCGGTAATGACGCTGTTTTCTGGTCCTACTGACATTTATAGCCATCAGGTTCGTATCGTGCTGGCCGAGAAAGGTGTCAGTTTTGAGATCGAGCATGTGGAAAAGGATAACCCACCTCAGGATCTGATCGATCTCAACCCGAACCAGAGCGTACCAACGCTGGTGGATCGCGAGCTGACCCTGTGGGAATCCCGCATCATTATGGAATATCTGGATGAGCGATTCCCTCATCCGCCGCTGATGCCGGTTTATCCGGTTGCGCGTGGTGAAAGCCGCCTGTACATGCAGCGTATCGAGAAAGACTGGTACACCCTGATGAACGTGATCGTGAACGGTTCATCCTCTGAAGCAGACGCGGCGCGTAAGCAACTGCGTGAAGAGCTGCTGGCGATTGCTCCGGTGTTTGGTCAGAAGCCATTCTTCTTGAGCGACGAGTTCAGCCTTGTCGATTGCTACCTGGCTCCGCTGCTGTGGCGCCTGCAGGCACTGGGCGTAGAGTTCAGCGGTCCTGGCGCGAAAGAGCTGAAAGGCTACATGACTCGCGTGTTTGAGCGCGACTCTTTCCTGGCTTCTCTGACAGAACCGGAACGCGAAATGCGTCTTGGTCGAGGTTAACGATTGTGGAAATGTCACAGCTGTCTCCACGCCGTCCGTATCTGCTGCGTGCCTTCTATGAATGGCTGCTGGACAACCAGCTTACGCCGCACCTGGTAGTGGATGTGACGTTACCGGGCGTGAGCGTTCCGATGGAATACGCACGTGATGGGCAGATCGTTCTGAACATCGCGCCACGCGCGGTGGGTAATCTGGAACTGGCTAACGACGAAGTGCGCTTCAACGCGCGTTTCGGCGGTGTTCCGCGTCAGGTTTCTGTGCCGCTGGCTGCTGTTTTGGCAGTCTACGCGCGTGAAAACGGTGCGGGCACGATGTTTGAACCGGAAGCGGCTTATGACGAAGATGTCACCAGCCTTAACGATGAAGACGGTTCACCCGACAGCGAAAGCGAAACGGTGATGTCGATCATCGATGGCGACAAGCCGGATCACGATAACGACAATGACCCTGATGACGATCCGCCGCCGCGCGGTGGCCGTCCAGCGTTACGCGTTGTGAAATAACTGAACAGGCCCGATGGGCCTGTTTTGCTATTCAGGGCTTTTCGCCCAGCCAAAAATCCTGTGTTATGATGAATCGTTGTCACTGATTGTCACTCTTCTGACCCGAGTCTTTATGAAACCATTTGATCTTCAGGCGGAAAATTCAACCGAAACCCTTGGTCGCAGTTTGCGTCGTCGCCCGCTGGCGCGTAAAAAACTCTCCGATATGGTGGAAGAAGAGCTGGAGCAGATGATCCGCCGTCAGGAGTTTGCCCAGGGTGAACAACTCCCTTCTGAACGTGAACTGATGGAGTTTTTCAACGTCGGCCGCCCATCGGTCCGCGAAGCGCTGGCCGCTCTCAAGCGCAAAGGGCTGGTGCAAATCAACAACGGCGAACGCGCCCGCGTCTCAATGCCTTCAGCCGACACCATCATCAGCGAACTCTCCGGCATGGCGAAGGATTTCCTCACCCAGCCGGGCGGTATTACCCATTTCGAACAGCTGCGGCTCTTTTTTGAGTCGAGCCTGGTGCGTTACGCGGCGGAATACGCCACGGACGAACAGGTGGAACGCCTGTCGAAAGCGCTGGAAATTAACAGCCAGTCACTCAACGATAACGCGCTGTTTATCCGCTCTGACGTCGATTTCCACCGCGTACTGGCGGAGATCCCCGGCAACCCAATCTTTATGGCGATCCACGTCGCGCTGCTCGACTGGCTGATCGCCGCCCGTCCGAAAGTCTCCGACGCCGAGCTGTATCAGCACAACGACGTGAGCTATCAGCAGCATATCGCCATTGTTGACGCCATCCGCCGCCGCGACCCCGATGAAGCCGACCGCGCGCTGCAAACCCATCTCAACAGCGTTTCCGCCACCTGGCACGCCATCGGCCAGGGATCCAAAAAGAAAAAATAACGATCCTTTAGTGAAGCAGATCGCAATATAAGCGTTCTGTATGGGGTGCTGATTATTTGATCTGGTATAACAGGTATAAAGGTATATCGATAAACAGACCAAACATCACTTGAGGTATCTATGGCAAAGCAATTACGTGGCGTGATGGCCGCACTCCTGACCCCGTTCAATTCACAGCAGGCGCTGGATAAAGAGAGCCTGCGCCGCCTGGTGCAGTTCAACATTCAGCAGGGTATCGACGGCCTGTACGTGGGCGGCTCAACGGGCGAAGCCTTTGTGCAGAGCCTCGCCGAGCGCGAGCAGGTGCTGGAGATCGTGGCAGAAGAGGCGAAGGGCAAAGTGACGCTGATCGCCCATGTCGGCTGCGTCAGCACGGCGGAAAGCCAGCAGCTCGCGGCCGCGGCCAGCCGTAACGGCTTCGACGCTGTGTCGGCGGTCACACCCTTCTACTATCCCTTCAGCTTTGAAGAACACTGCGACCACTACCGTGCAATCATTGATTCGTCGGATGGTTTGCCGATGGTGGTGTACAACATTCCGGCGCTGAGCGGCGTGAAGTTATCCCTCGATCAAATTAATACGCTGGTGACGCTGCCGGGCGTTAGCGCCCTGAAACAGACCTCCGGCGATCTCTTCCAGATGGAGCAGATCCGCCGCGCGCATCCGGATCTGGTGCTTTATAACGGCTACGACGAGATCTTCGCCTCTGGTCTGCTGGCGGGCGCGGACGGCGGGATCGGCAGCACGTACAACATCATGGGCGCACGCTATCAGGCTATCGCCAGCGCGATCCGTGAAGGGGACAACGCCACCGCGCAGCGTCTGCAAAGCGAGTGCAACAAGGTTATCGACCTGCTGATCAAAGTCGGCGTGTTCCGTGGCCTGAAAACCGTTCTGCACTATATGGACGTGGTCGCCGTTCCGCTGTGCCGTAAGCCTTTTGCCCCGGTCGCGGAGCAGTACCTGCCGGAGCTGAAAGCCCTCGCAGAGCAACTGCTGGCTGATAAGCGCTGATTTCTTGCCGGATGGCGCTTCGCTTATCCGGCCTACAAAACATGATCGATTCGCATATACGTAGGCCGGATAAGGCGAAGCCGTCATCCGGCAAAAGCAAACACACATGTACGCCGGATGATGTGAACCCATCGTCCGGCAATACAACACAGAATTCGTCGGGAGAGTGTTATGAGTATTTCTACCCAAAGCATCCCGTGGTACCGCCATCTTTCCCGCCCACAGTGGCGCGCATTCTCCGCCGCCTGGCTGGGATATCTGCTTGATGGCTTTGATTTTGTTTTGATCGCGCTGGTGTTAACAGAAGTCAAAAGTGAATTTGGTTTAACGACGGTGGAAGCAGCCAGCCTGATTTCTGCCGCCTTTATCTCGCGCTGGTTTGGCGGCCTGCTACTGGGCGCGATGGGCGATCGCTACGGCCGCAAGCTGGCGATGATCACCAGTATCGTCCTCTTCTCCTGCGGTACGCTGGCGTGCGGGTTTGCGCCGGGCTACGTCACCATGTTTATCGCCCGGATGGTGATCGGCATGGGCATGGCAGGCGAATACGGCTCCAGCGCGACCTATGTCATCGAAAGCTGGCCGAAACATCTGCGCAATAAAGCCAGCGGCTTTTTAATCTCCGGTTTTTCCATCGGTGCAGTGGTCGCGGCGCAGATCTACAGCCTGGTCGTTCCCGTGTGGGGCTGGCGTGCGCTGTTCTTCATCGGCATCCTGCCGATCATTTTTGCCCTGTGGCTGCGAAAAAACATTCCCGAAGCGGAAGACTGGAAAGCGAAGCACGAAGGTAAAGCGCCGGTGCGCACGATGGTCGATATTCTCTATCGCGGCAAGTATCGTCTCATCAATATCGTGATGACGCTTTTTGCCGGAACCGCGCTGTGGCTCTGTTTCGCCGGGGAGCTGAACAACGCCGGGCTGGTGGTGATTCTGGGGCTGCTGTGCGCCTGCGTGTTCATCAGCTTTATGGTGCAAAGCAGCGGCAAACGCTGGCCGACGGGCGTCACATTGATGGTCGTTGTGCTCTTCGCATTCCTCTATTCATGGCCGATTCAGGCGCTGCTGCCCACGTATCTGAAAACGGATCTCGCCTACGATCCGATGACGGTCGCACACGTGCTGTTCTTCAGCGGTTTTGGCGCGGCAGTGGGCTGCTGTGTCGGCGGTTTCCTCGGCGACTGGCTGGGTACCCGCAAGGCGTACGTCTGCAGCCTGCTGGCCTCGCAGCTGCTGATCATTCCGGTGTTCGCGATCGGCGGGTCCAATATCTGGGTGCTTGGCCTGCTGCTCTTCTTCCAGCAGATGCTGGGGCAGGGGATCTCCGGGATTTTACCGAAACTGATTGGCGGCTACTTCGATACGGATCAGCGCGCGGCGGGCCTTGGCTTTACCTATAACGTCGGCGCACTGGGCGGCGCACTCGCCCCGATTATCGGCGCACTGCTGGCGCAGCGCCTTGAACTGGGTACCGCGCTGGGATCTCTGTCGTTTGGTCTGACGTTCGTGGTGATCCTTTTGATCGGTCTGGATATGCCGTCCCGCGTCCAGCGCTGGATCCGCCCGGAAGCGCTGCGCACGCACGATGCCATCGACGGTAAACCGTTCAGCGGTGCCGTACCTTTTGGCAGCATCAAAAGCGAGCGCGAGGCGGTGAAATGACCACCCTGGCTATTGATATTGGCGGGACCAAACTGGCCGCTGCACTGATCGACGACGATTTACAGATCCGTGAGCGGCGCGAAATGCCTACGCCTGCCAGCAAAACCCCCGACGCGCTGCGCGCTGCCCTAAAAGCGCTGGTGGAACCGGTGATGGCATCGGCGCATCAGGTAGCCATCGCCTCAACGGGGATTATCCGCGAAGGCACGCTGGTGTCGATCAATCCCCATAACCTGGGCGGGCTGTTGCACTTCCCGCTGGTGCAGACGCTGGCGTCAATCACGGGCCTGCCCGCAATGGCGGTGAATGACGCGCAGGCTGCGGCGTGGGCGGAATATCACGCGCCGGGGATAGATACGCAGGATATGGTGTTCATCACCGTCTCCACGGGTGTCGGCGGTGGCGTGGTACTGAAGGGCGAGTTGCAGACGGGTGAAGGAGGGCTCGCCGGACATCTGGGTCATACGCTTGCCGATCCGCACGGTCCGGTTTGCGGCTGTGGTCGCCGGGGATGCGTGGAAGCGATTGCCTCGGGCCGGGGCATCGCCGCCCGGGCGCAGGGGGAGCTGGCGGGGCTTGATGCCAAAGCCATCTTCACCCATGCGCTGCGCGGGCATCCGCATGCCCGTGAGCTGGTGGCACATTCCGCCCGGACCCTGGCGCGTCTCATCGCCGATGTCAAAGCGGTGACGGATTGTCAGACCGTCGTTGTGGGCGGCAGCGTCGGGTTGGCGGAAGGGTATTTATCGCAGGTGGCTGAGTTTCTGGCGCAAGAGCCACCGGTTTATCACGTCAATCTTCGCCCGGCCTTTTATCGCAACGATGCGGGTTTATTGGGCGCGGCACTTTTGTCTCAAGGAGCACAACAATGATGATGGGAAAAGCCAGTGTGCTGTCGGGATTACACCCCGTGCTGGCAGAGGCACTGACGCAGGCCATTTCGGCCTGGCCGCAGGACAAAGCGCCGGGGCGCTACGAGCTGCAGGGCGACGATATCTTTATGAACGTGATGTCGTTTGCCACGCAGCCGCCTGAGCAGAAAAAAGCTGAGTTGCATGAGCAATACATCGATATCCAGCTGTTGCTGGCGGGAGAGGAGCGTATTCTGTACGGCGTGGCAGGCTCAGCGCGTCAGTGTGAGGAGCGACATGTCGAGGACGATTACCAGTTATGTAGCGCTATCGAAGGGATGCAGCGGCTAGATTTGAAACCCGGCATGTACGCGGTCTTTATGCCTGGAGAGCCGCATAAACCTGGCGGCGTACTGAAGGAATCAGAAGAGATAAAGAAGGTGGTCGTTAAGGTGCGTGCCAGTTTGCTCGACGCATAAAAAAACCGGATGGCATCGCCATCCGGTTCGCTTTTACACTTCCAGGTAATTCATGATCCCATCAGCCGCTTTGCGGCCTTCGGCAATCGCCGTCACCACCAGATCTGAACCGCGAACGATATCGCCACCGGCGAAGATTTTCGGGTTGCTGGTCTGGAAGGCGTTCTCGTTGCCTTCTGGCGCAATCACGCGGCCCTGGGAATCCAGCTCGACGCTGTGTTTCGCCAGCCACTCCATGCTGTGCGGACGGAAACCAAACGCCATCACCACCGCATCAGCCGGAACCACGTGCTCGGAACCTGCCACGATCTCTGCGCGACGACGGCCTTTGGCGTCCGGTGCGCCCATTTCGGTACGCGCCATTTTCACGCCGCTGACTTTGCCGTTCGCATTCACTTCGATGCCCAATGGCTGAACGTTGAACTGGAACTCCACACCCTCTTCACGCGCGTTTTTCACTTCGCGTTTGGAGCCCGGCATGTTCTCTTCGTCACGACGATAGGCGCAGATAACGTGCGTTGCGTCCTGACGGATCGAGGTGCGTACGCAGTCCATCGCGGTATCACCGCCACCCAGCACTACCACGCGTTTGCCTTCCATGGTGACGTACGGCTCAGCGGTGGTTTCACCGAAGCCCATCATCTGCTTGGTGTTGGCAATCAGGAACGGCAGGGCGTCAAACACGCCCGGTGCGTCTTCGTTTTCCAGCCCACCGCGCATCGACTGATAGGTCCCGACGCCGAGGAACACGGCATCGTAATCTTTCAGCAGATCGTCGATCTGAATGTCACGGCCCACTTCGATGTTCAGTTTGAACTCGATGCCCATGTCAGTGAAGATTTCGCGACGGCGGGTCATCACCTCTTTTTCCAGCTTGAAGGCTGGGATGCCGAAGGTCAGCAGGCCGCCGATCTCAGGATGACGATCGAACACCACCGCTTTGACGCCGTTGCGGGTCAGCACGTCGGCACACGCCAGACCTGCCGGACCTGCGCCGATGATCGCCACGCGTTTGTCCGTCTGACGCACGCCGGTCATGTCCGGACGCCAGCCCATTTCGAACGCTTTATCGTTGATATAGCGCTCGATGTTGCCGATGGTCACCGCGCCAAACTCGTCGTTCAGCGTACAGGAACCTTCGCACAGACGGTCCTGCGGACACACGCGGCCACAGACTTCTGGCAGGGTGTTGGTCTGGTGCGACAGTTCCGCCGCTTCGAAAATGCGTCCTTCGTTGGCCAGCTTCAGCCAGTTCGGAATGTAGTTGTGAACCGGGCATTTCCATTCGCAGTACGGGTTACCGCAGGACAGGCAGCGGTCTGCCTGTGCTTTGGCCTGGCCTTCTGAAAACGGCTCGTAAATTTCAACAAATTCAATTTTACGGATCTTCAGCGGTTTCTTTGGCGGATCAACGCGCTGCAGGTCGATAAACTGGTATACGTTCTGACTCATTGCTACCCCTTACTGCGCCTGCACACGCAGCTCTGCTGCGCTACGACTACGGTGACCCAACAGTGCTTTAACATCGCTGGACTTCGGTTTAACCAACGCGAATTTCGCTGAGAACGCAGGCCAGTTCGCCAGGATCTCTTCCCCGCGGGAAGAACCGGTATGCTGCACGTGCTCGGTAATCAGACCGCGCAGATGCTCTTCGTGGATCGCCAGTGTTTCAACGTCCAGCACTTCTACCAGTTCCGGGTTAACGCGTTTACGGAACTCACCGTCTTCGTCCAGGACGTAGGCGAAACCGCCCGTCATGCCTGCGCCGAAGTTGACGCCGGTTTTGCCCATTACGCAGACAATCCCGCCGGTCATGTATTCACAGCCGTTATCGCCGATACCTTCCACAACGGTGATAGCACCGGAGTTACGTACCGCAAAACGCTCGCCCGCACGGCCCGCGGCAAACAGACGTCCGCCGGTCGCGCCGTACAGACAGGTGTTACCGATGATGCTTGCTTCGTGGCTGCGGAACGCAGAACCGACCGGAGGACGCACCGCCAGCAGACCGCCCGCCATGCCTTTACCGACGTAGTCGTTGGCATCGCCGGTCAGGTACAGCTCAACGCCGCCCGCATTCCAGACGCCGAAGCTCTGACCCGCAGTCCCGCTGAAGTGCGCGACAATCGGATCGGCTGCCAGCCCCTGATCGCCATGGGTTTGCGCGATGTAGCCAGAAAGCGTTGCCCCCACAGAGCGGTCGGTGTTGCGGATATCAAACCAGAACGTTTTGCTCTGTTTGTCATCAACGTAGGATTTCGCCTGCTGCAACAGCTGCGCGTTCAGCACGCCGTTGTCGAACGGTGGGTTGTTCTCGGTGCAGTAAACGGCTTTGCCAGCGTGCGGCTCGGCGGTTTCCAGCAGACGGGACAGCTCCAGTTTCTGCTGCTTGGCGGTAAACCCTTCCAGCTCTTTCAGCAGGTCGGTACGGCCAATCAGATCTACCAGACGCTTCACGCCCAGCTGCGCCATCAGCTCGCGGGTTTCGCGGGCGATGAATTCAAAGTAGTTGGTCACTTTGAACGGCAGACCGTGGTAGTGGTTCTTACGCAGTTTTTCGTCCTGAGTTGCCACGCCCGTTGCGCAGTTGTTCAGGTGACAAATACGCAGGTATTTACAGCCCAGCGCCACCATTGGCCCGGTACCGAAGCCGAAGCTTTCAGCGCCGAGAATCGCGGCTTTGATGATGTCGAGACCGGTTTTCAGGCCGCCATCCACCTGCAGACGGATCTTGTGGCGCAGACCGTTAGCGACCAGCGCCTGCTGGGTTTCCACCAGGCCCAGCTCCCACGGACAACCCGCGTATTTCACGGAGGAGAGTGGGCTTGCGCCTGTCCCGCCGTCATAGCCCGCGATGGTGATCAGATCCGCGTAGGCTTTTGCCACACCGGTGGCGATGGTGCCAACGCCTGGTTCGGAAACCAGCTTCACGGAGATCATCGCTTTCGGGTTGACCTGTTTCAGGTCGAAAATCAGCTGCGCCAAATCCTCGATAGAGTAGATATCGTGGTGCGGCGGCGGGGAGATCAGCGTCACGCCCGGCACCGAGTAGCGCAGTTTGGCGATGTACGGTGTGACTTTGTCACCCGGTAACTGACCGCCTTCGCCCGGTTTTGCACCCTGAGCGACTTTAATCTGAATCACGTCGGCGTTGACCAGGTACGCTGGCGTCACGCCAAAGCGACCGGAGGCCACCTGCTTGATGCGCGACACTTTGTTGGTGCCATAGCGCGCAGGATCTTCGCCGCCTTCGCCGGAGTTCGAGTTCCCACCGATGCTGTTCATCGCTTCGGCCAGCGCTTCGTGTGCTTCCGGGCTGAGTGCGCCGATGGACATCGCTGCCGTATCAAAGCGTTTATACAGTTCGCTCGCCGGTTCAACGTCATTGATACTGACGGTTTCGCCGTTCGGATTCACCGCCAGCAGATCGCGCAGCGTTGCCGCCGGGCGCTCGTTAACCAGTTTCGAATATTGCTGATAATCGCTGTATTCGCCGCTCTGAACCGCCTCTTGCAGGGTTTTCACCACGTCCGGGTTATAGGCGTGGTATTCGCCACCGTGAACGTATTTCAGCAAGCCGCCCTGATCCAGCGGTTTGCGCGCCAGCCATGCGCGCTTCGACAGGTTCATCAGGTCCTGCTGGAAGTCAGAGAAACCCGCCCCGCCGATGCGGCTGATCACGCCCTGGAAGCAGAGATCCGCGACGTCATCGTGCAGACCGACGGCTTCGAAGAGTTTCGAGCAGCGGTAAGAGGCGATGGTCGAGATGCCCATTTTGGACATGATCTTGTACAGGCCTTTGTTGATGCCGTTACGGTAGTTCAGCATCACCGCGCGGTAATCTTTTTCGATCGCGTGAGTGTCGACCAGTTTCGCCAGCGTTTCGTACGCCAGGTACGGATAAATGGCCGTCGCGCCAAAGCCCAACAGCACGGCAAAGTGGTGCGGGTCGCGGGCGCTGGCAGTTTCTACGATGATGTTGGCATCGCAGCGCAGGCTCTTATCGACCAGGCGAGTCTGAATCGCGCCCACCGCCATCGGTGCCGGAACTGGCAGACGGTTTTTGGCGATGTTGCGGTCGGACAGCACCAGCAGAACGGTGCCGTTACGCACCATCTGCTCGGCCTGATCGCACAGGGCTTTCACCGTCTCTTCGAGGCTCGTTTCGGTCACGTCGAAGGTAATATCGAGCGTGTCGGCGCGATAGTGATCTTCGGTCATGGTGGTGAGCTGTTTGAAATCGGAGTACAGCAGAATCGGCGACTTAAAGCTCAGGCGGTGCGCCTGGCCTTCGGCTTCGCAGAAGACGTTCATCTCGCGACCGATGCTGGTGGCCAGCGACATCACGTGCGCTTCACGCAGCGGATCGATTGGCGGGTTAGTTACCTGCGCAAACTGCTGGCGGAAGTAGTCGTAAATGATGCGCGGCTGGCTGGAGAGCACGGCAAACGGGGTATCGTCACCCATTGAACCGACCGCTTCCTGGCCATTCTCGCCGAGCACGCGGATCACGGAATCCAGCTCTTCGGCGCTGTAGTTAAACTGTTTCTGGTAGCTGGCGAGGGTATCGTCGTCCAGTTCGCGGCTGCCCACTTCCTCGTTCGACAGGTCTTCGAACGGCACCAGACGGCGGACGTTGGTCTCCATCCACTCTTTGTACGGATGGCGGCTTTTCAGATCGTCATCGGTTTCCGCCGAATGCAGGATGCGCCCGCTGCGGGTATCGATAACCATCAGTTCGCCTGGGCCGACGCGACCTTTCTCGACCACTTCGTCAGGCTGGTAATCCCAGATCCCGACTTCGGAGGCGCAGGTGATCAGCTTATCTTTGGTGATGACGTAGCGCGCCGGGCGCAGACCGTTACGGTCGAGGTTACAGGCGGCGTAGCGTCCATCGGACATCACGATACCTGCCGGGCCATCCCACGGCTCCATGTGCATGGAGTTAAAGTCGAAGAATGCGCGCAGGTCCGGGTCCATATCCGGGTTGTTCTGCCAGGCTGGCGGAACAAGCAGACGCATCGCACGGACGATATCCATCCCGCCAGCCAGCAGCAGTTCCAGCATATTATCCATGGAACTTGAGTCGGAGCCTGTTTCGTTGACGAATGGAGCGGCGTCATGCAGATCCGGGATCAGCGGAGTCTGGAACTTATAGGTACGCGCACGCGCCCACTGGCGGTTGCCGGTGATGGTGTTGATCTCGCCGTTGTGCGCCAGATAGCGGAACGGCTGAGCCAGCGGCCAGCGAGGGACGGTGTTGGTGGAGAAGCGCTGGTGGAACAGGCAAATGGCCGATTCCAGACGCAGGTCCGCGAGGTCCAGGTAGAAGCGCGGCAGGTCAGCCGGCATACACAGACCTTTATAGATGTTTACCAGGTTGGAGAGGCTACAGACGTAGAACTCTTTATCTTCCTGCAAACGTTTTTCAATGCGGCGACGGGCAATGAACAGGCGGCGTTCCATATCGCGCGGACGCCAGCCCGCAGGCGCATTCACAAAAATCTGTTCAATTCGTGGCAGCGAGGAGAGGGCGATTTCACCGAGCACCCCTTCGTTGGTGGGCACATTGCGCCAGCCGACAATTGACAGGGTTTCGCGTTGAAGTTCTTCTTCGACGATGCGGCGTGAAGCGGCGGCTTTTTCAGGATCCTGATTCAGGAACAGCATGCCGACAGCGTAGTTTTTGGCTAAACGCCAGCCGCGCTCTTCCGCTACGATGCGGAAGAAACGATCCGGTTTTTGTAGCAGCAAGCCACAACCATCGCCGGTTTTACCATCAGCGAGGATTGCACCACGGTGCTGCATACGGGCCAGTGCGTGTATAGCGGTACGCACTACCTTGTGGCTAGGTTCGCCTTCTATGTGGGCGATCAGGCCGAAACCACAGTTATCCTTCTCAAGGGATTTATCGTACAACATATCAGTGAACCTCCCCAGGCTCTTCGGGATTCCCATCTGAACCGTGGCGCACAGGCACAGAAAGAGCGCGGCGACGGGGTTTGCGTTTCATACGCGCACCTCGCATTCGCCCTCTTCATTTCCTTTTCGCACAGGTCAAACAAGTTTGAGGACTTGCTTCAGAGGGAATCTCAATTACTGCATAAATATGATAAGCAGGCTGCTTATCCAGAAAGCTTCCAGCGGATTTCCAACTTATCGGGAATTGATACACAGGTCAAATGGCAATCTTATGTATGCAAAAATGTGCTAAAGGAAGGTTAATGCATTGAATATAAAAGAGATTTAACGCGTTTTGCATCGGCGAAAGGCAGGGGTAAGGCGCAGGGGAGTGTGATCTGACTCACTATATGAAAGCGGTATTATCCCTCAGCCATGCTTAATAGCGGATTTTTTACAGGATAATAATCTGGTACTGGCAGTGGCGACGCATCATCACACTGTTTTACAGCTGTGGGGCGATAAGTGAAAAAATCCGCTGCAACATAAGGAAAAGTCATTGCCCGAATGATGAATGAAATTGCAGTAATAATGAGTTTTTATTCAAATGAATAATAGCCGTCCAGGGCGATTGATCCAGGTCATCGCCGACAGAGGCTAAAAATGGCAGGCTTGTCCCCTTTCTCCGGGACGGTCTATCAGATTATGCAGTTACAGAAATTAGTCAATATGTTTGGTGGGGATCTTTCACGCCGCTACGGCCAGAAGGTCCACAAGCTGACGCTGCACGGCGGTTTTAGCTGCCCAAATCGCGATGGCACCATCGGGCGTGGCGGCTGTACTTTCTGTAATGTGGCCTCTTTTGCCGACGAAGCGCAGCAGCACAACTCTATTGCCGACCAGCTTTCCCATCAGGCGAGCCTGGTCAATCGCGCGAAGCAGTATCTGGCCTATTTCCAGGCCTACACCAGCACCTTTGCGGAAGTGCAGGTGTTGCGCTCCATGTATCAGCAGGCCGTGAGCCAGGCCAATATCGTCGGTTTGTGTGTCGGTACGCGTCCGGACTGCGTCCCGGAAGCGGTGCTGGATCTGCTGAGCGAATATAAAGATCTGGGCTATGAAATCTGGCTTGAACTGGGCTTGCAGACCGCGCACGACAAAACGCTGCGCCGAATCAATCGTGGTCATGATTTTGCCTGCTATCAGAAAACAACAAGACTGGCCCGCGAGCGCGGTTTAAAAGTCTGCTCACATCTGATTGTCGGGCTGCCGGGCGAAGGCCAGCAGCAGGGGCTGGAAACTCTGGAAAGGGTCGTTGAGACGGGTGTCGACGGCATTAAGCTCCATCCGCTGCATATCGTTACCGGCAGCACTATGGCGAAAGCCTGGGAGGCCGGGCGATTAAATGGCATCGATCTGGACGAGTACACCGTGACGGCGGGAGAGATGATTCGCCATACGCCGCCGGAGGTGATTTACCACCGCATCTCCGCCAGCGCCCGCCGCCCAACGCTCCTCGCCCCGCTGTGGTGCGAAAACCGCTGGACGGGGATGGTCGAGCTGGATCGCTATTTGAATCAGCACGGCGTACAAGGCTCAGCGCTCGGCACGCCGTGGGTCTCCCCGCTACCGGCGACGACCGCCCAGTAAACTCCCCAGCATGCCGCGTACAATCTGATTGGTCACCTGCCGCGCGGCGCTTTTGGCCATGGTTTGCACCACGCCATCGCGTTTACCCCCACGTGGCCCGGTGCTGCCAAACAGAATGTCTTTCAGACCGCCGAGAATACCGTCGTCCACGGCGACATTGCCGCCTTTGGCCGCAGGGGACTGCTGTTGTTCTGTGTTCGCCTGGACGCCTTTCTGCAGCATTTCGAACGCGGATTCCCGATCCACCTCATCCTCATATTTGCCGTAGACCGGCGAGTGGTTAATCAAGGCGTTACGTTCGTCGTCCGTCACCGGCCCCATCCGCGAGAATGGGGCAATCACCATCGCACGTTCAACGATGGACGGGCTGCCTTTGGCGTCGAGGAATGAAATCAGCGCTTCGCCGGTTCCCAGCGCCTGAATCGCCTCTTCCGTATCAAACGCCGGATTGGCGCGCATGGTTTGCGCTGCCGCTTTCACCGCTTTCTGATCTTTCGGCGTAAAGGCACGCAGCGCGTGCTGCACGCGATTCCCAAGCTGGCCCAGCACATTATCCGGGATGTCGGACGGGTTCTGCGAGACAAAATAGACGCCCACGCCTTTGGAGCGGATCAGGCGAATCACCTGTTCGATTTTATCCAGCAGCACCTGCGGGGCATCGCTGAACAGGAGATGGGCCTCGTCAAAGAAGAAGACAATTTTAGGCTTATCCAGATCGCCCGCTTCCGGCAGCTGTTCATAGAGTTCCGAGAGCATCCACAGCAGGCTGGCGGCATAGAGCTTCGGCATCTGGTAAAGCTTTTCAGCGCTCAGAATGTTAATGATGCCTTTGCCGTTACTGTCGGTACGCATCCAGTCTTTGATATCCAGCATTGGCTCGCCGAAGAAATGCTCCGCGCCCTGCTGTTCGAGGGTGAGTAATCCGCGCTGGATGGCTCCGACCGAGGCGGGGCTGATATTCCCGTACTGATTCTGGAAGGATTTGGCGTTATCGCCGATGTACTGGGTAATGGCGCGCAGATCTTTGAAATCGAGCAGCAGCAGACCCTGATCGTCGGCGATGC
The DNA here is from genome assembly GCF_035593345.1 of Lelliottia sp. JS-SCA-14. Taxonomy (NCBI): domain Bacteria; kingdom Pseudomonadati; phylum Pseudomonadota; class Gammaproteobacteria; order Enterobacterales; family Enterobacteriaceae; genus Lelliottia; species Lelliottia sp. JS-SCA-14. Next base: position 4,321,235 of record NZ_CP141606.1, on the reverse strand, counting down.
GGAAAATAATGTTCAACACGCCAGACTGGACCTCGTTAAGGGTTAACAACCGCGCCAGCAGCAGCGGGCCGAGATCCGAGACGGTCGCGCGCACCGGATGGCCTTTCTCACCGAAAATATCCCACACCACCACCGGATTGGCCTGCGGTTGCCAGTCGGTCACGCCGATATTTTTCAGCCGCTCAAGCAGTTTCTCTGACGCTGTGCCTTCCTGGGCGACGCCGGTTAAATCGCCTTTGACGTCGGCCATGAAAACCGGCACGCCGATACTTGAAAATGACTCCGCCAGCTTTTGCAGGGTCACGGTTTTCCCCGTCCCGGTGGCGCCGGTAATCAGCCCGTGGCGGTTCGCCATGCCTGGCAGCAAGAACAGCTCTTTATCCAGCGTCCGGGCAATCAGCAGTGGTGTACTCATGGTGCGCATCCTCTCTTTGTCCTGCGTCGAGTATAGGCAACCTGACGGCAATTTGACTCAGTAAATTCCTGACTTTGCGGCGCAATATCCAGCGCGGACTATGCTTTTGCATACGATTCACAAAAAGTTGGAAAGCTATGTCCAGATTCTTTTTTAATGACCGCAAACAGCTGGTCAACGACGCCATTGAAGGCATACTGATCTCCGCGCCGCATGGCAATTTGGTCAAACTCGATATCGATCCCGCCATTCGCGTGGTGGCCCGCAGTGACTGGGATAAAAGCCGTGTGGCGGTCATTTCCGGCGGGGGTTCCGGTCACGAACCGGCGCACGCAGGGTTTGTCGGCAAAGGGATGCTAACCGCAGCGGTGTGCGGCGATCTGTTTGCCTCTCCGAGCGTGGATGCGGTGCTGAACGCCATCGTGGCGGTGACGGGCGATCGTGGGTGCCTGCTGATCGTCAAAAACTACACCGGCGATCGTCTGAACTTCGGTCTTGCAGCGGAAAAAGCCAAACGCTACGGGCTGAAAGTCGAGATGATCATTGTGGCCGATGACATCGCGCTGCCGGACAACAAACAGCCGCGCGGGATTGCGGGCACGGCGCTGGTCCACAAAATCGCGGGTTATGCGGCGGAGAAAGGCAAGTCCCTGAGCGACGTTCGGGATATCGCGCAGCAGGCCTGCGATAACCTCTGGAGCCTCGGCGTGGCGATGCAGACCTGTAATCTGCCGGGCAGTGACGACGAAGAGGGGCGCATCAAGCAGGGGCACGTCGAGCTTGGCCTGGGCATTCACGGCGAGCCGGGGGCATCGGTAGTCGATACGCAAAACAGCAAAGCGATAATCGACACGCTGGTGGCGCCGCTCAAAGAGAAAGCAGGCGACGGGCGTTTTGCGGTGCTGATCAACAATCTCGGCGGCGTGTCGGCGCTGGAGATGGCGCTGCTGACCAAGGAGCTGGCCCATTCGGCGCTTAAGGATCAGATCGCGTATCTGATTGGTCCTGCACCGCTGGTGAGTTCGCTGGATATGAAGGGCTTTTCTCTGTCGCTGCTCCGGCTGAATGAGACCTTCGAGCAGGCGCTGAATGAGCCTGTCGAAACCATCGGCTGGCAAACACCGGTTGCGTTTGCGCCGCTGCGTACCTTGGCGCATACGGCTATTCAGGATCGCGTGGACTCTACGCCGTCAGAAAATGCGCAGGTAGCTGCACTTGTTGCGGGCGCGACGCAAACGCTGGTCGATCTGGAAAATCGCCTGAATGCGCTGGATGCCAAAGTGGGCGACGGCGATACCGGGTCGACCTTTGCGCAAGGCGCGCGGGACATTGCGCAGCTGTTGCAGGAGAAGCAACTGCCGCTGAATGACGTGCCGAAACTGCTGCTGTTAATCGGCGAACGGCTGGCGACGGTGATGGGGGGATCGAGCGGCGTGCTGATGTCGATCTTCTTTACCGCGGCCGGGCAGCAGCTACAGGACGGTAAACCGTTGGCGGAGGCTTTGCTGAGTGGGCTTGCGCAAATGAAGCAATACGGAGGGGCGGATCTCGGCGATCGTACATTGATCGATGCGCTGCAACCGGCGCTGGAAGCGTTGCAAAAAGGCGATATTCAGGCTGCTGCGCAGGCGGCGAAGCAGGGGGCAGACGCAACCGCCAGCATGCAAAAAGCCGGAGCGGGGCGTTCGTCGTATGTGAATAAAGAAAATCTGGATGGGGTGACCGATCCGGGAGCGGTGGCGGTAGCAGAGGTGTTTGCGACGTTGGCGCGATAGGTAAAAATGCCCGGTGGCGCTACGCTTACCGGGCCTACAAAACCTAACCGTAGGCCGGGTAAGGCGCAGCCGCCACCCGGCAATTCAGCCTTAGAAGTCTGCTTTCAACACCACGCGGTAACGGGCTTTACCGTCGCGTACGTGCTGGATGGCTTCGTTGATTTTTGACATCGGATACAGTTCGGTGGTCGGTGCCACTTTGGTTCGGCCTGCGAACTTCATCAGTTTGCGCAGTTCAAACGGCGTGCCGGTAGCGGAACCGGAAATGCTGCGATCGCCACCGATCAGGGTGAAGGCCGGAACCGGAAGAGGCTTCAGCACTGCGCCGACGGTATGGAAATTCCCGCCGTAGGCCAGCGCTTCGAAGTACGGCTGCCAGTCGAGATCGACGTTCACGGTGTTGATGATCAAATCAAACTGACCGGCCAGCGCTTTCAGCAGTTCAGGGTCGCGGCTGTTGACCACCTTATCGGCCCCCATCGCCAGCACTTCTTTCTCTTTCGCCGGATTGGAGCTGAACGCAGTGACTTCGCAGCCCATGGCGTGCAGCAGTTTAATGGCGATATGGCCTAAACCGCCAATCCCAATGACGCCGACGCGGCTGGTGGCGGTGACATGATGCATCAGAAGCGGTTTGAAGACGGTGATACCGCCGCACAGCAGTGGGCCTGCGGATTCAATATCAATGCTGTCCGGGAGCGGAATGACCCACTGCCAGTCGGCGCGCAGTTTGTCGGCGAAACCGCCTTTATTGAGGATGGTCGGCACTGCGCCTTCCAGACAGTTGATCTGGTTGCCGCTGATACAGGCGTCGCAATGGCCGCAGCTGCGCGCGGTCCAGCCAATGCCCACGCGCTGGCCGATCTTCAGCCCTTTGTCCTGAGCCGCCGTACCCAGCGCTACCACGCGGCCAATCACTTCGTGCCCGGCGACCAGCGGATAGCTCGAGAAGCCCCATTCGTTGTCGATCATCGACAGGTCTGAGTGGCAAATCCCGCAATAGTCGACCTGCACTTCGACGTCTTCTGCTTTCAGCTCGCCCGCATCGTATTCGTACAGTTCAAGTTCTGCACCTGCCTGCGGCGCGGCATAGCTTTTTATCTTCGACATCGTCTTTCCCCCGTTTTGGTGTGAACTGAGAGTGTAGAGCATTCAGTTTACAGCCGCTTAACAGAAGAGGGCAGGAAAGAGATTTACAGAGTTTTCAGCATCCTGACTTCGCAATCGACATGACCAGTGCAGCCCAGCGGCGCGTCGATATGTTCAAAGCCCAGGTGTTCGTACAGGCCGATAGCTTCTTTAAGGAAGGCGGTGGTTTCGAGGTAACAGCGTTTGAAGCCCTGTGCGCGAGCGTGATCCATCGCCAGAAGCGCCAGCTTTTTCGCCAGCCCTTGTCCACGTACGGTCGGCAGGAAGTACATCTTTTGCAGCTCGCAGATATCCGACTCGCTGCAGCTCAGCGGTGCGACTCCGCCTCCGCCGACGACGCTGCCGTTTTGTTCAATCACCCAGTAGGCATGGCCCGGCTGGCTGTAGAGCTGGAACAGTTCGTCGAGATTCGGGTCCGCAACCGTATAGCCTTTATCGGCCGTCAGACCGTACTCCGCAGACACTTCGCGGATCACCGCGGCGATACCGGCGTTATCTTGCTCTGTGATCCGACGCATAGCGGCTGCGACGGGGGTAATCACGCTCATAGCATTACTCATGACAAAAATTGACACACAACTGCAGTTAATAGCACCGCAGAAAGGGGAGTGCAAGCGAGGATAATTCATATGTGGGAATTTTTATCCGAATACTTAGCTGATGGTTTATCTGAGAATTATTGTTTGGTAGATTGAATTTATATTTGCGAAGGTGTTTAATTTGAAATAAACAATATTTATGTGTGGTGGTGTTTCTATTCATAGGGATGATGAATTATGAACCTTGATATGTGTTTATCAATCCGGTTCGCATATGTAAATTACGCGCATCTCATCAAGTCTAACGCCCATATTCATGTTTGCTATGGAGTCTATTAATGACATGTTCGAAGCGTAAAATATTCTTAGGTGCGGTGCTAATTCTTACAGGCAGTTATCTCTTATGGGCACAGCGCCCTGTAAATATTATTCGTGCTGGAGATCGATTTGAGTATGACCCTCGCTTCAAACAGGGGCTTTATAAAGGAAGTGAAATGGGGTTTAGTGATAATGAGGCTTATGACATCGTAGTTGATCACATGCCCTTAACCGAATGGGGGCGAATCCACTGGTATCTTGATCATAAGGCTGAACTTAAAAATAAATACAATATCCCGGCTTCCTCCTCTTACCATATTACCTTTTGGGATATCGGTGACGGGTTTATTGACGGTGATAAATCTGGCGACGGTGATTTAGCCTGTTTTAACAAAGTAGATAATTCAAACGAGAATTGCCTTGAGAAAGAGGTATTACTCTCCGTGGATTTTGACAAAGGCAGATGGGAAGAATTTCATTTTCATGGCTGCGATAATTATTGGTTTATTATGCCGAATGGACGCCTTGGATTATTTTATAAGACCCAATAAAAAAGCCGGAGATTTCTCCGGCTTTTCAATCACAGCGCTAATCACAGCGCAGCAATAACCGCCTGCTGCTCAATCAGCTTCGCTTTCGCGTCAGCGAAGGCGACCAGACGTTCACGCTCTTTGGCGATAACGGCTTCAGGGGCACGGGCAACGAAACCTTCGTTAGACAGTTTGCTCTCGATTTTCCCGATTTCCAGTTCGACTTTGGCGACTTCTTTTGCCAGACGAGCCAGTTCGGTTTCTTTGTCGATAAGCCCTGCCATTGGGATCAGCAGCTCGGCTCCTTCGATGATTTTAGTCACGGAGACCGGACCTTTGTCATCAGCAGGCAGCACGGTGATGCTTTCCAGACGCGCCATGTTCTGCAGGAAGCTGCTGTTCTCGGTCACGCGACGCACTGCCGCTTCACTGCAACCGCGCAGCAGCAGTTCCAGCGGTTTGCCTGGAGAGAGGTTCATCTCGGCGCGAATGTTACGGATCGCCACAATCGCCTGTTTCAGCCATTCGGTATCGGACGCTGCGGCTTCATCCACCTGCGCTGCATCGAACTCCGGGAACGGCTGCAGCATGATGGTGTCGGCAGTGATGCCTTTGATGACTTTCACACGCTGCCAGATGGTCTCGGTGATGAACGGGATGATTGGGTGCGCGAGGCGCAGCAAACCTTCCAGAACGGTAATCAGCGTGTTACGCGTGCCGCGCAGTTCCGCTTCGTTACCGCCGTTCATGACCGGCTTGGTCAGCTCCAGATACCAGTCGCAGAACTGGTTCCAGGTGAACTCATACAGAATGCCTGCCGCGATGTCGAAGCGATAAGTATCCAGCGCTTCACGGTACGCTTTGATGGTCTGGTTGAATTCAGCCAGGATCCAGCGATCCGCCAGAGACAGAGTCATTTCGCCGCCGTTGAAGCCGCAATCCTGATCTTCGGTGTTCATCAGCACGAAGCGGCTGGCGTTCCACAGCTTGTTACAGAAGTTGCGGTAACCTTCCAGACGTTTCATGTCCCAGTTGATGTCGCGACCGGTAGAGGCCAGCGCCGCCAGGGTGAAACGCAGGGCGTCGGTGCCGTGCGGCTCGATGCCGTCCGGGAATTGCTTCTCGGTGCGCTTGCGAATTTTTTCCGCCAGCTGCGGCTGCATCATGTTGCCGGTACGTTTCTCCAGCAGGTCTGCCAGAGAAATGCCGTCCACCATATCCAGCGGGTCAATCACGTTGCCCTTGGATTTGGACATCTTCTGACCTTCGTCGTCACGAATTAGGCCGGTCATGTAGACGGTATGGAACGGAACCTGCGGCTTGCCGTTTTCATCTTTGATGAAGTGCATGGTCATCATGATCATGCGGGCAATCCAGAAGAAGATGATGTCGAAGCCAGAGACCATCACGCTGGTTGGGTGGAACTGACGCAGGGCGTCGGTGTTTTCCGGCCAGCCGAGGGTGGAGAAGGTCCACAGGGCGGAGGAGAACCAGGTGTCCAGAACGTCGTCGTCCTGGCGCAGGGCGACGTCAGCGCCCAGGTTGTTTTCCTGACGCACTTCTTCTTCGGTGCGGCCAACGTACACGTTGCCGTCGTTGTCATACCAGGCCGGGATACGGTGACCCCACCACAGCTGACGAGAGATACACCAGTCCTGAATATCGCGCATCCAGGAGAAGTACATGTTTTCATACTGCTTAGGAACGAACTGGATGTCGCCGTTTTCAACGGCTTCAACCGCCGGTTTCGCCAGCACGTCGGCGCGGACGTACCACTGGTCGGTCAGCATCGGCTCGATCACCACGCCGCCACGGTCGCCGTAAGGAACGGTCAGATCGTGAGGTTTGATCTCTTCCAGCAGGCCGAGCGCGTCGATGGCAGCTACAACGGCTTTACGCGCGGCGAAACGTTCCAGTTTCTGGAATTCAGCCGGGATCTCAGCGGAGTAAACGTCTGACTCTTCGCCTTTGGTGTCATACACTTCCGCGCTTTCACGGATATCACCGTCAAAGGTCAGAATGTTGATCATCGGCAGGGCGTGACGACGGCCCACTTCATAGTCGTTGAAATCGTGCGCCGGGGTGATTTTCACGCAGCCGGTGCCTTTTTCCATATCGGCGTGTTCGTCGCCCAGGATCGGAATGCGGCGGTTTACCAGCGGCAGAACCACGAATTTGCCAATCAGATCTTTGTAGCGCGGATCTTCCGGGTTAACGGCCACGCCGGTATCGCCCAGCAGGGTTTCCGGACGGGTGGTCGCCACCACCAGATAATCTTTACCGTCTGCGGTTTTTGCGCCATCGGCCAGCGGATAGCGGATGTGCCACATGGAGCCTTTAGACTCGCGGTTTTCCACTTCCAGATCGGAGATCGCGGTGCGCAGTTTCGGGTCCCAGTTGACCAGGCGTTTGCCACGGTAAATCAGGTCTTCTTTGTACAGGCGGACGAAGACTTCTTTAACGGCGTTGGAAAGGCCTTCATCCATGGTGAAGCGCTCGCGCTCCCAGTCCACGGAGTTGCCGAGACGGCGCATCTGACGGGTAATGGTGCCGCCTGATTCCGCTTTCCACTGCCAGATTTTGTCGATGAACGCGTCGCGACCGTAGTCGTGGCGGGTTTTACCTTCTTCAGCGGCAATCTTACGCTCCACCACCATTTGGGTTGCAATACCCGCGTGGTCAGTACCAGCCTGCCACAGGGTGTTTTTGCCCTGCATGCGCTGGTAGCGGATCATGGTATCCATGATGGTTTGCTGGAAAGCATGACCCATATGCAAACTGCCGGTGACGTTCGGCGGCGGGATCATGATGCAGAAGGACTCTTTGCTTTCATCGCCATTAGGCTTGAAATAGCCCTGCTCTTCCCAGTGCTCGTAAAGCGGCTGTTCGATATCTCGTGGGTTGTATGTCTTTTCCATTATTTCCAGGTTGCCGTATTCAGGTTAAAACCAGCCAGGCGGTACGCCTTGTAGCGTTCGCGCGCCAGTTGTTTCAGAGAATCTTCGTGAGGGACAAAGTCTACCACTTCTGTGAAAGCGGTGGCAAAATCTGCAAAGCCGATACGCAGGCTGATCAGAATATCGCGCGCGCTGCTGTTACGCTTTTGCGGCCAGGCGATTTCCACCGGTGCGCCGCCGCGCGGACCTTCTCCCGACAAATTATGCGGAACAAAACTTTCGGGCGGCCTTGCCCACAGCGCTTCGTCGAGACGAATCGCCTGCGCTTCATCTTCGCAGGCAATCAGGACGCGTTTACCGCTGCGCCAACGTTCTGCGGCAATTTCACACACCAGCTGTTCGACGGCGCTTAAGCCATCGGCGGTGTTGTCGTTGTCCAGAAGGTAGAACGTTGCATTCTTCATATATGGGGCTTCTTGTGGTCACTTTAAATGCTTAAGCCGGGTGGCGCTACGCTTACCCGGCCTACGGTATCGTGACGTTGTAGGCCGGGTAAGGCGAAGCCGCCACCCGGCATTTAACATCACTCTTCGCCGTTAAAACCCGCGCGGTTGAGCAGGAACTGCGACAGCAGGGCGACCGGACGACCGGTAGCGCCTTTGGCTTTACCGGAGCGCCATGCGGTGCCCGCGATGTCGAGGTGCGCCCAGTTGTACTTGCGGGTAAAGCGCGCCAGGAAGCAGCCTGCGGTGATGGCACCGCCAGGACGGCCGCCGATGTTGGCCATGTCCGCGAAGTTAGACTCCAGCTGCTCCTGATACTCATCGCCCAGCGGCAGACGCCACGCGCGGTCACCCGCTTGCTCGGACGCGCCGATCAGCTCGTGGGCCAGCGGATTGTGGTTCGACAGCAGGCCGGTGATGTGATGGCCGAGGGCAATCACACAGGCACCGGTCAGCGTCGCCACGTCGATCACCGCTTCAGGATCAAAGCGCTCAACGTAGGTCAGCACGTCGCACAGCACCAGACGGCCTTCGGCGTCGGTGTTCAGTACTTCAACGGTCTGGCCGGACATGGTGGTCAGGACATCGCCTGGGCGATACGCGCGACCGCCAGGCATGTTTTCACAGCCCGCCAGCACGCCGATGACGTTAATCGGCAGCTGAAGCTCCGCGACCATACGCATCACGCCGTACACTGCCGCCGCACCGCACATGTCGTACTTCATCTCATCCATGCCTTCGGCTGGCTTGATGGAGATACCGCCGGAGTCAAAGGTGAGCCCTTTGCCGACCAGCACGATAGGACGCGCGTCTTCGGACGGATTGCCTTTGTACTCAATGACCGACATCAGCGATTCGTTTTGCGAACCGTTGCCGACCGCGAGGTACGAGTGCATCCCCAACTCTTTCATCTGCTGTTCGCCGATGACGCGGGTGACGACATTTTTGCTATAGGAATCGGCCAACTGACGCGCCTGCGATGCCAGGTAACCGGCGTTGCAGATGTTTGGCGGCATGTTGCCGAGATCTTTCGCCGCTTTGATACCGGCGGCAATCGCCAGACCGTGCTGAATGGCGCGCTCGCCGCTGGTCAGCTCGCGACGGGTTGGGACGTTAAAGACCATTTTACGCAGCGGACGACGCGGTTCGCTTTTGTTGGTCTTCAGTTGATCAAAACTGTAGAGGCTCTCTTTCGCGGTCTCAACGGCCTGACGCACTTTCCAGTAGGTGTTGCGACCTTTCACGTGCAGTTCGGTCAGGAAGCAGACGGCTTCCATTGAGCCGGTATCATTCAGGGTATTAATCGTTTTCTGAATGACCTGCTTATACTGGCGCTCATCCAGCTCGCGCTCTTTGCCACAGCCAATCAGCAGAATGCGTTCGGACAGCACGTTGGGAACATGGTGCAGCAACAGCGTCTGCCCAGGTTTGCCTTCCAGTTCGCCACGGCGCAGCAGGGCGCTGATGTAGCCGTCACTGATTTTATCGAGTTGCTCGGCGATCGGGGAGAGTCGGCGTGGTTCAAAGACGCCCACAACGATGCAGGCACTCCGCTGTTTCTCCGGGCTACCGCTTTTTACACTGAACTCCATGCACTACGCTCCTGAATCTTAAAGACAACGACGGCTGCTACGGATAGAATTGAAACCTTTCGTAACTCATGTCCGCTGTTGTGGTGACTTCGTGTTAATCTTACGTTACTACAGTTTCGGCACGTCAAAAAATATCCTGAAGCGCGACACCGCCGTGTTTTTAAATTTTAGCGATGTTTTCGACGACTCAAGAGAATAAATGACGTTTAAGCCATGAAACAAGCAATTTTCCAGCAAAGAGACGGGTTTTTACGGGCGTATTTAAAGTGATAATCATAAGATATCTGGTGCGGGAGACGCTCAAAAGCCAGCTGGCGATCCTTTTCATCTTACTTCTGATCTTTTTCTGTCAGAAGTTAGTCAGGATCCTCGGCGCGGCCGTTGACGGTGAAATCCCAACAAATCTGGTGCTTTCTCTGCTCGGATTAGGCGTGCCCGAAATGGCGCAGCTTATTCTGCCGCTTAGCCTTTTCCTTGGCCTGCTGATGACGCTGGGGAAACTCTATACCGAAAGTGAAATCACGGTGATGCACGCCTGCGGCTTGAGTAAAGCCGTGCTGGTGAAAGCCGCGATGGTGCTGGCGTTGTTCACGGGTATCGTGGCGGCGGTGAACGTCATGTGGGCCGGTCCCTGGTCTTCCCGACATCAGGATGAAGTGCTGGCCGAAGCCAAAGCCAACCCCGGTATGGCGGCGCTTGCGCAGGGCCAGTTCCAGCAGGCCACCGACGGCAGTTCAGTCCTCTTTATTGAAAGCGTCAGTGGCAGTCGTTTCAACGACGTTTTCCTCGCGCAAATCCGTACCAAAGGCAATGCCCGCCCTTCCGTGGTGGTTGCAGATTCCGGCCAGCTCTCCCAGCGTAAAGACGGTTCTCAGGTGGTGACGCTGAACCAGGGCACCCGCTTTGAAGGCACTGCGCTGCTTCGTGACTTCCGTATCACCGATTTCCAGAACTATCAGGCGATTATTGGCCATCAGAACGTGGCGCTCGATCCGACGGATACCGAGCAGATGGACATGCGGACCCTGATGAATACCGATACCAACCGCGCTCGAGCTGAGCTGCACTGGCGCCTGACGCTAGTATTCACGGTGTTTATGATGGCACTGATGGTCGTGCCGCTGAGCGTGGTCAACCCGCGCCAGGGCCGTGTGCTTTCGATGTTGCCAGCCATGCTGCTCTATCTGGTGTTCTTCCTGTTGCAAACGTCGATCAAGTCTAACGGCGGCAAAGGTAAGCTCGACCCGATGATTTGGATGTGGGTGGTCAACGGTCTTTACCTGTTGCTGGCAGTGGTATTAAACCTGTGGGACAGCGTGCCGATGCGCCGCATGCGTGCCCGTTTTGTGCGTAAAGGAGCGGTGTAATGCAGGCTTTTCGCGTTCTTGACCGCTATATCGGTAAAACCATTTTTACCACCATCATGATGACCTTGTTCATGCTGGTGTCGCTTTCGGGCATCATCAAGTTTGTCGACCAGCTGAAAAAGGCCGGGCAGGGGAGCTATGACGCCCTGGGTGCCGGGATGTATACCCTTCTCAGCATTCCAAAAGATGTGCAGATCTTCTTCCCGATGGCCGCGCTGTTAGGCGCACTGCTGGGTCTGGGGATGCTGGCCCAGCGCAGTGAGCTGGTGGTGATGCAGGCTTCCGGCTTTACCCGTATGCAGGTGGCGATGTCGGTGATGAAAACCGCGATCCCGCTGGTTCTCCTGACGATGGCCATCGGCGAATGGGTTGCGCCGCAGGGCGAGCAGATGGCGCGTAATTACCGTGCGCAAGCCATGTACGGCGGCTCGCTGCTTTCGACCCAGCAAGGGCTGTGGGCGAAAGACGGTCACAACTTTGTTTACATTGAACGAGTGAAAGGCGATGACGAGCTGGGCGGCGTGAGTATTTACGCCTTCAACGATAGTCGTCGTTTGCAGTCCGTGCGTTATGCCGCCACGGCGAAATTCGATCCGGCGCAAAAGCTCTGGCGTTTGTCGCAGGTGGACGAATCCAATCTGACCGATCCTAAGCAAATCACCGGGTCGCAAACCGTGTCCGGCACCTGGAAAACCAACCTGACGCCTGACAAACTGGGCGTGGTGGCGCTGGATCCGGATGCGCTGTCGATCAGCGGTTTGCACAATTACGTGAAGTACCTGAAGTCGAGCGGCCAGGACGCCGGACGTTATCAGCTCAACATGTGGAGCAAAATCTTCCAGCCGATGTCCGTGGCGGTGATGATGCTGATGGCCCTGTCGTTTATCTTCGGGCCGCTGCGTAGCGTGCCGATGGGCGTGCGCGTGGTGACCGGTATCAGCTTCGGCTTTGTCTTCTACGTGCTGGACCAGATATTTGGCCCGCTGACGCTGGTCTACGGAATTCCTCCGCTGATTGGCGCGCTGCTCCCGAGCGCCTCGTTCCTTCTGATAAGCTTCTGGCTGCTTCTCAGACGCTCCTGATCGCCACACCTCCTCACTCCCGCATCGCCGGGAGTGAGGCTAATCTCCTGATTGACGCCGCACTTTTTCACACAACCTTCAACGCCTTGCCCGGAATTTGAGTATTATTGAGCGATGAAGTCGTGAAGGGATCCCCTATGAAGCAAATTCGTATGCTTGCACAGTACTACGTCGACCTGATGATGAAGCTCGGCCTGGTACGTTTCTCACTGCTGTTGGCTCTGGCGCTGGTGGTGCTGGCGATAGTCGTGCAGATGGCCGTCACTATGGTGCTCCACGGCCAGGTTGAAAGCATCGACGTTATCCGCTCGATCTTCTTTGGCCTGCTGATCACTCCCTGGGCGGTCTATTTCCTGTCGGTGGTGGTGGAACAGCTGGAAGAGTCGCGCCAGCGTCTTTCCCGCCTGGTGCAAAAGCTTGAAGAGATGCGCGAGCGCGATCTCAAACTTAACGTCCAGCTGAAAGATAACATTGCGCAGCTGAATCAGGAGATTTCGGATCGTGAGAAAGCGGAAGCCGAACGTCAGGCGACGCTGGAACAGCTAAAGGTGGAGATGAAAGAGCGTGAAGTCACGCAGATCCAGCTTGAGCAGCAATCCTCCTTCCTGCGCTCCTTCCTCGACGCTTCCCCGGATCTGGTTTTCTATCGCAATGAAGATAAAGAGTTCTCCGGCTGCAACCGGGCGATGGAACTGCTGACAGGTAAAAGTGAAAAACAGCTGATTCACCTCAAGCCGCAGGATGTCTACTCCGAAGAGGCGGCAGCCAAGGTTATCGAAACCGACGAGAAGGTGTTCCGCCACAACGTCTCCCTGACTTATGAACAGTGGCTCGATTATCCCGACGGGCGCAAAGCCTGTTTCGAAATCCGTAAAGTGCCTTACTACGATCGCGTGGGTAAACGCCACGGCCTGATGGGCTTTGGGCGCGATATTACCGAACGTAAGCGCTACCAGGATGCCCTGGAGCGCGCCAGCCGCGACAAGACGACCTTCATTTCGACCATCAGCCACGAGTTGCGTACGCCGCTGAACGGCATCGTCGGCCTGAGCCGCATTCTGCTGGATACCGACCTGACCGGCGAGCAGGAAAAATACCTCAAGACCATCCACGTTTCTGCGGTGACGCTGGGCAATATCTTCAACGATATTATCGATATGGATAAAATGGAGCGCCGAAAAGTCCAGCTGGATAATCAGCCTGTCGACTTCACCGGGTTCCTGGCGGATCTCGAAAACCTCTCCGGCCTGCAGGCCCAGCAAAAAGGGCTGCGCTTTGTGCTTGAGCCGTCCCTGCCGCTGCCGCATAAAGTGGTGACAGACGGCACGCGTCTGCGCCAGATCCTGTGGAATCTCATCAGTAACGCCGTCAAGTTCACCCAGAAGGGGGAAGTGGTGGTGCGGATCCGCTTCGATGCGGGCGATATGCTGCACTTCGAGGTGGAAGATTCCGGGATCGGTATTCCGCAGGAGGAGCAGGACAAGATCTTCGCCATGTATTATCAGGTGAAAGACAGCAATGGCGGCAAACCGGCAACGGGCACCGGGATTGGCCTGGCCGTATCGCGCCGCCTGGCGAAGAGCATGGGCGGAGATATCACCGTTTCCAGCCAGCAGGGCAAAGGCTCCATCTTTACCCTGACGGTGCATGCGCCTGCGGTCGCCGAAGAGGTGGAAGATACCTTCGAGAACGACGAACTGCCGCTGCCGGCCCTGCACGTCCTGCTGGTGGAAGATATTGAGCTGAACGTGATTGTTGCCCGCTCCGTCCTGGAGAAACTGGGGAACAGCGTGGATGTGGCGATGACCGGAACGGCCGCGCTGGAGATGTTCACGCCGGGCGAGTATGACCTCGTGCTGCTGGATATTCAGCTGCCGGACATGACCGGGCTGGATATCTCCCGCGAGCTGACGCGTCGTTTTGCCCGCGATGAGCTGCCGCCGCTGGTGGCCCTGACCGCGAACGTGCTGAAGGACAAAAAAGAGTACCTCGATGCCGGTATGGACGACGTGCTCAGCAAACCGCTGGCGGTGCCTGCCCTGACTGCCATGATCAAGAAGTTCTGGGATACCAATGACGAAGAGGAGAGCACGATGACGCCTGTAGAGAGCGAAAAAGCACAATCACTTCTGGATATCGCGATGCTTGAGCAGTACATCGATTTGGTCGGGCCGAAGCTGATTACCGATGGCCTGGCCGTGTTCGAGAAAATGATGCCGGGCTATTTGAACGTGCTGGAATCCAACCTGACGGCGCGCGATCAGAAAGGTATCGTCGAAGAAGGGCACAAAATTAAAGGCGCGGCCGGTTCAGTCGGATTACGTCATTTGCAGCAGCTGGGTCAGCAGATCCAGTCACCGGATTTACCGGCGTGGTGGGATAACGTGGGTGAATGGGTTGAGGAGATGAAACAAGAGTGGCAGAACGACGTCGACGTGCTGAAAGCCTGGGTGGAATCCAGAAAAAAATGACCCCGGCTAAACCGGGGTGCGCGAATACTGCGCCAACACCAGGGAAATCTTGGCCGCGCCTGTTTTTTTAGTATTGTGACTACATTGACGCTGCCTGAAAATTTAGGCCGCACGCAGATAAGATAGCAAATCTTAAATGATTTGTTACAGGAATCAGTGAAATGTGTGAAGCATAGCGTTTTAATCAAAATTATTAATGTGCTTCAGACAGTTGGAGAGAAGGAACAGCGAAATGAAAAAGGTGGGTGTAGTCCTGAGCGGATGCGGCGTTTACGACGGCGCAGAGATTCACGAGTCCGTTCTGACGCTGCTTGCGCTGGCAAAACAGGGGGCTGAGGCCGTCTGTTTTGCGCCGGATAAAAATCAGGCAGATGATTATCAATCATTTGTCCGGTGAATCGATGCCTGAAACCCGCAATGTGCTGATTGAAGCCGCGCGCATTGCCCGGGGCAATATCCAGCCCCTGGCGCAGGCCAATGCCGATGAACTGGACGCCCTGATCGTGGCGGGTGGTTTTGGTGCGGCGAAAAATTTGAGTAATTTCGCAAGCCAGGGCAGTGAATGCCGGGTGGACGACGCGCTGAAAAACCTGGCGCAGCAGATGCACGCCGCGGGTAAACCGCTGGGCTTTATGTGCATCGCCCCGGCAATGCTGCCTAAGATTTTTGATTTTCCGCTGCGTCTCACCATTGGGACGGACATCGATACCGCTGAAGTGATCGAAGAGATGGGCGGCGAGCACGTCCCGTGTCCGGTGGAAGATATCGTTGTCGATGAGGACAACAAAATCGTCACTACCCCTGCCTATATGCTGGCGCAAAACATCGCCGAAGCGGCAACCGGCATTGAGAAGCTGGTGGAACGTGTTCTGGTGCTCTCCCGGTGAGTAAAAAACGGTCTCCTGTCGCGTGGGCGAAACGCATTTTGCTGCGCGTGGTGCTGGCGCTGGCGGTGTTCTGGGGCGGCGGTATTGCGCTCTTCAGCATTCTGCCGGTGCCGTTTTCTGCGGTGATGGTCGAGCGTCAGCTCGGCGCATGGCTGACGGGGGATTTCAGCTATGTGGCCCACTCTGACTGGGTGAGCATGGATGAGATCTCCCCCTGGATGGGGCTGGCGGTGATTGCGGCGGAAGATCAGAAATTCCCGGATCACTGGGGCTTTGACGTTTCGGCGATTGAAAAAGCGCTGGCCCACAATGAGCGCAACGAAAACCGCGTGCGTGGGGCTTCGACGCTTTCTCAGCAGACGGCTAAAAATCTGTTTTTATGGGATGGCAGAAGCTGGGTGCGAAAAGGGCTGGAGGCCGGTTTGACGTTAGGCATGGAAACCGTCTGGAGCAAAAAACGTATTCTGACGGTCTATCTGAATATCGCCGAATTTGGTGATGGGGTGTTTGGTGTCGAAGCGGCAGCTCAGCGCTATTTCCACAAACCTGCCAGCCGCCTGACGATCGCTGAGGCCGCGCTGCTGGCCGCCGTACTGCCGAACCCGATCCGCTACAGGGCGGATGCCCCGTCAGGGTACGTCCGCAATCGTCAGGCATGGATTATGCGCCAGATGCGACAGCTGGGCGGGGAAGGGTTTATGACCGGGAATAAATTGTACTAGATGAGGACTTAGTCCTCATCAAATCCAGCGTTGAACAGCGCCACGACCGCAGCCAGGGCTTCCACTTCCTGCGGGCCGGTCGCTTCCACTTCGATCTGACGTCCTTTTGCTGAATCCAGCATCAGCAGCGCAATCACGCTGTTGGCTTCTGCCTCTGTGCCTTCGTCGTTACGCAGCAGCACTTCGGCATCAAACCCTTGCATCAGTTCAAACAGCTTCATAGCCGGGCGGGCGTGCATGCCCAGCTTGTTGGTGATTTCAACAGTATGTTTTACGGTCATGTTTTACGTTTTTCCAGCGTGCGATGACGAGACTGAACGTTTTTACCGCGTGAGCGGAAATAATCGGCCAGCTGTTCGGCAATATACACCGAACGATGTTTACCGCCGGTACAACCAATTGCGACCGTCAGGTAGCTGCGGTTGTTGGTTTCCAGCATAGGTAACCATAGCTCAAGGTAGCTTCGCGTCTGGTAGATAAAATTGTGAACTTCTGTGTGCCGGTCAAGGAACGCCGCCACCGGCTTGTCCAGACCGGTCATTGGACGCAGTTTCGGATCCCAGTGCGGGTTCGGCAGGAAGCGCACGTCGAAGACATAATCCGCATCGATGGGAATGCCGTGTTTGAAACCAAAGGACTCGAACACCATCGTCAGCTCACGCTCGCGTTTGCCCAGCAGACGGGTACGCAGCATCTCTGCCAGTTCGTGAACGGACATCTCGGAGGTATCGACGATCAGATCCGCGCGGGAACGCAGAGGCTCCAGCAGATCGCTCTCTTCGTCGATGGCGCTCTCAAGCGACAGATTCTTGCTGGACAGCGGGTGCAGACGGCGGGTGTCGCTGTAGCGACGGATCAGCGTGTTACGGTCAGCGTCCAGGAACAGCAGCTGAGGTGTGAAGTTCTCCGGCAGGCTGTTCATTGCCTGCTCGAAGATTTCCGGGGATTCCGGCATGTTACGCACGTCGATACTGACGGCGGCAGAGATTTGCCGGTCCGCGAGTGTCCGCGCCAGGTCAGGCAGCAGCACCACCGGAAGGTTGTCGACGCAGTAAAATCCCATATCTTCAAGGGCGCGCAAGGCCACGGATTTCCCCGAGCCTGAACGACCGCTGACGATCATCAGCACCATGTTCCGTTTCTCCTCACGACTGCAGATGTGAAGGCCATCTCCTGGTTACGCATCATCCTGATTGCCTTCCGCTTCGGTGATAATTTGGTACAGCTCTTCATCACTTTGGGCTGCGCGCAGACGGCGGCAAATGGTTTTATCCGCCAGACGTTTTGCCACCAGCGAAAGCGTATGCAGATGGGTTTTCGTCTGGTCAGCGGGCACCAGGAGAGCGAAAAGCAAATCCACCGGCTGGTTATCAATCGCATCAAAAGCGATCGGCGTTTCAAGCTGCACAAAAACGCCGACGGCGCGTAGTGTGTCTTCTTCCAGTTTGCCATGTGGAATGGCAATGCCATTGCCGATGCCGGTACTGCCCATTTTTTCACGGGTCAGAATGGCCTCGAACACCACCTGAGGTGGCAGGCTTAACTGTTTAGCGGCCAGTTCACTGATGATTTCCAGAGCGCGTTTTTTGCTCTGGCAGTGAACGCCACTGCGGGTACATTCCTGGTTAAGGACATGACTCAATTGAAGCGAGGAATCGTTGTTCATCATAATTTCACCTAAGCGCTAACTGTACAAATGGCCTGTTGTGTTTCACAACAGGCCGCCCTGCACCCGTTAACTGCCCGGACAATTAGTGTTGTTTCAGTTTATCTTTATGTTTATTAAGCTGTCGTGCCAGCTTGTCAATCAAGCCGTCGATAGCCGCATACATGTCTTGCCCTTCCGCACTGGCATGGATTTCGCCCCCGTTGATATGCAGGGTTGCGTCCGAGATATGAGTCACTTTCTCCACTTTTAACACAATGTAGACCTGGTTGATCCTCTCGAAATACTGCTCCAGCTTGGCGAATTTGGTATTCACAAAATCGCGCAGGGCTTCAGTGATCTCGACGTTGTGTCCTGTGATGTTGAGCTGCATAGTGTCTTCCTTATCGGTTGTGTCAAACCAGTTGTTTACGCTGGTTAGACGGCGGAATGGATAAAGACTCTCGATACTTCGCAACAGTACGACGTGCCACCATAATACCCTGATCGGACAGCATGGTGGTTAACTTACTGTCACTCAGTGGCTTCGCGGGGTTTTCCGCGGCGATCAACTTCTTCACCAGAGCACGAATGGCCGTCGACGAGGCTTCGCCGCCGCCCTCGGTATTCACATGGCTGGAGAAGAAATACTTAAGCTCAAAAATACCGCGCGGGCTGTGCAGATACTTCTGCGTAGTCACGCGCGAAATGGTCGATTCGTGCATCTCGACGGCCTGGGCGATATCCGCCAGCACCATCGGTTTCATAAACTCTTCGCCCTGATCGAAAAACGCCTGCTGCTGCTCGACAATACAGCGACTGACCCGGAGCAAGGTATCATTTCGGCTCTCGAGGCTTTTGATCAGCCATCGCGCTTCCTGAAGATTGCTGCGGATGTATTGATTGTCGGAATCGTTGCGCACGCTGGTGCACATGGAGGCGTATTGCTGGTTGATCTGCAGGCGAGGAATGCTGTCGGAATTGAGTTCAACGGTCCAGCGGCCATTGTGTTTGCGCACCAGCACGTCAGGGATCACATACTCGGGTTCGCCGGTCTGGATCGACTGTCCGGGGCGCGGATCGAGGGACTGAATCAGATTCACCGCCTCTTTCAGCACATCTTCTTTCAGACGCGTGATGCGCATCAGGGAGCGGAAGTCGTGATTCGCCAGCAGATCTAAATGCTCGCTGATGATCAGCCGCGCTTCGTCGATCCACGGCGTCTCTTTGGCGAACTGGGAGAGCTGGATCAACAGACAATCGCGCAGATCTTTCGCTGCGACACCGACCGGATCAAAGCGCTGGATGCGCTTGAGCACCGCTTCGATCTCATCGAGATCGATATCGCCGTTGCCGACGCTCTCCAGAATATCTTCCAGCGAGACGGTCAAATAGCCGGTGTCATCCACGGCATCGACAATGGAGGTGGCAATCGCGCGATCGGTTTCGGTGAACGGCGTGAGCTCCACCTGCCACATCAGATAATCCTGCAGCGACTGGGTGGTTTCACCCTGATAGACGGGTAACTCGTCGTCCTGGTAGTCTGCACGCGTGCCGGAAGGCGTTCCGGCGGTGTAGATCTCATCCCAACTGGCATCGAGCGGGAGCTCGTCGGGCATCTCTTTTTGTTCGAGTGCGTCTGCCGTATCAAGGGATTCGGTGTCCTGCTTTTCCTGGGTATCTACCTCGTCATGAAGATCGGTTTGCTCCAGCAGTGGATTGCTATCCAGCGCTTGCTGGAGTTCCTGCTGAAGTTCTAACGTGGACAGCTGCAACAGACGGATCGCCTGTTGTAGCTGTGGCGTCATCGCCAGTTGCTGGCTGAGCCTTAATTGCAAACCTTGCTTCATGTTCAGAGCGTTTTTCCCCGCTTTGGCGTGACTTAACCTCTACCCTATCAGAGTCTGAAGTCTTCCCCAAGGTACACGCGCTTCACATGCTCGTCTTCGAGGATCTCAAGTGGCGTGCCGTGGGCGATTAAATGGCCCTGGCTGACGATATAAGCGCGTTCACAAACCGCCAGCGTTTCACGTACGTTGTGGTCAGTAATGAGCACACCGAGGCCGCTGTCGCGCAGATGTTCGATAATTCGCTTGATGTCGATGACGGAGATCGGGTCAACGCCCGCAAAAGGTTCATCCAGCAGGATAAATTTCGGATTCGCTGCAAGGGCGCGGGCGATTTCCACGCGGCGGCGTTCACCACCGGAGAGGGCCTGACCCAGACTGTCGCGCAGATGTTCGATGTGGAACTCTTCCATCAGCTCGTTGGCGCGATCCTGACGCTGTTCGGAGGTCAAATCATCACGGATTTGCAGGACCGCCATCAGGTTGTCGAAGACGCTCAGGCGGCGGAAAATCGACGCTTCCTGCGGCAGATAGCCAATCCCACGGCGCGCGCGGGCATGCAGCGGCAGCAGGCTGATGTCTTCATCATCAATGATGATGTTGCCCGCATCGCGCGGAACAATGCCGACGACCATGTAAAAAGTGGTGGTTTTGCCCGCACCGTTTGGGCCGAGCAGGCCCACGATTTCACCGGAGTTCACGGTCAGACTGACATCTTCCACGACGCGGCGGCCTTTATAGGCTTTGGCGAGGTTCTTTGCAGTTAATGTTGCCATAACGAATTAGTTACTCTTTTTCTGTGCCGGGGCCTGAGCTTTGTTCTTGTCCTGCAGCTGAGAAGGAACCAGAACGGTGGTGACGCGCTTACCTTTTTCGCTGAAAGCTTGCATTTTCTGCTCTTTCACGAGGTAAGTGATCTTATCGCCGGTGATGTTGCTATCCAGCTGTTCCAGATAGGCATTGCCGGTCAGGATGACGAGATCTTTCGCCAGCTCATAATGCATATGAGACGCGCGGCCTTTTACCGGCTTGCCGTTATCCTGCATCTGGTAGAAGGTGGCCGGATTGCCGTAGCCATCAATAATCTCTTTGCCCTGTTCGCCGCCCGGACGGGTGACAACCACTTTATCGGCGTTGATTTTGATCGTGCCCTGGGTCATGACCACGTTGCCGGTGAAGGTCACGACGTTACCCTGCATATCAAGCGACTGAGTGTCAGATTCGATATGAATCGGCTGCTCGGTGTCGCCCGTTACAGCAAGCGCGGGGAGGCTGGCGGCCAGCAGCGCGCTGGCAATGATAACTTTAAGGCTGAGTTTGTTTGTTTTGAATTTCATAGGAGGTTCTAACCTTTTCAATCAGCTCGGCGTTTTTGCTGCGTAAGTTCCCGCGCATTCTCAGACCGCTGGAATTAAATGTTGTGCCGTATAACGTCACCAGATCCTGCGACGTGACATCCTGGGTGACCAGGTTGATCTGGGCATTATCCGTAGTAATTTTGCGCAGTTGAGAATCTGGCGTCAGGGCGTTGACTTCAACATGACCATACAGATAAAGCATACGGTCATTCGTCAATTTTGCTCTGTCAGATTTAATCGACCACGTCGGAATTTTGTTGGTATCAAATGTGGTCATCACCGGTTGGGTAAACCACGAGATGCCATCATCGGAAAAATACTCTACATGCTGCGCAATCAGGCGATAGTTGAGCGCCCCTTCAGGGCTATAAACCACCGTGTCGCTGTGATCGCTTTTGTAGGTTGGTTCGCTGGTATTGACCACTTCATTCGGCGTATCGTCTTTATCAGCGAGATTCACGCCAATCAGAACCAGCACGGCCAGTGAAAGCAGAATGATAACCCAACGTCTGGTTTTACTCATATCGATTGCCCTTTGGCCTCATCAAGCTTGCCCTGTGCCAGCAATAACAGATCGCAGACTTCACGAACGGCACCACGGCCGCCGTTGATCCGGGTGACATAATCCGCGCGCGGGATTAGCAGAGGATGCGCATCCGCCACGGCGATACTCAATCCCACTTCCGCCATCACCGGCCAGTCGATCAGATCATCTCCCACATAGGCGACGTTTTCAGGGGCAATGGCCAGTTTCGCCAGCAAATCCCGGAACGCGACCATCTTGTCGGATTGTCCCTGATACAAATGGGTAATGCCTAATGTTTCGCAGCGATCTTCTACCAGTTTAGCCTTACGTCCGGTGATGATAGCAACTTCGATGCCGGATGTGATCGCGCAGCGAATTCCATAGCCGTCGCGGACGTTAAAGGCCTTCAGCTCTTCGCCGTTATTGCCCATAAAAATCAAGCCATCGGACAGCACGCCATCGACGTCCAGAATCAGCAGACGGATTTTCTCCGCCTGCGCCATCATTTGGGTACTGACCGGGCCATAACAGGTTGCAAGGGATGCACCCGCATTACTCATTGTCTTATCCTTCATTACACTACGCCTGCGCGCAGAAGATCATGCATATGTACCACACCCAGCAGTTGGTCGCCATCGGCAACCATGGCTGAGGTAATATGACGGGACTGCATCAGGTTCAACACTTCGACCGCCAGCGTACCCGGACGCACCCGAATTCCGCCCGGTGTCATCACATCTTTGATGCCCAGCGTGCGTACGTCGACGCCCATATCAAACACGCGACGTAAATCCCCGTCGGTGAAGATCCCTTCGATCTTCATCAGGTCATCACAGATGACGGTCATGCCAAGATTTTTCCGGGTGATTTCCAGCAGCGCATCGCGCAGCGAGGCATCTTTACTGACGTGGGGAATTTCATCGCCCGTGTGCATAATATCATTCACGCGCAGCAGAAGTTTACGTCCCAGCGCGCCGCCCGGGTGAGAGAGGGCGAAATCTTCCGGGGTAAACCCGCGCGCTTCGAGCAGTGCGACGGCGAGGGCATCGCCCATCACCAGCGCCGCAGTGGTGCTGGAGGTGGGCGCCAGGCCGAGTGGGCAGGCCTCTTTCGGGACTTTCACGCACAGGTGAATGTCCGCCGCGCGCGCCATGCTGCTCTCCGGGCGGCTGGTCATGCAAATCAGGGGAACGTGCAGACGCTTCAACACCGGGATCAGTGCCAGAATTTCGTTCGATTCACCGGAGTTGGACAGGGCAATAACCACGTCCTGCGGTGTGACCATCCCGAGGTCACCGTGGGCGGCTTCACCCGGATGCACGAAGAATGACGATGTTCCGGTGCTGGCGAAGGTCGCGGCCATTTTACGGCCAATGTGGCCCGATTTGCCCATCCCCATCACCACGACTTTACCGGCGCAGGAGGCTATTCTCTCGCACGCATGGGTAAAATCCTGATTAATATATTGATCTAACTGCGCCAGACCTTCACGTTCTATCTCCAGAACTTGTTTGCCTGCTTTCTGAAAGTCAAAACCCGGCTGCAATTCTATGTGCGACATAATGCGTTTCCGTTTACCCAGAGAGAAGAGGCGACAGCCAGTACAGCATCGCCATCCATACGATAAAACCACCCGTCAGCAAGGCGCCAGCCCCTTTGCCTATCTGCTGTTTTCGCCGCCAGCAGAGCAGGGCGAAAATCACGCTGACTAACAGCATCACTCCGTAATCGCGGGAGAAGGCCAGCGGATTAAATGCCCCTGGCGCAATCAGTGCGGGTAAACCCATGACGATAGCGATGTTGAAGATATTCGAGCCAATGATATTGCCAATCGCAATATCACCTTCGCCTTTACGTGCGCCCGCAATCGCCGTCGCCAGTTCTGGCAAACTGGTGCCTATCGCAATCACGGTCAGGCCAATGGTCAGTTCACTGATGGCGAAGTAGTTGGCCAGCACCGTGGCGTTATCGACCACCATTCGGGTGGCCATCGGCATAATAATCAGCGCCACCCCGAGCCACAGTAGCGCAACGGGCAGGGTGCCTTCGCGCGGCAGTTCGGCCACCTGTTCCCGCGTCAGGCTGTCGTTACCCTGTTTTTCCGCCAGTCGGGCGATTTTAACAATATAGAGCAGCCAGATGATCGCCAGCGCCAGCAGTAAAATACCGTCGTCGAAGGTGAGCTGACCATCATAAAGCACATAGCCCGCCAGCAGGCTGACAATTAACATTAGCGGCAATTCGCGGCGCAGAACATCAGAATCCACGCGAAATGGATGCAGCAGCGCGGCAAGGCCGAGGATCAATAAAATGTTGACGATATTCGAGCCGATCGCCGTGCCGATGGCGAGATCAACCTGACCATGGAGCGATGCGGACACAGAGACAATAATTTCCGGGAGCGATGTCCCGACGCTGACGACCGTCATGCCAATAATCAGCGGTGGTATGCCGAAGAGTCTGCAAAGGATGGATGCGGCAAAAACCAAACGGTCAGCACTGTAGACCACCAACAGTAAACCAATTATTAACAGTGCCGTTGCTAAAAGCATCAAAAATCCTTTATTCAGGTATACTCGCCGGTCCACTGAGAAAGAATCTCTGGCGCCGCATGCAGTCTGTAGACGTAACGAATTCCTAATTTTGACTTTATGCGCCGGAAAAGTAAAACAAATGCCAGCTTTCGCTAACCTGCGCGGATAATTATCTGTAAAAATGTCGGGTTTAAGGCTGAATTAAGCGCCATGCTTAACCTTGATGGGGAAAGAAAGGAACGTTCAATGAGCCAAACGACGGCGAATTTAGTCGATGTCCGCGACGTCAGCTTCTCGCGCGGAAACCGATTGATATTTGAAGACATCACATTGACGGTGCCGCGGGGCAAGATCACGGCGATCATGGGGCCCTCCGGCATCGGCAAAACCACGCTGTTGCGTCTGATCGGCGGACAGATCCCGCCGGACCGCGGCGAGATTCTCTTCGACGGTGAAAACGTGCCGGAGATGTCGCGCTCACGCCTGTATACCGTTCGCAAACGCATGAGCATGCTGTTTCAGTCGGGCGCGTTATTCACCGACATGAATGTCTTTGACAACGTGGCTTATCCGCTGCGCGAGCATACCCGTTTACCCCCGGAACTCCTGAAAACGACGGTGATGATGAAGCTCGAAGCGGTGGGCCTGCGCGGTGCCGCCAAACTGATGCCGTCAGAACTTTCCGGCGGCATGGCGCGTCGTGCTGCGCTGGCGCGCGCCATTGCTCTGGAACCGGACTTAATCATGTTCGACGAACCCTTCGTCGGCCAGGATCCTATTACTATGGGCGTGCTGGTGAAGCTCATTTCAGAACTGAACAGCACGCTGGGTGTCACATGTATTGTGGTCTCCCACGATGTGCCGGAAGTACTGAGTATCGCGGATTACGCCTACATTGTGGCGGACAAAAAAATCGTCGCCCACGGTGGTGCACAGGCGTTGCAGAACAACAGCGACCCGCGCGTTCGCCAGTTCCTCGACGGTATTGCGGATGGTCCTGTACCGTTCCGCTATCCGGCGGGTGACTATCATCACGATTTACTGGGAATAGGGAGTTAAGCCGCTGATGCTGTTAAATGCGTTGGCCGCCCTTGGACACCGTGGCATAAAAACCATCAGGACGTTCGGGCGTGCCGGGTTGATGTTATTCAATGCGCTGGTGGGTAAGCCGGAATTTCGCAAGCACTCCCCGCTGCTGGTACGTCAGCTCTATAATGTCGGCGTGTTGTCGATGCTGATTATCATCGTGTCGGGTCTGTTTATCGGCATGGTGCTGGGTCTGCAGGGCTATCTTGTACTGACCACCTACAGTGCGGAGACCAGTCTCGGAATGCTGGTGGCGCTTTCGCTGTTGCGCGAGCTGGGTCCGGTGGTGGCGGCGTTGCTGTTTGCCGGGCGCGCGGGATCTGCGTTGACCGCCGAAATTGGCCTGATGCGCGCGACGGAGCAGCTCTCCAGTATGGAGATGATGGCCGTCGATCCGCTGCGTCGCGTTATCGCGCCGCGCTTCTGGGCGGGAGTTATCTCTCTGCCGCTGCTGACCATCCTCTTTGTGGCGGTAGGCATCTGGGGCGGTTCGTTGGTGGGCGTTCAGTGGAAGGGCATTGATGGAGGTTTCTTCTGGTCCGCGATGCAGGATGCTGTCGATCTGCGAATGGACCTGGTGAACTGCCTGATTAAGAGCGTGGCATTTGCTATCACTGTGACCTGGATTGCGTTGTTCAATGGGTATGACGCGATACCGACTTCTGAGGGCATCAGTCGCGCGACTACGCGCACTGTGGTTCATTCGTCGCTGGCCGTCCTTGGCCTGGATTTTGTGCTCACCGCACTGATGTTTGGGAATTGAGTTCATGCAAACAAGAAAAAGTGAAATTTGGGTAGGTGTGTTCCTGTTGCTGGCGCTGCTGGCGGCGCTGTTTATCTGCCTCCGGGCGGCGGATATCACCTCCATTCGGACTGAACCCACTTATCGTCTCTATGCGACCTTCGATAATATCGGTGGTCTGAAGGCGCGTTCTCCGGTGCGCATCGGCGGCGTGGTGATTGGCCGCGTCTCGGACATTACACTCGATGAAAAAACCTATCTGCCGCGCGTGGAGATGGATATCGAAGAGCGTTACAACCACATCCCGGACACCAGTTCGCTGTCTATCCGCACCTCAGGTCTGCTGGGTGAGCAATATCTGGCGCTGAACGTCGGCTTTGAAGACCCGGAACTGGGAA
The DNA here is from genome assembly GCF_035593345.1 of Lelliottia sp. JS-SCA-14. Classification (NCBI taxonomy): domain Bacteria; kingdom Pseudomonadati; phylum Pseudomonadota; class Gammaproteobacteria; order Enterobacterales; family Enterobacteriaceae; genus Lelliottia; species Lelliottia sp. JS-SCA-14. Next base: position 4,294,852 of record NZ_CP141606.1, on the reverse strand, counting down.
CGTCTATTCTTAAAGACGGCGGCGTGATTCAGGATACGAAGTCAGCCATGGTGCTGGAAGATATGATTGGTCAGTTCCTTTACAGCGGTAAAGGGGATGACAAGAAATCTGACGAGTCCTCTGCACAGAGTGAAGGCCCAACTGACGCCGCACCGGCCCCTGGTGCGACGAATTCATCTCAGGAGAAGTAATTCATGATTAAACGACTGTTAATGGTTGCCATGCTGGTGATTGCCCCGTTGACCTCAGCTGTCGCTGCGGATCAGAGCAACCCCTACAAACTGATGGACGAAGCGGCGCAGAAGACTTTTGACCGCCTGAAAAATGAGCAGCCTAAAATTCGTGCCAATCCGGATTACCTGCGTGACGTGGTCGATCAGGAACTGCTGCCGTATGTGCAGGTGAAATACGCGGGTGCACTGGTGCTGGGTCGTTACTACAAAGACGCGACTCCTGCGCAGCGTGATGCTTACTTCGCCGCTTTCCGTGAATACCTGAAACAGGCTTACGGCCAGGCGCTGGCGATGTACCACGGCCAGACCTATCAGATTGCCCCGGAACAGCCGCTGGGCGACGCGACTATCGTGCCAATCCGCGTGACGATTCTCGATCCGAACGGCCGTCCTCCGGTTCGTCTGGATTTCCAGTGGCGTAAAAACACCCAGACCGGCCACTGGCAGGCGTATGACATGATCGCCGAAGGGGTGAGCATGATCACCACCAAGCAGAACGAGTGGAGCGACCTGCTGCGCACCAAAGGCATTGATGGCCTGACCGCACAGCTGAAATCGATCTCCAGCCAGAAAATTTCTCTGGACGAGAAAAAGTAATGACACAGCAATTCAACTGGGCGCGTGAAGGCGACAAGCTAATGTTGTCAGGTGAGCTCGACCAGGATCTGCTGAATCCGCTCTGGGATGCGCGTCATGAAGCTATGCAGGGCGTGGCGCTGATCGATTTAAGCAACGTCACGCGAGTGGATACGGCAGGCGTGGCCCTGCTGGTTCATCTGGTGGCGGAAGGCAAAAAGCAGGGAGCTGCGGTCGCGCTAAGCGGCGTCAGCGAAAAGGTGCTTACGCTGGTGCAGCTCTATAATCTGCCTGAAGACGTATTGCCTCGCTAATATTTTCAGTGCGTTACTTCTGAAAGCCTCGACTGTTTCAACGTCGGGGCTTTTTGCCTGTTTAAGCCTGCGCCACTTTGCTCTAAGATGTTGGGCTTGTTTCACTACCCGATGATGTAGAACCCATGGAAAATCATGAAATCCAGACAGTGCTGATGAACGCACTCTCCCTTCAGGAAGTCCACGTCACTGGCGATGGCAGTCACTTTCAGGTTATTGCTGTGGGTGAATTTTTCGACGGCATGAGCCGTGTGAAGAAACAGCAGGCTGTCTACGCGCCGCTGATGGAATACATTGCGGATAACCGCATCCATGCTCTGTCGATCAAAGCCTATACCCCGCAAGAGTGGGAACGCGATCGCAAGTTAAACGGTTTTTGAGCTGAGGGTGTTTAGCCCGCAGCACGGTTGAATTCATAAGAGAGCATATTCATGGACAAATTTCGTGTACAGGGGCCTACGCGTCTCCAGGGCGAAGTCACAATTTCCGGCGCGAAAAACGCCGCGCTGCCGATCCTCTTCGCCGCACTGCTGGCGGAAGAGCCGGTAGAAATCCAGAACGTACCGAAACTGAAAGATATCGACACCACCATGAAGTTGCTCACTCAACTGGGCACCAAAGTGGAACGTAACGGTTCCGTATGGATCGATGCCAGCAAGGTAAACAACTTCTCCGCACCCTATGACCTGGTGAAAACCATGCGTGCCTCCATCTGGGCGCTTGGCCCGCTGGTGGCGCGTTTTGGTCAGGGTCAGGTTTCTCTGCCGGGTGGCTGCGCCATCGGTGCGCGTCCGGTTGACCTGCACATCTTCGGCCTCGAAAAGCTGGGCGCGGACATTAAGCTGGAAGAAGGTTACGTGAAAGCCTCCGTCAATGGCCGCCTGAAAGGCGCGCACATTGTGATGGACAAAGTGAGCGTAGGCGCGACCGTGACCATCATGTCAGCGGCAACGCTGGCAGAAGGCACCACCGTTATCGAAAACGCCGCGCGTGAGCCGGAAATCGTCGATACCGCGAACTTCCTCGTTGCGCTGGGTGCGAAAATCACCGGCCAGGGCACCGATCGTATTACCATCGAAGGCGTTGAGCGCCTGGGTGGCGGTGTCTACCGCGTTCTGCCAGACCGTATCGAAACCGGTACTTTCCTGGTGGCGGCAGCTATTTCTGGCGGCAAAATCATGTGCCGTAACGCCCAGCCGGATACGCTGGATGCGGTTCTGGCGAAACTGCGTGATGCAGGTGCCGACATCGAAGTCGGTGAAGACTGGATTAGCCTCGATATGCACGGTAAGCGTCCGAAAGCGGTGAACGTGCGTACCGCACCACACCCGGCTTTCCCGACGGATATGCAGGCGCAATTCACGCTGCTGAACCTGGTAGCGGAAGGGACAGGCTTTATCACTGAAACCATCTTCGAAAACCGCTTTATGCACGTCCCGGAACTGATCCGTATGGGCGCGCATGCGGAAATCGAAAGCAACACGGTCATTTGCCACGGCGTGGAAACACTGTCTGGTGCGCAGGTGATGGCGACGGATCTGCGTGCGTCTGCGAGCCTGGTGCTGGCGGGTTGTATCGCGGAAGGCACAACGATTGTGGATCGTATCTACCACATCGATCGTGGCTACGAACGTATTGAAGACAAACTGCGTGCGCTGGGTGCCAATATCGAGCGCGTGAAGGGCGAGTAATCGTTCCGGCAGCCCCCTGCCAGTTTGACCGGGGGGTTGCTGTTCCTGTCTGTAAAAAGCGTCAGTTCTGGCGCTCTTTTTCCTGCACTTTCTGGCGCATCATGCGCGTTCTGTCGATAAATTCGTGCGTAATGGGATCGTGGTAACGCGAGGGCCAGATTATCCAGGGCTGTGTTTCCAGCGCGTTGGCGATGATTAATTCACCTTTCGGCCAGGGGCGGGTTAACGCGTTTGCCAGCGTTGATGAACTTAATCCACTGCGCCGTGATTCGGCTGCCAGCGATGTCCCTCTTTTACGCAATGCCGCAATAATGTCGGCCGAATGCCAGTCGATAAACTGCTTATCCATATGCTGTCCTTTGGTTTAAATGCGTCCACGTCATGTCGGCGGAACTGACGGTGGCGATTATACCTTCTTCGAACATCGGTTCTAAAAAGTTCGAATAACAGGATGCAATATTCAGAATATAACAGGGCTTTATTCACGCGGCCTGTAAGCCGATTATCTAACAGGAATAGATGCTTTATTGGAGCTTTTTGGAATCTCCCCGTGAGGCCACGGGGAGAGCGTGTGAGGCTTAACGATCGCGCTGAACGGCGATGTGGGCGAGCCCGATAAGCGCGTCACGCCATGGGCTGTCTGGGATAACCTGAATGGCGGCAATCGCTTTATCCGCTTCTTCTTCCGCACGCTGACGCGTCCAGTCGAGGGATCCACAGATTGCCATTGTTTCCAGTACGGGTTCCAGAAGGTGTCGACCGTTTCCTTGTTCGATGGCTTCGCGGATCAGCTTCGCCTGGTCCGGTGTGCCGTTACGCATTGCGTGCAGCAGCGGCAGGGTCGGTTTGCCTTCGTTCAGGTCGTCACCGACGTTTTTGCCCAGCGTTTCGCCATCGGCGCTGTAGTCGAGCAGATCGTCGATCAGCTGGAACGCAGTGCCAAGGTAGCGGCCATAATCCTGCAGACCACGCTCTTGCGCCTCAGTACAGCCCGCGAGAATTCCGGAGCACTGAGCCGCGGCTTCAAACAGGCGCGCGGTCTTGCTGTAGATGACACGCATGTAGTTTTCTTCAGTGATGTCCGGGTCGTTGACGTTCATCAACTGCAGGACTTCGCCTTCAGCAATCACGTTGACCGCCTCTGACATCACTTCCAGCACTTTGAGCGAGCCGAGGCGAGTCATCATCTGGAAGGCGCGGGTATAGATAAAATCGCCCACCAGGACGCTTGCCGCGTTGCCAAAGGCCGCGTTCGCGGTGGCTTTACCGCGACGCATATCGGATTCATCCACCACGTCGTCATGAAGCAGCGTGGCTGTGTGGATAAACTCAATCAGGGCCGCAATATTGACGTGATCATTTCCCTGATAGCCAACGGCTCTCGCCGCCAGGATGGCGATCATCGGGCGGATGCGTTTCCCGCCGCCACTGACAATGTAATAACCCAACTGATTGATGAGTTGAACATCAGAGTTGAGTTGCTCCAGGATTGCTGCATTCACACCCGCCATATCTTGCGCGGTTAACTCGTTGATTTTTTCTAAATTCATCGCAAAAGCCGGGCTTCTTATTCTGTTTAGCGCATGACAACTGGGCTAATGAAGGTTTCGGTTTATCAATAGTATTGCTGATTGTACTGAAAAAACGGCTCAGATAAACGTTAGCGTACGCGTTGTGTTTTTTTTCTTCATGTATTGATGGTAGCACTTGTCAAAGGCTCGCGTTTTGCGTAATATTCGCGCCCTATTGTGAATATTTATAGCGCACTCTGAATCACACGAGGATGTGCGCGGAAGCGGAGTTCTATATGTACGCGGTTTTCCAAAGTGGTGGTAAACAACACCGAGTAAGCGAAGGTCAGACCATTCGCCTGGAAAAGCTGGACATCGCAACTGGCGAAGCTGTTGAGTTCGCTGAAGTTCTGATGATCGCAAACGGTGAAGAAGTCAAAATCGGCGTTCCTTTCGTTGATGGCGGCGTGATTAAAGCTGAAGTTGTTGCTCATGGTCGTGGCGAGAAAGTTAAAATCGTTAAGTTTCGTCGTCGTAAACACTACCGTAAGCAGCAGGGCCACCGTCAGTGGTTCACTGATGTGAAAATTACTGGCATCAGCGCCTAAGACCTGAGGAGAGATTTAAATGGCACATAAAAAGGCTGGCGGCTCAACTCGTAACGGTCGCGACTCAGAAGCTAAACGTCTTGGCGTTAAGCGTTTCGGTGGCGAATCTGTTCTGGCGGGTAGCATCATCGTTCGTCAACGTGGTACCAAATTCCACGCTGGCAACAACGTAGGTTGCGGTCGTGACCACACTCTGTTTGCTAAAGCAGACGGTAAAGTGAAATTTGAAGTTAAAGGCCCGAACAACCGTAAATACATCAGCATCGTTGCTGAGTAAGTTTTTCGTGGTCCGGTAACGGATTAAAGCCCCGCAACGTGTTGCGGGGCTTTTTACATTGAAAACCCGGAAAATTTTCTGCAGGGAAAACGGGCATGAAACAGCAGGCTGGCATCGGCATTCTTTTGGCACTCACGACAGCGGTGTGCTGGGGGGCGTTGCCAATTGCAATGAAGCAGGTCCTGGAAGTGATGGAACCGCCTACGGTGGTGTTTTATCGCTTTCTGATGGCCAGTATCGGCCTTGGCGCGATTCTGGCGATAAAAGGCAAACTGCCGCCGCTGCGGATTTTCCGTAAGCCACGATGGCTGGTGCTTCTGGCTATTGCGACGGGCGGTCTGTTCGGTAACTTCATTCTGTTCAGCTCTTCCTTGCAATATTTGAGTCCTACCGCGTCCCAGGTGATTGGCCAGCTTTCACCGGTTGGCATGATGGTGGCCAGCGTCTTTATCCTTAAGGAAAAGATGCGGGGCACGCAGGTCATCGGGGCAATCATGTTGCTGTGTGGTCTGGTGATGTTCTTTAACACCAGCCTGATTGAGATCTTTACCCGACTGACGGATTACACCTGGGGTGTGATTTTTGGCGTCGGGGCAGCAACGGTCTGGGTGAGCTACGGCGTCGCGCAAAAGGTGTTATTGCGCAGACTTGCCTCACAGCAGATCCTCTTTTTGCTGTACACTTTGTGTACGATAGCACTACTGCCGTTAGCGAAACCGGGTGTGATCACCCAACTGAGCGACTGGCAACTGGCGTGCCTCATTTTTTGTGGGCTTAACACGCTGGTCGGTTATGGCGCGCTGGCCGAAGCGATGGCGCGTTGGCAGGCAGCACAAGTGAGCGCATTGATTACGCTTACGCCGCTGTTTACGCTGTTATTTTCAGATTTGTTATCAATGGCCTGGCCCGATTTCTTCGTCAAACCGATGTTAAACCTGTTGGGTTATCTCGGTGCGTTTGTCGTGGTTGCGGGCGCGATGTATTCCGCCATTGGTCATCGTCTTTGGGGACGTTGGCGCAAAAGTGAAGCGGTTGTAGTTGTCCCCCGCTCAGGCGAATGATTTACGGAGAGTAAGATGAAGTTTGTTGATGAAGCAACGATCCTGGTTGTTGCAGGTGATGGCGGTAATGGTTGCGTGAGCTTCCGCCGTGAAAAATACATTCCTCGTGGCGGCCCAGACGGCGGCGACGGTGGAGATGGTGGTGACGTGTGGTTAGAGGCGGATGAAAACCTCAACACGCTGATCGACTACCGTTTCGAAAAATCTTTCCGCGCTGAGCGTGGTCAGAATGGTCAGAGCCGCGACTGTACCGGTAAACGCGGTAAAGATGTCACGATTAAAGTGCCAGTCGGTACGCGCGTTATCGATCAGGGTACGGGCGAAACCATGGGTGACATGACCAAACACGGTCAGCGTCTGATGGTGGCTAAAGGCGGTTGGCACGGTCTGGGTAACAGCCGTTTCAAATCTTCCGTGAACCGCACTCCGCGTCAGAAAACGATGGGTACGCCGGGCGATAAACGCGATCTGCAGCTGGAACTGATGCTGCTGGCGGACGTGGGTATGCTGGGTATGCCAAACGCCGGTAAATCTACCTTCATCCGTGCCGTTTCTGCGGCGAAACCAAAAGTGGCGGATTATCCGTTCACCACGCTGGTGCCAAGCCTCGGCGTTGTCCGTATGGATAACGAAAAGAGCTTTGTGGTCGCTGACATCCCGGGTCTGATTGCGGGTGCAGCTGAAGGTGCGGGTCTGGGTATTCGCTTCCTGAAACACCTCGAGCGCTGCCGCGTCCTGCTGCATCTCATCGACATCGATCCGATCGACGGCTCTGATCCGGTTGAGAATGCGCGCGTCATCATCGGCGAGCTGGAAAAATACAGCGATAAGCTGGCCGCTAAGCCACGCTGGCTGGTCTTCAACAAGATCGACCTGATGGACAAAGCCGAAGCAGAAGCCAGGGCGAAAGCCATTGCTGAAGCGATGGGTTGGGAAGAGAAATACTACCTGATCTCTGCGGCAAGCCAGATGGGCGTGAAAGATCTCTGCTGGGATGTGATGACGTTTATCATTGAGAACCCAATTGCTCAGGCAGAAGAAGTGAAAGGGCCTGAGAAAGTTGAGTTCATGTGGGATGACTATCATCGCCAGCAGCTCGAAGAACAAGAAGTTGACGTCGAAGATGACGAAGACTGGGATGATGACTGGGACGAAGACGACGAAGAAGGTGTCGAATTCATCTACAAGCACTAATCCGCTTAGAAGCCCCCGATAGGGGGCTTTTTTTTAACTCAATTTTGACGGCAGCCAACAGCTGGCGATTAACCCGCCCTCAGGCGCATTATCCAGCGTCAGGTTGCCACGATGCAGTTGCACGATGCGCTGAACGATACTCAGCCCTAAACCACTCCCGCCATAGCGCTGGTCGAGACGACGGAACGGCTCGGTAATCGAATGCCGATGCGCTTCATCAATGCCCGGTCCCTGATCGATGACACTGACCTGGCTTCCTTCTTCGTGCTCGGTTAACGCCACTTCGATGGTCGTTCCTGCCGGGCTATAGCGCGCCGCATTCTCCAGTAAATTACGCAGCATCAGACGCAACAGAACCGAGTCTCCCTGAACGGTCAGCGAGCTATGCTCGGGCCAGATGATGCGGTGATCTTTCGCCTCATGCTCCAGTGCCAGCGGCGCGATAATATGATCTGTCCAGTTGACCGTATCATAATGGCCGCTCGCCAGTGCCTGGCCCGCTCGCGCCAGCATCAGCAGCTGTTCAACCGTGTGCATCAGCTGATCGATACGATTAATCAACGTCGCAGCCTGCGGTGAGCCTGACTGGACCATCAGTTCCAGATGGAGTCGAATACCGGCCAGCGGTGTACGCAGCTCATGGGCCGCGTCAGCGGTGAATAATCGCTCCTGCTGGATGGTGTGGTCCAGACGGGCAAGAAGCTGGTTCAGAGAGGTCGTGACCGCGCCGATCTCTTCCATATCGGAATAAACAGGCAGAGGGGTGAGATTATCCGCCGAGCGATTGGCAAGGCTGTCGCGAAGTTTGTTGAGCGGGCGTGTAATCCAGGTGATGGCCCAGAAGGAGAAGAGCAGGGTAAAACCGACCATCACCAGGGAAGGCACCAGCAGCGAGGCGATAGCTTCGCGGATCTCTTTCTCTACGTGCTGGTTACGCGCTTTGGCGGATAACGTCTCGCTCACCAGAAAGCCGATCTGCTCGCGGCTTTCATGCCACAGCCAGACCACGCTAATCAGCTGGAAAAATAACAGAATGACCGCCAGCAAAACCATTAATCGCCGACGCATGCTGTTCATTTTTGACTCTCCAGGCGATAGCCTACGCCGCGAACGGTTTTGATACGGTCTTTGCCAAGCTTGCGCCGCAGATTGTGAATATGTACTTCAAGGGTGTTTGAGCCCGGATCATCCTGCCAGGAGTAGATATCCTGCTGGAGTGTTTCGCGGTGAACCGTCTGCCCGGTACGCATAATCAGGCGCGTCAGCAGGGCAAACTCTTTCGGCGTGACTTCCACGGGCTCGGCATTTCGCAACACCTGCTGCGTTTGCAGATTCAGCGTCAGATCGCCATCCGTGACCAGATTGTCGCTGTGGCCCTGATAGCGGCGAATCAACGCACGAACGCGAGCCTGGAGCTCCGCCAGGGCAAAGGGTTTGACCAGATAGTCATCGGCACCGGAGTCCAGACCATTAATTCTGTCTTCCAGAGCGTCTCGCGCCGTCAGGATCAGCACCGGGTTCTCGACGCCACGGCGGCGCCACTGGGTGAGCAGGGTCGCGCCGTCTTTATCGGGCAGCCCTAAATCCAGGATCACCAGACTGTACTCGCCGCTTTGAATCAGCGAGTCAGCCTCTGCCGCGGTGGCGGCACAATCTAGCGCGTATCCTTCGTTGGCTAGCGCCAGCGCCAGCCCTTCCTGTAATAACAGGTCGTCTTCCACAATGAGTAATTTCATCGCTAGTTATTCTGGTAGATGTCCTTGTAGAGCCTGCTTTCGAAACGCACCAGAGGGATACGGCGATTGCGCTGGTCGCTCGGTTCGACGGCATAGCCGGAGAGATACTGCACAAATGCCATGCGTTGACCGCTGGCCGTCGTAATAAAGCCCGCAAGGTTGTATACGCCCTGCAGTGAACCTGTTTTGGCGGAAACCTTGCCGTCTACGCCCGCGGCGTGAAGGCCAGCGCGATACTGCAGAGAGCCATCGTAACCCGCCAGCGGGAGCATTGAGATGAAGTTTAGCTCAGTGTCGTGCTGCGCAATGTACTGAAGAACCTGCATCATTGTTGCAGGCGAGATCAAATTATGGCGCGAAAGGCCGGAACCATCGACCGCAATAGTGTTACCAAGGTCGATCCCCGCCTGCTGGCGCAGGATCTGGCGGACGGCATCAGAGCCAGCGCGCCAGGTACCAGGCACACCAAAACGGGCATGACCAATCATGCGGAACACCGTATCGGCAATCATGTTGTCGGACTTTTTCAGCATAATCTTAAGCAGATCGTGCAGGGGCGCAGACTGTTTGCTGGCAATCACCGTTCCGGGCTCATTGGCCTGCGTCTGGCGCAGCAGCGTACCAGAATAGCTGATATTGGCTTGTTTTAACTCATCTTTCAGGATGGCACCGGCGTAGCTTGCCCCGTCCTGGATGGCAAACGCCAGCGGCAGCGGATCGGCGCGCTGGGTCAGACATCCGGTCAGGGTGAAGTGGTTCAGATCGCCTGGCACCACGTCCAGCTCACAATATTGCGCATCGGGCGAACCTTTCGCCAGCGTGCGGACCTGGCTGAACATCGTCACCGGGTAATAGGACGCCACGCGGATAAAGGCTAAATCATCGGCCTTCGGCGCGCTGTAGAGCGAGACAGAGAAGCAGTTGCGGTCGACAATCGCGGCAGCGGGCGGGGCGCTGAAGCACTGGGTCATGTCGTTCCACGGCCAGCCTGGCGCTTTATCGTGGCTGGCAAAAATGGAGGTATCGATCAGCACGTTGCCGTCGATTCTCTGCACGCCGGATTTTTTCAGCACCGCGACCATGTTGCGGATATCCTGGCGCTTAAAGGTTGGATCGCCGCCAAAACGGGCGATTAAATCCCCTTTCAGGACGCCACCATCCACGCTGCCTTTACTCTCCAGCGTCGTGGTGAAGCGGAAGTCTGGTCCCAGCTGCAATAGCGCAGCCAGAGCCGTTATCACTTTCTGTGTACTGGCGGGGAGTGCCATCTGCTGGCTGTGATAATCAATCTCCGGCGCCTGGGCACCCACTTTTTGCACCATCAGCGCAAGGTTAGCGCCAGCAGGGAGTTGATTAATATACTCATCAACATTCGCTGCCTGGACAGTGAACGCCACACTGGTAGTCAATCCGATGATAAATCTGGAAAATCGCATAATCTCGCGCTAACAACCCGTAAACAAACCGTCATACTACGGTGCAACGCCCTGTAAAGTAAACGATGACCCATAGTGAACTTCGCGGTAAAATACGCATCAAATTGAAAAATTGCTGCTGACCTGGAACTTTGCTTCCGGGTCAGTTTTCTTTTGCTCCCGACCTGTGACAGGCTGTGACGCCTGCGAGGCCGGAAGTCGGAGTGAGTCCGTCGCTCCCAACAGGAATGTTTAAGAGGTATAACAAATGCAAGCTATTCCGATGACCTTACGTGGTGCCGAAAAACTGCGCGAAGAACTGGATTTCCTGAAATCTGTTCGCCGTCCTGAAATCATCGCCGCTATCGCGGATGCGCGTGAGCATGGCGACCTGAAAGAGAACGCGGAGTATCACGCCGCGCGCGAACAGCAAGGCTTCTGCGAAGGTCGTATCAAAGATATTGAAGCGAAACTGTCGAATGCACAGGTTATCGATATCAGCAAAATCCCGAACAATGGCCGCGTGATTTTTGGTTCTACCGTGACGGTGCTGAACCTGGATAATGACGAAGAGCAGACTTACCGCATTGTGGGCGATGACGAGGCAGACTTTAAACAGAACCTCATCTCCGTGAACTCACCGATTGCGCGTGGTCTGATCGGCAAAGAGCAGGACGATGTAGTGGTGATCCGCACGCCAGGCGGCGAAGTGGAATACGAAGTGATTAAGGTCGAGTACCTGTAATTCGCATCTCCCCGCAGTTGTTGATACATTGTAAAGATAGGAAAAAGGCCGCATAGCGGCCTTTTATCAACTCAAGGAGCGTGGCATTTTGCTCACCTGCTTGTGGAAATCCCTCGTTTTACACTGAAAAAGTGTTCGATTCGGGATATTCTTAGCGTGGCAGCGAGATTTTGCGCTCTTTAGTCGGGCGGTAGAGCACCAGCGTTTTACCGATAACCTGTACATTACAGGCACCGGTATTGCGCACGATAGCTTCCACGATCAGGGTTTTGGTGTCTCTGTCTTCAGAGGCAATTTTTACCTTAATCAGCTCGTGGTGCTCCAGCGCTTGTTCGATCTCGGCAAGCACCCCTTCGGTCAAACCATTATTGCCAAGCATGACTACAGGCTTGAGTGGATGTGCCAGACCTTTAAGGTGCTGTTTTTGTTTAGTACTCAGATTCATCGTATATTTTTGCTTACGTTGGGATTGAAAACGGTTCATTCTACCGCCATCTCCCTTATATCGCCAAATAGCTGCGTAGAAATTTACGTCAAAGGCAGGTTACGATGAACCAGGACGGAAAGTTAAATGACAGGTAAAAAGCGTTCTGCCAGCTCCAGCCGCTGGCTCCAGGAACACTTTAGCGATAAATATGTTCTTCAGGCACAGAAAAAGGGGTTACGTTCCCGTGCCTGGTTTAAACTTGATGAAATACAGCAAAGTGACAAACTCTTTAAGCCGGGAATGACGATTGTTGATCTCGGTGCTGCACCTGGCGGATGGTCCCAGTATGCTGTTACGCAAATTGGCGGACAGGGGCGAATCATCGCACTTGATCTTTTGCCAATGGATCCGATAGTCGGTGTGGACTTCCTTCAGGGCGATTTTCGTGATGAATTAGTTCTGAAAGCATTACTCGAACGTGTAGGTGACAGTAAAGTTCAGGTTGTCATGTCCGATATGGCGCCAAATATGTGCGGAACACCGGCGGTGGATATTCCCCGTTCCATGTATCTGGTTGAACTTGCGTTAGAAATGTGTCGTGATGTTCTAGCGCCTGGTGGTAGTTTTGTAGTGAAGGTGTTCCAGGGCGAAGGTTTCGAGGAGTATCTTAAGGAAATTCGCTCCCTGTTTGCGAAGGTGAAAGTTCGTAAGCCGGACTCTTCCCGTGCTCGTTCACGTGAAGTGTATATTGTAGCGACCGGGCGGAAATGATAACCGGCTGACTTCGGACGAACGTTCGAAAGACACTGGATAGAGAGTCTCCTGACGCTGTTTTTAACACAGTTGTAATATGAGGTTAATCCCTTGAGTGACATGGCGAAAAACCTAATACTCTGGCTGGTCATTGCCGTTGTGCTGATGTCAGTGTTCCAGAGCTTTGGGCCCAGCGAGTCGAATGGCCGTAAGGTGGATTACTCTACCTTCCTGCAAGAGGTCAATCAGGACCAGGTTCGCGAAGCGCGTATCAACGGACGTGAGATCAACGTTACCAAGAAAGATAGTAACCGTTACACGACTTACATCCCGGTGAACGATCCTAAGCTGCTTGATAACCTTCTGACTAAAAACGTCAAGGTGGTAGGTGAGCCGCCAGAAGAGCCGAGCCTGCTGGCTTCTATCTTCATCTCCTGGTTCCCGATGCTGCTGCTTATCGGTGTCTGGATCTTCTTCATGCGCCAAATGCAGGGCGGCGGTGGCAAAGGCGCCATGTCGTTCGGTAAGAGCAAAGCGCGCATGCTGACGGAAGATCAGATCAAGACCACGTTTGCCGACGTCGCAGGTTGTGACGAAGCAAAAGAAGAAGTGGCTGAACTGGTTGAATACCTGCGTGAGCCGAGCCGTTTCCAGAAACTGGGCGGTAAGATCCCGAAAGGCGTTCTGATGGTAGGTCCTCCGGGTACCGGTAAAACCCTGCTGGCGAAAGCCATCGCGGGTGAAGCGAAAGTCCCGTTCTTTACCATTTCAGGTTCTGACTTCGTTGAAATGTTCGTGGGTGTCGGTGCATCTCGTGTGCGTGACATGTTCGAACAGGCCAAGAAGGCAGCACCGTGCATTATCTTCATCGATGAAATCGATGCCGTAGGCCGCCAGCGTGGCGCGGGTCTGGGCGGCGGTCACGATGAACGTGAACAGACTCTGAACCAGATGCTGGTTGAGATGGATGGCTTCGAAGGTAACGAAGGTATCATCGTTATCGCGGCAACTAACCGTCCAGACGTACTTGACCCTGCGCTGCTGCGTCCAGGCCGTTTCGACCGTCAGGTTGTGGTCGGTCTGCCGGATGTGCGTGGTCGTGAACAGATCCTTAAAGTCCACATGCGTCGCGTACCGCTGTCTCCGGACATCGATGCGGCAATCATCGCACGTGGTACACCTGGCTTCTCCGGTGCTGACCTGGCGAACCTGGTGAACGAAGCGGCGCTGTTTGCTGCTCGCGGTAACAAACGCGTTGTGTCGATGGTGGAATTCGAGAAAGCGAAAGACAAAATCATGATGGGTGCGGAACGTCGCTCCATGGTGATGACCGAAGCGCAGAAAGAGTCCACGGCATACCACGAAGCAGGCCATGCGATTATTGGTCGTCTGGTACCGGAACACGATCCGGTCCATAAAGTGACCATTATTCCACGCGGCCGTGCACTGGGTGTGACCTTCTTCCTGCCGGAAGGCGATGCGATTAGCGCCAGCCGTCAGAAGCTGGAAAGTCAGATTTCGACCCTGTACGGCGGCCGTCTGGCTGAAGAGATCATCTACGGTGTGGAACATGTTTCTACCGGTGCGTCGAACGACATCAAAGTCGCGACGAACCTGGCGCGTAACATGGTCACTCAGTGGGGCTTCTCCGACAAACTCGGTCCGCTGCTGTACGCGGAAGAGGAAGGCGAAGTGTTCCTGGGCCGCTCCGTGGCGAAAGCGAAACACATGTCCGATGAAACGGCTCGTATCATCGATCAGGAAGTGAAAGCGCTGGTTGAACGTAACTATGGCCGTGCGCGTGAAATTCTGAATGACAACCTGGACATTCTGCACTCGATGAAAGATGCACTCATGAAATATGAGACCATCGATGCTCCGCAGATTGACGACCTGATGGCCCGCCGCGAAGTGCGTCCGCCAGCAGGCTGGGAAGATCCAGGCGCTTCCAACAACTCTGACAACAATGGCACCCCGCGTGCACCGCGTCCGGTCGATGAACCGCGTACGCCGAATCCGGGCAATACCATGTCAGAACAGCTTGGCGACAAATAAGTCACCGCTGGAGATGTGATTATCTTCACTTGAAACCCTGGAGCTTGCTCCGGGGTTTTTCTTATCTGCATAACTCAAAATACCAGGGATTTAGCCATGAAACTTTTCGCCCAGGACACGACTCTCGATCTCTCACATCCTCATGTGATGGGTATCCTGAACGTTACCCCTGACTCCTTCTCCGACGGTGGCACGCATAACACGCTGATTGACGCGGTGAAGCATGCCAATCTGATGATCAATGCAGGCGCAACGATTGTGGATATCGGCGGCGAATCGACGCGCCCCGGTGCGGCGGATGTGAGTGTGGAAGAAGAGTTATCCCGCGTAATCCCGGTTGTTGAGGCGATTGCTCAACGTTTTGAAGTGTGGATCTCTGTCGACACCTCCAAGCCGGAAGTGATTCGTGAGGCGGCGCGAGTGGGCGCTCACATTATCAATGATATTCGTTCGCTGTCTGAATCGGGTGCGCTGGAAGCGGCAGCCGAAACGGGTCTGCCCGTTTGTCTGATGCACATGCAGGGCCAGCCGAAGACGATGCAGGAAGCGCCAAAGTATTCTGATGTCTACGCGGATGTGAATCGCTACTTTATTGAGCAAATCGCGCGCTGTGAGCGTGCCGGTATCGCAAAAGAGAAATTGCTGCTCGACCCGGGATTCGGTTTCGGTAAAAATCTGTCACATAACTATGAGCTGCTGGCGCGCTTATCTGAGTTTCACCATTTTGGCCTGCCGTTGCTGGTCGGGATGTCGCGAAAAACGATGGTCGGGCAATTGCTGAATGTTGGCCCGAGCGAACGTCTGAGCGGCAGTCTTGCCTGCGCGGTGATCGCGGCCATGCAAGGGGCTCACATTATTCGCGTCCATGACGTCAAAGAGACTGTAGAAGCTATGCGTGTGGTTGAAGCCACATTGTCAGCGAAGGAAAACAAACGCTATGAGTAATCGTAAATATTTTGGCACCGATGGTATCCGTGGGCGCGTGGGTGATGCACCTATTACTCCTGAATTTGTGCTCAAACTGGGTTGGGCGGCAGGTAAGGTGCTGGCTCGTCATGGCTCGCGTAAAATCATCATCGGTAAAGACACCCGTATTTCTGGCTATATGCTGGAGTCCGCGTTAGAAGCGGGTCTTTCCGCCGCCGGGCTTTCCGCTTCCTTTACGGGCCCAATGCCAACGCCTGCGGTCGCGTACCTCACGCGTACTTTCCGCGCGGAAGCGGGTATCGTGATTTCGGCTTCCCATAACCCGTTCTACGATAACGGCATCAAATTCTTCTCCATCGATGGCACCAAACTGCCGGACGAAGTGGAAGAAGCGATCGAAGCGGAAATGGAAAAAGAGCTGACCTGCGTTGACTCTTCAGAGCTGGGTAAAGCCAGCCGTATCGTGGATGCCGCGGGCCGTTACATCGAATTCTGCAAAGGCACCTTCCCGAACGAACTGAGCCTGAGCCACCTGAAAATCGTGGTCGATTGTGCCAATGGTGCCACCTACCACATCGCGCCGAATGTCTTCCGCGAGCTGGGTGCTAAAGTCATTGCCATCGGCTGTGAGCCGGACGGCGTCAATATCAACGAAGAAGTGGGTGCGACTGATGTGCGTGCGCTGCAGGCGCGCGTGCTGGCAGAAAAAGCCGATCTGGGTATCGCGTACGACGGCGATGGCGATCGCGTGATCATGGTCGATCACGAAGGCAACAAGGTCGATGGCGATCAGATCCTGTATATCATCGCTCGTGAAGGGCTGCGTCAGGGGCAGTTGCGCGGCGGTGCGGTTGGCACGCTGATGAGCAATATGGGTCTTGAGCTGGCGCTGAAACAACTGGGTATTCCGTTTGTCCGTGCGAAAGTGGGCGACCGCTACGTGCTGGAGAAACTGCAGGAAAAAGGCTGGCGCATCGGGGCTGAAAACTCCGGTCACGTGATCCTGCTCGACAAAACCACCACGGGTGACGGCATCGTGGCCAGTCTGCAGGTTGTGGCGGCGATGGTGCGTAACCATATGAGCCTGCACGATCTCTGCACCGGCATGAAAATGTTCCCGCAGATTCTGGTTAACGTGCGCTTTACCGCAGGCAAAGGCGATCCGCTGGAAAATGAGAACGTGAAAACGGTGATGGCTGAAGTCGAAGCTGCCCTCGGCAATCGTGGCCGTGTGCTGCTGCGCAAATCCGGCACTGAGCCGTTAATCCGCGTGATGGTGGAAGGTGAAGACGAGAAACAGGTGACAGAGTTTGCTCACCGAATTGCTGATGCAGTGAAAGCTGCATAAATTCTCGCAGTAAGTGTTTAAAAAGGCGGCGTTTGCCGCCTTAAACTTATCCGATAAAAGCGCTTTTGCTGTTTTTTTCCGCAGTTGATACAATGCGCTGAAATTGCCCTTGCGAAGGTCATTCGCTTTGGTTAGTATTCACACCCGCTTCAGTGGGAAACATAATTCCCGCTAAATTGGTCGAAGCATTGGTATGCGGCAAATCCGCAAGGAACAGGTTGATTATGTACGAAGCTCTTTTAGTTGTTTTCCTTATTGTAGCCATCGCTCTTGTAGCGCTGATCATGCTGCAGCAAGGTAAAGGCGCTGATATGGGAGCCTCCTTCGGAGCAGGCGCTTCCGGTACGCTGTTCGGTTCAAGTGGTTCTGCGAACTTCATGACCCGCACGACGGCGATTCTGGCTACGCTGTTCTTCATCATCAGTCTGGCGCTTGGCAATATCAACAGCAACAAGACCACGAAAGGAAGCGAGTGGGACAATCTGAGTGCTCCGTCTAAAACTGAGCAGACTCAGCCAGCTGAACCGGCTAAGCCGACCAGCGATATCCCGCACTAAGCAGTATTCAGTACCGAGGTGGTGGAATTGGTAGACACGCTACCTTGAGGTGGTAGTGCCCTAACGGGCTTGTGGGTTCGAGTCCCATCCTCGGTACCAATATTCCAGAAGAAAGACGTCGAAAGACGTCTTTTTTTTCGTCTGTATCTTTTGCTTTGTCTTTTGTAGTTTTCGTAGGCCCGGTAAGCGCAGCGCCACCGGGCAAAACTGGCGGGTGGCGCTGCGCTTACCCGCCCTACGAACACCGCAACCGACAACAAAAAAGGCGCCATCAGGCGCCTTTTGCATTTCATCTGAACGATTACTTCTTATCGTTGTGTTCCAGATTCTCAACCTGCGGCAGACCATTGCCGGAAGAGGCAGAGAGCAGACCGGTTTCGATGTAGTTGAACAGTTTCTCACGGGTGTCGGTGATATCCAGGTTACGCATGGTCAACTGACCGATACGATCGTCCGGAGAGAAGACCGAATCACCTTTCTCCATGGTCAGACGCTCTGCTTTATAGGTCAGGTTGTCAGACACGGTGTTCAGGATTAAATAGTCGTTACCACGACGCAGTTCCAGCGTCACTTCACCGGTGATGGCGCTCGCCACCCAACGCTGCAGCGCGTCACGCAGCATCAGCGCCTGCGGATCAAACCAGCGACCCTGATACAGCAGTTTACCCAGTTGACGGCCATGGGAATGATACTGCTCGATGGTGTCTTCGTTGTGAATACCGGTCAGCAGACGCTCGTAAGCGATGTGCAGCAGGGCCATACCCGGCGCTTCATAGATGCCGCGGCTCTTCGCTTCGATGATACGGTTTTCAATCTGATCGCTCATGCCTAAACCGTGACGACCGCCGATGCGGTTGGCTTCGAGCATCAGCTCGACGTCATCAGCGAACTTCTGGCCGTTTAGGGCAACCGGATGGCCGCGCTCAAAGCGTACAGTCACCTCTTCGGCCTGGATTTTGACGTTTTCGTCCCAGAACTTCACGCCCATGATCGGGTTAACGATCTTCACGCTGGAGTTCAGGAATTCCAGGTCTTTCGCTTCGTGCGTCGCACCCAGCATGTTGGAGTCGGTGGAGTAGGCTTTCTCAACTGACATCTTGTAGTCGAAGCCGCAGGCAATCATAAACTCGGACATTTCATGACGACCGCCGAGCTCGTCGATAAAGTCGGTGTCCAGCCAGGGTTTGTAGATCTGCAGCTCGGCGTTGGTCAGCAGGCCATAGCGATAGAAACGCTCAATGTCGTTGCCTTTATAGGTACTGCCATCGCCCCAGATGTTCACGCCGTCGTCTTTCATGGCCGCGACCAGCATGGTGCCGGTGACCGCACGGCCCAGCGGCGTGGTGTTGAAATAGGTCAGACCGCCCGTGGTATTATGGAATGCGCCGCACTGAATTGCTGCGATACCTTCCGCAACCAGCTGCTTACGGCAGTCAATCAGACGTGCGTTCTCTGCGCCATATTCCATGGCACGGCGAGGGATCGCATCATAATCTTCCTCATCCGGCTGACCCAGGTTCGCAGTATAAGCATACGGAACCGCTCCCTTTTGGCGCATCCACAGCAGTGCAGCGCTGGTATCCAGGCCGCCAGAAAAAGCGATGCCAATACGTTGTCCTACCGGAAGATGCTTGAGAATCGTCGTCATAAAATAAAACCCTGCTTGATTGACTGATAAGAGACCGCTTTCGCTCTTATTGCATGTTTATGCAAAATAAGTGAGTTTTCATTTAATCATCTTTTGTCGATGACCGGAAGAGATTCGTGCGTTTTTTGTAAAAATTCCTTTGGTGCTGCCCGTTGCGGGATGATTCGACAAACACACACAAACATTTAACGCTATTCAGCGTAGCGCATGGAAACCAGAGTTGACAGCCGAATGCTCTAACCAATATAATGCATGCAGATTTTACGTCCCGTCCTCGGTACCAAATCCCAGCATTATTTGCATTTTTTACCCAAAACGAGTAAAATTTGCCACGTTTCAGGCGCGGGGTGGAGCAGCCTGGTAGCTCGTCGGGCTCATAACCCGAAGGTCGTCGGTTCAAATCCGGCCCCCGCAACCACTTTCCTATAAAGTTCTTTTTCAAATATACTGTGAAGACTCAGAGCCTTCGTAGCTGGATTTGAAAAAATTCTTTCAGAAAGTGCTCCAGGCCGCAGTTGCGGCTATAGGGTTCAGTTATCTAAAGCCCCGATTTATCGGGGTTTTTTGTTATCTGACTACAGAATAACTGGGCTTTAGGCCCTTTTTTTATGTCTTGGGGGTGGGCTTGTCCACATTAGAGCAAAAATTAACAGAGATGATTAAGGCACCAGTCGAAGCACTGGGCTACGAACTGGTCGGCATCGAATTTATTCGCAGCCGCACATCCACGCTGCGCATCTATATTGATAGTGAAGATGGCATCAATGTTGATGATTGTGCTGATGTCAGCCACCAGGTCAGTGCGGTTCTTGACGTTGAAGATCCTATTACTGTTGCCTACAACCTGGAAGTTTCCTCGCCTGGTCTCCATCGTCCAATGTTCACCGCTGAGCATTACACGAAGTATCTCGGTGAAGAAGTGACTGTTGTCCTGCGTATGGCTGTGCAGAACCGCCGTAAATGGCAGGGCATTATTAAGGCCGTTGATGGTGAGATGATCACGGTAACAGTCGAAGGCAAAGATGAAGTGTTCGCGCTGAGTAATATCCAGAAGGCGAACCTGGTTCCCCACTTTTAACAGTCTGGATTGAGGTGAAAAGCCCGCGATGAACAAAGAAATTTTGGCTGTTGTTGAAGCCGTCTCTAACGAGAAATCACTGCCGCGTGAGAAGATTTTCGAAGCGCTGGAAAGTGCCCTGGCTACAGCAACCAAGAAAAAATACGAACAAGAGATCGATGTTCGCGTAGAAATCGATCGTAAAAGTGGTGACTTCGATACCTTCCGCCGTTGGGTGATCGTTGAAGAAGTGACCCAACCAACCAAAGAAATCACGCTTGAAGCGGCTCGTTACGAAGACGAAAGCTTCAACGTTGGCGAATATGTTGAAGATCAGATCGAATCTGTCACCTTCGACCGTATCACCACCCAGACCGCTAAGCAGGTTATCGTACAGAAAGTACGTGAAGCTGAGCGCGCGATGGTGGTTGATCAGTTCCGCGAACACGAAGGTGAAATCATCACCGGTGTGGTGAAGAAAGTGAACCGTGACAACATCTCTCTGGATCTGGGCAGCAACGCTGAAGCCGTGATCCTGCGTGAAGACATGTTGCCGCGCGAGAACTTCCGTCCAGGTGACCGTATCCGCGGTGTTCTGTACGCAGTGCGTCCAGAAGCACGTGGTGCGCAGCTCTTCGTCACGCGCTCTAAGCCAGAAATGCTGATCGAACTGTTCCGCATTGAGGTGCCAGAAATCGGTGAAGAAGTTATCGAGATCAAAGCAGCGGCCCGCGATCCGGGTTCTCGCGCTAAGATCGCGGTAAAAACCAACGACAAGCGTATCGACCCGGTCGGTGCTTGCGTCGGTATGCGTGGCGCACGTGTCCAGGCAGTCTCTACTGAACTGGGTGGCGAGCGCATTGATATCGTTCTGTGGGACGACAACCCGGCACAATTCGTGATTAACGCGATGGCTCCGGCTGACGTGTCTTCTATCGTTGTCGACGAAGACAAGCACACCATGGATATCGCCGTTGAAGCAGGTAACCTGGCACAGGCTATCGGTCGTAACGGTCAGAACGTACGTCTGGCTTCTCAGCTGAGCGGCTGGGATCTGAACGTCATGACGGTTGATGACCTGCAGGCTAAGCATCAGGCTGAAGCCCATGCAGCGATCGATAACTTTACGAAGTACCTGGACATCGACGAAGATTTCGCCACCGTCCTGGTTGAAGAAGGTTTCTCTTCGCTTGAAGAACTGGCCTATGTGCCAATTAAAGAACTGCTGGAAATTGACGGCCTGGATGAAGCAACCGTTGAAGCCCTGCGTGAACGCGCTAAAAACGCACTGACCACCCTGGCGCTGGCTCAGGAAGAAAGCCTTGGCGATAACAAGCCGGCTGATGACCTGCTGAATCTGGAAGGTCTTGATCGTGCGATTGCGTTCAAGCTGGCTGCCCGTGGTGTTTGTACGCTGGAAGATCTCGCTGAGCAAGGCGTTGATGACCTGGCTGATATCGAAGGTTTAACCGACGAGAAAGCCGGCGAGCTCATCATGGCCGCACGTAATATTTGCTGGTTCGGCGACGAAGCGTAATAAACTGTAGCAGGAAGGAACAGCATGACTGATGTAACTGTAAAATCGCTGGCTGCTGAGATTCAAACCCCTGTGGACCGCCTGGTACAGCAATTTGCTGATGCAGGGATCCCAAAGGCGGCTGATGACTCAGTGACTGCGCAAGAAAAACAAACATTGTTAGCGCACCTGAACCGTGAACACGGTTCTACGCCTGACAAACTGACGCTGCAGCGCAAAACGCGTAGCACGTTAAACGTTCCCGGTACCGGTGGGAAAAGTAAATCGGTACAAATCGAAGTCCGCAAGACACGCACCTTTGTAAAACGTGATCCGCAAGAGGCCGAGCGCCTTGCAGCGGAAGAGCAGGCGCAGCGTGAAGCGGAAGAGCAAGCCCATCGTGAGGCAGAAGAAACAGCCAAGCGTGAGGCAGTATTAAAAGCTGAACGTGAGGCCGCTGAAAAAGCGAAACGCGATGCCAGTGAAAAAGCAAAGCGTGAAGCTGCGGAAAAAGACAAAGTGAGCAATCAACAGACTGACGATATGACCAAAACCGCCCAGGCAGAAAAAGCCCGTCGTGAAAATGAAGCAGCCGATCTGAAGCGTAAAGCGGAAGAAGAAGCGCGTCGCAAGCTCGAAGAAGATGCGCGTCGCGTCGCTGAAGAAGCACGTCGTATGGCGGAAGAAAATGCGGGTGTTTGGGCTGAGCAAGAGAAAGAGAAAGGTGAAGAGGATAAGAGCGATTATCACGTCACCACGTCTCAGCATGCTCGCCAGGCCGAAGATGAGAACGATCGTGAAGTCGAAGGCGGCCGTGGCCGTACTCGTACGACCAAAGCGGCACGTCCTCAGAAGAAAGGCAACAAGCACTCTGAATCTAAAGCTGACCGTGAAGAAGCGCGCGCCGCTGTTCGTGGTGGTAAAGGTGGCAAGCGTAAAGGTTCCTCTTTACAGCAGGGCTTCCAGAAACCTGCTCAGGCCGTTAACCGCGACGTTGTGATCGGCGAAACCATCACCGTGGGCGACCTGGCAAACAAAATGGCTGTGAAAGGCTCTCAGGTCATCAAAGCGATGATGAAACTGGGCGCAATGGCAACCATTAACCAGGTTATCGATCAGGAAACCGCACAGCTGGTTGCTGAAGAGATGGGCCACAAAGTTATCCTGCGTCGTGAAAACGAGCTGGAAGAAGCGGTAATGAGCGACCGTGACACTGGCGCTGCGGCAGAATCCCGCGCACCGGTTGTGACCATCATGGGTCACGTTGACCACGGTAAAACCTCTCTGCTGGACTACATTCGTTCAACGAAAGTGGCCTCTGGCGAAGCGGGCGGCATCACCCAGCATATCGGTGCATACCACGTTGAAACGGACAACGGTATGATCACCTTCCTGGATACCCCGGGTCACGCCGCGTTTACCTCCATGCGTGCTCGTGGTGCTCAGGCAACGGATATCGTTGTTCTGGTTGTTGCAGCAGACGATGGCGTGATGCCACAGACAATCGAAGCTATCCAGCACGCGAAAGCGGCGCAGGTGCCAGTGGTTGTTGCTGTGAACAAGATCGATAAGCCAGAAGCGGATATGGATCGCGTTAAAAACGAACTGTCCCAGTACGGTGTTATGCCGGAAGAGTGGGGCGGTGAGTCTCAGTTCATCCCAGTTTCTGCGAAAGCAGGTACCGGTATTGATGACCTGCTGAACGCCATCCTGCTGCAGGCTGAAGTTCTGGAACTGAAAGCCGTTCGTAAAGGCATGGCAAGCGGTGCAGTTATCGAATCCTTCCTCGATAAAGGTCGTGGTCCGGTAGCCACTGTTCTGGTCCGTGAAGGTACCCTGAACAAAGGCGACATCGTGCTGTGCGGCTTCGAATACGGTCGTGTTCGTGCGATGCGTAACGAACTGGGTCAGGAAGTTCTGGAAGCAGGTCCATCCATTCCTGTGGAAATCCTGGGTCTGTCCGGTGTTCCGGCTGCCGGTGATGAAGTGACCGTTGTTCGTGACGAGAAGAAAGCGCGTGAAGTTGCGCTGTACCGTCAGGGCAAATTCCGCGAAGTTAAACTGGCTCGTCAGCAGAAATCTAAGCTCGAGAACATGTTCGCTAACATGACCGAAGGCGAAGTTCACGAAGTGAACGTCGTACTGAAAGCGGACGTTCAGGGGTCTGTGGAAGCGATCTCCGACTCTTTACTGAAACTGTCTACCGACGAAGTGAAAGTGAAGATCATCGGTTCTGGTGTCGGTGGTATCACCGAAACCGACGCAACCCTGGCTGCGGCGTCCAACGCGATTCTGGTTGGCTTCAACGTTCGTGCTGATGCTTCTGCGCGTAAAGTTATCGATTCAGAAAGCCTGGATCTGCGCTACTACTCCGTCATCTACCATCTGATCGACGAAGTGAAAGCAGCGATGAGCGGCATGCTGTCTCCGGAACTGAAACAGCAGATCATCGGTCTGGCTGAAGTTCGTGACGTGTTCAAATCACCGAAATTCGGTGCGATTGCGGGTTGTATGGTTACCGAAGGTACCATCAAACGTCACAACCCAATCCGCGTTCTGCGTGACAACGTGGTTATCTACGAAGGCGAGCTGGAATCCCTGCGCCGCTTCAAAGATGACGTTAACGAAGTCCGTAACGGCATGGAATGTGGTATCGGCGTTAAGAACTACAACGACGTTCGCGTTGGCGATATGATCGAAGTGTTCGAAATCATCGAAATCCAGCGTAGCATCGCTTAATCCCTGAAAGGGTTAAGAAAATTGTAAGCCGGGTAAGCGAAGCGCCATCCGGCATGAAATATCAAAAGGGGCTTATGGCCCCTTTTTTGTCTGGAGAATTTATTATGGCGAAAGAATTTGGTCGCCCACAGCGCGTTGCTCAGGAGATGCAGAAAGAGATCGCTCTCATCCTGCAGCGCGAAATCAAAGACCCACGCGTGGGAATGATGACCACCGTTTCGGGCGTTGAAATGTCCCGTGACCTGGCGTATGCCAAAGTGTTCGTCACCTTCCTGAACGACAAAGACGAAGCAGCTGTTAAAAACGGCATTAAAGCCCTGCAGGAAGCCTCTGGTTTTATCCGCTCTCTGCTCGGCAAAGCGATGCGCCTGCGTATCGTGCCTGAGCTGACCTTCTTCTACGATAACTCCCTGGTAGAAGGTATGCGCATGTCCAACCTGGTGACCAGCGTGGTTAAACATGACGATGAACGTCGTGTGAACCCGGACGACAGCAAGGAGGACTGATGAGTCGTCCTCGTCGTCGCGGTCGCGACGTGCACGGCGTGCTGTTGCTGGATAAACCTCAGGGTGCATCCAGTAACGACGTGCTGCAAAAAGTGAAGCGTCTTTATAACGCCAACCGCGCCGGACATACCGGCGCGCTGGATCCGCTGGCGACCGGCATGCTGCCGGTGTGTCTGGGCGAAGCAACCAAGTTTTCCCAGTACCTGCTCGATTCCGATAAGCGTTATCGCGTGATCGCAAAACTGGGTCAGCGCACGGATACCTCCGATGCGGATGGTCAGGTTGTCGAAGAGCGTCCGGTGACCTTCAGTGACGAACAGCTTCAGGCGGCGCTTGAAAGCTTCCGTGGCGATACCTTACAGGTGCCGTCCATGTATTCGGCGCTGAAGTATCAGGGTAAAAAGCTCTACGAGTACGCGCGTCAGGGTATTGATGTCCCGCGTGAAGCGCGCCCGATCACGGTCTATGAGCTGCTGTTCATTCGTCACGAAGGCGATGAACTGGAGCTGGAAGTTCACTGTTCGAAAGGGACCTATATTCGTACCATCATTGACGATCTGGGTGAAAAGCTGGGTTGTGGCGCGCATGTCATCTACTTGCGTCGTCTGGCTGTCAGCAAATATCCGGTCGAACGCATGGTGACGCTTGAGCAACTGCGTGCGTTGGTCAAACAGGCAGAAGAGCAGGGGATCTCCCCGGCCGATCTGCTCGATCCGCTGCTGATGCCAATGGACAGCCCGGCCGCTGATTTCCCGATCGTGAATTTGCCATTAACGTCATCCGTTTACTTTAAAAACGGCAATCCGGTTCGCACGACAGATACCCCGCATACCGGGCTGGTTCGCGTGACGGAAGGCGAAGAAAACAAGTTCATCGGAATGGGTGAAATCGACGACGAAGGCCGTGTCGCACCGCGTCGCCTGGTGGTTGAATATCCCCTTTAAGATATTTACTTGCCTTGCGATAAGCAGGGGAGACGGGTAGAATATCGCCGCTTAACGCCTGGTAAATTGTTTAACAATCTGCGGGGCGTAAACTGGGGTTGCTGAATTAGAGATCGGCACCCTTTCATTCTTTATTTTTTGGAGTTCATCATGTCTCTAAGCGTTGAAGCTAAAGCTAAAATCGTTTCCGAGTTCGGTCGTGGTACTAACGACAGCGGTTCTACCGAAGTTCAGGTAGCCCTGCTGACTGCACAGATTAACCACCTGCAGGGTCACTTTGCAGAGCACAAAAAAGATCACCACAGCCGTCGTGGTCTGCTGCGTATGGTTTCTCAGCGTCGTAAACTGCTCGACTACCTGAAACGTAAAGATGTTGCACGCTACACCGCGCTGATCGAGCGTCTGGGTCTGCGTCGCTAAGTCTTGCGAGTTTCAGAAAAAGGGGCCTAATGGCCCCTTTTTTCAACCAGACGGCAGCAATTCACTGGAAACTATTGTATTGTTGCTATAAATGATCTTCATTGCAGAGGTTCGCGCGGCTAATGAGAGGCTTCACCCATGGGGGTGTCGGTTGTCATTAGTCGCGAGGATGCGAAGAAGGTCGGGTTAAATCGACAGCACACCGAAGGTGTGCTGTCATTCATTAAGAAAGGACAGAATTTTGCTGAATCCGATCGTTCGTAAATTCCAGTATGGTCAGCATACCGTCACTCTGGAAACCGGCATGATGGCACGTCAGGCTACTGCTGCCGTTATGGTAAGCATGGATGACACTGCGGTATTCGTGACCGTTGTTGGCCAGAAAAAAGCTAAACCAGGTCAGGACTTTTTCCCGCTGACCGTTAACTATCAGGAGCGTACTTACGCTGCTGGTAAAATCCCGGGTGGCTTCTTCCGTCGTGAAGGCCGTCCAAGCGAAGGCGAAACCCTGATTGCGCGTCTGATTGACCGCCCTGTTCGTCCGCTGTTCCCGGAAGGCTTCGTTAACGAAGTTCAGGTTATTGCGACCGTTGTTTCCGTTAACCCACAGGTTAACCCGGACATCGTAGCGATGATCGGTGCATCCGCTGCACTGTCCCTGTCAGGTATTCCATTCAACGGTCCTATCGGTTCTGCTCGCGTCGGTTACATCAACGACCAGTACGTACTGAACCCGACTCAGGATGAGCTGAAAGAAAGTAAGCTGGACCTGGTTGTTGCCGGTACCGAAGCTGCGGTACTGATGGTTGAATCCGAAGCAGAACTGCTGAGCGAAGACCAGATGCTGGGCGCGGTGGTGTTTGGCCACGAGCAGCAGCAGATTGTTATCCAGAACATCAACGATCTGGTGAAAGAAGCCGGTAAACCACGTTGGGACTGGCAGCCAGAAGCCGTGAACGAAGCGCTGAACGCGCGCGTTGCTGCACTGGCAGAAGCTCGTCTGAGTGATGCATACCGCATCACTGACAAACAAGAGCGTTACGCTCAGATTGACGTCATCAAATCCGAAACCATCGCTACGCTGGTTGCTGAAGATGAATCTCTGGACGCGAACGAGCTGAGCGAAATCCTGCACGCTATCGAGAAAAATGCTGTACGTAGCCGCGTTCTGGCTGGCGAACCGCGTATCGATGGCCGCGAAAAAGACATGATCCGTGGTCTGGATGTGCGTACCGGCGTTCTGCCACGTACTCACGGTTCCGCACTGTTCACCCGTGGCGAAACTCAGGCGCTGGTAACAGCCACTCTGGGTACCGCACGTGACGCGCAGAACATTGACGAACTGATGGGCGAGCGCACTGACAGCTTCCTGTTCCACTACAACTTCCCTCCGTACTCCGTAGGCGAAACCGGTATGGTTGGCTCGCCTAAGCGTCGTGAAATTGGTCACGGTCGTCTGGCGAAGCGCGGCGTGCTGGCGGTTATGCCGGAAGCTGACAAATTCCCGTACACCGTTCGTGTGGTTTCTGAAATCACCGAATCTAACGGTTCTTCTTCCATGGCTTCCGTGTGTGGCGCTTCCCTGGCTCTGATGGATGCAGGCGTGCCAATCAAAGCCGCTGTTGCGGGTATCGCAATGGGCCTGGTGAAAGAAGGCGACAACTTTGTTGTTCTGTCTGACATTCTGGGCGACGAAGATCACCTGGGCGATATGGACTTCAAAGTAGCGGGTTCCCGCGAAGGTATCTCTGCGCTGCAGATGGATATCAAAATTGAAGGTATCACCAAAGAGATCATGCAGGTTGCTCTGAACCAGGCTAAAGGTGCGCGTCTGCACATCCTGGGCGTGATGGAACAGGCGATCAACGCGCCGCGCGGCGACATCTCTCAGTTCGCACCGCGTATCCACACGATCAAGATCAGCCCAGACAAGATCAAAGACGTGATCGGTAAAGGCGGTTCTGTGATCCGTGCTCTGACTGAAGAGACCGGCACCACCATCGAAATCGAAGATGACGGTACCGTGAAGATCGCAGCGACCGACGGCGAAAAAGCGAAATTCGCGATTCGTCGTATCGAAGAGATCACTGCAGAAATCGAAGTGGGTCGCATCTACAATGGTAAAGTGACCCGTATCGTTGACTTTGGCGCGTTCGTTGCCATCGGTGGCGGTAAAGAAGGTCTGGTTCACATCTCTCAGATCGCTGACAAGCGCGTTGAGAAAGTGACCGATTACCTGCAGATGAACCAGGAAGTACCGGTTAAAGTTCTGGAAGTTGACCGCCAGGGCCGTATCCGTCTGAGCATTAAAGAAGCAACCGAGCAGTCTCAGCCTGCTGCCGCGCCGGAAGCCCCGGCCGCAGAACAAGGCGAGTAAGGTTGCATTTGCCCTCCGCTTTGGCGGAGGGCGTATTATCAGGCAGGACGCCTTGTTAGCAGCCGGGGGACAGGACGTTCATCCAATAGTTGTCTTCGGGAGTGGGAAATGAAGCCTTTTTTGCGCTGGTGTTTCGTTGCGACAGCTTTAACGCTGGCAGGATGCAGCAACTCTGCCTGGCGTAAGAGCGAAGTCCTCGCAGTGCCATTGCAACCGACTTTGCAGCAGGAAGTGATTCTGGCACGCATGGAACAAATTCTTGCCAGTCGGGCTTTAACCGATGATGAACGCGCACAGCTTTTATATGAGCGCGGAGTGTTGTATGATAGTCTCGGTCTGAGGGCACTAGCGCGAAATGATTTTTCACAAGCGCTGGCAATCCGACCTGATATGCCTGAAGTATTCAATTACTTAGGCATATATTTAACGCAGGCAGGCAATTTTGATGCTGCCTATGAAGCGTTTGATTCTGTACTTGAGCTTGATCCAACTTACAACTACGCGCACTTGAATCGCGGTATCGCCCTGTATTACGGCGGTCGTGACAAGTTAGCGCAAGATGATCTGCTGGCGTTTTATCAAGACGATCCTAATGATCCTTTCCGCGTCCTGTGGCTTTACATCGTTGAGCAGAAGCTCGATGAGAAGCAGGCGAAAGAGACGTTAAAGCAACGTTTCGAGAAATCGGACAAGGAACAATGGGGATGGAACATTGTCGAGTTCTACCTGGGCAACATTAGCGAAGCAACGCTGATGGATAGGCTCAAGGCGGACGCAACGGATAACACCTCGCTCGCTGAGCATCTCAGTGAAACCAACTTCTATTTAGGTAAGTACTACCTAAGTCTGGGGGATAAGGACAGCGCCACGGCACTGTTCAAATTAGCGGTTGCTAACAACGTCCACAACTTCGTTGAGCACCGTTATGCATTGTTGGAATTATCGCTCTTGGGCCAGGAGCAAGACGACCTGGCAGAATCGGACCAGCAATAGCTGACGTCACCACTTCAGCCCGTAATCATTTTTTGATTGCCATCACCTTAACTGGTGAGGGCGTTGTTGTTCGTCAATACACCTACTTTGAGCCGGTTCACACTTTTCAATGAAAATTGCTAATCATTTTCACGACGAGTTATGTAGACTGGCCGCCATTAATATCGAGGCACTTGTACTACATGGCTGAATTCGAAACCACTTTTGCAGATCTGGGCCTGAAGGCCACTATCCTTGAAGCCCTTAACGATCTGGGTTACGAAAAACCATCTCCGATCCAGGCTGAATGCATCCCGCATCTGCTCTCTGGTCGTGACGTGCTGGGCATGGCCCAGACTGGTAGCGGTAAGACCGCAGCGTTCTCGCTGCCACTGCTGCACAACATTGATCCGGAACTGCGTGCTCCGCAGATCCTCGTGCTCGCTCCGACCCGTGAACTGGCTGTTCAGGTTGCGGAAGCGATGACTGAATTCTCTAAACATATGCGCGGCGTGAACGTGGTAGCCCTTTACGGCGGCCAGCGTTATGACGTGCAGTTACGCGCCCTGCGTCAGGGTCCACAGATTGTTGTCGGTACACCTGGCCGTCTGCTGGATCACCTGAAACGCGGTACTCTGGATCTCTCTAAACTGAGCGGTCTGGTTCTGGATGAAGCTGACGAAATGCTGCGCATGGGCTTCATCGAAGACGTAGAAACCATCATGGCTCAGATCCCAGAAGGTCATCAGACCGCTCTGTTCTCTGCAACCATGCCAGAAGCGATCCGTCGTATCACCCGTCGTTTCATGAAGGATCCGCAGGAAGTGCGCATCCAGTCCAGCGTGACCACTCGCCCGGACATCAGCCAGACATTCTGGTCTGTACATGGAATGCGTAAAAACGAAGCGCTGGTGCGTTTCCTGGAAGCAGAAGATTTTGATGCGGCGATTATCTTCGTACGTACCAAAAACGCGACCCTGGAAGTGGCTGAAGCTCTGGAACGTAGCGGCTACAACAGCGCAGCGCTGAACGGCGACATGAACCAGTCCCTGCGTGAGCAGACTCTGGAGCGTCTGAAAGACGGTCGTCTGGACATCCTGATTGCAACCGACGTGGCAGCACGTGGTCTGGACGTGGAACGTATCAGCCTGGTTGTGAACTACGATATCCCTATGGATTCCGAGTCTTACGTTCACCGTATCGGTCGTACCGGTCGTGCGGGTCGTGCTGGCCGTGCTCTGCTGTTCGTTGAGAACCGTGAGCGTCGTCTGCTGCGTAACATTGAACGCACCATGAAGCTGACCATTCCAGAAGCAGACCTGCCAAACGCAGACCTGCTGGGCAAACGCCGTCTGGAAAAATTCGCCGCGAAAGTTCAGCAGCAGCTGGAAAGCAGCGATCTGGATCAGTACCGTGCTCTGCTGGCGCAAATCCAGCCGACCGTGGAAGGCGAAGCGCTGGACATCGAAACTCTGGCTGCAGCGCTGCTGAAAATGGCCCAGGGCGAACGTGCTCTGATCGTGCCACCTGATGCACCGATGCGTCCTAAGCGTGAATTCCGCGACCGTGACGATCGTTTCGATCGCAACGATCGTGCTCCACGCGGCGACCGCAATGACCGTGGCCCACGTGGCGACCGTCCAGAGCGTAGCGGTGAAGACCGTCCACGTCGTGAGCGTCGTGACGCAGGCGATATGGAACTGTACCGCATTGAAGTTGGCCGTGATGACGGTGTTGAAGTTCGTCATATCGTTGGCGCTATCGCTAACGAAGGCGACATCAGCAGCCGTTACATCGGTAACATCAAGCTGTTCGGTACTCACTCTACTATCGAACTGCCAAAAGGCATGCCGGGCGAAGTTCTGCAGCACTTTACTCGCACTCGCATCCTGAACAAGCCGATGAACATGCAGCTGATGGGCGATGCCCAGCCGCGTCCGGACCGTGGTCCTCGTCGTGAAGGCGATCGTCCTGCGGGCGAGCGTCGTTTCGGTGGCGGTGAGCGTCGTGAAGGCGGTCGTGGCCCTCGTCGTGATGGCGCAGCACCAGCCGGTGCAGGCCGCTTCAGCGGTGAGCGTCGCGAAAATCGCGGCCCACGTCGCGAAGAAGGCACTACCCGTCGTCGCGACGCGTAATAGCCACGCCTGATAGCGTAAAGTAATCATTACAGCCCCGATATTTTTTATCGGGGCTTTTTTTATTCCATTTGTACTATCGTACTGGTACAGTGCGACACATTAAAATGCAGTAGCAAAATGTTTAACTGGAGAAAGGGCTGTATGGCGACACTAACCACCACACAAACTTCACCGTCGCTGCTCGGCGGCGTGGTGATCATCGGCGGGACGATAATTGGCGCAGGGATGTTTTCCCTGCCGGTGGTGATGTCCGGTGCGTGGTTCTTCTGGTCGCTGGCGGCGCTGGTCTTTACCTGGTTCTGCATGCTGCACTCCGGGCTGATGATCCTCGAAGCCAACCTGAACTACCGTATCGGGTCGAGCTTCGACACCATCACCAAAGATCTGCTGGGTAAAGGCTGGAACGTGGTGAATGGCATCTCGATTGCCTTCGTGCTCTACATCCTGACCTACGCCTACATTTCGGCGAGCGGTTCGATCCTGCACCATACGTTTGCCGAAATGTCGCTAAACGTTCCGGCACGGATGGCCGGTTTAGTCTTCGCCCTGGCAGTAGCCTTTATCGTCTGGATGAGCACCAAAGCGGTGAGTCGCATGACGGCTATCGTGCTCGGCGCAAAGGTGATTACTTTCTTCCTCACTTTCGGCAGCCTGCTGGGGCACGTCACGCCCGCGACCCTGTTTAACGTTACGGAAACTCACGCGTCGTACTCGCCATATCTCCTGATGACGCTGCCATTCTGTCTGGCGTCGTTTGGCTATCACGGCAACGTCCCGAGCCTGATGAAGTATTACGGCAAAGATCCGCGCACCATCATTCGCTGCCTGGTTTACGGTACGCTGCTGGCGCTGGGCCTGTATGTGATTTGGCTGCTGGGGACGATGGGCAACATCCCGCGTCCGGAATTTATCGGCATTGCTCAGAAGGGCGGAAACATTGATGTGCTGGTGCAGGCGCTGAGTGGCGTGCTGAACAGCCGCAGTCTGGATCTGCTCCTGGTGGTGTTCTCAAATTTTGCGGTGGCGAGTTCGTTCCTCGGCGTGACGTTGGGCCTGTTCGACTACCTGGCGGATCTGTTTGGCTTTGATGATTCCGCGATGGGCCGTCTGAAAACCGCGCTGCTGACCTTCCTGCCGCCGATTATTGGTGGCCTGCTGTGGCCTAACGGTTTCCTGTATGCCATCGGGTATGCGGGTCTGGCGGCGACCATCTGGGCGGCGATTGTTCCGGCGCTGCTGGCGCGCAAATCACGTAAACGCTTCGGCAGCCCAAAATTCCGCGTCTGGGGCGGCAAGCCGATGATTGCGCTGATTCTGGTGTTCGGCGTGGGCAACGCGCTGGTGCATATTCTGTCGAGCTTTGATTTGTTGCCGGTGTATCAGTAAAACGCTTTGCCGGATGGCGGCAGCATAAATTTGTAGGCCCGGTGAGCGCAGCGCCACCGGGCACAAAATTACCCTAACAACTCCTCTTTCACCTGCATCGCCAGATCAAACGAATGCAAACGCGCCTGGTGATCGAAAATCTGCCCGTTAACCATAATCTCATCGGCCTGCGTTTCACGCAGCACTGCCTCCAGACCGTGACGCACTTTCGCTTTATCGCCCACCAGAGACATGCTCAGCGCCTGCTGAACGCCGTACTGTTCCGACGCTGACCACAGCTGATGCATATTCTCCACCGGTGGCGGCAACTGCCCGCTTTCGCCCCGACGCAGTTTGGCGAAGGCCTGCTGCATCGAGGTGAACAGGAATTCCGCATCGCGGTTGCTGTCGGCGGCAATGATATTGATGCACACCATCGCGTGCGGTTTCTCCAGCCGCTCTGACGGCTTGAAGTTAGTGCGATAAAGATGCAGCGCCTGATGCAACATATCCGGGGCGAAGTGGGAGGCGAACGCAAACGGCAGGCCGAGCTGCGCCGCCAGCTGTGCGCTGTAGAGGCTTGAACCTAACAGCCACACCGGTATCTTCTCACCATAGCCAGGAACCGGACGCACCTGTGGATTTGGATCGCGCGCATCGAACCAGTCCACCAGCTCCGCCACATCGCGTGGGAAGTTATCAATATCGCCGCTCATATGGCGACGCAGCGCGCGCATGGTCGGCTGATCGCTGCCCGGCGCACGGCCAAGCCCTAAATCAATACGCCCCGGATAAAGGGTATTCAGCGTGCCAAACTGCTCGGCAATCACCAGCGGGGAGTGGTTCGGCAGCATCACGCCGCCCGAGCCGAGATGAAGGGTGGTAGTATTCGCGGCCAGATAGCCAATCAGAACCGAGGTCGCGGCGCTGGCGATGCCAACCATGTTGTGATGCTCCGCCAGCCAGTAGCGATGATATCCGCGCTGTTCCGCGAGACGGGCGAGATCCAGAGAGTGAGAAAAGGCTTCTCGCGCAGAGGAGCCTTCTGGGATCGGCGCCAGATCGAGCACCGAAAAGAGAATGGATTTATCAGTCATAACAGCTCACTTTGTCGACGGCATATCTTTTAATAGTGCATTAAAAATTAACCCTTGTTGTTAACAAAGTGAGCTTTTTTTAGGCCTGCAGCTCCAGCCCTGCCACGCGTCTCCAGTAACCGTTGCAGTCACTGTTGGCCTTCAGCGGCAATGGCGCGGTGCCATTTTCGTTGGCGCGAAACGCATCCAGCATCGCAAAGACGTCAGTGTCTAATGGCGACAGACGCACCATATCCACCACGCCCTGCATCGACGTCAGCTCGTTGCCGAGGTTGTAAACATATCCGCTCATGGTCTGAATGCCGTTCAGCACAAACACCTGTTGGTTCTCCTGCGACAGCATATTGCGGCCGTTGGGATACTTGATGCAGCAGGTTTCGCACTCGTCTTTCGGGCGATCTTCCGAGCGGGCGGTAAAGCAGCGCGCGGAGTAGGCCAGCGGCAGATGCCCGTAGCTCAGGACTTCTACTTCAAACTGGTCGCGGATGCCCAGCTCTTGGCACTGATTCAGCAGATTGACCAGCCAGTCGCGGGACAGTTCCACCGGCATACACCAGCGCGTCATCCCCTGTTTCAACAGCAGGCGCAGCGTCACGGCGTTGTAGCAGTTGAGCGCGTGCCCGGCGACAAACGGCAGCTTACGTTCGGCGCACATATTCACCACGCCAAGATCGCTCGCTTCCAGCAGAAAATCGCCGTTATCGACGTAGCGCTTAATCTCGCCCAGCTCAGACGACGCCTGCACCAGCGCCAGCGTCGACAGCACCACCTGCTTGCCGCTGCCCGCAAGGGTTTTCGCCATATCCAGCCAGTCGCCCACTTTGGTTGCACGACGCTTGCTGCACACGGATTCGCCGAGATAAATCGTATCGGCGCTGCTGCCCGCCGCCTGCTGGTAAAAATCTTCCAGCGTCTCTTTTGACCAGTAGTAGAGCACCGGTCCTAATGAATATTTCATGAGTTATCTCACTGCCATTTACGGTGATATGCGCCAAGCGTGGTTTGCGTGCCTTCGGACATTGCGCCCAGAGTGTCCATCCAGGCCGGTTGTGGCGCATAGTTCTGCGGATCGGCCATGCAGCGGTCAATCGCCTGACGCCACACTTTGGCGACCTGGCTGACGTACGCCGGGCTGCGCTGGCGGCCTTCGATTTTCACCGAGGCGATATTCGCCGCCAGCAGTTCTGGCAGCAGCTCCAGGGTGTTCAGGCTGGTCGGCTCTTCGAGAGCGTGATACCGCTCACCGTCGACCAGATAGCGGCCTTTGCACAGCGTCGGATAACCGGCATTTTCCCCGTCCTGATAGCGATCGATCAGCACGTCGTTCAGGCGCGACTCCAGCCCTTGCGGCGTCTGCTGCCAGCGCACAAAGCGGGCAGGGGAGCAGGCCCCGACGGTATTCGGCGATTCGCCTGTCAGATAGGACGACAGATAGCAGCGGCCTTCCGCCATGATGCATAGACTGCCAAACGCAAAAACTTCCAGGGGAACTGGCGAGACCCGCGCCAGTTGCTTAACCTGATGAATAGAGAGCACGCGCGGCAACACCACGCGGGCGACGTCGAAGTGGCGGTGATAGAAACGCACGGCCTCTTCATTGGTGGCCGAAGCCTGAACAGAGACATGGCGCTCAATATGCGGATAGCGTTCTGCGGCATACTCCAGCATAGCGAGGTCGGCCAGAATCAAGGCGTCTGCCCCAAGCTGGGCTGCCATATCCACCGCGCGCTGCCAGCGCGCATAGCCATCGGGATGGGCGAAGGTGTTGATGGCGATATGTAATTTGCGGCGGTGCTGATGGACGAAGTTAACCGCTTCCTGAAGCTTTTTCTCCGTGAAGTTCAGACCAGCAAAATGGCGGGCGTTGGTGTCATCTTTCAGACCGATATAGACCGCGTCGGCGCCATTTTCGATGGCCGCCTTAAGTGCCGGAAGGTTTCCGGCTGGACAGAGCAGCTCCATAATTTATCCTGACGTTCGCTGCCCCAGAGGGCACAAAATTGTTAACGAACGGGGAGTTTAATTAACCTCCACGCGACAATTTTTGATTTAAGGCAGTTAATGGCGTATTGATGACACCAATAATCAATGACGTCGCAATACGGTTTGTTGATTTACGCCGCTACGATGGCTGCCGGATATGGCAAAATAACGGGATTATCGACATCAGGGAGTAAAGCTCGTGCTGGAAAAACTGCGTTCACGCCTCGTACAATTTGGTCCATCAATGCTGAGCGTGCCGGTCAAACTGACACCGTTCGCCCTTAAGCGTCAGGTGCTTCAACAGGTGCTAAGCTGGCAGTTCCGCCAGGCGCTGGAAGAGGGCGAGCTGGAGTTTCTGGAGGGCCGCTGGCTGAGTATCGAGGTGCGTGACATTGGACTGCGCTGGTTTACCTCCGTTGAGAACGGCAAGCTGCTGGTCAGTGATTCCGCCCCAGCGGATGTCAGTTTCAGTGCGAACGCCAGCGATCTGCTGATGATTGCCGCCCGTAAGCAGGACCCGGATACCCTCTTCTTCCAGCGTCGTCTGGTGATTGAAGGCGATACCGAGCTTGGCCTGTACGTCAAAAATTTAATGGATGCCATTGAACTGGATCAGATGCCGAAGGCGCTGCGCACGGTGCTGATGCAAATGGCCGATTTCGTTGAGGCTGGTCTGAAAAACCCGCCTGAAAGTAAACACACTTCAGTAGGTGAGCCATGCTGATTCGAGTTGAAATTGGGATTGATGCCCCAGGTATTGATGCATTATTACGTCGGTCGTTCCCGGAAGACGGCGAGGCCCGACTGGTCCACGATCTGCGCGAAGACGGGCTGGTGACGCTCGGTCTGGTCGCGACAGACGACGAAGGACAGGTCGTGGGTTATGTGGCGTTCAGCCCGGTCGCCGTTCAGGGTGAAGATCTGCAGTGGGTCGGAATGGCCCCGCTGGCCGTGGATGAAAACTATCGCGGTCAGGGGCTGGCGCGCCAGCTGGTGTATGAAGGGCTCGATTCGCTGAATGAATTTGGCTACGCCGCGGTGGTGACGCTCGGCGATCCGGCGTTCTACGGTCGCTTAGGGTTTGAGCCTGCCGCGCCTTACGATCTGCACTGTCGCTGGCCGGGCACCGAAACCGCCTTCCAGGTGCATCGCCTGGCGGATGACGCCCTCAACGGCGTCAGCGGTCTGGTTGAGTATCACGATCACTTCAATCGCTTTTAACCGGCGCCGTTTGCAGGCTCTCGCGTAGGGCCTCAAACGACCCATCTCCGGCGACGAGGCGCTCTTTCTGGCGCTTCGTCAGCTGTTTAATGCGGTACTCCATCTTCAGCGCCAGCGAGCGCTCACCCACGTGCGCCGAAAAGGCCAGCGTCAGCTCACCTTTCCCCCGCAGCGCTTTGGCGCCTTTTCCCGTTTGATGTTCAAGGAAGCGCCGCGGCACATCCGTGGTAATCCCGGTGTAGAGCGCATTGTTGGCCGTTCGGACAAGATAAAGAAACCAGCACACGGTTCATAGATTCAGTATGTTAAGGTGAACGCACCATAGCATGAGAGGGAACAATAATGGAAACTCTGGCCGCCATCAGCCGCTGGCTGGCAAAGCAGCACGTCGTCACCTGGTGTGTCCACCGTGAGGGCGACCTGTGGTGCGCGAATGCGTTTTATTATTACGATCCCGAGCACGTGGCGTTTTACGTCCTGAGCGAAGACAAAACCCGTCATGCGAAGATGTCCGGGCCCATCGCGCCGGTCGCAGGGACGATCAACGGTCAGCCGAAAAATGTCGCGCTGATCCGCGGCGTGCAGTTTAAAGGTGAGATTCGTCGTCTGGAAGGGGAGGAGAGCGACGCAATGCGCAAGCGCTACACGCGCCGCTTCCCGATGGCTCTTGCCATGTCAGCGCCGGTCTGGGAAATTCGCCTCGATGAGCTGAAATTTACCGACAACACGCTGGGCTTCGGTAAGAAGCTTCACTGGCTACGATCCGAGCAGGCGTAATGCTTCGCGGTTAAAGGCCGGCAGATCGTCCGGCGTCCGGCTCGTGACCAGCTGATTGTTATCGACGACCACTTCCTGATCGTAGAAATCCGCTCCCGCATTTTTCAGATCGATAACGATCGGTTTAACCGCGGTCAGTTTGCGCCCCCGCACCACCTCGGCGCTGATCAACAGCTGCGGCCCGTGGCAGATGGCGAAAACAGGTTTGCCGCTGGAGACGAAATCACGTGTGAACGTCACAAAGCGCTCGTCGCCGCGCAGCGTATCCGGGGAGTGGCCGCCAGGTAACAGCAGGGCGTCAAAGTCTGCCGGGCGCACTTCATCAATGGCTTTGTCGATGGTCGCACTGGCCTCGCCCTTATGGCCTTTTACCGTTTTTCCAGCCTGCTTATCGATCGTTACCACCTCGTGCCCGGCTTTGCGAAATGCCTCGGCGGGTGAGGTGAACTCTGAATCTTCAAACTCGTCGGTGATCAAGACGGCTATTTTCTTGCCCATGTTTCCTCCGTTGTTTTGGCTTCAGACAGATTTTTTTCCGTTTGTGGTAAATACTTACCCGTAACAGACTTTTAAGTGTGGCTAAGCAGGCTGAAATCGCAAACGGACTAATCTGCAAAGGAGAGAAAATGAGCCAGGTATTAATCACAGGATCCACCGGGCTGGTGGGCGATCACCTTCTGAGAATGCTGATCCGTGAGCCGAGGATCAATTACATCGCCGCGCCCACCCGACGCCCGTTAGCGGACATCTCGGGCGTATACAATCCTCACGATCCGCAGCTGACGGATGCCCTCGCCCAGGTGCAGGATCCAATTGATATCGCCTTTTGCTGTCTGGGGACTACCCGCCGTGAAGCCGGCAGCAAAGAGGCCTTTATCCACGCCGACTACACGCTGGTGGTGGACACGGCGCTCACTGCGAAGCGGCTGGGGGCGAAGCACTTCTTAGTGGTCAGCTCGATGGGCGCGAACGCGAATTCGCCGTTTTTCTACAACAAAGTGAAAGGCAAAATGGAAGACGCCCTGATCGCGCAGAACTGGGAGCGGCTCACGATTGTGCGCCCGTCGATGCTGCTGGGCGATCGTGAAAAGCAGCGTTTTAATGAGTCGATTTTTGCGCCGCTGTTCCAGCTTTTTCCCGGCAACTGGAAATCCATTCAGGCGCGTGATGTGGCCAGCGCCATGCTCCAC
The DNA here is from genome assembly GCF_035593345.1 of Lelliottia sp. JS-SCA-14. Lineage (NCBI taxonomy): Bacteria > Pseudomonadati > Pseudomonadota > Gammaproteobacteria > Enterobacterales > Enterobacteriaceae > Lelliottia > Lelliottia sp. JS-SCA-14. Next base: position 4,255,474 of record NZ_CP141606.1, on the reverse strand, counting down.
GAAGCTCGCTCCCCCTCAAAGGAGGGCGTCAATATCATCCCGTCGGCTAAACTGCGTGAAATCGCAAAAGGCGAGGCGTAAACTCCCCGGGCTAAATGAATCTCACTCCCGGGGAATGCTATGACTGGTCAGTCTTCATCTCAGGCGGCAACGCCATTTCAGTGGTGGAAGCCCGCACTCTTTTTTCTCGTTGTTATTATCGGTCTCTGGTATGTGAAGTGGCAGCCCTATTACGGCAAAGCCTTCACCGCAGCTGAAACCCATACCATCGGCAAATCGATCCTCGCCCAGGCCGACGCCAGCCCGCTCCAGGCGGCGTGGGATTACGCCATGGTCTACTTCCTCGCCGTCTGGAAAGCCGCCGTGCTGGGCGTGCTGCTGGGGTCGCTGATTCAGGTTCTCATTCCGCGCCAGTGGTTACTGCGAACCCTCGGGCAACCGCGCTTTCAGGGAACGCTGCTCGGCACGATCTTCTCGCTGCCGGGGATGATGTGCTCCTGCTGCGCCGCGCCCGTCACGGCAGGCATGCGACGTCAGAATGTATCCATGGGCGGCGCGCTGGCATTCTGGATGGGCAATCCGGTCCTTAATCCGGCCACGCTGGTATTTATGGGCTTTGTGCTCGGCTGGCATTTTGCGCTGATCCGGCTGGTGGCGGGGCTAATCATGGTGCTGGTGGTGGCTTCGCTGGTGCAGCGTCTGGTGAAAGATCAGAACGTCCAGCCCGCGTCAGTTGAGGTTGATATGTCTGAACCCCAGGGCGCGTTTTTCTCCCGCTGGGGCAAAGCGCTATGGCAACTCTTCTGGAGCACCATCCCGGTCTATATTCTGGCGGTGCTGGTTCTGGGCGCGGCGCGGGTCTGGTTGTTCCCGCACGCGGACGGGGCAATCGATAATTCCCTGCTGTGGGTGATTGCGATGGCGGTCGCCGGGTGTCTGTTCGTCATTCCGACGGCGGCGGAGATCCCGATCGTGCAAACCATGATGCTCGCCGGAATGGGCGCGGCACCAGCGCTGGCGCTGCTGATGACGCTGCCTGCGGTCAGTTTGCCGTCGCTGATCATGCTGCGTAAGTCATTCCCGGCAAAAGCCCTGTGGCTGACGGGCGGGCTGGTGGCACTGAGTGGGGTGATAACCGGCAGTATTGCGCTACTGTAGGACAAAAAAATCCCCGGCCAGTGCCGGGGATTTTCTTATTTGATGAAGGTAAAGGCGGTGGTGACTTTCTTTACGCCGCTCACGCGGCTGGCAATATCCGCTGCCGCTTTGCCTTCCCGGTCGGTGACCAGGCCGAGCAGGAACACTTCGCCATTCTCGGTGGTGACTTTCACGTTAGAGGATTTCACCTGATCGCTGCCCAACAGCTGGGAGCGCACCTTGGTGGTAATCCAGGTGTCAGACGACGCGGTACCCAGGCCAATCGGCTGGCCCTGACGCACTTCGTTAAACACCTCGGTGGTCCCTTCGACGCCCATGGCGATCTGTTTCGCGCGGGAGGCGAGATCCAGATTCGGCGCCTGGCCTGCCAGCAGCACTTTGCCCTGATAAGCGGTCACGTTAATGCGCGCTTCTTTCTTAATTTGTTCGTCTTTCGACAGGGCGCTGTTCACGCGAAGTTCCAGCGTACCGTCGTCCACCTGGGTTCCCACAGAGCGCGGGTCGGTTGCGGCTTTGGTGCCAACAGCCGCCGTACCGACGACGGCCGCCGCGATGCATCCCTGAAGCAGCAGCGCAGAAATAAGGACTGCGAGGGGCGTTAATGCCTTCATTAGTACTCCTTAATCATCCTGGTGAGGGAAAAGCGTGTTATCGATCAGATCGCATAAGCAGTTCACCGTCAGCATGTGCATTTCCTGAATGCGCGCGCTGCGATGAGAAGGAATGCGGATTTCCACATCCTGCGGCCCTAACAGACCCGCCAGTTCGCCGCCGTCGTAGCCCGTCAGCGCGACGATAGTCATATCGCGCGTCACGGCCGCTTCCACGGCTTTGACGATATCGCGGCTGTTACCGCGCGTGGAAATCGCCAGCAGAACATCCCCGGCATGCCCAAGGGCGCGCACCTGTTTTGCGTATATTTCGTCATGCAGACGATCGTTGGCGATCGCCGTTAAGACCACATTATCGGTATTAAGTGCAATGGCGGGTAAACTTGGGCGTTCTGTTTCAAAACGATTGATCATGCTGGCAGCAAAATGCTGTGCGTTGGCGGCCGATGTGCCATTGCCACAACAGAGGATTTTGTTGCCATTCAGCAGGGACTGTACCAGCGTCATCGCGGCACGAGAAATAGCATCCGGGAGGGCTTCCGCCGCTGCAATCTGAGTTTGAATGCTTTCTGTGAAACAAACCTTAATTCTTTCGAGCACGTTATCCCTTTAAAACTTTGTTTTAGACGTCTTCGCCAAAGGCGTTTTTCAGCCATTCTACGTCGTTTCCGGTGAAGGCTACCACATCGAACCGGCAATCCACAGTATCAAAACTCCCATTATGGCGGGCGAGCCACAAGAGCGCAGTCTGTAATAATTTTCGTTGTTTGGCGAGCGTCACGCTGGCGGCAGCGCCCCCAAAGCGGGACGACTGTCGGAAACGGACCTCAATAAACACGGTGACCTGACCCTCTTTCATGATCAGATCAATTTCGCCGCCCCGTTCACGAACGTTGGCGGCGATAAAACGCAATCCTTTGCCTTCCAGCCAGCGACGCGCTTTGAGTTCCCACGCGTCGCCGGTCTGTTTGCGGCTTAACTGGCCGGGACGATCTGCCCCTGCTGGTATTTGAGCCATGATAACTTCCTGTTAATCACGCAATCCTGAGTGGCGGTCAGATCGCCGGTGTTGCCGTTAAGCTCAAAGCCCGGCACCTGGCGCATCTGGGTAAAGTGATTCGCCAGCGCCCACGCATCCACGCCCATGGCGTAAAGACGGGCGAGGGAGTAGTCGTTACGCACGCTGCTCAGCGCCTGCTGCATCAGCGCCGGGTTGCTGCCAGCCAGCATCGGGATTTCGCTGTATTGCAGGCCATCCATCTCCAGACGGAAATCCGGGCCCGCGGTGCCTTGCGCGCTGCGCGAGCTGGCGTACAAGGTTGCACCGCTCTGGCTGCCGTTACGCATGGCGATCATCGGCTTGATAAAGGCGATCTCTTCTGGCGTAGCGACGATATAGGCCGCGTCCACTTTACCGCCGCCGCTGATTTGCGCGTCAGTCGGTGGAGCCGGAATGGTCAGGCCGCCGATGGTGACACCCTGCTGCTGAGGCAGGCTGGCGGTCACCGGGCTGCCGGTGAGCGAGATACCCGAGCCGCTGTTAACGCCCGCACGCAGTTCTGAAGTTGAGCCAAATTTCTGCTGCAGTACAACGCCGCCGCCCAGCTGTTGCCACTCCTGAGCAAAGGCATTCGCCACGCGATCGCCGAGTGCGCTACGCGGCGTCAGCAGCAGTGGAGCCTGTTTTCCCTGCTCGTGGATATGACGCGCCGCGTCGCGGGCCTCATCTTCCGGAGAAAGGGCGAAGTAGCAGATGTTCGCGCGATTCTGTACCTGTTCAGGCTGGTTAAGCGCCAGCACGTTCAGGGTAGTGTTGCTCTTCATCAGCTCTTCAACGTTGTTTTTCAGCAGCGGGCCGACGACGATGCTGGCCCCGTCCTGCTGAACCTGCGCCAGAACCTGATCGAGCGGCTGCGAGCTGGTGTCGTAAATCTTCAGCTCAGCGCCTGGGTTTGCGGTGGCGGCAACAACGGCCTGCGGCTGTGCGGCGGGCTGTTGTTCTGGGGCTGCGGTTTGCGGCTGAGTGGCGGCAGCATCCGTTGTCGGCGCGGCTGGCGTTTCAGCTGGCGCTGGCTGTGCCGCCGGAGCTGGGGTTTGTTGCGCCGGAGCCGTTGCCGGAGGCGTCGTTGGCGCAGTAACCGGGTTTTGCATGGTGCCCTGAGCAGGTGCCTGCGTGGTGGTTAAATCCGTAGTTTCCGCCGCCGATGGGCTGATGACGTCATTGACGTTCGCGGCCTGCGCCGCCTGTGCCGGAACCGCACTGCCCGCCACCGCGGTGGTGCCATTTTTCGCCGCTTCAAAGCCCTGCTGAATGGTGCGACCAAACACCGCCGCCTGACCGTTCAGGGGAAGTAACAGGGCGATTTTATTCACCGATGCGGGTTTGAAGTTCTGCACGTTCACCAGCTGCGTGGGCAGCATTTTCGCGCCTGGGTTTTGCGGATAGCGGGTCTGCCAGTCGGTGATCCCGGCTTTCAGCATCTTCGGATCGCTGCGGTTGGTGAACCACATCTGCTGCAGATCCAGCCAGCCCTGCAGCACGTTTTCGTCGGCGTTGATCACCAGCGTTTGCGCCTGCTCTGGCGTCATGGCCGACAGCGCTTGCCAGGTGGCGTCGATATTCTTCTGCTTAGCATCGCCGCTCAGCAGCGGCTCCTGCGCAATCAGAGCGCGAAGCAGGGGCAGGGAAGGGCGGCCCTGTTCGGCGGCAATGGTTGCCTGCCAGTAGCGCGCCTGCTGGTTGTTATCCAGCGCTTTCACGTCGATGTCGGCGAGGATTTTTTTCGCGGACGCGAAATCTTTCTGTGCGGTTTTCACTTCCGCCGACAGCAGAGTCTGTTCGCGACGCTGGGTATCGTTCAATTCCTGCGGCAGCTGGTTGTACAGATCGACCGCCTGCTGGGTTTTGCCCTCTTTCAGCAGTGAACGAATGGCAAGTAATTGCCAGTTGGTCTTGGTATCATCTGAGCTTTGCGACATCTGTTGCAGATAATAGCCGGAATCAGCCTGCGCAGTACCCTCCATATGGGCAGCAGTCTGATCGGGCGCCTGAGTGCCACAGCCTGCGAAAATCAAGGCTGCCAGCACAATGGGCAGGCTGCGCGAAGCTTTTGTTCGAAGAAACGTTAAGGGTACCATACTGTATCCAGTGATATTTTTTAGGCAATGCTCAATATTAAATCGGCAATACGGACTAAACAATGAAACAACACGAAACGGCAGATAATTCTCAAGGCCAGCTTTATATTGTACCTACTCCTATCGGGAATTTGTCTGATATTACCCAACGTGCGCTCACCGTTTTACAAGCTGTTGATTTAATTGCCGCCGAAGACACTCGCCACACCGGCCTGCTGCTGCAACATTTCGCCATTAGCGCCAAAATGTTCGCCTTGCACGATCACAATGAGCAACAAAAAGCTGAATCGCTGGTGGCGAAACTGAAAGAAGGGACGAACATCGCGCTGGTGTCCGATGCCGGGACACCGCTGATTAACGACCCCGGCTATCACCTGGTGCGTACCTGCCGCGAAGCCGGTATCCGCGTGGTGCCGCTGCCGGGTCCGTGCGCCGCGATTGCCGCCCTGAGCGCCGCGGGTTTGCCATCCGACCGTTTCTGCTACGAAGGTTTCTTACCGGCTAAATCCAAAGGCCGTCGTGACGTACTGAAAGATCTCGAAGCCGAGCCGCGCACCCTGATTTTCTACGAATCAACCCACCGTCTGCTGGACAGTTTAGAAGACATGGTCGCCGTCTGGGGCGAATCCCGTTACGTGGTGCTGGCCCGCGAGCTGACCAAAACCTGGGAAAACATCCACGGCGCGCCGGTCGGTGAACTGCTGGCGTGGGTGAAAGAGGACGAAAACCGCCGTAAGGGTGAGATGGTCCTGATTGTTGAAGGCCATAAAGCGCAGGAAGACGCACTGCCCGCCGAAGCGCTGCGCACCCTGGCACTCCTGCAAGCTGAACTGCCGCTGAAAAAAGCCGCCGCGCTTGCCGCCGAAATCCACGGCGTGAAAAAGAATGCGCTGTACAAGCATGCGCTGGAGCAGCAGGGGGAATAATCCGTGAGCCGCTACCAGCCACCTTTCACCATCACGCCATCCATCCTCAATCAGGTTGTGGAGATTGGCGAACTGCTGGGGCATTGGGCGGCTCAGTCAGGGCGCGCTTCACCGCTGCTTCGCAAAGAAAACCGAATTCGTACCATTCAGGCGTCCCTGGCGATAGAGCATAACTCGCTGACGACAGGCCAGGTAACGGCGATCATGGAAGGCAAGAGAGTGCTGGCGCCTGAAAAGGATATTCAGGAGGTGCGAAATGCCATTCTCGCATATGAGAAAATGCCTGACTGGAAAGCCTCGAATCTCAGCGATCTTCTGAGCGCACACCGTTTACTCATGACTGGGCTCGTCGATAATCCGGGGAAACTACGGACTGGCGATGTCGGCATTTACCGCGGCAATACGCTGGTGCATATGGCACCACCCGCATCGCAGATGCCGCGCCTTGTTGATGACCTGCTGGACTGGCTCAAAAAGACGGACCTTCATCCCCTGATTGCCAGCTCGGTCTTTCATTACGAATTTGAATTTATTCATCCGTTTGCCGACGGAAATGGCCGCATGGGCCGTTTATGGCAAACGCTGATTTTGAGTCACTGGCGAAATGAGCTGGCGTGGCTGCCGGTTGAGACCCTGATCCACTATCAACAGGCTCATTATTACAAGATACTGGGTCAGTGCGATAAAGTCAGCGACTGCACAGCGTTCATCGAGTTTATGCTAAAAAATATGGCCGATGCACTTCGGGAAGGCATATCCCAATCCCTTTCCATGTCGGAAGAAATGTCGGATAAAATGTCGGAAGAAAGTGCGGCCTATCTGACCGCAGCAGAACGCGACATTCTTCAGATTCTGCAGGATAACCCGAAGTTGTCGGCAGCAGCGTTGGCGGAACAAACCGGAACCACATCGCGCACAATTGAACGCTACCTCAAACAGCTACAGGACAAATCCCTGCTGCAGCGTATCGGCCCGAAAAAAGGCGGCTTTTGGCGCGTGAAGCAGTCGTTGTAGGCCGGGCAAGCGCAGCGCCGCCCGGCACGCCCTTCGTTACAAAATCCCCAATGCCGACCCGACAATCGCCAGCACAAAAGTGACGGCAATCAGCAGCACCGGATGGGCTTTCTTCACCCGCAGCAGGTAGTACATCAGCAAGGTATAGCCCATCGGCAAAATGTTCGGGAACACCTTATCGAAGAAGTCCTTTTGCAGCGCCACGCTGTGAGTGGCGTCGATGGCGAAGCTGGTGACGACGTTGATATGCACGTATGAGGCAATCAGCCCGCCGATCACCGTGATCCCAAGAATCGTTGCCGAGCGGGCGATCATCTGCGAGTTCTCTCGCACCTTATCGATCGCCTTGATCCCCACCGTGTACCCTACATGCGTCCAGCCCACGCGCAGGAAGAAGATCGCCAGATAAACGCCGAAGAACAAAATCGGCCCCAGCAGGTTGCCCTGGCTGGCAAAGGAGGAGCAAATACCGGCCATGATCGGCAGCAGCGTAAACCAGAAAATCGCGTCGCCAATCCCTGCTATTGGGCCAAACAGCGCCACCTTCAGCCCCTTGATGGTGCTGCGGTTTTCGCCTTTCTCCTCCATGGAGATCAGCAACCCCATCAGGAACCCGACCAGGTTTGGGTGGGTGTTGATAAATTCCAGATGATCCTTCATCGCCGCGCTTAACCCTTCTTTGTCGCCTTTGTAGATCTTTTTCAGGATCGGCAACATCGCCCAGGTAAAACCGCCCGCCTGCATGCGTTCGTAGTTAAAGCTCGCCTGCAACAGAGAGGATCGGAACCCCAGGCGCGTAATGTCTTTTTTACTGATTTCAGATCCCATTGCTGTAATCCTCTTCATCTTTTTTCGCAGCCGCTGCGGCTGGCTGGGCGGCGTTTTTGGCTTTGGCGTTAAAGAACTCATACACCGCAAATCCGGCGCCTAACACGGCCACCGGCAGCAGGTTGCTCACCTGGATGTAACAGACAAACAAGAACCCAGCGATGAGGTAAGGGATGTACTGCGCCTTGAACATCACACGCAGCAGCAGGCCAAAACCTACCGCAGGCAGAATACCGCCCGCCACTTCGAAGCCGTGGGTCAGCCAGGCGGGCATCGCTTTGACCAGTGCCTGCATCGCTCCCTGTGCGAGGTAGGTGCAAAGGAAAGTGATAATCGCGTAGGTGCAGGCGACGATCAGCGTCGTCGTCCAGTTAAGGCGCGCGAAAGCGGCGGTGTTGGTCTCTTTCGCATACTTATCGGCCTTCGACATAAACAGAGAGAATGCCGAATAGAAGAACAGAATTACGTACTGCATCAGCAGGCTAAATGGCAGCCCGAGGCCGATGGCGGTTTTGGCGTCGACGCCGGTCGAAAAGGCAATGACGGTGGTCATCACCCCGGCCATGATCGGGTTCGGCGGCTGCACGCCCCCGGCAGGCGTTAAACCGGCGAAAGCCAGCTCCGTTAAACCGCCGGTGATGAGGCCAATATGGATATCGCCCAGAATCGCCCCGGTGAGGGTACAGACGATAATAGGACGAAACAGAAACAGCGCTTCCAGCCAGAAATCTATCCCTAGAAAGAAAACTAAAGCCGCCAGGGATATTCCCTGAATCAATGTTATTTCGTGCATTTTTTTGCCTCGTAATGATGACTTCAGCTATTTGAATGTCGAGACACTGCCACTAATCGGGGATACCTTCTTTTGCGTCCCCCGGAACATCCTGGATAAAGAGATTCACGCCGCTGCGCTTGATGAAACGCAGATCGTCGAGATCGCTCTCGTCCACGTATACCTTGCTGCTGATCTGTTTTTTGCCTTCCGAGAAGTGCATATTCCCGACGTTGACGTCCTTCAGCGGCACGCCGCCCTCAATCAGTTTCCTGACGATGTCCGGCGTGCGACAAATCAGGAAAATTTTCTGGTGCGGCGCGGCCTTCTCGATAATGGCGATGGTCTTTTCGATGGAGAAAAAGCGGATACCAAATCCGTAAGTGTCCGCGGTGATCCCCATCAGCTTTTGCTGGATCTCGTCTTTGGCGACCTCGTCGTCAACGACGATCAGCAGATTGGCACCAATGGTCGACGTCCATGTCACACCCACCTGGCCATGCACCAGACGATTATCGATACGGGTCAATAAGATATTGGGGCTACTCATAGTCTTCATTCCTGCCGATGTTGGGTTGTGAGTGTTGTTGTTTTATCAAACGGTTGCTGAATCGAGCACCAGTTTGTTGGCCGATCCGCAGACGTTAATTTTGTTTTTAACCACCTCTTTCATGGCGTCCATACCCACTCGCATGTAGTAACGCGGGTCGTTACCCTGCGGGTTTTCGCGGAACCACGCTTTAACCGCATCGGAAAACGCGATTTTCAGCTCGGTCGCGACGTTCACTTTGCACACGCCCAGTTCGATGGTGCGACGCACGTACTCATCGGGCACATCACTCGCGCCGTGCAGCACCAGCGGGATATCCACCACATCGCGGATCTCTCCCAGACGCTTGAAATCAATTTTCGGCGTTTTGGTGTACAGCCCATGCGCCGTGCCGATGGCTACCGCCAGACTGTCGACGCCCGTCAGTTCGACAAAGCGTTTCGCCTCCTGCGGATCGGTCAGGAAGGCGCTCTCGGCGTCCACGCTCATGTCGTCCTCCACGCCGCCCAGCCGACCCAGCTCCGCCTCGACGCTGCAATCATGGAGATGGCAGAAATCCACCACCGATTTCACCAGCTTCACGTTCTGCTCAAACGGGAAATGGCTGCCGTCGATCATCGCGCTGCGTACGCCCGCGTTGACCTTGCGACGAATGTCGTCCAGCGATTCATGGTGATCGAGGTGCAGCGCCAGCGGCATGTCGTAGGTGAGGGAGTAGGCGCTGCACAGGGCGTAGATCTCTTCCAGCGCGATATGCTTAAAGGTGCCCGGCGTTCCGGCGAGGATCACCGGCGATCGCATTTCGCTGCACACTTCAAGGATCGCCTGGATCGTCTCGGCGTTATGGATGTTAAACGCAGGCACGGCGTACCCTTTTGCCTGCGCATCCTGCAGAAGATATTTGGTGGAGATAATGCTCATGATGCGCTCCCTGATGTCTGCCATGGGTGAATGATGACGCCCTGCACCACGCGGTTCACGGTGCCGCTGGCGGAAGGGGTGTCCGGGGTATTTCCGACGCTTAACGACTGGGTCAGGGCAAAGACCTGAGCGTAGATCAGGAAGCAGAAGGCCAGTTCCACGTCGACGAATTCACGCGAAGCAGGCAGCAGAATATGAGGGCCCGCATCAGTCACCGGATCGCGCTCAGCGGTAATCGCGATCACTTCCATCGCCTGCCCGTCGCGGCGCAGCTCCGCCAGCAGGTCGAGATCGTACTGACGCGTATAGGGATGGCTGGAGACAAATACCACCACCAGCGTTTCGCTATCCACCAGAGACTTAGGGCCGTGACGGAACCCGGTTGGTGAGTCATAAAACGCAACCACTTTCCCGGCGGTCAGCTCCAGCACTTTGAGCGCCGATTCTCGGGCCGCCGCCTGCAAACCCCCGCTGCCGAGATAGACGATCCGCTTCCAGGGTTTATCACCGAACACGCCGCGGCTGAAATCGCCGAGCGAGGCGAGGATCGACTGGCAGCGATCCGCCACATCCTGGAAGGTGTTGCTGTTGATCCTGTCCGGCGCGAACACCGCCAGACAGCTCGCCATCATGGTGGTGATGCTGCTGGTCATCGCGAACCCGCGATCGTGGGTTTCGGCAGGCATCAGCAGGGCAAAGGCGTTGTCACTGTCGACGGCGTTTTTGTAGAGGCTACCGGCCTCGTTGCAGGTGATCGACAGGTGATAACACTCAGGAACGAACTGGTTTGCCAGCTCAACGGCGGCCACGCTTTCCGGGCTGTTGCCGGATCGGGCGAAAGAGACCAGCAGCAGGGGATGCGCCGGGTTCAGATAGTCCATGGGATTCGTCACCAGATCGGTGGTCGGAATCGCCGCAAAGTTTTTCCCGGTGTGGCGCGCAAGCCACGGGGCGATAATGTCGCCGATAAATGCCGAGGTTCCGGCGCCCGTCAGAACGATCCGCAGATCGTCTTTTTGCAGCAGCGGCGAGAGAAAGCGATCGAGCGTCTGTCGAATATTGTCGATATTTTTGAGGGAACGGCTCCAGCAGTCGGGTTGCTGACGGATCTCTTTTTCCGTCCAGGTGCCGGTGGCAGTTTGGGTTTCTGGCATAACGCAGTCCTTAGTAAGGTGAATCCCACGTCAGACTTCGGCTAAGTGACCTTTGTCTTTCGTTTCGTTTCACTTGTTCGATTGATTAAAATCTATCGAAAGGAAAACGAAAGATCAACATGCAAAAAGAAATAAAACGAAAATTGTGATCGATGAAACACAGCGGTTTATCTATTCACTTGATAAATAATCTTTTTTTAAAATCAGGCTGGTAAAGGTGTCTGGATTAAGAAAGGAAAAGAAAGGCCTGCGGGATTTCCCGAAGGCCAAGGTGATGCACAATGAAAGGGCTAAGGGGGAGAGCCTGCCCGGAATGAAATCAGTGGTTAAATGCCTTCCTCAACGGGCTTTTCTTCCCGGCAGCGCCCCAGCTCATCCACCAGACTCGTCAGCCCGCGATGCCCGCACTCCAGCGCCTGCAAACGAAATGCTTCGCTGCTCAGCCCGTCGCGCTCCATCACCATCTCCAGCAGCAGCTGGAGGTTGGTGCCGGTGATCACTTCCCAGCCCGGCTTTTCCATCGCCATGGTCGAGGCCACGCGAAACGGTGTGCCGCCCAGCAGATCGGTCAGAAAGACGATATCTTCCGCGTCACCCAGTTCGACAATCGCCTGCTCCAGCTGCGACGTCAGTAGCGCGGTAGTGGAGGTTTCGGGAAAGTCGATGGCCACAAATTGCTCCTGTTCACCGAGGATCTGCTTCATCGCTTTTTCCAGCCCGCTGGCAAACCCACCGTGGCCCGTCAAAATAATGCTTAACATCTAAGACCTCTTTGTATTCACAGGAAGTGACAGAATTTACCAACCACGCCAAGCACCACCGTAATGCCGATCAGGCGTAACGGGCTCCAGCCACGGCGTACCAGCCAGAACATGGTCAGGGTGTAGACCAGCGGCAGAAACGCGGGCATCAGCTTGTCGATCACATCGGTTTGCAGTTTCACCACCGCATCGCCCGCGGTGATCTCAAGCGTGGTATTCAGCCGCACATAGGTGGCGACCAGCGCGCCGATCACCGTCATCCCGACGATAGAGGCCGCGTGGCCCACTTTTTTGGTGTTGGCCTTAATCAGCGGAATGGCGGCGACGCCCATCCGATAAGCATAGTGCGCGAGGCCAAAACGCAGCCCCAGATGTACCACGTTGAACATCACAATAAACACGACTGCGCCAAGAATTGAGCCTTGCAGCGCCAGACTGGCACCGATACCGCCGCAGATCGGCAACAGCGTCAGCCAGAACATGGCATCGCCAATCCCGCCGAGGGGCGCACCCACCGCAATCTTGGTGCTCTGAATGCTGTTCACGTCCTGCTTGGAACGCTCCATCGCCAGAATAATGCCGATCACAAAGGTCACCAGGAACGGGTGAGTGTTGAAGAAGCCCATGTGACCTTTCATGGCGCGGGCCAGATCGCGTTTGTTGGTGTGGATTTTTTTCAGCGCTGGCAGCAGGCCGTACAGCCAGCCCGAGGCCTGCATACGTTCGTAGTTGAACGACGCCTGCAGGAGCATCGAACGCCAGGCCACGCGGTTGATGTCCTTTTTCGTCAGCTCCGCGCCGATCGTCTGATCTTCATAGATATTTTCGTTCACGCCGGACAGAAGCGTCTCGTCGGTATCGGAGACGGCCGGCAGGGTGGTGTGATTAGATGCCATCTTCGAATTCCTCTTTCTGAGCTGCGGGAGCCGCGGGTTCTGGAGCTTTGCGCACAAAATCGATCAGGGCCATCGCCAGCGCCGCGGCGGCAATTGCCAGCACCGGCAGTTTCAGCCAGGCGGCAGCGACAAACCCGAGAATGAAATAGGGGATGTAGACATTTTTCATCATGATTTTCAGCAGCACGGCAAAGCCGATCGCTGGCATGATGCCGCCCGCTACGCCCAGACCGTCAATCAAACGGGCAGGCAGCACGTCGATGGCGGTTTTGGCATGTTCGGCGCCAAAGTAAATCGGCAGGAAAGCGCAGAGAAAATAGAAGATCCCCAGTGCCAACAGCGCCAGATAGTTCACCCGCTCGATTCCGTTGGTATCGGCGTTCGCCGCCATTTTGTCGCAGCGCGCCATCACGCCGGACATCACCGAGAACAGGAAGGTGATCCCCATCTGCACCGCCACGGCGAACGGAACCGCTACGCCGACGGCCACCTCGGGTTTCACGCCCGTGGTAATGGCGAATGTCGTCCCGACGATGGTGCCGATAATGACGTTTGGCGGCTGCGCACCGGCTAGCGGTGCCAGCCCCATCCATACCAGCTCCAGCGTCCCGCCGGTCAAAATCCCCGTATGCAGATCGCCAAGAATCAGGCCCACCAGTGGCCCAAGCACCACCGGGCGGTGCATGTGCGTTAACCCGTTGAACATATCCAGGCCCGCGATAAAGGCGAGAATGCCCAACGCAAATGCCTGCAACAGACTGATTTCCATTGTGAATCCCTCAGAGTAGTTTAAAGAGATCCAAAGCGGGTTCTGTCGGAACGCCCTGAACAAAGCATTCCACCCCGGCGGCTTTCAAACCGCTAAATGCCGCGATATCACCGGCATCGACAGAGACCGTTTTGGCAATTTGTTGTTTGCCATTGGCGTAGTGCATATTTCCGACATTGATACGTGTCACCGGCACGCCGCCCTCGACGAGGGTCAGGAAATCGGCGGGCGACTTGCAGACCAGCAGGATTTTCTGCCGGTCGGCGGCACGGTGAATGTTGTCGATCACCTTTTGCAGGGACCAGAAGCGAACGGCAATTCCCTCTGCCAGCACCATTTCCATCAGGTTTTGCTGGACCGAATCCTCAGCGACCTCATCGTTGGCAACCAGCACCAGATTCGCGCCAGCGAATCCGACCCACTGAACGCCGACCTGGCCGTGGATCAGACGTTCATCGATGCGGCATAAGACAATGTTTGGCATAGCATTATCCTCTTCGTTGTTATGCGTTATGGGACGACGCGCCCTGACAGGCTGCGTGATACTGGCGCAGTATGTCCTGAATGTGGTCGATGATGAGTTCCCGCGGCGCAGCCTTGAGAGCCTCCTCGCGAACTTTTCGATACTGCAGCGGTAAGTACTGGCTGACGAGTGGGAGCGGAATCGGCTCATCGGCCAGGTTGCGCACCAGCCGCTCGAAGGCGTCGTCGATTTGGCTGTCCGGCCAGTAGTAGCGAACGCGGTCCGAATAGCTGTAGCCGCGCGCCAGTCGACGGGCGTGGCCGTCACCGTGGTAGTGGCTTTGCCAGTATTCCGGACGGTCGAGCATCACGCTCTCCAGCACCTGGCGCAGGCCAGAACTGGCTTTGGCAGGCAGCAGTTCTTCTTCAATGGCGGCCAGTGAGAACAGGGCTTCGCGCAGGGCGAAGGTCAGCGCCGGGCCGACTTTCAAAATCGCGAAGTGATCTTTCACCAGCTGGCGCAGGGCCTGCGGCGTCTGGTAGTCGGTGGAGTGCGCCTCAAAGACCAGCGAATCATAGCCTTGCACCATTTCACTCAGGGCAACGGCTTTCTCCGGGCGATAGTCAATCACATGGGTGTGATCGAATTCGACGCCAGGCTGCACTACCAGCCCGATGATGCGCGGCCAGATATCTGCCAGCCCCTGTTTTTCGAAGGCGAGGCGATGGGCTTCCAGCGTGGCGCGTGCCGCTTCCGGCGTGGTGACTTCCAGCTCGGTCAGCGCTTCGTGAGCCCCGCCGGGAACCGGCACTTCTGTGCCAATCACGTACACCAGATCCGGCTCACCAAAGTGCTCGCGGCTGGTCTGTTCGGCAATCTTCGCCAGCCGCGCGGCGCGTTCGGCGACGATCTCATCCGTCAGTGGAACCGGATCGTCCTCGCAGGACATGCTGCAGTCGAGGTGGATCTTTTGAAAACCGGCGGCCACGTAGCTTTTGATCAGATCTTCGGCGTTGGCCATTGCTTCACTGGCGGTGAGGTTTTGCCAGCGATTCGGGCCGAGATGATCGCCGCCTAAAATCAGCTGCGAGAGCGGGAAATCCAGTTTGTTGGCAAGCTGGCTAACAAAGCCGTGAAAATCGGCGGGTGTCATACCCGTATAGCCGCCGAACTGATCCACCTGGTTGGACGTCGCCTCAACCAGCAGGGCGGTGTGATGATCGCGAGCGAAGCGAATGGCGGCTTCAAGGACCAGCGGATGTGCGGAGCAGACGGCGTAGATACCGTTGCCTGCGCCTGCTTTATGCAATTCCACCATTTCAATAAGATGTTTCACTTTCCTCTCCACGTTGGATGGTTTGAGTGCTAATCTTTCGTTTTATTTCACTTTATACTGCGTGATGGTCTTATAAAAATAAAACGAAAGATAATAGTTTTCCGATCTGTTTCACAAAAGAAACATAATGAAAGGTTTCAGCAAGGGGATAGCAGGGTGTCGGAAGGCGGATGGGGCTTGCATTCCACTAAAGGAAAGGCGTTAATAGGCCAAACGAAATGAAACGAAAGATTTTCTTAAAGGAGCTTGCATGAGCAGCACCGAATCCTCCGCGGAGAAACGCGTGACCGGCACCAGCGAAAGGCGTGAACAAATTATCCAGCGGTTGCGACAGCAGGGAAGCGTCCAGGTGAACGATCTTTCAGCGCTATATGGCGTGTCTACGGTGACGATCCGTAACGATCTGGCGTTCCTCGAAAAACAGGGCATCGCCGTTCGCGCCTACGGTGGCGCGCTGATCTGCGACGGTAACACGCCGGGCCTTGAGCCTTCCGTCGAAGACAAAAGCTCCCTGAATACGGCGGTGAAACGCAGTATTGCGCAGGCGGCAGCGGACCTGATTAAACCGGGCCACCGCATCATTCTTGACTCCGGTACCACCACCTACGAAATAGCGCGCATGCTGCGCCAGCACACGGACGTCATCGCCATGACCAACGGCATGAACGTGGCGAATGCACTGCTGGAGGCGGAAGGGGTTGAGCTGCTGATGACCGGCGGGCACCTGCGTCGTCAGTCCCAGTCGTTTTACGGCGACCAGGCCGAGCAGTCGCTGCAAAACTATCATTTCGATCTGCTGTTTTTGGGTGTGGATGCCATCGATACGGACCGTGGCGTCAGTACGCATAATGAGGATGAAGCCCGGCTGAATCGGAAGATGTGTGAAGTGGCGGAGCGCATTATCGTGGTCACCGACTCCAGCAAGTTCAATCGCTCAAGCCTGCATAAAATCATCGATACCCCGCGTATCGATATGGTCATCACCGACGAAGGCATTCCGGCGGAGAGCTTACAGGAGCTTCAGCGGTCGGGGATTGAAGTGGTGCGGGTGAAACAGTAAGTGTCAACAGAGCCGGGTGGCGGCTGCAAGGTAAAAGCAAACGGCAACCCTTGGGTTGCCGTTTTGGTGTGTTCTCCCTCTCCCTGCGGGAGAGGGTCGGGGTGAGGGCTTCAGGCAGCAAAAGGCATCACGTCACCGGAGCCGGATTAAACACCGCCAGCTGGTTATGCAACCCCCATTGATCCGAGAAGGTTTTCTTGCGCCCGCTCGCGACATCCAGAATAAAGTGGAACAGCTTCCAGCCCACGTCCTCAATGGTCTCTTCACCCGTCGCAATCGTCCCCGCGTTGATATCCATTAAGTCATACCAGCGGTTTGCAAGCTCAGTGCGTGTCGCCATCTTAATCACCGGAACCGCCATCAGCCCGTACGGCGTGCCGCGCCCGGTGGTAAACACCTGCACCGTAATGCCTGACGCCACCTGCTGCGTGCCGCAGACAAAATCGCTGGCCGGTGTCGCGGCATAAATCAGGCCGCGTTTGGTCGGGCGCTGGCCCGGCGAAAGCACTTCCGAGATCGCGCTCTGGCCGGATTTGGCAATCGAGCCAAGCGCTTTTTCCACCACGTTCGCCAGCCCGCCTTTTTTGTTGCCCGGAGACGGGTTCGCGCTGCGGTCGGTTTGCCCCATGTCGAGATAATTGTCATACCAGGCCATCTCTTCCAGCAGGCGCTTGCCCACCTCTTCGTTGATGGCGCGCGGAGTCAGGAGGTGGATCGCATCGCGCACTTCGGTCACTTCCGAGAACATCACCGTCGCACCGCAGCGCACAAACAGGTCGGAGGCATAGCCGACAGCCGGGTTAGCGGTGACGCCGGAGAACGCATCGCTGCCGCCGCACTGTGTACCCACGACCAGCTCAGAGGCCGGGCAGGTTTCGCGCCGGCGTTTGTTCAGTTTTTCCAGGTGGCGCACGGCAACCTGCAGAATATCGTCCACCATCGATTTGAAGCCGACGTGATGCTCGTCCTGCAGACGCACAATGCTGGCGTCATCCACCGCGATCGCCTGCACATCGTCGGTGCCCTGCAGCAGGCGCTCCGGCTGGAGTTTTTCACAGCCCAGGCCAATCACCATCACTTCCCCGCCGAAATTCGGGTTGAGCGAAATGTTGTGAATGGTACGAATCGGCACCACGGCAGCGGGGGCGTTGATCGCCACGCCGCAGCCGTAGAGGTGGTTCAGACCCACCACGCCGTCGACGTTCGGGTATTTCGGCAGCAGATCGCGTTCGATGATTTTCACCACGTAATCCACCACGCCCGCCACGCAGTGCACGCTGGTGGTGATGCCGAGCAGATTTTTGGTGCCGACGCTGCCATCTTTATTGCGATAGCCCTCGAAGGTATAGCCTTCCAGCGGCGGCAGTGGTTCTGGCACGCGGGTCGCCAGCGGCAGGGTGTTCAGCGGCGGCGCTTTCGGCAGCTCAACCAGTGACTCGTCAATCCAGCTCCCCTGCGGGATCGCCCGCACGGCGTAGCCGATGACCTCTCCGTAACGGACGATTTCACCCTGGGCAGGAATATCAACCAGCGCGACTTTATGGCCCTGGGGAATATGCTCGATAAGCGTCAGGCCATCGGGGAAACGTGTTCCTGCTTTCAGACCATTGTCGTTAACAATAATCGCCACGTTATCCGTGTCGTGTACCTTTATATAAAACGCCGTCGGCGACTGTTGTCGAATTTCGATGTCGGCCATTGCTCATTATTCTCCAGTAAATCTTTCGATATTAATGCGGTATGAGAGTATTTATTTTCTTATTGTCAGAAATAAAAACGCTGCCTTCTTGAATAAAGAATGTCAGGAGTCGAAAGATAAAAATGTGACGAAGGTCACTCCGCTAAGCCTGCATCCGCGCCGCCTGGCAGGCAATGCGTAAATCTGTGCATCAGCGCCCATGCTCTTGTGCATATGCTCAAAATAACGTTGATACGGACGTTTAAAATTGAGCGATGCGACAATGTGCAGGGACGGGGCGATGTTTATACTGAATCACGGTTTCAATGCATCTGGTTAATTAACGGATATTGCCTGCTATCGATAAATAATCAGTAAAGACTTTTCCAAGAATAATAAAAATACCTGGATCGATGTGCCTGAGGAAATAAACATGTCACTGGAAACAGCTGTAGAAACGAAAAAGGGTATTCATACCCGTCATTTAATATTACTGATTATTTTTATCGTCACGGCGGTAAACTACGCTGACCGCGCGACGCTGTCGATTGCCGGGACAGAAGTGGCGAAAGAGCTGCAGCTCAGCGCCGTATCGATGGGCTATATCTTCTCCGCATTTGGCTGGGCTTACCTGCTGATGCAGATCCCCGGCGGCTGGCTGCTCGATAAATTTGGTTCGAAAAAGGTCTATACCTACAGCCTGTTCTTCTGGTCGCTGTTTACCTTCCTGCAGGGCTTTGTCGATTTCTTCCCGCTGGCATGGGCCGGTATCTCCATGTTCTGTATGCGTTTTATGCTCGGTTTCTCGGAGGCGCCGTCATTCCCGGCCAACGCCCGTATTGTGGCGGCCTGGTTCCCGACCAAAGAGCGCGGTACCGCCTCGGCGATTTTTAACTCCGCGCAATATTTTTCGCTGGCACTCTTCTCGCCGCTCCTCGGCTGGCTGACCTTCGCGTGGGGCTGGGAACATGTCTTCACCGTGATGGGGGTGATTGGCTTCATCCTCACTGCGATGTGGGTGAAGTTCATCCATAACCCGACCGATCACCCACGAATGTCTGCCGAAGAGCTAAAGTTTATCTCTGACGGCGGCGCGGTGGTCGACATGGATCATAAGAAGCCGGGCGACAAAGCGGCGAGCGGTCCAAAGCTGCATTACATCAAACAGTTATTGACCAACCGCATGATGCTGGGCGTATTTTTTGGTCAATACTTTATCAACACTATCACCTGGTTCTTCCTCACCTGGTTCCCGATTTACCTGGTTCAGGAGAAGGGCATGTCGATTCTGAAAGTCGGCATGGTGGCGTCCATCCCGGCGCTGTGCGGTTTTGCCGGTGGCGTGCTGGGCGGGGTGTTCTCGGACCATCTGATTAAATCCGGTAAGTCGATCACTCTGGCGCGTAAGCTGCCGATTGTGCTCGGCATGCTGTTGGCGTCCTCCATTATTCTGTGCAACTACACCAACAACACGGCGCTGGTTGTCGCCCTGATGGCGCTGGCGTTCTTCGGTAAAGGTTTTGGTGCCCTGGGCTGGCCGGTCATTTCCGACACCGCGCCAAAAGAGATTGTGGGCCTGTGCGGTGGCGTGTTTAACGTTTTCGGTAACGTGGCGTCGATTGTCACCCCGCTGGTGATTGGTTATCTGGTGAGTGAACTGCATTCATTCAATGCGGCGCTGGTCTTCGTTGGCTGTTCTGCGCTAGGGGCGATGTTCTGCTACCTGTTCGTAGTCGGCGATATCAAGCGTATGGAATTGCAGAAATAAATCACGATTCATTGAAGGTAAAAGCGATGAGTAACGATATTTTCCCGAACAAGTTTAAAGCGGCCCTGGCGGCAAAAGAGATTCAGATTGGCTGCTGGTCTGCGCTGGCAAGCCCGATCAGCACCGAAGTTCTGGGGCTGGCCGGTTTTGACTGGCTGGTGCTCGACGGTGAACACGCGCCAAACGATATCAGCACCTTTATTCCGCAGCTGATGGCGCTGAAAGGCAGCCACAGCGCGCCGGTGGTGCGTGTCCCGACCAACGAGCCGGTGATTATCAAACGCCTGCTGGATATCGGCTTCTATAACTTCCTGATCCCCTTTGTGGAGACGGTAGAAGAGGCGGTGCAGGCCGTGGCCTCGACTCGCTATCCGCCGGAAGGCATTCGCGGGGTATCGGTTTCCCATCGCGCCAACATGTTTGGCACCGTGCCGGACTACTTTGCCCAGTCCAACAAGAACATCACCATTCTGGTTCAGATTGAGAGCCAGCAGGGCGTGGACAACGTCGATGCCATCGCCGCCACCGACGGTGTGGACGGGATCTTCGTCGGTCCAAGCGATCTGGCGGCGGCATTGGGTCACCTCGGCAACGCCAACCATCCGGACGTGCAGCGCGCTATTCAGCACATTTTCGCCCGTGCCAAAGCCTTCGGGAAACCGTGCGGCATCCTGGCACCGGTCGACGCTGACGCCCGCCGTTACCTGGAGTGGGGCGCGACCTTTGTGGCCGTTGGCAGCGATCTCGGCGTCTTCCGTTCTGCCACGCAGAAATTAGCCGATTCCTTTAAAAAATAATCACCACTGAGAAGAGAGAACGTTATGACGATGAAAGTTGGTTTTATTGGCCTGGGGATCATGGGTAAACCAATGAGTAAAAACCTGATTAAAGCAGGTTACTCACTGGTGGTGTCCGACCGTAATCCGGAAGTGATCGCCGAGCTGATTGCCGCCGGGGCCGAAACGGCCCTCACGGCCAAAGCGATTGCCGAGCAGTGCGACGTGGTCATCACCATGCTGCCCAACTCCCCGCACGTGCAGGAAGTGGCGCTGGGTGAAAACGGCCTGATCGAAGGCGCGAAGCCGGGCCTGGTGCTGATCGACATGAGCTCTATCGCCCCGCTGGCGAGCCGCGAAATCAACGAAGCGCTGAAAGCGAAAGGCGTGCAGATGCTGGATGCGCCGGTCAGCGGCGGCGAACCAAAAGCCATCGACGGAACCCTGTCGGTGATGGTCGGCGGCGACAAAGCGATTTTCGATAAATATTACGATCTGCTGAAAGCGATGGCCGGTTCTGTGGTGCACACCGGTGAAATCGGGGCGGGCAACGTCACCAAGCTGGCGAACCAGGTGATTGTGGCGCTGAACATTGCCGCGATGTCTGAAGCCCTGACCCTGGCGACCAAAGCGGGCGTGAACCCGGATCTGGTGTATCAGGCGATTCGCGGCGGACTGGCGGGCAGTACCGTGCTGGACGCCAAAGCGCCGATGGTGATGGATCGTAACTTCAAACCGGGCTTCCGTATCGATCTACACATCAAAGATCTGGCGAACGCGCTGGATACCTCGCACGGCGTAGGCGCACAGCTGCCGCTGACCGCTGCGGTGATGGAGATGATGCAGGCCCTGCGTGCCGATGGTCTGGGAAATGCGGATCACAGTGCCATCGCGTGCTACTACGAAAAACTGGCGAAAGTGGAAGTCACTCGCTAATGACGTTCTGCCCGGTGGCGCTGCGCTTACCGGGCCTACCCTGTAGGCCGGATAAGTGAAACGTCATCCGGCGTTGTGCAGTAACAGGCTACCACTATGAAAATCGTAATCGCCCCTGACTCTTATAAAGAAAGCCTGTCCGCCTTAGAGGTGGCACAGGCGATAGAAAAAGGATTTCGGGAAATCTTTCCTGATGCTCAGTATGTCTCTGTGCCTGTCGCCGATGGCGGAGAAGGCACGGTCGACGCGATGATTGCCGCCACCCAGGGAACTGAGCACCACGCCGTGGTCACCGGCCCACTGGGCGAAAAAGTGAAGGCCTGCTGGGGAATGTCCGGCGATGGCACAACCGCGATTATCGAAATGGCCGCCGCCAGCGGACTGGCGCTGGTGCCGTCGGCAAAGCGTAATCCGCTGATCACCACTTCTCGTGGCACAGGCGAACTGATTCTGCAGGCGCTGGATAACGGCGCGCGCAACATTATTATCGGCATTGGCGGCAGCGCCACCAATGACGGCGGGGCCGGGATGGTGCAGGCGCTCGGCGCGAAGCTGTGCGACGCCAACGGCACGGAGATTGGCGACGGCGGCGGCAGCCTGATGGCGCTGAACCACATCGATATTTCCGGGCTGGACCCGCGACTGAAAGGCTGCACCATTCGCGTGGCCTGCGATGTCACCAATCCGCTGATCGGCGAGAAAGGGGCGTCGCGCATTTTTGGGCCGCAGAAAGGGGCCGACGAGGCGAAGATCGTCGAGCTCGATCGCAATCTCAGCCACTTCGCGGACGTGATTAAAAAATCCCTGTCGATCGACGTGAAAAATGTACCGGGTTCCGGTGCGGCGGGCGGCATGGGCGCGGCGCTGATGGCGTTTCTCGGCGCAGAGCTGCGCAGCGGGATTGAGATTGTCACTCAGGCGCTAAACCTCGAGGAGCATATCCACGACTGCACCCTGGTACTCACCGGTGAAGGGCGAATCGACAGCCAGAGTATTCACGGCAAAGTGCCGGTGGGCGTGGCGAACGTTGCTAAAAAGTATCACAAACCGGTGATCGGCATTGCCGGCAGTTTGACCAGCGACGTCGGTGTGGTGCATCAGTACGGCATCGACGCGGTCTTCAGCGTGCTCAACAGTATTGGCACGCTGGAAGAGGCTTTCCGCGGTGCGTTTGACAACATTTATCGCTCGTCACGCAACATCGCGGCGACTTTGCAGGTGGGGATGCGCACGCAAGGGTGACAGCGGCCCTCAAACCCTCTATACTTCGCGCCGAAGCTGACCAGACAGTCGCCGCTTCGTCGTCGTCCCTCTCGGGGGAGACGGGCGGAGGGGAGGAAAGTCCGGGCTCCATAGGGCAGGGTGCCAGGTAACGCCTGGGGGGGAAACCCACGACCAGTGCAACAGAGAGCAAACCGCCGATGGCCCGCGCAAGCGGGATCAGGTAAGGGTGAAAGGGTGCGGTAAGAGCGCACCGCGCGGCTGGCAACAGTCCGTGGCACGGTAAACTCCACCCGGAGCAAGGCCAAATAGGGGTTCACTAGGTACGGCCCGTACTGAACCCGGGTAGGCTGCTTGAGCCAGTGAGCGATTGCTGGCCTAGATGAATGACTGTCCACGACAGAACCCGGCTTATCGGTCAGCTTCAACCATTAAGAAAACCCCGCTTCGGCGGGGTTTTTGCTTCTGGACGGCGTGAAAGATGAATGACTGTCCACGACACTATTCTCAAAAGAACGCGGCTTATCGGTCAGCTTCAACCATTAAGAAAACCCCGCTTCGGCGGGGTTTTTGCTTTCTGGGGGCGAGAAAGCTGCCTTTCTTCAGCTTAACCCGTTTCCACACTATTTTTTTTTGCACTCACGCGTTCAAATCCTGAAAACTTACCGCTCGATGACCGAGGGTGTGGTATGAAAAATTGACCTAAATATTAATTGAAAATACAGGTTTTTTTAACTGGAGATACCACTATGGTATTAGTGTGGCAGCCTTTTTAATGAGTGATTTAATTTAGCTTTAATCATTTTAGATGTTCGAATAAACGATTTGGAAGGCTCGCGGAATACTTGACTGTATTACATGGCAGCCATACAATCCGCATCGTTAATAGTATTAAAAATATGTGGCGCACAAAAAAAGCATTTAAATTAAATTTTCTCTGGATATTTCCCGATCTCTTTATGCAGTGTTTCTTATCATTGTTTAAAGATTTGATTTTTCAGCTATTTATCTAATGCTCTTATAATTATAAATATTTTATATATTATTAATAATAACTATATTTACTGGCTTTAATGACAACCTCAAACATTACCGTTACGGGGTTAATTATCAATGTGTTAACGAAGATCCTCTCGGTGAAGGTTTTTTCATTTTGATAGCTAATGTCTGGGAATATCCATTCCATCAATGATGGAAGATAATAAGAGTATTTCTCATCGGCAAGAGCCGATATTGTAGGAGCATATATGAGCTTAACAAATCACTTTATGAATTTAAAAGTTAGCCGAAAACTATTCTTGGGGTTTTCGGTGATCCTGCTGGTTACCCTCATGATACTTTCATCGGGTTTACTGGGACTTAACGCGATTCAGGATAAAGCGACCAAAAGCAATTTAGCCACGAATCTCTACAAATCCCTTTCGTCAATTCGTGTTGCGCGTACGAATTTCCAGTACACCATGGATCAAAAATATCTGGATAACATTAACGATGGGACGGGAGAGTTACTGGAGACCCTTAACCTGCTGCACCGCTTTAGCTGGTCGGTGGATGGTAAAGCCGCACTGAACACGACCACTGATGCCGTGAATGACTACATTGCCGCGCTGACCCCCTTTAACAAAGCCATTGCGGAAAAAAAGCAGAGTGAAGAACAGCTCTCTTCTCAGATACTTTCCAGCAATGCCGCTCTCATTATCCAGCAGAGCCGGGACCCGTCGCTCTCGCCTGCAGAAGCATTACTGAGCGCCCAAGCGGCCTTCACGATGAGTGACATTGATTCACAATTGACGCTCTATAAACAGCATCCGACGCTGGAGCAACAGAAAGTCGTCACGACGTTCCTGCAGAACGGTAAAACCATCTCTGAACAGCTTTTAACGATGCTGCCCGACGCGCGACGGGCGATGATGCAGACCAACATCGACAGCATCAATCGCATTAGTCAGGAGCTGAGAAATTACCGTAACGTCTGGGGCGTGCAAACTTCACTTTCCGATAATTTAACTGATAAAGCGGAGATCCTGACGGAGGACATCCAGGCGCTCTCTAATCTGCAGCAGCAAAAAATGGTTGATGCCGTCATTAGCGTGCAATGGCAAATGGCTACCGTAGCCGCCGCGGGTATCGTGCTAGCCGTACTGCTGGCGATGGCGATCACCCGGTCGATCACCCGCCCGCTCAATGAAACCTTACGGGTGGCCGAACAGATTGCCAAAGGCGATCTCACTGGAAACCTCACCCATACCCGCCAGGATGAATTAGGTCTCCTGATGCAGGCGGTTGCCACCATGAATGAAAGCCTGAAAAGCATCATTCGTGATGTGCGGGAAGGGGTGGACAGCGTGGCGCGTTCAGCGTCGGAAATTGCCGCTGGCAATTTAGATCTGTCGTCGCGTACCGAGCAGCAGTCTGCCGCCGTGGTTCAAACGGCAGCCAGTATGGAAGAGCTAACCTCCACCGTGGCCCTGAACGCAGAAAATGCCAATCACGCCCGCGTACTGGCCCAGGAAGCCTCAGTAAATGCCAGCGAAGGGAGCCAAATCTCGCAGAAAGTGATCGACACCATGAAGAATGTGCGTATCAGCTCGCGCCGCATTTCAGAGATCACCACGGTCATTAACAGCATCGCCTTCCAGACGAATATCCTGGCGCTGAATGCCGCCGTTGAGGCTGCACGCGCGGGCGATCAGGGGAAAGGATTTGCAGTGGTCGCGGCGGAAGTGCGCAGCCTTGCTCAACGCAGCGCCCAGTCGGCGAAAGAAATTGAAAACCTGATCAACGAATCGGCGGTGTTTGTCGACACTGGCTTTAACCTTGTCGAAGGGGCGGGGGAAGCGATGACGCGTATTGAGAGTTCCGTGGCACAGGTGCGCAACATCATGAGCGAGATTGCTTCCGCTACGGACGAACAAAGCCGCGGTATTTCACAAATTGCCCAGGCGATGGCCGAGATGGACACCACCACTCAGCAAAATGCGGCGCTGGTGGAGGAGTCCTCTGCCGCCGCCAGTTCGCTGGAAGGGCAGGCCGTCCAGCTGGAAAAAGTGGTCTCCGTGTTCAAAGTCTCTGCTGCAGCTACCCAGCGGGCGAGCGAAGAGCGGACAGTCAAGCCTGTGCTGGTTAAAGAAGCCGCGCAGCCACAAAACGACTGGGTTCAGTTCTGAATCTGGCCATGTCACTTCCTCACGTCAGGCAGCAAACTGCCTGACGTAAGATCCTAAGATGTGGGAAAAGAGACTGAGTGCCCGCGAAACCTGACTCGCCAAATCAAACCAATTCTCATTTTTGCGACTAATAGCACATTTCACTGTTTATGGTCGCAATGGTGATTTTTTACCAATCCACGCGATCCCATTCACAAAATTACGCGCTGAAAACCCGCCATTTTTCAGTGTTGAATGGATGTTATGAATGCTGTCGGTTTGTAACTCATTTATGGCTCATAGATTAACGAAATCTTTCCGTTCAATACATTTGCCTTGTGAATGTGTGATGCCCTCGACGCTTTTCCCGATGCTGACACGTATTTATTAACTTATTTGATAATATACAAAAATGTTTAAGGCAAATAACGTCTATTTATTCACCTTTAATTGCCTGAAATATCACCTTTATTCATTCTGGTTTATCGCCATAAATAGATCATGGTTATCGCCATAAATTTAATTTATCTGCGTGACTTTTGTTGATCAATATCAGGCGTTTCATTGATTGTGTTAATGGTAAGTGCATGATTTATAGCTATTAATTGGGTGTTTGATGAGTCTCCATGTAATATGAAAAAGTAATCTGTGAGTAACAGCACATACCCTCGTCATCAATAATGAGTAGAATTCTGCCACGGCATAAGGAAATAAGAGCAGAATATGACGAACACTATTATTCTACCGAAAACGCAACATCTGGTTGTATTTCAGGAAGTCATTAAAAGTGGATCTATCGGTTCTGCCGCCCGACAACTTGGCCTGACTCAGCCGGCCGTCAGCAAAATCATCAACGATATCGAATCCTACTTTGGCGTTGAGCTGATTGTGCGCAAAAACACCGGCGTGAAGCTGACCAGCGCGGGGCAAACGCTTCTCGCGTACTCCGAATCCATCACCCGTGAAATGAAGAACATGGTCAGTGAGATGAACAGCCTGAGCTTCAGCACCGTCATCGACGTTTCGTTCGGCTACCCGTCGCTGATTGGCTTTACGTTCCTCTCCAGCATGATCAAAAAGTTCAAGGAAGTGTTCCCGAAAGCGCGTGTCTCCATGTTTGAAGCGCAGCTCTCTTCGTTCCTCCCGGCCATCCGCGACGGTCGGCTGGATTTCGCCATCGGCACCCTGAGCGATGAGATGCTGCTGCAGGACCTGCACGTCGAGCCGCTGTTTGAGTCCGAGTTTGTGCTGGTGGCGAGTAAAACACGAACGTGCACCACAACGACGACACTGGCATCGCTCACGCATGAGCAGTGGGTGATGCCGCAAACCGATATGGGCTACTACAAAGAATTATTAACCACCCTTCAGAATAACCACATCAGCATCGAAAACATCGTCCAGACCGATTCCGTCGTCACCATCTATAACCTGGTTCTCAATGCCGATTATCTCACGGTGATCCCGAGAGATATGATTACGCCATTCGGTTCAGACCAGTTTGTGGTGCTGCCGGTGGAAGATGAATTACCCGTGGCACGCTATGCCGCCGTCTGGTCAAAAAATTATCGTATTAAAAAATCCGCTTCGGTATTAGTGGAGTTGGCGAAGCAATATTCCGCGCAAAACAGCGAAAGGCGAAAACAGCTGACATTAACTGAATAATATTTTTAGCAGCATCCATTTTAAAACACCCGGTGAGGAATATTCCTCGCTGACACCCAGATTTTGTTTACAGAAAATGAATTATTATAAAGAGGATTATATGCACATTACTTACGATCTTCCGGTAACGATTGAAGAAATACAAGATGCTCGCAAACGTCTGGCGGGTAAAATTTATAAAACCGGTATGCCGCGTTCGAATTATCTGAGCGAGCGCTGCAAAGGTGAAATTTTCCTGAAGTTTGAAAATATGCAGCGCACCGGCTCGTTTAAAATTCGCGGTGCCTTCAACAAATTAAGCTCGTTAACCGAAGCCGAACGCCGCAAAGGCGTGGTGGCGTGCTCGGCGGGTAACCACGCGCAGGGCGTGTCGCTCTCCTGCGCGATGCTCGGCATCGACGGCAAAGTGGTGATGCCGATGGGCGCGCCGAAATCGAAAGTGGCCGCCACCCGCGATTACTCCGCGGAAGTGATACTCCACGGCGAAAACTTTAACGACACCATCGCCAAAGTCAGCGAAATCGTCGAGCTGGAAGGCCGCATCTTTATTCCACCGTATGACGACGTGAAAGTGATTGCCGGGCAGGGCACCATTGGTCTGGAAATTCTCGAAGACTTATATGATGTCGATAACGTCATTGTCCCGATCGGCGGCGGCGGATTAATTGCCGGTATTGCTACGGCGATTAAATCCATTAACCCAACCATTAATATTATCGGCGTGCAGTCCGAAAACGTTCACGGTATGGCGGCGTCGTACTACGCCGGGGAAATTATGAATCACCGCACCACCGGGACATTAGCCGACGGTTGCGATGTTTCTCGTCCAGGTAATTTAACCTTCGAGATTGTCCGTGAATTAGTCGACGACATCGTGCTGGTGAGCGAAGACGATATTCGCAACAGCATGGTCGCGCTGATCCAGCGCAATAAAGTGGTGACAGAAGGGGCTGGCGCGCTGGCAACGGCTGCATTATTAAGCGGAAAACTGGATCATTATATTCAGGGGCGCAAAACGGTTAGTATTATTTCCGGCGGCAATATCGACCTTTCCCGCGTTTCCCAAATTACCGGCCTCGTTGATGCATAAATAAGGATAAATTATGAGCAACTCTGAAACTATCATTGCCAGTCAGACAAAAACGTCTTCCTGGCGAAAATCAGATACCACCTGGACACTGGGGCTGTTCGGTACGGCAATCGGCGCGGGCGTGCTGTTCTTCCCCATCCGCGCGGGTTTTGGCGGGCTGATCCCGATTCTGCTGATGCTGCTGCTGGCGTATCCGATCGCCTTCTACTGCCACCGTGCGCTGGCGCGTCTGTGCCTCTCCGGCAGCAATCCGTCCGGTAACATCACCGAGACGGTGGAAGAGCATTTTGGTAAGACCGGCGGCGTGGTTATTACCTTCCTCTACTTCTTTGCGATTTGCCCTCTGCTGTGGATTTACGGCGTCACCATTACTAACACCTTCATGACCTTCTGGGAAAACCAGCTCCAGCTGCCTGCGCTGAACCGCGGCTTTGTAGCCCTGTTCCTGCTCCTGCTGATGGCCTTCGTTATCTGGTTTGGTAAAGACCTGATGGTGAAAGTGATGAGCTTCCTGGTGTTCCCGTTCATCGCCAGCCTGGTGTTGATCTCCCTGTCGCTGATCCCTTACTGGAACTCGGCGGTGATCGACCAGGTCAACCTGAGTGACATCTCCTTCACCGGACACGACGGCATTCTGGTCACCGTCTGGCTGGGGATTTCCATCATGGTCTTCTCCTTCAACTTCTCCCCAATCGTCTCCTCGTTCGTGGTGTCGAAACGTGAAGAGTACGAAGGCGAGTTCGGCAAAGAGTTCACCGAGCAGAAATGTTCCAAAATCATCGGCCGCGCGAGCATGCTGATGGTGGCGGTGGTGATGTTCTTCGCCTTTAGCTGCCTGTTTACGCTCTCTCCGCAGAACATGGCCGAAGCCAAAGCGCAGAACATTCCGGTGCTCTCTTACCTGGCTAACCACTTCGCGTCGCTCTCGGGCACCAAATCGACCTTCGCCACCGTGCTGGAATACGGCGCGTCGATCATCGCTCTGGTCGCCATCTTCAAATCCTTCTTCGGCCACTACCTGGGCACGCTGGAAGGGCTGAACGGCCTGGTGCTGAAGTTTGGCTACAAAGGCGATAAGAAGAAAGTGTCTGTCGGCAAACTCAACACCATCAGCATGATCTTCATCATGGGCTCCACCTGGGTCGTGGCCTACGCCAACCCGAACATTCTGGACCTGATTGAAGCGATGGGCGCACCGATTATCGCCTCTCTGCTGTGCCTGCTGCCGATGTACGCCATCCGCAAAACGCCAGCGCTGGCGAAATTCAAAGGCAGAACCGAGAACATCTTTGTGACCGCGATTGGCCTGCTGACCATTCTGAATATCGTTTACAAACTTTTCTGATTCAAAGCTCAGGATGAGCGGAGTAAAGACATGAATGAATTTCCGGTTGTATTGGTCATTAACTGTGGATCGTCTTCTGTGAAGTTTTCGGTGCTGGATGCGGCAAGCTGCGAAGCACTGATGACCGGCATCGCCGACGGCGTGAACACCGACAATGCCTTTATATCCGTGAACGGGAGCGAGCCAGTCGCACTGGCTCGCAAGGACTACGAAGGGGCGTTGGCTGCCATCGCCCTGGAGCTGGACAAGCGCGACTTGATGAGCAGCGTGGCCTTAATTGGCCACCGTATCGCTCACGGTGGCAGCCTGTTCAGCGAGTCCACCCTGATCACTGATGAGGTTATCGACCAGATCCGTCAGGTGTCGCCTCTGGCCCCGCTGCACAACTACGCCAACCTCAGCGGCGTGGAAGCCGCGCAGCAGTTGTTCCCGGGCATGCAGCAGGTCGCGGTGTTTGATACCAGTTTCCACCAGACGCTCGCGCCACAGGCCTATCTCTACGGTCTGCCGTATCGCTTCTTCGAAGAGCTCGGCGTGCGCCGCTACGGCTTCCACGGCACCTCTCACCGCTATGTTTCTCAGCAGGCTTATGGGGTGCTGAATATTCCCGAAGCGGATAGCGGGCTGGTGATTGCGCACCTCGGCAACGGGGCGTCGATTTGCGCGGTTCGCAACGGGCACAGCGTGGACACCTCCATGGGCATGACGCCGCTGGAAGGACTGATGATGGGCACGCGCTGCGGCGACGTCGATTTTGGCGCCATGGCGTGGATTTCCCAGCAGACTGGGCAGACGTTCGAAGATCTCGAGCGTGTCGTCAACAAAGAGTCAGGCCTGCTCGGGCTTTCCGGCCTCTCGTCTGATTTGCGCACCCTGGAGAAAGCCTGGCACGACGGACACGAGCGCGCCCGCCTGGCCATTGAGACCTTCGTCCACCGCATCGCCCGCCATATCGCCGGTCATGCCGCGTCCCTGCATCGTCTGGACGGGGTGATCTTTACGGGCGGCATCGGTGAAAACTCCCGGCTGATTCGCCAGCTGGTGACGGATCGCCTGCGGGTGCTCGGCATCCAGCTTGATGAAGAGAAAAACGCCCAGCCCGGCAGCGCCGGTGAGCGCGTCATCTCCGCAGACACGTCCCGCGTGCCCTGCGCCGTGATCCCAACCAACGAAGAAAAAATGATCGCACTGGATGCCCTCCGTCTTGGAAAGGTCCATCTGGCTGCGGAAATCGCCTGACACAGAGAGAAACTCATGAAGGTAAATATCGATATTCGTGTCGCTCCCTACAGCGACGCGTGGGCCGGCTTTTGCGGTAACGACTGGCAAGAGAGCATTAACGTGCGGGATTTTATCCAGCATAACTACACGCCGTACGAGGGTGACGAGCACTTTTTAGCGCCCGCGACGCCTGCCACCACGGCGCTGTGGCAGAAGGTGATGGAGGGCATTCGTCAGGAGAACGCCACCCATGCCCCGGTCGATTTCGACACGAACGTCGCCACCACTATCACTGCCCACGGGCCGGGCTACATTGAGAAAGAGCTGGAAACCATTGTCGGCCTGCAAACGGACAGCCCGCTGAAGCGCGCCCTGCATCCGTACGGCGGGATCAACATGATCCGCAGCTCCTTTGAAGCCTATGGACGCGAGATGGATCCGCAGTTCGAATACCTCTTCACCCATCTGCGCAAGACCCACAACCAGGGCGTATTCGACGTCTACTCTCCGGAGATGATGCGCTGTCGTAAATCCGGCGTGCTCACCGGTCTGCCGGACGGATACGGACGTGGACGCATTATCGGCGACTACCGCCGCGTGGCACTGTACGGCATCAGTTATCTGGTACGCGAACGTGAGCTGCAGTTTGCCGATCTGCAGCCGAGAATGGAGCGCGGAGAAGATCTCGAGGCGACCATTCGCCTGCGCGAAGAGCTGTCCGAGCACCGCCGCGCGCTGCTGCAAATCCAGGAGATGGCGGCCAAATACGGGTGTGATATTTCTCGTCCGGCGATGAACGCCCAGGAAGCGGTGCAGTGGTTGTACTTTGCCTATCTGGCGGCGGTGAAATCCCAGAACGGCGGGGCGATGTCCCTGGGCCGCACGGCGACCTTCCTCGATATTTACATCGAACGCGACATGAAGGCCGGACGCCTGAACGAGCAGCAGGCGCAGGAGCTGATCGATCACTTCATCATGAAGATCCGCATGGTGCGCTTCCTGCGTACCCCGGAGTTCGACACCCTGTTCTCGGGCGATCCGATCTGGGCTACGGAAGTGATCGGCGGGATGGGGCTGGATGGCCGCACGCTGGTCAGCAAATCCTCGTTCCGCTATCTGCACACGCTCAACACCATGGGGCCAGCGCCGGAGCCGAACCTGACGATCCTCTGGTCGGAACAGCTGCCGATTGCCTTCAAAAAATATGCCGCGCAGATGTCGATCGCGACCTCCTCGCTGCAGTACGAGAATGACGATCTGATGCGCGCTGATTTCGACAGCGATGATTACGCCATCGCCTGCTGCGTCAGCCCGATGGTGATCGGCAAGCAGATGCAGTTCTTCGGGGCGCGCGCCAACCTCGCCAAAACGCTGCTGTACGCAATCAACGGCGGGGTGGATGAGAAGCTGAAAATCCAGGTCGGCCCGAAAACCGCGCCGCTGCTGGATGACGTGCTGGATTACGACACCGTGATGGCGAGCCTCGATCACTTTATGGACTGGCTGGCGGTGCAGTACATCAGCGCCCTGAACCTGATCCACTACATGCACGACAAATACAGCTATGAAGCGTCGCTGATGGCGCTGCACGATCGCGACGTCCATCGCACCATGGCCTGCGGTATCGCGGGCCTGTCGGTGGCGGCGGATTCTCTGGCGGCGATCAAGTACGCCACGGTGAAACCGGTGCGCGACCACACGGGCCTGGCCGTCGACTTCGTGATTGAAGGGGAGTATCCGCAGTACGGTAACAACGACGACCGCGTGGACAGCATCGCCTGCGATTTGGTTGAGCGCTTTATGAAGAAAATTCAGGCGCTGCCAACCTATCGCAACGCCGTGCCGACCCAGTCGATTCTGACCATCACCTCGAACGTGGTGTACGGTCAGAAAACGGGGAATACCCCGGACGGCCGCCGCGGTGGCACACCGTTTGCGCCGGGTGCGAACCCGATGCACGGGCGCGATCGCAAAGGGGCGGTGGCGTCGTTAACCTCGGTGGCGAAATTGCCGTTCACCTACGCCAAAGACGGGATTTCGTACACCTTCTCGATTGTGCCGCAGGCGCTGGGCAAGGACGAAGGGGTCCGCAAAACCAACCTCGTCGGCCTGCTGGACGGGTACTTCCACCACGAGGCGGCCATCGAGGGCGGGCAGCACCTGAACGTCAACGTCATGAACCGGGAAATGCTGATGGATGCCATTGAACATCCAGAGAATTATCCGAACCTGACGATCCGCGTATCAGGCTATGCGGTCCGCTTTAACGCCCTGACGCGCGAGCAGCAGCAGGACGTGATTTCACGAACCTTTACCCAGGCGATTTAAGCCAACACCTGTGAACAGGCCCCCTTCTTAGAAGGGGGCTTTTTTTTGCCCGCTGAACATACAAATTTGTTTATA
Organism: Lelliottia sp. JS-SCA-14; assembly: GCF_035593345.1. NCBI lineage: Bacteria > Pseudomonadati > Pseudomonadota > Gammaproteobacteria > Enterobacterales > Enterobacteriaceae > Lelliottia > Lelliottia sp. JS-SCA-14. Next base: position 4,221,868 of record NZ_CP141606.1, on the reverse strand, counting down.
TAATTGATCACACATCTTCATCCGGTCTTGAAAAACAATGCCCCTGCTTTTCCCTACCACCATTTAAGGACAGTAAGATGATGAAAATGACCCGAATTGCCCTGCTCGCCGCCACCCTCGCGGGTTTTAGTTTTGCGGCTCAGGCTGCAAACGTTGAGGCTGCACCGTCCCCTTCGCAAGATCCGCTGGTTCAACATCTTAAGCTCAGCAACGATCAGGTGAAGAAAATTGAAGATCTGCACCAGAAACTGGAAGACAGCGTCAGCAAGATCCCGATGACCGGCGTGAAAGATGGCGCGCTGATTGATATGTTCCAGTCCGGAAAATGGAACGAAAGTGTGGTGAAAAACCAGCTCGCGGCTTTCAGCAAAGTGGAAGAGCAGGCGCGTTATTACCGTGTGAAATACTACTTCGATGTCAGCCAGGTGCTCACGCCGGAGCAGCGTAAGCAGATCAAAACCGATATGGCGAATGCGCTGAGCGAGTGATCCGATGCCCGCGCTTGTCGCGGGCGTTTTGTTATGTCTAATTGTTATATTAAACTCTCTGTTTTTTCGTTATTAATATTATCAATTTAAATTTACGCTGATTACGTTATCTGAATAATGGAATTAATAGCGGGTTAATTGGAAATATTGTGATGCTTTAGTGTGTTAATGTTTCCAATATTATTGTGAATAGCACTTTTTCCTAAAAAAATACATCTCCCCATTAACTTATCAGCTTTACAGTAATGAGAAGTGCAAGTACGCTATCTTGCTTTCGAGATTAATCTCCAGATATTTATCAAAATATAAATTGATAGTTCAGAGGTTTTTTGTGAATAGAGATAGAGAAGCATTTATTAAACATGTGGTAAAAGAACTTCAAGAAGAAAATTTAGCAATATTCGCAGGGGCCGGTCTATCTGCTGGCGGAGGTTTTGTAAGTTGGCCTGAATTATTAAGACCGATAGCTGAAAAACTGGGGCTAGATGTTGATAAAGAACATGATCTTGTGACTTTGGCACAGTTCCATTGTAATTCAAATGGTAATAATAGAAGTCAATTGAACCAACGACTCATAGAGGAGTTTGCCAGGGATGCTGTGGAAACTGAATCGCATAGAGTGTTGGCAAGATTACCAATTAGTATATATTGGACGACAAATTATGATTCATTGATTGAGAATACTTTAGTAAAGTCAGGGAAAGTACCTGATGTCAAATACACCAAAGAACAATTAGCAGTTACTATATTCAGACGTAATGCTATTGTTTATAAAATGCATGGCGATAAAGCACACCCAAATGACGCTGTATTAACAAAAGATGATTATGAAAGATATCATATTAAAATGAACCAATATCTTTCGGCTTTGAAAGGTGATTTGATTTCTAAAACATTTATATTTATTGGATTTAGTTTTACAGATCCGAATCTTGATTATATTCTTAGTCGAGTGCGTGTAGCATACGAAGATAATCAGCGAAGACATTATTGTTTTATTCGCTCCATAAAACAAAAGAAAGATGAACCTGCGGCGGATTTTAAATATAACTGTAGAAAGCAAGAACTTTTCATTTCAGATTTAAGCCGGTTTAATATCAAAACGATATTGGTTGATGAGTTTAGTGAAATCGAAGAGTTACTGCTTCTCATTGAATCAAATTATAAAAAGAAAACACTATTTGTATCTGGTGCAGCGCATGAATTTGGCCCCTGGGGAGAAGAGCAGTCACATAAATTCATTGCCCAATTGAGCGCTGGTTTAATAAAAAATGGCTGCAAAATTGTATCTGGTTTTGGGCTCGGAGTTGGAAGTTCTGTTATATGTGGAGCATTAGAAGAAGTATATATGAAACAGGGGCGACAAATTCAGGAGCAACTTCTTTTAAGACCATTTCCACAGCCGTCTAAAACACAAAATTTTTCTGCACTGTGGACGCAATATCGCGACGATATGATTGCACATGCAGGATTTTCTGTTTTTTTGTTTGGAAATAAAATAAGTGATCAAAGCTTATTACCGTCCAAGGGTATGTGGGAAGAGTACGAAATATCAAAATCAAAAAATAACATCGTTATTCCTGTAGGGGCTACTGGATACGTAGCTAGAGATATTTGGGAAAAGGAGGTTTCAATTTTCAAAGAGGAAAATGTGAAAGATGATATCTTTTATGATTTATTTATTAAGTTAGGGGATGAAAAATCATCCCCTGATGAAATTTTATCAAATACATTGCGAATTATAAAATATTGCATTGAAAAAGGTGACTTACATGGCTAGAAAGTGTTTTTTTAGTTTTCATTATCAACCTGATAACTGGCGTGTTTCACAAGTCAGAAACATTGGTGCGATCGAAGGAAATAAACCGGCGAAAGATAATGATTGGGAAGAAGTTGTCGGGGGAGGAGATAAGGCGATTAAAGAGTGGATCTCTAATCAAATGTCTGGAAGAACCTGTACAGTCATTCTCGCAGGGGAAAACACAGCTAATAGGAAGTGGATCAATCATGAAATAATTGAATCATGGAACAATGGGTTAGGTATTTTAGTTATCTATATTCATAATTTGAAAAATGCTTCGGAAGAGCAATCATCTAAAGGTAAGAATCCACTGGACTTTATTACTCATGGTTCCACAGGAAAAAAATTATCAACTATTGCGAAGGCATATGATCCGCCATATTCTGTTAGCACAAATGTGTATAATTATATTGCAGAGAATATTGAAGACTGGATCGATGAAGCAATTAAGATTCGCAAAGATAATGACTGAGTTAAGTAATCAAGATAAATAAAATTTTTTATATTTAAGCAATAATCCGGGCCGACAGTAGTTGGCCCGGATAAAAATCACACCGGCAAATCAATCAGCAGCGCGCGCAGCGGGGTATCGGCGACCAGCGTAATGTTCGCTTCATCGCGGATAAACGCGCCGTCGCCGCAGGTGAGCGCTTCTTTCTCTTCCGCGTGCGTCAGAGCATGCACCGTGCCGTGGATAGATTGCAGGTAGGCTCGCGGCCCGTGGAGCTGGAAGCTCGCCTGTTCACCTTTTTTCAGCTCGATATGGTGCAGCCACACCTGCTGGCGCAACTGCAGGCTGCCGTTGCTGCCATCCGGCGTTGCAATCAGCTGCTGCTTATCGCCGCTCAGATTGATCTTCTGCACCAGCGGATTTTCCCGCTCCGGGCAGGCATCCAGCCACAGCTGCATGCGGGTCAGCGTCTTATCTTTGCTGAGGTTATGTTCGCTATAGCTAATGCCGGGCTGCGTTGAAATCAGCAGCGCTTCGCCCGCCTTCGCCTGGACATGATTGCCCTCGCTATCGCGATATTCTGCTTCACCTTCCAGTATCAGATTCAGGATATCCACTTTCGGATACGTGCGGGGCTGGAAGGAGGCACCCGGTGCGAGCACTTCCTGGTTCAGCACGCGCAGTGAGGCGTAACCGAGCAGTTTTGGGTCAAAGTAGTGTCCAAAGGAAAAGGTGTAGCGGGCCTGCAGCCAACCGAAATCGGCTTGTCCGCACTGTTTTGCTGTTCTTGTCGTAATCATAAAACTGACCTCTCTTTACACTAAAACAATGGTAAAGGTATGGACGCTTCATTGTTAGCCAGATATTCTGCCCGGTATGTTCAAATTTCCTGAATGAGAACCAGATGGCAAAAGAGAGAGCATTGACGCTTGAGGCGCTGCGCGTCATGGACGCGATAGACCGGCGTGGCAGCTTTGCCGCTGCGGCTGACGAGCTGGGGCGCGTTCCGTCTGCCCTGAGCTACACCATGCAGAAACTGGAAGAAGAGCTGGATGTGGTGCTTTTCGACCGTTCTGGTCACCGAACAAAATTCACTAATGTCGGGCGCATGCTGCTGGAGCGCGGCCGCGTTCTGCTGGAGGCGGCCGATAAGCTGACCACCGACGCCGAAGCCCTGGCGCGCGGCTGGGAAACTCATCTGACGCTGGTCACCGAAGCGCTGGTGCCGACATCGGCGCTGTTCCCGCTGGTGGATCGTCTGGCCGCGAAAGCGAACACCCAGCTCTCCGTCATCACTGAAGTGCTGGCGGGCGCGTGGGAACGCCTTGAGACGGGCAGGGCGGACATCGTGATCGCCCCTGACATGCACTTCCGCTCCTCGTCCGAAATCAACTCGCGCAAACTGTACAGCGTCATGAACGTCTACGTCGCCGCGCCGGATCACCCGATCCATCAGGAGCCGGAGCCGTTATCCGAAGTGACTCGCGTGAAATATCGCGGCGTGGCGGTGGCGGATACTGCCCGTGAGCGCCCGGTGCTCACCGTACAGCTGCTGGATAAACAGCCGCGACTGACGGTGACCTCCCTCGAAGACAAGCGTCAGGCGCTGTTAGCGGGCCTGGGCGTGGCGACAATGCCTTATCCGTTTGTGGAAAAAGATATCGCCGAAGGGCGGCTGCGCGTAGTCAGCCCGGAATACACCAACGAGGTGGATATCATCATGGCGTGGCGTCGCGACAGCATGGGTGAGGCCAAATCCTGGTGTCTGCGCGAAATCCCAAAACTCTTCGCACACAATAAGTAGCTTTTGTAGGCCCGGTGGTTCTTACCGGGCCTACAATGGCGATTTTTCCCCCTCTCCCTGCGGGAGAGAATAATAGCGGGCACCGTAAACCAATTCGCAATTCCTGCTCTTTCCCCGCTCGTTTCTTGATACTTACCCTGATAACTATTATCTTGCTTGCGTGTGATGAGAGGAGTTCCCGTGAGCGAAGAAGATCTGTTTTGCCGCAGGCCGATGGGGATGCGGATGGCGATGATCGTGCGTCAGTGGCGCGCGGTGATTGATGACGCCATTCTTGACACTGGCCTGACGCAGTCGAGCTGGACGGTGATGATGCAGCTCAAATCACTGGGGGATAACGTCTCGGTCAGCGAACTGGCGGAAGTGCAGGGTATCGAACTGCCGCCGCTGATGCGCACCCTGACTCAGCTGGAAAAACAGGGCTATCTGCTGCGCGCCGTGTCACCTTACGACAAGCGCATCCGGCTGCTCACTCTCACCCCTGAAGGCAACGCAATCCTGGACACGCTCACCCGCGTGATTGAGAATTTTCAGGAACGCGTGTCGCACAATATCGCGCCGGAACATCTGGAGATTTTCAGCGCAACATTAAATCAAATCGCCTGCAATTTGCGGTCAATCCGCGAAGAAGACAACAAGACCCAATAATAATGACTCCTGAACAAAAGTTTGCCCGCTGGGTAAGGGTGAGTATTGCCTCTTTCCTGCTGATGTTTGTCTATTTTATCGTCGCGGATATCTGGATCCCGCTGACGCCGGACTCCACCGTGATGCGCGTGGTGACGCCGGTGTCGGCGCGCGTCTCCGGCAATGTCGCGGCGGTGTACGTCCACAACAACAGCCAGGTGAAAAAGGGCGATGTGCTGTTTGAACTCGACCCGACGCCGTTTCGCAATAAAGTCGACGCCGCCCAGATCGCGCTGGAACAGGCCCGGCTCTCTAATCAGCAGCTGGACGCCCAGATCGTCGCCGCGCAGGCCAGTCTGAAAACGGCGCAGCTCACCGCCCGCAACGATAAAGTGACCTTTGATCGCTACCAGCACCTGAGCACCCTGCAGAATGTCTCGCAGGCGGATCTGGATAAAGTCCGCACCACCTGGCAGAGCAGTGAACAGTCGGTGGCGAATCTGAACGCCAGCATCCATAACCTGCGTATCCAACGCGGGGAGCAGGATGAACATCGCAACGTGACGCTGAAAAAATACCGCAATGCGCTGGAAGAGGCGGAGCTGAACCTGAGCTGGACGAAGGTCTACGCCCTGGCCGACGGCACCGTGAGTAACGTCCAGCTCAGCCCCGGTTTTTACGCCTCGTCGGGCTCTGCCGCGCTGGCGCTGGTGAATAACCAGACCGATATCGTCGCCGATTTTCGTGAGAAAAGCCTGCGCCATACCCATCAGGGCACCGACGCCGCGGTGGTGTTTGACGCCTTCCCGGGCCGCGTTTTCCGCGCCCATGTGACCAGCAGCGATGCGGGTATTTTGGCCGGACAGGAAGCGGTTAACGGCGAGCTCTCTGCGCCTGAAACGTCAAACCGCTGGGTGCGCGACGCGCAGCGCATGCGCATTCACATCGCGCTGGACGAAGATCTGCCGAAACATTTACCGACCGGCGCACGCGCCACAGTGCAGCTGTATAACAGCGAAGGGCCATTCGCGCGCTTCTTCTCCGGGCTGCAAATCCACCTCGTCAGTTTGCTGCATTATGTCTATTAATACGCTTGCGCGGGTCTTCACCCCGCACGGCAACATCGTCTACACGGCCAACGACTTTCGCCAGACCCTGCGCATCGTCTTTGCCGGGATGATTGCCCTGAGCATTTCGACGTTTTACAACACCAGCTACGGCGTGTTTTACGTTGTCTATCCGATCATGCTCCTGTCGCTGGTGCCGGTGTTTAACCGCCACGTGGCGAAGCAGTTCGTGTTCAGCGCGTCGCTGAACTGCATCGAAATGGTGATTATCATCGGCTATCTCTCGCAATGGCCGCTGATCATGACGCTGGTAGTGTTCGCCCTCTACGTGATGCGTTTTCGCTTTATGAGCCAGGGGCCGCTGTTCCTGTTTGGCTCGATGGGCGTGGTGTGCCAGAGCGTGATGCTCAATTTTATGAGCTACCCGACGACCAACTGGCACACGCTGCTGTTTTCGAACGTCGAGGCCAGCATTATGGCGGTCTGTTTAAGCGCGCTGATGAACTACCTGCTTCCGGACGTCGAACCGCGCAAGCCGCCGCCGCTGATTGAGAAAAACGCCGCCCGCGTGCGCCACGAGTCCTTACTTTCCGGCACCGTGGCGACAATGATTTTTGTCGTCTTCCAGATAAGCGATCTCAGCGATTCCCTCTCGGCGCTAATGGCGGGCGTGCTGATCCTCTTCCCGATGCACTATCGCGGCGCGGTGATGAGCTCCCTGTGGCGCGTGGTCGGGGTGATCCTCGGCTGTCTGTACATTCTGGTGATGCAGCTGGTGCTCTACGATCACAGCAGCCACATGCTGCTGATGATGCCGCTGATTGGCCTCGGGCTGGCGTTTGGCGCGCGGTTGCACGTGATGGAGAAGGTCGGCGCGGGCGTGGGTTTTGCCAGTATCACCACCATCGGCATCATGTTTGGCCAGAATATGCATCCCGACGGCGACCTGGTGTTCAGCGATCTGTATCGCATCGTCTCTGTGACGGTGGCGCTGGTCTCCACCCTGACCCTGGTGTTCCTGGTGCATCTGTTCCTGAACCTTTTTGAGCCCACGCGCTACGTCATTCGCGAGCCCTGACACACCCTTTTTCTGCGTTCTGTGCTATCACTGTCGGCCGGTCAATGGGGCGACAAAAGGAGCAGAGAGATGTGGGAGACGAGGGCACTGGAGCTCAATAATCAGGCGTACTGGAACTGGGAGAAGGCCTGCGAGCTGGTGGAATACGCCGTCGCGCATGATTTTAATACGGTGATTGTCGGGCAGGTGGATCTGTTCGACATGCTGGTTTCGCCAAAGGGTTACACCCCCCTTCAGTACAACGATCGCCTCTCCAGCCAGCAGCGCGCCCGCTGCGTCTATCTCAATCGCCTTGGAAAATTGTGTCAGCAAAAAGGGCTGCGTTTTTATCTCCAGGCCAAAGAGTTCAACTTCCCGACGGATCTGCTGCTGGCGCACCCGCATCTGTTCGAGCCGGGCCACGGCGTGCGCTTTGACGTCGATTTCTGGTGTGCGTATCTGAGCGAGAAAGTGTCGCTGATTTGCCAGCGCATTCCGGCGCTGAGCGGCCTGCTTATCGCAATTTCCAATACCGACGGTCTGCTGCCCATCTCGCGCCCGAACTGGGAGCTGCAGGCGGACGACAACGCCCGGATCCCTGAGCGCGATGAGCGCAGTTTTGCCCTCTACAGCCGCTGCTTTAACACCCTTTCCCGCGCGATGCAGAAAGAGAACAAACATCTGGTGCTGCGCGTGTTTCCGGCGGGCAATCACGATCTCGGCAACGTGCTGGAGGCGATCCGCCCGTTGCCCGAGAGCGTCAGCGTTTCTATCAAGATGACGCCCGAGCGTTTCTGGCCGTCATTCCCCAACAATCCGGCGCTGCTGGCGGTGCGCGAGCGCGAAGTGTGGGCGGATATCGATCTGGTGGGCGAAGAGGTGGGCTGGGGCATTTTCCCGTTCCCGCGTATCGACGAGCTGCAGGGCCGCCTGCTGTGGTGTCGCAGCAATCCGGCGATCCGCGGCGCGGTGTGCAAAACCAGCTGGGAAGGGGTTGATAACCACTGGGTCATGGGCACCCTGAGCGAGTGCAACCTGGTGGCGTGCAGCCGGATGCTGGCGAACGATGGGGCGCATCTGTCGCGCGATCAGCTCCTGACCTACTGGCTCGACGAAAGCTACGGCTGGCGGCCCGAACCGCCAGTGTTCGAAGAATTCACCGCTCTGCTGGAGCAGGCCGGGCAGGTGCTTTACAGCGCGATTTACGTCCGCGACCACGTGTTTCATCGCCACAGCCAGGTGCCGGAAAGCTACGGCCAGGCGGTATGGAGCCTGTACGGGCAGCTCAACCGCAACCACTGGCTGCCGGGCTCGGAGCGCGATATCTCCTTTAACGCCAGCGACGTGGAGACCTCCGCCGCCTGCCTGTCCCGCATCGCCAAAGAGAAAGATGACGCCCGTGACGCCTCCCTGAGCTTACGTGAACAGGCGCTGCGTTTTGCTGAAACCGCTGCGTTCCCGTATGCGCTGAAAAACCGCTGGCTGGAGGAGTGGCAAGGTTTTGCGCTCTACTGTCATCTGTTCCTGCACGCGCAAAAAGCCTTCTTCACCCTGCGCTTTGCCCGAGAGGTGGAAAACAGCTGGAGCATGCGCGAGATCTGCCAGATCAACATTCAGGAGCTTTATCGCAGCGCGTCCGAGATGGAAGACTATTGCACCAAACACGCCGATGCCTCGCCGGGATTGCACGTCCTGTTTGACGCCTCACGCGTGCGGGCGCTGGCGGACAGTCTGGGGGACGAGCTGAAAGCGCTGAAGGGGTGACGCAGTTCACATATTTTGGCGGTTCCAGGGCGTATTCCTGTGATCGCCATCACCTTCAGTTTCTCACTTTCGCCTAAGGCGTGATCCTCATCACGCCGCTCTTCTCCCTCTGGCCCGCTTTGTGAGGGGTCAGGCATATCCCATAAATCCGCCCGATCCGCTTCTCGTTGAAACCCCCACATCCCCTGAAAATAGCCGCCACGAACACAGAAGCAATGAGGGCGATATGTCACGACCATTCACGCAGGGCGAGGCGCTGGGGCGTTTTCAGGTTTCAGCGGCCAAAGCGGAGCGTTTTGCGGAGTTTTACACCGGTGAAGGGGCCGATCCCGCGAGCCGCGAATCCTTTTGCCGTCAGGTGTTTCGCCGCAGCCACGCCGGGCGCGCGATCGATCCGGCGCTGGCGCTGCCCTGCGATGAGGTCGCGGTCGCCGATGAACATGGCTGGTTGGATTTTTCCGGTCATCGCGCGTTGCCGTTTCACATTCAGCGCTGGCTGACGGTGGATCTGATTGCGCCGCGCGAGGGTGAATATGCGTTTCGACTGGGCACCTGCGGCGGCGTGCGAGTTTGGTGTTCCGAGAGACTGATGGCCTGCTTTACGCCGTTTACCCGCAACGCGATGCAGTTTCAGGACGTCCGGCTCGCCCTGCGTCAGGGGGAAAACCGCGTCCTGATCCATCTCGACGAGCTGTTCGAGCGCGACACCTTATGCGGCCTGAAAATGGTGTACATCGACGAACTACCGCTGGGGATGGTTGCCTGCGAAGGGCCTCAGCAGCAAAGCATCCCCGCGCTCCCCGAGCCCGATCCCGAGCGTCTGCTGACGTTAATGGCGCAGAAGGAGTATGGCCCAGAGGCGGATGCGCTGCTCTTGTATGTGCTTAAACGGGTGAGCGCGCGCGAAGAGGGGTCGGTCTATTGCCTGCTCGCGCTGCTGCGGCTCTGGCAAAACCATCGCAATACGTATTTCCCGGAACCCCTGTGGCGCAGAGTCAAATCGACCATTCTGGGGTATCGCTACGGGCCAGACGAACGCGGCTGCGATGTGATGGATTTTTCGAATCATTCCAGCGCCTTTCATGCCGCTCAGTCTCTTGCGGGACAACTCTTCCCCGACGCGCGGTTTATCGCCTCTTCACGGTACGGCCATCAACAACACGCGCTGGCAGCAATGCGCATTAAAGGAGCTCAGGCATGAACAAAGAACCCCTGATGGGCACGCTGGATCGCGTGGTGCGCGGCTTCTGCCGCTTAAAAAATCTCGATGAAGTGGGCGTTGAGGAGGGTTTTGCGATCCGCTTCGAAGAGTGGGAATGGGAGATCGGCGTCGGGCTGTACGGCTTCTGGCGCTATGCCGCGCATCAGCAGGATGCGGCGCTGCAACGGTCGATCCTCGCGTGGTACGAACAGCAGATCGCTAAAGGGCTGCCGGAGATGCAGATCAACACCACCGCACCGATGATCGTGCTGGCGCTGGTGGCGGGGGAGCATCAGCGTGAGGATCTGCTGGCGACGGTGAATGACTGGGCCGACGCCCTGCTGCGCGATCTGCCGAAAACCGAAGAGGGCGGGTTTCAGCACGTGGTGAAAGAGCAGCCCAACACCGGGCAGCTCTGGGACGACACGCTGTTTATGACTTGTCTGTTCCTCGGCGTGGCGGGGATCGTGCTCAAGCGCCGCGATCTGATCGACGAGGCGGGGTATCAGTTTCTGCTGCACACGCGCTATCTCAGCGATCCGGTCAGCGGGCTGTGGTATCACGGCTGGACGTTTGTCGATAAGCACCATTTTGCCGGGGCGTTTTGGGCGCGGGGCAACGCGTGGATCACTGTGGCCATTCCGGAATTTATTGAGCTCATGGGAGAACATCTCGACACAGGCATGCGCCGGTATTTGTCGCAGGTGGTGGCGCGTCAGGTGCGTTCGCTGTGTGACCTGCAGGCGGATAACGGAATGTGGCATACGGTGCTTGACGATCCGCTCTCGCCGCAGGAATCTTCCGCCACGGCGGGGATCGCCTACGGCATGCTGCGCGGCGTGCGAATGGGGATTCTGGATGATTCCGTCAGCGTTCACGCTTTGCGGGCGTTTGATGCTGTGATGGCGCGGATTGACGAGGGCGGCATTGTGCTTGAAGCCTCGCGCGGCACCATGCTGGGCTGGGACATTCAGTATTACTGCGATATCGCGATGGCCCCGGTGCCTTACGCCCAGGCGCTGACGATGTTGTTATTGCTTGAAGTGGAACAGGGGAGCTGGCAGGCGTAATCGCCCGGCGGCGCTGCGCTTGCACGGGCCTACGAAAACCGTCAGCCGAAAAAATATCGTAGGCCGGGTAAGGCGCAGCCGCCACCCGGCAAAAAGACCGCACCAACCCGTAGGCCGGGTAAGGCGAAGCCGCCACCCGGCAAAAAGACCGCACCAACCCCGTAGGCCGGGTAAGGCGCAGCCGCCACCCGGCAAAAGACCGCACCAATCCCGTAGGCCGGGTAAGGCGCAGCCGCCACCCGGCAAAAGACCGCACCAAACCCGTAGGCCAGGTAAGGCGAAGCCGCCACCCGGCAAAAAGACCGCACCAAACCCGTAGGCCGGGTAAGGCGCAGCCGCCACCCGGCAAAAAGCGACTACGGCAGCAGCACAGGTATCTGCGACAGCAAAAACAAAATCAACCCAATCGTCCCGCCGACCAGCGTGCCGTTGACGCGGATAAACTGCAGATCTTTGCCGATATTAAGCTCGATCTGGCGCGACATATCTTTCGCATCCCAGCCCTTCACCGTATCGCTAATATGGCGCGTCAGGAACGCGGCGAAATCCGGTGCCACGCGGTGCGCCGCCTGCTCCAGATGCTCGTTCAGCGAAGCGCGCAGGCTGGCGTCGGCCACCAGGGTTTCACCGAACCACTGGCCCGCCCTGGCGATGCGCTGCTTCACCCGCGAGTCGTCGCTCTGCATATCCGCTTTCAGCCACGCGCGCAGGTCGGCCCACATCTCGCCGAGATAGCGGTTAAACGCCTCGTCATTCTTCAGATAATCTTTGATGTTTTCGGCTTTCGCCGCCATCTCCGGATCGGTTTTCAGGTTGTCGATCAGCTTCAGCGTGGCACGATCGAACGCCTGGCGGATCTGGTGCGTGCGGTCGTGGCTGATATCGTCGAGGATCGCATTCACCGCATCGGACACCAGCTCGGCGCTTTGATCGCCCAGCCATTCGGTCGGCAGCACCATCGCCTTACGCGGATGTTCGGTCTTGAGCCAGTGAACGATCTGCGTGGCGATAAACTCCCGCGTGGTGTCGCGCTGAATCAGGTCGATCAGACGACGAATCACCGCGTCGAGCAGCACCTGATGGCGATTGTTTTTGGTCATGCTCTCCAGCATCGCGGCGCTGGTCTCGGTGAAATCGACTTTATCGATGGCCTTATGCACCGCGCGTTTCAGTAAGCGCTGAATGCGCCCGTCGTCCGTCAGTTCCAGGAACCCGCCCATCACCTGAATCAGATGCTGCCCGACGCGCTGGGCGTTATCCGGCTGGCTGAACCAGGTGCCGATCATCTGCGCCGGTTCGTAGCGGCGGATCAGCGCCACTAACGACTGGGTATCAAGAAACTTATCCTGCACGAACAGGCCGAGATTATCGGCGATCCGGTCTTTGTTGCGCGGGATAATCGCCGTATGGCGCGAGATAAACGGGATCGGCACCCGACGGAACAGGGCGACAACGGCAAACCAGTCCGCCAGCGCGCCGACCATCGCCGCCTCGGCAATAGCCTTCACGCCGCGCACCCAGAAAGTCTGCGGCAGGAACAGTGTGGTCACGAATATCGCTGCGGCAATCAACAGCAGCGACAGCGCCAACAGCTTGGCGCGTTTGAGTTCAGCTAATTTTTCCATAGGGTTAAGGATAGAGCGGAACGCGGGAGGAGTGCAAAAAAGAGCGATCAGTCGCGCAGAGCGTGCAGAAAACGGGTGAACAGATCCGGGAGCGGTTCGTCGTACCACAGAGCGTAAAGATCGGCGGGGATGGTTTCGGCAAGTTTCAGGAACACCACGCCCGGCCAGTGGATCAGCGCGCAGGATTCGGGCAACAGCGACACGCCATTTCCGGTGCTGACCAGCGCCAGCGCGGTTTGCGGCTCAAATACCTGGTGCGTCACCAGGGGTGACACGCCCAGGGAAAGACAGTTGTCGTACACCTGACGGGCGAAATCGCTGTGGGTAAAGGAGAGGGAGATAAAGGCGCGGTCGGCCAGATCTTTCAGGGAGACCGTGGCGTGACGGCACAGGGGATCGCTCTCATGTACCGCGACGCACACCGCTTCACGGGCAATCAGCTGGCAGCGAATTTTGGCTTCGACGTGCGGAATGACGTTGCGGTTGATGGCGATATCAATGGTGCGGGCGCGCAGGGCCTCGGTTTGCTCCTGCTGGCCGAGCTCGTGCAGCGTCCAGTTAACGTCCGGATTGGCCTCGCGAAAGGCTTTCATGCGCGTCAGCAGCGGGCCCCACATCGCGCTGCCGATAATGCCAATGTTGATGTGCTGTTTCTCGCTGCGGCCAATCTGACGCACGTAGTTCAGGGACTGTTCGGTGGCGCTGAGCAGCCGATCCACTTCCGCTTTCAGCACTTTTCCGGCGTGCGTCAGCACCACTTTGCGGCTGGTGCGCTCAAACAACTCCACGCCTAGCAGCTCTTCCAGCTCTTTGATCTGCATGCTCAGCGGCGGCTGGGAGATATTCAGTTTTGCGGCGGCGCGGCCAAAATGCAGCTCATCGGCGAGGGTCTGGAAATAGCGCAGCATCCGGAAGCGAATGCGGCTGTTGGCCTGTGAATCGAGCATGCCGGGCACCGAGAAAAAGGAGGGTGGCGATATCATGCAACCCTCCCTGGAGCCTGTCAAACCGCGACCGCCTCGCCATGATGCAGGCGTTCGGCTCGGCTGCAGGCGATGGCCGCCAGCAATGTCACCATCAGCAGCGCGTAGGCGCAGGTCGAGGCATTCACCGCCCCGTGCAGGCCGTAGCGGCTATTGACCAGCGAGGAGACCGTCGCGAACAGCAGCGTGCCGACGGTGCCGCAGGTGAGCAGGGCGGAGATCAGCGTCGGTGAACTGCGGCTCACCTGCAATGACCCGTAGCTCATCAGGCCGGAGAACAGACCGGAGTTAAAGAAGCCGAACGCGCCGCAGGCAATCAGGATCAGCGTGGTGTTGGCGCTGTTGCTGATAAGTGCGATGGCGACCAGACCAACGGCGGTGCAGATCAGCAGGAAGGTGCGCAGTTTCATCCATTTGACGGTGAACTGGTTGAGGAACAGCCCGGTCGCCTTCGCCACCCAGTAGACGGTGGTGTACAGCGCCGCCTGTTCTGGCAGCATCTGGAAACGCCACTGCAGATAGCCCGGCGTCCACATGGTGAAGATCGGCTCTGCCAGCAGGAACAGGAACAGCGCGCCGCACAGCAGCCATACGGAACGGCCCCATGGCTCGTTGCTGGAAGCTTCCTGATGTTCAGGCTCTGCCGCCACGGTGGATGGGTAACGGCTGCGCAATGTGAGGATCAGCATCAGCACGCCCAGCCCGCCCATGATGCCGTACATGGCAATCCAGCTCGCGCCCATTTTGAATAGCCACGCCAGCAGGAAGGAGAGCGTCGCGCCCGCCAGGCTGAAGAAGAAATCGGTGAAAATCAGGCTCGATGAGCGGCTCTTTTCGTCCGGATTAATACGCACCACCAGGTAGCTGCCGATGGTCATAAAAATCCCGCCGCAGGCGCCGATGATGGCGACCGCTACGCTGAACATGGTCAGCGTCGGGGTGGCGAACAGCAGGGCGCTGATGAGGATCGTCAGCGCGGCGGCGATCACCAGCGGCTTTTGCAGACCCCATTTTTTCATCAGGATCCCACCGAGCATGATCGGCACGAACATGCCGATGTTCATCAGGGTAAACACCTGGCCGATAAAGCTCGGATCCTTATTGAACGCGGCGCACAGCGGGCCGAGGACAATCCCCAGCGTCGAGACCAGCGCGCCGACGAAGTAATAGCTCAGATAGGAAATCGCATTCAGACTGCCGCGAGAGTAGTTTTCTGACATCTGCATTTCTCCTGGCGGGCGCGTGCCCGCCGCTGGACGGGAAGTTAGCGGCAGTTCTTCACGAACTGGCTAATCAGGCGAATAAAATCGTCGGTGACCATCGCCGCGCATTTCAGGGTTTGTTCGTGGGAGAGCTCCACGTCGCTCAGGCCTTCCGCCATGTTGGTGATAGCCGAGACCGCCAGCACTTTCAGGCCGCAGTGGCGCGCGACGATCACTTCCGGCACCACCGACATGCCGACCACGTCGCCGCCCATGTTCTGCATCATGCGGATTTCCGCCGCCGTTTCGAAGTTCGGGCCAGGGTAGGAGACGAATACGCCTTCGTGCAGAGTGATGTTCAGATCGCCCGCGGTGTGGTGCAGTTTTTCGCGCAGCTCTTTGTCGTAGGCATTGGCAAGGCTAAAGAAGCGCGGGCCAAAACGGTCGTCGTTCGGTCCGACCAGCGGCGTGGACGGCATGGTGTTGATGTGATCATTCAGCGCCACCAGGCTGCCCGCCGGGATGTTCGGGTTGAGCGAACCGGCGGCGTTGGTGCAGAACATAAATTCGCAGCCGAGCAGCTTAAAGGTGCGCACCGCGTGGGTCATGATGCCCATCCCGACGCCCTCGTAGAAATGCCCGCGCCCCTTCATGCAGATGAGGTCCACGCCGTGCAGGGAGCCCATCACCACTTCGCCCGCATGCCCAATCACGGTGCTGACCGGGAAACCCGGCAGTTTTTCGTAAGAGATGACGGTTTTGTTGTCGAGCTTATCCGCCAGCACGCCGAGGCCGGAGCCGAGGATAAACGCGATGCGCGGTTTAAAGCCGGGTTTGGCTTTACGCAGGATTTCAACGGCTTCGTATGGGGTGTCATTGATGATGGAATGAGACATGGGAACTCCTGAATGCTTGTGGTGTATATCTGCATTTTGTGGAGGGAGTGATTGGGAATCCAATTGGATAAAGGATGTTATTGATAGCTTTTAGTGAATGGATAGGGTGTGGGTGTACGGATATTCAAGGGGTTAGGAATAACGCCCGGTGGTTTGTGTTGGGAATGACATGAGGGAAGTGTGATGGGGTTTGAGTTTTGCAGCCTCGGTGTTTTGCCGGGCGGCACTGCGTTTGCCCGGCCTACAAAGGCTTATCGTTGCACGGATTGTAGCCCCGGTAAGCGCAGCGCCACCGGGGGATTTTATAGGTGACTATCCTAATGTCAAAGTGGTAATAATTTTCATTATTGACTGTTACTGCTCCTTAAACAGTCAAACATAAATTTATCTTCAGTAATACTATGGTTTAAGAGTTTTTCTTTCTGCTTTTGATAAAGGAGGCTGCACATGCTTTTTTCATTAATCATTGCTTTTGAGAAAAAATTTGGTAGGTATATATTTGAAGTAAAGGCAATGGATATTCCTGTTAATGTGGTGATGAGCGGGCTCTTTATTTTTAAAACATATTTAAGGTGTATGTAAACAGGCCTTAATAATAATTTGTAAATAAGTATAAAGCTACAGGTCGATACTCCAATACCAAATAAAAAATCAAAATTATTTACAGCTTCTTCGCTCTTTCCATTTTCCATGACTCTATTTAATGCCACCCAAAACAGTATGATACCTAATGGATTTAAAACGGACCAAACTTGGAGTGTTTGCAGGAAATATAGAATCGATATTTTTCTGCTTGTTGCAAATGATAATATTGAAACAGAAGACCAAAAGATTAATGAAATTACTATTGCGCGTGAGAATAACGATATATATAAAACCAACGGATTAATAATTAATTCTAAGTTTGCGATTAGCGAATTGTTTAACATGCTCCATTTTATCAACGTGATTACTACACTGATAGCGAGTGTTGATTTTAATAGATTACCAAGTGCATTTTTGAGTGGAGTATACTCTTCTATGCCATCATATATTTCAGGGTGTCTGATAAATGTTATCATGTCATTGTAGAATTTTACGCCAGGTATAACATTAAGTGCATGTTTGATAACTTCATTTATGGATGTCATAACACCCTCATAGAGTATTTGAGTGAATCAACCTTTCCTTCAGACACTATCATATTTACATCAGAAACATCCGCATATACCCAACTTTACCTCCGCCCCCAGCCATCTTGACTACCCTTAATACCCTAAGCGGTAATTAAGGAGACCTATATGGCTTACCAGACAGTGAATCCTGCTAACAACAAGCTCATCAAAGAGTACAAATCCCACACCGATGCGGAGGTCGAGGCGGCGCTGAAAACGGCGGATGCGCTTTATCATTCCGAGTGGGCGAAAGGGGCTATCGAACAGCGTCTGCCGGTGCTGCATAAGCTGGCGGATCTGATCGACAGCCGGAGCGAAGAGCTGGCGAAAATTGCGAGCCAGGAGATGGGGAAACTCATCGAGCAAAGCCGCGGGGAGGTGAAGCTCTGCGCGCAGATAGCCCGCTATTACGCGGATAACGCGAAGCAGTTTCTTGCGCCCGTGAAGTACAAGTCGGAGCTCGGCGACGCCTGGGTAGAACACCATCCGATTGGCGTGGTGATGGCCGTTGAGCCGTGGAATTTCCCGTTCTATCAGCTGATGCGCGTCCTGGCACCGAACCTGGCGGCGGGGAACCCGGTGGTGGCGAAACATGCCAGTATCGTGCCGCACTGCGCGGAAGCGTTCGCCCATCTGGTGCGGGAAGCCGGTGCGCCGGACGGGGCCTGGACGAATCTCTTTATCTCTTCGGACCAGGTCGCGAAGATCATTGCCGATCCGCGCGTGCAGGGCGCAGCTCTGACTGGGTCTGAAAAGGCCGGGAGCGTCGTGGCGGCGCAGGCGGCGAAGCACATTAAAAAATCGACCCTTGAACTGGGCGGTAACGATGTGTTTATCGTCCTCGACGATGCGGATCTCAAGAAAGCGGTCAAGATCGGCGTCAATGCCCGACTCAACAACGCCGGGCAGGTCTGTACCGCCGCGAAGCGGTTTATCGTCCATGAGAAAGTCGCGGATCAGTTTCTGACCGCTTTCACCGAGGCGTTCCGCGAGGTGAAGATCGGCGATCCGCTGGATGAGAAAACCACGCTGGGGCCGCTGTCGTCGAAAGACGCGCTGGAGACCCTGACCAAACAGGTTAACGAGGCGGTGAAAAATGGTGCGAAAGTGCATTTCGGCGGGAAGCCGGTTGAGCGCGAAGGGAACTTCTTCGAGCCGACGATCCTGACCCATATCTCCCGCGACAACCCGGCTTACTTCGAAGAGTTCTTCGGGCCGGTGGCGCAGTTCTATGTTGTGAAAAGCGACGACGAAGCGGTGAGCCTGGCGAACGACTCAAATTACGGCCTCGGCGGGGCGGTGTTCAGCCAGGATATTGATCGTGCGAAGAAAATGGCGTCGCGAATTGAAACCGGGATGGTCTACATCAACTGGCTGACCGACACCGCGGCGGAACTGCCGTTCGGCGGCGTGAAGCGCTCGGGCTATGGTCGCGAGCTGTCGGATCTCGGTATCAAAGAGTTCGTGAACCAGAAGCTGGTGGTGGTTCGCCGGTAAGCTGATTTAACAGCGGTAAAATGGGTGGCTTTCGAGCCGCCCTTTTTTTTGCAATGGATAAAGTTTTGTGATTCGTATTAAGTCACATAACGGATATATTTGTATCATGAATTAGTTACCAGACTCACAGTTCGCAGTGAAACAAACTGACTGTTCTGGATAAGATTTAGCCTCTTGCTAGTATCAAATCGAAAATCATACACCTGCAAGAGGATACAATGAAAAATACAAATCGTATGATCGTGAACTGTGTTGTGGCTTCCCTGACGCTGAGCTGGAGCATCGCGGCGCTGGCAAATACCGCCCCGACAGAGGTCAAGATCGTTCGCGATAACTACGGCATGCCGCATATTTACGCCGACGATACGTATCGTCTTTTTTACGGCTACGGTTACGTGGTGGCGCAGGATCGCCTGTTCCAGATGGAGATGGCGCGGCGTAGCACCCAGGGCACGGTGTCCGAGGTGCTCGGAAAATCCTTTGTGAGTTTTGATAAAGATATCCGCCAGAACTACTGGCCGGACTCCATTCATGCGCAGATCGCCGCGCTGTCTGCCGATGACAAAGCGATCCTGCAGGGCTACGCCGACGGAATGAACGCCTGGATCGATAAAGTGAACGCCGACCCTGGCAAGCTAATGCCCGCGCAGTTTGCCGGGTTTGGTTTTAAGCCCGGACACTGGCAGCCCTTTGATGTGGCGATGGTTTTTGTCGGTACCATGGCAAACCGCTTTTCTGACAGCACCAGCGAAATCGACAACCTGGCGCTGCTGACGGCGCTGAAAGATAAATATGGCGCGCAGAAAGGGATAGGGGTGTTTAACCAGCTGAAATGGCTGGTGAATCCGGCGGCACCGACTACGATCGCCGCCGGGGAAAGTCACTACCCGCTGAGCTTTGATCTCAAAAACACCCAAACCGCCGCGCTGCTTCCGCGCTACGATCTCCCCGCGCCGATGCTGGATCGCCCAGCCAAAGGCAACGACGGCGCACTGCTGGCACTCACCGCCGGGCAGAATCGGGAAGCGATCGCTGAACAGTTTGCCCGCAGCGGTGCCAACGGCCTGGCCGGGTATCCGACGACCAGCAACATGTGGGTGATTGGCAAGAAAAAGGCGCAGGACGCGAAAGCCATCATGGTCAACGGCCCGCAGTTTGGCTGGTACGCCCCGGCGTATACCTATGGCATCGGACTGCACGGCGCGGGCTATGACGTCACCGGCAACACGCCGTTCGCCTATCCGGGGCTGGTGTTTGGTCATAACGGGAAGATCTCCTGGGGCGCGACGGCGGGGTTCGGCGACGATGTGGATATCTTTGCCGAACAAATCTCGGATCAAAAACCGGGCGAGTATCTGCATAACGGCGAGTGGGTCAAAATGCTCAGTCGCGAAGAGACCATCGCCGTGAAAGACGGCCAGCCGGAGACCTTTACCGTCTGGCGAACCCTGCACGGGAACGTGATCAAAACCGATCCGGCCACCCACACCGCCTATGCTAAAGCGCGTGCCTGGGATGGGAAGGAGGTCGCATCTCTGCTGGCATGGACGCATCAGATGAAGGCCAAAGACTGGCCGAGCTGGACGGCGCAGGCGGCGAAGCAGGCGCTGACGATCAACTGGTATTACGCGGATGTCGACGGCAACATCGGCTACGTTCACGGGGGCGCGTATCCGAAACGCCAGCCGGGGCACGATCCGCGTCTGCCGGTGCCGGGCACCGGAAAGTGGGACTGGCAGGGGCTGTTGTCGTTTGACCTGAATCCGAAAGTCTATAACCCGCAGTCGGGGTATATCGCCAACTGGAACAACTCGCCGCAGAAAGATTATCCGGCCTCGGATCTGTTCGCCTTCTTATGGGGCGGGGCGGATCGCGTCACGGAGATCACGCAGCTCATCGACAAACAGCCGACGCTGACCCACGAGCAGGCCTGGGATCTGATCCAGAAAACCAGCCGTCAGGATCTGAACCTGCGTCTGTTCCTGCCGACCCTGCAAAAAGCGACGGCGAGCTTGCCAGAGAGCGATCCTCGGCTGCAACTGGTGAGATCACTGGCGAGCTGGGACGGGCAAAACGTGATGAGTGAGGACGGGAAAACGTACCAGCAACCGGGGTCAGCCATTCTGAACGCCTGGCTGACCAGCATGCTGAAACGCACGGTGGTGGCTGCCGTACCGGCGCCGTTTAACACCTGGTACAGCGCCAGCGGATATGAAACGACACAGGACGGACCGACCGGCTCGCTGAATATCAGCGTCGGGGCCAAGATCCTGTTTGAAGCGCTGGAGGGGGAAAAATCGGCGATCCCGCAGGAAGTCGATCTGTTTGCCGGGCAGTCGCAGCAGGCGGTGGTCCTTGATGCTTTGCAGGATGCCTGGCAGACGCTCTCGACGCGCTACGGCACGGATATCAACACCTGGAATACGCCTGCGATGGCGCTGACGTTCCGCGCGAATAACTTCTTCGGCGTACCGCAGGCGGCGGCGAAAGAGGCGCGGCATCAGGCCGAGTATCAGAACCGGGGTACGGAAAATGACATGATTGTCTTCTCGCCGACATCCGGTAAAAGCCCGGTGCTGGCCTGGGATGTGGTCGCGCCCGGTCAAAGCGGATTTGTGGCACCGGACGGAACGCCGGATAAGCACTATGACGATCAGCTGAAAATGTACGAAACCTTTGGCCGGAAGCCGCTGTGGTTAACGCCGCAGGAGGTGAGTGCGAATCAGGAATCGCAGGAGATTTTGCAGGTCACCGTAAGTGACCCGCATTATGTCAGGTGAAGCTGATATGGCCCGAGCGCGTTTGCTGTCGGGTGGCGCTGCGCTTACCCGACCTACACAACGACAAAGCCATTGATATATCTGGATATTGTAGGCCGGGTAAGCGTAGCGCCACCCGGCAATAGCTGACCTTAGAAGCTCACGCCGCCGCCGAAGTAGGCGCCGTCAATCAGGGTGTGGTTTGGACGACCGTCTTTGCCGTCAACGCTCACGTGGCGGTAGCCGACTTTCAGCGTCACCGGTTTGACTGGAGTCCAGCTTACGCCGCCGTTGGCTTCAACGTAGTTTTTCACGCTGTTGTTCAGGCCGTTAGGAGCCACGTAACCTTCGCCGAAGACGTTGATGCTGTCAGTCAGGGCAACGTTCACACCGCCGCCGACCGGGAATGCGACGCCGTTATCGCCTTTTTTCGGGCCGAGGTAGATGGCTTTCGCACCGGCATTCAGCATCGCCGGGCCCACTTCCAGGTTGTAACCTGCGCCAACACCACCGGTCTGGGTGCCGTCGTCGGTATTTTTCAGCCAGTTACTTTCGGCATAAACACCGGAGGTGGATTTACCCATTTCGATATTTAAATTGGTGAAGTTCTTACCCTGTTCAATAGAAGCGCCCATCGCCAGAGCGGAGCCAGAAGTTACGGTCAGAACAGAAAGCAGAATGAAGTTAATCTTTTTCATGGTGTATTTCCTCGTCATCAAATTAATCTGAGGACACCTTAACAAGCGATGTTTACGACTGCAAATGTGACGTTACTCGCAGTTTTATGCTGGTTTTGTTAATTTTTGATGCGGCTGTTGTTGAGAGAAGGTTGGTTTGCCCTCGCGTCAATCATTAATCATTTCACGTTTAGACTTCGTTTTGTTTATCAGCTAAACGAAGCCTGAATATCGCCAAAATAATGATGAGGAGTGAATTAATAAGGATTTTCATTATTTCAAAAAAGTTCTGAAAATGACGAAAAATTACATTTCTCGAATCGTTATTACGCAGGTTTTGCAGGAACCGCCCGGATAAAAGGGCGGTTTGGTGCGGGGATCAGCGTTTCAGTTCGGCAAAGGCCGCGCGGATCTCTTCTTCCGGGAGCTGAATCCCGATAAAGACCATGGTGCTGTGCGGTGTTTCCTCGCCCCACGGACGATCCCAGTCGGCGCTGTACAGGCGTTGCACGCCCTGGAACAGCAGGCGGTTCGGCTCGCCGTCAATCCACAGCATCCCTTTGTAGCGCAGCAGTTTGTCGGCAAACGACAGCAGCAGGTTTTCCATCACGCGGGAGACATCGCTGATATCCACCGGGTAATCCAGCTCGACCACGATCGAGGTGACGTCGTTTTGTTTGTCGCCGATGAAATGGAAGCGCGGCTTCGCGGTGATGTTCTCTTCCAGCATAAAGCCGTTGGTGTTGAACAGCTGCGCGAGATCGATATCACCGTGGATGACCGTGTAGATCGGCGCGCGGGCGTTGATGCGCGTCAGGCGCTCACGCAGTTTTTCGCAGTCCCCGGCCACATCGGTTTTGGTCAGCAGAATGCGGTCCGCGTAGCCAATCTGCGACTGGGCGATGGTGAACTGGTTCATCTGCTCGTCGGCGTGGACCGCATCGACCAGGGCAATCACGCCGTCCAGCAGGTAGCGCTGGCAGAGAATGTCGTGGGAGAAAAAGGTCTGGATGATCGGGCCGGGGTCGGCCATGCCGGTGCATTCGATCACCAGACGGTCAAATTCGATGTCACCGCGGTCGCGGCTGTCGAGCAGATCCAGCAGGGCATCTTCCAGCTCGCTGGAGCGGGTGCAGCAGATGCAGCCGTTGGTCAGGGTTTTAATCTGGGTGGCGCGATCGCCAATCAACTGATCGTCGACGGAGACTTCGCCGAATTCGTTTTCGATGACGGCGATTTTAAAGCCGTGCTGTTCGTTGAGGATGTGGCGCAGCAGGGTGGTTTTACCCGCGCCGAGAAAGCCGGTTAACAGGGTGACTGCAATAGGGGTCATGTTCTCTCCTTTAGCAACAGCGTACGCCGCTTTTGCCATCGCCGCCGTAGCGCGCTTGCTGGCGCTCGCGGAAGAATTCTTTGTAGGTCATGTACGGTTTATCCGGATGGTTGGTCTGCATATGTTCAACGTAGTTGTCATAGTCCGGAATACCAATCAGCATTTTCGCCGCCTGACCGAGGTATTTTTTTGCTTCGCCTAAGTTACCAAACATTGTGCCATCCAGATAGAAAAAGCCCGGTGGCGCGCAGCGATCCGGGCCTACAGGTTCTGTGTAGGGCGGGTTAGCGTAGCGCCACCCGCCAGGGTTTTAGTGGTGCGAAGAAGTCTTCACGCCGCCTTCCGGGACCGGCACATACGGGGTTTCTTTATCCGTACGGCCTTCGGCGTTACGCACATTCATCCAGGTTTTGATGCCGTAGAAGATGATGCTGTAGACCACGACCAGGAACAGAATACTCAAACCGGCGTTGGTGTAGTTGTTCACCACGATATGGTTCATGTTGGCAATCTGCTGTGCGGTCAGGTCACCGCCGCCCGCGGCGATTTTCGCCTTGTACTGGTTAGCCATAAACAGGAAGCCTTCCAGCTGCGGGTTGGTGCTGAACAGTTTCAGGCCCAGCGCCCAGGTGGTGCACAGCAGCAGCCACAGCGCAGGAACCACCGTCACCCAGATGTATTTGGTGCGTTTCATCTTCACCAGCACCACGGTACCGAGCACCAGCGCCACGGCTGCGAGCATCTGGTTAGAGATACCGAACAGCGGCCACAGGCTCTTCACGCCGCCGAGTGGGTCGACGACGCCCTGATACAGCAGGTAGCCCCACAGACCGACACAGCCTGCGGTGCCCAGCACGCCCGCCACCAGAGAGTCGGTTTTCTTCAGGAACGGCACGAAGTTACCAAGCAAATCTTGCAGCATGAAGCGGCCCGCACGGGTACCAGCGTCCAGCGCGGTCAGGATGAACAGCGCTTCGAACAGAATACCGAAGTGGTACCAGAAGCCCATGTCCGCCCACGGCAGCACTTTGTGGAACACGTGTGCGATACCGACGGCCAGGGTTGGTGCGCCACCCGCACGGTTCAGAATCGACGGCTCGCCGATGTCTTTCGCGGTCTGCATGATCTGCTCAGGCGAGATCACGAAGCCCCAGGAGCTGACGGTCGCCGCCGCATGAGCGCTGGCGTCTTTCAGCTGGGCCATGATCAGCGCCGCGTTGTCGCCACCCATCTCATGCAGGTTTGGCATGGTGATGCCAAGGCCCGCTGGCGGGGTGTTCATCGCGAAGTACAGACCTGGCTCGATGATGGACGCGGCCACCAGGGCCATGATCGCCACGAAGGACTCCATCAGCATTGCGCCGTAACCGATAAAGCGCGCGTCGGTTTCGTTCGCCATCAGCTTCGGCGTGGTGCCGGAAGCGATTAAGGCGTGGAAACCAGAGACGGCACCACAGGCGATGGTGATAAACAGGAACGGGAACAGCGCGCCTTTCCACAGTGGACCGGTACCGTCAATGTACTGGGTCACGGCTGGCATTTTCAGTTCCGGGTTGATGATCACGATGCCGATCGCCAGACCGACAATCACACCGATTTTCAGGAACGTCGCCAGGTAGTCACGCGGGGCCAGAATCAGCCACACCGGCAGCAGCGCAGAGATAAACGCGTAGCCAATCAGGGCGAAGGTAATGGTGGTGTCTTTGAAGGTCAGCGCCGGGCCCCAGTACGGGTCGTGGGCAATGATGCCGCCGAAGTAAATGGAAGCGACCAACAGCACGATACCAATCACCGACACTTCACCGACGCGGCCCGGACGGATAAAGCGCATGTAGATACCCATGAACAGCGCAATCGGTACGGTCGAGCAGACGGTGAACACACCCCACGGGCTTTCGGCCAGAGCTTTCACCACGATCAGCGCCAGCACCGCGAGGATGATGATCATGATCAGGAAGCAGCCGAACAGGGCAATGGTGCCCGGCACGCGGCCCATCTCTTCTTTGATCATCTCACCCAGAGAAGCGCCGTTACGACGGGTCGAGATGAACAGCACCATGAAGTCCTGCACCGCACCCGCCAGCACCACGCCCGCGAGCAGCCACAGAGTGCCAGGCAGATAGCCCATCTGCGCGGCAAGCACCGGCCCAACCAGCGGACCTGCACCGGCGATCGCGGCAAAGTGGTGACCAAACAGCACGTAGCGGTTGGTGGGCACGTAGTTCAGGCCGTCATTGTTGATGACCGCCGGAGTGGAACGCGTCGGGTCGAGTTTCATGACCTTCTGCGCGATGTAAAGACTGTAGTAGCGGTACGCTACCAGATAGACGGAAACCGACGCGACCACGATCCACAGGGCGCTAACGTGTTCGCCCCGGCGTAATGCGACAACCGCCAGACAGAAAGCACCGAGGATCCCGAGGAGCGCCCAGGGTACGTGCTTAAGTAGTTTTTTCGTATCCATAGTTAGACCTGGTTTTTTTAACTGGAAAAAGGGCCTGAGTTCGTTTTGAGGAGGTATTGATTAATGCTGTGGCGATCTTGCCAGATCGTCGCGCGTGTAAAGGACGGTAAATGGGTGAGTGGTTGATTGCGGTGGGTAAGCGGTCAAAGGCTGGGGCGAGTGGTTCAGGCTCGCCGCCAGCGGGCTGGTTTATGTGATTGAGATCACACTGATTATTCGAGCACCTCGGCAGGCGCGCTGGTCATGTAGCCTTCGAGGGTCTCGAAGAGTTTGTCCCGCAGCCACTGTGGTTCCAGCACCTGAATATTCGGCAGCCAGTAGAAAATCAGCGGCAGGATCTGATTCTCGTGCGCCGCCTGGCAGCGGATCGTCACGCCGTCATCGCTTTCCGCAATCACCTCCTGGTCCGGGAGCAGGTCGCGGCGGGTGAAGTAGTGCGAAATAATATTGTTGGTAAATATTTTCACTTCGAAAGTATCTTCGCTCACCCAGGGGTCGAGATTCTTCTCAAGTAATTCTGCCGTATCGGCATCCGGCGTGAAGGTCTCTTTTTGAATATCCAGCCAGTTTATCTGACTTAATGAAAACGATTTCAGCCTGCCATTTTCCGTAGCTTGTAAATACCATATATTTTTTTTGTTAATTAATTTGTACGGATTAATCAGTCGCGTTTTGTCTTTATAAACCATCTGGCAGA
This sequence comes from Lelliottia sp. JS-SCA-14, assembly GCF_035593345.1. NCBI lineage: Bacteria > Pseudomonadati > Pseudomonadota > Gammaproteobacteria > Enterobacterales > Enterobacteriaceae > Lelliottia > Lelliottia sp. JS-SCA-14. Next base: position 4,195,251 of record NZ_CP141606.1, on the reverse strand, counting down.
CGTGCCGCTCTTTTATCGATTTCTCAATCGCCGTCAGATGTCGACGAATATCATTCTGAACCGTGTGTTCGGCGTCGTTGCTGAGGATCAGAATATGGTTCTCTTCGACGCGCGCCTCCAGACTCTGCCAGAACGCGGTGCCGCGGTCAGGAAAATAGTTATCCACATTCAACAGGTTAGCGACGGCGTTGTGTAGCCCCTGGCCGCTGGCGTTTTGCTGGGTGTGAATCAGACGATACAGGCCATTTCCCGTGTGCTGAACAATGGGGGCGAGAGCATTGAGATCGCGATATACCGTGCGTTCGGTAATTTTAAATTTATGCATCAAGTCGCGACGGTTAACCACACCGTTTAAATGCAGCTCCATAAGAATATCGACGAGTCGTTCAGCCGAGCGGCTGCGGGCTGGAGTTGTCATATTATATTCCCGTTTAGTGCGGTGAAAATCTCTGCAGAATAAGGATGTCACTGACAGAATATGTCAGTGCAACAGAGATAAAATTTATCTTATGGAATATATAACGGCGCGATTTAGGATAAACATTAATAGTTTTTTGCGAAATCCTCCGTAAATGTTCAAATCATCAACACGATTTTCGTAAAGTTTTCTCTAACCAGGCCGAAAATTCTGTTATCTGTCTGATGGAAAGAGAAAACATGTTAAATCGTATCAAGATTGTCACCAGCTTGTTGCTGGTTTTGGCTATTTTCGGCCTGTTACAACTGACATCCGGTGGACTTTTCTTCAATGCCCTGAAGCATGACAAAGAAAACTTCACTGTCCTACAAACTATTCGCCAGCAACAATCCACGCTTAACGGCAGCTGGGTCGCGTTGCTGCAAACCCGTAATACCCTGAACCGCGCGGGTATCCGTTACATGATGGATCAGAGCAACATCGGCAGCGGCGCCACCGTTGCGGAACTGATGCAGATTGCGTCCGCTTCCCTGAAGCAGGCGGAGAAAAACTGGGCTGATTACGAAGCACTGCCGCGCGATCCGCGTCAGAGCGACGCTGCCGCCCTGGAGATCAAACGTAACTACGATATCTATCACGGTGCGCTGGCCGAGCTTATCCAGCTGCTGGGCGCGGGTAAGATCAATGACTTCTTCGATCAGCCGACCCAGAGCTATCAGGATGGTTTTGAGAAGCAGTACGTGAACTACCTGCAGCAGAACGATCATCTGTATCAGACTGCCGTGGACGACAGCAACAGCTCGTATACTCAGGCGATCTGGGTGCTGATCAGCGTGCTGATCGCGGTGCTGGTAGTGATCGTTGGCGTCTGGCTGGGCATTAAGCAGTCACTGATCTCTCCGCTGAATCGTCTGATCGACAGCATTCGTCATATCGCCAGCGGCGATCTGGTGAAGCGTATTGACGTCGAAGGTACCAATGAGATGGGCCAGCTGGCGGACACTCTGCGTCACATGCAGAGCGAGCTGGTGAGCACCGTTGGCGATGTGCGTAACGGCGCGAATGCGATCTACAGCGGCGCGAGCGAAATCTCTGTCGGCAACAACGATCTCTCTTCCCGTACCGAGCAGCAGGCGGCTTCTCTGGAAGAGACGGCTGCCAGCATGGAAGAGCTGACCGCGACCGTGAAGCAGAACGCCGAAAACGCCCGTCAGGCGAGCAATCTGGCGCTGAGCGCGTCCGAGACTGCGCAGAAAGGCGGGAAAGTGGTGGATAACGTGGTGCAAACCATGCGTGACATCGCGGGCAGCTCGCAGAAAATCGCTGACATTATCAGCGTGATCGACGGGATTGCCTTCCAGACCAACATCCTGGCGCTGAACGCCGCCGTCGAAGCAGCACGTGCGGGCGAGCAGGGCCGTGGTTTTGCGGTGGTGGCAGGTGAAGTGCGTAACCTGGCGCAGCGTAGCGCCCAGGCGGCACGCGAAATTAAGAGCCTGATCGAAGACTCCGTGGGCCGCGTTGAGCTGGGTTCGACCCTGGTGGAAAGCGCTGGCGAAACCATGGGCGAAATCGTGAATGCGGTGACCCGCGTGACCGACATTATGGGCGAAATCGCCTCTGCATCTGATGAGCAGAGCCGCGGTATCGACCAGGTCGGTCTGGCGGTTGCAGAGATGGACCGTGTGACGCAGCAGAACGCCTCGCTGGTGGAAGAGTCCGCTGCGGCAGCTGCCGCGCTGGAAGAGCAGGCGAGCCGTCTGACGCAGGCGGTGGCGGTGTTCCGCATTCAGCAGGAGCAGCAGAAATCACGCGATAACGGCGGGTTGAAAACGCCGGTGGTGACGGCCAAGGGGCGTAAAGCCGCTGCCGCGACGACCGCGTCCAGTGAGAACTGGGAAACCTTCTGATGTAAAAAAAGCGCCCTGTTCAGGAAGGGCGCTTGAGTCGTCTGTTATGTTGCCGGGTGGCGGAAATGCGTGGTCCTTTGTAGGCCCGGTAAGCGCAGGGTATGAACCGGAAACATGGGTAACACTTTAGACCGGATACATGGGTAACAGTTATAACTGGCATAGAAGAGGAGACTCACTATGCCCTGGACTGAGACCCGACCTATGCAACGCCTTGAATTTATCCGTGCCTGCCATGCAGGCGCGGACTCCTTTTCAGCCCTTTGCCGTCTCTTCGGCATCAGCCGCAAAACCGGCTACAAGTGGCTTCAGCGCTTCGAACCTTCTGACCCTTCCTCGCTCTTTGACCGCTCGCGGGCACCCCACTCCTCGTCCCGCTCTGTCCCGGATGACATCGCCGGTTATCTGACGGCATTACGGCAAAAACACCCGGACTGGGGGCCTAAAAAACTGCGGATGTGGTGTCTCAACCACGCTGTCGATTTTACCGTGCCCGCGGCCAGCACCATCGGCGATATCCTCAAACGCGAGGGGCTCGTCCCGGATAAAAAACGTAAGCGCAGGACACCGGGAAATCGTCAGCCGCTGACCAGGGTCAGTGAAAACAATCAGGTCTGGAGCGCTGATTTTAAAGGCAAGTTCAGACTGCTGAGCAGGGAATACTGCCATCCCTTCACCCTGACCGATAACCACAGCCGGTATCTCCTGAGCTGTCGCGGAACAGACCGGGAGAGCGAGCCGTTCGTCAGACAGTGCCTGACGGAGGCGTTCCTGGAATACGGGCTCCCGGATGTGCTCAGAACCGACAACGGCCAGCCGTTCGCCGGGACGGGTATCGCCGGATTAAGCCGTCTTGCGGTCTGGCTGATAAAGCTGGGTGTCAGGCCGGAGCGTATCCGGCTGGGACATCCGGAGGAGAACGGACGTCATGAACGCATGCACCGTTCGCTGAAGAGCGCCCTGCGGCATGGCAATACCTTCATGACGATGGAAGAGCAGCAGCGCTGGTTCAGCCATTACCGGGAGGAGTTTAATCATGAGCGTCCACACGAAGCGCTGAACGGCGCAACACCCGGAACGGTGTGGCAACCCTCAGGCCGGCAGTGGGATGGCAGGGTTCCTGAATACGCTTATCCGGCAGGGGGTATGGTCTACAGAGTAAAATCGAGGGGCACACTGTATATGGGTAAAAAGGGGACGGTGTTCCTGAGTAAAGCCCTGACTGGCGAATACATAATGCTGGAGGAACAGGATGATGGCCTGGAGGCCATCATCTTTAATGGAATAACGCTTGCGTACTACGACCGAAAAACCGAGAGTGTGGTCCGGATAGACTAGAAAGTGTTACCTATGTTCCCGGTCTGATCTGTCACCTATGTATCCGGTCATACAGCAGCGCCACCGGGCGTTTTTAGGCCGCACAGTCGTTTGTTGCCGGGTGGCGGCTTCGCCTTACCCGGCCTACAAGTTTACACTCCGGTCTGCACCACCTTCATTTCAACCATCCCAATCCCCAGCTTGCGCGGTGAATGTCCGAGGATATTGCCCTCGTTCGTCGACTGCGGGTCTGGCGGCACGATCACGACCGTATTGCTGCGCGACGGGTTCTCGAAATGCAGCGTCGTTGTCGTGACATCGTTGCCGAGGGTGATGGTCTGCTCTTTGTCGCCGATGCGCACCGGGATCGGTTTGTTGGCGTTCGGGCCGAAGGCTTTGGCGGTGATCACCAGATCGAATTTCTCCGGTAGCGGCTGGGCGTATTCGATTTTCACCTCGTCGCCAAGCTGCGCGTTGGACCAGCGTCCCCAGGATTCCGGGCGTGAAATACCGCTAAACTGCTTCACCTCTTCCGGCGCGCCCGCCACGTTAAACACGAAGCTGTCCGCCTTGTAGCGAATATCGTTATCCACCACTTTCAGCAGATCCACGTTGCGCTGATAGCGGTCGGTATTGATCACCGTATCCTTGAACGCGGTTTTGCCTTTCCACTGATCTTTATCCACGCGCTGGACGGTTTGTTCGCCGCCGAGCTGACCCTGTGACACGCACCAGTCCGTGGAAAGCGACAGCGGCTGCGACCACAGCTGGCCCATCTTGTAGCAGCGGTCGACCCAGACGAAGTTATCGCGCGGGGCGAAGTCGGCCAGCTGGAAGCGCAGCGGCGCGGAGTATTCACTCTCCGGCAGCGGTTCGACGCGGTTATCCGATACGCGCAGGAGCAGCGGCAGGCGGAAATGGCTGCCCGAGAAGGCAATCATGTTTTTCTGCTGGTCGATGGTGAAATCTTTCATCTCTTTCGGGAAGTTCCACAGGCGGATCACGTCCGGTTTCCACGCCAGAATCTTCTCTTTCATGTTGAGGAACACTTCGGAGAGCGACTGGCCGGAGAGCGTGCTGCGTCCCAGCCCGATGAAGTTATCCCCGCCCAGAATATCCAGCACCGTTGCGCCGTTATCCATGGTGTTGCGTTTGGTGGCGATGACCTCCTGCTGAGGCTGGTCGCCGCGCATCACGAAGAACAGGTTGCTGCGATCCTGTTTGTTCAGCTCGTCCCAGGCGGTGTTTTTCATCGCCAGATGGTCGGAAGAGACGACGATCACCGTGTTTTTGAAATACGGCGAGGCTTTGATTTTATTGATAAACGCGGCGATGTGTTCCTGGCTACAGGTCACGGCGCTGAACGACTGATTGGTCTTGCCGTTGATGTCGTACTTTTTGCGCTCGCAGGTGCGCGAGATAAAGCCGTCCGGGTGGTGCGTATCAACGGTTAAGGCGAAGAGCGAGAAGCGTTTGCCGGATTTGGACAGCTCCTCGAACTTCTTCCAGGTTTCGTCCAGCACCGTGTCGTCGTAAAAGCCCCAGTCATTGCGGTAGGACGGGTCGGCAACCGTGGTTTTCAACTCTTCCGCGCCATAGAGATGGTCGAAGCCGTGGGATTTCAGGAACACGTCTTTTCCGGCAAAACGCAGGTTGGCCCCCTGCATAAAGTAGTTTTCGTAGCCGGAGTTTTTCAGGATGTCGCCGAGGCAGATATTCTGCGGGAAGAAGCTCGACATCGACGCCGAGGCGTTACCCTCGAACGGCGCGAACAGCGGGATGCCGCACTGGGAGGCGACCATCCCGGCGATGGTGTAATCGGTGCCCGGCAGCTGCGACGTGTGGCTGAAATCCAGCCCTTCGTCTTTCAGCGGGCCGAGATCCGGCGTCAGATTCGGGAAGGCATCGTTATCGAAATAGGTGCGCTCCAGACTTTCGCCGTAGATATAAACCAGGTTCAGCTTCGGGTTGGCGATGGTTTTCGACGGCTCTTTATACCAGGCCGTGAAATCCGGATCGCCGTCGCGGGACTGGGATTTCACCAGCTCGGTGATCTGATGGAACGCCGGGCTGGCATCCACGGAGCCGAGCGCCAGCACCAGGGCCAGCAGGCTGTAACCCATATGATGCGGGAGATGACGGCGACGGCGCAGCACCCAGCCGAGGGTGCCAAACACCGCAACCAGCGCCAGCACCAGTCCAGTTCCAGGAAGTATGTACTTACTAACTCCTGCGCCCGTCAGGCTGTTGGTGAGCGTATAGAGCACGGCGTCGTTGATACCGTCACCGGTAAAGTAATCGCTGGCGTACAGGGTAATGTTCAAAACAATAAAAATCCCCAACACCAGTAACGTGGCAATAAACCACCAGGTGTTGCGACCTGCCTTCCAGGCATAGATGCCAATGGAAGCCAGGAACAGGGCAAGGGAAATAAACTCTGACAACAGCTTATCCTCAATAGCGCCAGTCACTTAGCTGGCTAACTGATTGTTTTTTGGTTAATACAATTTAATGGCGAAGTCACATAGCTGCAATTCTAGTGTCACTAAAATGTGCTGTTGTTAGGATTTGGTTTAGAAAGTAGAAATTTTGATCGCCGTCGCATCGCGTTATACGGGTGCTGAGACGTAAGAAGATGAGCAAAAAACGAGTCTGACGCCGCGTTGCCAGATTAACCTAACAAACGCGGCCTGTTGTGGCAGAAAAAGGGATGGATCAGGAGAGGAAATTAACGCCTTGTTTCAGCACCAGATCGCAGGCTTTGGTTTTCACCTGCTTCGCCAGCGCGGAGTCGCCGAGGGTGCTCAGGTTCAGCTGCTGGCCGTCTTTGGCATTCAGCAGGCCCTGAATCCCGTCCATATAGTTGGTGTCTTGTTTCTGCTCTTGCGTATCCAGGCCCAGCTTATCGAGAACCTGGTTTTTGATATTCTGGGTGTCAGTGACCGAGGCCAGCTTCTGTTTCGCGCAATAGCCGAGGATACCCGCCGCGTTGTTCATGGTGCCCGCGCTCAGGCTCTGATTGCTGCCGCCTAACAGGCTGGTGAGAGACGATGCGGACAGACCGCCGCTCTGGGAACTACCGCTGCTTTTGCTCAGCTCGTTGGCGGCGCTGGACAAAGAGTCCTGCCAGGACGCCGCATGGGCGGCACCGGTGAGCAGAACGACGCTGAATGCTGTGCTGAGAAGAATGTGCTTTTTCATAAAATGAACTCAAAAGTGGCCCGTTTCGGGCTGGAAGTGGCTTCAGTATATACCCGCGCAAGGCGCGCCATTCCTGGAAATATCCTAATACTCTTTGCCGGTGACGCGATCGCGGTAGCTGTCCCAGGTGAAGTTCACCCACAGGCTGTTGCCAAGGCGCATACGGTCCATCACGCGCTCGCCCAGCAGCCTGGTCATATCTTCTGCTTTATGGTTGGTGAGCATGCCGGTCGGGCGCTTCGACGAGGAGCGACGGTCGACGATCTGGTTGATGATCACTTTCTCGTAGCGGGATTCGGTCTGGACGCCGATTTCGTCGATCACCAGCAGATCGACATGACTGAGATCGTTCAGCAGCTGCTCTTCCGTGGTTTCACGATTGCTGAAGGTGTCTTTCATCGCCGACATAATGTCCGCGACGGTAATGATTAACACCGATTTGCCGCGCAGCAGCAGTTCGTTGCAGATCGCCGCTGCGAGGTGATTTTTGCCGGTGCCCGGTTTGCCGCTGAAGATAAAGCTGGCGATGCTGCCGTCAAACTCTTCGACATACTGGCGCGCTTTGGCGAGGGCCATCATCTGGCCGTCGTTTTCGACGCGATAATTATCGAAGGAGCAGTTCTGGTGCAGCGGACGAATGCCCGAGCGGTTAAAGGTGCGCTGCATTTTCATGGCGCGGTTTTCGCGCGTCAGGGCTTCGGAGCGCATTTTTCCCTGCTCTTTTTGCCAGGCCAGCAGCTCCTCGCCCGAGGTGAAGGCGGGCTTCACGTTGGCAGGCATCATTTTTTGCAGACGTTTCATCAGGTCGCCGACGTTTTTCATATCATCCTCTGAATCCTGGTGGGATCTGATTATCGGGTTCGGAAATCGTGTTGATATCCCGCTTAGGCTGGCCGCCGTTGCTGGCGCGGTTGATCTGCATGCTGCGGGCAAGTTTTTGCTGCCACTGCACATGATGGAATACTTTGCCTTCGGCCTGCCAGTAAGCGATGAACGCCGCCAGCTCTTCCGGCGTGGCGGGCTGCGTCAGGGCGATGCCCCACAGGGCGGCCTGACGCTGGAAATCCGCATCCGGCTGCCAGCCAGCGTACATGGCAAATTTGCCCATCGGGACGGCAATCGGCGCGCTGGTCGGTTCTTCAAAGAATTGGGTGTCTAAGCTGACGTCGCTGGTCGGGCGCGACAGACGCGCCTCAATATCCAGAAGCTGGGCCAGGCGTTCAGGCGTGATCGCGTAAAACGCTGGCGCGTTGTCGGCAAACACGGCAAGGGTGCCGCCATCGGCTTTGGCTAAGACGCCACGAGGATCGCGCACAAAGGCATCGATACCGGCGACGCTGGTGGTCAGGAGTCTGGATGACATAACAACTTTCTCTACTCGAATACGACGTCGTGATATGGGGTCATAGTAGCACAGAGAGAAGGGGGGACGGAGGGGGATTTCCCCGGTGGCGCTGCGCCACCGGGGAACGATCAAGGCTGCAATTTCGGATCCGCCCCAAAGCGGTTTTCGCCCGGCGTGCCGCTCTGGCAGTTAAAGGCCAGAATGATCAGCCAGCCGACGATCGGGATCAACACCAGCAGCAGCCACCAGGCCGAACGATCCGTGTCGTGGAGTCGGCGGAACAGCACCGCCAGCGACGGCAGAAAGACCAGCAGCGCGTAAATGGTGGTGAGAATACCTTCGCCACCCGCGCGCTCCCATCCCAGAATTTTATCGACAATCCCCAGCACCAGCGTGAGGATGAAGTTCACCAAAACGAACATCCAGTACTCTTTGCGACGGGCGCGACCACTGAACCCCACGTAATTTCTCAGTACTTTTAGATACCAGTCCATTTTCTGCCTCGATATTCAGACAATCTCTTGTTTTTTAAGCGATCGAGGTAAGGATAGTCGCAGATTCTGAATTAAAAAAGGGCATCCGAGGATACCCTTAAAATTTAGCGAAAACGCGTATCGCGGCCGTGCGGCTCGTCCAGATCCTGCCACGGGCCGATGGAGATAATGCCCGTCGGGTTGATGGTTTTATGGCTGCGATAGTAGTGGGTGCGGATGTGGTCGAAATCGACGGTCTCAGCGATGCCGTCCATCTGATAAATATCGCGCAGGAAACCGTACAGATTCAGGTAATCGCTGATGCGGTGTTTGTCGCACTTAAAGTGGGTGACGTACACCGGATCGAAGCGGACCAGCGTAGTCCACAGGCGAATGTCCGCTTCCGTCAGGCGGTCGCCCGTCAGATAGCGGTGCTGGCCCAGGATCTGCTCCAGGCGCGCCAGGGATTCAAACACTTTCCCGACGGCTTCGTCGTAAGCTTCCTGGCTGGTGGCAAAACCGGCTTTGTAGACGCCGTTATTAACATTGTCGTAGATCCAGCTGTTCAGCTCGTCGATCTTATCGCGCAGCTCTGGCGGATAAAAATCACCGGCCCGCGCGCCCTGGGCGTCAAACGCCGTATTGAACATGCGAATGATTTCAGCAGATTCATTGCTGACGATAGTCTGGTTTTTCTTGTCCCACAGGACCGGGACGGTGACGCGACCGGTGTAGTGCGGGTCGGCGCGCAGATAGAGCTGATAGAGGAAATCGTGGTGGTAAAGATCGTCGCCGGTGGCTGCAGGGAAGTCGCTGTCGAAGGTCCAGCCGTTTTCCAGCATCAGCGGATTGACGACGGAAACTGGAATTAAGGAGTCCAGCCCTTTCAGTTTGCGCACGATCAGCGTGCGGTGCGCCCACGGACAGGCGAGGGAAACATAAAGATGGTAGCGATCTTTTTCTGCCGCAAAGCCGCCTTCACCGCTTGGGCCCGGTGCGCCATCGGCGGTCAGCCAGTTACGGAAAGCCGAAACAGAACGCTTGAAGCGTCCTCCAGTGGATTTGGTGTCGTACCAGATATCCTGCCAGACGCCGTCAACTAATTGTCCCATTCTTTCCTCCTTCAGACTTCAGATAGCAAAAGCGAGGAGAAATCTCCTCGCTTTTTTATTCAGTATAGCGTGCTTACCACTTCTTATTCAGAACACGGTCGATGCTGAAAGCGCCAGGACCGGTGATAGCCAGCAGCAGGAAGCCGCCTGCGATGGTCAGGTTTTTCATGAACATCAGGGAGTTCATACCTTCCGCAAAGTTGCTGTGGAAGATGAACGCCGTCAGCAGGGTGAAACCGGCGGTGAACAGCGCGGTAGTGCGAGTCAGGAAACCGAACAGCACTGCCAGACCGCCGCCGAACTCAAGCAGGATAGTCAGGGGCAGCAGGAACCCAGGGACGCCCATCGCTTCCATGTACTGCTGAGTCCCTGCATAACCGGTGATTTTGCCCCAGCCCGCAGTGATAAACAGAATTGGCATCAATACACGCGCAACCAGCAAACCAACATCTTCTAATTTTTTCATTTTACTCTCCAGAAAACCACTTACGCGGCTGACGATTATTTGTGTGCAAATCCGGGTAGATACCGCGTGTTTGCTGTCGATGGAGAGGATAATAAACGTGACGAATGACAATTGTTAGCAAGGAAAACTGTCAATCTTCTTCAAAGATATTGAGTGAGTGGAATCGGGGAAGTGTGCCGGGTGGCGGCTTCGCCTTACCCGGCCTACGGGCACGGCTTGGTTTTGTAGGCCGGGTAAGCGTGAGCGCCACCCGGCAATACCACAGAGATTAAGAACGTAGCTGCTGCTGGCGCAACGTCGATTTGACCAGACGCCAGGCACTCCAGGCACCGAAGCCGCGTCGTGCCCAGCGGACTAACATGCTGGGGTGACGAACCGACCAGATGGCCATCACGCTGCTGCCAACCAGTGCCCACGAGCGCAGGCTCAGGAAGGTGTTCCAGCCGCGATCGTAGGAACGCGTGACCTCCAGCCAGTCGCGACGGCTGGCCGTCAGATCCAGCCGTTGCTGCTGGATCTGGCTTAACAGATACGCTTTGCGTTTACGACGTTCCGTTGTGCTGCTCACGGCTTCTCATCCTCCAGCAGCGCGCGGTCGTTGGCCAGCTCCTGACGGGTATGACGCAGCAGCGTTGAACTGCGTGCTTTATGCAGCGTCCAGATCCCGCCAATGAGCGCGCCCACCAACAGCACGACGGTCGTGGCGATCATCGCGTTCAGGCGGTACTGCGGATCGATAGCCCAGATGATTAACACCATCAGGCTCATCAGCCCGAACGCGGCGAAGAGCATGGTCAGTCCCAGCATCAGCAGCATCTGGAAGAGATTGGCTTTCTCCTCTTCCAGCTCCACCACCGCCAGGCGAACCCGCGTTTCGGCAATCCCGACCAGCGTGGTTAACATACGCTGGCCAATGCCGAGGACGTTTTTAGCCGGCCCTTGTGCGTGACGAGGATCTTCCATAATCAGCGACGCGTCAGCAGAACGCCCAGAACCACACCGACGGCCGCGCCGATGCCCACGCCGGTCCACGGATTATCGCGGACATATTCGTCGGCCTTCGCAGCCGCTTCGCGGGTCTGTTTCGCCAGCGCATCACCGGTTTCACCCAGGCGATAGCGGCTCTCTTTCAGCGCGCTTTCCGCTTTGGAGCGCAGTTTGCTCAGCTCTTCTTTCGATTTGTCAGTAGAAGAGTTCAGTACCTCTTCCAGGGTATCCGCCAGGGATTTCAACTCAGCGCGCAGATGTTCTGAAGTCGTATCTTTAGACATAATTCTCTCCTGTTGAGATTTCCGTTAACTCAATAATCGCGAGCTTCAAGGGCTTTCAGTTCTTCTTCGGCCTCTTTCAGCTTATCTTCACGCTTAGCAATCTTCTCCGCATCCCCTTTCTCTTTCGCCTCTTTCAGGTCTTGACGGCGTTCAGCAATCTCGTCCTTCTGTTCAGCGATTTTCTTCTGGTGATCGGCACGCAGCTTGCTATCCGAGCAGTTGGCTTTCACTTCGCTCAGCGCTTTTTTCAGACCGTCGATACGGTGCTGATTATTATGCTTCTCGGCATAAGTGATCTCGCGCTGGATGTCCTTTTCTTTCTCCTGACAGAGAGTGTTAGCAAAGGACGCGGTGCTCAAAGAAAAAAGGGCCAAAGCCAGAGTGATGCGGTATTTCATTATAGAAACCTTCCATTGTGTTACGGCACTTGTAAAGAGTATGCCGCTTTTCCAGTGTCATGCGGAGAACTTCTGAGGGGTGCTCCGCGTACTTAAGCATAGTAAGTAAACGGGGTAATCACCAAAGTGAGTGAAAAGATTCAGAATCCTGGTAATTAACCAAACCGATGCGAGGTGTCTCGCAGCCGCGTTAACCACAGTGCTGTCTGACTGTCATCGTCCTGCAGCGCCACGATATACCCGCGCGGCAGGGAGCGGTCGAGAACCTCTTTCGCGGCAGCGCTCTGGGCGCTGGAGTCAAACTTGATCAGCAAAACGTCGTCCTGCGGCGTAATGCTTTTGAAGCGAATGCCGTTCGCATCCAGATGGTGCCAGACAGAAAAACCGTCCGGCACGCTGGCGCCCTGGCTCATCGGGCGAATGGCGAGCGTCGATTCCTGATGCTGAACTGCCGTCCACACCAGCACCATCGCGCTGAGGATCGTCAGCGCAATCAGGGCGTAAGACAGGCGGCGCAGGGAACGCGGCGTGATCACCATATTAATTGCGCGCCCCGTATTTCTTCTTCAGCAGGACGTACACTGAACCGAGCAGGCCGAACACCAGCAATACCACCGGGAGCAGCATCAGGCAGGACATCAGCTGATCTTCGTATTTCAGGAACACCGGCGTTTTGCCCAGCAGATAGCCGAGGGTGGTTAAAATCAGCACCCACAGCAGGCCGCTCATCCAGTTGAAGAACTGGAAACGGGCGCTGCTCAGGCCAGAAAGACCGGCAATGGTCGGCAGCAGGGTACGAACGAAAGCGATAAAGCGGGCGATCAACAGAGCAGAGAGACCGTGCTTATGGAACAGGTGGTGCGCGCGCTGATGATAGTGGGCAGGAAGATGAGAAAGCCAGTTCTGCACGATGCGTGTGTTGCCAAGCCATCGTCCCTGAATGTAACTCACCCAGCAGCCAAGGCTTGCAGCGATAGTGAGCAGTAACACCGTTTGCGGAAAGGCCATCGCTCCTTTAGCGCACAACACACCGACCAGCACTAACAGGCTGTCGCCGGGCAGGAAGGCAGCAGGAAGCAGTCCGTTCTCAAGGAACAGGATCATAAACAAGACGAAATAGAGCATGCCGATCATGGACGGATTGGCCAGGGTTTCGAAATCCTGGGCCCATAAGGCATTCAGTAATTGGGTCAAAAGTTCCATTCAGTGTTCCTGGAAATCGGTTAACGTCTCGCCTGTTATTCGGGGTAAACAGCTCAGCGACATCGTTTATGATTTCATTATGGTCGCTCGCGGACACAATGTGGTGGCCAGAACTGATCCCTGTTAAATGGCTAGGTAAGCAAGCACTAACTAAAAAATGCAATTTGCATCCAATTGTAACAAAGCCCGAGGTAATGCGTCACAGAATTTGCGATCGGCCGGGGAAATGATTTTGGCCTATGGAGAGGAACTGACGCGAGGGTATTTACACAGGCTGACACTATATATGTTTACTGACCCACAGCGAGCCGGAAGGCGCAGCGGTGCGCCTGCCAGCGTTGCGGGGACTTATTTTGCCTGACTGGATGCGGTATCGAGATGAACAACCGGATTATCAGCAAAAAGATAGCGGTCGGCGTTAAATTCGAAGTCATCACTGGTTTCGTTGAACAGCATCAGCTTGGTGTTTTCCAGATGCTGCCACATCGCCAGTTTCGCCGCGTGGGGGTCTTTACGAATCAGCGCTTTAAGAATCTGATCGTGATCGTCGCACCAGTTGTCGACGGTACGGGAATCAATGTGATCGTGTAATTTCTTCCAGTACGGGTTGTGAACGCGCTGAGTCCACATTTTTTCGACGATTGCGGCCAGCGCCGTGTTTTGCGTGGCGAGGGCGACCTGAACGTGGAATTGCAGATCCCATTCGGAATCGCGGAAACATTTTTCTTTGCGCGCCTGATCCTGGATTTCCATCAACTTCATGATGTCCTGCTTGGTCACCTGGGTCGCGGCAAATTCAGCGATATTACTTTCGATCAGCTGACGGGCCTGGAGCAGTTCGAACGGACCGTAGCTGGCGAACTCCAGACTTTCGTCCGGCACCGGGGAGTGTTTTGGCAGGTTGGAAATCACGTGAATGCCGGAACCTTTGCGCACCTCAACGTAGCCTTCGACTTCCAGCATGATGATGGCTTCACGCACCACGGTGCGGCTGACGCTCTTTTCATCAGCAATAAAACGTTCAGCAGGCAGTTTATCACCGACGAGATAGACACCTTGCTCGATGCGATCTTTCAGCTCGGCAGCAAGTTGCTGATACAAACGACGTGATTCGGTGATTTCCATATGCGCTCCAGGCAGGGTACGGCGGATGATTTGTTATACCACTTTTGCGAGCCAGTCTCCAGATTTCCCCATGAAAAAGCCGCCCGGAAGGCGGCTTCGTTGATATCAGATAAATTGCGCTAACTCTGTTCCGCGGGTCCGCCAACCTGAGAATTGAGTAGCTCCTCGGCGGACTGGTTTTTCAGCACCGTCCAGATCACCACTGCACCCATCAGGTCGAAGATAGCCAGTACCGCGAACAGCGGGCTAAAGCCGATGGTATCGGCCAGCGCACCGACCACCAGAGCAAACATGGTACTTGCGGTCCAGGCGGCCATCCCGGTCAGGCCGTTGGCGGTGGCCACTTCGTTACGTCCAAAGACGTCAGAAGAGAGGGTAATCAGTGCCCCAGACAGAGACTGGTGCGCGAAACCACCGATACACAGCAGGCCGATGGCCACGTATGGGCTGGTGAACAGGCCGATCATGCCAGGGCCAATCATCAGCAGTGCACCCATGGTGACGACCATTTTACGGGAGACGATCAGGTTCACACCGAACCAGCGCTGGAACAGCGGTGGCAGGTAGCCGCCGACGATACAGCCGAGGTCAGCAAACAGCATAGGCATCCAGGCAAACATCGCGATTTCTTTCAGGTTAAAGCCGTAGACTTTAAACATGAACAGCGGGATCCAGGCGTTGAATGTCCCCCAGGCCGGTTCTGCCAGGAAGCGCGGCAGGGCGATACCCCAGAACTGACGGGTACCCAGAATCTGCCACACGGACATTTTTTTACCGTTGTTGGTCTGGTGATGGGATTCCTGACCGCCAATGATGTATTCGCGTTCTTCGTCAGACAGTTTCTTCTGATCGCGCGGGTGTTTGTAGAAGATCAGCCAGGCCATCGCCCAGGCGAAGCTCAGCACGCCGGAGATAATGAACGCCAGCTGCCAGCTGTGCATCACGATCGCCCAGACCACCAGCGGTGGAGCAATCATCGCACCGATAGAGGAACCGACGTTAAAGTAGCCGACCGCGATAGAGCGTTCTTTTGCCGGGAACCATTCGGAGCTCGCTTTCAGACCCGCAGGGATCATCGCCGCTTCCGCCGCACCGACCGCACCACGCGCCAGCGCCAGTCCGCCCCAGCTGCCTGCCAGCGCTGTCGCGCCGCAGAAGATAGCCCAGGTGACGGCGAAGAAGGCGTAGCCCACTTTGGTACCCAGGATATCCAGAAGGTAGCCCGCAACAGGCTGCATGATGGTATAAGCCGCGGAGTAGGCCGCGATAATGTAGGAATACTGCTGGGTGGAGATGTGCAGCTCTTCCATTAGCGTTGGCGCAGCCGCCGCTATGGTGTTACGCGTCAGGTAACCCAGCACGGTGCCGAGCGTCACCAGTGCAATCATGTACCAACGTAACCCTTTAATTTTACGCATCTAAAACCTCATCGTTATAGTATTGCCGCGCCGGAGCACGGTACATCTCGACCGTTTCCGGGAGCTGTCTTGTAACGGGAGGGCGTAACCGGGAGTGTCTCCCGGAACGGCCCGAACCTTGCCAGTTGTCATCGTGCAGAAGTCGGTATCCGTACCGCTAATTCCGGTGATTTCACACCGGTAACGCATTCCGTCGGCTTATATGTTGCGACGGCGAAAAGATAACTTGTCATACATCTTTAAAAGGTGAGTGACATCACAAATGTGTGAATCTTTGTGTGGTCATTATTAACCCTGCGCAAAGCCAGATGCGGCGCGGCTTGCGGCGGGGTTTGCTCCTTTAGGGGTAATTTATTTGTCAGCGTTTATTGATCTAACTCACGAAAAAAACATCGGTCTCTGGAAATTGGTGTGATAACTTTGCAGCATCTGAACACACGCTTTAGCTTTCCGACACTCTCGTGATAGAGGAAGACGATAATGACGCCGTTTATGACCGAAGATTTCCTGTTAGATACCGAATTTGCCCGCCGTCTGTACCACGACTACGCAAAAGACCAGCCGATTTTCGACTACCACTGCCATTTACCGCCGCAGCAGGTTGCCGAAAATTACCGTTTCAAAAACCTGTATGACATCTGGCTGAAGGGCGACCACTACAAATGGCGTGCCATGCGTACCAACGGCGTGGCCGAGCGCCTGTGTACCGGCGACGCGACTGACCGCGAGAAGTTTGATGCCTGGGCGGCGACCGTGCCGCACACCATCGGCAACCCCCTGTATCACTGGACTCATCTGGAACTGCGTCGTCCGTTCGGCATCACCGGCAAACTGCTGTCGCCTTCTACCGCTGACGAAATCTGGAACCAGTGCAACGACCTGCTGGCGCAGGACAAATTCTCCGCGCGCGGCATCATGAAGCAGATGAACGTGAAGATGGTCGGCACGACCGACGACCCGATCGACACCCTGGAGCACCACGCGGTGGTGGCACAGGACAGCAGCTTTGACATCAAAGTGCTGCCGAGCTGGCGCCCGGATAAAGCCTTCAACATTGAACAGGCGACCTTCGGCGACTACATGGCGAAGCTGGCCGAAGTCTCTGATACGGATATTCGTCGTTTCACCGATCTGCAAACGGCACTGACCAAACGTCTCGACCACTTTGCGGCTCACGGCTGTAAAGTCTCTGACCATGCGCTGGACGTGGTGCTGTTCGCGGAATCGAATGAAGCCGAACTGGACAGTATCCTGGCGCGCCGTCTGGCGGGTGAATCCCTGACCGGGCACGAAGTGGCTCAGTTCAAAACCGCCGTGCTGGTGTTCCTGGGCGCAGAATACGCGCGTCGCGGCTGGGTGCAGCAGTACCACATCGGTGCGCTGCGCAATAACAATCAGCGCCAGTTCAAACTGCTGGGCGCAGACGTCGGCTTCGACTCCATCAACGACCGCCCGATGGCGGAAGAGCTGTCGAAACTGTTGAGCAAACAGAACGAACAAAATCTGCTGCCAAAAACCATTCTGTACTGCCTGAATCCGCGCGATAACGAAGTGCTGGGCACTATGACCGGTAACTTCCAGGGCGAAGGGATGCCAGGCAAAATGCAGTTCGGTTCCGGCTGGTGGTTCAACGATCAGAAAGACGGCATGGAACGTCAGATGACGCAGCTTGCACAGCTGGGTCTGTTAAGCCGCTTCGTTGGCATGCTGACCGACAGCCGTAGCTTCCTCTCTTATACCCGCCATGAATATTTCCGCCGCATTCTGTGCCAGATGATTGGCCGCTGGGTGGCTGCGGGTGAAGCCCCGGCCGATATCCAGCTGCTGGGCGAAATGGTGAAAAACATCTGCTTTAACAATGCGCGCGATTACTTCGCCATTGAACTGAACTAAGGCCGTTTGAGGTTGATATGCAATACATCAAGATCCATTCGCTGGATAACGTTGCCGTAGCGCTGGCGGATCTGAGTGAAGGCGCGGAAGTGACCGTGGAAAACCAGACCATCACCTTGCGCCAGGCGATTGTACGCGGGCATAAATTTGCCGTGTTCCCCATCGCCAAAGGCGAAAACGTGGTGAAGTATGGTCTGCCGATCGGTCATGCGCTGGCGGATATTGCGCCGGGTGAACATATTCATTCCCACAATACCCGCACCAATCTCAGCGATCTGGACGAGTACAGCTATCAACCTGATTTTCAGGCTGAAGAGGGGCAGGGGGCAGATCGCGACGTGGAGATCTACCGCCGCGCCAGCGGAGAAGTCGGGATTCGCAACGAACTGTGGATCCTGCCGACCGTCGGCTGCGTGAACGGGATTGCGCGTCAAATTCAGAACCGTTTTCTGAAAGAGACGAACAATGCCGAAGGCACAGACGGCGTGTTCCTGTTCAGCCACACCTACGGCTGCTCGCAGCTGGGGGACGACCACATCAACACGCGCACCATGCTGCAAAACATGGTGCGCCACCCGAACGCAGGCGCGGTGCTGGTGATTGGCCTCGGATGTGAAAACAACCAGGTTGATGCATTCCGCGAAACGCTGGGGGATTTCGATCCTGAGCGCGTGCACTTTATGGTGTGTCAGCATCAGGACGACGAAGTGGAAGCGGGCCTTGAACAGCTGCATCAGCTGTATGAGGTGATGCGCCACGACAAACGTGAGCCGGGCAAACTGAGCGAGCTGAAGTTCGGTCTGGAGTGCGGCGGGTCCGATGGTCTGTCAGGCATCACCGCCAACCCGATGCTGGGCCGCTTCTCGGATTATATGATCACCAACGGCGGCACCACCGTGCTGACCGAAGTGCCGGAGATGTTCGGTGCGGAACGTATTCTGATGAGCCACTGCCGCGACGAAGAGACGTTTGAAAAAACCGTCACCATGGTGAACGACTTCAAACAGTATTTCATCGCCCACAACCAGCCGATTTACGAAAACCCGTCGCCGGGCAACAAAGCGGGTGGCATCACCACGCTCGAGGAGAAATCCCTCGGCTGTACGCAAAAAGCCGGTGCCAGCCAGGTCGTTGATGTCCTGCGCTACGGCGAACGCCTGAAAACGCACGGCCTGAATCTGCTCAGCGCGCCGGGGAATGACGCCGTCGCTACCAGCGCACTGGCGGGCGCGGGCTGTCATATGGTGCTGTTCAGCACCGGGCGCGGCACGCCGTACGGCGGTTTTGTGCCGACGGTGAAAATCGCCACCAACAGCGAGCTGGCAGCAAAGAAAAAGCACTGGATCGACTTTGATGCGGGGCAGCTGATTCACGGCAAAGCCATGCCGCAGCTGCTGAATGAGTTTATCGATACCATCGTTGATTTCGCCAACGGCAAGCAGACCTGCAACGAAAAGAACGATTTCCGCGAGCTGGCGATTTTCAAAAGCGGTGTGACGTTGTAAGGCGTCGCATGTGTTGCCGGGTGGCGGCTGCGCCTTACCCGGCCTACAAGGTCAAGGTCACCTGTAGGCCCGGTAAGCGCAGCGCCACCGGGCGATTTTCACAGGCAATAATGCAGCTTACTGCGCCTGCTGTTTCTTATCGTGCTGATGGTTAACCCACGCGTTAATGATCAGCGTCAGCGCCAGAATACCAAACACCACGCCCAGCGAAATCGCGATCGGGATATGGTAGAAATCGACGATCAGCATCTTGATACCGATAAACACCAGAATCACCGACAGACCGTATTTCAGCATCGAGAAGCGCTCCGCCACGCCCGCCAGCAGGAAGTACATCGCACGCAAGCCGAGGATCGCAAACAGGTTAGAGGTCAACACGATGAACGGATCGGTGGTCACCGCGAAGATCGCCGGAATGCTGTCGACCGCAAAGATCACGTCGCTCAGCTCGACCAGAATCAGCACCAGCAGCAGCGGCGTCGCAAACAGCAGGCCGTTCTTACGCACGAAGAAGTGCTCGTTGTCGATGGTGTCGGTCATGCGCAGATGCCCACGGATCCACTTCACCAGCGGCTTCTCGCCAATCCCGGTTTCGTCCTCTTTCGCCAGCGCCATTTTCACACCGGTGAACAGCAGGAACGCGCCGAAGACATACAGCAGCCACTCGAACTGGGTAATCAGCCAGCTACCGGCGAAGATCATCACCGTACGCAGGATAATCGCGCCCAGCACGCCGTAGACCAGCACGCGACGCTGCAGTGCAGCAGGCACCGCAAAATAGCTGAACAGCATCAGCCAGACAAAGACGTTATCAACGGCGAGGGCTTTCTCAATCAGATAGCCGGTGAGGAAGGCGAGCGCCTGTGGGTCTGCCACCGCACGGCCTTCCGTTTGTGCCAGATACCACCAGAACGCGGCGCAGAACAACAGGGAGAGGGTGACCCATACCAGCGACCAGGCCGCGGCCTGTTTCATGGTCATACCATGTTCGCCGCGACGGCCCTGTAAAAAGAGGTCGATCGCCAGCATGATGACCACCACGACTGCAAATCCGCCCCATAACATTGGAGTGCCGACAGAGTGCATAGAGATTTTTCCTTCCATAAAAAACAAAAACGGCCAACGTCAGAAGACGATAGCCGTTGCGTTATTTATGCAGGGACCTCGCCTTCCGGCAAGGTCTCACTTACAACCAAAAAGAACACGTGTCGTGACTCTTTTTCGTTGCCCGGCGACCGGATGCGGTATTGCACGCATCGTAATGACGACCCACCGGCAATGAAGTTACTCCCCTTTGCAGGTAACAAAATATGTCAGGACACTGATTTCGTCAATGCCCTTAACGATTCTATTACACAGCTTTACGCGATCGCTTTAGCGCTCACGTCATCCGCAGGGAACACTACACCGGTCTGACGGCGAATTTCGGTCTGCAGTTTCGCCGTGGTGCGGCTCACGGCCAGCCCCGGGTGGTTCACTTCATTGGTCTCTACCAGGCGTGCGAATACCTCTGCCTCATACAGCATAGTGTTAATATGCTGAGGCTGCGTCAGCTCCTGCGCCTTGCCGCCGCGCGGGATAAAGCTCACCTTCTGGCACTCGGAGATCTTCTCGATAACCAGCGAGCCTTCTTCGCCCTGAATCTCGCTCGGCAGCACCGAATCACTGACTTTGGAGTGCTGGAGCGTCACGCTGAAATCGCCGTAATCCAGCACCACAACGCCGTGGGCATCCACGCCGCTTTCCAGCAGGCTGGCGGTGGCGGTTACGCCGTGTGGCTCGCCCCACAGGGCCACCGCAGAGGCCAGGCAGTAAAAACCGATATCCATGATCGAGCCGTTCGAGAAGGCCGGATTAAAGGTGTTGGGATTTTCGCCGTCGAGATAGCGCTGGTAGCGCGAGGAGTACTGGCAGTAGTTAATAAAGGCTTTACGCATTTTGCCGAGTTTCGGCAACGACTGCTGCAACAGCAGGAAGTTAGGCAGGCTGGCTGTTTTGAATGCTTCGAACAGCACCACCTGATTTTCCCGCGCCATCTGGATGGCGGCTTCCACTTCCTGAATATTGGACGCCAGCGGCTTCTCGCAAATCACATGTTTTTTGTGCGCAAGGAACTGCAGGGTCTGAGGGGAGTGCAGGGAGTTCGGGCTGGCGATATACACCGCGTCAATCGCATCGCTCTGCGCCATCTCATCCAGCGAGGTAAACAGATGCTCGACGAGATAATCGTTCGCAAACGTCTGCGCCTGTTCATGGCTGCGGGAATAGACGGCGGTGAGTTTGAATTTGCCGGTTTCATGGGCGGCGTCGACGAACTGGCGCGTGATCCAGTTCGTGCCTATAACTGCGAAACGTATCATAAACGTTCACGTACTCCGTAGCGGGGAACCTTTTGTCACTTTAGCACGCGTGGATGACAAAACCAGTGCTTCACACCGCATTACCATTTAACGATAAATGCGTTAGCCACAAGCGCGTATCAAACTCCAGCTGGTGGTACTGCGGCTCCATGTGGCAGCACAACGAATAGAACGCTTTGTCGTGCTCCTTTTCTTTCAGATGCGCCAGCTCATGCACCACGATCATGCGTAAAAAGGCTTCCGGCGCATTGCGGAACACCGTGGCGACGCGGATCTCCGCTTTAGCCTTCAGCTTTCCGCCCTGCACGCGGGACACGGCGGTGTGCAGACCCAGCGCATTTTTCAGCACGTGGATCTTGTTGTCATACATCACTTTGTTGATCGGCGGGGCGTTACGCAGAAACTGACTTTTCAGATCCTGGGTGTACTGCCAGAGCGCTTTATCCGTCGCGAAGCTGTGTGTTCCTGGATAACGTTTTTCAAGAACACTGCCCAGGCGCTCTTCGGCAATTAAGGTGCGAACCTGGGAGAGTAAATTCTCCGGATAGCCCTGGAGATAACTAAGATTGCTCATCAACGCTCCACGCAGATTATAAAAAGGGTATACTCACGCACCCTTTTCAGGGATAACGCCAAATTTTACCACTCAGGAGGGCCGATGAGCCACTTAGACAACGGTTTCCGTTCACTCAATCTTAAACGTTTCCCGGAAACGGACGACGTTAACCCGCTTCAGGCGTGGGAAGCGGCGGATGAATATCTGCTGCAACAGTTGGATGACACTGAAATTGTCGGCCCGGTTCTGATCCTGAATGACACCTTCGGTGCGCTGGGTTGCGCGCTGGCCGAACACACGCCTTACAGCATCGGCGACTCCTATTTAAGCGAGCTCGCGACGCGTGAAAACCTGCGTCACAACGATATCGCGGAATCCAGCGTCAAGTTCCTCGACAGCACTGCGGAATACCCACAGGCGCCGGGCGTGGTGCTCATTAAAATTCCTAAAACGCTGGCTCTGCTGGAACAGCAGCTGCGCGCCCTGCGCCAGGTCGTTACGCCAGAGACGCGCATTATCGCGGGCGCCAAAGCGCGTGATATTCACAACTCCACGATTGAGTTGTTCGAAAAAGTGCTGGGTCCAACCACCACCACGCTGGCGTGGAAAAAAGCGCGTTTGATCAACCCGACGTTCACCAAACCTGAACTTGCCGATGCGCCAGAAACCCTGAGCTGGAAGCTGGATGGAACTAACTGGACCATTCACAACTATGCTAACGTCTTCTCGCGCACGGGTCTGGATATCGGCGCACGCTTTTTCCTGGAACATCTGCCGGATAATCTGGAAGGCGAAATCGTCGACCTCGGCTGCGGTAACGGTGTGGTCGGTCTGACGTTGCTTGAGAAAAACCCGGAAGCCAGCGTCATCTTTACCGATGAATCGCCAATGGCCGTGGCCTCCAGCCGCCTCAATGTTGAAACCAACATGCCGGAAAACCTGGATCGCTGCGAGTTCATGATCAACAACGCCCTGTCAGGCGTGGAGCCGTTCCGCTTCAACGCGGTGATCTGCAACCCGCCGTTCCACCAGAAACACGCCCTGACGGATAACGTGGCATGGGAGATGTTCCACCACGCGCGTCGTTGCCTGAAAATTAACGGCGAGCTGTACATCGTTGCGAACCGCCACCTCGACTACTTCCACAAGCTGAAGAAGATCTTCGGTAACTGCGCAACCGTCGCCACCAATAACAAATTCGTGGTGCTGAAAGCGGTGAAACTGGGTCGTCGTCGCTAAAATAGTGTTTGCCGGGCGGCGCGTCGCTTGCACCGCCCTGTGAGGTTTTGTTGGCCCGGTAAGCGCCGCGCTACCGGGCACCAGGTTAAATGGTTAACGCCAGTTTTGTTCCCTGCGCAATCGCGCGTCGGGCGTCCAGCTCCATCGCCACATCGCACCCGCCAATCAAATGCACCGTTTTCCCGGCCTCGCGCAGCGGATCTGCCAGATCGCGTTTTGGCTCCTGTCCGGCGCACAAAATCACATGATCCACGCGTAATACCTGCGGCTCACCGCCGATCGTCAGGTGCAGCCCCTCATCGTCGATCTTCTGATAACTTACCGCCGGGATCATCTTCACGCCGCGCGACAGCAGCGTCGCGCGGTGGATCCAGCCGGTGGTTTTGCCCAGTCCTTCGCCCGGTTTACTGGCTTTACGCTGGAGCATCACGATCTGGCGCGGGCTTTTCGGCAACTGCGGTCCTTCCGGACGCAGACCGCCGGACTGATTCAGGCTGGTGTCGATCCCCCATTCCACGCAAAATTCAGCGATATTCTGGCTGGTCGCTTCGCCCGGCTGACTCAAATACATCGCCGTATCAAAGCCAATACCGCCGCAGCCGATAATCGCCACGCGTTCGCCGACCGGGACTTTATCGCGCAGCACGTCGAGATAGCTCAGCACTTTCGGGTGATCGATGCCCTCGATCGCCGGGGTGCGTGGGGCGATCCCGCTGGCGAGGATCACTTCGTCAAACGCGGTCAGATCTTCCGCGCGGACAAACTGATTGAGCCGCAGATCCACGCCCGTCAGGGCGATCATCCGGCGGTAATAGCGCAGGGTTTCGTAAAACTCCTCTTTGCCGGGGATCTGCTTGGCGATGTTAAACTGTCCGCCGATCTCCGCCAGGGCATCGAACAACGTCACCGAATGCCCGCGTGACGCGGCATTAATGGCGAACGCCAGCCCCGCCGGACCTGCGCCGACCACCGCCAGACGTTTGGTTTTCACCGCCGGAACAATCGGCATTTTAGTCTCATGACAGGCGCGCGGGTTGACCAGGCAGGAAGTAACTTTGCCGACGAAAATCTGGTCCAGGCACGCCTGATTACAGCCGATGCAGGTGTTGATCTCATCCGCGCGACCGCTCTGCGCTTTGGACAGCAGTTCCGCATCGGCGAGGAACGGACGTGCCATCGACACTATATCGGCATCGCCTTTTGCCAGCACGTCGTCCGCGACCTGCGGATCGTTGATTCGGTTGGTGGTGACCAGCGGGATCGACACTTTGCCTTTCAGCTTGCGCGTCACCCAGCTAAACGCCGCGCGCGGGACCGGGGTGGCGATCGTCGGAATGCGCGCCTCGTGCCAGCCGATGCCGGTATTTATGATGGTCGCGCCCGCCGCTTCGATGGCCTGCGCCAGCTGGACGGTCTCGTCAAAAGTGCCGCCGCCTTCGACCAGGTCAAGCATCGACAGGCGGAAGACGATAATAAAATCAGCCCCGGCGCGCTCGCGTACGGCCCGTACCACTTCGACGGCAAAGCGCATCCGACGCGGATAATCGCCGCCCCATTCGTCGTCGCGCTGGTTGGTGCGTGCGGCCAGAAATTCGTTAATCAGATAGCCTTCGGAACCCATGATTTCCACGCCGTCGTAGCCAGCTTCACGCGCCAGTGCGGCGCAGCGGGCGAAGTCGTCGATCAGCGCGAGGATCTCCTCGTGGGTGAGGGCGTGGGGTTTAAAGCGGTTAATCGGTGCCTGAATGGCGGAAGGTGCGACCAGATGCGGCTGATAGCTGTAGCGCCCGGTGTGCAGGATTTGCAGGGCGATTTTGCCGCCTTCTTTGTGCACCGCGTCGGTCACAATCCGGTGATGCGGTAGCTGGCTGGCGTCGTTTAGCACCGCACCGCCCTCCATGCCGACGCCAGAAGGGGCAGGCGCCACGCCTCCCGTGACAATCAGCGCCACGCCGTGGCGCGCACGCTCGGCATAAAACGCCGCCAGACGCTCAGCGCCGTCCGGATGCTCCTCCAGACCGGTATGCATAGAGCCCATCAACACGCGGTTTTTGAGCGTAGTAAACCCCAGATCGAGGGGGGCAAAAAGCGACGGATAGCGGCTCATAATCTCTTCCAGTGTAAAATTATTGTTATGTGGTCGGATGAGTTACTAATTTAGCCAGTCGCGGGCAAAAGGGGAAAAGAGGAGTGCGGTGAATGTGATGGGATTCAAAGATTGGAGCAACCGAGTAGGTTGCTGAGAGAATGTGAGAAAAGCCCTGTTTTTCGTGTAATTTTAATATACTGTCTGACACTGAATTCTCGTAACTCATTGATTATTATTCAGGTAAATAAGAGATGGTCAACTGTTTCAGCCTATCAATGGATTTACCAGGCACACTCTTCGATACGGCCTCGCATTTTAACAATGTAAGCGCCAACGATATGCTGTGTGGGGATATGAGGGAGTGCGAGCTACTGGCGCATAGCCTCAAGGATATCTCTGCCAATGTGGATCCTTATATAGAGATTTTATATTCAAACCATTTTTCACCATTTTTGGTACAGTTTTTAAGAAACGGTGATCATTGATGAGAGCCATCTTTTTTTTAAAGAAACCGCTAGCGTTAGTCTTTTTAATGTTGGCTTTCTATAATGCGTGTACGTTGCAGAAAGTTAATGTTTTGTTTTCTGAAAATATATGGTCTGGTGATTATGTAATTGCTGTTGATCACTTACCATTAACCGATCTGGATAAAATTAATTGGTTTTATGATAACAAGGAAATCTTACGGAATCGTTATCATATTTCAGTGGAACACTTTGAAAGTATTGTAATAATGGAAGCTGTTGGTGGTATAAAAAATAGCCATAGCCGCTGGATCGATGATTATTATTGCTTCAGAGATATTGATAGCGACAATCGTTGTGTAGATAAAAGTATGCAGATGCGAATTGATCGCGATCAGGACGGAACGGTAACATTTTATATTTATGGTCTGGGCGGGATATATGTTCAGGGTACGGACGGTAGCCTGCAGAAAAGTAATTATGAAAGGTATTTTGAGGATCTGGACAAAAGGTTAGGCAATAGTCTGGATCGTTGGTTGTTTCGCTGACCACCTGCCCATTTTACGGGCAGGCAGACTATTATTTAAAACCCGAGAGGGTGATGGACACTTACGCCTCGGAAAGTTTACTTAAACCCGGCGCCTGCCACATCGACGTCGTCAGCCCGCTATCCACCAGCCCGAGCTGATCGGCGTACACAGCCTGCCACTTCTGCATCATGCCGTCGTACAGCTCGCGGTGCTCAGGATTAGGCGTAAACTCCCGGCTCCAGCGCACCAGTTTTTCGCCCGTTGAGGCCATATCCGCATATAACCCGGCCCCCGTACCTGCCGCAATCGCGCAGCCCAGCGCAGTCGCCTCTTTGACTTCCGGGACGCGCACCGGCAGTCCGGTGACGTCGGATAAGATCTGGCTCCAGAGTGCCCCTTTTGCGCCGCCACCGGCGAAGACCAGGCTCTCAAACCTCACGCCGGAAAAGTGCGAAATCTGCGCCAGATTGCAGGCGGAGACAATCGCCGCATTCTCCTCCAGCGCACGGAACAGCGTCGCTTTGTTGCATTTTTCCGGGTCGATGGAGAGGTTAATAAACGACGGTGCCGCGTGGTACCACTGCTTAAAATGCATGGCGTCGGAGAAGATCGGCATCACGCCGTGTGAACCCGCCGGAACGCGACTCGCCATCTCTTCGAGAAGGGCGTAGGCGTCCATCCCCATCCGCTCGGCAATCAGCTTCTCTTCGGCGCAAAACGCGTCGCGGAACCAGCGCATCGTCAGCCCGGTAAAGAAGCTGATGGATTCCGCCTGCGCCATACCGGGGATCACATGCGGATTCACGCGGATATTCATCTCCGGATCGGTACGTACCTGCGGGAGATTCACCACCTGCTGCCAGAAGGTCCCGCCCAGTACCGCGGTTTGCCCGGCGCGCACAACCCCGAGGCCCAGACAGCCCAGCTGCACGTCGCCGCCGCCCATCACCACCGGCGTGCCTTCGCGCAGACCACAC
This sequence comes from Lelliottia sp. JS-SCA-14, assembly GCF_035593345.1. Taxonomy (NCBI): domain Bacteria; kingdom Pseudomonadati; phylum Pseudomonadota; class Gammaproteobacteria; order Enterobacterales; family Enterobacteriaceae; genus Lelliottia; species Lelliottia sp. JS-SCA-14. The sequence continues at coordinate 4,167,981 of NZ_CP141606.1, read as the reverse complement.
TGCGACGCCGCCTCGCGGGTGACAGCTCCCAGTACGGTACCGGTCTCTTTGACCGGCGAGAGAATATCGGCGCGCAGCCCGGCCATATCCAGCAGAGCAGGACGCCAGTCGCGGCTGAACAGATCGAGCATTCCGGTGGTGCCTGCGTTAGAAGGGTCCACCGCCAGCTCGCCGGAGAGCTTCGCCGCCAGCCAGTCGCTGATCATGGTGATCGTCGCCGCTTTGCGATAAATATCCGGGCGATGGTGCGCCAGCCACAGCAGGCGCGGCATGGCGGAGAGAGCCAGAGTCTGGCCGGAGACGTCATACACTTCGGATTCGAAATGGTAATCGTGGATCTCTTTGAGTTCAGCCACTTCGCGGCTGGCACGGGCGTCGACGTTGGCGCAGGCCCAGATGGCGTCGCCGTTGCGATCGTATAGCACGATCCCCTCGCGCATCGAACAGCAGGCGACGGACTGAATATCCGCCGCGCTCAGGTGCGCACGCTCCAGCGCCTGATGGATGCACTGACAGGCCAGCCGCCAGTTGGTGTCGAGATCGAACTCCATCGAGCCAGGCACGTTCTCCACGCTCAGGTGTTTCCACTCCGCCTGGCCGACGGCGATCTGGTTGCCCTGCAAATCAAAAACTACGGCGCGAACGCTTCCCGTCCCTGCATCTAACGCTAAAAGATAACTCATAGCATGCCTCGTGTCTGGCACGGGGCAGGTGGCTTAGTTCGCCAGGGCCAGCACCGCGCGGGCTGTCGTCTCTTCCGTCACCAGGCCATTAATCAGGCGACCTTTCAGTGCGGCGTAAATCGCATCTGCTTTCTCTTCCCCTCCGGCCACGCCGACGATGGTTGGCAGCTGCGCCAGTTCATCGAGCGTGACGCCGAGCAATTCCTGATGAATCTCCAGATCCGGCACCCGTTCCCCTGCGGCATTGAGGAAATAGCCGAGGATGTCGCCGACCGCGCCTTTGCGCGCATACATGAGCTGTTCGCCTTCGCTGATATAGCCCGAGCGCAAAATGGTGGCGTCACGGCGCTGATTCACGGAGCCAATCCCCACGACCGCTGCGTCGGCGGCGGTGGCGGCGAGGATCACATCCCGCACGCTGGCTTCGCGTTTTAAAATTCCGGCCACTTCTGCCGATGAAACCCGCAGCGGAGCCGGGATCATGCTGATGCTACAGGCCGCATCCAGCTGGCCGATGCCGGTCATATACGGCCCCACGCCACCGGAAAGCGTCACCAGCCGCACCTGCTGGGAGCTAATAAAGCCGCTTAAGTGCTGAATGCAGCTCATAGTGGCTTCACCAAATCCCACTGCCAGCAGCTGTCCGGGTTCCAGCAAGCCCATCAGCGACTGCGCCGCGCCAATCCCGAGGCGCACGTTCATCGGCGCGGTATTCAGGGCCGGCACCACGCGCACCATTTTCAGATTAAAGCGCTGCTGCAATTCGGTCTCCAGCGCCAGACACCCTTCGTAGCGGGAGTTAATCTGTACGCGGATCACCCCCGACTGACGCCCTTTTTCCAGCAAGCGCGAGATCTTCAGGCGCGGCAGGCCTAAGCGCTCGCCAATATCATTCTGCGTCAGGCCGTCGTGGTAGTAACACCACGCCACCCGGGCGACCAGTTCTTCCTCTGCCAGCGCCAGTCCGGCAAACCGACTCTCTTCGGCAATGCGTTTATCGCCCATATTTGAACTCTTATAAAAATTTAGATCATATGTTCGCTCTGACGCGGGCAGAAAGTGTGAGCCACGCGGCAAAACGGATCATTTAAAAATCGATGCCCGGTAATTAGGATCTCAATCCATGAAATTGTGATCCCTGCACGGTTGTCAATATAGTTCACCGTCTACGCTTTTGAACATTATTAAATCAAAAAATCATTTGTTCAATAACGGAGCGATGATGACGGTCCTGATCGAAGCGCGTGATATCCACAAGCAGTTCTCCGGCGTACCGGTGCTGAAAGGCATTGATTTCACGCTGCTGTCCGGTCAGGTTCACGCCTTAATGGGCGGGAACGGCGCGGGAAAATCGACGTTGATGAAAATCATCGCCGGGGTGGAAACGCCCGACGGCGGTGAACTGACGGTGGAAGGAAAGCCATTTGCGCGCCTCAAGCCGGGTCAGGCGCACCAGTTAGGTATCTATCTGGTACCGCAGGAGCCGATGCTGTTCCCCAATCTTACCGTGCGGGAAAACATTCTCTTTCGCCTGCCGCGTGAAAATACGCTCGAAAAACGCCTCGCCGATAAACTCCAGCAGCTCCAGTGCCAGCTCAATCTCGACGCCGCCGCCAGCACCCTGGAAGTGGCGGATCAGCAGATGGTGGAGATCCTGCGCGGACTGATGCGCGAGGCGAAGATCCTGATCCTCGATGAACCGACGGCGTCGCTCACCCCTGGGGAAACCGAGCGCCTGTTTCGCCAGATCCGCGCGTTGCAGGCCCTTGGCGTCGGCATCGTGTTTATCTCCCACAAACTGCCGGAGATCCGCCAGCTTGCCAGCCATGTGTCCGTCATGCGCGACGGGGCGGTGGTGCTGAGCGGCGAAACGACAGCCTTCGATGACAACGCCTTAATTGCCGCCATGACGCCGGTCAGCCGGGATCATGCCTTAAGCGACACGCAAAAACTGTGGCTGGCCCTGCCGGGCAATCGCCGCACCCAGGCGCAGGATTTCCCGGTGCTGCGGGTGGAAGATCTGACGGGCGAAGGCTTTATCGATCTGAATCTTGAGATCTACGCCGGGGAGATCGTCGGCCTGGCGGGTCTTGTGGGATCGGGGCGCACCGAGTTTGCCGAAACGCTGTACGGGCTGCGGCCCGTGCGTGGCGGAAAGATCTGGCTGGAGAATCAGGAGATCGGCGGCGATTCGGTGCTGTCGCGGCTCGACAAAGGGCTGGTCTATCTCCCGGAGGATCGTCAGGTCTCCGGCCTGTTCCTCGATGCGCCGATCCGCTGGAACACCGTGGCGCTGAATGAGCCTTCCATCTGGCAGCAGCGCAAGCGCGAGGCGGCGGTGGTGGAGCGTTATCACCGGGCGCTGGGGATCAAACTCAATCACCCGGATCAAACCGTGCGCACGCTCTCCGGCGGTAATCAGCAGAAGGTGCTGCTGGCGCGCTGTCTGGAGGCCAATCCGCTGCTGTTGATTGTCGATGAACCGACGCGCGGGGTGGACGTATCGGCCCGCGCAGACATCTATCAGCTGATCAAAAGCGTGGCGGCGCAGAACGTGGCGGTGCTGATGATCTCCAGCGATCTCGATGAATTTCCGGGCCTTGCCGACCGGGTGCTGGTGATGCATCAGGGCGTACTCAGCGGCGAACTGCCGCGCCACGCCGTGAGCCTCGACCGGATGATGGCGCTGGCCTTTGGAGGGCAATCATGAAGACGTTACTGAAAAACCGCGAGCTGAGCGCCTTCCTCGCCATTCTGGCGCTGTTCGGCGTGCTGGTGGCGCTCAATCCGGCCTATCTGAGCTTTCAGACGCTGGGGATGATTTTCGCCAGCTCGCAAATCCTGATCCTGCTGGCCCTGGGTGCGACCCTGGTGATGCTGACGCGCAACATTGATGTCTCGGTCGGGTCTACCGTCGGGCTGTGCGCCATTGCCGTCGGCGTAGCGCTCAACAACGGCTACAGCCTGCCAGTTTCCATGCTGTTTGCCGTGGCGATTGGCGCGCTGGCCGGGGCCTTTAACGGGCTGCTGGTGGTCGGGCTGCGCATCCCGGCGATTGTCGCCACCCTCGGCACGCTGGGGCTCTACCGCGGGGCGATGCTGCTGTGGACGGGCGGGAAGTGGATCGAAGGTTTGCCCTCTAGCCTGAAAGCTCTGTCGGAGCCGGTCGCTGTCGGCATTTCGCCGCTTGGGATGGTGGTGCTGTTTCTGGCGCTGATCGGCGCGTGGAACCTGTCGCGCACCGCGTCGGGTCGCGATTTTTACGCCGTGGGCGATAACCTCGCCGCCGCGCGTCAGCTCGGCGTGGCGGTAAACCGCACCCGGATGATCGCTTTTACCCTCAACGGTGTGCTGGCCGCCTGCGCCGGGATCGTCTTTGCCTCGCAGATCGGTTTTGTGCCCAATCAGACCGGCAGCGGGCTGGAGATGAAAGCCATCGCCGCCTGCGTGCTGGGCGGGATTTCGCTTCTCGGTGGAACCGGGACGCTGATCGGCGCGTTTCTCGGTGCCTTTTTCCTCACGCAAATCGACACCGTGCTGGTGCTGTTCAAACTCCCGGCCTGGTGGAATGACTTTATCGCCGGGCTGGTGCTGCTCGGCGTGCTGGTCCTCGACGGGCGGCTGCGTCAGGCGCTGACCCGCCATCAGCGCGCCCTGAAATACAGCCGTTTCCAGCCCGGCAACAAAGGGGGAAAGCACGTCACCCCGTTTCCGAAACGCAAAAAAGAGGTGGCGTAAATGAAGCTTAACTGGGAAAGCGCGCTGCTGATTTTACTGGTGCTGGAGATCCTGCTGTTCGGGGCCATTAACCCACGGATGTTAGACATCAACATGCTGCTGTTCAGCACCAGCGACTTCATCTGCATCGGCATCGTGGCCCTGCCGCTGACGCTGGTGATCATCAGCGGCGGAATTGATATTTCTCTCGGCTCGACCATTGGCCTGTGCGCGATTGCGCTGGGCGTGATGATGCAGGCGGGGTGGCCGATGGCGCTGGCGATCCCGCTCACGCTGGTACTCGGCCTGCTGTGCGGCCTGTTCAACGCCGCGCTGATCCACTACACCGGCATCAGCCCGCTGGTGATCACTCTCGGCACGCTTTACCTCTACGGCGGCGGGGCGCTGCTGCTCTCCGGCATGGCAGGCGCGACCGGCTACGAAGGCATCGGCGGCTTCCCGGACAGCTTCACCGCCTTTGCCAATCTGACGCTGTTTGGCCTGCCGATCCCGCTCGTGCTGTTCGCGGTGATCACCTTCTTCTTCTGGCTGATCACCCATCGCGGGCGCTTTGGCCGACACCTGTTTTTGATCGGGCAAAACCCTCGCGCGGCGCGCTATGCGGCGCTGTCGGTCAACGGTATGCCCTATGCGTTGTACGGCCTGGTCGGCGTGGCCTCGGCGATTGCCGCCCTGGTGATGGTCTCCTATTTCGGCTCGGCGCGTTCCGATTTGGGGCGCGACCTGCTGATGCCCGCGCTCACGGCGGCGGTGCTTGGCGGGGCAAATATTTATGGCGGTTCAGGTTCGGTTGTCGGTACGGCGCTGGCGGCATTGCTGGTGGGGTATCTGCAGCAGGGTTTACAGATGGTCGGCATCCCCAACCAGGTGTCGAGCGCGCTGTCAGGGGCGCTGCTGGTTGTGGTGGTGATGGGACGTTCGCTGAGTTTGCACCGTGAATGGCTGCGCACTCTTCTCACAAAAAATACCCGGAGCGTAAGATGAAAACAAAACTGATAGTCCTGGCGATGGCGTTAAGCTTTGCCTCGGCGCAGGCCGCCGAACGGATTGCCTTCATTCCGAAACTGGTCGGCGTCGGCTTCTTTACCAGCGGCGGCAACGGCGCGAAAGAGGCGGGTAAAGAACTCGGCGTGGACGTGACCTACGACGGCCCGACCGAGCCGAGCGTCTCCGGCCAGGTGCAGCTCATCAACAACTTCGTCAACCAGGGCTTCAACGCCATTATCGTCTCCGCCGTCTCGCCGGACGGGCTCTGCCCGGCGCTGAAACGCGCGATGCAGCGCGGCGTGAAAGTGCTGACCTGGGATTCCGACACCAAACCCGAGTGCCGCAGCGTCTACATCAACCAGGGCACGCCGGAACAGCTCGGCGGCCTGCTGGTCGACATGGCCGGAAAACAGGTCACTAAGCCGAACGCCAAGGTCGCCTTCTTCTACTCCAGCCCCACCGTGACCGACCAGAACCAGTGGGTGAAAGAGGCGAAGGCCAAAATCGAGAAAGACCATCCGCAGTGGCAGGTTGTCACCACCCAGTTTGGCTATAACGACGCCACCAAATCCCTGCAAACCGCTGAAGGGATTTTAAAAGCCTATCCGGATCTGGATGCGATCATCGCCCCGGATGCCAACGCCCTGCCAGCGGCGGCGCAGGCGGCGGAAAACCTCAAGCGCGAAGGGGTGGCGATTGTCGGCTTTAGTACGCCAAACGTGATGCGCCCGTACGTCGAGCGCGGCACGGTGAAAGCCTTCGGCCTGTGGGATGTGGTGCAGCAGGGCAAAATTGCGGTCAATGTCGCCGATCATTTGCTGAAAAAAGGCGATCTTAACGTGGGCGATAGCGTGGATGTGAAAGGCATCGGCGTGCTGAAGGTCGAGCCGAACAGCGTGCAGGGTTATCAGTATGAGGCGAAAGGGAACGGCATCGTGCTGCTGCCGGAGCGCGTGGTGTTCACCAAAGAGAACATCGACAAATACGACTTCTGACGGGGGAGAACATGGCTGATTTAGATGACATCAAAGACGGAAAAGATTTTGGCATCGGCACGCCGCAGCAGAACGTGCCCTTTACCCTGAAGGGCTGCGGGGCGCTGGACTGGGGAATGCAGTCGCGGCTGGCGCGCATCTTTAACCCGAAAAGTAACCGCACGGTGATGCTCGCCTTTGACCATGGCTATTTTCAGGGACCGACCACCGGGCTTGAGCGTATCGATCTGTCGATTGCTCCGCTGTTTGCCGAAACCGACGTGCTGATGTGTACCCGCGGCATTTTGCGAAGCCAGGTGCCGCCTGCCACCAACAAACCGGTGGTGCTGCGCGCGTCGGGCGGTAACTCGATTCTGGGCGAGCTGTCGAACGAGTGCGTGGCGGTGGCGATGGAAGATGCGCTGCGCCTGAACGTCTGCGCCGTGGCGGCGCAGGTCTATATCGGCAGCGAGTTTGAGCATCAGTCGATCAACAACATTATCAAGCTGGTGGATGCGGGCAACCGCTACGGCATTCCGACGCTGGCGGTGACCGGCGTCGGGAAAGAGATGGCCCGCGACGCGCGCTATTTCTCGCTCGCCAGCCGCATTGCCGCCGAAATGGGGGCGCAGTTCGTCAAAACCTATTTCGTGGAAGAGGGCTTTGAAAAAGTGACCGCCAGCTGCCCGGTACCGATTGTGATCGCCGGGGGTAAAAAGCTGCCGGAGCATGAGGCGCTGGAGATGTGTTTCCGTGCCATCGATCAGGGGGCGTCGGGTGTGGACATGGGGCGCAACATCTTCCAGTCCAGCGCGCCGCTGGCGATGCTGAAAGCGGTGAAAAAAGTGGTACACGAGAACATGAGCGCCCGCGAGGCGTTCCAGTTCTGGCAGGAAGAGAAACAGGGAGAGGTGAAATGAATGTGACGTTAGTGGAAATCAATATCAAACCGGAACGTGTGGATGAGTTTCTGGAGGTGTTTCGCGCCAACCACGAAGGGGCGATTCAGGAGCCGGGGAATCTGCGTTTTGACGTACTGCAGGACCCGCGGGTGAAGACCCGGTTCTTTATCTACGAGGCGTACAAAGACGAAGAGGCGGTGCTGGCACACAAGCAGACCCCGCACTATCTGGCGTGCGTCGATAAGCTTGAGGCGTTGATGTCGGAGCCGCGTAAGAAACGGAGTTTTGTGGGGTTGATGCCGGAAGGCTGATGCCCTCACCCTAACCCTCTCCCACAGGGAGAGGGGACCGTCCAGTGCGATCAGGGGGCATTCGGTTTTCTCCCTCTCCCCTGGGGAGAGGGCCGGGGTGAGGGGCCCAGACTACTCCTTACGGAAAAAATCGTTATACAACATATACAAATGCGCAGAACTCCATGAGAAGTTCGGCGCACCCTGCTGCGCGCCGGTCAGCGGGTTGTAGTTCTCCTGAATCGGCCCATCGCTGGTCAGCCCTTTGGCGTGCTGGAAGAACGTATCCGCCAGTTTCAGCGCCGCGTCGCGATGCCCGTAGCGTTCCATCCCTTTGAGCCCAAACCAGAACTGATCCACCCACACGCGTCCGCGCCAGTAGATATCTGCGCCAAACGCCGGGTTGGTTAACGCCGCAGTGCCGAGCGGCACAAAGGTATTAAACTCTTTCGGGTCGAGCATCACGTTCACCACCGCATCGGCGTGCACCTGCGTTGCCGCGCCGTTAAACAGCGGCGACCAGCCTTCCGGCCCTTTGCCGCGCTCGACGATCGGTCTGCCCGCGCAGCCGTTGGCCAGCGGTTTATCTTCGATGCGAATGTCGTAATAGAACTGCGTTTTCGCATCAAACATGCAGGTGTTGATGTACTCCGCGAGTTTATCCGCCAGTTGCGCGTAGTGCTTCGCCGCTTCGGGTTTGCCGAGGATCGTCGCCATTTCCGCCAGATAGCGGTTATCGCTGAACATATAGCTCGCCTGATCGACGGACTCCTGCATCAGGGAATAGCCGAGCAGGGTGCCTTTGGCGTCGCGGTTTTCGGCGAAACTCACCGTCCAGTCGCTGCGCTTCCCGCCGTTCTGCACGTATTTATCCAGCTGATCTTTGTCGATAAAGCCAAACACCGCCGCATCGTCGCGTCCGGACTCCCAGGAGGCCGCCACCTGCGCCGGAATTTGCAGGCTGTCGTACTGGCCTTTGCTGACGGTCGTGTCGTAATTCTTAAGCCCTGAAAGGGTTTGTTCTTTATCGCCAGTTTTCACCGTGAACAGCATCTCGCCGTTTTCAGTGTTATGGGCTTTATCGCGCGTCGCCCCGTATTCCGGCACGCCGTTGTGGTTGTGATCGCGGTTGCGCAGCCACCAGTCGTGATAAGCCACCAGTTTCGGGTACATCTCCTCCAGCCAGGCTTTGTCCTGGGTGGTTTTATAAACCGCCATCACCGACCAGGCCGCAAGACTCGGCTTGGTGTTGCGTTCGTTCCAGTTCCCGCCGTCGCCGCCGCGATCCGGGCTGAGGTTCCAGGCGATCAGATCCGGGACAAATCCGGCATCCTGCGGACGCACTTTATCGTCGGCTTTCACTTGCCACGAGAAGACCGCGCGGATGTTCTCTTTAGCGATCTCCGGGTTGAAGTGCGCCATCGCAAACGCCTGCTTCCAGGTGTCCCACGGCCAGGTCTGGTTGCCGGAGAACCAGCGCCCGGTGACCGACGGCGTGACGGTATTGAATTTCACCGCGCCGCCCGGCGAGCGCCAGTTGCCGTTCAGGGTTTCGATGGCTTTTACCGCGACGCGCGTCTGTTCCGGCGTGGCGTCCGGGTTGGTCAGCCCGCGCTGCAAATAACCTTCCCAGCGCTGCTCCGACGCCTGCATAAAGTGCGCAGGACGGGCGAGGATATCGCGGATCTGCGCCTTCTCATGGCTGACGTCATCGGCGGTCAGCAGATGGGAATACGTCGTCCAGATCCTCGTCGAACCGTTGACGCGCGCGGTGCTGGTGAAGCGATGCCCGTCAATGTGGGTCTCAACGGGAATCGATTTATGCACCTGATACTGCGATGCGCCGGAGGTCAGTAGATCCCAGGTTGAACGCACTTTTCCAAAGGTCACGTTCACGCCGTCGCGCGTGGCGATCAGGCGGCGCTGATAGTCCGGGTATGCCGCGTCGATGGTCTTATCGGAGACCGCTTTGCCCTCTTTGGCTTCCAGTTTTTCCAGCAGCTCGCCGTCCCATTGCAGCACCAGAGGCGCGTCAGTGGTGATTTGCGTTTCCAGAAGCGAGGTGCGCGGGCTGGCGAAACGCAATGTCATGACGATCTTCACGCCCGGCGCGGTCAGGGTCTGGACTAACGCGCCAGGAAGACTCCAGGCCTGCATCGTGAAATCCACTTTTTTGCCGCCGCGCGTGACCGTCAGCCGGTCAAAGTTACTGGCCATAAAGTTGATGTACTCTTCCGTCAGCAGCGCCGGGCCGGGGAAGCCGCCCATGGTTTCCGGGCCATCGGGCAGGAGATGTCCGTGCCAGGCCCCGAGATCGAAGAAGGGGTTAAAACGCTGGTGGTCGTCGCTGTCGAAATCCTGCATGTAGTGCGGCGCGCCGACGCGGTTAATCACGTTTTTATAGTGGTCGGCAGTCGTTGCATGCGCCGACAGGCTGAGCAGCAGCGCGCAGGCCAGCGGGGCAAGTGGGGTAGTCAGTTTCATGGTCAATCGGTCCTTGTTACCAGTAGAAATATTGCATCAGGAAAACCTGGTCGCTCGGGTCGCCCGAGGCGGTTTTCATGTACCAGCGGCTGTCGGCGGCGGTAGCAAAACGCCCGTTGCCGTATTCGTACCAGATGCCGAACTGCATAAACGAGGTGGTTTCGTTGGCGGAATCATCAGGGCGATGTTTGGCGTAGCTCCAGGCGGTGGAGAAGTAGAGCCCTTTCAGGGTTTCGACCATCGCGCTTGCCATAAACCCGGTCTCCGTGCCCGGCACGTTTTGCCCTTTGGCGCGCCCGGTATGATGCCATGCGCGGGCGGCCAGATTGGGTGACAGCAGTCCGGTTAAGAACAATTCGCCGGTGCCGTCGGTCACTTCCAGGCCGTTCATCCAGGTCACGCCGTCGATGAATTCGTACTGTAAATAACCGTTCATCATCGCCGGATAAGTGTACTTATCGTCGTAGCGATCGTACTTCCCGAAGTGCAGCCAGGCCTTGCTTTCGTCGTGATGCCCGGCGGGTGTGGCGGTCACGCTGTAGCGCAGTTTACCCGCCAGGTTTTGCACTTTCAGCGCGGTCATGATGTCGCGGGTGTTTGGGATGACATAGCCCAGATCCGGGGTGAAATCGCCCCACCATTGCAGGTCGTCGAGGGACGAATCCTGGCGCAGGCTGAGCATGATTTCGGTGCTGTCCTCCGTGCGATAGCCGCCGTAAAAACGGTTCAGACCGCCCTCGAACCCGCCCCAGCTGTGGTCGGGAACCCAGGCGTTGCCCTGATGGTCCGCCTGTACGGTCCAGCCTTCGCCGTAGATCAGGCCAAACCACGGGCCGTGTTTGATCTCCAGCCCGCCTTCGATATAGGTTCCGTCGCTGTATTTGTGTTTCTCCGGGCCTTCGAGATCCATATACCCGCCGACGCCCAGCTCGCCGTAAAAACGGTACGAAGTGGCGCTCAGTTCCGGCGTGCGGGTGTCGTCATGTTCTGCTGGTCGTGCTTCTTCCGCGGCCATCGATGGCGTGCAAAAAGAGAGGGCAGCCAGTGCCCCGTAAAGAGTCGGTGTTATTTTCATTTTGTTTTTCGGGTGTGATCAGGAGGCCGTCGAAGCAGGAGCGGCTTCAATCTTTTTTTCGTCTTGCGATAATCCCTTGATGTATTTGCTGTATTTCCACCACGCAAAGCCAAGGAAAATCACGATGCCGCCGACGTTGTAGAACACAATCGTCAGAATATTGCCGCCCGTCGGGAAGGTGGAGGCGATAAAGCCAATGGTGAAAATCACAATCAGCATCGACACAACGACCGTACCCGTGGTGCGTGAGCCCATTTTGAAATCACGCGGCAGGTGATCGAGTTTGCGGCGCAGGTTCAGGTAGGCCAGCATGATAAACAGCGGCGGCAGCATCGAGGCGGCGGCGGTCATGTTGATCACCGTGTTCATCAGATCCTGCGCGGTGTTCGATCCCATGGTCGGGATAATCATCAGCGGGATCACGATCAGATACTGGATCCACGCCGCGCGCGCCGGAACGCCGTTCTCATTGAGGGCGACGGTTTTAGGCCCAAAAATGCCGGACGGGATTTCCGAGAAGAAGATTTTCACCGGCGTGGCGGTCCACATCAGCAGAGAGCCGAACATGGCGGTAAAGGAGACCAGGCCGACAAAGCGGTTCATCAGCACTTCCGGCAGGCCGAAGTACACCGCCAGACCGTGGAACACCTGCACCGAACCGCCGGTGAACTTCAGCTCTTTGCTGCTGATAAAGACGTTGATCAGCACCGAGGAGATGGAATAGAGCACGCCGATGAAGATCCCGGCGAGGATGATCACTTTCACGAACGACTTCGATCCGCCCTTCACGTCGTTGACGTATACGGCGACAGATTCCGCACCGCCCGCGGCCATGAAGATCCAGGTGGTTATTCCGAGGAATGCCCAGTTAAAGTTGGGGATCATCGCCTCGACGGTGATCGGATCCGCAGGCTGCACGCCGCCGACCAGCGCCGCGCCCGCCAGCAGAATATAGGACATCGTCAGGAGCAGCATCAGCGTGGAAGTGACGGAGGTGATCGGCCCGAGCATCTTCGCGCCGTTGGTCGAAACCCACGTCGAAAAGGCAAACAGCACCAGACTCAGCACCACGGTGGCAAACGGCGTGAGAATGTACTCATAGCCGAGAAAAGCGTAGGAGGCGTAGGCAATAACGCGCGGTAATAACGAGGTGAAGAAGAACAGATTCACGAACCAGTAGGTGTAGGCGGTAATAAACGCCCAGCGCCCGCCGAGGGAACTTTTCACCCACGCATATACGCCCGCCTCGGAGTTTTTATTCAGCGAGACGAATTCGGCGATGATGAGACAAAACGGAATAAAGTAGAACAGCGTCGCCAGGAAGAACATTGGCGCGGACGCCAGCCCCAGCTCGATATTATTGTTGATGACGTTGTTGAAGCTAAAAACGGCGGCAAAGGTCAGCGACAGCAGGCCGAACTTGCCGATGGTATTACGCTTGGACTGTGAAACAGTGGACTCTGACATAACGAATCTCCAGGTACAGGGAGGATAGCGGCGCTACATCGGCGCCGCCGGATTTTTTATTTGTTATGGAAATAGCCGTCTTCAACGGTCACCCGCAGGACGACCTTTTTCACCGCGCCGTCGCTGATAAAACGGTAGGCTTCGTCGATGTCGCAGATCACCATCTGTCCTTCATGCACCTCCACCGTGTTGCCGCAGCCTTTGAGAAACTCGCGGTCGGTTTCGTCGCGGTAGCACTCCACCACCTGTAATTGCGCCTTCGGGGCAAACTCGATTTTTTGCGCCCCTTGCAGGTAGTAATGCACGTCGAAATATCGTCTGTGCCCGAGGAACAGCGCGTCGGTGGTGGTGTCGGTGGTCAGGCGATAGCTCAGCGAATCGCCAATCGAATGGGCCACGCCGGGGCGAATGTTGTCGATGTTCTGTATCGCTTCCACGCAGCGCTGCCATTTGCGACCGCCCTGGTAGCGGCGGGTAAACTCTTCCAGGTTGTTCAAAATATCCATTATTCGGCCTCGCTTTCGGCGGCTGCGGGAGTGAGAGAAAACGCCTGGGCCTGCACATCGCCGTGTGTCGGCAGCAGGGTGAAGCCATAGCGGAACGGCTGGAAGCGCACGCGCCAGCTGTCCAGCACTTCGCTGCCCCAGGAGTTAGAGCCCAGCCCCAGTTGCTGGTGGTCAAGATTCAGCGTGATGTGCCCGCTGCGCTCGAGTTCGTTGCAGTGGCGCGCGGCGTGGATCGCCTCGGCGGTGTACGGCCAGGCGCTGAAGTGGATCGGCTGTTGCGGCACCACGAGCAGGCCGTGGCCGCTATGACCGGTTAGCGCCGCCCAGCGTACCTGCTGGCGGTTGCCGTTGTTCTGCGGGAACGGGTAGTTCTCGAACATCGCCTCGACGTTGCTTTTCCAGACGTCGATCAGGTTCGCCCGCTGGCTGTCCGGGTAGTTCTCGCCCGGCCCGCGCCCGTAGTACGTCACCTGGTTGAGGCTTTCGTTGATGCCGAGCGTAAAGCCGATGCACGGGATGATGTGCGGGTAGTCCCCGTACGGAGTGCCCGCCAGCACGACGCTCAGTGCGCCCGCCGGTGTGACGCGCCAGCGGTAGGTGCAGCGCATGCCGAAATCAAACACCGGCGGCGCGATGGTGGTGCGGGTTTCCATCACCAGGTCATCGCCGTCGCGGGAAATCTCAATGGTGCGCAGATGCTCCTGCATGATCTGCAGATGATTCGGTTCCCACAGCCCTTCGTACTCCTGCTTGTGGTTATCAATCATCGGCTTGAAGAAATTGATTTTGCCCTCTTTGGCAATCAGCTCTTCACCGTTCACCCGCCACGACGTGAGCTTGCCGCTGAGTTTTGAGAACAGCATGCGGAAGTTATGTCCGCTGACGGTGCAGGTCAGGCGTTCATCGTGAACGATCAGCGGCGTGGCGCTGACGGCCAGCGGCTGCGCAACCTGCGTGCGCGGGGCCAGCGAAAACTGATACTGTGCAATCGGGTGATTCGCGTCGCTGTAGGGCGTGGCGGAATCTTTGCTGACGAACACGTTGACCCAGCTTTCGCGACCGTCTGTCTCTGGGACGGTAATCTGAACGGTGCGGGCGCTGTTCGGGGCTAAATCGCTCACTTTCAACACCTGGCTGCTCAGCAACTCGCCTTCGGCTTTGATCTCCACCCGCAGGGTGTAGTCGTCGACTGTGCTGAACCACAGTTTGTTCTCGACCCGCAGCTCGCCGCGCGCCAGATCGACGGCGTGAATTTTCACCGGGGCGATCACCTGCTTGTACTCCCGCAGGCCAGGGCCTGGCGTTTGATCGGAGTAGATCAGCCCGTCGAGGCAGAAGTTGGCGTTATTCGGGTAGTCGCCAAAGTCACCGCCGTACTGGTAGAAGGTTTTGCCGTCCGCGTCCTGGGCCTGAATGCCGTGATCGCACCACTCCCAGACGTAATGCCCCTGCAGACAGTCGTGACGATAAAAGACGTTCTGATATTCGCTTAAGCCGCCGGGGCCGTTGCCCATGGCGTGGGCGTATTCGCAGATGATGCGCGGTTTCGGGTGCGGGAATTCGCCGAACTCGTTCATCAGCGGCACGCGGGTGTACATGGTGGAGATGATGTCCACCACTTCGGCGTCGCGGTCCTCTTCGTAATGCACCAGACGGGTGGGATCCAGCGCCTTGCAGGCTTTCGCCATCGAGCGGATGTTGCACCCGTAGCCGGACTCGTTGCCGAGCGACCAGATGACGATCGACGGATGGTTTTTCTGCGCCTGCACGTGGCGCACGATGCGTTCAACGTAGACCGGTTCCCATGTCGGATCGTCGGTGATGCGGCTCAGATCGCCGACGTTGGCAAAACCGTGGGACTCGACGTCCGTCTCCGCCATCACAAACAGGCCGTAGAGATCGCACAGCTCGTAAAAGCGCGGATCGTTTGGGTAATGGGCGGTGCGCACCGAGTTGATATTGTGCCGCTTCATCAGGATCAGATCTTTTTCGACGCGATCCATGCTCACCGCGCGGCCTCTGCGATGATCGTTATCGTGGCGGTTAACGCCGTGGAGCATCACGTAGCGGTTGTTGATCAGCATCAGGCCGTCGCGCACCTGGATATCGCGGAAGCCCACGCGCTGCGGGACCACTTCCAGCGTGTCGCCTGCG
Source organism: Lelliottia sp. JS-SCA-14 (assembly GCF_035593345.1). NCBI lineage: Bacteria > Pseudomonadati > Pseudomonadota > Gammaproteobacteria > Enterobacterales > Enterobacteriaceae > Lelliottia > Lelliottia sp. JS-SCA-14. Next base: position 4,152,721 of record NZ_CP141606.1, on the reverse strand, counting down.
GCGTTTTTCATGATCAGCAGCAGGTGATAGAGATGCGGCGTTTCGGCAGACCACTGCTTTGGTTGTTTGACGTCGATGCTGAAATCAACGGTCTGACGCTTCCCGACGCTGGCTTGGGTTTCGCCCTGATACAGACGCTTTTCGCCGTCGAAAAGCTGAACCTCGAGGGTGACGTTTTCCGACTGGGCAGTCAGGTTTTCCAGCTCGACGTGGCAGGCGAGGGTGGCGTCGCGGTAGTCGTCGTTAAAGGTGGTGGTGACGGTGAAATCGTCGATATGAGTGAGTGGTCGGCCCACCAGGTAGACGTCGCGGAAGATCCCCGCCGTCCACCACATATCCTGATCTTCGATGTAGGTGGAGTCGGCCCACTGCATCACTTTGACGCACAGCAGGTTTTCTCCCGCGTGAACGTAAGGCGAAACGTCAAATTCAGCGGTCAGGCGGCTGCCCTTGCTGAAGCCGACGTAGTGGCCGTTTATGTAGACTTCGAAATAGGTCTCTACGCCGTCGAATTTGATAATCGTCTGGCGCGTGCTCCAGCTGTCGCCGAGAGTGAACAGGCGTTGATAGGCCCCGGTCGGGTTGGCGCTCGGCACGAACGGCACGTCAATCGGGAAGGGGAATCCTTCGTCGGTGTATTGCAGCTTGCCGTGGCCTTCCAGCTGCCACATGGACGGCACGCCGATCTGGCCCCAGTCGCTCATCAACTGGTGGGGGAAGGACTCTGGCACTTTCAGCGGATGGTCGAAATAGCGGAACGTCCATTGGCCGCTCAGCAGCAGAAAATGGCTGCTGGCCTCTCGGGCAAAGCGGCGGGCCTGGTCGATATCCTGATAAGCAAAAAAGTACGCGCGCGGCGGCAGCCGGTTTTCGTGCGTCAGTTGAACATTCTCCCAGCGGTTCATCTCATCTCCCTGCGGGTTAAAACATCATTGCAGGGGAGTTTAGTAAATATTTTACTAAATAAAATCAGTAAAACTGAAATGAGTTAAGCGGATCACGAAAATAGGGGATTTGGGGAGAGCGGGGAAATTGCCGGGTGGCGGCTGCGCCTTACCCGGCCTACAGGAGAATGGTTGTTTTTGTAGGCCGGGTAAGGCGTAGCCGCCACCGGGCATGGGGTTTAACGCGTCGTACCACGCAACTTCAACCGGCTCGGCACAAACACCTGCAGCGGCAGCGCACGGCCATCGCGCGCTTTTTCCAGCAGCAGGTTCACGCCCTGGCTGCCCATCATTTCCGAGTGGATGCGCACGGTGGTCAGCGGCGGGAAGGTAAAGCGGGCGGTGGGGATATCGTTGACGCTAATCAGGCTGATATCCTGCGGAATCGTCAGCCCTTTCTCGTGGATCGCCCGCAGCACGCCGATGGCGATAGAATCCGAGGCGACAAACAGCGCTTCGGGGAAATCGTCCTGCGCCAGCATCTTCGTCGCCAGCTCATAGCCCGACGAACTGGAGAAGCCGCCGCGCCAGATGTCTTTCTCCGACACCACGCCTTTGAGCTGGCCATATTCGACGAACGCTTTTTCGCGGATGTCCGCTTTGCCCGGCTCGTCTTCCCCGCCGATAAAGCCGATGCGCTGTACGCCCTGTGCGGCGAAGAAGTCGATCACCTCTTTGCTGATGCGCACCAGGTCGATATCCACCGAGTCAAAAGCGGAACCCGCCTCGTGAAAATCGATGAAGCAAATATTGTCGCTCAGGGCTTCTGCCGCCTGGCGCATCTGCTCTGCCGGTTTGCCGACAATCAGGATCCCGCTGACCTTGCTGATCTCCGGCAGCCCCTGATTTTCATAGCAATTCGTCAGGCCGATATTCAGCTTTTCGCATTGAGTTTCAATGCCGTGGCGGATGGCCAGATAGTAGGGGTCGTTGATTTCCAGCTCCTGACGGTAGCTGTAGAGCGCCAGCACGTGGTGACAGGCGTCGTGCTGGACCAGGCTTTTGCGCGCGCTGCTCCCGCGATATTCCAGTTTTTCAGCGATTTCGAGGATCCGGTGACGGGTCTCCTCTTTGACGTTCAGCGTCCGGTCGTCGTTCAGAATGCGCGACACGGTGGCCTGCGACACGCCCGCTTCCTTTGCGATATCTTTCAGTGTTGCCATGGGGCCCCTCAGCGCGGGAGTTAAAATTGAGTCTTCCGCCATTGTAATGAATCCCGCCTGTTTAGTAAAAATCCGTTGATCGCCAGCGCCGCTTATGCTGTGATAATTTTACTAAATATTTACTTGAGGGGTTATCATGGAAAAGGTTTCGTACGGAGATTTTGCCCGCCTGGAGATGCGCACCGGGAAAATTATCGACGTTAAGCGCCACGCGAATGCCGATAAGCTGTACATCGTGCAGATTGATATTGGCGAGCGCCAGTTGCAGACCGTCACCAGCCTGGTGCCTTATTACACGGAGGAGGAGCTGCTGGGGAAATCGGTGGTGGTGCTGTGTAATCTGGAAAAGGCCAAAATGCGCGGGGAAGTGTCGGAATGCATGTTGCTATGCGCCGAAACTGAAGACGGCAGCGAAAGCGTATTGTTGACGGCGGAGCGGGTGATGCCGTCAGGCGTGCGTATCGTTTAAAAAAAAGCCGGATGGCGCTGCGCTTATCCGGCCTACGAAACCACACTCACGTAGGCCGGATGGTGGCACTTATGCCTCTTCCACACTCACCCTCATCGCCGCCAGCGCCTTACGGGCCGCTTTCAGCACGGTCTCGCACTGCTCAATGGTCAGCGTCAGCGGGGGTTCGATACGAATGGTTTTCGAGTTGTTCAACGTCCCGGCCACTAACACCCGCTGGCGGAACATCTCGCTCGCGAAGTTGTAGCCGATTTCGTTATCCACAAACTCGATCGCCATCAGCATCCCTTTCCCGCGTGCGTCCTGCACCAGATCCGGGTATTCACGGCCAAGCTGCAGGAAGCCGTCCAGCAACATATCGCCTTTCTGCTCAGCCTGAGCCGGTAAGTTCTGCTCCAGCAGCACGTTGATGGTTGCCAGTGCGGCCGCACAGGCCAGCGGGTTGCCGCCAAAAGTGGTGGTGTGCAGGAACGGATTATCGAACAGCACCGAGAACACCTCTTCGGTGGCAACGGTCGCGCCAATCGGCATCACGCCGCCGCCGAGGGCTTTCGCCAGACAGAGAATGTCCGGCTGCACGTTCTCGTGTTCGCAGGCAAACATCTTCCCGGTGCGGCCCATCCCCGTTTGCACTTCGTCGAGGATCAGCAGCGCGCCAAACTCATCGCACAGCTTACGCACCGCAGGCAGATAGCCCTGCGGCGGCAGGATCACCCCGCCTTCGCCCTGAATCGGCTCGAGGATCACCGCCGCCACGTCGTCACCGGTTTTCCGGCACTCGGTGAGTACGGTGCGCATCGCGTTGATATCGCCGAACGGCACGTGGCGAAAGCCCGGCAGCAGCGGCATAAAGGGTTTGCGGAAGGTCGATTTTGCTGTCGCCGACAGTGCGCCAAGGGATTTCCCGTGGAACGCGCCGGTGGTGGCAATAAAGGTGAATTTGCCGCGCGGCGACTGGTACGCTTTGGCGAGTTTCAGCGCCGCTTCGACCGATTCCGTGCCGCTATTGCAGAAGAAGCTGTATTTCAGTTTGCCAGGCGTTAAGGCCGCCAGCGTCTTCGCCAGCATCGCGCGAAGCGGGTCGAGCAGTTCCTGGCTGTGAAGGGGTTGTTTCGCGAGTTGATTCTGTACGGCGGAAACCACAGTTGGATTACGGTGCCCCACGTTGAAAATTCCAAAACCACCCAGGCAATCAATAAACTCCTGTCCCTGGGTGTCGACAAGCGTATTCAGACTTCCCGCTTGCCACTCTACGGCTCCGTAATCCCCGCCAGCGGTAACAGATTTTCGGTACTCTAAAAACCCTGGATTCACATGCTCTTTAAAGTAGTCAATCACCTCTCGGTTAAGTTGTTTCATCTCCTCATGGTCAAGCGTTCGCTTTTCGATGAGATTCAGTGCGTGCGCGGTACAGGCGAGAGCCGAGGCGCTGGAAGGTAACCTGTTCAAAATGAGCTCCGGGGGATCGCGTATCACATGATACTGAATTAATTATTGCAGGGATTACGCCACTTCCGGTGACTTAACGAAAATCGGGATAAACGCCAGGTTAAAATAATGTTGCGCAAAATTTAATCGTGCCGGAAGGAGGGTTCTCAGCTTTGCCGGTGGGCTTTAGTGCGTGGCAGATGCCCGGAAAAACGTCAATTGCACCGGCGTGGTGCGAGGCGTGCTACTTAAGGAGGCGTTAACAGGTCAGGCTTTGTGGGTAATTTCTTCATGAAAGTATTTGAAATCAATCAATTAGAAATGCGTACAAAAAGTGCGGTTTAACTGCAATTTGCGATCTCGATCGGATTTAACAACTAAAGATAAATTATTTACCGCCGAAAAGAGATAAACCCACAAAATTAACATTCAAATAACCTGCAAGGGATGCCCATCATGTCCGCTCAACCGTATGTCACTCAGAATGACTATCCTCTGAACGACGATACCACCCTCATGTCCACCACCGATCTCCACAGCCACATGACCCACACCAACGACACTTTCGTGAAAGTGAGTGGCTACCAACTCAATGAACTGCTGGGCCAGCCGCACAACCTGGTGCGCCATCCGGATATGCCGAAAGCGGCCTTTGCCGATATGTGGTACACCCTGAAACAGGGCGAACCCTGGAGCGGGATTGTGAAAAACCGCCGTAAGAATGGCGACCACTACTGGGTGCGCGCAAACGCCGTGCCGATGGTGCGCGGCGGCGAGGTGACGGGCTACATGTCGATTCGTACCCGGGCGACGGCGGAGGAGATCGCGGCGGTGGAGCCGCTCTATCAAGCCCTGAACGAGGGGCGCTGCAGGAAGCGCGTCCATAAAGGGCTGGTGGTGAGTAAGGGCTGGCTCGGGAAATTACCGGCGATGCCGCTGCGCTGGCGGGTGCGTGGCGTGATGGCGGTGCTGTTTGCGGTGCTGGCGGCCACCCTTATTGCGACAAATGCGAGCTGGGCCGCACTGGGCGTGAGCGCCCTGGTGATGCTGCTGGGCACCGTTCTGTTCGAGCAGCAAATCGTCCGTCCGATAGAGAATGTGGCGCGCCAGGCCCTCAAAGTGGCGACCGGCGAGCGCAACAGCGTCGATCATCTGAACCGCAGCGACGAGCTGGGGCTGACCCTGCGTTCGGTCGGACAGCTGGGGCTGATGTGCCGCTGGCTGATCAATGATGTTTCCAGCCAGGTGGTGAGTGTGCGCGATGGTAGCGACCGACTGGCGAAGGGCAATGAAGATCTCAACGATCGCACCCGTCAGACGGTGGCGAATGTGCAGCAGACCGTGAGCACCATGAATCAGATGGCGGCGTCGGTGCAGAGTAACTCTGAAACCGCAGCGGCGGCCGATAAACTCTCAATCGTGGCGAGCGGCGCGGCAGCGGAAGGCGGTCACGCGATGCAGACCGTCGTCAAAACCATGGATGATATTGCCGACAGTACCCAGCGCATTGGCTCCATCACCAAACTTATCAACGACATCGCCTTCCAGACCAATATCCTGGCGCTGAACGCGGCGGTGGAAGCGGCGCGCGCGGGCGAGCAGGGTAAAGGCTTTGCCGTGGTGGCCGGAGAGGTGCGCCATCTGGCAAGCCGCAGCGCCAGCGCCGCGAACGATATTCGTAAGTTGATTGATGCCAGCGCCAGCAAGGTGCGGTCGGGGTCGGATCAGGTTCACGCCGCCGGGCGTACGATGGATGATATTGTCGAGCAGGTGCAAAACGTGACGCGCCTGATTGCCCAGATAAGCCACTCGACATCCGAGCAGGCAACCGGGCTGTCGGACCTGACCCGCGCGGTGGCCGAACTGGACGACATCACGCAGAAAAACGCCGATCTGGTGGAAGAGAGCGCTCGCGTCTCGGCGATGGTGAAGCACCGCGCCGGACGTCTTGAAGATGCGGTGACGGTTCTCCACTGAGTCAGTAAGATTCAGGAACCAGCCCGCTTATTTCGGCACGAATAAGCGGGCTTTTTTTATTAATAAATACGCGGTATTTATTGATGTTAAATTAAATCTAAACATCATTAATTCATGTGGCTTATATATTGTAATAGTGTTGGTGAAATTATTTATTCTATTAATAAAGTTACCGCGCCAATATCCGATAACGCTGAGTATCTAAGAAATAACCACATTAATGGTGTAGCGATGTTCTTGCATAACGTGAAGATCGGGAAAAAATTATTTTTGGGTTTTGGCTTTTTAATGGTGTTGATGGTGCTGAGCGCCAGCCTGTCGCTCGTGGGGTTGAGCCGGGGAAATAATGAGATGAAATCTATTCTCACCCATGATTACCCCGCGACGGTGAAAGCCAATGAATTAATTGATTCATTCCAGGAATTTGTCAGCATCCAGCAACTGATGCTGCTCGACGAAAAAGGCCAATATACCGGGCAGTCGCAGGAGCGCCTGAAAGAGATCAGCGCGCATATCAGCGTCATTTATAAAGAATTGACGAATACTTTGCACGATCCCAAATCCGTACAGATCCTGGCGGAGTTTCGCGACGTACGTCAGCAATATCTGGATTCCCGTTTTCGCATTCTCAAAGCGGTGCAAAACCACGACCGGGAGGGGGCGATTCGGGAGATGATGACCAAAACCGTCGAGGTGCAGCAGACTTACAAAGACAAAGTGCAGGAGCTGATCGCGGTACAAAATACCGAGATGCAGAACGCAGGCGCGCTGGTGGAGGAGGATTCCAGCAGCAACCGCATGTGGATGATGACCCTGACCGCGTTTAGCGTGGTGATCGGCAGTGCGATCGGCTGGTTGATCGTGCGTTCCATTACTCGTCCGCTGGGCGAGGCGGTCTCGTTTGCCAAAGCCATTGCCGACGGCGATCTGACCCGCAATATCACCACTCACAGCCAGGACGAGACCGGGCAACTGCTCTCTGCGCTGATGGAGATGAAAACCCGCCTGCTGGATATTGTGCAGCGGGTACAGTCCGGCTCTGAAAACATCTCCAGCGCGGCGGCGCAAATTGTGGCGGGGAATCAGGATCTGGCGGCGCGCACCGAAGCGCAGGCCAGCTCCGTGGAGCAGACTGCAGCCTCAATGGAGCAGATCACCGTGACGGTGAAAAACACGGCTGCCCATACGGGAGACGCGACGAATTTGTCCGCCGATGCCGCGAGTGCGGTCAAAAATAACGGCGAGATGATGATGCAGGTGACGCAGAAAATGCGCCTGATTAATGACACGACTCATCGCATGTCGGACATCATCAACCTGATCGACACCATTGCCTTCCAGACCAATATTCTGGCACTCAATGCGGCGGTTGAGGCCGCGCGCGCCGGTGAGCACGGACGAGGTTTTGCGGTGGTGGCAGGTGAAGTACGCCAGCTGGCGCAAAAAAGTGCCTCCTCAGCCCGCGAAATCCGCCAGTTGATCGAAAACTCAACCCTCCAGGCGCAGGACGGGATGACGCTGGTGGAAAAAGCCAGCGGGCTGATTAACGGTATGGTCGGGAACGTCGAAGAGATGGATGTGATTTTACAGGAGATTCGTCAGGCCAGCCACGAGCAGACGCAGGGCATCTCGCAGATTAACAGCGCGATTGGCCTGATTGACTCCACCACCCAGCAGAACTCTGCGCTGGTGGAGGAGTCGGTTGCGGCAGCGGCGTCGCTTAACGATCAGGCCATGCACCTGAAAGAGTTAGTCAAAGTGTTCCGCGTGAGCGAGGATGCGCTGGCTTAATCCAGCTGGGAGATATCCAGCGCCGCGCGGTCGATCACGCCGATGATCTGTTTAAGCTGCGCGTCGCTTAACTCTCCCTGATTCACTTTCAGGTCCAGAACCGCTTTGAAGTTATCCAGAGCCCGCTTCATCTGCGGGTTTTTACGCAGCTGGAAGCCGACGCAGCGTGCTGTAATGCGCGCCTGAATGTGCTCCAGATGTTCCTGATTTTCGTCCAGCCACTGCTGCCCGGCTACGGTGATCGCAATCTTTCTGCGCCCGCCTTCCTCTTCCGAAATGGTAATAAATGACTGATCCTGCAGGAAATCGAGGGTCGGGTAGATCACGCCAGGACTGGGGGTGTAATTCCCCTGGGTCATGCTCTCAATCTCTTTGATCAGCTCATAGCCGTGGCTGGCGTTGCGGGTCAGGATCTCCAGAATCACCAGGCGTAATTCGCCGTGGCCGAAGAAGCGCTGACGGCGCCCGCCGCCCCCGCCGTGGTGCTCTCCGCCGCGGCCATGATGATGGTGGCCGCGATCGAAATCGTCGTGTGAATGTCGCATAGGTTTTCTCCTTAATTTGATATATCTAATTTATATCTAAATGTCTCTTTTTAGCAATGCCGTTTGCTGATTATGTTTTAGTTGATTGAAATTAATGGTTTTATTATTTATTCTCATGCTCTGGAATGTGCTGGGTTTGGTATATCAAAAAAAGACTTGCAATCTCCTTTGTTAGCAATCATTATCATTTAAAATTTATTTAGATATATCGTATTCACATCACGAAGGCAGAAAAATGAGATCAACCCGCTACCCACAACGTGTACGCAATGAACTGCGCTTTCGCGAGCTGACCGTGCTCCGCGTTGAGCGTGTCACTGCTGGCTTTCAACGCATCGTCTTAGGCGGCGAGGCGCTGGAGGGCTTCAACTCACAGGGTTTTGACGACCATACCAAAGTCTTTTTCCCGGCTCCGGGCGCAACTTTTGTCCCGCCGGTGGTGACCGACGAAGGCATCGACTGGGGCGACGGTGTGCGCCCGATGGCGCGTGACTACACGCCGCTGTACGACGACGCGCGCCACGAACTGGTGCTCGATTTCTTCGTGCACGATGGCGGTGTCGCAAGCCAGTGGGCGGTGCAGGCGAAAGAGGGCGATAAGCTGACCATCGGCGGCCCGCGCGGATCTCTGGTGGTGCCGGAAGATTATGCGTGGCAGCTGTACGTGTGTGATGAGTCCGGGATGCCTGCGCTGCGTCGTCGACTGGAGGCGATCGCGCAACTGCCGGTTCGCCCGGAGATCCGCGCGGTGGTGACCGTCGGTGAAGAATCTTACAAGGACTATCTGGCGCATCTGAGTGATTTCAACATCACCTGGATTGTCGGGCACAGCGAGCAGGCGGTGGTGGATCGTCTGGCTGAAGTGAGTGTGCCTGCCGAAGATTACTTTATCTGGCTGACTGGGGAAGGGAAGGTGGTCAAAAACCTGAGCCGCCAGTTTGAGACGGACGCGATTGACCCGCAGCTAGTGCGTGCCAGCGCGTACTGGCACGCGAAGTAATCAAGCCACTTCGTCGAGCTGCGCTTCGTTCACCTGATTTTCGAGCGCAGCGCGCACGTCGTGCAGCGCTTTCTCCTGCTGGGCAAAATAGGACTCCATATTGCTCAGCGAGGAGACCAACAGCCACGACTCCTCTTTTTCCAGCTCCGCCAGTTCGTTCACTAATGTGTCGATTTGCTCGCGTACCTGCGCCATCTTTTTGCGAATACGTTCCAGATCGTTCAGGCGATCGCTTGCCATCAGGGGTTCAAAGCCCTGCTGCAGACGCGCCACCAGTGAACGGATAGCTTTCACATCTCCGCGCTGTTTGGCCTGATTGAGCTGCACCATCATGGTGTTGGCTTCTTCTTTCAGATCGTCCGCCACCAGATCCGGATGGCAGAGCTTGCTGGCCTGACGCCAGAGCCGTTTCAGCTCGTTCTGATCCTCTTCCGACAAGTCCTTGCCTTTGCGCAGACGTACTTCGGCATCGTGGTGCTGCTCGCGATATTTCTCATACTCTTCGTTGGCCTCGTCCCGCGCCTGACGCGCCGGCTCTTCTTCGCGCGTTAAGCCCATTTCGAGCTCTTGCGCTTCGGCCAGCAGATTGGCAATCAGATCGCTCTGCTGCTGCAGATGTTTACGCGCGTCGGCAGCCTGCACCGAATCGGCAGGCAGCGCGCGCCAGCGCTGCGTGAGCGTCGTCAGCACTTCAACGGCCTGCGCCATATATTGCTGGCAGCGACGATAATCCTCTTCGCGACGACGCGCCTCCGCCTGCTGACGGCGCAGATTCAGCTCCGCCAGCGTTTTACGCAGTTGAAGGATTTGCGACATCAAAGGGCCGAGGCGGGAGAAATAGAGATCGTTGAACTCATCGAGCTGCTGCACGCGGGCGTTGCGGCGGTCAATCAGATCGCGCAGACGCTCTTCCAGCGCTCGCAGCTCCAGCTTGCTGGCGGCCACCTGCGGATCGCGCCACTGCGTCAGTGAGCGCTGACTCTGCAGCCAGGCGGTGATGGCTTTTATCGCTGCGGTGTAATTTTTATTCTCAAGCGCCGCGACGATCGCCTGTAGCTCATCGTCAAACGCTTCACTTTTCAGCCGTGCCAGCTGGCTGTCGATGATGTCGTCATCTTCCAGTTCAATGGCATTTTTAATAATTTCTAGCCGCTTGATCGGTGTGCTCATGATGCCTTTCGCTTTAGCGCTTAAGTATTTGAGTTAAGGTTAGTTGTGGTAAGAGCTACAGGAAATAATACACACGGATGATGATCGGCGCGACGGGGGATTTCTTTAGTTTTAGATGTTTGTGAGGGGGTTAATGGTTCGGGGGTGTGGTTTATGCAATGCTTCAGGAATGTATCGGAAGCGCTCAAGGGTGTGTGATGTGGTTTCCGGTACCTTGACAATCTCTTTGAATTTCCGATCAATTTCAGGCCATAGCAAACCTTTGTTTACTAAAGGTTAATTTTAAGGATAAGAGTATGCCAACAGTCATTGAGAAAGCATTGGATTTCATTGGTGGTATGGACACTTCCGCGTCAGTGCCGCAGTCGATGGACGAGAGTACAGCGAAGGGAATATTCAAGTATTTGAAAGAGTTGGGTACACCAGCCAGCGCCGCCGACGTGATGGCGCGCGGGGCTCAGGAGGGATGGGATCCCGACTTTACGAAGAAAGTGGCCGGATGGGCCGAGAAAATTAACGCAACCGACCACGTAGTGATCAAGAACCCTGAATACTTTTCTGCGTATATGCAGGAGCAATTGCGGGAGCTCGTGTGAGTTGCCCACGATGCTGATTGGTTAATCCTGGAAATGACTAAGGGCTTACGTTTTGGCGTAAGCCCTTGATGTTTGGTTGAGGGGCTGGACTTGAAACACTGATCTTTGATTATTGTGTTCTAATTTAAAAAAATTATAATGGGTTATGTTTTATTTATATAGTTAGTTTGTTATTTAATAAAATTAACCATTTCTGATCACTGTATATCCATATTTTTACCCATTTCATAAAATGTGATCCAGGTCCTCTTCTCTCCGTTGATAATTCATATGATGAATCATCCGATAATTATTATTTATTGGCATTTTAAACCTAAGGATAACATATCGCATGTCGTATCAAGATTTCGATGATTGCCAATTTATGTTGGCATTAAAACAAAGAGACGATCTAGACCCATTTAAAGAGAATAAAATTGCTGCATTTGGAATGGAGTTATGCTTCAGTATTGATGACCCCATTGCGACTTTGCTACCCGCTGTTACGGGAGGCGGTGGTGATGCCAAAATTGATTTGCTTTTTGTAAGCCGCGATCTTGGTGTGATAGTCGTCTGTCAAGCATATGAGTCGAGCAGATTTAGGAAAAGTGCTTTAGGCAATAAAGGAACTGATTTGGGGCACGCTATGTCAGTTTTGCTGGCAACAGATGAGGCAAAACTTCCGGAGGGAGTTGCTCCTCATATCAAAGATGCAAGGGCTGCTATAAGAGAAGGCACCATTCGTGCGGTTCATGTTTGGTATGTGCATAACTGCCCTGAGAGTCTTCAAATCCAGCAGGACATGGAGCTCTGTGTGGCTGGAATTAAAACTATGTTGGATGCATATGGTGATGTTAGTAAAAACATTGCATTGCAGTTTAAAGAAGTAGGTTTAGAAACATTAGACAGTTTTTATCGTGCATCATCACAGTCGATCGCTGTTACTGATCTATTTGAATTTGGTGAGCCTCGAAAAGGTTTTTTAATGCATGACGCTGATTGGAAAACTTTCATTACGACTGTTAACGGTCAATGGTTGGCCGATCTTTATCGGAAATATGAGAGTAGGGGGTTGTATAATCCAAACGTCCGAGGGTTCATGGGAGCTAACAATAAAGATTCGGACAAGGTTATAAATGCAGGAATACAATCTTCAGCGAAAGAGTCACCACAGGATTTCTTCGTTTTTAATAATGGCATCACAGCCTTAGTACACGATTTTGAATTAGTCGACGATGCACTAATTAAATCAGTTACCGGCATTGGGATTGTGAATGGCGCTCAGACCACTGGTTCGTTAGGGGAGCTAGATCCACGAGAAGATTTGTCTAAAATAGAGGTTGGCGTAAGATTTATCAAGTGTGAAAATAAAGAAACCGTTCGTTCTATTACTAGATTCAATAATAGTCAAAATAAAGTTATTCAATCTGACTTTAGAGCGCATGACACAATTCAGAGTAGGCTTAGAGATGAGTTTAGAACTTTACGGATCGCTGAATATGATGGCGGCTTAAGAGGCCATATTTTCGAGAATAAGAAAAATAAAATTGAATCACATACTGCTGCACAGGCTCTTACTGCATGGCATGGTAGCCCATATGATAGTTATCATAATAAGATGCAGATATGGGAGGATGATAAACATTACAAAATTGCTTTCAATGAAGTCATTTCTGCTCAGCATGTTCTTTTTGTTTATTCACTCAACGAGGCAGCCAATTTACTCAAATCAGAATTGCAAGAGAAGCAGAAACAAGGTCAGATAACGCAGGATGAAAAAGATCTCCTTGGTTTTCTGAATGAGCGAGGAAGTGCTTTCATGACTGTACATGGTATGAGTGGTCTTTTAGAAACATTACTAGAAACTAAAATATTGTCACCATATAAAATTGGATTCAAAAAAACAGTTTCAAAAGATCAGGCATGCGATTTATGGATGAATCTTCTTAAGGTATTTTCGAAACTTGTTGTTCTCTTGCGGCCTGGTACAACAGGGCGATTATCAAATAGCGGTGAAATTCAAAAGGCTCAAAAAGAATTTATAAGATCAGCCGGAACTATTGCTCCATTCATGAAATCAATGACAGGTGGTAACCCATTTGAATTTTTCGTAAAAAAAATAGATAATAAAATATAATTTAGTAAGGGGCGAAAGCCCCTTTATTTTTTAGAATAAATATAATTTAAGTGATATAAATATATCCTCTAGATATTTTCATGTTTAAATGTCCCAAGATAGGCTAACACATAAGAATAACTAATTATAAAATGATGGCAAGACATAACTCAACAATTAAAGTTACAACATGCGTACACTGCAGGACGTTAACGGGAAGTCGTTAAACATCCTACCGGCTTTACTCATTGTGCCAGCAGCGCTAAATCAGACGCAGCACGGGCCATTAACTCTGAGTCCTCTCTATTCGTGATTAATGAGAATGGAGAGCAGAACCAGAACAGCGGAATTAACAAAGTGGTTAAGGACATGACTAAGATAGTGGTAGATCTTCGCCTCAATGAGACCAGTACTAAGTAATGGTATGAGACAGCAGCACAGGGCACAGACACATTAGGGGTAGCCTATCTTTTTGGATTTCATTGACAACATCATTATCGACCTAACTCATTGTTATTTAGTTCTGATTTTTTGATGATGGTGGGTTGTTCATTTTTTTGTTCATAATCCGACGCCCGCCCACCCATCGAGGCAGCCTACTTTTTTTAATTTCACGGGTGTGAAAATTTGATGGGTAGGCAATCTGGCATGTTGGCGCGTGTAGAGATTCCATACCCCTCCCGCTTAATTTATTGAGTGCGATTATTAATATAAGTTATCCATATTAATAATTTATCGAGGTTTCTGTGCTTATAAAAAATTACATTTTGTCAAATTCAGTAGCTGTAAGGTTTGGTTGATTTTTCAACTAAATGGAATTAATGAAGTGGCTATTCCAGCTTATTTATGGCTTAAAGACGACGGCGGCGCGGATATTAAGGGCGGGGTTGATGTAAGGGATCGCGAGGGTAGCATAGAGGTGCTCGGTTTTGGTCACGGTTTGTTCCTGCCGACCGACAACAATACGGGCAAGATCACCGGCACGCGGGTACACAGCGCGCTCAATTTTGAAAAGGAGTTTGATTACTCCAGCCCCTATCTTTACAAGGCCGTAGCCACCGGCCAGACGCTTAAGAGCGCTGAATTTAAGTGGTACAAAATCAACGATGCAGGCCAGGAGGTGGAATACTTCAATATGCTGCTGGAAGGCGTCAAAATCGTTTCTGTATGCCCGCTAATGCACAACTGCAAAAACGAAAGCACTGAGAAACACAATCACCTCGAGGGGATCGCCCTCCGCTACGACAAAATCACCTGGAAGCATTGCGACGGGAATATCATTTTCTCTGACTCATGGAACGAACGATGATCCGGTGTACGTTCAGGCTGAATGGCAACGGCTTATCAAACCTCAGTTGCCCTGGTATTGGTTTCTTCCCCGCGTACTCGGGGAACGAAGGTCAGCATCGTAATAACCCGGCCTCAGTTGCAGTTAAAGGGGCTGGCCCGTTGCCCCCAGGTCAATACTACATAGTGGACAGACCTCGAAGCATTGGCACCCGGGTGAAGGACGTATTTGCCACTAAATACACAGGATCCGATCATTCAATATGGTTTGCGCTATACCGCGTAGATGGAAGCATTGACGACCACACGTTTATTGAAGCGGTAGAACGAGGAAATTTCAGGCTTCACCCAGCAGGCTATGAGGGGATAAGCAACGGGTGTATTACGTTGCCGTCTCCTTCACACTTTTTGATCTTGCGAGATGCCCTCATGAAAACCCCTAAGCTTCTGGTATCTGGCTCACTCTATGCATACGGCACAGTTCAGGTGTATTAATGATGACGCCAGCAAAACAAGCCGGGTTATGGCTCGCACAGTTTTTGTCTTTTTTCATCATTTTTGCGGCGTTCTACCTCCTCTTGCCTGAGGTATATTTATTTGAGCTCTTCAGTAATTCGATAGGATTTATTACGGAGGCTGACTGGAACGATTTGTTTATGTTCACAGCACTAGGCTTGTCAGTGCTCATTAATGCCTTATTAATATTGGTTGTAGGCACGCTAAAGCAGAAACGTGGCGGCAGATGAAAGCTATTCATATTGCTCTGCTGTGGCTGTTGTCTTTCGCTGCTTATGCTGTGGTGGTGATCCTGATGTATGCGCTTGTCCCTGCTGGTGATCTCTTTGCGCTATATGAAAAGATCGCCGGCCCGGTTCCCGGTGCCGAGTGGGATAACATGTACAACAATCTGATAATACTTGGCAGGGCTGCAATAACCTTCCTGCTGGTGTGGCTGGTGGCATTCGTTGCAATGAGACGATCACGCAGATAACTCGCTACGTGACTTCATGGCGTAAGGACGTATTTCATATGAACCGGATTATCCCAATAGCTGCGCTTTTCCTGCTGGCCATGAGTAACGCCATGGCGAAAGACTGTACCCCGGCGGATGCCGAGGCGGCAGATCTTGCCGTGGATAGTCTCAGCAGCTGGCAGGCGGTTAGCGAGAACTACAGCCATTACGGGCAATGCGACGACGGGAGCATAGCTGAGGGTAACTCTGAGGCGGTGATCCGCCTGCTGGTGGACAAGTGGAACACGCTGCCGGCGCTCGATGCGCTGGCGAAAAAAAATCCCGCCTTTGGTGATTGGGTACTTAATCACATCGACACCACGCTAGACAGTGGGGATTTAGAGGCGGTTGCCAGACGTGCTCAGAAAAACTGTCCGGACCACAGCAAACAACTATGTGAAAAAGTTGGGAGCGCGGCAGACCAGGCGCTAGAGGAGCAAAAGGATCCATAAAAATACGGTGATTGGGAATGCCTCAGGGAGTTGCGATGTCACGCCCTGCTAAGTGGTCTTTGCGCCTGCTGGCGTTTCTGGCTATTACTTTCGTGCTGATGCTTTCGGGAATGTTCGATCCGCTGGCCGAAAGTCTGAAATATGCCGTCACGGACCTGATGAATTATATCCCGACGGAGAAGATAGAACCTTACCCCGACCGCGTGGAGGATAACTATTTCACGATGTACATAGTGCTTAACGCGCTGGTTGCCGGTATCGCTATTTTTCTCGGTGAAAAGATTATCAGGTGATTCAGCAAGGCCCGTTTACGGGCCCTTACCCCCTCTGCGAATTCGCAATTTTCCCCTAAGATTTCCTAAGGTTTTAAACTGCGAATTCGCAAATTTAAATCTTAGAAAAAAGTATCGTGAAAGCATTGCTGTGTCTGTCTTTACGCGTGTTTATAAACTGCGAATTCGCAGTTTGTGAGGCTTAGAAATGCCAGGATGAAAACGATGAATCAAACCGCGAAAAATAATGAATCAATAGAGGCATACCGCCAGCGCCTTGCTGATAATGCCGTTAACGGTGAGCTATCCTCTGTTGAGCGCATATAGGCGCGCGCAGAGCTCCTGAATAGCTTTATCTCTGATGAATGGATGCCACCAGCGGATCAGCTTGCATTCCGTGTCCGCGTCTCTCAGCTGGTGGATAGTGTGGTTATTGGCAAGAATCATACGGCCATGCCTGCCCACAGGCAGCTAATTGATCTGGAGGGACAGATTTACACCCCTCTGCGTATGGCCGCTGCAGAAGAGTTTGAGCGCCTCAGGAATGCCAGCCCGGATATGACAGCGAAAGAGTTATTAAAAGCGTTGGCGGGGCCGGAGATTGATGAATTTCAGGCAAGAAACCCGTGAGTGAGGCAGGCGGACGCGCTGGCAGCCCTTATGCGATACTCACCCCGCGCAGATATCCTTATTCAGCTGGTGCGCGACGTAGGGAAAGAGGAATACGCGATCGCTTTCGGCTGGCGTCCTCTTAAATGGCCTTTGCTGGGTAGGTAGGGGGAAATATGGCATTTATCCGGGAAACAGGCACAGGCGCGCGCCGTCGCTATATCGTTAACTATCGGGATGAGGACGCCATGACGGGCCGCCGGAAAAAATTCCGTGTTATCGATGACGCCGCAGAGTTTATGTATCAGCTCGAGGTGTCCGCCCTGGACTGGCGAACAGCTGACAATGCAGAGACAGTGAAGCGCTGGACGCTGCAGAAGCTGGCATGGTTCTGGCTGGGCCACCAGCGCGATCAGCTGAATCGAAATAAAATCCGGGCGACCAGTTATGACCGGTACCGCTACAGCCTGTTAAGCCTGCCAGCAGACCTGCTGGATAAATACCTGAATAAAATTACCTCACGGCAACTGACGGAACGGTTAGATCCTCACGCGTTGAATTATATCGGTGCGGCTTTTTCCTATCTCACCCGCGTCGGGATGATTGCGCACAACCCAGTGAAGAAAACCAAAAAGCAGGCGGACAGACCCTGGATAATTCCCGACGAGGAAACCGTGATCGCCATGCTGGAAAAAGCGGAAAGGCGGGAAAAAATAGCGATCTGGCTGGGGGCGGCGTGTGCCTTGCGTATCAGTGAAGTGCTGGCGCTGACATATCGCGATCTGAGTATCGATGAAATTCAGGTAAACAAACACCTTACAACGCGGGGAATTGCCAGGGGAAGGAAAAGAGGCAAGGGCCGCCCCATTGATATGCCGATCGGCTTGTATGAATGCCTGGATAAAACATTGTTGGGTTCCGATACGCCGGTGATTGCCGGGCGTAGTGGTGAGCGCCTGAGCCTGAATTACAGCACGTCAGGAGTAATGAAACGCCTGCTGAATGAATTCGGCGTTGCCCGGTTCCATGACCTGCGACATTTTGCCGTGTCCAGCCTGGTGAAAAGTGGTGTCGATATTCTGGATGTGTCGGACATGGTGGGGCATTCCAGACCCTCGGTGACACTGAATGTTTACGGCCACCTTTTCCGCGAAAAACCATCATTAAAAAACGCCCTGCGCGGTGGAGTAAGGAGAATATAATAAACTCCTTACTTTCCTGCTGTGATGCGGGTTTACTGGCTTAAATCGACGATTCATCCGTTTTTGGATAATGCCGCATTTTTTCGTGATTTTTTGCGAGTTAAAGAGAAAATGCGGAGAAATGAGGCGCGGCGGACATTGCAGGCCGATCCGGTGCGACATCCCACGCTGCAACCCGCATTCTACCGTTCGAATTCTTACGCGGACTTTTTGCGGGTTCGTGTCCTCCTGATATTTTTCGACTATTGCTCAGAGAAGGTGATTTATGACGGCATTTTCTGGTGAAGAAAGCGCATTCCGATTTAAGGGGATATGGTGAACGGAGGAGGCATTCACCGAGGTGCTGCAGAAGGTGGCCGAAATGCACCGGGCAATGAGTAATCACCGCGCTGCTTTTCATTTTGGCGTCAGTGAGAAAGCGATCAGGATGTTAAGGGCGCGCAGCTCGACAGCCGATAAAGTGATCCGGCACTTCATCGAGCGCGCGAGATTGTGTGCGGATAAACCGGCGCGATACCAGGAGTGCGACTGGTATAGAAACCCACCTTCTGAGCCAGAGGCAAGAAAGATACTGGCCGCAGCCGAAGCGGAAAGGGAAAGGCAGTGGGAGTTGAGGAGGCAGCACCGCAGGCGCGGGGCGGCTGGTGGCGCGTGCCATGCCGAACGAGCGAGGGCGCGAAAGCGTGAACAAATTCAGCAATGCAAACTGTCCGGATTAACGCAGGCGTTAACAGCGGAAAGCCTGGCGTGTTCGGTGCGCACGGTCCGCCGGTACTGGTGAACCGACATTTTAAGGGGTGAACCAACCTCATTTTACTGTTTGTAGGTTCACACAAAGCGAGCACTGGCGCGGCTTGCAGGGCCGTGAACCAACTGAACTGACGTTTTTTCAGTGTCTATATATACGTTATTATTCCTTTTTCACTCCGGCCACCAGCAACACGCCATGCGCACGGCGCTTTAAATGGCGTGCTACCACACAAAGAGGAGCCCACAAAAGCCATGAACATTACGACAAGGCAAAAGGCTGACATTGTGGCCGCGCTTATCGAGAGGGGTAACGCAGAGCTCACGCCTTATCTGTGCCGCGAACTGGAGAGGGTGATCGCTGGGGATGCAGCCCGGCGCGAACGGTTTATCCAGAAAGTTAGATCCCCGGAGTACCACTGGAAAAAACCAGAGCCGAGGCGAAGATAGAGCGCAAAAATTTGGACTGTTCTTGACGGAAAAAAAACACAACACGCTCGCAATCGTTGCCGCTGCTGGCTTTGGTTCAGATTGAATGATTGGGCCGTCAAAAATGCAGTGAGTCAGACCGGTACGCACACCCGGGGGAAGTACGCAGCAAGGTACGCACCCAAAGCGCGCTTTTTTTCTGCGTACTTTGCGCGGTAAAAAATTGGTGATGAAAAAAGGCTGTTTGAGTTTGTGGCAGGAAGTGCGGCGCAATGTATGCCCGGTCACTTAATAACCATTAATCACTATGGTTACTTTTCTGGAATATCCCCGGAAAAATCAGGCTGGTGGGTGACTCCCCGCCAGCCCTTGCGGTGTCTGGTGGCCCCTGCTGGACTTGAACCAGCGACCAAGCGATTATGAGTCGCCTGCTCTAACCACTGAGCTAAGGGGCCGTGGCGGTGAATTATAGAGTAACTCCCTGCCGCAATCCAGACATTCACACCTGCCTGCTGTTTTTATAAACAACGCATTATCAATCCTTTATACTGACCACCTGATATATTCATCGGGGAATGAGATGATCAATGACATTCTGGCACCTGGCCTGCGGGTGGTCTTCTGCGGCATCAATCCTGGCAAGTCCTCTGCACATACGGGGTTTCACTTTGCTCATCCGGGAAACCGCTTCTGGAAGGTGATTCATCAGGCGGGTTTTACCGATAGATTACTGAAGCCTGAAGAGGAAATGCATCTTCTGGATACGCGCTGCGGCATTACCATGCTGGTGGAACGTCCGACGGTGCAGGCGACGGAAGTGAACCTGCACGAGCTGCGCAGCGGCGGGCGGGAGCTGGTGAAGAAGATCGAAGACTATCAGCCCTCGGCGCTGGCGATCCTCGGCAAGCAGGCGTACGAGCAGGCATTTAGCCAGCGCGGGGCGCAGTGGGGCAAACAGAATATCACCATTGGCATGACGCAGGTGTGGGTGCTGCCGAATCCGAGTGGGCTGAACCGAGCGACGCTGGACAAGCTGGTGGAGGCATATCGGGAGCTGGATGAAGCGTTGATGGTGCGGGGGAGATGATCCCGACAGAGGCTGCCGGGATCCGGTATTCCGTTACAGCGAGTCAACCTGGGCAATCATCGACTGACCGAGCGTGCTTTCAATGCGATAGCACAGCGTCTTCATTTTCGAGTCGTACGCGTTAACCACAAGATCGTTCAGCTGTGGGTTCAGATCGTTTTTCACGGACAGGAACAGGCTGTTTTTCTTGTTCAGATCGGCCATCGCGAGGCTGTATTTTTCCCAGGTTTTTGGGTTATAGGCGCGCAGGGCGCTCAATGAGCGGACGCAGGTCTCGTTTGCCGTCAGGGAGCGGCTCTTCACCGCATCGTCGTTAGTCACACCCTGAGTTTCTTGCGCTACCGGTGTTGCAGCAGGAGTCACCAGAGATTTAGGCGCATTTTGCTGTTTATTGACACAACCCGCCAGGGCCACGCATATCATCAGAAGCCATGCTTTTTTCATTTTTTTATCAGTCCCTGCTGGGTAATGGAGAGTGGGGAATACTCTGTTACTTAGGTAAGAATCATCTGAGGGATTGATTATATGATGAAAGATAACAATAGCAACGTGGGTTTATCGCTGTTGCGATGATTTTCACAGGGCAGTTATCGAGAGATAAAAAAAGGCCACAGCAAGCTGTGGCCTTATTCAGAACGATTTGCGATTAATCGTCGAGGAAGCTACGCAGAACTTCAGAGCGGCTTGGGTGGCGCAGTTTGCGCAGAGCCTTCGCTTCGATCTGACGGATACGTTCGCGGGTAACGTCGAACTGTTTACCCACTTCTTCCAGCGTGTGGTCGGTGTTCATATCGATACCGAAACGCATACGCAGGACTTTCGCTTCACGAGCGGTGAGGCCCGCCAGAACGTCGTGGGTCGCAGCACGCAGGCTCTCGGTCGTGGCAGAGTCCAGCGGCAGCTCGAGGGTGGTATCCTCGATGAAATCACCCAAATGCGAATCTTCATCGTCGCCGATTGGCGTTTCCATGGAGATAGGCTCTTTGGCGATTTTCAGCACCTTACGAATCTTATCTTCTGGCATCAGCATGCGCTCGGCCAGCTCTTCTGGCGTCGGCTCGCGGCCCATCTCTTGCAGCATCTGGCGGGAGATACGGTTGAGTTTGTTGATGGTCTCAATCATATGCACCGGGATACGGATGGTGCGCGCCTGATCCGCGATAGAGCGGGTGATTGCCTGACGGATCCACCAGGTAGCATAGGTGGAGAATTTGTAACCACGGCGATATTCAAACTTATCAACCGCTTTCATCAGACCGATGTTACCTTCCTGGATCAGATCCAGGAACTGCAGACCACGGTTGGTGTATTTCTTGGCGATCGAAATAACCAGACGTAAGTTCGCTTCAACCATCTCTTTCTTCGCACGACGGGCTTTCGCTTCGCCGATGGACATGCGACGGTTGATGTCTTTAACCTGCTCGATGGTCAGGCCGGTCTCTTCTTCGATTTGACGCAGTTTCTGCAGGCCGCGCTGAACATCATCAGCCACATCGTGCAGTTTTTCAGACCATGGCTTGTTCATCGCGATAGCCGCGTTGAACCAGGTTTCGCTGGTCTCGTTGCCGGTGAACAGGGTGATGAAGTTCTTTTTCGGCATTTTGCACTGCTCAACACACAGCTTCATGATGATACGTTCTTGAGTACGAACGCGGTCCATCATGACGCGCATGCTGTTTACCAGGTAGTCGAACTGCTTCGGCACCAGGCGGAACTGTTTGAAGACTTCAGACAGTTTCTGAATCTCGGCCTGAGCGGCTGCATGGCTGCGGCCTTTGGCTTTGATGGTGTCACGAGCCAGTTCGTACTGGGTACGCAGCTCGCCAAACTTCTCGCGCGCCAGCTCAGGATCGATGCTGTTGTCATCGTCGCTGCTGTCGTCGTCGTCTTCTTCCTCTTCGTCTTCGTCGTCATCCATCTCTTCCTGAGACAGTTCAGAGCCGACGTGAGTCGCCGTTGGCGCCAGGTCTTCTTCCGCGTTTGGATCGACAAAGCCGGTGATCAGGTCAGAAAGACGCGCTTCTTCGGCTTCGACGCGATCGTACTGCTCGAGCAGATAGGTGATCGCTTCAGGGTATTCGGCAACGGAGCACTGAACCTGGTTGATCCCGTCTTCGATGCGTTTCGCGATGTCGATTTCGCCTTCGCGGGTCAGCAGTTCAACGGTACCCATTTCGCGCATGTACATGCGCACCGGGTCAGTGGTACGGCCGATTTCAGATTCAACGCTGGACAACACCTGTGCAGCGGCTTCTTCTGCATCTTCGTCGGTGTTGTTGGAGTTTTCAGCCAGCAACAGATCATCGGCATCCGGTGCTTCTTCCATCACCTGAATACCCATGTCATTGATCATTTGGATGATGTCTTCGATTTGATCTGAATCGACGATATCTTCCGGCAGATGGTCATTGACCTCGGCATAGGTCAGATAGCCTTGCTCCTTACCACGTTGGACAAGAAGTTTCAGCTGTGACTGCGGGTTTTGCTCCATAAGACGGTATCCACACTTAATTCGTTTAATTGGTGTCGGCGGTGTCGCTGCCAACCTTTGAAGCGAGGGCGTACTTATATTTTTGCCGCTGCCTCTCAGTGCGGCTGCCGGGGGCTTCCCGATCGATATTCGGCACTTAAGCCGTTAAATACTTCATCCTTCAAGTTGTCTCTGCGTTAGCTTCGTTCTCGAATCCTGGTCATGTACTTATGTACACTCCCAGGCATTCGTTCACTTGCTGCCTTGATACAACTTGAATGATTTTGTCTTTCGTTTATTTCTTGGCCAGTTCCTGGTTTAACATCCAGAGTTCCCGGCGTTCTTCGCTGCTTAAGCCGTGAGTTCGCTCGCGAGCAATCAACTCTTCCTGGCGCAGTTCAAGCATCGAATCAAACATATGGTTAAGTGAGTCGGTGAACGTTTTTTCTGCAATGTCCTTATCTGCTATATCGTCCCACATCGACAGTTTTTCAAGGGTGGCGGCCTCTTTTGTGCCGCGATAGTGCTCCAAAAGCTGGCCGGTCGTCAGACCAGGCTGCGACAAACAGGTGCTGACCAGTTCTGAAAACAGGCCAAGTCCTGGCAGCTTTTCATGATTCAAACCCGCGAGTGGCGGCACTTGCGGTGCCAGCTCTGGGTTTTGCACCAGTAACCCTATCAGTATACGCATGGTTGTGCGTTTTAGCTGTGGCGCGGGGCGAACCGCACCGTTTTCCGCCAGTTTAGGCATTAAACGTTCAAGCTGGCTGTCATCCAGAATGCCGAGCTTGTTGCCGAGCTCCTGACGCAGGTAAATGCGCAGCGTCTCGCCAGGGACCTGAGAAATCAGCGGCAGGGCCAGCGTACTCAGCTGAGCGCGCCCGTCCGGGGTACTCAAATCCACCTGCGGCATCAGGCTGTTAAACAAAAACGTGGAGAGCGGCTGAGCCTGCTCCATCCGCGCTTCAAACGCCGCTTTGCCCTCTTTACGCACCAGCGTATCCGGGTCTTCACCGTCGGGCAGGAACATAAAGCGCAGCTGGCGCCCGTCGGTCATATAAGGTAGTGCAGTTTCCAGCGCGCGCCAGGCGGCGTCGCGTCCGGCTCGGTCACCGTCGTAACAACAGATGACGTTATTCGTCGCCCGGAACAGGAGCTGAATGTGGTCGGCGGTGGTGGACGTTCCCAACGACGCTACCGCGTAGTTGATGTCGTACTGCGCCAGCGCGACCACGTCCATATAGCCTTCGACCACCAGTAAACGCCGGGGTTCAGCGTTATCCTGCTGGGCTTCATAAAGGCCATACAGCTGGCGACCTTTGTGGAAAATATCGGTTTCCGGGGAGTTGAGGTATTTCGGCATGCCGTCACCCAGCACGCGCCCACCAAAACCAATCACCCGGCCTCGCTTATCGCGAATGGGGAACATCACCCGCTCGCGGAAGCGGTCGTAACTTCTTCCCTGATCGTTTGTCACCAGCATTCCGGCGTCGATCAGAGATTGACGATCTTCGCTATTGCCACCAAAACGCTTTAACACGTTGTCCCAACCGGGCGGGGCGTAACCAATAGCGAAACGCGCAATGACTTCGTCGCTTAAACCGCGTCGGGTCAGATACTGACGCGCAGGTTCAGCTACTTTTTGCTTAAGAGACTGTTGGTAAAACGAATTCAGACCGTCCATCAGCTGGTAAAGCGTTTGTCGTTGATGACGCTCTATCTGACTCGGACCGCTGCCTGCTTCGTAAGGCACTTCAAGGTTGTGCATCGCCGCCAGTTCTTCGACGGTTTCCACGAACTCGAGCTTGTCGTAGTTCATCAGGAAGTCGACGGCATTACCGTGTGCGCCACAGCCAAAGCAGTGGTAAAACTGTTTTTCACCGTTTACGGTGAAAGAGGGGGTTTTTTCGTTATGGAACGGACAGCACGCATGGTAGTTCTTGCCCTGCTTTTTGAGCTTTACCCGCGCGTCGATGAGATCGACGATGTCGGTTCTGGCCAGCAGGTCATTGATAAAAACGCGTGGGATTCGTCCAGCCATAGGCCCCGTAATTACACTTCATCCTTCAAACTGTCTCTGCGTTGGCTGCGTTCGTTCACCCCTGTCACTTACTTAAGTAAGCTCCGGGGATTCACTCACTTGCCGCCTTGATACAGTGTGAATGATTTTGTGTAAGTGCTGATTCATAAACGAAAATAAGCCGCGCATTCCTTCCGGAAGCACGGCCTTACGACTATAACTCAGTCTGACCATTGAGGGCGTGCGCCCTCAACAGATTAGTACAGACGAGTACGGCGTGCGTTTTCGCGAGCCAGTTTCTTCGCGTGACGTTTCACAGCAGAAGCTTTAGCGCGTTTACGTTCGGTAGTCGGTTTTTCATAGAACTCACGACGACGAACTTCCGCCAGAACACCTGCTTTCTCGCATGAACGCTTGAAGCGACGCAGTGCTACGTCGAACGGCTCGTTTTCACGTACTTTAATTACCGGCATGTAACTCTCACCTTTGATAAATTCGGTTTGCCGCTGGCATCGGCGCCAGCTTATTTCAAAATGGTGCGGAATTTTACTGCAACTAATGCTGCTTTGTAAAGCACCAATGCCGTTTTTGAACGGGACTTTTGTAAGGGGTGAGAGTATACACGAACTCACCCCTCAGGGTATACATCGACCCGCATTCGCCCTACACTGCGCGGTATTGAAAAGAGGTAAATTAAGCCATGCGTGTACTGGGTATTGAAACATCCTGCGATGAAACCGGCATCGCCATTTACGACGACGAAAAAGGTCTGTTAGCCAACCAACTGTATAGTCAGGTGAAATTGCACGCTGATTACGGCGGAGTGGTGCCTGAACTGGCGTCGCGCGATCACGTGCGCAAAACGGTTCCCCTGATTCAGGCGGCGCTGAAAGAGTCCGGATTGACCGCAAAAGATATCGATGCGGTGGCCTATACCGCCGGTCCGGGTCTGGTCGGCGCACTGTTGGTCGGGGCGACAGTCGGGCGTTCTTTGGCGTTCGCGTGGGATGTTCCGGCGATTGCGGTTCACCATATGGAAGGGCACCTTCTGGCACCAATGCTGGAAGAGAATCCGCCTGAGTTTCCGTTCGTAGCGCTGCTGGTTTCCGGCGGTCATACCCAGCTAATCAGCGTAACCGGCATTGGTGAGTACGAGCTGCTCGGCGAGTCCATCGATGACGCCGCCGGTGAAGCTTTCGATAAAACCGCCAAACTGCTGGGCCTGGATTATCCTGGCGGCCCAATGCTGTCGAAACTGGCGTCGCAGGGTGTTGAGAAACGCTTTGTTTTCCCGCGCCCGATGACCGATCGCCCAGGGCTGGATTTCAGCTTTTCGGGCCTGAAAACCTTCGCGGCGAACACCATTCGTAATAATGAAAACGACGATCAGACCCGCGCGGATATCGCTCGTGCGTTTGAAGATGCGGTGGTGGATACGCTGATGATCAAGTGCAAACGTGCGCTGGATCAGACCGGCTTTAAGCGTCTGGTGATGGCGGGGGGCGTGAGCGCCAACCGCACGCTGCGTGCGAAGCTGGCGGAGATGATGCAAAAACGTCGCGGCGAAGTGTTTTACGCGCGTCCGGAGTTTTGCACCGATAACGGCGCGATGATTGCCTACGCGGGCATGGTGCGTGCGAAAGCGGGCGCGACGGCGGATTTGAGCGTTTCCGTGCGTCCACGCTGGCCGCTGGCGGAGTTGCCTGCTGCATAAGTGCGGTCTGTATTGCCCGGTGGCGCTGCGCTTACCGGGCCTACAAAACCTTAGGCAAAACCCGCTAAACCCTCAACATCCCTTTCACTTCCAGAAATTCAATAATCCTCGCCAGGCCGTCGCCTGCTTTCAGGTTGGTAAAGGTCCATGGACGTTCCCCGCGCATCCGGTTGGTGTCGCTTTCCATGACTTCCAGAGATGCCCCCACGTACGGTGCCAGATCCGTTTTGTTGATCACCAGGAAATCCGATTTGGTGATCCCCGGTCCGCCTTTGCGCGGGATCTTTTCGCCCTCGGCGACGTCAATCACGTAGATCGTCAGATCCGCCAGCTCCGGACTAAAGGTGGCGCTGAGATTATCCCCGCCGCTCTCGACAAAAATCAGATCCAGATTGCCGAACTTCTCGCTTAACGCTTCCACCGCCGCGAGATTCATCGAGGCATCTTCGCGGATCGCCGTATGCGGGCAGCCGCCTGTTTCCACGCCGACAATGCGTTCCGGCTCCAGCGCCCCCGCTTCCGTCAGGATGCGCTGATCCTCTTTGGTGTAGATGTCGTTGGTCACGACGGCCAGCTGGTATGTGTCGCGCATCGCTTTGCACAGCGCTTCGAGCAGGGCGGTTTTTCCCGAACCGACCGGGCCACCGACGCCCACGCGCAGGGGATGTTTGTAATCAGCCATAAAAAAATCCTCAGGATCGGAATAACCGTGAATATTGGTTTTCGTGACGCGCCGAGGCGATGGCCGAGAGCGGCGTCGCCGCCCCCAGTTCGTCATCGCTGCGCGCCCACGCCTGACCGAGCTTTTCAGCAAAATGGTCGCTTAATTCGATAATCAACTGCTGGGCCGCCTGCTGGCCAAAGGGCA
The DNA here is from genome assembly GCF_035593345.1 of Lelliottia sp. JS-SCA-14. Taxonomy (NCBI): domain Bacteria; kingdom Pseudomonadati; phylum Pseudomonadota; class Gammaproteobacteria; order Enterobacterales; family Enterobacteriaceae; genus Lelliottia; species Lelliottia sp. JS-SCA-14. The sequence continues at coordinate 4,125,374 of NZ_CP141606.1, read as the reverse complement.
CCAGCTTCACACCCGCCATCACCGCGCTCTCTATCCAGCTGTAGCCGAGACTCAGGGCCAGGGCATGAGCGTCGATTTTCCAGCGCACGCCGAGCCACGCCATGCCGCACAGCTGGCTCTGTGAAAAGAGCGGCAGCCAGTCGGGTGGACAGTCAGGCTCCCAGCTCTTAATCAGCCGGGTAAAAGCCGCGCCGCGATTGCGCTCCTCTTCGCGCAGTTCGCGCGTTTCCCGGCAGGCGAGCAGGTACGCCGTCCAGCGTTTTGCGGCGGCGAAGTCGTTCTGCTCGCAGGCGCGATACAGGCGCAGAAACAGCGGCAAATCGACGCACAAAAAACTCTGCTCCATCTGCTGAATCTGCCAGTGGCTGAACTCTGCCACCGTAGTGATCCAGCCTGCTTCCACCGCCCACTCGAGCCCCTGGGACCAGGTGAACGAGCCGACCGGCAGGCTGCTGCTGGAGAGCTGCATCAGGCGTAACTGCTGGCGGTTGTGCTCCATTCGTTCAGCGCGCCTTAATGGGAATGGGCGTGCGAGTGACCCTGGGCTTCACTTGTGTAGGCCCCGGCTTCCGGCTCAAACGGCAGATGCGCAAAAGTTACGTCGAGATCGAACTGGCGCAGCATGTCGTCGAGGACGTGATCGTGGTGATAGCGCAGTTCGCCGGGCATGATTTGCAGCGGCACATGGCGATTGCCAAGGTGATAGCAGGCGCGGGCGAGCAGATACGGGTCGGCGCAGCGCACCACCGACACGGACTCCGGCGCGGCGATCACTTCGATCACCTCCAGGCCGTCGTCGGTGGTGAGCAGATCGCCGCCTCGCAGCAAAAGCCCGCGCGGTAGCATCAGGCCCGCTTCGCGCCCATCGTTCAACTCCACGCGGGCGCGGCTTTTCACCCGCACATCAATCGGCAGGGTCACGCTGGCGGTGACCGGGTGGGCGTGATCAAGGCGTTGGGTTAAGTAGATCATTATCTCTCCTCAGAACAGGAAATAGCGTTGCGCCATCGGCAGGACGTCTGCCGGTTCGCTGGTGATCAGTTCGCCGTCAACGCGTACCTCATAGGTTTGCGCGTCGACGGTGATGTTCGGCTGCAGGCTGTTGTGGATCATGTCGGCTTTTTTCACCGTCCGGCAGCCCTTCACTACGGCAATAGCGCTTTGTAAATTGAGCTGCTGGGGAATGCCGTTCGCGGCGGCGGCCTGGGAGACAAAGGTCAGGCGCGTGGCGTGACGTGCTGCCCCGAGGGATCCAAACATCGGGCGATAGTGCACCGGCTGCGGCGTGGGGATCGAGGCGTTGATATCCCCCATCGGCGCGCAGGCGATCATCCCGCCTTTGACGATCGTGGCCGGTTTGACGCCAAAAAACGCCGGGGACCAGACCACCAGATCCGCCAGTTTTCCCGCTTCAATCGAGCCGACTTCGTGGGCGATGCCGTGGGTCAGCGCCGGGTTGATGGTGTATTTGGCGACGTAGCGTTTAACGCGGAAGTTGTCGTTATCCCCGGACTCTTCCGCAAGCGGTCCGCGCTGCACCTTCATGCGGTGCGCCACCTGCCAGGTGCGGATAATCACTTCACCCACGCGGCCCATCGCCTGGGAATCGGACGAAGTCAGGGAGAAGGCGCCGATATCATGCAACACATCTTCGGCGGCAATGGTTTCGCGGCGAATGCGCGATTCGGCAAAGGCCACGTCCTCGGCGATATCCGGATCAAGATGGTGGCAAACCATCAGCATATCGAGGTGCTCGTCGATGGTATTGACCGTGTACGGCAGCGTCGGGTTGGTGGAGGAGGGCAAAATGTTCGGGTGCGCGCAGGCGGTAATAATATCCGGCGCATGGCCGCCGCCCGCCCCTTCGGTATGGAAGGTGTGAATGGTTCGCCCGCCGATGGCTGCCAGCGTATCTTCGACAAACCCGCCTTCATTGAGGGTGTCGCTGTGCAGCGCCACCTGAATGTCCATCTCTTCGGCAACCTCCAGCGAGCAGTTGATCGCCGCTGGCGTTGAGCCCCAGTCTTCGTGAATTTTCAGGCCGATCGCGCCCGCCGCGACCTGTTCGCGCAGGGCGTCAGGATTGGACGCGTTGCCTTTGCCCAGCAGACCGATATTCACCGGCAGGGTGTCGGCGGCCTGCAACATTCGCGCGATATACCATGGCCCCGGTGTGCAGGTGGTGGCGTTGGTGCCCGCCGCCGGACCGGTGCCGCCGCCAATCATCGTCGTCACGCCGGAGACCAGCGCCTCTTCCGCCTGCTGCGGACAGATCCAGTGGATGTGGGTGTCGATCCCACCGGCGGTGACGATCTTGCCTTCGGCGGCGATCACCTCTGTCGCCGCGCCGATCGGGATCGTCACGCCGGGCTGAATATCCGGATTTCCGGCTTTGCCGATGGCGAAGATCCTGCCGTCTTTGACGCCGATATCGGCCTTCACGATCCCCCAGTGATCGACGATCAGCGCGTTGGTCAGCACCAGGTCTACACAGTCCTGAGCGGTCATCTGCCCCTGGCCCATGCCGTCGCGGATCACTTTTCCGCCGCCGAATTTGACCTCTTCACCGTAAATCGTCAGATCGTTTTCCACCTCGATCCACAGCTCGGTGTCGGCCAGCCGCACTTTATCGCCCGTCGTCGGACCAAACATGTCAGCATACGCCTGCCGCGAAATCTCAGCCATTGTTCTCCTCCAGACGACCCATCACTTCGCCGCGAAAACCAAACACCCGCTGTGCCCCGGCGATCAGCACCAGCGTCACCTCGCGCTTTTGCCCCGGTTCGAAACGCACGGCGGTGCCTGCCGGAATGTTCAGGCGATAGCCTTTGGTCGCTTCGCGATCGAATTTCAGCGCCGGATTGACTTCGTAAAAATGGTAATGGGATCCGACCTGGATCGGGCGGTCGCCGTGGTTTTCGACGATCGTGCGCTGGGTTTTGCGCCCGACGTTGAGGGTGATCTGGCCGGGTTTAATCTGGTATTCGCCTGGGATCATCGTTCCCCCTCAAAGGATCGGATTGTGGACGGTGACGAGCTTGGAGCCGTCCGGGAAAGTGGCTTCCACCTGAATATCCGGGATCATCTCCGGCACGCCCTCCATCACCTGCGCGCGCGTCAGGACATGGCGGCCCGCTTCCATCAGCTCCGCCACGGTTTGTCCGTCGCGCGCGCCTTCCATAATGAAGGCGCTGATCAGCGCGACCGATTCCGGGTAGTTGAGTTTGACGCCGCGCGCGAGGCGGCGCTCCGCGACCAGCGCGGCGGTAAACAGCAACAGCTTGTCTTTTTCTCTGGGGGTCAGTTCCATAGGGTTCTCTTAGGTCTGCCAGATTCGGGGGGCGTGGGGCACTTTGGCGGTAACAAACGGTCGCAGGTACTGCCAGATGTCGCGCATCGCCTGCTGGCAAATCAGGTTGTCGTGAGAGAGAAAACGCACCGACAGTAGGCCGTCGGTGAGGGTCGCACCGGCAAAATGTTCAAGCGGCGTGAGGCGCTCGCGCACGCCGTCCAGCAGGGTGTCGCTCGCCGGATAACAGAGCAGGGTGCCGATCCACGGGTGATTCGCAACCGGGGTTAAATCGCCATCGACCAGATGCTGGCGCTCAATGAGCAGCGGTACGTCGTCGAGCCATACCTCCAGTCGGCTGTCGAGCCTGCCGTGGCTGAAGGTCTCGCCGATCACCGGGCGGCCCAGGCACAGCAACTCCCAGGCCAGCAACGTACTGGAGTGATGCAGATGGAATACGGAGCGAAGCCGGGCGTTCGCACCGGGGAAGAAAATGGTGTCCTGCGGCAGCCACTCAAGCGTCGCGTTCTCTTCAATGAAAAATCGTTGATTGAGAAGGGCCGGCGCGCCCTGGCTACGATAGAACTTGCTGGCACCCGGCATGGTGATGAGCGCATGGCTATCCGCGGCCAGTTCGACCGAAATATCGAGCGAATCGCCGCCGACAATCCCACCGGGCGGGTGCAATAAATAGAGATGACAGGTTTCGTCTTCGGGATAAAAAGGGCGTTGAACGGTGAGCGGGCCGACGTGTCGCGCCGAGTGCAGGATGGTTTTTTCAGGGGTGTGGCGAAACTGCAACGCAAGCGATGCCTGCCAGCCTTTATACGCGTTATCAGTGACCTGGGTTGCTAACATGCTGCATCCATCCGCTCGCCATTTACTGCTTCAGTATGCCCTGGCAGAAATGAACCTTGTCATATGAGACGCTTATGGATGGAGGCGTAAAACCCGAATTACTCCGGGTCTTTTTTCTTTCTCTTCAACTTGGTCCAGATTTTGGTTTCCTGGCGACGCCACAGACGCTGGATGTTGTCGTGATGACGCAGGAGAATCAGGCAGGAGAGCATGGAAACGGGGAAGGTAAACTGGGGTTTAAACCACCAGACATAGAACGGGGCGATCAGCGCGCTGACAATCGCGCCCAGCGACGAATAGCCGCTCAACAACACGCTCAGCAGCCAGGTGCCTGCCATTACGCCGGTTAAATCCCAGCCGATGGGGGCAATCGCGCCGAACGCGGTGGCGACGCCTTTGCCGCCTTTAAAACCAAAGAATACCGGCCAGATGTGGCCCAGACAGGCGGCGATGGCAATAAGCCCCAGCCAGAACGGCGTCACGCCCAGAGCATAAGCGCCCCAGACGGGTAACATCCCTTTCAGAACATCAAAGATCAATACCGCTACGGCTGCTCCCTTGCCGCCAATTCGTAATACATTGGTCGCCCCTGGATTCCCGGATCCGCTGACGCGAGGGTCAGGCAATCCGGCGATGCGGCAGACCAGAATGGCGCTGGAGATTGAGCCGCAAAGGTAAGCGAGGAAGATCATTCCAGGCGCGATTGCACTCATAACGCTGTTCCGTTTTGAAAATGTATCTGTATTCTCTGCATCTGTGGATAATACGCATAATTCGCCGGAAGTGGTATCCGGTTTAGCCAAAAACCAGGCAGGTCGTGATGGATATTGTATTTATAGAGCAACTTTCGGTAATCACCACAATTGGTGTTTACGACTGGGAACAGACCATCGAGCAGAAGCTGGTGTTCGATATCGAAATGGGCTGGGATAACCGTCTCGCCGCAAAAAGTGATGATGTCAAAGACTGCCTGAGCTATGCCGATATCAGCGAAACGGTAGTGAAGCATGTCGAAGGACAACGTTTTGCACTGGTGGAGCGTGTGGCAGAAGAGGTGGCCGATCTGCTGTTAAGCCGTTTCAACTCGCCGTGGGTGCGCATTAAACTCAGCAAACCGGGGGCCGTGGCGCGTGCTGCCAACGTTGGCGTGATCATCGAGCGTGGCACAAATCTTAAAGCAAAGATTTAACGTCATAAATGCTAAACCATTTTTAGATATACAGGTCTTAAAGCTGTCTCTTTCACGGCGTCCATTGTGGTGCGCCGTTTTTTACATTTTTAGAAGGGTTAATAGATGAGCGATATACACTCGCTGCTGGTGGCGGCAATACTGGGTGTGGTCGAAGGATTGACGGAATTTTTGCCCGTTTCCAGTACCGGACACATGATCATCGTCGGTCATTTGCTCGGTTTCGAAGGTGAAACGGCAAAGACCTTTGAAGTGGTGATTCAGCTGGGCTCCATTCTGGCCGTGGTGGTGATGTTCTGGCGTCGCCTGTTTGGGCTTATCGGCATTCACTTTGGCCGTCCGCCGCAGCACGAAGGTGAGGGTAAAGGCCGTCTGACGCTGATTCACATCCTGCTCGGTATGGTGCCGGCGGTGGTGCTGGGGCTGATTTTCCACGACACGATCAAATCGCTGTTTAACCCGATTAACGTGATGTACGCGCTGGTGGTTGGCGGTGTGCTGCTGATTGCCGCCGAACTGCTGAAACCGAAAGAGCCGAAAGCGCCGGGTCTGGACGACATGACCTACCGTCAGGCGTTTATGATTGGCTGCTTCCAGTGTCTGGCGCTCTGGCCGGGCTTTTCCCGTTCAGGGGCGACGATTTCCGGCGGGATGCTGATGGGTGTGAGTCGCTACGCGGCGTCCGAGTTCTCGTTCCTGCTGGCGGTGCCAATGATGATGGGTGCGACCGCGCTGGATCTCTATAAGAGTTACCACTTCCTGACGGCGGGCGATATCCCGATGTTCGCCGTGGGCTTTGTGACCGCGTTCCTGGTCGCGCTGGTGGCGATCAAAACCTTCCTGCAGATCATCAAACGTATTTCCTTCATTCCGTTTGCGATCTACCGCTTCATCGTGGCAGCGGCCGTTTACGTGGTCTTCTTCTGAGCCACTGCCCTCAGTCTTTCGGCTGAGGGCAACGCGTTTCCTTCCAGTCTGTTACGGCCTGAATCCGGCGTTTGGTTAACTCGTCGCGGATTGCCGGGCCTTTAAATCCAGCTTCCACCACCGCTTTCGTCGGCACCGCTTTCGCAATTTCCCAGGCTTCACGCAGCAAACGGCCCTGCGGATAATCACAGGCTTCAAAACCGGTGCGCCCGCGCACGTCCGCTTCGCTGGTGAGCGCGATCTGCTCGACGCGCTGCGGTTTGCGCCAGGCGTCAATGCTGTCGAACAGCTTGACGATGGTGGCCGGTTTCAGGATCGGGAAGGTGTGGATCAGGTCGTGGAATTCAGCGACCAGTTTTGCCAGATCGCGGATCTCGTTGGGCACCCGCAGGCGCAGGCAGATGTTTTCCACCAGTTTGACGCCCGCCGGGCCGTGCCCGTGATGACGAGGCCAAAGCGCTTTCGGGGTTAAGCCTTTACCCAGATCGTGACAGAGCGTGGCGAAACGTACGTCCACCTCCGGGCTGAGCATCGCCGCCATGCTTAAGGTCATCAGGGTATGAATACCGGTATCGATTTCCGGATGCCACTTCGCCGGGGCCGGAACGCCAAACAGGGCGTCGATCTCCGGGAACAGTACCTTCAGCGCGCCGCAGTCGCGGAGCACCTGGAAAAAGACCTGCGGATTGCGCGTCGTGAGGGCGTTTTCCGTCTCTTTCCACACCCGTTCCGGCGTGAGATGTTCCAGCTCGCCCGCGTCGGTCATGGCGGTCATTAAGGCCATGGTTTCATCGGCAATGCGGAAACTCAGATGGGCGTAGCGGGCAGCAAAACGCGCCACGCGCAGGACGCGGAGCGGGTCTTCAGAGAAGGCCGGGGAGACGTGGCGTAAAATTCGGTTTTGCAGATCGGCCTGGCCGCCGTAGGCATCGACGATCTGGCCGTCATCGTCCTGCGCCAGGGCGTTGATGGTCAGATCGCGGCGCAGCAGATCCTGCTCCAGCGTGACGTCCGGCGCGGCATAGCAGGTAAAACCGGTATAACCGAAACCGGCTTTACGCTCCGTGCGCGCCAGGGCGTACTCTTCGCGGCTTTTAGGGTGAAGAAACACGGGAAAATCGCGGCCTACCTGCTGGTAGCCCGCGTTAAGCATCTCTTCGGGCGTGGCACCCACCACAACCCAGTCTTTATCTTTGACCGGCAGACCTAACAACGCATCACGAACCGCACCACCGACCAGATAAATCTTCACGCCTGAACTCCCGAATTCTCTTTTGACCAGATAATACGTAAGTCTGGCAGAGAAGACGAATTAGTTCATCCAGCGATCTTTACGCTTACGGCTCGGGATCAGATGTGGCAGCACCAGACCGAGGAACAGACCCACGCCCAGCACGCCACCGCCATACATAAACCACTGCATAATGATGGTGCGCTGTTTGTCATCGAGCTGCAGATTGGCGGCGCTCACTTTCTTCTGCGCCACAATCAGCTCGTTTTTCAGCTTCTGGTTCTCTTCTTTCAGGCCGTTGATCACGCTGTCGCTCTGGGCCACTTTCTGCTGCATTTCGGCCGTGCGCTGGTTCCAGGTGGTGTCGATGTTGGTCAGTTTGTCGGTCAGGGTTTTGACCTGATTTTCCAGATCCGGCACGCGGGTGCGCAGGCTAGGCACATTACTCAGCTGTTTAAGCGGGATCCACGACGTACGGCCCGTGCTGTCGCGCACCTGACCGTAATTACTGTCCTGATTTGTCTGTAACAGAACCACTTCCTCGCCGGCATTCACCGTGCCCACGAGGCGATAATTGTCTCCAGGGCCGCTACGTACCCAGGTGTTTAATTCGTCAGAAACATAACGTTTCTCTTCAGCATGGACCGCGGTCGCGGCGCTGAAAGCAAGTAAAGTCAGTCCAATCAGGCGTAATTTAAGCATCATTAGTCGTTATTTTCATAAAAAGTGGAACGATAGTAGTGGCAACAGTGTCTCCACGCAAAGCATTCGCATCAGCTATCGGAATCATCTGTGCCACCGCGTTAAACTTTTACGCCCGTCAAATTGCTCATTGCGTGGCAATTTGGCGCAAAATACTATGTACTGACAAACAAATGGCGAGGAAGTTCGCCTTCATTGACGCGGCTGTGACGCAACCGAAAGTACAGGGCTATGGCACAAGAAATCGAACTAAAATTTATCGTCGAAAAGGGCAGCGTCGATGCGCTGCGAACCCATCTGAATCAGCTGAACGCTGAACATCACGAACCGGTTCAACTCCTTAATATCTATTACGAAACCGCCGATAACTGGCTGCGTAGCCATGATATGGGGCTGCGCATTCGTGGCGCGAATGGGCGCTACGAGATGACGATGAAAATTGCCGGGCGTGTGGTCGGCGGTTTACATCAGCGCCCTGAATATAATATCGACATTGAAAAACCAGAACTTGAATTGAGTCGACTTCCGGCAGACGTCTGGCCGAACGGCGAACTGCCGGACGGGCTGTCAGACCAGGTGCAGCCGCTGTTCAGCACCGATTTCTGGCGCGAAAAGTGGCTGGTGAACGAAGGGAAAAGTCGCATTGAGATTGCCCTCGATCTGGGCGAAGTGAAAGCGGGCGAGTTCCAGGAGCCGATTTGCGAGCTGGAACTTGAACTGCTGGAAGGCAACGCCGACGACGTGCTGAAGCTGGCGCGTAAGCTGGTGGGCCAGTCTGGCCTGCGTCAGGGCAGCCTCAGCAAAGCCGCGCGCGGGTACCATCTGGCGGCGGGCAATGCGCCGCGTCAGGTGAAAGCCACCACCCTTCTGCACGTGGCACCCAAATCCAGCGTCGAGCAGGGGCTGGAAGCCTCGCTGGAGCTGGCTCTGAGCCAGTGGCAATACCACGAAGAGCTGTGGGTGCGCGGCGTGAGCGAAGCGAAAAAACATGTGATTGCGGCGATGGGCCTGGTGCGCAGTACCCTGACCCTGTTTGGCGGTGTGGTGCCGCGTAAAGCGAGCGCTCACTTACGTGATTTCCTGACCCAGACCGAAACCCTGATGGCGACGGACGTCTCTGCTGAGACGGCGGTCTACAGCCCGCAAACTGCAGCCGCCAAACTGGCGTTGACTGAGTTTCTGGTGACGCGCGGCTGGCAGCGTTTTCTGGATGACAAAACCCAGAAGAAAATCGCCGACTCATTCAAGCGTTTCGCCGATACGCATCTCTCCCGCAGCAACTCGGAGCTGAAAACCATTTTTGACCGCCCGCTTGGCGATCAGTACAGCGATCAGCTGGTGCGTCTGAACCGCGATATCGACAGCGTTCTGCTGCTGGCGGGGAGCTATGACGGCCCGAAAGCGCAGGCGTGGCTGGAGAACTGGCAGGGGCTTCGCCATGCCATTGAAACGCGCCAGCGTATTGAAATTGAACATTTCCGCAATGAGGCTATTTCGCAAGAGCCGTTCTGGCTGCACAGCGGAAAACGTTAACTCAGGCAAGGAACCCGATAATGCCGCTTTCTTCACAGCTCACGCAGCACTGGCAGACGGTTTGTGCGCGTCTGCCGGAATCATTACCCGCCGACTCACTCAGTGAGCAGGCGCAGCAAGTGCTTACTTTTAGTGATTTTGTCCAGGAGAGCATCACCGCGAATCCTGACTGGCTGGCTGAACTGGAAGCGGCACCGCCGCAGGCCGACGAGTGGCAGCACTATGCGCAGTGGCTGAGCGACGCGCTGGCAGAGGTGAACGATGAGCCGACGCTGATGCGCGTTTTGCGCCAGTTCCGCCGCCGCGTGATGGTGCGTATCGCCTGGGCGCAGTCGCTGGAGCTGGTGAGCGAAGAGAGCACCCTGCAGCAACTTAGCGTTCTTGCAGAAACGCTGATTGTGGCCGCGCGCGACTGGCTGTACGACGCCTGCTGCAAAGAGTGGGGCACGCCGTGCAGCGAAGAGGGCACGCCGCAGCCGCTGATGATTTTGGGCATGGGGAAACTGGGCGGCGGCGAGCTGAATTTCTCGTCGGATATCGACCTGATCTTCGCCTGGCCGGAAAAGGGCGCAACCCGCGGCGGACGCCGCGAGCTCGATAACGCGCAGTTCTTTACCCGCCTCGGTCAGCGGCTGATTAAGGCGCTGGACCAGCCGACTCAGGACGGTTTCGTCTATCGCGTGGATATGCGCCTGCGTCCGTTCGGCGACAGCGGTCCGCTGGTGCTGAGCTTTGCCGCGCTGGAAGATTATTACCAGGAGCAGGGCCGCGACTGGGAGCGCTACGCGATGGTGAAAGCGCGGATCATGGGCGATAACGGCGACGTTTACGCCGATGAGCTGCGCGCCATGCTGCGCCCGTTCGTTTTCCGCCGCTATATCGATTTCAGCGTCATTCAGTCCCTGCGCAACATGAAAGGGATGATTGCCCGCGAGGTGCGTCGTCGGAGCCTGAAAGACAACATCAAACTCGGCGCGGGCGGTATCCGTGAAATTGAGTTTATCGTTCAGGTCTTCCAGCTGATCCGCGGCGGGCGCGAGCCGTCCCTGCAATCCCGTTCGCTGCTCCCGACGCTGAACGCCATCGAACAACTGCATTTACTGCCGGAAGGCGATGCACAAACCCTGCACGATGCCTATCTCTATTTGCGTCGTCTCGAAAACCTGCTGCAAAGTATCAACGACGAACAGACCCAGACCCTGCCGGGCGACGATCTCAACCGGGCGCGTCTGGCCTGGGGGATGCGCGTTGACGACTGGCAAAAACTGACCGAACAGCTCGACGCCCATATGGCGGGCGTGCGGCGGATCTTCAACGATTTGATTGGCGATGACGAAGCCGAATCGGCGGACGATACCCTGTCCGAACACTGGCGCGAACTGTGGCAGGATGCGCTGCAGGAGGACGACACCACGCCGGTGCTGGCGCATTTGAGCGATGACGACCGCCATCGCGTGGTGGCGCTCATCGCAGATTTTCGCATGGAAATGAACAAACGCGCCATCGGGCCGCGCGGGCGACAGGTGCTCGATCACCTGATGCCGCATCTGCTGAGCAACGTCTGCTCGCGGGCGGATGCGCCGATCCCGCTATCGCGCCTGACGCCGCTGCTCACCGGGATTATCACCCGCACGACTTATCTTGAACTCCTGAGCGAATTCCCCGGCGCGCTCAAACACCTGATTTCGCTCTGCGCCGCGTCGCCGATGGTGGCCAGTAAACTCGCGCGCTATCCGCTGCTGCTGGACGAACTGCTCGACCCGAATACGCTCTATCAGCCGACGGCGATGGATGCCTATCGCGATGAGCTGCGCCAGTATCTGCTGCGTGTGCCGGAAGAGGACGAAGAGCAACAGCTCGAGGCGCTGCGCCAGTTTAAGCAGGCGCAGATGCTGCGCGTGGCGGCGGCGGATATCGCCGGAACCCTGCCCGTGATGAAAGTCAGCGACCATCTCACCTGGCTTGCGGAAGCGATCATCGACGCGGTGGTCCAGCAGGCCTGGGGGCAGATGGTGGTGCGCTACGGCCAGCCGAAACATCTGGCGGATCGCGAAGGCCGCGGTTTTGCCGTGGTCGGCTACGGCAAACTGGGCGGCTGGGAGCTGGGTTACAGCTCCGATCTGGATCTGATCTTCCTTCACGATTGCCCGGTTGATGTCATGACCGACGGCGAGCGGGAAATCGACGGGCGTCAGTTCTACCTGCGCCTGGCGCAGCGCATTATGCACCTCTTCAGCACCCGAACGTCGTCCGGGATTTTGTACGAAGTGGATGCAAGACTGCGTCCGTCCGGCGCGGCGGGCATGTTAGTCACTTCCACTGAATCTTTTGCGGATTATCAGCAAAACGAGGCATGGACGTGGGAGCATCAGGCGCTGGTGCGCGCTCGCGTGGTGTACGGCGATCCGCAGCTGAAAACGCAGTTCGACGCGATTCGCCGCGATGTCCTGACCGCGACGCGCGAGGGCGAAAAGTTGCAGACCGACGTGCGCGAAATGCGCGAGAAAATGCGCGCCCATCTGGGCAACAAACATCGCGATCGCTTTGATATCAAAGCCGATGAGGGCGGGATCACCGATATCGAGTTTATTACCCAGTACCTGGTGCTCCGTCATGCGCATGACAAGCCGAAGCTGACGCGCTGGTCTGATAACGTGCGCATTCTGGAACTGCTGGCGCAAAACGACATTATGGATGAGCAGGAAGCGCAGGCGTTGACCCACGCTTACACCACGCTGCGCGATGAATTGCATCATCTGGCGTTACAGGAACAGCCGGGCCATGTGGCGCCGGAATGTTTTAACATCGAGCGAGAACGTGTTCGTACCAGCTGGCAGAAGTGGCTGGTGGAGCCGTGCGTATCGAAACAAGTGTGATATTATCGCGCGCAAATTGTGAATCTTTCTGGAGTCAGGAATGAAAGTAACACTGCCAGAGTTTGAACGTGCTGGGGTTATGGTTGTCGGTGATGTGATGCTGGACCGCTACTGGTACGGGCCAACCAGCCGCATCTCGCCGGAAGCCCCGGTCCCGGTCGTTAAGGTCGATACCATTGAAGAGCGTCCTGGCGGCGCGGCCAACGTGGCGATGAACATTGCTTCTCTCGGCGCGCATTCCCGTCTGGTCGGGCTGACCGGCATTGATGATGCGGCGCGCGCGCTCAGCAAAACGCTGACCGAAGTCAACGTGAAATGCGACTTCGTTTCCGTGCCGACGCATCCGACCATCACCAAACTGCGCGTGCTCTCCCGCAACCAGCAGCTGATCCGCCTCGACTTTGAAGAAGGTTTTGAAGGCGTCGATCCTGAGCCGCTGCACGAGCGTATCGCACAGGCGCTGGGCAATATCGGCGCGCTGGTGCTGTCTGACTACGCCAAAGGCGCGCTCGCCAGCGTACAGCAGATGATCCAGCTGGCGCGTAAAGCGGGCGTTCCGGTGCTGATCGACCCGAAAGGGACCGATTTCGAGCGCTATCGCGGTGCGACGCTGCTGACGCCAAACCTGTCTGAGTTTGAAGCGGTGGCGGGTAAGTGCAAAAACGAAGAAGAGATCGTTGAACGCGGGATGAAAATCATCGCCGATTTCGACTTCTCCGCGCTGCTGGTGACGCGCTCTGAGCAGGGCATGACGCTGCTGCAGCCGGGCAAGCCACCGCTGCATATGCCGACCCAGGCACAGGAAGTTTACGACGTGACCGGTGCGGGCGATACGGTGATTGGCGTGCTGGCGGCAACGCTGGCGGCGGGCAATTCCCTCGAAGAAGCTTGCTACTTCGCGAACGCGGCGGCGGGCGTGGTTGTCGGTAAACTCGGGACGTCTACCGTGTCACCGATCGAGCTGGAAAACGCGGTGCGCGGTCGTGCGGATACCGGTTTTGGCGTGATGAGTGAAGACGAGCTGAAAACCGCCGTCGCGGCGGCGCGTAAGCGCGGCGAGAAAGTGGTGATGACCAACGGCGTGTTCGACATTCTGCACGCGGGCCACGTTTCGTATCTGGCGAATGCGCGCAAGCTCGGCGATCGCCTGATTGTCGCGGTGAACAGCGATGCATCGACCAAACGTCTGAAGGGCGAAACGCGTCCGGTGAATCCGCTGGAGCAGCGCATGATTGTGCTCGGCGCGCTGGAAGCCGTCGACTGGGTTGTCTCCTTTGAAGAAGACACGCCGCAGCGTCTGATTGCCGGCATCCTGCCGGATCTGCTGGTGAAAGGCGGCGATTATAAGCCAGAGCAGATTGCGGGTAGCGAAGAGGTCTGGGCCAATGGCGGCGAAGTGATGGTGCTCAACTTTGAGGACGGGTGTTCAACCACCAACATCATTAAGAAGATCCAGAAGGATAGTCAGTAACAAAAGCCCGGTGGCGCTTTTTCGCCGGGTGGCGGCTGCGCCTTACCCGGCCTACGGTTTTGTAGGCCCGGTAAGCGAAGTGTATGACCGGATACATAGGTGACAGATCAGACCGGGAACATAGGTAACACTTTCTAGTCTATCCGGACCACACTCTCGGTTTTTCGGTCGTAGTACGCAAGCGTTATTCCATTAAAGATGATGGCCTCCAGGCCATCATCCTGTTCTTCCAGCATAATGCATTCGCCAGTCAGGGCTTCACTCAGGAACACCGTCCCCTTTTTACCCATATACAGCGTGCCCCTCGATTTGACTCTGTACACCATACCCCCTGCCGGATAAGCGTATTCAGGAACCCTGCCATCCCACTGCCGGCCTGAGGGTTGCCACACCGTTCCGGGCGTTGCGCCCGCCAGGGCTTCATGCGGCCTTTCGTAGTTAAACTCTTCCCGGTAATGGCTGAACCAGCGCTGCTGCTCTTCCATCGTCATGAAGGTATTGCCATGCCGCAGGGCGCTCTTCAGCGAACGGTGCATGCGTTCATGACGTCCGTTCTCCTCCGGATGTCCCAGCCGGATACGCTCCGGCCTGACACCCAGCTTTATCAGCCAGACCGCAAGACGGCTTAATCCGGCGATACCCGTCCCGGCGAACGGCTGGCCGTTGTCGGTTCTGAGCACATCCGGGAGCCCGTATTCCAGGAACGCCTCCGTCAGGCACTGTCGGACGAACGGCTCGCTCTCCCGGTCTGTTCCGCGACAGCTCAGGAGATACCGGCTGTGGTTATCGGTCAGGGTGAAGGGATGGCAGTACTCCCTGCTCAGCAGTCTGAACTTGCCTTTAAAATCAGCGCTCCAGACCTGATTGTTTTCACTGACCCTGGTCAGCGGCTGACGATTTCCCGGTGTCCTGCGCTTACGTTTTTTATCCGGTACGAGGCCTTCGCGTTTGAGGATATCGCCGATGGTGCTGGCCGCGGGCACGGTAAAATCGACAGCGTGGTTGAGACACCACATCCGCAGTTTTTTAGGCCCCCAGTCCGGGTGTTTTTGCCGTAATGCCGTCAGATAACCGGCGATGTCATCCGGGACAGAGCGGGACGAGGAGTGGGGTGCCCGCGAGCGGTCGAAGAGCGAGGAAGGGTCAGAAGGTTCGAAGCGCTGAAGCCACTTGTAGCCGGTTTTGCGGCTGATGCCGAAGAGACGGCAAAGGGCAGAAAAGGAGTCCGCGCCTGCATGGCAGGCACGGATAAATTCAAGGCGTTGCATAGGTCGGGTCTCAGTCCAGGGCATAGTGAGTCTCCTCTTCTATGCCAGTTATAACTGTTACCCATGTATCCGGTCTAAAGTGTTACCCATGTTTCCGGTTCATACCGAAGCGCCACCGGGCAATAAGTGCTTATGCTTCTTCGACGGGCGGGATCGCCGGCGCCGGTTTCACTTCCGCTGGCTGACTGCGGTTTTCCAGCTCGGTCAGACGCTGTTCAAGCAGCGCCAGCTTTTCGCGGGTACGCAGCAGAACCTGCGTCTGCACGTCAAACTCTTCACGGCTCACCAGATCAAGACGCGTCAGCTGCGACTGCAGTACCTGGCGGATTTTCTTCTCGACGTCATCGCCAAACTCACGAATGCCTTTCGGCATGGATTCATGAACCTGACGGGCAATTTGTTCAATTTTTTTCGGGTCAATCATGGTCGTTTCCCTTGATCGGAAGGTGTTAGCGAACATTGTAGCGCGTAACCCATAGACATAAACCAGAATTGTTTGATGCTTATGCATTGCCCAGCATAATCAATAGCGTTATAGTTATCTCGCTTATTCTCAGGGCGGGGCGAAATTCCCCACCGGCGGTAAATCAGCCTTGCGCTGAAAGCCCGCGAGCGCTTTGGGTGAAAACTCAAAGGTCAGCAGATCTGGTGTAATTCCAGAGCCGACGGTTAGAGTCCGGATGGGAGAGAGTAACGATCCAGCCGGGCGAGGCCCGCTCACGTTATTTTTTTGCCGCTTACGCGGTGCTCCTAAGACTGCCCTGATTCTGGTAACCATAATTTTAATGAGGTTTTTTTACCATGAATCAGACGCTACTTTCCGCTTTTGGCACCTCTACCGATCGTGTAGAGCTTGCACTGACCGCACTCCGTGAACATCGCGGTGTGATGGTTCTCGATGACGAAGACCGTGAAAACGAAGGCGATATGATTTTCGCCGCAGAAACCATGACCGTTGAGCAGATGGCGCTGACCATCCGTCACGGCAGTGGCATCGTGTGTCTTTGTCTGACCGACGAACGTCGTAAACAGCTCGATCTGCCGATGATGGTCGAAAACAACACCAGCGCATTCGGCACCGGTTTTACCGTGACCATCGAAGCCGCGCACGGTGTGACCACCGGCGTTTCTGCCGCTGACCGTCTGACGACCGTTCGTGCCGCTACCGCTGACAACGCAAAACCTTCAGACCTGAACCGTCCTGGCCACGTCTTCCCGCTGCGCGCGCAGCCGGGCGGCGTGTTGACTCGCGGCGGCCACACTGAAGCGACCATCGATCTGGTGACGCTGGCAGGCTTTAAATCTGCGGGTGTACTCTGTGAACTGACCAACGACGATGGCACCATGGCACGCGCGCCGGAGTGCATCGAGTTTGCGAAGAAACACAATATGGCTGTGGTGACGATCGAAGACCTGGTGGCCTACCGCCAGGCGCACGAACGCAAAGCCAGCTAAATAAAAAACGCCGGGTTATCCCGGCGTTTTTTTATCCAATGCCCGCAGTTTGTAGCAGCACCAGACTCAATCCCATCACTGACATTCCGCACAGCACGCCGTAACTGGGGTTGTTGTTAGGATCGATCTCCTTCGCCAGCGGCATCAGCTCGTCAACCGACAGCGCGACCATGATCCCCGCTACCGCCGCCATAATCGCCGCCATCACTACCGGGGAGATCATGCTGCCGAGAATCAGCCACGCCAGCACGCCGCCTAAAATTTCCGCCAGACCCGAAATCCCGGCCCAGAACACCGCCGTGCGTTTTGAGCCCGTTGCTGCATAAACCGGTCCAGCCACCGCCAGTCCTTCAGGAATATTGTGCAACGCTACGGCCAGCGCAATGCCAAAGCCCAGCTCGAGGTTATTGCTCGCCGTCACGTAGGTGGCGACGCCCTCGGGGAAGTTGTGCAGGCTGATGCCGAGGGTGAGCAAAATGGCCGTGCGTTTGATATTTCCGTGCGACGGTTTGACGCTTTTTTGCATCAAATCCTGCGGATGCGCGTGGGGCAGCATGCGGTCGAGACCGAAATAGCCCAGCAGACCCACGACGAACATGCCGTAGCCGAGCACCGGCGACATTCCCTCGGTGCCGAGCGCCGCGGGCAGCATCTCCATCAGGGAGATCAGCAGCATGATCCCGGCGGCAAAGCCGAGAGAAAATGCCAGTACGCGGTTCGAAGGCTTTTGCCCGAGCACGCCAAGAATCGCACCAATGAAGGTGGCGGCACCCGCAAGTATCGTCAGAATCAAGGGTACTGACATGAATCGCTCCTTATGATAATGATTCTCATTAATGCTAATGATTAATCTGCTGCAAAGCGAGAGGGGACTCCCGGCTTTACAGTTTCCTTACATTCAAATTTACTGAAGATCTCCATCATGCTTATCTGAGTTCATGTTGTGCAGATAGCGGGTAATGTAGTGACATTAAACAGACACCCTATGTAAGGATATCACCATGACTTCTTCTCGTATGCCAGCACTGTTTTTGGGCCACGGTAGCCCGATGAACGTCCTGGAAGATAACGTCTATACCCGCGCCTGGCGTCATCTCGGCGAGACGTTGCCTCGTCCGAAGGCGATCGTGGTGGTCTCTGCGCACTGGTTTACCCGCGGCACCGGCGTCACGGCCATGGAAGCACCGAAAACCATTCATGATTTTGGCGGCTTCCCGCAGGCGCTGTACGACACGCACTACCCGGCACCGGGCTCGCCAGCGCTGGCACAGCAGTTGGTCGATCTGCTGGCCCCGGTTCCTGTGACGCTGGATAAAGAGGCCTGGGGCTTCGACCACGGCTCCTGGGGCGTGCTGATCAAAATGTACCCGGATGCTGACATCCCGATGGTGCAGCTGAGTATCGACAGCAACAAACCGGCGGCGTGGCACCTGGAGATGGGCCGCAAGCTAGCGAAACTGCGCGACGAAGGCATCATGCTGGTGGCGAGCGGCAACGTGGTCCACAACCTGCGCACGGCGCGCTGGCACGGTGAAAACACGCCGTATCCGTGGGCGACGTCGTTCAATGATTTTGTCAAAGCGAATCTGACCTGGCAGGGCCCGGCGGAAGACCATCCGCTGGTGAACTATCTGGATCATGAGGGCGGTTCGCTCTCGAACCCAACGGAGGAGCACTTCCTGCCGCTGCTGTACGTCCTCGGTGCGTGGGACGGCAGTGAACCCGTTACCGTACCGGTGGACGGCATTGAGATGGGAAGTCTGAGTATGCTTTCCGTGCAGGTGGGCTAAAAGAAAGCCCGGTGGCGCTGCGCTTACCGGACCTACAAAGGCAGATCGTAGGCCGGGTAAGGCGAAGCCGCCACCCGGCACAAACACTCACTCCACAAAAATATGCGGATAGAAGCGTGACAGATCCTGAGTGATCAGCGCGCGATCTTCGCGAATGCCAATCCCGGCTGGCTGATCGTTGATGAGCCAACTGCCAATCAGCACATAGCTGTCGCCAAATTTCGGCAGGGGATAGAACTCCTGCACGATCATCCCTTCTTCGCCGTACGGCCCTTCGGCCGCTTCCAGGGTTTTGCCGTTTTCAATAATCGAAACGTTGGCCCCTTCGCGGGAGAAGATCGGCTTGATGACGTACTTATCCATCGGCGGATAGTCGTCTTCGGCGAAATACGCGGGCAGCAGGTTCGGATGGTTCGGGAACATCTCCCACAGCATCGGCAGCAGCGCTTTGTTGGAGATAATGCTCTTCCAGGCCGGTTCCAGCCAGCGCACGCCCGCGTCTTCAAGCTTGGTGGAGAACACTTCGCGCAGCATGTATTCCCACGGATAGAGTTTGAACAGGTTGCTGATCACCTGGTCCTGGGTATCCGTAAACTGGCCGCGCTCGCCTAAACCGATGTCTTCGATGTACAGGAATTCCGTCGCCACTTCCGCTTCGGCGGCGCAATCTTGCAGATATTGCACGGTACCGCGATCTTCCACGGTATCGCGGCAGCAGGCCAGATGCAGGTAATTAAACCCGTGCTGCTCGCGCAGCTCTGCGAAGCGCTCGATCAGCTTCTCCTGCAGGGAGTTGAACTGGTCGCTGCCTTCCGGCAGGTTGCCCGCAGCAATCTGATCTTCAAGCCAAATCCACTGGAAGAACGCCGCTTCGTACAGCGAGGTCGGCGTATCAGCGTTGTTTTCCAGCATCTTAGGATCGCCCACGCCGTCCCACGCCAGATCGAGGCGCGAGTAGAGGGAAGGCTGGTTAGTCTGCCAGGCGTGACGCACAAAACCCCAGGTGTGTTTAGGGATGCGGAATTTGGTCATCAGCTCATCGCTGGCAACCACCTTTTCCACCACCTTCAGGCACATCTGGTGCAGCTCGGCGGTCACCTCTTCCAGTTTTTCGACCTGGGCGAGGGTGAGCTTGTAGTAGGCATCTTCACACCAGTAGGGTTCGCCGTACATGGTGTGGAAGTTAAAACCGTATTCAGTCGCTTTTTCGCGCCAGTCCGGGCGCTCGACAATACTGACTCGTTCCATGGTCAGCCGCCCATTGAGCGAGAAGTGGAGCCTGTCGCGCTACGCTGCATAGTGGACTGTTTCGCCACGGATTCGCCAAAGCCACCGCGCGTTACGGTGCTGGTGGTCGCAGGTTTAGGTGCCATAGCGGATTTCGGAACGGTCGCGGTACGGCCAGGCGTTGCCGCACCGTAGTTTTTGCCGCTCGCATCGGTGTACTTACCGTACGCCGGGCTGGACGGATTTTTGGAGCTGAACAGCGGCTGCTGCTGGCCCATACCGCCGCCCATCATACGACCCATCATGTAACCCGCCATCAGCGGCATCCAGAAGCTGCCGCTGGACTGAGCCTGCGCCTGGTTTTCTGGCGCCATACCGGCCTGAGCCGGTGCCTGCTGGCACTGACCTTCACCGAACTCGGCGATACAGTCTTCACGGGTGGCATATTTCGGCGCGGTACGTTCCGCTTCTTTCAGGGCGTTGTTATAGGCAGTGGTACATTCTGCGCTTTTACCGGTGGCTGACGAGCAGTCATCGGCATTCTGATACATCGATACCGTTTCATCGGATTGCTCACAGCCTGCCAGCATAAAGACGGCGGTGAACGCCAGGGCGACAGGGGTGAGGTGGCGCGCGTTCCAGTTTTTGCGGAACGAAGCGTGATTAATCGTTTTTGTCCGTTTCATTTTGTCTTCCAGGACCCAGAGGTGAACACACAGTAAATAAGGCTCAGGATAGAGGATGAGTGGTCGAAAATGAAGCGCAGAGGGGGATTCGGGGGGATCTTTACGTTGGCTTACGTTTGGATGTGATTTCGCCCCAGCTGGCGCTCTGCTTAACCGGCCTACACGACGGTAGGCCCGATAAGCGAAGCGCCATCGGGCAAAACTTAATGGCTACGGAACGGGTTGTTGCTGTTGCTACCGGTCGTGGTGGTGCGAGCGGCGGCTGGCTGTGCAGCAGGGGCGGTGCTATTGGCGTTGTAGCCATCAGCATTAGCGTCCTGCTGTGGGTTTTCTGGTGCCACGCTTTCAGGCGTGGTGGAAACCGGTTTGCCCAGCGTGCTGTTCAGCATCTGCAGGTCCTGCTCGTTCAACGTACCCAGCGCTGATTTGATATTCAGCTGGTTGATCAGGTAGTTGTAACGTGCGCTGGAGAGCTGTTGCTTCGCGTTATACAGCGTGGTGGTCGCGTCTAACACGTCAACGATGGTACGAGTACCGACGGAGTAACCCGCTTCCATCGCATCGAGGGAGCTTTGCGCAGACACAACGGCCTGTTTGTACGCGTTGATGCTGCTGATGGAGGCGTTCACGTTGTTAAAGGAAGAACGTACAGTCTGCACGACGTTGCGGTGCGCGCTTTCAAGCTGCTCGCTCGCGCCAACAAAGTTGTACTGAGCCTGTTTGACCTGAGAGTTCACCATGCCGCCCTGGTACAGAGGCAGAGAGAAGTTCAGGCCGATCTTATTCTGCCCCATGTTGCTGTCATCGTACTGGGTCGAATTATTGGTTTTTGAACCGCTGTAGCTGGTGTCAGAAACGCCCGTCGATGCGGTCAGGCCCACGGTAGGCAGATGGCCATCCTGCGCCTGGCGGATTTGCTCGCGCGCCAGATCCTGGCTCAGACGAGCCTGCAGCAGTGCCAGGTTACGGTTTTCAGCTTCTTTCAACAGGGCGTTAACGGCCTGCGGCTTGTCCGTCTTGAAATTGTCGACGTTCAGGGACGCCAGCTCAGGGTAGTAATTGCCGGTCACCTGACGCAGAGATTCGAGTGCGTTGTCCAGGTTGTTACGGGCAGTCACTTCGTTCGCCAGCACGCTGTCGTACTGTGAACGGGCGTTCTGCACGTCAGTGATCGCCACCAGACCCACGTTGAAGCGCTGGGTGGTTTGATCTAACTGACGGTAAATCGCCTGTTTCTGCGCTTCGGTATAGGAGAGCGAATCGATCGCGCTCAACACATTGAAATACGCGGTGGCGGTGTTCAGGATCAGCGTTTGCTGATCGGTCTGATAGGTCACGTCCTGGATACCGGCGCTTTTTTCCTGCAGGGAGAGCGCGCGCCATTTGGACATATCAAACAAGGTCTGCGTTAATTGCAGGGACGCGCTGGTGACGTTGGAGTTCACGCCGTTCGCATCGCGGAAGCCATTGTTGTAGGTATAATCTGCGCCTAAACCCAATTGCGGCAGCAGCGGGCTACGTGCTTCATTAATCTTTTCGAACGCAGCATCACGGTCGGCGGCTGACTTACGCAGCTCAGGGTTGCCCAGACGTGCTTGCTGATAAACCTGTAACAGGTTTTCTGCCTGGCTCATCGCGCTGAAGCCCGTCAGGCTCAGGCCGATAAGGATGGGGAGCAATTTCTTCATTTGCATTCCTTGTTGTGAAGCAGTATTAGCGCTGATCTAATTAAAAATAATTGCCGATTCTAACAGAATCATCCACACCAAAAGGTTGGCGTTACGTGCCATCTGGCGGTAATTTGCACCAATCTATCATATAGCCTTTGAAACGGCAGCCAAACAGCTTGAAATTCATGATTTCAACACAATTGTGACCAGGATACCGCCATGCAGAAACCAGATAAGTTGCCAGTGACTTTCACCAAAAACGATGTAGAAATTATTGCACGGGAAAAGCTTTATAGCGGTTTTTTTTCACTGGAACTTTACCGTTTCAGGCATCGGCTGTTTAACGGTGAAATGAGTGGCGAAGTCCGCCGCGAAATTTTTGAGCGCGGGCATGCCGCAGTGTTGCTACCCTTTGACCCAGTGCGTGACGAAGTGGTATTGATTGAGCAGATTCGAATTGCCGCCCTGGATACCAGCGAAAGCCCGTGGCTGCTGGAGATCGTCGCCGGGATGATCGAAGAGGGCGAAACGCCGGAAGACGTCGCCCGCCGCGAGGCACAGGAAGAAGCAGGGCTGATTGTGGGCCGAACCAAACCGGTGCTGAGCTACCTGGCAAGCCCGGGTGGAGCTACCGAGCGCTCTTCGATTCTGGTGGGTGAAGTGGACGCCACGACCGCGCAAGGTATTCACGGTCTGGCAGATGAAAACGAAGATATTCGTGTTCATGTGGTGAGTCGGGAGCAGGCTTATCAATGGGTCAATGAGGGGAAAATCGACAACGCAGCCTCTGTCATCGCTTTGCAATGGCTCCAGCTGCATTATCAAGACTTACGAAAAGAGTGGAAAAAATGAAGCGTTATACACCTGACTTCCCAGAAATGATGCGTCTGTGCGAGACCAACTTCGCACAATTACGTCGCCTGTTGCCGCGCACCGACGCGGCCGGTGAAACGGTGAGCTATCAGGTGAGCAACGCGCAATATCGCTTAACGATTGTGGAATCCACTCGCTACACTACGCTTGTCGAGATCAAACAGACGGCTCCCTCGGTGAGCTACTGGAGCCTGCCGTCGATGACCGTCAGGCTTTATCACGACGCGATGGTGGCTGAAGTGTGTTCAAGTCAGCAGATCTTTCGCTTCAAAGCGCGATATGATTATCCTAATAAAAAGTTGCATCAACGCGACGAAAAGCATCAAATTAACCAGTTTTTAGCTGACTGGCTAAGATATTGTTTAGCACATGGAGCAATGGCGATTCCGGTTTGTTAGCGTCATAAACCTACCTAAGGACACCATTTGGAAAGCCTGTTGAACCTGACTGTTGCTGGTGGGGCGCCAGTCAGGATATTACAAATTACTGATACTCACCTGTTCGCCGAAAAGCATGAAACGCTGCTGGGGGTCAACACCTGGGAGAGTTATCAGGCTGTACTTGATGCCATTCGTACCGAAAACCGCGACTGCGATTTAATCGTCGCGACCGGCGATTTGGCACAGGATCAAAGCGCCGCGGCCTATCAGCATTTTGCTACCGGGATCGCGAGCTTCAGCGTGCCTTGCGTCTGGTTACCGGGCAATCACGACTTCCAGCCTGCCATGTACAGTGCGTTGCAGGAAGCGGGGATCTCCCCGGCCAAGCGCGTGTTCGTGGGCGATCACTGGCAAATCCTGCTGCTCGACACCCAGGTGTTCGGCGTGCCGCACGGTGAGTTGAGTGATTTCCAGCTCGAGTGGCTTGAGAACAAGCTCATTGATGTGCCAGATCGCCACACTCTGCTGTTGCTGCACCATCACCCGCTTCCGGCGGGATGCAGCTGGCTCGATCAGCACAGTCTGCGCAACTCTGCCGCGCTGGATCGCGTGCTCTCGAAATATCCTCATGTGAATAATCTGCTGTGCGGACACATTCACCAGGAACAAGATCTCGACTGGAATGGCCGCCGTCTGCTGGCGACCCCGTCAACCTGCGTACAGTTTAAACCCCACTGCGCCAACTTTACTTTAGATACCATTGCGCCGGGATGGCGCTGGCTGGACCTCCATGCGGATGGCCGGCTGACCACGGAAGTTTGTCGTCTGGAAGGCGCGCAGTTCCGCCCGGACACCGCTTCAGAAGGATACTGATGTCTACGCTCCTCTACCTGCACGGGTTTAATAGCTCCCCGCGTTCTGCGAAGGCGACCCAGTTTCGCCAGTGGCTTAGCGAGCATCATCCGCACATCGAGATGATCGTCCCGCAGCTGCCGCCCTACCCGGCGGACGCCGCCGAAATGCTCGAGTCCATCGTGATGGAACACGGCGGAGAATCCTTCGGCGTCGTCGGCTCGTCGCTGGGCGGTTATTACGCCACCTGGCTGTCGCAATGCTTCATGCTGCCTGCGGTCGTGGTTAACCCGGCGGTACGCCCGTTTGAGCTGCTGACGGACTTTCTCGGCCACAACGAGAACCCCTACACGGGGCAGCAATATGTGCTAGAGTCACGCCATATTTACGACCTCAAAGTGATGCAAATAGACCCGCTGGACGCGCCAGATCTCCTCTGGCTGCTGCAACAGACGGGTGATGAAGTGCTGGATTACCGCCAGGCGGTGGCGTATTACGCGTCTTGCCGCCAGACTGTAGAAGAAGGCGGAAACCATGCTTTCACGGGCTTTGAGAATCATTTCACCCAGATTGTCGATTTTCTTGGGCTGCACAGCCTCTGACAACCAATGCGAATTGCTAGCTAAATCATGACGCAAACCTATAACGCTGATGCCATTGAGGTACTCACCGGGCTTGAGCCGGTTCGCCGCCGCCCTGGGATGTACACCGATACCACGCGCCCAAACCACCTGGGCCAGGAAGTAATTGATAACAGCGTCGATGAAGCACTGGCAGGCCATGCCAAACGCATCGACGTGATCCTGCACGCCGACCAGTCGCTCGAAGTGATCGACGACGGGCGCGGTATGCCGGTCGATATTCACCCGGAAGAGGGTGTCCCGGCCGTTGAACTGATCCTTTGCCGTCTGCACGCGGGCGGTAAGTTCTCCAATAAAAACTACCAGTTCTCCGGCGGCCTGCACGGCGTGGGGATCTCCGTGGTTAACGCCCTGTCTAAGCGCGTGGAAGTGACCGTGCGCCGCGACGGCCAGGTCTACAACATCGCCTTTGAAAACGGCGACAAAGTTCAGGAACTGCAGGTCATCGGCACCTGCGGCAAACGCAATACCGGCACCAGCGTCCACTTCTGGCCCGACGAAAGCTTCTTCGACAGCCCGCGTTTTTCCGTCTCGCGCTTAACGCACATTCTGAAAGCGAAAGCGGTGCTGTGCCCTGGCGTGGAAATCACCTTCAAAGACGAAGTGAACGGCAGCGAGCAGCGCTGGTGTTATCAGGATGGTCTGAACGACTATCTGGGCGAGGCGATTAACGGCCTGCCGACGCTGCCGGAAAAACCGTTCCTCGGTAACTTCTCCGGCGATACGGAAGCGGTCGACTGGGCGCTGCTGTGGCTGCCGGAAGGCGGTGAACTGCTGACGGAAAGCTACGTCAACCTGATCCCAACCATGCAGGGCGGTACGCACGTCAACGGTCTGCGTCAGGGTCTGCTGGATGCGATGCGTGAATTCTGCGAATACCGCAACATTCTGCCGCGCGGCGTGAAGCTCTCGGCGGAAGATATCTGGGATCGCTGCGCGTATGTGCTGTCGGTCAAAATGCAGGATCCGCAGTTTGCCGGGCAGACCAAAGAGCGTCTCTCCTCGCGTCAGTGCGCGGCCTTCGTTTCCGGCGTGGTAAAAGACGCCTTCAGCCTGTGGCTGAACCAGAACATTCAGACCGCCGAAATGCTGGCGGAAATGGCGATCTCCAGCGCCCAGCGCCGTATGCGTGCGGCGAAGAAAGTGGTGCGTAAAAAGCTGACCAGCGGTCCGGCCCTGCCGGGCAAACTGGCCGACTGTACCGCGCAGGATCTGAATCGCACCGAACTGTTCCTCGTGGAAGGTGACTCGGCGGGCGGCTCTGCCAAACAGGCGCGCGACCGTGAATTCCAGGCGATCATGCCGCTGAAGGGTAAGATCCTGAACACCTGGGAAGTCTCTTCTGATGAAGTGCTGGCCTCGCAGGAGGTGCATGACATCTCGGTGGCGATCGGCATCGATCCAGACAGCGACGACCTGAGCCAGCTGCGCTACGGCAAGATCTGTATCCTCGCGGATGCGGACTCCGATGGTCTGCACATCGCCACGCTGCTGTGCGCGCTGTTCGTGAAACACTTCCGTACGCTGGTGAAGAACGGTCACGTCCACGTCGCACTGCCGCCGTTGTACCGTATCGATCTCGGCAAAGAGGTCTATTACGCCCTGACGGAAGAAGAGAAAGCGGGCGTGCTGGAGCAGCTGAAACGCAAGAAAGGCAAACCAAACGTCCAGCGCTTTAAAGGGCTGGGTGAGATGAACCCGATGCAGCTGCGTGAAACCACGCTGGACCCGAACACCCGCCGTCTGGTGCAGCTAGTGATCAGCGACGAAGACGAACAGCAGACCAACGCCATGATGGACATGCTGTTAGCC
Source organism: Lelliottia sp. JS-SCA-14 (assembly GCF_035593345.1). Lineage (NCBI taxonomy): Bacteria > Pseudomonadati > Pseudomonadota > Gammaproteobacteria > Enterobacterales > Enterobacteriaceae > Lelliottia > Lelliottia sp. JS-SCA-14. The sequence continues at coordinate 4,098,644 of NZ_CP141606.1, read as the reverse complement.
AAGAAACGTTCCGAAGATCGACGCAACTGGTTGCAGGAAAAAGGCGATCTGGCGGATATCGAAGGTTGATGCGAAAAAGCCCGGTGGCGCTACGCTTACCGGGCCTACGATCGATCCCCTCGCCCCTTTGGGGAGAGGGTTAGGGTGAGGGGAAACCCCGCACCAATCAAAAATCCATCTTCACCGTAAACTGCACTTCGCGCGGATCGCCAATCTGGTTGCCCAGGTTATTGGTGCCAATCGACGACGTGTAGTAGGTCTTATCAAACAGGTTTTTCACGTTCAGCTGCAGCGTCACCGGATACTGTAACTTCAGCTTGTACGCCGCAAAGGCGTCAGCCACAAAATAGCCCGGCAGATAGTAATCCGCACCGTTGGTCGCAGAGCGACGGCTCACGCCATGCCCGCCGCCGCCGAGCGTCAGGGTATTCCCGCCGATCGCGTTTTGAATATCGTAAGTCAGGAACAGAGAACCCGTATGACGCGGCACGTTCGGCAGCGGTTTGCCCGCGTAGTCCGGATCCTCCAGCACCTTCGCGTCCGTGTAGCCATAGCTGGCGATCACGTTGGTGTTCTCGGTCAAACGGCCCGCCAGATCCACTTCCACGCCCTGAGAACGCACGCGACCGGCGGTTTTCGCCACCGTCTCATCTCCCACGCTCTCCGTGTAGAGCACGTTGCGCTTATGAATATCAAATAGCGCGATATTAGCGGTAATCCCGTCGAACAGGTCAAACTTGGCGCCCACTTCGTAGGCATTCGACGTTTCCGGCGGCAGGTTGCCAATGTAGCTGGCAATAGACGACTGCGGCATAAACGTCTGCGAGTAGTTGGCGAACAACGACACCTGCGGCGTCAGCTTGTAGACCAGGCCCGCTTTCGGCGTCCACTGGTCGTCGCGGCTGTCGGTGTTGACGTTAAACGGACGGCCTTTCCCCGCGTACTGAGTGTAAGACTGATAGCGCAGGCCGGTGACCGCAATCCATTTATCCGTCAGATAGAGCGCATCCTGCACGTAGGCGGAGTAGCTCTCCTGCTTGATGGTCTGGTCGCTGTCGGAGGCCGACACGGTCGTACATTTACCCAGATTGCCATAAGACGGATTGTAGATATTGAAATCTTTCACGTTCTTACAGCGGATCATGTCCGTGCGCAGCAGATCGTAATTCTCGTACGACACCCCGGTCAGGATCTCATTGTAAAACCCGGCAATATCCACGTTGCCCTGCAGATCCGCGCGGGTTGAGTGCATGCGCTGGGTCGAACCCTGGGTGGCGTCCACGCGGCGGGTCAGGTTGCCGGTGGCGGAGTCATAGGCCATCACGCGCGCCTGATTATCCGTGTATTTATCCTGGCTAAAGCTGTAGTCGAATTTCGCGGTCCATTGGCTGTTGAGACGGTATTCGGCGTTCAGCTGGGCCAGATCGGACTCCCCGTCGGTAATGTTGAAGGGTTCGTCAAAGCGCGTTTTGCGATCCACATTCACCGGCTGTTTGGTCGTCAGATCGAAGATCGTCCCGCGATCGAACGGGGTCTGATAATCGCGGTGGGAATAGAGCACCGTGACGGTCGCGTCGTCGCCAAACCAGGTCAGGGACGGCGCGATAAAGGTGCTGCGCTCTTTGCCGAAATTGCGCCAGTAATCCTCTTTCTGATATTCCCCCGTCAGGCGATAGGCAAGACGCGTGCCTTCAATCGGACCGGTCACGTCGAGCTGTCCGGTGCCGCCGCCAAAGCTGGTGGAGGTCGCCGAGATCGAGCCGCCAAACTGCTGCTCCGGACGCTTTGTCACCACGTTGATCAGCCCGCCGGGATCGAGAATGCCATACAGCGTCGACGCCGGGCCTTTCAGCACTTCGACGCGCTCCGTCGAGGCGTTAAAGCTGCGCGGCAGCACGGTGCGCAGGCCGTTGGTCATGATCGACCCGTCACGGTTGGCGCCAAAACCGCGGCGCACGAACGCATCCTGCGTGCCGCCGAGGGTGTTGGTTTGCACCACGTTGCTGACGTTATACAGCGCTTCGTCGAGCGTGGTGGCGTGCTGATCTTCCAGCACCTTGTCGCTCACGGTATTCACCACCTGCGGGATATCCAGCATCGGCATGTTGGTGAGCGTGGCGGTGGAGGTGTTCAGCGGCTGATAGCCGTTGGTGGCATCCGTTTTCGCAGACGTATCGGCGGTGACGGTCAGGGTTTCGCCGTCTTTCGCGGTGGCGCTGTCGGCCGCCTGTGCGAAGGGGGCGAGGAACAGCAGTGAAAAGAGCGCGCGCCCTTTAATCCCAGAGAATGAAGGTGTGAACTTAGCCATTAAATCTGTTTTCCCGAAATACCCGCGAAGGGTCGCGGATGAAGATGGTGTGTCATTGCCCGTAAAGCGCTACCCGTTTGCCTGTCCGGTATCGGGTATGTAATTGAGAATCATTCAAGCATGCGGGAATGTAGTAGTAAATGGAAAAAAGCAAAATTCGGCTACAGTCAAAAATCGTCGGATTTGCGATAGCCATGAAACTCTTAATGCTATGAAAATATGGAATTAATTAAGTGATTCCTTAAAGCGATACAGCCCATTAATCCCTGGTTTTTTTAGGGTGTTTATCCCCTTGACTACTACATGGCGCAGCGGCAAACTCACAAAAGAGAATGAGATTTATTTTTATTTATTGGTTATTTGATTAAGTTGGCGTACACGTGGCTCATAACGCGACAAAGCAGGGGCTGGTTCTTGAAAACCTCTCTGCTGGCTATCAGAAAAACATCATCGTCGATGATATTTCCCTCACTATTCCCTCTGAAAAAATGACCGTGCTGGTCGGGGCGAACGGCTGCGGGAAATCGACGCTCCTCAGCACCATGGCGCGCCTGCTGCAGCCGATGGGCGGCACAGTCTTGCTGGACGGCAAAGCGATCCACGACCAGCCGACCAAAGCGGTCTCGCGCGAGCTGGGCATTTTGCCGCAATCGCCGCTGCTGCCAGAAGGGCTGACGGTGTTTGAGCTGGTGTCGCGCGGGCGTTTTCCGTGGCAGAACTTTATGCGCCAGTGGACCGACGCCGACGAGCTGGCGGTCGAAGAGGCGCTCCGTCTGACGGGCACCCAGGCTTTCGCGCATCTGCCCGTCGAGAGTCTCTCCGGCGGTCAGCGTCAGCGCTGCTGGATCGCGATGGCGCTGGCCCAGCAAACGCCCACCATTCTGCTGGACGAACCCACGACCTTCCTCGATCTGCGCTATCAGGTGGAGATCCTCGAACTGCTGCACGATCTCACCCGTCATCACGGGCGTACCGTCGTGGTGGTGCTCCACGATCTCAATTTTGCGGTGAACTACGGCGATACGCTGGTGTTCTTACGCGAAGGCAAGGTGGAGGGCGTGCTGCACGAGGGCGACGTCTGCACGCCTACACTTATCAAAACCGTGTTCGATGTCGACGTGCAAATGTCCATCAACCCGATGACCGGCAAACCCTTCTTTATCCCGTTTCGCCGCAGCGGCGTAACAGCATGATGCGCACGAGTCTGGCTTCCGTCGTATTTTTGGCGCTGCTGCTGATGGGCGCCATTGTCCATCTCGGCCTCGGCGCGCGCTTTATCGCTCCGCAGGCCGTGGTGCAGGCGTTTCTGGCGTTTGATCCGCGCAACTTCGACCACAACGTGATCATCAATCTGCGCCTGCTGCGTCTGGCGGCAGCGCTGACCACCGGTGCCGCGCTCGGCGTGGCGGGCGTGCTGCTGCAGGCGGTGATCCGCAATTCTCTCGGCGAACCGCATATTCTCGGCTTAAACGCTGGCGCCGCGCTGGCCGTGGTCATCACCAGCGCCCTCGGGCTGGCGCTCCCGGTAGGGCGTCCGCTGATTGCGGCGGCGGGGGCGGCGATCCTGTTTCTGCTGGTGCTCACCCTGTCGTCTGCCGGACGCACCGGCCTGACGCCGATGAAAGTGACCCTCTGCGGTGTGGCGCTGTCGGCGTTTGCGTCGTCGATTACTGCGGCGGTGCTGATCCTCGATGAACAAACCCTGCTGGCGATGCGCACCTGGCTGGCGGGCGATCTGGCGGGCTTAAGCTGGGCAACGACGCAAAACGCCGCCTGGGTTACGGCGGTGGGACTGGCGCTTGCCGTGTGGATTTCGCCTTCCCTGAACATGCTGGCGCTGGGCGATCGCATGGCGCAGGGGCTAGGCGTCTCGCTCGTGCGCATGCGGATACTTGCCCTGATCGCCATTGCGTTGCTGTGCGGCGCAGCGGTGTCGATTGCCGGGCCGATTGGCTTTATCGGGCTCGTCGTCCCGCAGATTATCCGCCGTCTGGTGTCGGTGGATTTGCGTGTGATGGTCCCGCTCTCGGCCTGCTGCGGCGCGCTGGTGTTACTGCTGGCGGATATCGCGGCCCGCACTCTGTTTACGCCGCACGAACTGGCGACCGGCGTGATGACGGCCCTGGTAGGTGCGCCGGTGTTTATCCTGATGGCCGCGAGGATGTTCCGATGAGCCGGGCCGTGCTGCGCGCTGAGTTGCGCCCGCTGCGTTGGGGCCGGTTTTCAACATTGATTCGCCCCAAGGCCTTGGCCTGGCTGGCAGGACTCATGGCACTGATCGCTGCGCTGCTGGTGCTGGGCTTGACCCACGGCACGCTGCCGATCCCCACGTCCGACGTGGCGCGCGCCCTGTTTTATCCCGAGGTCCTGAGCGCCGACGCGCGTTACATCGTGCAGGAGATCCGTCTGCCGCGCCTGCTGATGGCGCTGCTCTGCGGGGCGATGCTCGGCATGGCCGGGGCGGCGATGCAGTCCATCACTCGCAACGGGCTGGCCGATCCCGGTCTTATCGGGGTGAAAGAGGGCTGTAGCGTGGCGGTGCTGCTGCTGATATTCCAGTTCCCGGCGCTGTCAGTGCTCTGGCGTCCGGTGGTGGGAATGGCGGGCGGCTTGCTGACCGCGCTGCTGGTGGTGCTTCTCGCCCGTGATATCTCCCGTCCGCGTTTCATCCTGATTGGGATTGGCGTCTCCTGGGCCTTCGCCGCCGGGATGGGCGTGTTCATGACCACCGCAGACGTGCGCGACGTGCAGACCGCGCTGCTATGGCTGGCGGGAAGCCTGCATGCTGCAAACTGGACGCTGGTGAGCGTGGCGGCGGGCTGGGCGCTGCCCGCGTTTGCTTTGCTGCTGTTCACGGCCCGTGCGGCGGATGTTGCCCTGCTCGGCAACCACACTGCCACCGGGCTCGGCGTGCGCATCTCGCGTCTGGCGCTGCTGCGCGTGCTGGCCCCGGTGCTGCTGACGGCGGCCTGCGTCTCTTGCGTGGGGAGTATTGGATTTGTTGGTTTGATCGCCCCGCACATGGCGCGTTTTCTGCTGCGCGGCGGCCAGACCACGCTGCTGGTGGGCAGTGCGGCGCTGGGTGCGCTGCTGGTTCTGCTGGCAGACAACATCGGCCGACTGGCGTTTCTGCCGCTGCAACTGCCCGCGGGCATTGTTATCTCGCTGATTGGCGGGCCATTTTTCCTGGTGTTGCTCTGGGCGCGCCGGGACAGGTTTTAAAAGGGGAAGGGTATGCGCGTCATGTTATTGATGCTGCTGCTGGCGGGGTTTTCCGCGAGCGCAGCCGAACCGGTTCAGACGTTTACGGATGATTTGGGGCGCACGGTGACGGTGCCCCTGCACCCGAAACGCATCGTGTCGCTGCACGATCTCGACATCACTATTCCGCTGATCGAACTCGGCGTGCCGCCGGTGGCCAGCCACGGGCGCACGCGTCCGGATGGCAGCCATTTTATTCGCTCCGGCGGGCTGCTGACGGGCGTGGATTTCGACAATTCGTCGATTCAGTTTATCGGCACGGCGGATATTGATATCGAAGCCATCGCCGCCGCCAAACCGGATCTGATCATCACCGAGCCGACCCGCAATACGCCGGTAGCGCAGCTGGAGAAAATCGCGCCGACGGTGAGCATCGATCACCTCGACGGCGGTGCGCCGGAAATCTACCGTAAACTGGCGCAGCTGACCGGAACCCAGGAACGGCTCAAGCTCCTTGAGCGTCGCTATCATGATCAGATCAGCGCGCTAAAAGCGACGATCGAGACGAAGAAAATCAGCGTCTCAGTGATCCAGGCCAATCAGGGCAAAATCACCGTCATGCACAGCTATCACTCCCTGGGCCGCGTGCTGCGTGACGCCGGGTTTACTTTCCCGCCGCTGGTCGAGAGCATTCCCGAGGGCGGGCGCATTGACGTCAGCGCCGAACGCCTGCCGGAACTGGATGCGGATTTCGTGTTTGCCACCTGGCGCGGCGACACGGGCGGTAAACCGCAGGACGAGCTGGCGGCGATGGATGCCGTGATGCCCGGCTGGTGCCAGTTCCTCAACGCCTGCCGCACCGGGCATTACGTGCTGATTTCACGCGAAGAGGCGATCTCCAACTCCTTCGCCTCGCTGGGGTTAATGGCCGCGCAGATCCAGTCACAGATCGCTGGTCGTCCGCTACCGGAGGCGAAATGATCCGAAAAGACAAATCGCGAGTGGACGTGTATGGCGAGCGTTTTCGCGCCCGTGGGCATCAGCTGACGCCACGCCTGCTGCTGGTCGCCAGCTACATCAACGACAACCGTGAAGCGGTGATGGAGCAAACGGCGATGGAGATCGCCGCCACGCTGAAAACCTCCGATGCCACCGTGGTGCGCGCCATTCAGGCGCTGGGCTTTGCCGGACTGCGCGATCTGAAACAGACGCTGGAGCACTGGTTTGGCCCGACGCTGAGTTCCAGCGAGAAGATCACCACCACCGTGAAGGCGCTGACCAGCGACGTTAATTCGAGCATCGATTTTGTTCTGGAGGGGCATCAGCACACCTGCGAAGTGCTGTCTGAACCCGCCAACCGTTACGCCCTGGCGCAGGCGGTGGCGCTGCTGGGCGAGGCGCGCCAGGTGGCGATTTTCGGCATCGGTGCCTCGGGGATTCTGGCGGAATACACCGCCCGACTGTTCAGCCGCATCGGCCTGCCCGCCACGGCGCTAAACCGTACCGGGATTAACCTCGCCGAGCAGCTTATCGACCTCCAGCGCGGGGATGTGCTGGTGATGATGGCGCAAAAATCCGCGCACCGGGAAGGGCAGACCACTCTGCGCGAAGCTCGGCGTTTAGGTATACCGACCATTCTGCTGACCAATGCCGTCGATTCGCGGTTCAGCAAAGAGGCGAGCGTGGTGATCCACGTTCCGCGCGGGAACGAGAAGGGCAAAATCCCGCTGCACGGCACGGTGATGCTGTGTCTGGAGATGATTGTGTTATCCGTGGCTTCCACCGCGCCGCAGCGTACGATCAAGTCCATGAAGCGTATCAACGAGTTTCACCGCGGATTAAAGCCGGGGAAGAAAAGTGCATAAAGCCGACCGGTTTTCGTAGGCCCGCGCAAGCGCAGCGCCGCCGGGCAAAACGCCGGGTGGCGGCTTCGCCTTACCCGGCCTACAAGGTCAATGCAAAACTCGCTCAAGCGCCCGAATGATTCTTCCGATACTGCAGCGGCGTCTCGCCGATCCCCTTCTTAAACGCGCTGATAAAATACGTCACATCCGAAAATCCGACCCGCGCACCGATATCCCGCACGCTCTCGTCACTGTGCAACAGGCACTCACAGGCCTTTCGCAGTCGCAGCGTATTCAGGTAATCGTGAATTTTCTCGCCCGTCTCCGCGTGGAATTTACGCGACACATAGCTGCGGGATTTACCCAGCTCAAGCGCCAGCGCGTCGAGGCTAAATTTGACCTGATAGTTCTCATCCAGCCAGAACATCACCTGGCTGGCGATCCCGTGACTGCTCCCCGGCGCGCCGTCGCTGTCGTCCGGCAGCATGGCAAACAGCCCAATCAGCAGGCTGGCGATGCTTTCGCTGTTCATCGGCGGCTGATAGCAGTTCAGCAGATGATTAATATGGATCTGACTTTGCGCCACGTCGGCCACCCACGCGGGGCCGCCGTGTCGCGACAGTTTTTGTAGCCGCTGCTGCGCCTGCGGAAAATCGCGCAGCACTTTCAGCAGCGCCCGGTGATCGAGATGGATAATGGTGCGGCGATAAATCGCCTCGGCCTGCTCATCCACCATCACTTTATGCAGGGTAAACGGTGGGAAGAAAAACATCCGCCCGGGACGCATGGTGTAGTGACGGTTATCGACAATCGCCACGCCAAATCCCTCTTCGACGTACAGAATTTCCAGACACTGATGCCAGTGATGATAGCGCACGGTATTGGCGAACAGGCGGCTGAACGACACGATGGTGTCGTTGAGGGTGATCAGCTCCAGATGGTCGGATTTTGGCGAATCAAGCATAGTGCAATAAAACTCAACTTTTCCCCGTCTCCTTCTCGTTATAAACCACCTTTTTAAATTTTCTCAACTTCGGGTTTATTCATCTCTCTTCCCTGTGACACGGCTAACATTTCTGAGGGTTATGGATTCACTATTCTTTGCCGCAGATGATTACGAGGACGAGCGTATGTGGGCGGCAAATAAAGAAACATCAAAACCATTGTCTTCCCGTCAGGATGTGGTGGCGGAGCTAAATTCCCTGTTGGGCGCGCTGGATAACCAGTTTGCACCGGGCAGTTCACGTATTTCGCTGGGTGATACCTGCGCGCACTACGCGACGGATATTGCCGAAATGGAAGGGCTGTCGCGCGCCCTGTGGGGCCTGTTCCCGCTGCTGGCGTCTGGTGACAGCACGCCCTATAGCGAGAAATACATCACCGCGATCAAACTGGGCACCGATCCGCAAAGCGCCGGCTACTGGGGCGAAACCGCGCCTTACGATCAGCGTCTGGTGGAGATGGCGGCCTACGGCCTCGGGCTGGCGCTGCTGCAAAACCGGCTCACGGATCTCTTCAGCGAGCGCGAGGTGCAGAACCTGCATGCGTGGCTGAATCAGATAACCGATGCACAAATGCCGGACAGCAACTGGAACTATTTTGCCATTATGGTCCAGCTCGGTTTTAAACGCGCCGGACTGCCGTTTGACCAGTCCGCCATCGATCGCCGCTTTGCGCTGATGGACGCCTACTACCTCGGCGACGGCTGGTATTCCGACGGCGTGGGCCGCCCGAAAGACTATTACATCTCAATGGCGTTCCACTTCTACGGCCTGATCTACGCCACCCTGAGCGGTGACGAGGCGAGGGCGGCGGTGCTGAAAGCCCGCGCGCGCCAGTTTGCTGACGATTTCATTTACCTGTCCGCCGCCGACGGGGCGTCGATCCCCTTTGGGCGCAGCCTGACCTACCGTTTTGCGATGGTCGCTTTCTGGAGCGCGGTGGCATTTTCTGAGCTGGATGTGTTCACGCCTGGCATTGTGAAAGGCGTGATTCTGCGCCATCTGCGTTGGTGGCAGCAGCAGCCGATCCTCGATCGCGACGGTATTCTGACCCTCGGTTTTGCCTACCCCAATCTGGCGATGTGCGAGGACTACAACTCCCCTGGATCGCCGTACTGGGCGCTGAAAACTTACCTGATTCTGGCGCTGAAAGAGGATCATCCGTTCTGGCAGGCAGAGGAACAGCCGTTGCCGAAACGCGCGGAAAAACACCTGATCCCCAACGCGCAGCAGATCCTGATCCACGCCGACAATTCGCAGCACGTCACCCTGCTCACCGCCGGGCAGCTGGAGTTGAATAACTACGTCAACACCGAGGCGAAATACACCAAATTTGCCTACTCCAGCCGCTTTGGTTTCACCATTGAGCGCGGGCGCTACGGCATCAAACACGCCGCCTGCGACTCGATGCTGCTGCTCAGTGATGGCGATAACTACTTCCGCGGTCGTCGCGACTGCGAGGAAGTGCGCGTCGATGAGAATTTCATTTTCTCCCGCTGGTCGCCGTGGCACGACGTGCATATCGATACCTGGCTGGTGCCGTTTGGCGAGTGGCATTTGCGCCTGCATCGCATTGATAGCGCGCGCAAATTGCAAACGGTGGAGGGCGGATTCGCGGTGATCAAGACAGAACATCGCCTGCAGGGGCGCGGGTCTGTTTTGAATGCGGAAAATGGCAGCAGCGTGATTGTCGATCTCTCACCCGTGATGGCCCGCCAGCCCGACAGCATTGTTACGCCCCCGAACAGCAGCGTGATGTTTGCCCAGTGCGCGTCGATTCCTGTGCTCACGACTGAAATCCCGGTCGGAGAGAGCTGGCTCTGCTGCGCCGTCACAGCCTGTGGAGAACAGAAAAACTACGCGGTCACACCGCGGCTACAAATCAACAATAACCAGGTCGTGATCCACGAGCCGGGAAGCGAACGTCAGTTGTCGTTCTTTATATAAACACTCTGGACCCTACAAGTTGGCGAGGATTCTATGAAAATCAGCTCAACGAATAAAACCGAATATTACAAAATCAGTACCTTTATTTTTCTCTACTTCTTTACCTGGTCGGCCAGTATTGGCCTGCTGGCGATCTGGCTCGGCCAAAAGGCGAATCTCAGCGGTTCGGTGATTGGCACCGTATTTGCGGTGAACGGCGTGTTCTCCGTTATTCTGAAACCGATTTATGGCTATATTCTCGATAAAATCGGCATGAGCAAATATCTGCTCTATTTTGTGGTGGCGATGTCGGCGCTGATGGCTCCGTTCTTTATTTATGTCTATCAGCCGTTACTCATGTCCAACACGATGCTGGGGATTATTATCGGCGCGCTCTATTTAAGCTTCGCCTGGTATGCGGGCGTGGCGGCGTGCGAATCCTATTCCGACCGCTTTAGCCGCCTGAACGGCATGGAGTTCGGCCAGATCCGTATGTGGGGATCGCTCGGCTGGGCGGTGGCGTCGTCGTTCTCCGGGCTGCTGTTTAACCTCTCTCCGGCCTACAACTTCATCATGGGCAGCGTGGCGTCGGTCATCATGCTGATTGTCCTGCTGAACCTGAAAGTGAACACTAACTCCGTCCATGCGGGCGAGGTGCTGACCAAAGAGAAAATCGCGCCGTCAGACGTCTACGCGCTGCTGCGTAACCGCAAGTTCTGGGCCTTCTGCCTGTATGTCGCGGGCGTGGCGTGGATGATGTTTATCGCCGAGCAGCAGTTCTCGCGCTACTTCGTCACCTTCTTCGACGACGTACATCAGGGCAACGCGGTATTTGGTTATCTGGGCACCGTGCAGTCGGGGATGGAATTCCTGATGTATATGGTGATCCCGCTGTTCGTGAACTTTATCGGCGCCAAACGCGGATTATTAATCGTCGGATTAGTGGTCGGCGCGCGCCTGATTATTTCCGGGATGTGCGATTCGCACCTGTTAATTTCTATTCTCAAACCGCTATACGGTCTGGAAATCTGTCTCCTGCTGGTATCGGTATTTAAATATATCGCCGAGCATTTCGATAAACGCGTGAACGCCACCATGTATTTATTAGGCTATCAGGCGATGCTGTATGTCGGCAACGTGGTGGTCTCTTCACCGGCCGGATATATGTATGACCGCATCGGCTTCGAGCAGACCTATATCATCATGGGCGCGACGGCGCTGACCTTTACGCTTATTTCTGCCTTTACCTTATCCGCCTGCCAGAGCAAATGGCGCGGCGCGCAGGCAATTAACGTCGCAGAACAACACCCATCACGCTAATTTTTGCTGTCAAAGAAGGAACCGAAATATGTTAAATCGTATCGCAGAGGAACGCCTGTCCGCTATTCCTGCACCCGTTGATGCGCGCGTGTTCAGGGATGAATTAAGTTCGGCGCGGGATCATGTCCTCGAACTGATTAGCCGTCATTTAACGGAGTTCGGTGAAAAATTCCCGGCGGAAACCTGTGAGGAGGGTTTTTATCCCCTGACGGACAACGTCGAGTGGACCACCAGCTTCTGGACCGGACAGCTGTGGCTGGCGTGGGAGATGAGCGGCGAGGAGAAATTCCGCGCGATGGCCGAGAAAAATGTGCGCTCGTTTGGCCTGCGCATCGCCGGGCGAAACGACACTAATACCCACGATTTAGGCTTTCTGTATACCCTGTCGTGCGTGGCGGCCTGGCGTCTGACCGGCAACCGCGAAGCGCGCGGTTTCTCGCTGCTGGCCGCCGAGGCGCTGCTTGAGCGCTTCCATGAGAAGGCGAAAATCATTCAGGCGTGGGGCGATCTTTCTGACCCCGAACAGGCCGGGCGGATGATCATCGACTGCAACATGAACCTGCCGCTGCTCTACTGGGCGACGGAGCAGACCGGCGATCCGCGCTTTGCTGAGGCTGCGATGGCGCACGTGATGCAGGCGGCGACATATCTGATCCGCGAGGATGCCTCGACGTTCCATACCTACTATATGGACGTGAAAACCGGCGCGCCGCGCTATGGCAATACGCAGCAGGGCTATGCGGACGACTCCTGCTGGTCGCGCGGCCAGGCGTGGGGGATTTACGGCTTCCTGCTGAGCTACATCTACACCGGCGATGAGACGATGATCGCCCTGTCGAAGCGGCTGGCGAACTACTTCCTCAATCGACTGCCGGAGGATTACGTCTGCCACTGGGATCTGGCGCTGGTGGGCACCGATGCGCTGCGCGATTCGTCGTCGGCGGCGATTGCGGTGTGCGGTTTGCTGGAGCTGGTGAAGCATCTCCCGGTGACCGATCCGGATCGCGAGCGTTATCTGGAGTGGGCGAAAGGGATGATGTCATCGTTGACCCGTCACTATCTGATGGGCAAAGAGGAGAAGGGCAACGGGCTGCTGAAGCACTCGGTTTACCACCTGGCGAGCAATAAAGGGGTGGATGAGTGTGCGAGCTGGGGGGATTATTTCTACGTTGAGGCGCTGGTGCGGTTTACGCAGAGCTGGAAGTTGTACTGGTAATAAAAAAGCCCGGTGGCGCTGCGCTTACCGGGCCTACGGGTTAGGGTTGGTTTTGTAGGCCGGGTAAACGCAGTGCCACCCGGCAACGTCCACAGAACTTAAACCCCTTGCTCCAGAATACGAATATGCGTTTCCAGAACGTTCCCTTTCACCGCTTCGCTCCACGCTTTCATGTGCTCGGTTTGCAGGTGTGCTTCCAGGTGTGCCACGGTTTCCCACAGTTCAACCATGATGATCGAATCGGGCGCGGTGGTCTGGAAGCTCACGCCGGCGGCGGTGTCGACCATCGGCGCATAGCCGTGGCAGCCTTCTTCTTTCAGCACGGTCGGGATAATCTTCGCAAATTCATCCAGCACCGCCTGACGGTGATGTTGACCTGGACGCGTACGGATTTCAGCAATAACAGTAAGCATAGACATGATTAACTCCTTCTAATTCCAGGCTACCAGTTAAGCAAAAATCTCAGCCAGATGCTTGCGATATTCTGCGATATAGCGCGGCACGTCCGGCATTTTAATCACGTCGTTGACGATAAAGGTCGGGAGTGGCTCCAGCGCCAGGAACTGGTTAGCTTTGTGGAACGGCAGGTAAGCACCGTCTACGCCGACGCCGTGGAAGAACTGATCTTCATCGGTGAACGCATCCAGCGGAGCATTCCAGGTCAGGGAGAGCATGTATTTTTTACCGTGCAGCAGACCGCCAGAACCGTATTTTTTGGACGCGTCGGAGCGGGTGCGGCCATCGCTGGCATACAGAGAACCGTGACCTTCGGTGAAGACATCATCCATGTACTTTTTCACGGTCCACGGCGCGCCCATCCACCAGCCTGGCATCTGCCAGACAATCACGTCGGCCCACAGGAAGTTCTGCACTTCGGCCTGAATGTCGTAATCGCTATCGGCGCGCACGACCTTAACATCATGCCCGGCGTCGCGCAGGAAACCATCCGCGACCTCGGTCAGGGTGTCATTCAGTTGGCCGTTGGAGTGGGCGAATTTTTTCGCACCGTTGATAATCAGAATGTTGCTCATTATTTGTCCTCAGAATGGCGAGTTTGGCAGTCATGTTACCCGTAATAACGGTGCGGAAAAATGAGCAAAATGTGCAAAGTCTTTTGCTCACAGGGCAATAATCTGACTACCAGCTCACCGTCGCCTCAAACCCGCCCTCGCGCGCGTTGGCAAGGGTGACCCGCATCCCGTGCAGGGTGGCGATGCGTTTGACGATGGATAACCCCAGCCCGCTGCCGGTCTGTTCCTGGCCTGGTGGACGATAAAAACGCTCGCCGATGCGCGCCAAATCGGCAGCAGAAATTCCCGGCCCGTTGTCGCGCACGATAAAACAGTTGGCTTCCAGGGTGACATCTACCACGCTTCCGCGCGGGCTATAACGCACGGCATTATCCAGAAGATTGCGCACCAGCAGGCTCAGCAGTAGCGGCTGGCCGGAGCGCACCACGTCAGGCGCGTGGATGTTCAGACGCAGTTCGATGCCCGCCTGCTGCGCCGGATGGTAATTGTCCATCACCGCCGATTGCAGCAGATCCGCCAGCGCGATCGGCTGGATATCATCGAGATTTTCCAGCGAATCAAGCCGTGAAAGGGTGAGGAGCTGATCCACCAGCCGCGAGGCGCGGTCGATCCCCGCGTGCAGCTGTTTGAGCGCTTTTTCCTGCGCCTGCGGATCGTCGAGTGACAGCTGCGCCACTTCGGTCTGCACCTTCAGAGCGGCCAGCGGGCTGCGCAGTTCGTGGGCGGCATCCGAGGTAAAGCGCCGCTCGCGGGTCATCATCTCCTGGGTGCGGGTAAACAGATGATTCAGGGCGTCGAGCAGCGGGCGCACTTCCGTCGGTAGCCCGTTTGTCGCCAGCTGATCGGTTGCATCGGGTGACCGCTGGCGCAACGTCCGGGCAAGATTTTTCAACGGACGCAGTTCGCGGGCGAGTAACACAATCAACAGCAGCAGCATCAGCGGGAGCGCCACCAGCCACGGGGTGAGCTGCGAGGTGACAATATCCAGCGCCATCTCCTGGCGATACTCCCACTCCTGGCCGACCACAATCCGGTATTTGCCGTTCGGCGCGCTCAGCCACAGAAAACGCCATTCGTCGTTATCGTCCTTCAGCCGTCCGTCCGTAAAACCGTCGCGGCGATAGTGATAAGGAATATCCCGGCCATTTTCGCCGTCGTTGAGCAGCATTTTCCCGTCGGCGGAGTAGATAGCAAACGCCAGCGCGTCGTCATCCAGATGGCCGTGTTTGGCTTTTTTCGGTACGTCGCTCATGCGCACCGGCGCGTTAAGTTCGTCGAGATCCATGGTCATCAGCCGTTTGGCGAACAGCATCTGCTGGGTATCGAACAGCTTGTCTAGCTTGTGGGTGGTCTGCTGCCAGGCGACGACGCTGGCCGCCAGCCATGCGCCGAGGGACAGCACCAGAAAAAGCAGCGTCAGGCGCAGCTTCAGGCTCAGGCGTTGAGTCAGTTTCATGCGTCACCCAGGGTATAACCGATGCCGTGCACGGTGCGGATAAAATGGCTGCCGAGCTTGCGACGTAAATGATGGACGTGGACTTCGACGGCGTTGCTGGAGACGTCGTCGTCCCAGGTATAAAGCTTCTCTTCGATCAGTTTGCGCTGCAGAACCCGGCCCGCGTTACGCATCAATAGCTCCAGCAGGGCGAACTCTTTCGGTTTGAGGACCAGCGTTTCGCCGTTGAGGGTCGCGACCAGACTGACCGGGTCGAGCGTGACCGGGCCGTGGCGCAGTTCGCTGCGGGTTTTGCCGTGGCTGCGCCGCACCAGCGCTTCGAGGCGCGCCGCCACTTCGATCAGGGCAAAGGGTTTGCACAGATAGTCGTCCGCGCCGAGCCGCAAACCTTCGACGCGCTGATCGAGAGCATCGCGCGCGGTGAGGATCAGCACCGGCTCGCTGCGCCCGTTTTCGCGCCATTCGCGCAGGATATCGAGGCCGTCCATGCCCGGCAGCGTCAGGTCGAGCACCACCGCATCGAAAGGCGCGGTATAAATTGCTGCTTTCCCGGTGGCTCCGTCGGTGAACCAGTCCACGCTAAAGCCCATTTTCGTTAAGCCCGCTTTGATGCCGTCACCAATCAGCCGGTCGTCTTCTACCAGTAAAATGCGCATGTTCCCTCCTTGATGCCGCGAGATAAGTGCAGTAAACCCTCTGTGACATCATGCTGTACAGCAATAAAATTTATATTTTCCCCTTAAGAAGTCGTTAAGGTTTACCCTGTTTAATGGCATTCGACACCACATTAAAGGGAGAGAAAACGATGAAAAAATTCGCAGCCATTACGGCAATCATGATGATGACCACGGCACCGGTATTTGCAGCAGAGGGCGGATTCAACGGCCCGTCCGCCACACCGGCACAAACCCAGACCCAGCAGGGCGGTTTTGTCGATAACGACGCCAACCTGACCACCGCGGCCAAAGTGAAAGATCAGAAGGACGACAGCTGGGTCAAACTGCGCGGGAACATCACCGAGCGCCTGTCCGATGACCGCTATCTGTTCCGAGATACCACTGGCACGGTGAATGTGGAAATTGACCACAAACGCTGGAACGGACAGACCATCAGCCCGCAGGACAAAGTGGAGATCCAGGGTAAGGTCGATAAAGAGTGGAACGAGTTTGAAATCGACGTGAAACAAGTCATCAAACTGAGCAAATAATGATGAAAAGGGCCGATTCCGCGGCCCTTTTTCTTTGTGACTCAACTCGTCAGATAGGGTAGTATCTGCGGCAATATTGCCTGAAACCCACAGGTTTCTGAGTTGAGGAATGACATTTAATGAGCGATATGGCAGAGCGCCTCGCGCTACATGAATTCACTGAAAACGCCTATCTGAACTATTCCATGTACGTCATCATGGACAGGGCACTGCCGTTTATCGGCGATGGCCTGAAACCTGTTCAGCGTCGCATCGTTTACGCGATGTCTGAGCTGGGCCTGAGCGCCAGCGCCAAATTCAAAAAATCCGCCCGTACCGTGGGTGATGTGCTCGGTAAATACCATCCGCACGGCGACAGCGCCTGCTACGAAGCGATGGTATTAATGGCGCAGCCGTTCTCCTACCGTTATCCGCTGGTCGACGGCCAGGGAAACTGGGGGGCACCGGACGATCCGAAATCCTTCGCGGCGATGCGTTATACCGAATCCCGCCTCTCTAAATACGCAGAACTGCTGCTCGGCGAACTCGGCCAGGGCACGGTGGACTGGGTGCCAAACTTCGACGGCACCATGCAGGAGCCGAAAATGCTGCCTGCCCGTCTGCCGAATATCCTGCTGAACGGCACTACCGGTATCGCCGTGGGCATGGCAACGGATATTCCGCCGCACAACCTGCGCGAAGTGGCAAAAGCCGCGATTACCCTGATTGAACAGCCGAAAACCACGCTGGATGAACTGCTGGATATCGTGCAGGGGCCGGACTATCCGACCGAAGCGGAGATCATCACCTCCCGCGCCGAAATCCGCAAAATCTACCAGAACGGTCGCGGCTCCGTGCGTATGCGCGCGGTGTGGAATAAAGAAGACGGTGCCGTGGTGATCACCGCGCTGCCGCACCAGGTCTCCGGCGCGAAAGTGCTGGAGCAGATCGCCGCCCAGATGCGCAACAAAAAGCTGCCGATGGTCGACGACCTGCGCGACGAGTCGGACCACGAAAACCCGACGCGTCTGGTGATTGTCCCGCGCTCGAACCGCGTGGATATGGACCAGGTGATGAACCACCTGTTCGCCACCACCGATCTGGAAAAAAGCTACCGCATCAACCTGAACATGATCGGTCTGGACGGTCGCCCGTCGGTGAAAAACCTGCTGGAGATCCTGACCGAGTGGCTGGCGTTCCGTCGCGATACGGTGCGCCGCCGTCTGAACTATCGTCTGGAAAAAGTCCTCAAGCGCCTGCATATCCTCGAAGGTTTGCTGGTGGCGTTCCTCAATATCGACGAAGTGATCGAGATTATCCGCTCCGAGGACGAACCGAAGCCGGCTCTGATGTCGCGTTTTGGCATCAGCGAAACCCAGGCTGAAGCGATCCTTGAACTGAAATTGCGCCACCTCGCCAAACTGGAAGAGGTGAAAATTCGCGGCGAGCAGGACGAGCTGGCGAAAGAGCGCGATCAGCTGCAGGCGATTCTGGCGTCCGAGCGCAAGATGAGCAACCTGCTGAAGAAAGAGCTGCAGGCGGATGCGGAAGCGTTCGGCGACGACCGTCGCTCACCGCTGCACGAGCGCGAAGAAGCGAAAGCGATGAACGAGCACGACATGCAGCCGTCTGAACCGGTGACGATCGTGCTGTCCCAAAGCGGCTGGGTGCGCAGCGCCAAAGGCCACGATATCGACGCGCCGGGCCTCAGCTACAAATCTGGCGATAGCTTCAAATCGGCGGTGAAGGGCAAGAGCAACCAGCCGGTGGTGTTCCTCGATTCCACCGGCCGCAGCTATGCCATCGACCCGATCACGCTGCCGTCGGCGCGCGGGCAGGGCGAGCCGATCACCGGCAAGCTGACGCTGCCGCCGGGTGCGACCGTGGATCATATGCTGATGGAAGGCGAAGAGCAGAAGCTGCTGATGGCCTCCGACGCCGGGTACGGTTTCATCTGTACCTTCAACGATCTGATTGCCCGCAACCGCGCGGGTAAAGCGATGATCAGCCTCCCGGATAACGCGCACGTGATGCCGCCAATGGTGATTGAGAACGACAGCGATATGCTGCTGGCGATCACCCATGCCGGACGCATGCTGATGTTCCCGGTCAGCGACCTGCCGCAGCTGTCGAAAGGCAAGGGCAACAAGATCATCAACATTCCGTCGGCGGAAGCGGCGAAAGGCGAAGACGGGCTGGCGCATCTCTTTATTCTGCCGCCGCAAAGCACGCTGACCATTCATGTCGGCAAACGTAAGATCAAACTGCGTCCGGAAGAGTTACAGAAAGTGGTGGGTGAGCGCGGTCGTCGTGGCTCGCTGATGCGCGGTCTGCAGCGTATTGACCGCGTGGAGATCGACTCACCACTGCGCGCGAAATCGGGCGATAGCGAAGAGTAATCTCGCCTCTCCCCCTCCGTTCCGGAGGGGGTTCTCGCTAAAAAATTTCTGTCTTTATATAAAGTCCTTACCTGACTGACATTGGAGTATATAATTGTCAGCGGTCAGGGCTTCTGAGGTCGCTATGCTATTCATTGTTCGTTCAATTCTCACCGTTATCTACTGCATTCTGGTCTGCGTGTTCGGCTGCATCTACTGCCTGTTCAGCCCGCGTAACCCGAAGCATGTTTCCACTTTTGGTCGTATGTTTGGCCGACTGGCACCGATGTATGGCCTGAAGGTCGAAACCCGCCTGCCGGAAGGGGCGGAAAACTTCGGCAACGCTATCTATATCGCCAATCATCAGAACAACTACGATATGGTCACCGCCGCGAACATCGTGCTGCCGCCGACGGTCACCGTCGGTAAAAAAAGCCTGCTGTGGGTGCCGTTCTTCGGCCTGCTGTACTGGCTCACCGGCAACCTGCTGATCGACCGTAACAACCGCGCTAAAGCGCACAGCACCATCGCCGAAGTGGTGAATCACTTTAAGAAACGCAAAATCTCTATCTGGATGTTCCCGGAAGGGACGCGCAGCCGTGGTCGCGGTCTGCTGCCGTTTAAAACTGGCGCGTTTCACGCCGCAATTGCAGCAGGCGTTCCGATTATTCCTGTGTGTGTTTCCAATACTTCGAATAAGATTAATCTTAACCGCCTGAAAAACGGGCTGGTGATTGTGGAAATGTTGCCGCCGGTCGACACCAGCAAATACGGTAAAGACCAGGTTCGTGAACTGGCTGCCCATTGCCGCGAGCTGATGGCGCGTCAAATCGAAGTGCTCGACAAAGAAGTCGCAGAGAGAGAAGCCTCCGGCAAGATCTAAGCCGGAGTTACAGGGAAATGAATTCCCGGGTTTTATCGTCGTTTCACATGGAGCAAATATGTCACTCAGTCGGCGTCAGTTTATTCAGGCTTCGGGAATCGCCCTTTGTGCTGGCGCGGTTCCGCTGACAGCCAACGCCGCCGGGCAGCAACAGCCGCTGCCCATTCCGCCGTTACTGGAGTCCCGTCGCGGGCAACCGCTGTTCCTGACCATGCAGCGCAGCCACTGGAGCTTTACCCAGGGCACGCGCGCGTCGATCTGGGGCGTGAATGGCCGCTATCTTGGGCCGACGATCCGCGTCTGGAGCGGGGATGACGTGAAGCTGATCTACAGCAACCGCCTGGCTGAAAACGTCGCCATGACCATCAGCGGTTTGCAGGTGCCAGGCCCGCTAATGGGCGGCGCGGCGCGTATGATGACCCCGAGCGCCGACTGGGCGCCGGTGCTGCCGATTCGCCAGAGTGCCGCGACCTTGTGGTATCACGCCAATACGCCAAACCGCACCGCGCAGCAGGTCTATAACGGTCTCGCGGGGATGTGGCTGGTGGAAGACGAAGTGAGTAAATCGCTGCCAATCCCGAACCATTATGGCGTCGATGATTTCCCGGTGATTATTCAGGACAAACGCCTCGATAACTTTGGCTCGCCGGAGTACAGCGAGCCGGGCAGCGGCGGTTTTGTCGGCGATACGCTGATGGTCAACGGCGCGCAAAGCCCGTACGTCGAAGTGTCCCGCGGCTGGGTGCGTCTGCGTCTGCTGAATGCCTCCAACTCGCGTCGCTATCAGCTGCAGATGAGCGATGGCCGCGCGCTGCATGTGATCTCCGGCGATCAGGGCTTTTTACCTGCGCCCGTTTCCGTTAAACAGCTGGCGCTGGCCCCGGGCGAACGGCGTGAAATCCTCGTGGATATGACCAACGGGGATGAAGTGTCGATTACCTGCGGCGAGGCGGCGAGCATCGTCGACCGTATTCGCGGCTTCTTCGAACCGTCCAGTATTCTGGTCTCTACGCTGGTGTTAACCCTGCGCCCGACCGGCCTGTTGCCGCTGGTGACGGACAGCCTGCCGATGCGCCTGCTGCCGGACGAGATCATGAGCGGAACGCCGGTGCGCAGCCGCGACATCAGTCTCGGCGACGATCCGGGCATCAACGGCGCGCTGTGGGATGTGAACCGCATTGATATCACCGCCCAGCAGGGCTCCTGGGAGCGCTGGACCGTGCGCGCGGAAATGCCGCAGGCGTTCCACATCGAAGGGGTGAGCTTCCTGATCCGCAACGTCAACGGCGCGATGCCATTCCCGGAAGACAGGGGCTGGAAAGATACGGTCTGGGTCGACGGGCAGGTCGAACTGCTGGTCTACTACGGGCAGCCTTCGTGGCCGCACTTCCCGTTCCTGTTCCACAGCCAGACGCTGGAGATGGCGGATCGCGGTTCGGTGGGGCAGCTGCTGGTGAATCCGCTGGTGTGATTTCCCCCTCACCCTAACCCTCTCCCAAAGGGAGAGGGGACTTATACACCCTCTCCCCGTGGGAGAGGGCTGGGGTGAGGGCAAAACCCCGCACAATACCCTTCATTTCACGTATAAATCCAGCGTATAATCCCCGCCCTTTGTTTATTTTTTCTTCGGAAGCATTATGAGCGCAATATCCCTGATCCAGCCGGATCGAGACCTCTTCTCCTGGCCCCAGTACTGGGCGGCCTGCTTCGGACCGGCGCCATTCCTGCCGATGTCCCGCGAAGAGATGGACCAACTGGGCTGGGACAGCTGCGACATTATTCTGGTGACAGGCGATGCCTACGTCGATCACCCGAGCTTCGGCATGGCGATCTGTGGCCGTATGCTGGAGGCGCAGGGCTTCCGCGTGGGGATCATCTCCCAGCCAGACTGGAACAGCAAAGAGGCGTTCATGAGCCTCGGCAAACCGAACCTGTTCTTCGGCGTCACCGCCGGGAACATGGACTCGATGATCAACCGCTACACCGCCGATCGCAAACTGCGCCACGACGATGCTTACACCGCCGATAACGTCGCGGGTAAGCGTCCGGATCGCGCTACTTTGGTTTACACCCAGCGTTGCAAAGAAGCATGGAAAGACGTGCCGGTTATCCTGGGTGGGATCGAAGCGAGCCTGCGCCGTACCGCGCATTACGATTACTGGTCTGATACCGTGCGCCGTTCGGTGCTGGTGGATTCCAAAGCCGACATGCTGATCTTCGGCAACGGCGAGCGCCCGCTGGTGGAAGTGGCGCACCGTCTGGCGCAGGGCGAACCGGTGGGCAATATCCGCGACGTGCGTAACACCGCGATCATGGTGAAAGAGGCGCTGCCGGGCTGGAGCGGAGTGGATTCCCGCATCATCGATATGCCGGGCAAAATCGACCCGATCCCACATCCGTACGGCGAAGATCTGCCGTGTGCCGACAACAAACCGGTCGAACCGAAGAAGGCCGAAGCCAAAGCCGTTGTTGTGCAGCCCCCGCGTCCAAAACCCTGGGAAAAAACCTACGTGCTGCTGCCTTCCTTCGAGAAAGTGAAAGCGGATAAAGTGCTGTACGCCCACGCGTCACGCATTCTGCACCATGAAACCAACCCAGGCTGCGCGCGTGCGCTGATGCAAAAGCACGGCGAGCGCTATATCTGGGTCAACCCGCCGGCGATCCCGCTCTCCACCGAAGAGATGGACAGCGTTTTTGCCCTGCCGTACAAACGTATTCCGCACCCGGCGTATGGCAACAGCCGCATTCCGGCGTACGAGATGATCCGCTTCTCGATTAACATCATGCGCGGCTGCTTCGGCGGGTGTTCGTTCTGTTCGATCACCGAGCACGAAGGGCGCATTATCCAGAGCCGTTCGGAGGATTCGATCGTTAACGAGATCGAAGCCATTCGCGACTCGGTTCCGGGCTTTACCGGCGTGATCTCCGATCTCGGTGGCCCAACGGCCAACATGTATATGCTGCGCTGCAAATCCCCGCGCGCGGAGCAAACCTGCCGCCGTCTGTCGTGTGTCTATCCTGACATCTGTCAGCATATGGACACCAACCACGAGCCGACGATCAACCTCTACCGCCGCGCTCGCGATCTCAAAGGCATCAAGAAGATCCTGATCGCCTCCGGCGTGCGCTATGACATCGCCGTGGAAGATCCGCGTTACATCAAAGAGCTGGCGACCCACCACGTTGGCGGCTATCTGAAGATCGCCCCTGAGCACACGGAAGAGGGCCCGCTGTCGAAGATGATGAAGCCGGGCATGGGCAGCTACGACCGATTCAAAGAGCTGTTTGATACCTATTCAAAACAGGCGGGCAAAGAGCAGTACCTGATCCCGTACTTCATCTCCGCGCACCCCGGTACGCGCGATGAGGACATGGTGAATCTGGCCCTGTGGCTGAAGCAGCGCCGTTTCCGCCTCGACCAGGTGCAGAACTTCTATCCGTCGCCGCTCGCGAACTCGACGACCATGTATTACACCGGCAAGAACCCGCTGAGTAAGATTGGCTATAAGAGTGAAGATGTGGTGGTGCCGAAGGGCGACAAACAGCGTCGTCTGCATAAGGCCCTGCTGCGCTATCACGATCCGGCGAACTGGCCGCTGATCCGTCAGGCGCTGGAAGATATGGGTAAAAAGCATCTGATTGGTTCGCGCCGCGAGTGCCTGGTGCCTGCGCCAACGCTGGATGAGATGCGCGAAGCGCGTCGTCAGAACCGCCATACGCGCCCGGCATTGACCAAGCATACGCCGGTGGCGCATCAGCGTCAGACGCCGGCGGCGAACAAAAAACGTGGGAAAGTGGCGGGGCGTTAAGCCTGGATTGCCCGGTGGCGCTGCGCTTACCGGGCCTACGATTTTGTAGATTTTGTAGGCCGGGTAAGGCGAAGCCGCCACCCGGCTTTTTTGACTGCGTTAACCTCCGAACTGATCCGGATCCGGCCCCAACCGCTTGCCCTGATCCAGCTTCGCTATCTCGCTCAACTCCTCTTTATCCAGACGGAAATCCCAGACGTCGAAGTTCTCGGCGATGCGCGACGGAGTGACCGATTTCGGGATCACCACCAGGCCGCTGTCCAGGTGCCAGCGAATGACGATCTGCGCGGCAGTTTTGCCGTACTTCTCAGCAAGATCCCGAATGATTTTCTGGTCGAACACGCCTTCGCCGCCCTGAGCCAGCGGGCTCCAGGATTCGGTCTGAATTTTGTGGGTGGCGTTCCACGAGTGCAGCTGACGCTGTTGCATCAGCGGGTGCAGCTCGATCTGATTAATCACCGGCGCGACGCCCGTTTCATCAATCAGACGCTGCAGATGATGGATCTGGAAATTACAGACGCCGATGCTCTTCACCAGCCCCTCTTGTTGCAGGTCGATCAGCCCTTTCCAGGCCTCAACGTAGTGATCGATGGCCGGAACGGGCCAGTGCATCAGATAGAGATCGACGAAATCGAGCTGGAGTTTTTCCAGGCTTTCCAGCAGGGCTTCGCGCGGGCGTTTCTGGTCGTCGTTCCACAGTTTGGTGGTGATGAATAACTCATCGCGAGAGATGTCAGCGCTGGACAAGGCTTTGCCCACGCCGTCTTCATTTTTGTATGCGGCGGCGGTATCGATAGACCGATAGCCGACTTCCAGTGCTTTGTGAATGGCGGAAACGACCTCGTCATTGCCGGCTTTCCAGACGCCGAGCCCCAGCTGGGGCATGACGTTGCCGTCCTGAAGCTTGATTAGGGTTTGGTTTGCCATTTTTCCTCCTCCATTTGCTCATCACCGGGGGTGTCCCCGGTGATGTGGTGTGCATTAAGTCTGGACGAAATGTCAAAAAACGAAAGGCGGGATGACAAAAACGCTTAGCGGGCCGCTTCGTAAATGCGACGGCTGACGTCCAGCGTAATGTCGTGTTTTTCGCCCAGTTGCGTCATACCGTGCTCTTCGAGTTTAGCCAGCAGGGCAGGGATGGAGCTGCCGTCAAGTCCGTAACCAGACAAACGAGTTGGCACGCCCAGCGATTCGAAGAAGTTGCGCGTCGCCGCGATAGCCGCATCGATACGCTCGTCGTCAGAACCGGTGGTGATATTCCAGACGCGCTCGCCGTATTGCAGCAGTTTTTCACGTTTGGTATCGCGTTTTTCATTCCACAACGCAGGCAGAACCACCGCCAGCGTCTGGGCGTGATCCAGACCGTGCATCGCCGTCAGCTCGTGGCCCAGCATGTGGGTGGCCCAGTCCTGCGGCACGCCTGCGCCAATCAGACCGTTCAGCGCCTGAGTCGCGGCCCACATCACGTTGGCACGCACGTCGTAGTTTTCCGGCTCTTGCAGGGCTTTCGGGCCATCTTCAACCAGGGTCAGCAGAATGCCTTCCGCGAAACGATCCTGAATTTTGCCGTTCACCGGGTAAGTCACGTACTGCTCAACGGTGTGAACAAAAGCATCCACCACGCCGTTTGCGACCTGACGCGGCGGCAGGGTGTAGGTGTAAACCGGGTCGAGAACCGCAAACACCGGCTGAACGTGCTCATTCATGAACGCCTGTTTGTCACCGGTGGTTTTGCGCGAGATGACCGCGCCTTTGTTGGACTCAGAACCGGTCGCTGGCAAGGTCAGCACGGAACCCATCGGGATCGCGCTGGTGATTTTGCTCCCGCCGGTTTGCAGAATTTCCCACGGATCCACGCCGTCAGCATAGTGTGCAGCTGCGGCGATAAATTTCGTGCCGTCGAGAACCGAACCGCCGCCGACCGCCAGCAGGAAAGTGATCTTCTCATCGCGGGCGATTTTGACCGCGTTCATCAGCGTTTCGTAAGACGGGTTTGGCTCGATGCCGCCGAACTCACGAACGTCCACGCCTTCCAGCGCGCTGTAAACCTGGTCCAGAACGCCGGTTTTCTTGACGCTGCCGCCGCCGTAGGTGATCAGTACACGTGCGCCAGCTGGGATCTGGTCGCGCAGATCGGCGATGGCGTCTTTGCCAAACAGAATGCGGGTTGGGGTGTGCAGGTTAAAATTATTCATTGCTCGTGCCCTTTAGGTGGGTGAAAAACGTGGCGGCGTCGATGGCTGCCTGATGGTGCCCATTGTGGACATCGGACGCCCGCCTCTCAATGCACATTCCTGCCGTTGTCTTGCCCATTTCTACAGAGGGCTGGAGAAAAGGGAAAAAGATGCGCAAACTGGCATCAGTGGAAACCCTGGCCGGAGCGAACCAAAATGAACCGCGATGAGATTTGCCTGCAATTGACAGGTCAAATTAATAGACTGAAAGATAAAGAAAATAACCTCACTGAGCTGCTGCCGGATATCCGTCTGTTGTACGGTACACAGCCCGGGACGCGCACGCCGGTGATGTATCAGCCTGGCATCGTATTTCTCTTTTCGGGTCATAAAATTGGCTATATCAACGAACGCGTGTTCCGCTACGACACCAATGAATACCTGCTCCTGACAGTACCTTTACCCTTTGAATGTGAAACTTTCGCGACAGAGGCGGTTCCGCTGGCCGGTATTCGCGTGAATGTGGATATTCTTCAGCTTCAGGAGCTGCTGATGGATATCGGCGAAGACGAACTGTTCCAGCCCGCGATGGCGGCAAGCGGGATCAACTCCGCGACGCTTTCGGACGAGATCCTCTGCGCCATTGAGCGTCTGCTGGATGTGATGGAGCGCCCGCTCGACGCGCGCATTCTCGGTAAGCAGATTATCCGCGAGATCCTCTATCACGTGCTGATGGGACCGGGCGGCGGGGCGCTGCTGGCGCTGGTGAGCCGTCAGACCCATTTCAGCCTGATCAGCCGCGTGCTGAAACGCATTGAAAGTCAGTACACGGAAAACCTGAGCGTCGATGAACTGGCGTCAGAAGCCAACATGAGCGTTTCGGCGTTTCACCATAACTTCAAATCGGTCACCAGCACCTCGCCGCTGCAGTATCTGAAAAGCTATCGCCTGCACAAAGCGCGGATGCTGATGATCCACGACGGTATGAAAGCCAGCGCCGCGGCGATGCGCGTCGGCTATGAAAGCGCGTCGCAGTTCAGCCGTGAGTTTAAACGCTATTTTGGCGTGACGCCGGGGGAAGATGCCGCACGTATCAGGATGATGCAGGGCGTTTAAAGGGGATTATAGGCCGGGCAAGCGCAGCGCCGCCCGGCGAAGCAGCAAAATCAGTCGCTGCAGTATTTCTTCTTAATCACGACGACCAGCGTCCCGACCAGACCCGCGACCAGCAGGAACATCGGCAGGATCATCAGGAAGGTCATCACCTGATCTTCGTGGCGTTTCACAAACGGGATCATGCTGATGGCATAACCCAGGGAGGTCACCACGCCGACCCACAGCACAGCGCTCAGCCAGTTAAAGAACTGGAAGCGACGGTTCGACAGGCCAGAAATCCCGGCCATGGTCGGCAGCAGGGTGCGAATAAATGCCAGAAAACGCCCGGCCAGCAGTGCCAGCAGACCGTGGCGGTCGAACATGCAGGTGGCTCTTTCATGGTATTTGACCGGCAGCTGTGCCAGCCAGCCTTTCACCACGCGGGTATTCCCGAGCCAGCGGCCCTGCAAATAGCTCAGCCAGCAGCCGAGGCTGGCGGCGGAGGTTAAAATCACGACCGTCGGGGCGAAGTCCATAACGCCTTTACCGATTAACGCACCCGCTAATAACAGCAGGCTGTCGCCAGGGAGAAACGAGGCAGGCAGCAGACCGTTTTCCAGAAATAGCGTGGCAAACATAACGAAATAAACAACACCCACAACGTGCGGGTCCGCCAGCGCGGCAAAATCGTGTTGCCAGAGCGCAGCGATAATATCTTGAATGACAGCCATGGACTTTCCTGTGGAACAACGGATATGCGGCTATTGTACTCCTGATTTACCCGGCTTGGGTTGATCGCGGACGCAACAAACGCAGACTTTTCTGCTGTCAGTGTCTGTAAAACCGTCCGGGAGTACGTTTACAGCCTGCACTCTACACGATACGTGCAAAACCTGCCGACAAATCCGCGAGCAGATCATCAACATTTTCTAAACCGATATGCAGGCGGATCAGGGTGCCGGTAAAGTCGATTTCCCCGCCGGGACGCAGCTCGGCCAGTTGCTCGGGCTGATTCGGCAGAATCAGTGATTCGAAGCCGCCCCAGGAGTAGGCCATGCTGAAGAGCGAGAAGTTATCCAGGTAGGCCGCCAGCTCGTCGTTGTTCAGGCGCTTTTTAAGCACAAATGAGAACAGCCCGCTGCTGCCCGTAAAGTCCCGTTTCCAGAACTCGTGGCCTTTGCTGCCCGGCAGCGCCGGGTGATTGACGCGTTCCACCTGCGGATGTTGCGCCAGCCATTCGGCAATTTTCAGGCTGCTTTCGTGATGCTGACGTAGACGCACGCCCAGGGTACGAATGCCGCGGCTGGTCATGTATGCCGTATCGGCGTCGACCATCTGCCCCATCAGGTAAGCATTCTCGCGCAGCTGATCCCAGCAGCGGGCGTTCGACACCGCCGTACCGATCATCCCGTCTGAGTGGCCGATGAGATATTTGGTTGCCGCCTGAATCGAGATGTCGATGTCAAACTCGAGGGCTTTAAACAGCACGCCCGCCGCCCAGGTGTTATCGATGATGATGATCGCCTCAGGCGCCACGCGGCGCACCGCGCGGACAATCGCCGGGACGTCGTGCACTTCCATGGTGATCGAGCCGGGAGATTCCAGAAACACGATGCGCGTATTAGGTTGAATAAGTTCGGCAATGCCTTCGCCGATCAACGGATCGAACCAGCCGGTGGTGACGCCCAGACGGGTGAGGATTTTGGTGCAGAAATCCTGGCTCGGTTCGTAGGCGGTGTTGGTCATCAGGATATGATCGCCCTGCTCAACAAACGCCAGAATGGTGTTCGCCACCGCCGCCGCGCCGCACGGGAACAGGGCGCAGCCGACGCCGCCTTCCAGCTCGCACATCGCTTCCTGCAATGAGAAATGGGTCAGCGTACCGCGACGTCCGTAAAAAAGTTCGCCTTTCGCCCGGTTGCGGGTGGCGTGTTTCTTGGCCTCAACCGTATCGAAGACCAGCGAGGAGGCGCGCTGAATCACGCTATTGACCGAGCCCTGAGTGTACTTTTTACTGCGTCCGGCCTGAACGAGCGTGGTATCAAGATGCTTCTCTGTCATGTTCGCTAAACCTGTTTTATCCGTCTGGACGTCCAGACTACCACGATTGCGAAAATCTGCACCCGCAAGCTTTGCGAATAAGCACAATATTTTATGAAAAATACGCATAAGAAATTTTTACTGCGTAAGCGCAAGGAAAATGAGCGAAATTTACGGCACTATGCAAATACTAATGAGAACTACTATCAATTCGACGTGGTTTTGATATTATTATGCTCAGAATTTGTGATTTGCGTCCTGGAGATACAGAGTGGGTAATAATTTGATGCAGACGGACCTCTCCGTTTGGGGCATGTACCAACATGCTGACATCGTGGTTAAGATTGTGATGATCGGCCTGATTCTGGCGTCCGTGATCACCTGGGCAATTTTCTTCAGCAAGAGCGTCGAGCTGATTTCGCAAAAGCGCCGCCTCAAGCGCGAACAGCAGCAGCTGGCGGAAGCCCGCTCTCTGAATCAGGCGTCTGACATCACGTCAGCGTTCCACGCGAAAAGCCTGACCACCCAATTAGTCAACGAAGCTCAGAACGAGCTGGAACTCTCCGCAGGCAGTGAAGATAACGAAGGCATTAAAGAGCGTACGGGCTTCCGCCTGGAGCGTCGCGTTGCCGCCGTCGGTCGTCACATGGGCCGCGGGAATGGTTACCTGGCGACTATCGGTGCGATCTCCCCGTTCGTCGGTCTGTTTGGTACCGTGTGGGGCATCATGAACAGCTTCATCGGGATTGCGCAGACGCAAACCACTAACCTCGCGGTTGTCGCCCCGGGTATCGCAGAAGCCCTGCTGGCAACGGCTATCGGCCTGATTGCCGCTATCCCGGCGGTGGTTATCTATAACATCTTCGCGCGTATGATTGGCAGCTTCAAAGCCACGCTCGGTGATGTTGCCGCCCAGGTTCTGCTGCTGCAAAGCCGCGATCTCGACCTCAGCGCCAGCTCCGTTAAGCCGGTCCACTCTGCTTCGAAACTGCGTGTAGGTTGATAAGCCATGGCAATGCGTCTTAACGAAAATCTGGACGATAACGGCGAAATGCATGAAATCAACGTGACGCCGTTTATCGACGTGATGCTGGTTCTGCTGATTATCTTCATGGTGGCCGCGCCTCTGGCGACGGTGGACGTGAAGGTCAATCTGCCGGCCTCTTCCAGTCAGCCGCAGCCGCGTCCGGAAAAACCGATTTACCTGTCGGTGAAAGCCGATAAGTCGATGTTCCTGGGCAACGACCCGGTCACCGATGAATCCGTGGTTCCGGCGCTCGACGCGCTGACACAGGGCAAGAAAGAGACCACCGTCTTCTTCCGCGCGGATAAAACCGTCGACTACGAAACCATGATGAAAGTGATGGATACGCTGCACCAGGCGGGCTATCTCAAAATCGGGCTGGTCGGCGAAGAGAAAACTGTCCAAAAATAAGTTCGTTGTGCCGGGTGGCGGCTTCGCCTTACCCGGCCTACGGGCTGGAAAGTAGGCCCGGTAAGCGAAGCGCCACCGGGCAGATTGAAAGCACTATCCCAAATGCTCCCCGCCGCAAACGCCGTGCACTTCTGCCGTCACGTAACTCGACTCCTGACTCGCCAGATAGACATACACTCCGGCCAGCTCCGCAGGCTGCCCTGCGCGCTTCATCGGCGTCTTCTGACCAAACTGCGGGATTTTCTCCTGCGTCTGTCCGCCAGAAATCTGTAGCGCCGTCCAGATAGGACCCGGTGCGACCACGTTCACCCGAATCCCTTTCTCTGCCACCTGTTTAGCCAGCCCTCGGCTGTAGTTCAGGATCGCCGCCTTAGTGGACGCGTAATCGAGCAGATGCGCGCTCGGCTGATAGGCCTGAATCGACGAGGTGGTCACGATACTGGAACCGGCCGGCAGAATCGGAATCGCCTCCTGAGTGATCCAGAAAAGCGCCAGAACGTTCACCGCGTAGGTTTGCTTGAACTGTTCAGTGGTCAGGTCGGCAATCTTCTCGACGGCGACCTGTTTCCCCGCGACCAGCGCCAGCGTATCCAGCCCGCCCAGGGCTTCACGCGCTTTATGCACCAGCGAACGGGCAAAGGATTCATCGCTCAAATCGCCTGGGATCAGCACCGCTTTGCGGCCCGCCTCTTCGATCAGCTGTTTGACCTCCTGCGCGTCCTCTTCTTCCGCAGGCAGATAGTTAATCGCCACGTCAGCGCCTTCACGCGCGTAAGCAATGGCGGCGGCACGCCCGATACCGGAATCCCCGCCTGTCACCAGTGCCTTACGATCCTGGAGCCTGCCGCTGCCCTTGTAGCTCTTCTCGCCGCAATCGGGCACGGGCGTCATTTTCGCCTGAACGCCTGGTGCTGGCTGCTTTTGCTTAGGGTATTCGCCGGTGTGGTACTGGGTGGTTGGGTCCTTGAGCTGTGTCGGATGTTTTGACATAAGGCCTCTCCTGCTGGGTGAGTTAGGCCATTAAGTGTAGAAGAGCGAGCGGAGGAGATGACCGTATTCAGGGGAATCTGACTGGCGAGATGAGGCTATTCAGGGTCGACGGGCGCGGGGGAGGCGGCATCCGCTTTTGCGGCCAGCGCCTCTTCGTCGAGGGCGACGGCGGTGACGTTCGAGGTGTGATACCCGCCGTCAGCCAGCTTGCGCGTCAAACGCAGCGTGGAGACTTCTCTGGACAGCAGGTGCTGATAATTGCTCTCAAGACGCCCCATGATTTTTTCTTTCAGCTCGGGCTTGAGGGACATCACCGCATTGATCATCGCGCCATAAATCTCTTCTTTCACCTGCAGAGAATAGATTTCACGGCGATTTTCCCATTTCAGACGCACCAGCGCGGCCGGGATCGATACCATGTCTTGCGCAATGCGGGTCATCTCGTCGTTTTTATGCGTTATTAATGCGTCGAGATTTTGCTTTAAGATAAACTCATCGCTTTTATGGTTATCTAAAGTCAAATAAACGTTATTATCTTCAACTTCTTTCAACTTAATCATCCTCTAGTTTATAAAAGATGGGGTTGTTTTTTTCGCGAGTAATAAGATTAAGCCAAATTTCGTTGCCCGCTTCATTTATTTCTTCGGTTTTTTCAGCCATTATTTGACTTAATGTCTGGGCATCTATTTCACCCTCGGCCTGCAGGTCGTTAAGCAGGTGGGCAAAGGCTTCAATCTTCACGACGCGGAATAGTCGGTCTTTAATATGGCGGTCGTGCTCTTCCAGCAGCATATTACGTGATTTACCGGTACGGGTAACACCAATTAATATGTCAGCCTCAAAATCTGACAGCTTTCTTTTTCCCTGAGTGAAATTAGCATTGCTTTCTGCTTCCGCCGATTTAGGGACCACAGAGGCGATGTGGTACCTGACCGGCACAAGATTGTCGGGCAGCATTTTAATATCCTTTAATTTCAACAGGGTAGGTTCAAATAGGGCGTGAGATTCGTTGACAATAACATGAGGCAAATTTAAAATCAAAAAAAATGGAGCCAACCCATGAACAGCATTTTTTATTCTGTCATTACCTTACTATTGCTTACCGCTGGTGTTCTTTTATTGATGCGAGAGTTCAATAAAACGAAAGACTTACGGCAAACTGGCGAGTCATCTCAGCCGGTTCTGATGACCAAAGAAGAGGGCGAGGACCATTTCTCGCTGCTGATGAATGCGATTACGCCGGTCTGGTACTGGCGAGTGAATCACGAATATATCGACTTTCTTCACGCGACAATTAAGCGAATGAAGATGACCGAAATAAACGACAGGCCCGGTTTGTTTGAAGCGCAGCGTCGCTGCAGCGATCTGAACTCGGCGGTCTATAAATATTATGACAATATCAAAAAGCGCTGCCTGAACGGCGAGAAGGTCTCTTATTCCGATCTCGACGTGCTGAATCTGCGCCAGTGTTTTCGTGAATTTAGCCTCGAAGCCTACCCGGAGCTGGTGGTGCTGGTGTGGCCGGAGTATGAGCGTCCGGTGGTGGATCCGGCGACGGTTTAGGGAATGTGCCCGTTTTTCCCCCTCACCCTAACCCTCTCCCAAAGGGAGAGGGGATTTCGACTCCCTCTCCCTGTGGGAGAGGGCCGGGGTGAGGGCACCAGACCGCATTACTTATCCGACGACGCCTGCCACATATTCAATTCGCCGTCCGCGACATGCTGATCAATCCTTTTCAGCTCATCGTCGCTAAAGTGCAGATTCTCCAGCGCCTTAACGTTCTCTTCGAGCTGCTCCGGGCGGCTGGCCCCAATCAACACCGACGTCACCCGCTCATCCTTCAGCAGCCAGCTCAGGGCCATCTGCGCCATTGTCTGGCCGCGGTCCTGCGCCATCTCATTGAGCAAACGCAGACTATTCATGTTGGCATCCGTCAGCATCTTCTCCGTCAGCCCGCGCACCTTTTTCCCCTCGCGCTGCATCCGCGAACCGTCCGGAATGCCGTTCAGGTATTTTCCGGTCAACAGGCCCTGCGCCAGCGGCGTAAAGGCAATACAGCCGGTGCCATTTTCCACCAGCGTATCCAGCAGGCCGCTCTTGTCTACCCAGCGGTTTAACAGGTTGTAAGACGGCTGATGGATCAGCAGCGGAATTTTCCACTCGCGCAGCAGCTCGGTCATCTTCTGCGTGCGTTCCGGGGAGTAAGACGAAATCCCGACGTACAGCGCTTTACCGCTCTGCACGGCGTGGGCCAGCGCGGCGGCGGTCTCTTCCATCGGCGTGTTCTCATCCACGCGATGGGAATAGAAGATATCGACATACTCCACGCCCATGCGCTTCAGGCTCTGGTCGAGGCTGGCGAGCAGATACTTGCGCGAACCGCCGGAGCCGTACGGACCGGGCCACATGTCGTACCCGGCTTTGGTGGAGATAATCAGCTCATCGCGATACGCGGAAAAATCCTCGCGCAGCAGGCGGCCAAAGTTCTCTTCCGCGCTGCCCGGAGGTGGCCCGTAGTTGTTGGCGAGGTCGAAATGGGTGATGCCGCAATCAAAGGCTTTGCGCAGCAGCGCGCGCTGAGTGTCCAGCGGCTGTACGTGGCCGAAACTGTGCCACAGCCCGAGCGACAGGGCGGGCAGGCGCAGGCCGCTTTTACCGCAGAAGCGGTACTGCATATTTTCGTAGCGGTCAGGGGAAGGGGTCCAGGTCATGATGTCTCCTTTCTATGATGAATTTTCGAAACAACGTTTTCATTCTATGATTATAAAATCACAATTCGAGGAGATATGCGATGACCCGCCTGACCGCCAAAGATTTTCCGCAAGAATTGCTCGATTATTATGACTATTACGCCCACGGCAAAATATCTAAACGCGAGTTCCTGAACCTCGCAGCGCGCTATGCAGCGGGCGGCGTCACGGCGCTGGCGTTATTCAATATGCTCAAACCCAATTATGCGCTGGCCGAGCAGGTGAAATTTACCGATCCCGATATTCTGCCGGAATACATTCATTACCCGTCGCCGAACGGCAATGGTGACGTGCGCGGTTATCTGGTGAAACCCGCGAAGACCACCGGAAAAGTGCCTGCCGTGGTGGTGGTCCACGAAAACCGGGGGCTGAACCCCTATATTGAGGATGTCGCCCGACGGGTCGCCAAAGCGGGATATATTGCCCTGGCACCGGACGGATTAACCTCCGTTGGCGGTTATCCCGGCAATGATGAAGAGGGCAAAGTACTGCAACAGAAAGTCGACCCGACAAAACTGATGAACGATTTCTTTGCCGCCGTCGAGTTTATGAAAAAACATCCCGATGCGACCGGCAAAGTCGGGATCACCGGTTTTTGCTACGGTGGTGGCGTCTCTAATGCCGCGGCGGTGGCCTATCCTGAGCTGGACTGCGCCGTACCCTTCTATGGTCGCCAGCCCGCGGCGGCGGATGTTCCACGTATTAAAGCGCCGCTGCTGCTGCATTACGCAGAGCTTGATAAGAATATCAACGAAGGCTGGCCCGCCTATGAAGCGGCACTCAAAGCCAATAATAAAGTCTATGAAGCCTGGATTTACCCCGGCGTGAATCACGGTTTCCATAACGATTCGACTCCGCGTTACGACGAAGCCGCAGCCGAACTGGCATGGAAACGAACGCTGGGATGGTTTGAGAAATATTTGAAGTAATATGAATTTAATGTTTCAAAAAGGAGCCGGAAAATCCCGGCTCTTTTTTATTATATTTGCGCGCTAATTATAAGGGTATTGGGCGATATTATTTTTTTAAAAATTAAGATGCGTAAGTTTTTATAAAAATACTCCTTAAAGTGTATGCGTTGCCGATAACGAAGATAAGACTCGTCTTAGACGAGTTTTCCCTAACGGCAAGGATACTCTTATGCAAATGCTTCGTAATTTTACTATCCGGTTCGTCATGCTGACGATTCTGGGTATTTTTTGTTTGATGTGGGCAGGGGTTGGGCTTTACAGCACCTGGTCACTTTCCAGGGTTTCAGACGGGAACGACATCGATCGCCAGATCGTGAAACAAATGACGATTTTGAGTCAGGGTAACGATCAATATTTCCGCTTCGTCACGCGCCTGAGTCGCGCCATGGAAGCCAAAGCGGCAGGCGGCAATCCTGATTTAGCCTCCGCACAGCAGGCGCTGGATAATATGAGCAAGAAGCTCAACGAGATGAAGGCCATCTCGCCAGGACCGATGGACGAAAACGTCTCAGCGGAAGTGATTAGCAGCTGGCAGGCGCTGCTGGATCAAGGGATTGCCCTGCAAATGCAGCAGGCGCAGCAGGGGACGATCGAGGGATATCGTCAGCAGGCGAATAACGTCACACCACCCCTGAGTCGCGCGTTTGGCGCGGCGGCGGATAAATTTAACACCTCCGCGGCCAGCACCCTCGACAGTACCCGTGACGTGGTGGACAGCCTGACCCGCATGACCCGCGTGGTGATCATCGCCGCGACCATTATCGGTCTGCTGATCCTGCTCTTCACCGACCGTTATCTGGTCGCCATGCTGGTGAAACCCCTGGATCGGATTCGTGAGCACTTCCGCCAGATCGCCCAGGGCGACCTCAGCCAGCCCATTGCCCCGTTTGGGCGCAACTGCGTGGGCCGACTGGTGCCGCTGTTAACCGCGATGCAGGACAGCCTGCGCGAAGCGGTCAGTTCGATTCGCTCCGGCAGCGAGAATATCTGGCGCGGCGCGACGGAAATCTCCAGCGGCAATAACGATCTCTCCTCCCGTACGGAAGAGCAGGCCGCAGCGCTGGAACAGACGGCGGCCAGCATGGAACAGCTTACCGCCACGGTAAAACTGAACGCCGAAAACGCGCGTCAGGCCAGCCAGTTGGCCGATGTCGCCTCCACCACCGCGAGCCGCGGCGGTTCGCTGGTGGATGACGTCGTCACCACCATGAGCGGGATCTCCACCAGCTCGAAGAAAATCGCCGAGATCACCACGGTGATCAACAGCATCGCCTTCCAGACCAATATTCTGGCGCTTAACGCGGCGGTTGAAGCGGCGCGTGCCGGGGAGCAGGGCCGTGGATTTGCCGTTGTCGCGGGGGAAGTGCGTAACCTGGCGAGCCGAAGCGCCAACGCAGCGAAGGAGATCGAAGGGCTGATCGCCGATTCCGTCTCCCGCGTCGAACAGGGTTCTAAGATCGTCAGCGACACGGGCACCACCATGGAAGCGATCCTGCGCGCCGTAACCGAAGTGACGACCATCATGAAGCAGATCGCTTCGGCGTCGGAAGAGCAGAGCAAAGGGATTTCGCAGGTCGGCGTGGCGATTACGCAGATGGACGGCGTGACGCAGCAGAACGCCTCGCTCGTCGAGCAGGTCTCCGCCGCTGCCTCGGCCCTGGAACGTCAGACGGAAGAGCTGCAGCGCTCGGTGCAGAAATTCCGCCTGTCAGCGCAGGAGCCGTAAAACGGTGCGCCTGCTGTTTCGCCGAAAGCGCCAGCGCTGGCGAAAGCATCGGGTGTGCCCGATGAGTGGGTTTCGTTCTGATTCATCCTGTAAAGGCCGCCTCGTGCGGCCTTATTTTCCACTAGCCATCGCTCAAAATATCGCTATATAATTTGATATATAACGATTGAGGGTAGAGCGATGGAAAACCATTTTGGCAAAGGGTTGATGGCGGGGATGCGCGCGGCACAGGCGGATACCGCACACAACGTGGCGCATTTCTGTTCCGACTATAAACGCGGGTTTGTGCTGGGCTTTTCGCACCGGATGTTTGAGAAAACCGGCGACCGCCAGCTTAGCGCATGGGAGGCGGGAATTCTGACGCGCCGCTACGGGCTGGACCGCGACATGGTGATGGATTTCTTTAAAGAGAATCAGTCCAGCACCACGCTGCGCTACTTTATGGCGGGCTATCGTCTGGAAGGGTGAGCGTCGGTAATCATCTGCGTGACCTGGGACAGTGAGCCGATTTTGACTTCGCTCGAACGCTGGAACTTACTCTTATCAATCAATAACAAAGACTGGCTGGCGCGGCGTAATAGCTGCGACTTAAAGGCCGCGTTTTGCTCGGCGGGGTCCCATATATCACCCTGTTCATCCACCCCTTCGCAGGAAAAGATAAACAGGTCGATCTCAAGCCCTTTCAGCAGCGTCACCAGCCCAGGGTTAACGTAGAAGCGATATTTGCGATCCAGCATCCCGCCCGTGCAGATCAAATTAATGCGCTCACGTTTCGCCATTTCATGGCAGATGGGCAGGCTGTTGGTGACCACCGTCAGGTCGATGTCCGGAAGCTGGCGGGCGAGATGAAAACAGGTCGAGCTGGCGTCGAGGGCGAGGGTCATGCCAGGGCTGACCCAGTCCAGCGCGCGGTGGGCGATATCCACTTTATCGGCATAATGGCTTTTGAGACGCGCGCCGAACGGCTCGCCGCCGTCGCGGTTATCCGGATGAATGGCACGCGCGCGACCGTGGTGACGCACGATTTTCCCCTGCTGCTGCAACCCTTTCAAATCGCGACGGATGGTCTCCTTACTCACGGCCAGCTGGTCGGCCAGCGCCTCGGTCGTCAAGCCGTCGCAGCCGCTCAGCAACTGGATGATCGTCTGCTGACGGTTGGCCTTCACGCGTCGGTTCCGGTGCGCGAAATGGAAATCAGCGTCGTGCCGATCGCCACGCCGTTCTTGCCGGTGTGTTTGATCTGATACATCGACTGATCCGCACGGCGCAGGGCGTTGACGAAATCATCCTGGGTTTGCACCTCATCAATCCCAATCGACGCCCCCACCTGCGCCTGGCCGTTATCCAGCTCGAAGGGGGTGAGCGCCGCGCGCAAACAGCTATGCGCGGTGCTGTTCACCCACAGACTTGAGAGCGGGAAGGGCAGCAGCAGGACAAACTCATCCCCGCTCAGTCGACCGACAATCGAGCCCTGAGGACAGGTATCGCGCAGGCGTTGGCTCAGCTGGATCAGCAGCTCATCGCCGCTGCGATGGCCGAAAGTATCGTTCACCGTTTTGAAATCATCGAGATCGATAAAGGCCACGCACAGCGGGCCCTGAGCTTTGAGCGCGCCGAAGTGTTTGACGAGGGCATGGCGGTTGGCGAGGCCGGTAAGCGGATCGTGATTTGCCAGCAGCGCGAGCTGTTCCTCGTACTGCTTCTCTTTGGTCATATCGATGTGGGTGCCGGTCACTTTGATCGGGTTGCCGACCTCGTCCCACTCGCTGACGCGCCCGCGATCCAGCACCCAGCTGACGGTGCCGTTTTTATGCTGCATCCGGTGCAGCGCTTCGTAGAAGGCGGTTTTGCCGTGCAGATGGTCATAGAAGGCATCCAGCACCATCTGTTTATCGTCGGGGTGAAGATGTTCCCGCCAGACGTCGAACTGCGCGCTCAGCTCTTTCGGCTGGTAGCCGAGCATCGACCCCCAGCGGCGATTGTAGATAATCAACTTCCCTGTCGGCACATCAAGCTGCCACAGACACAGGCCCGTGCCGTCCAGCGCAGCGCTGAGCTTGCTCCGGGCGTCGCGTGCCAGCCTGGCAAGCCGGGCGTTATGCTTTTTCAGATTCTGGATCTGTTGTCTTAGCGCCTGTTCTGACATAGGAAATTTCTTAGGAAAATAAGAATTATTCTTGCCAGTTTAGCGTCGGTTGTAAATATGCTGTTGAAAAAAGAGGGTGATTTGCGATAAGTGCATCTTTTTTCAAAGATGTGGAACAATCGCCAGCGCGACGGCGTCCGATTAAACACGAATTTTTGAACGTTTAGTCCACTTTTGGAATTAAATTACATATGAATATAGGTGCCTGAGAATTATCTTGTAGAGGATTCACTATTTTTATTTGATGCAATGGATGCTATGGATTCCCTACCTCTTATTATTCTTTATGAACCACGCGTACTTATACGCCATGGCCTCTGTCTACAGCTTCAGGAGCTGGGGCATCAGGTGATTGCCTGCCTGTCTCCCGATCAACTGACCGAAGAGATTTGTAGCCAGTCAGATGCCGCCAAAGTGCTGCTGGTCGGGGCGGCAGGGCTGGAAGGCGTGCTGGGAAAAATCCTTCGGACGTTACACTTTACGAAAACGCTGTCGCTAAAAACGGTGGTCTATCTTCCGCAAAAAGAGGAACTGCTGACGCGTTTATTTATCGCCTCTGGAGCGAGCTATTGTCTGACAGAAGATGAGCTGGGCAGCAGATTGCCGCTCATGATTAAAGATGTTTCTCTCCGAACCGTGCGCGGAAAACATTTTTCCCTCTCGGAACTGAATGTCCTGCTGGATTATTCCAGCGGTCTGCAAACGCAGGAGATCGCGACCCGTCGGCACTGCAATTATAAAACGGTATTTACCTTTAAACGCAATGCGCGACTGCGCTTAGATATTGATACCAAAGCGGGCTGGATGAATTTGCTCTCGGCAATGGCTCAACTCTCTTCTTACTGTAAATAAGGATATTTATGTTTATCTGTCAGATTCATTACCAAATCCGGAATGAATTATATCTTGCCGGGATCCGCAATAGCCTGGATAAACTGGCCAGCCACAATCCTCACTGGGGCTACCAGCTGACAGCGAAGGATACCTCCCCGCAGGACGAGGCGCATTTTTCGATTTTTGATATGACCGAGTGCCTCACAAAAGAGTCCTTCCTCAGCCATGACATCGCCGATCATCCGCGCTCGCTGATTCTGCTGAAGGCAGCGCAAAAAGAGTTGATGTCCGCGCTGGTGCTGGGCTCCCGCTGCTCGATTCTTTGCGTGGATGAAGTGCATTTCAACATGCGTGAACTGATTGATACCGTCATGAAGAAAAAGCGCTATCTCAGCGTGCTGACCACCCGGCATCAGACCATCACGTTGCCAACATCGCCGGTGGCGCTGACGCGGGCGGAAAGCATGATTCTGGATTATCTCTGGCAGGGGCGTTCCGGCGTGGATATTTCGAAGGTGCTGTTCCGCAGTGAAAAAACCATCAGCACGCACAAGAGAAGTATTATGCGTAAGCTCAATGTGACCACCGATCTGGAACTGCGAAAATGCATCCAGCACTATGAAAATAAGAAAATGGATGTGGTGAATTAATTATCGCGGTGAGGATATCAATAAAAAGGCCGGGCAATCCAAAAGATGCCCGGCCTTTTTTCTGCAACTTAGTGAGTGGCTTCGCCCACCAGACCGCCTGCACCGGCGCCCACGGCCGCGCCTTTCAGCACGCTTTTGCCGGTGATCGCCGCCGCACCTGCGCCAACCACCGCGCCCACGGCACCGCCTTTGCGTGCCGCTTTGCCTTTATCGCCGCTTTTGAACATCGCTCCGGTGCCTGCGCCCACCACGGCACCGCCGACGGTGGATTTCACGCTTTTGCCCGTTGCTGCGCCGATAGCCGCACCGGCAACGGCACCTGCGGCGGTTTTATCGATCGCAAGCGTTGAGGCGGAAACGAGGAGGGTACCAATGAGTAGCGTTGCCTTCATGCAGTTCATCATGTTTATTTCCTTATGCTCTAAAATCCACTTCGCTCACCCAGGTGGAGAGCAAACGCCAGGATACTGCCAGTAAAACGGGGCCAATAAATAGGCCAATCATGCCCCACGCCAACATCCCCCCGATCACACCGATCATAATCAGCAGCACCGACGTGTCTGCGCCACGGTTGATCAGCAGAGGTTTAATAAAGTTATCCAGCGCGCCCGCGACGACCGTCCAGGCCAGCAGCAGCGACGCCATTCCGTGCATTCCGCTCCAGAATAACCACGCCACGGCGGGCAACATGACGATCAC
Organism: Lelliottia sp. JS-SCA-14; assembly: GCF_035593345.1. NCBI lineage: Bacteria > Pseudomonadati > Pseudomonadota > Gammaproteobacteria > Enterobacterales > Enterobacteriaceae > Lelliottia > Lelliottia sp. JS-SCA-14. The sequence continues at coordinate 4,057,575 of NZ_CP141606.1, read as the reverse complement.
CGGGCCGAGCTGCATCAGGCACAGGACGAAGATCATGCCGGTGAGCAGGGCGGCTGCCGGGATCTGGCAGATCAGCAAGCCGATACCCGCAAAGGCCGACTGAATCACCGCCGTCAGCACAATCCCCATCGCCACGACCTGAATCGTTTTACCGGCCAGAACCACGGCGGTTTCACCGCGCCCCTGGGCAATACGTCTGGCGAAATGTCGAAAACCGCGCGCAATACGCTCGCCGTGCAGATAAAACACCAGGCACGAGACCAGCATCAGCACGCCGTTCACCAGCAATGAGCCAATATGCGTCAGCTCGTTGATCAGCAGGGTCGCGCATTTCATCAGCCAGGGTTTTAAGGTGCCAAACAGCACGGCGCTGTCGCTGTGAATCAGCCCCAGCCATTTGTCATGCAGATGCGGGCCGATTTTGGGGATCCGGTTGAGGAACTCACAGGTCGGCAGATGAGCCATATCCAGCTGCATCAGCCAGTGCAGGGCATCCTGCGCCATGACGGTAAAGGCCGTGGCGCTCAAAATGACCGGAAGCAGGAAAATAGCGCTCAAAAACAGCATCATCAGCAGGATCGCCACCCCTCTGCGGCGCACGATTTTGCGCTGCAGCAGAGTAAACAGCGGCCAGGTGGCAATGGTAATCAATCCGGCCCAGATGACGCTGAGAATAAAGGGTTTCACGATCCAGACGCAGCAGCAGAGCATCGTTAAAATCAACAACACGCTGAACAGGATCTGCGGCACATCGCGCTGCGGGCGAGAAGCGATCATGAGTGCGTCACCTCCTTCGCATTTGCGGTCTGCCTCAGGTCATTCAGATGGATATCCATTTGCGGGTAAGGCATGGCGATCTGATTGGCATCCAGCGCGTTCTTAATGTTTTCCATCAGGTCGTAATAAACGTCCCAATAGTTTTTATTTTCTGTCCATACGCGCACCACAAAATTCAGCGACGACGGCGCGAATTCGTTTAAACGAATGACCTGCCCTTTGTCATGCAAGATCCGCGGGTCAAGGGTAATGACGGTTTTAATGACGCTTTTCAGATGTTCAATGGAGGTGGTGTAAGCCACGCCTAACGTAATATCGACCCGGCGATGCGGCTGGCGAGAAAAGTTAGTGATTTCGCTGGCGATGATTTTCCCGTTCGGGACCACCACCATTTTATTATCGGAAGTGCGAAGCGTGGTGGAGAAAATATGCACCTCTTCGATGGTGCCTGCCACCGCGCCCACGCTGGCATATTCCCCGGCGCGGATCGGGCGCAACGTCACCAGTAAAACACCCGCTGCGAAGTTGGACAGCGATCCCTGTAACGCCAGACCTACCGCCAGCCCGGCGGCACCAATCACCGCGATGATCGATGAGGTTTCCACCCCAAGGCGACCCAGCGCAGCCACCACGGCGAAGGCCAGCATCGCATAGCGCAACAGGGCGCTACAGAATTGCGTGACGGTTTTATCGACCTGACGGCTCAGCAATAACCGTTTGAATCCCGCACTGGCGATACGCGCGATAAAGACACCGGCACACAATAAAAAAACGGCACCAATAAGATTGAAAACACCCTGAACGATGGTGGATTCATTATTGATAATCCAGTGGATCAACTGCCTGATCCCGGGGAACGCCTCGAACTTCATTTCGTATTCCTTGGCCAAGTAAATCCGTCAGTCTAATGGCGGTGAGGAGAAGTCCGGGAGCGCTATTTCGTCTCTTTTTGGAGTAAATAAATCTGGATAACTCATTGTTATCGCAACTGTTTCATGTATACCTACAAAGAGTGCGGCAAATCGTTCTCTCAATCGTTATATAATCCATTTCATAACGAAAGTGAGAGGGCATTATGAACACACGTTTTTGGCAGGCAGTCACCTTAAGTTTACTGTTTTTACTCCCGTTATCGTCCGAGGCGTCCCGCCAGATAACCGACCAGATTGGCCGCACGATCACCATCCCTGACAAAGTCGATCGCGTCGTGGTGCTTCAGCATCAGACGCTGAACTTACTGGTGCAAATGAACGCCAGCGACAAAATCGTCGGCGTGATGGCGAACTGGAAACAGCAGCTTGGTGACGGCTACGCCCGCCTGGCACCCGAGCTGAACCAGAAAGCCACGCTTGGCGATCTCACCCATGTGGATCCGGAAAAACTGATTGCCCTGCATCCGCAGGTGGTGTTTGTCACCAACTACGCGCCGCAGGAGATGATCGACAAAATCAGCAGCCTGGGCATTCCGGTGGTCGCCATTTCCCTTCGCCACGACGCGCCAGGGGAAAAAGCAAAACTGAACCCGACGATGGCCGACGAAGAGAAAGCCTACGATCTGGGGCTGCGCGAGGGGATCACCTTGATCGGCGAGATCGTTAACAAACCGCAGGAAGCCAAAGATCTGATCGCCGCCACCGATAAGGGGCGCAAGATGGTCAGCGATCGGCTGAAAGATATGCCGGCAGAGCACCGTATTCGCGCCTATATGGCTAACCCGGAACTCACCACCTACGGTTCCGGAAAATACACCGGTCTGATGATGGCCCATGCGGGGGCTATCAACGTGGCGGCGGCGACTATTCAGGGCTTCAAAACCGTGGCGATGGAGCAGGTTATCGCCTGGAACCCGCAGGTGATTTTCGTGCAGGATCGCTATCCGTCCGTGGTCGACGAAATTAAACATTCACCCCAGTGGCAGGTGATCGACGCCGTGAAAAACCACCGCGTCTACCTGATGCCGGACTACGCCAAAGCCTGGGGCTACCCGATGCCGGAAGCGATGGGTATCGGCGAGCTGTGGATGGCGAAAAAACTCTATCCGGAGAAGTTTAAAGATATCGATATGCATCAGGTCGCCGACGAATGGTACCAGCGTTTCTATCGCACCCACTACCAGGGGATCGACTGATGCGCGTCCTGGCGGCGGGCAGCCTGCGCGGCGTGTGGCCGCAGCTGATGGCGCCATTCCCGCATCCGATCGACACTCAGTTTGGCCCAGCCGGGCTGCTGCGGGAGCGGATTGAAGCGGGCGAGCCGTGCGATCTGTTTGCCTCGGCCAATGTCGCGCATCCGCAGGCATTGCTCCAGAACGGGCGAGCACGTTCCGTGGCGGTGTTCGCCAGCAACACACTCTGTCTGACCGCACGCAGTGACGCCGTGCGCGAGGGCGACGACTGGCTTTCGCTGCTCACGCGTCCCGATTTGCGCCTGGCGACCTCCACGGCCGGGTGTGACCCTTCTGGCGACTACACGCAGGAGTTGTTTACGCGCATGGGGGAAGCGGGCGTTGCCGTGCGCGAGCGGGCGCTGGCCCTGGTCGGCGGACGGGAATCTGCGCCGGTTCCGCCGGGAAAACTGGCGGCGGAGTGGATCATTCAGAGCGGTCAGGCGGATCTGTTTATCGGCTATGGGAGTTACGCGCCAAAACTGCGTCTGATTCCGGAGTTAAAGGTCCTGAACATTCCGGCACCTTTTAACCCGCGTGCGGAATATGCCTGCGCAGTGATGACGCCAAAGGCGGAGAATCTGGCGGAGTTTTTACAGTCGGAAAAGGCCAAAGCGATATTGCAGCAGGCGGGGTTCGGCGTGTAAATCAGCCGGGTGACCCGGCATCCATATCAGGTTTTGTAGGCCCGGTAAGCGCAGCGCCACCGGGCACGTTATCAGCGCATTAAGCCTGACGTTTATCTTCGGTATTGGTCTCGAAATCACTCGCCGCATGGCGCTCATGCAGCTGTTCGCTCGGCTCGCCAAAGGTGCGGTTGACGATACGCCCGCGTTTCACCGCCGGACGCTCGGCTACCTCTTTGGCCCAGCGCTGGACGTTCTTATAGCTGCCCGCATCCAGGAACTCGGCGGCGTTGTAGACGTTGCCGAGTACCACGTTGCCGAACCACGGCCAGATGGCAATATCGGCGATGCTGTACTCATCTCCCGCCACATAGCGGCCACGGCCTAACTGCTTATCCAGCACGTCGAGCAGGCGTTTGGACTCCATGGTGAAACGATCAATCGCATACTCAATCTTCACCGGCGCGTAATTGAAGAAGTGGCCGAAACCGCCGCCGAGGAACGGAGCTGAGCCCTGCAGCCAGAACAGCCAGTTCAAGGTTTCGGTGCGCCCCGCCGGATCTTTTGGCAGCAGATGGCCGAATTTCTCTGCCAGGTACAGCAGGATATTGCCGGATTCAAATACGCGCAGCGGCGGGTTCACAGAGTGGTCACGAAGTGCCGGAATTTTCGAGTTCGGGTTCACGTCGACAAAGCCGCTGGAGAACTGATCGCCTTCGCCGATGCGGATCAGCCAGGCATCATACTCTGCGCCCGTCACGCCGAGCGCCAGCAGCTCTTCCAGCATGATGGTGACTTTCTGGCCGTTTGGCGTGCCGAGGGAATAAAGCTGGAGCGGATGCGCGCCAACCGGCAGTTCTTTCTCATGCGTAGCGCCAGAAACCGGGCGATTGATATTAGCGAACGCGCCGCCGTTGTTGTTCTGTTTCCATTCCCACACTTTCGGTGGCTGGTAAGTGTTGTCGGACATGTTGATCTGCCTTTTGAGTGATGTGTTGAGGCAGTGTAGCAGGAGATTCGTGAAGGGTTTAACGAACTGAGCGCATAAGGATATGCGCTATTCCCGAATGCGCTTATATATATCAAATTCGTTATAAGCTTAATCGAAAATCGCATTTTCATTGTTAATGCGCAATATGACAAAGCTGCATATGATGCTCTCGAATAAATATAAGTTGGCAATATAAAATACTATTGAGGCAAGGAGTTAGTTAGATATGCGCAAGCTACTGTTATCTGCTGTTCTGGTGTCTATGGCATTGGCCGCCGCGGGCTGTGACGATGCTAAAAAAAATGAAACGGCGAACGCGCCAGCAGCAAAAAGCGACGCGCCAAAAGAGGGCGGCTCGCTGATTATCGGTATCACCTCCGGCGACCCGCTGGCCGTGAACCCACTTTACGCCAGCGACCGCACCACGCTGACCATCATGCAGGCGCTTTACGCTCCCCTCTACAGTTTTAACGACGGCAAAATCGAATGGGGCCTAGCCGAAAGCCTCACGCCGTCCGCCGACAATCTCAGCTATACCCTGACCTTAAAACCGAATCTGAAATGGCAGGATGGCCAGCCGCTGACCGCCGAAGACGTGGTGTTCACTTTCAATAAACTCCTCGAAGCCAAACAGCACAGCTTCTTCCGCAGCATGTTTACCTACGGCGGTAAGCCAGTAGAAGTTAGTAAGGTCGACGAGCGCACCGTTAAGTTCACCTTACCGCAGGTCAGCGCGGCCTTTGCCGGAACCCTGGTGCAGATCTATCCGATTCCGGAACATGTGTTCGCAAAAGAGGACGATCTGGAAAAGAGCACCAAAAACGATGCGCCGGTCGGTTCCGGTCCGTTCAAGTTTAAAGAGTATCGCGCCGGGCAATACTACTCTCTGACCCGTTTCGACGATTACTGGAACGGCAAAGCGAAGCTCGACTCCGTGACCTATCGTTTTGCCAAAGACAGCAACTCGGCGAACCTCGCCCTGCAAAACGGCGAAATCAATCTCAAGATGGTCGATCCGCAGGACGTCAGCCGCCTGAAAAATACCGGGAAATTTGATTTTGTGGTCTACCCGGAAGGTCGTCTGGCGTACATGACCTTCAACCAGAACGTCCCGGTAATGAAGAGCAAAGAGCTGCGTCAGGCGATTGCGTATGCCATCAACAAAGACGAGCTGACGCAAACCGCGTTCACCTCGCTGGACTACGCCAAACCGGCCACCTCGTTCCTGACGCCGGACACGCTCTATCAGACCAACGACGTTGAGCAGTACAAATTCGATCAGCAGAAAGCCAAAGATCTGCTGAAAGCGTCCGGTGCGCCTGCCGACCTCAAGCTGCGTCTGGCCTACGTAAACACCAACAAAACCCAGGAGAGCATGGCGCTCTACATTCAGCAGCAGCTGAAGGGCATCGGCGTGAACGTCGAACTGATGCCGCTGGATTCGAACGCCATGTCCCAGCGCAGTCTGGACATGAACAACACCGCGTGGGAGCTGAACCTCGGCGGCTACATCATGGGCGCGGAGCCGGACGGCTACAAATCCCTGTTCATGAGCAACGAAGCCTACAACTACGCGCACTACAAAAATCCGCAGTTTGACGCCCTGTGGGACAAAGGCGCGGTGGAGACCGACGCGGGTAAACGCGCGGATATCTACAAGCAAATTCAGCAGACCGTGGCGAACGACATGACCTACTACCCGATCGCCTACACCAACGCGACGGTCGCGGTGGATAAACGCTTCGGCGGCACTCAGGAAGCCGAGCCAAAACCGGTTTATATGTTCCAGGATCTTTCTAAAATCTATCAAAAATAAGCGGTTGCCCCGGTTTTGCGACCGGGGCTTTTTGTAAGGGCAAGTCGTGAACACATTACTGACGCGTCGGTTGCTGCAGCTGCTGCCGATGCTTTTCTTTATTTCGCTGGTGGCGTTTTTGCTGGTCAAACTTGCGCCCGGCGATCCGGTAGCGGCGTATATCACGCCGAGGATGGCTCCGGAGGATATCGAGCGTATCCGCCAGAGCATGGGGCTGGATAAGCCATTAGTGACGCAATATGTGCTGTGGCTTAAAAACGTATTGCAGGGCGATCTGGGCTATTCGTTGATTTACCATCGCCCGGTGCTGGAGATGATCGGCGAGCGTATTCCGGCCACCCTCGGGCTGATGGGCGCGTCGCTGCTGATGGCGATTGTGCTGGCGATCCCACTCGGCCTGCTGGCTGGCGCATTCAAACACCGCTGGCTGGATCACATCCTGAACTTATTCGCCTATATCGGCATTTCCGTGCCGATTTTTTGGTTCGGCATTTTGCTGATCACCGTCTTCGCCGTGCAGCTCAACTGGTTCCCCAGCATGGGGATGCGCACCATCGGCATGGACGACAACTGGCTCGACGTGGTGCGCCACGGCGTGCTGCCGTGCATCGCGCTGACCTTCTATAACCTCTCGAGCTACGTGCGCTACATCCGCTCAAACACCATTTCGCAGCTCTCCGCCGACTATGTGCAGACCCAGCTGGCGTACGGGGCCACGCGCACCAGTATCCTGTTCCGCCATGTGCTGAAAAACGTGCTGCTGCCGGTGATCACCCTGTTTGGCCTGTCGTTTGGCGAGCTAGTGGTCGGAGCCTACGTGACCGAAAGCGTCTTCTCCTGGCCAGGGATGGGTTTGCTCGGGATCCAGTCGATCACCTCCCTGGATTACCCGCTGATCATGGCGATCATCATGCTCTCATCGATGATGCTGATCGTCGGCAACCTGATCGCCGATCTGCTCTATCGCTTCGCCGATCCCCGCATTCGTACACTGAGGTAACCCCGGATGAGCAGACGCTGGCAACAAGTTCGTCACCAGCTGCGCCGCAATCGTCCGGCGCAGTTCTCCCTATTTGTCCTGTTTATTTTTATCGTTGCGGCCCTGTGCGCGGGGCTGAGTCCTTACGATCCGGATCAGATGTCGCTCGGGGCGCGTACCCTGCCGCCTGACGCTGCGCACTGGTTTGGCACCGACGAGTACGGGCGCGACTACTTCACCCGCGCCCTGTACGGCGGGCAGATCTCCCTGATGGTCGGTTTCCTGGCAATGCTCTTTTCGACGCTGATCGGCACCCTGGTGGGCACCATCAGCGGCTATTTTGGCGGCTGGCTGGATAACCTGATGATGCGCGTCGTCGATATCCTGATGGCGATCCCGGCGTTTTTCCTGCTGCTGGTGGTCAATGCGTATCTCAAGCCGGGCGTGGATAACATCATCTTCATTATCAGCCTGCTGACGTGGATGAGCATGTCGCGGCTGGTGCGCGCGGAAACCCTTTCGGTGAAAGAGCGCGAGTATGTTCTGTATGCCCGCGCGTCGGGTGAGCATCCGCTGCGCATCATTCTGCGTCACATTATTCCCGGCGTGCTGCCGACGATTATCGTGGCAGCGACGCTGAATATCGCCTCCGCCATTCTGATGGAATCAACCCTCAGCTTCCTCGGGCTCGGCGTGCAGGCGCCTGCCGCGTCCTGGGGGAGTATGCTCAACAACGCCCAGTCGTACATTGGCGAAGCCTCGTGGCTGGCGATGTTCCCCGGTATTTTGATTTTGCTGACGGTGTTCAGTTTTAACGTGCTGGGCGATGTGTTCCGCACCGCCTTTGAGCCGGGAGCGAACCGCGATGAATAACTTATTAGAACTCGATAACCTGCACACCGCATTTCGCACCCGCGACGGCGAGGTGCAGGCGGTGCGCGGCGTGAGCTTTCATGTGCAGGCGGGAGAACTTGTCGGCATCGTCGGCGAATCCGGCTGCGGGAAAAGCGTCACCTGCAAATCGATTATTCAGCTGCTCGGCAGCAACGGACACATCTCCGGCGGCAGCATCCGTTTTCAGAATGAGGATCTGGCGCGCAAAACCCCTGAGCAAATGCGCAAGATCCGCGGGAACGAGATTGCGATGATCTTCCAGGACCCGATGACTGCCCTGAACCCGGTGGTGACCATCGGCAGGCAGATGACGGAGATCCTGGTGCGCAACAAAGAGCTGTCCAAAAAGGCGGCCAGAGCCGCGGCCATCGCCATGCTCGATCAGGTGGGGATTGCCGAAGCTGAGCGTCGTTTCGAGCAGTACCCGCACGAGTTTAGTGGCGGGATGCGCCAGCGCGTGATGATTGCCATCGCGCTCTCCTGCAACCCGAAACTGCTGATTGCCGATGAACCTACCACCGCGCTGGATGTGACCATTCAGGCGCAAATTCTACGCCTGCTGAAAAGTCTGCAGCAGCAGACTCAGACCGCCATTTTGCTGATCACCCACGATCTCGGCGTGGTGGCGCAGGTATGCAGCCGCGTGGTGGTAATGTACGGCGGGCAGGTGATGGAGGAGGGTAGCGTGGAGGATATCTTTTATCGCCCGGCGCACCCGTACACTCAGGGTTTGCTGGCGTCGCTCCCGCGACCGGACGAGGCCAATCAGCGCCTGTCACCCATCGAAGGCACGCCGCCTGGCTTGCTTAATCCACCGCCGGGCTGCCCGTTTGCCGAGCGCTGTCCGAAACGGATGCCGCAGTGTGAGCGCCAACCCGCGTTCTATTCCGTCGGGGAGGGCCACCGTGCGGCCTGCTGGTTATGGGCCGATAAGGAGGTTCAGGCATGAGCGAGCAAAACAGTCCTTTAGTGAGCGTACGTGAACTGCGAAAACACTATCGGGTTCAGGGTGGGCTGCTGCGCAAAGGCGTGGCGGTGAAAGCGGTCGACGGCGTGAGTTTCGATATTCAGCGCGGCGAAACCTTTGGTCTGGTGGGTGAATCTGGCTGCGGAAAATCAACGCTCGGGCGGGCGATGCTGCGCCTGTTTGATATCACTTCCGGCGAGATCCACTTTGACGGGCAGGAGATCGCCCAGGCCAGCGAAAAACAGCTCAAGCCGCTGCGCAAACGCATGCAGGCTATTTTCCAGGACCCGTACTCGTCGCTCAATCCGGGTATGACTGTACAGCAGCTGGTGGCCGAGCCGATGCAGATCCACGGCTACAGCCGCGAGGAGCAGCGGGAACGTACGGAAACTCTGCTCTATAAAGTCGGGCTCAAACAGGAACATCTCCAGCGCTTCCCGCACGAGTTCAGCGGCGGTCAGCGTCAGCGCATCAGCATCGCGCGCGCGTTGTCGGTGCGCCCGGAGTTTGTGCTGTGCGATGAGCCGCTCTCGGCGCTGGACGTGTCGGTCCAGGCGCAGGTGGTGAACATTTTGCAGGACCTGCAGCAGGAGCTGGGGCTGACCTATCTGTTTATCGCCCACGATCTGTCGATGGTGCGTCATATCTCCAGCCGTATCGGGGTGATGTACCTCGGCAAGCTGGTGGAAGTGGCCCCGGCGGGTGAGCTGTATGCCCATCCGGCGCACCCCTACACCCGCGCGCTGTTGGCCGCCGTTCCGCTGCCCGACCCGCGCATCCGCCACCTGGAACAAGCCACCCTGCGCGGAGAGATCCCCGGCCCCACGTCAGTGCTTCCCGGCTGTAAGTTTTGCAGCCGCTGCCCGCACGTGATGCCCGCTTGCCGGTCGCAGGAGCCCGCAATGCAGGAGATCTCCCCCGGACATTTCGCAGCGTGTTGGTTGTTTAAAGTGTAACGAACCGCCATCAATCCGTAGGCCGGGTAAGGCGCAGCCGCCACCCGGCAATGGCCGATGATGCGGCCCCAAAAAAAGCCCGGTGGCGCTGCGCTTACCGGGCCTACTCTGTACCACGGCGCTTTCCCAGGTGTATGATAATTCCCCTTCTGTCAACGCGCAGACGACAACCGTCATCCTCTTGCCGCCTGCCTTTTTAGGTTGGATTCATGCGAAATAATGGAAAGTTAAGCAGTGACGCTCCGTTTGGGACGTTGTTAGGTTATGCGCCGGGTGGCGTGGCAATTTACTCCTCGAATTACAGCAGCCTTGATCCGCGCCAGTACCCCGAAGACGCGGAGTTTCGTAGCTATATCGGCAACGAATACATGGGCCACAAATGGCAGTGCGTCGAGTTCGCGCGCCGCTTCCTGTTCCTCAACTACGGCATGGTCTTTACCGACGTCGGCATGGCGTGGGAAATCTTCTCCCTGCGCTTCCTGCGCGCCGTGGTCAACGACACCATTCTGCCGCTGCAGGCCTTTGCCAACGGTTCGCAACGCGCGCCAAAAGCCGGGTCGCTGCTGATCTGGCAAAAGGGCGGTGAGTTTCATGAGACCGGCCACGTGGCGGTTATCACGCAGCTGATGGGCGATAAGGTCCGCATCGCCGAGCAGAACGTGCTCCACTCGCCGCTGCCGGTCGGCCAGCAGTGGACGCGCGAGCTGCGCCTGTCGGTGGAAAACGGCTGCTACACCCTGCACGACACCTTTACGGATACCACCATTCTGGGCTGGATGATCCAGACTGACGACACCGAACACAGCCTGCCGCAGCCGGAAATTGGTGGCGAACAGCTGAAAATCAGCGGCGCGCGTCTGGCCAACAAACGCCAGTTCGACGGCAAATGGCTTAACGAAAACGATGCCCTCCAGCAGGCCTATGTTCGCGCCAACGGCCATGTGATCAACAAAGATCCCTGCCAGTATTTCACCATCAGCGAAAGCGCCGAGCAGGAGCTGATCAAGGCCACCAACGAACTGCATCTGATGTATCTTCACGCCACGGATAAGGTGCTGAAAGACGACAACTTGCTCGCGCTTTTCGATATCCCGAAAATTCTCTGGCCGCGCCTGCGCCTCTCCTGGCAGTGGCGTCGTCACCATATGATCACCGGTCGTATGGATTTTTGTATGGATGAGCGCGGGCTGAAAGTGTACGAATACAACGCCGATTCCGCCTCCTGCCATACGGAAGGGGGCCTGATCCTCGAAGAGTGGGTGAAAAACGGCTATCGCGGCACCGGGCACAACCCGGCGGAAGGCCTGCTCGAAGAGCTGACCGGCGCGTGGAAGCACAGCAACGCGCGCCCGTTCGTACACATTATGCAAGACAATGATATCGAAGAGGATTACCACGCGCTCTTTATCCAGCGCTCCCTGATGCAGGCCGGTTTTGAGACCAAAATCCTGCACGGGCTTGAGGCGCTAAGCTGGGATAAAGCAGGACAGCTGGTGGATGACGAAGGTCGCCCGGTGAACTGCGTGTGGAAAACCTGGGCGTGGGAAACGGCCATCGAGCAGGTGCGTGAAGTCAGCGAAACCGAATACGCCGCGGTGCCGATCCGCACCGGGCATCCGCAGAACGAAGTGCGTTTAATTGACGTCCTGCTGCGCCCGGAAGTGCTGGTCTTTGAACCGCTGTGGACGGTGATCCCCGGCAATAAAGCGATTCTGCCGGTGCTGTGGCAGCTGTTCCCAAACCATCGCTATCTGCTGGATACCGACTTTGAAGTCAACGAACTGCTGACCCAAACCGGCTACGCGGTCAAACCTATTGCCGGTCGCTGCGGCAGCAATATCGATCTGATCAGCGCCGAAGAAGAGCTGCTGGACAAATCCAGCGGCAAATTTGTCGATCGCAAAAACATCTATCAGCAGCTGTGGTGTCTGCCGAAAGTGGACGGGAAATACATTCAGGTCTGCACCTTTACCGTCGGCGGCAACTACGGCGGCACCTGTCTGCGCGGGGATGATTCGCTGGTGATCAAGAAAGAGAGCGACATCGAGCCGCTGATTGTGGTGAAAGATAAATAACCGTATCCGGTCAAGAGCAAAAATGCTCCGGCGTACAAAGCCGGAGCAAATAGCACCACCAAAAAAATGTTACCCGTTAAAGCAGCTTCCATTGAGCCCATTCGCCGGTGAACTGCGGATCGCCTGGTTCATTATTTTGCGTCCAGTAGTTAGCCGTATAGTTTTTACCTTTCCACGACACTTTGTCGCCAGTATTGTAAATTTTGCTCGATTCCCACTGGGTGTAATCACCGGATGGCGCAGGGGTTGGATCGGGCGTTGGCTCCGGGGTCGGTTCTGGGATTGGGTCCGGAATCGGGGTCGGTTCAACCGCATCTTCACCAAAGACGCTCAGGGTGAACTGTTTATTGGCTGACACTGCACCATGGGTATCGGTCACCAGCAGACCAAACTGGAAATCAGCCCGGCTGACGACAACGGGTGCGGTGAAACTGATGGTCGATGTCGTGGTATTGCTGACGGAAATACCGTTCGGCACTGTCCATTTGTAGGTCAACGCATCATTGTCTGCATCGCTGGAGTTTGCTCCGCTTAAGCGTACCCGTGAGCCGCCGATCACCTGAAGCTGAATATCGGCCACTGGTGCGGTATTGGTATCAGGGTTGCTGTCCGGCAGTTCGTCTTCGGGAACTTCGCCCGACACATTAACGCCGTCAAAATAGAAAGGTTTCATGTCGATAACCTGCTCAACAATCGGGCAACCTAACCCTTCACGCGCCGCGTTGACCAGCACGCCATTGTCCTGATCGATGGTCCAGGTAAATAGTGCCCCCAGCCCTTTTTCAAGAACATACTGGCCTTTTGCTCGTACGCTACGTGGCGTTTCGATGGACATGAAGAGATTGGACTCTTTGTTGTACAGATAATCGGCATCGGCCACCTGGTCTGTGTAGATGCTAAAGCCATTGCGGCCCTTCTGGTTTTCCAGATCCAGATACGTATTGATCAGGTCGTACCATTCAGTGCTGCCGCTTTCGAAAGTCCCGGTGGTCGTGGCGTTGCTGTCTGGCTGATAGCTCCCGCGCAGCGGTGAGAAACTGTCCAGCTTCGCATTTTGCGCATTGCGCGAGTATGCCGCATACCCCACATTGATACGATCGGCAGGGAAGCCTTTACCAATCAGATAGTTCACGATGGTATCCACGCCCCAGCCCCCTTCAACTAGCGCGTGCAAATTGGTGTGATGATCAAGCTGGGTGGCCCACGGTGTACCGAAGAAGTCATAGGTCATGACGTTGATGCTATACAGGCCGTTATTCAGCAGCGTTTTAACATCCGATTTTTCCAGAATGGCGACAACGGCTGAGCTGGCAATACTGATTTTGACGTCGCTACGGTTAATGGCTTTCAGTTGCTTGCTCAATTCAGCCAGCAGCAGAGCATAGTTTGGCCCATCGGAATCATCGTAAGGGTTATTGTTGCCCGCATTGCCCGGGTATTCCCAGTCAATATCAACTTCAGAAAACATCGGGAAACGGGTAAACAGACTGGCGACGCTTTTCGCAAAAGTGGTACGGCTGGCTGCCGTTTTTGACATGATGTGGAAACCATTACTCATGGTCCAGCCGCCGATACTCATCGACAGCGTCAGCGTATGCCCCACTGCTTTGGCTTTGGCTTGCAGATCGCGCAGACCGCCGACAATCCCTTTGACGGTTCCCTGCGTGGCGGTGCTCGGGTCCATTTCAACCCAGCCGGTATCTTTCAGGCCGACATTGCGGCTGGTCTGGAAATCGCCCCACGGATCAAGGAAGGTTGCCTGATCTTTTGTTTTTCCAAGCGTTGCTGCTGCGCGGTTGATGGTTTCGGCTTTCTCACCCTGGTCGCCAACGATACCGAGAAAGCCCAGAATGATTTTGTCGTACGCCGTTGGGCTCACGTTTGCCAAATCGTAGCCGCGACCACGGTTTTCAGGCGTGTCGTCACCATCGCTCTGACGGCTGTCGTATTGCGACCAGTCAGTGTAGTAGCCAAAGACTTTCGGTTTATTCGCCGTGTTGTACTTGTTGTAAACGGGTTTGGCGACTCGCGCCGAGGTATAGCTGTATTTTTTAGTCTCTTTTGAGGCATCAAAACCGTCTGCCTTATAGGAGGCTTCTGTCAGTGAATCTGTTTTGACTAATTTGCTCGTGGTCATGTTAATTTCCTGTATGTGATTAATAGAATGACACTTCGTCGCATTACCGTTGTAATCATTAGACCCACAAACAAGATCGGCAAATCATTAAATATCAAGAAAACTGGTTTATTTATTTTATCTCTAATTTATTGGGTTTTATGATGGGGTTTATTTTTCTAACATGTGGGATGTGATTATTTAAACCGTGGTGATATGAACGCAACGAACATCTTAATTTTTTAATACTCTTACAATATTTCAATAAACATCATTTTTAAAAGAAAGAAAATCAAATGCGTAGGTCATTTTAGATTTATTAAATATGATTTTGAATATAGCTTGAATTGCTCGTATTCTTCTGAGAAGACTCACATTAGCTATTAAATGTCCCCATTCGCATGGTGAATAAAAGAAATTGATGTACGCTTATTCCAGTCGATGGCAGTGGTCATACAGTGCAATCAATTCAACCGGAGAGAAATAAATGATGGGTGCTTATCTTATCGCTGGGCATTGTGTTTTTAATGAGGATACAAAAGAGTTAAAAGATCTGGATACCAATACTGCAATAAAAATGACATCAATGAAGGCGCGTTGCTTAAGCTATATTGTCCTGCATGCAGCTGATGAAGTGATTGAGAAATCCGCACTCTCTACCGCCTTGTGGGGGGAGAGAAGTAAATACAGTAGTGAGGCGAGTCTGACGCAGGTTTTATATCTAATCAGACGTGATTTTAAATCATTAGGGGTGAATGATTTTTTTGTTACCATCCCCAAGGCGGGTATTAAAGTGAACGCGATGGTCACGATTGAACCCATTAAATCCAAACACAAACGCACCCAGTTATCCTGGGTTCCTCTTCTGGTCAGTATTTCAATTTCACTCATTCTTATTATTACGTCTGTTTACTTTTATCTAAAAAGATAAATCAATGAGGACTCTGTCATGTCAACAAATAGTGTTATTGAAGAAATTCTGAAAAATGAAGGTGGGTACGTTAATCATCCTGACGATGCTGGCGGTGCGACGCATTGGGGTATTACGGAAAAAACAGCCCGGAACTATGGATATGCGGGAGATATGAAGGATTTCACTCGCGATCAGGCCTATACCATTCTGGAAAAAAACTATTGGTTTCAACCCGGTTTTGACAAAGTGAATCAGCTTTCACTTGCGTTGGCGATGGAGCTTTGTGACACAGGAACCAATATGGGGCCATCGACGGGGATTAAGTGGTTGCAGCGTTGGTTAAACGCTTATAACCGCAAAGGGACGGATTATAACGATATTACGTTGGATGGGAAAATAGGACCGGCAACCTTAAGCGCCCTGGCTGCATTTTTAAAGATTCGTGGTACCGAAGGCGAAAAGGTGATGCTGATATCACTCAATTGTAGCCAGGGGCAACGTTATCTTGAGCTTGCTGAAAGCAATCAAGCTAATGAATCTTTTATATATGGATGGGTTCGCGCGCGCGTCTAATAACTATTATTTTTAATAACCGTTAGTGAATATTTCAAAGAGAATGGTTGAGCTTTTTTTACTTTCTTTAAAAGAAAAAGTGTGCAACAAAATAGCTATCATTTTTTAATGGAGAAAAAGGATGAATTTCAATAAACAGAATGATTTTGACTATAATTTGATCAAGACGATGAATGAGGTTATCACCTCAGGTAATCTTTCACGTGCGGCAATGAATCTTAATCTTTCTATTTCAGCGGTGAGTCTTTCGATCAGTAAGTTGCAGCGCCAGTTGGGTGTTGAGCTATTTGTCCGAACGTCTCAGGGTCTAAAACCTACCCATAGCGCGTTACAGATTAATCACTTCTTTCTGCACGCACTTGATCTGATTAATGATGGCCTGCATACATTAACAGACGATCCTAAAAGTCAGTCCTCATTGAATATTATTTGCCCGGATTTAATCGAAAACTATTACTTTCAGAATCTGTATCAGCAGGATCGCTTTAGCGAAACGCAGTTTAGCTTTTGCCACCATATTAAAAATAGCCATGACCAGTACGTAGACTGCCTGCTGCAATCTTTCAGCGATTTGATCATCAGCGATTTCCCCCTGCGAAATGATAAAGTGATCTCGACATTAATCGATACGCTCGATGATTTTGTCGTGGTGATCAGCCAGTCAAGTTTGCTGGCGAGCCTTGGTAAAGTCACTCTTGCCCATTATCATGTGATTTCCCATGCCGTGTGCACTTATAACGCTGAACCCATTGCCAACTATACGAGTCAAGGTCACACCACTGTGCGGGGGCGCAATACCGATATGATAAAAGTAGGTTATCATTCGTCATCCATTAATGGAGTGATTTCCGCGGTAGAACATCGGGATATGCTAGCCATTTTACCGCGCAAAATAGTCGAGCATTATATTACCTGGCATCACAGTAAAATTGTGATGATGGAGTTGCCTGAAGAAGTGTGCTGCAATGATGTTTCTATTTATGCCAATTACAAAAAGAAGAAAGATAAACTCTGTGGAATGAAACAGATTGTGGCTTCAATGCGAAAACCAGAGTGTGCCGAGAATTTTTGTCATTTCGATTTTTCACTCAGTGACTATTAATCTTTTTAAATATGTTTTCTTTATGAACATAATGAAAATAGTTCATTTGTTATTTTTATCTCTTTTCACGAATAAATGATTTTATTTTAAATATAGCCGATACAGGCAACTGCTAATCTATCGATTCAGGAGTGATTCCTGTGTTTTGACTCAGGTTCTTTTAAAGAATCTGTCTTTCTGTAGGACATTATATTAAGGTGCTTATTATGAGTAGAATTCACTCGCGGCTAAAACGCTATTCTTTTGCGCTGCCCTGTTTATTAGCTTTCCCGGTTATAACTCTGGCTGAGGAGGCACCTTCTGCCTCTGAACCCTATGTTATTAAACAAAGCGATTTAAATAAAAAAGAAGCTTCATTAACGCAAAACCCGTTAATGCAGGAGGTGAAAGCTTCGATTCGAACGCTGGACAACGACTCGGTTGAAAAAATTGCCCCGGGGCGTACAGAAAACCCGGCCAACGTAAAGCGTGTCGAAAAAATCCTTAGCCGCGATCAGTGGGATTATATTTTCCCGCTGCGCGCCCCAGAGTACAGCTACGAAAACTTCCTGAAAGCCATCGGAAAATTCCCGGCCGTGTGCGGCACATACAGTGACGGCAGAGATTCTGATGCGATCTGCCGTAAGGGGCTGGCGACCATGTTTGCGCACTTTGCGCAGGAAACCGGTGGGCATGAAAGCTGGCGTCCTGAAGCCGAGTGGCGCCAGGGTCTGGCCTGGTTGCGCGAAATGGGTTGGGAAGAGGGGCAAAAAGGGGGTTATAACGGCGAATGTAATCCTGATGTGTGGCAGGGGCAAACCTGGCCGTGCGGCAAGGATAAAGACGGGGATTTCGTCAGCTACTTTGGACGAGGTGCCAAGCAGCTCTCCTACAACTACAACTATGGCCCGTTCTCGGATGCTATGTTTGGCACGGTAAGAACCCTGCTCGACAAACCTGAACTGGTGGCCGATACCTGGCTGAACCTCGCCAGCGCGGTGTTCTTCTATGTCACGCCTCAGGCACCGAAGCCAAGTATGCTGCACGTGATTGACGGCACCTGGAAACCTAACGCGCACGACAAAGAGAATGGCCTGGTTCCAGGGTTTGGCGTCACCATTCAGATCATCAACGGTGGTGTGGAGTGCGGTGGTCCGACTGAAATCGCTCAGGGTGAAAACCGTATCTCTTACTACAAAAGTGAAGCGGACTATTTGAAAGTGCCCGTTGCAGCAGATGAAGTGCTGGGCTGTAAGAATATGAAGCAGTTTGACGAGGGCGGTTCTGGTGCGTTGCCGCAATACTGGGAACAGGACTGGGGCTGGGATTCCACGACACCGACCGGGCAGACCTATTCCTGTCAGTTAGTGGGTTATCAGACACCATTCTCTGCCTTCAAAGAGGGTGACTATCAGCGCTGCGTACAGCACTTCTTCAACGTCAAAATCGTCGATGAATCTGGTAAAGAAGAGCCGGTCACTCCGACACCAACACCGACCCCGGCACCGGGCGACACCAACATTGCACCCGTTGCAGTATTGACCGGTCCGATTGGTGAGGTGGAAGGTCAGGCGAACGTTACGCTGAATGCGGCAAGTTCAAGTGATGCTAATGGCGATAAGCTTTCCTACACATGGCTACTCCCGAACGGAACCACGCTTGAGGGCACCGATCGCGACAGCCTCTCGTTTGTCGCTCCTGTCGTTACCGTCAAAAAGCAGTACACCTTCACTCTGACGGTCTCTGATGGGAAGAAAAGCGATGTCGCCACTTACACCTTAACGGTTATTCCGCAGGTTCAGCCATTACCTGCACCGGATACCGGTAAAACCTGTGCCGATAGCTGGGATGCAGGAAAAATCTACTACGGCGGCGAAGAGGTGAACTGGAAGGGAAAACAATATCGCGCCAACTACTGGACACAGGACAATGAGCCGGGCAATCCAGACTTTACTGGCGAGTGGTCACAATGGAAAGAGATCAAAGCCTGTAAATAATTATCAGCGATGAACATCATCACAGGGATAACAGCGGAGAAGAGATGATTTTCTCCGCTGTTTATTTTGGTATTTCATCAGGATAGTTCTCATCAACAGAAGTGTGAAAACGTGGTTTTTAACTTTATTTTCGCTCCGGTACTCTTTTCTTATTCACGATATTGATTTCATCTGTTCGGAGGTGTCTTTTATGGTTAGCGTAGCAACAACAACATTCAGGGATATTATTAACGTCGATCGTGCCGTTATTTTATCCATCTTTGCGATGGCTGCATGGGGAGGTGTGGTTCGTTTTATCATGCTAAAACATGGCCGCATCGCTTTCAGTGATTTTCCCGGCATTCTGTGCCAAATCGTGATGTCATGCTTCAGCGGTTTTATATTAAGCGTGGTGGTGCTGGCACATAATGGACAGAACGACAAAGTGTTGATGATCGCCGGGTTAGGGGGCGTGTTTTCTGGGCCGATCATTACCATCCTGGGTAAGAAAATTGCTGAGTTTGCCGATAAAGCGACGGGTTCTCCTGTTAAATGATCTTCAATATTCGAGCCTGGTAAGCTGGAGGCATCTCCTCGTTGAAGCGCCAGCCCTGCATCCGCAAGTCCCCCCTTGCGGATGTTTTTTTATGGGCGGGCGAAACTTTTGTTCGCGGGCTAACGAACTATTATTCAGATAGCCCACTTTTCCCCGATGGAGTTGACCATGAAAACTTTGAAAACCTTGTCCGCCGCCGCCGTACTGACGCTTTCACTCTTTTCCATGAACACCCAGGCCGCGCTGGAAGCCGGAGCCAAAGCGCCAGACTTTACCCTGCAGGGCGCGCTGGGCGGTAAACCGCTGACCTTTACGTTGCAGCAGGCGCTGCAAAAAGGGCCGGTGGTGCTCTATTTCTTCCCGGCGGCGTTTACCAAAGGCTGCACGCTGGAGGCCCACGCGTTTGCGGAAGCGACGGATGATTTCAAAAAACTGGGCGCGACGGTGGTGGGGGTGACCGCCGGGAATGTCGATCAGGTGGATGAGTTTTCGAAACTCGAGTGCCGCGATAAGTTCGCCGTGGCTGCCGATCCCGGTGCCAAAGTGGCGACCGAATATGAAACCCTGATGAAAGTGAACGGCAAAACGCTCTCGGATCGCACCTCGTTTGTGATTGCGCCGGACGGCAAAATCCTGCTCAGCTACACGGACCGCAACCCGGATGCGCACATCCAGAAAACGATGGATGCCGTCAAGCTTTATGCGAAATCGCACTCGTAATTAACGCCGACTTTCGCCTTCGAGGTTCGCTATGTTAACCGCCATTTTTGCCGCCTTTCTGGGCGGCGTGATCCTGAATTTCATGCCCTGCGTCTTTCCGGTGATCTCCCTGAAAGCGCTGGGGATCATGCGCCATCAGGGCGACACCGCCAGCGCACGGACTGAAGGATTCGGGTTTCTGCTCGGCGTCATCTTTACCATGATGGCGCTGGCGGCGCTGCTGCTGGCATTGCGCGCCGGGGGAACGGCTGTCGGATGGGGCTTCCAGCTGCAGTCTCCGCTGGTGATCGCCGTGCTGGCGCTGATTATTCTCGGGGCCGCGCTCAACCTGCTCGGAGTGTTTGAAGTCGGGCTGTCGCTCCAGCGGGCCGGGGAGATCTCCGTCGGTCGCGGGGCGTTTGTCCGTTCGGCCCTGACGGGCGCGCTGGCCATTATCGTTGCCACGCCGTGCTCCGCGCCGTTTATGGCGGGGGCGGTAGGCTACGCGCTGGTTCAGCCGCCTGCGGTTTCGCTGGCGATTTTCTTTGCTCTGGCGCTCGGTTTTGCTGCGCCCTTTACCCTCGTCTCGCTGTTCCCGGCGATAGCTCGTCGACTGCCGCGCCCCGGCGCGTGGATGGACGTGCTGAAACGCGGACTGTCCTTCCCGATGCTGGGCGCTTTTGCCTGGCTGGTATGGGTCCTGGCGCAGCAGGCCGGGACTACGGCGCTGGCGGTGATGCTGGCGAGCGCCGTGGTGGTGAGCTTTGCCGCCTGGCTGTATGGCATCGCCCAACGCCGACGCTATCTTGGGCAGTCTTATCGAGTGCTGCTGGCGTTCACGGTGGCGTTTTTTGTCGTGGCGATTGCGCCGTTGCCTAAGGCAATCAACACCGGATCGGCACAGCCCGCTAACCTGGTGGCGGAAAATATCGCGCCGGTGAAGTGGTCGCCGCAGAGCGTGGAAGCGATGCGCGGTCACGGCAAAGCCATCTTTGTGAACTTCACCGCGTCATGGTGCATCACCTGTCAGGTGAACGATCGCACCTCGCTCTCCACGCAGGCGGTGAAAGAGGCGATGGCGCGCACCGGCGCGGTCTATATGGTGGCGGATTCCACCAAATTTAACGCCGATATTGATGACGCGATGAACGCCTTCGGGCAGGGTGGATTGCCGCTGTACGTGGTCTATCCGGCGGACGGAAGCGCGCCGAAAGTGCTCCCGCAGGTGCTGACGCCGTCGATTGTGGTCAACGCCCTGAATCAGGCTGCTGACAAAAAAGCATGAGGTAACCGTCATGGCGGAATATGGATAACGGGTTTGCCCCGCGCGAGGCCTGGCCTGAGCTGATGACCAAAGCGCAGGCCGGGGATCGTCATGCCTATACCCAGCTGTTGCGGGCGATTGTCCCGGCGATTCGCACCCTCGTGCGCCGCCAGATCTCCGACCCGGTGCTGGTGGAGGATGTCATCCAGGATGTGCTGCTGACGGTGCATCGGGTGCGCCATACCTACGATCCGGGCTGTCCCTTTTTGCCATGGCTGATGGCGATTACCCAGGCCCGCACGGTCGATGCCTTGCGCCATCGAGGGCGGACATTGCGCCGCGAGACGGATACGGAAGCGGCGCTGGTGGACGTTGCAGCCACGGAGAGTGCGGAACATCAGGACGTTCAGGAGGAGCTGACGCTGATCCTCGACAGACTGCCCGCGCGCCAGCGGGAAATCGTGGAGCATATTCACCTGCAGGAAATGACCCTTGCGCAGGCCGCAAGCCGATATAATTTGACGATCCCGGCGGTGAAATCCCTGCTGCACAGGGCCATCACCTCTCTTCGCCGGATGGGAGCGAACCATGACCGATCATGAGCTGTTAATTGAAAAACTGAGTCAGCAGGCGCTGCCCGTCAAACGCCCGTGGCCCGATGGCTGGCGTGCGCTGGCGTGGACGCTGATGGCGCTCCCGAGCGGGTGGCTGAGCAGTTTGCTGTTACAGCGCGTGGCGACGGACTGGGCGCAGTCCGGGGCGTTTTTGGCCCTGCTTCAGCTGGGACTGACGTTTGTGATGGGCGTTCTGGCGATCCGTAACGCGTTTTTACTCAGCATTCCGGGTCGTCGCCCGCTGAGCTGGAAAGGGTTTATGCCGCTGCTGGTTCTGTGGCTGGGCTGCGTGCTGGCGAATCTGGGGCAGACATCCCTGACGCATCACCGGGATGAGGTGAATTGCTACGTCTTTATGATGACCGTCAGCGCGCCGATGATGCTGCTGGCGATCGGTTATTTGCGGCGCACCCGCAGTCTGCATCCTCTGCAAAGTCTCGCCACTGCCGGGGCGGGCGTGGCCTGCATGGCGCTAACTTTGCTGTCGTTCTGTCATCCGGTCGAAGTGCATCCGCTGGATTTTGCGCTGCATCTGGCGGCGATCTTCACCATTGTGGTCGCCACGGTGGGTCTGGGGTGGAAGTGGGTGGCGATCCCACTGCCTTGATGATTCTATCTGGCATTAGAGGGTGTTCCGTTCACCTTATGTTCAGCAGAATATTAAACCTGTATCACCTGTGAACGTGACAAGGGGGCTACGCGGCCCCCTTGTCAATCCCCGCGCCCCGCCATGAAATCGGTGCTTCGCACTGCGCTCACCTCCCGGCCTGCTGCCTGCGGTCGGCTCGACTCGTGATTACTCGTCCCATCCATGGGACTCGCCCCTTCGGGGCCAGCGCAAGCGCTGTTCAAAATTGCTCCTGGCAATTTTGTCCTGTCTCGTTTCGCCTCTGGCCGCCATCCATGGCGTCCAGCCCTTGTCATCCGGCCTCCGGTTCGCCGATTTCTGCGGGGACCCACACCGGTGCCACATTCAGACAGCTGTGAAGGTTGAGGGAGCGGGAGTCCGGCTGAAAATCGCTGAGGCGTTGACTGGAGGTAGGGGCGACGCACAGGGATGTGCGTCGAGGGCGCGACTTACAGGGATGTTACCTGCGCCCGTCCCCGTCAGCTGGAAGGAATAAGCTGAAGGCACCGCGAAGCGGCGATTTTCTTTGCCGGGAGCCGGGATTGTTAAGGGGGCGGCGGCCCCCTTAACACGTTCACCGCAGAGAAATGGACAGGAAGCAGAGAAACCAAAGTGAACGGAACGATTCCACTGCTTTTACAAAGGGCTTTTGAACGCGTCCAGCGATCAGCAGCCCTCACATCAATCAGAACATCTTCCGCAGTCGCAGGCTGAAGGTGTGCGCCTGATAGCGATCGCCCGCCTGCAGATCGTAGCGCGCGTCCAGGCTCAGGTCGTTCGCGTCGTACAGCGTGCTGCCGACTGCAACGCCCGCCATATCCTCCACTGGCGACGCGCCTTTGGTGATAAAGCTGGTTTCACCCACGGCGTCGGCGGCATAGGTCGCATGGCTGCTCACCTGGCGGTTATCGTACTGATGGATCCAGGAGACCTGCGCGAAAGGCGTCAGGTTACCGAGACCCGTCGCAAAGGTTCTCTCGACGCGGGCTCCGATGTCGCTCACGACCGACTGGGAATGCGTGCTGCTCACGTCGAGCGCCATGCCGTTGCCGCCGGTTTCCCTATAGTCATCAACGTGTTGATAACCATAGGTCAGGCTGGCGAGCGGCGTGATCACCACGTCGGCTGGCAGTTTGATCGGATAGCCGAACTCCGTTTGCAGGGTGACAGATTGACCGTTGAACTTGCCCTGGGCAGCGCCGGAGAATCCGGTGAAGTCCGCGCGGCGAACGGAGCTGTAGTTCTGGCGGTTCACACCCGCTGAGAGGTTCAGATACCATGGCGAGCCCGTGTAACCGGCGTAACCGATGATGCCGTAGTTATCTGCGGTGGAGGTGTTACCGCTCAGGTTGCCTTTTCCGTGAACGGAGGTGTTGCTGTAGTTCACGGCAGCGCCCAGACGCCAGTCGTCGCCGAGCGAGCGGTCAGCGCCCATGATCAGTCCGCCAAATTTCGCCGTATAGCCGCTGATTTCAGCCGTGCTGTCCTGACGCGCATAGCCGCCAAACGGCTGGCCCCAGACGATCCAGTTGCTGGCGTAGTCATCCCCGGTCGCCACGCCGCTGGTGCCGGAGGTGTGCGGATTGCGCACCGCATCAATGTGCGCCCCGACCACAGCCTGTGCGGTGGAGGTGGCTACCGCAGCCGCTGAGCTGGTGTTGAGATTCTGACCCGGAGAGAGTTTCTCGCCCGCGCGGTTGGCTTCGTCTTTGCCTTTGATCGCCAGTGAGGCGTTGTACAGATCCAGCAGCTGTGGAGAAGAGATACCGGTGTAGCTCGCCAGACCGCCCAGTGCCGCGGTGGCGCCTGGGATGGTCGCCAGCCCAGGTTTCGGCGTTGGCTGAGTCGGCGGTGTCACAACCGGAGGCGTCACCACAGGTGGAGTGACAACAGGCGGTGTCACAACCGGAGGCGTCACCACAGGTGGAGTGACAACAGGCGGTGTCACGACCGGAGGCGTTACCACAGGTGGAGTGACAACAGGCGGTGTCACAACCGGAGGCGTTACCACAGGTGGAGTCACCACTGGCGGCGTGACAACCGGAGGCGTCACAACCGGTGGAACCACCACTGGCTCCGCGCCGACGGTTAACACCAGCGCCCTATTCGCGCCGTCCTCGTAGACTGAGCCATTCACCGCGCCGTGATAGCCAATCGCCTGATAGTTAAGCTTATCCGCGTTGTACTCCGTCCCCGAGCCTGTGGCAGTGATCACCACATAACGCTGGCCTTCAGCGAACTGATAGGTAGCACCGGTGCGCAGTAGATTAACGCTGGAACCCGCGTCAATCGTGGCGTTGCCGATGACGTTCAGGCGGCCATATCCGGTGTCGGCGGTTAAAAACCCGTCTTGCGTGGCCAGATCGGAGATACCAGAGATAAGCGTAGCGGCGGCTTTCTGGTTATAATCCCCGACAATCGAAATGTCGCCGTTCACCTGCAGCGCTGCGCCATTGTTCTGTACCGTCGCAGCATTCACGTTATCGTTCAGCAGCAGGGAACCCGTACCAAAAATCACCTCTGAGCTCTGGCTGGTGATCTGACCAATGCCATTCTGACCGGTTAGCGTCCCTGTGGTATGTATGCCGCCATTAATGGTTAACGGCGTTGAACTTTGGGAGAAAATATCCCCCTTAACCGTCCCGCTGTTGGTGAGCGTGACGTCCGCGCTGGAATTGGTATAGGTAAATACATACAGGGCGGTGCTTCCCCCGCTCAGCGTACCGTTGTTAGTAATCAGGGTGGTGGGATTTTGATCGCTGTAGCTTGTGAGATAAATTCCGTACAAACCGCCGGTGATTTCACCGTTGTTAACGATCTCTGCGATGGAATTTCCGCTTGAACTATTAGCATTGATGCCATTATTAATCCCGGCGATGCGGCTGTTATTTTCGATAGTGCCGATGCTGCCGTGGTTGGTAATACCGTCCGCGCTGCCGCTAATTAAACCATCGTTAATAACAGAATTGATCGTTCCCCAGTTCACAACACCTGCACTGCCGAAAAAATTGAGGGTGCCGGTCTGAAGCGTTCCGGTATTGTGCAGCGTGCCAATGAGACCCTGGTTGTAAATGGCCCCATTTTGTCCCGGCATCGGCATCATATTATTATTGGCGGCGGTAATAACGCCATCATTGGTTAAATAATCAATGGTGCCCGCGTTATTAATCCCGCGATAGCCCGTGATTGTTCCTGTGCTGGTATTGAACAGATTAAGGATGTGACCGTTATTCCCCACTGCGCCAGTATTGTTCGAGCCGAGAAATATATTATTCGGCATATTCTGGATGGTGCCGTGGTTAATAAAACTATCCACAACCCCGGTGGGGGTGACTGTCACAATGCTGCCCGTACGGAAGGGATCGAGGTTTTCAATGATTCCGGTGTTGCTGAATTCAGTTATTGGTGCATCAATGATAACGTCCGATGAAGCGATAGAGTGTGTCGTCAGCAGCCCCTGCGCCGCCGTTGAAGCCACCAGCAAAGAGATCAGCTGGCTTAGGTATTTTTTTCTCATGGTGTGCCGTCACAAAGTTGCGATTGTTGTAAAAATTGCAGATAAATAAACTTCGGATTAATCCGATATTGTTCGGGCGCAGAATATACAATTTGTTGCAAAAAACAATAAGCTTTGCTTAATTATTTCTGGGTGGAATTTTCCCATAGAAATAGTGTTGTTTTTAATTTTACTTAAGTGATTCACGGATATGTGGGTTAAAGAGAATATATTCTTCGCAGTCTTATTGATTAGCTTATCTTTTTTATTTACAGGCTGTGCTGCAGTACAACCGCGCAATACGGCGAGCCAAATTGCGCAACAGGCAGGTCTTACCAGAGAGAATGTGCAGACGAATGACTTTCTGATTGCCAGCTGGAGTCGAATGACCCCGCCGGTCAGGTCATTACACGTCTACATCGAAGGGGATGGGTTTGCCTGGCAAAGCCGCACGCGGCCTTCGGACGATCCAACGCCCCATAACCCGGTCGGCCTGACGCTGGCCGCTGCCGATACGCAAGCCAGCGTGCTGTATCTCGCCAGGCCCTGCCAGTTTGCCGGGCCGCCGTTGCCCGCTGAGTGCAGCGTTCGCTGGTGGACGGAGGATCGTTTTTCACCCGTTGTACTGGAGTCAATGAACGAGGCGCTCGATCGGTTTGTGGCGCGCTACCCAGGCGTTCAGCTTGATTTAACGGGATATTCGGGCGGCGGAAATATCGCGGCGCTGCTGGCGGAAAGGCGAACGGATGTGCGCTCGCTACGCACGGTGGCGGGGAATCTGGATGTCGCTTATGTGAATGCGCTGCATCAGGTGAGCGCCATGCCCGGTGCGATCAATGCCATCGATCGCGCTCAGGCGCTGCGTCATATCCCGCAGCTTCATCTCAGCGGCGAGGCCGACAAAACCGTTCCCCCGGACGTCGCCCGCCGTTTTGTACAGGCGGTTGGCGGAAACTGTATTCGCACGGCCGTGATAAGCGGGATGAGCCATGGCTCTGACTGGGCCGCTATCTGGCCGCAATGGCTGGCACAGGGCGTGCCAGCCTGTTAGCAGAACAGCTTAAAGATCTTCTTCATCCTGCATTATGGCGCTGCGGCCACCGTCCATCACGATAGTGGTCCCCGCAATAAAGCCCGCCTTATCGCTGGCGAGGAACAGGCATAATTCGCCGACTTCATCCGGGCGACCGATGCGCCCAACGGGGTGTTTTTTGATGGTGCGGTCGCGGGCGATTTGCGCGTCGGGGTGGGAATCAAACCACGCCTGGTTGCCGAGAGTATCAATAAAGCCGGGGGCGATGCCGACGGTGCGGATCTCCGGGCCCCATTCAATCGTCAGGCTCTGCACCAGGGAAAGCAGGGCGCGTTTGCTGATGTTATACGGCGCGCAGCCCGGCATGGTCGAAAACGCATGGTTTGAGGTGATGATAATGATCGTCCCCTGGCTTTTGCGCAGCGCCGGGCGGGCGCATTTCGCCAGATACCAGTGCGAGCGCAAATTCAGACTGAAGTTATGCTCCCAGTCGCTCTCTTCGCAGTCGATGCCTTTGAAGACATTTTTCCCCGCATTCGACACCACAACATCGATTCTGCCGAACAGTTTTTCTGCGCTGTCGACAAACTGCTGGATAGCCTCCGTGCAGGTGACATCCACGGAAAAATAGAAATAGCGATCCGGATAGTCGCTCAGCATTTGCTGCGCGGCGGGTGCTTTTTCCAGAGCGGAGAAGGCGCAGCCAATAACAATATCGCCGTTATCTAAAAAGGTCTGCGCAATGGCCTGGCCGATACCCTGGCTGGTGCCGGTGACAATGACAATACGGGGTGTTGTTTTCGTGGTCATGTTGAACCTCATTGCAGGCTGCGGGCTGGCCGCAGCCCTATGATCATAGCTGGAATTGGTGAATAAACTGGTGAATGAGCTGCTCGTCTTCCGGCGTGAGTTTCCATCCCGGACGACGACAGTAATCGCTGGCAATAATGCCCCGGCGCATGAGGATGGTTTTTTCCACCTGGATGATGTATTCGCAGTGGCTCATCCAGCGCTGGATGTACGGCTGCAGGCTCTGGTGCAGCGCTTCGGCCTGCTGAATTTCGTCGTTCAGCCAGTGGCGATAGATACGCACATAGACTTCCGTGAACGAGCAGCCCGGCATCACGCCTTTGCCGCCTGCAGCCAGCATTTGCAGCATGTACAGCCCGGCATAACCGTTCAGCACGCTGGCCTGCGGGGCTTTCGCCAGAAACTCGCGGGTGTAGTCGACCGGCGGATTGCACTCGATTTTAAACACCGCATGGGGATAGCGGGCCGCGATCGCCGCCATCTGCTCAGGGGTGATCGGCAGGCCGGTTTCGCCCGGGGCGTACTGGACCATCACCGGAATATCTACCGCTTCGAGGACGGCAAAAATATGTTCCTGAATTGCCTGCGGGCTCGGGCTCAGGAAGAACGGCGGGAGCAGCATCAGGGCATCGACGCCGAGTTTCGCGTAGTCACGAGCGCGTTTTACCGCCTGTTCCGTGCTGTGGTCCGTGACCGACATCGCCCGATAGAGCGGGCTCCCGTCGAGCGTGGAGACAAACAGCTGCGCCAGACGGTCCCGTTCGTGATCGTTGAGCTTAGGAAATTCGCTGGCGATGCCAAACAGCGTGGTGCCCTGCGCGCCGCTGGTGGCGAGGTGCTCCAGCAGGCGGACCATGCTTTTCTCATCCACGTCACCGTGGGCGGTGAAGGGCATGGCGACAATTGGGTTAACGCCAGCAATGTGCTGCGCGGTGTAGTGAGTCATCAGTCGTCCTCCCGGTCTGCCAGCACAGCGCCTTGCGCAGCAGGCAACGCCCAGCGGCGATAGAGGCGCAGGAAGCCGCGCGGCACCTCTTTGTTGACCGGCTTCCAGCTTTCGCGGCGGGTGGCGAGTACCTCTTCTGCCACGTGCAGCGTCAGGGTGCGGGTCGGGATATCAATCGAGATCTCGTCGCCGTTTTCCACCAGGCCCAGCTCGCCGCCATCCACCGCTTCCGGTGAAATATGGCCGACAAACAGGCCGCGGTTGGAGCCGGAGAAACGTCCGTCGGTGATCAGCGCGCAGCTGTCCGACAGCCCCATGCCTTCGAGGGATTTCATCGGCTTGTACATTTCCGGCATGCCTGGCCCGCCTTTCGGCCCTTCGTAGCGCAGCACCAGCACGCTGCCAGGTTGAATTTCCCCGGACATAATGGCTTCGACGGACTCCTGTTCGCTGTTGAACACCACCGCCGGGCCGCGGAACACCATCAGGTTTTCCGGTACCGCCGCCGGTTTCACCACGCAGCCAAGTGGCGACAGGTTGCCGTGCAGCACCGCCACGCCCGCCTCGTTACGTACCGGGATCGCCAGGGTGTGGACAACCTCCGGACGGCTGCTGCGTTTGGCCTGCGCCAGCAGTTCGCCTTTGGTTTTCCCGGCCACCGTCAGGGCGTTGAGATCCATCAGGGAGCTGATCTCTTTCTCCACCGCCTGCACGCCGCCCGCTTCCCAGAAGTCGATCATGTCGTGTTCCGAAGCCGGATAGAGCGAGGCGACCAGCGGCACGTGGTGGCTCATTTCGTCGAAGGCGGAGAGCGGCAGATGGCCGAGTTCGGCTTCGTAATGGATCGCCTGCAGATGGAGAATGGCATTGGTGGAACCGCCGGTCGCCAGCAGGTAAACCATCGCGTTGCGGATCGATTCCGGGGTGATAATTTGGCGAGCGTTGACGCCGTTCTGCACCAGTTTCACCGCCTGGCGGCCCGTCTCGGTTGCGCAGTCGCGGCGCTCCTGAGACACCGCAGGCAGCGTGCTGCTGCCCGGCAGGCTCATGCCGAGCACTTCGCCGATGCAACACATGGTATTCGCCGTGCCGTACATGGTGCAGGAGCCTGGGCCAGGCTCGGCGATGTTCTCGATATGGGCGAACTCTTCTTCGCTGATTTCACCGCGTTTTTTCCAGCCAATGGCTTCGGTGACGATGTTGCCGTCCCAGTGTTTGCCTTTGTATTCCGCGGGGTACATCGGGCCGCCGTTGACCATAATGGCCGGGATATCGAGTCGGGCGGCGGCCATCAGCATCGCCGGGACAATTTTGTCGCACGAGCCGAGAAGCACCATCCCATCGAAGCGGTGGGCGCGCATCATCACTTCGATGGAGGCGGTAATCACCTCGCGCGCGGCGAGAATATAGCGCATACCGAGGTGGCCCTCGGCGATGCCGTCGCACGGGGCGATGGTGCCGAACACCATGCCGACGCCGCCCGCCTCTTCAATGCCTTCCAGCACTTTCGCCGTCAGTTCATTCAGATTGGCGTGGCCCGCCGTGGCATTGGTATAGCTGTTCACCACGGCAATCACCGGGCGGCGCAGTTGTTCGTCCGTATGGCCCATCGATTTGTACAGCGCACGTTTCAGCGCGCCGTCATCACCTTCAAGGATTGGGTTGAAATGCGTGCCACAGCTGGCACATCCTCCACATCCACTCATATGCTTTATCTCTTTCTACGTTAACGACTGATGTGATGCGCAGATTCAGACTGCACATCGCTCTGTTCGGGTTCAGGGATCACTTTTTTCGGGTTTGCCAGACGGGCGGGCAGCGTCAGGATCAGCGGAGCGCACAGCAACAGGAATCCGGCAAGAATGTACAAACCGGTGTCGGTGCGCCCGGTGGCATCTTTCAGCCAGCCCAGCACCGTCGGGCCGAAGAAACCGGCGAGGTTGCCCACGGAGTTGACGAAGGCGATACCTGCCGCTGCGGCGGTGCCGGAAAGCAGCGCGCCGGGCAGGCTAATGTAAGTGGGGATTAACGCCAGGGTGCCGGACATCGCCAGGCAGATCCACGCCATCATCCAGAAGGTCGATCCGCTGCAATACGCGCTGAGCGCAAGGCCGACGCAGCCAATCATCGCCGGAATGGCAATGTGCCAGCGGCGCTCCTGTTTCAGATCCGAGTGACGGCTGTTCCACACCATAAAGCACGCGCCGAAGACGTACGGCAGGGCGGCGAGCAGGCCGATGTGGAAATCATCGCTCACGCCGGAGCTTTTGATGATCGACGGCAGCCAGAAGTTGATCCCGTAATAGCCAATGTTGAAGCTGAAAAAGACCAGCGCCAGCAGCCAGACGTAGCCGTTGCTGAGCATCCCTCTCAGGGTGCTGTCGACCTTGCCCTGGTTAGCGCGTTCGCGGTTGGCGGCATCTTTCGCCAGATCGTCCACCACCACCTGTTTTTCCGCGTCGGTCAGCCATCTGGCGGACTTCACGTCGTTATCCAGATAGCGCAGCACCACGAAGGCCAGCAGGAATGATGGAATCGCTTCGACCAGGAATAGCCACTGCCAGTTATGCAGCCCGTCGACGCCTTCGAACAGTTTGAGGATCAGGCCGGAAAGCGGGCTGCCGATAATGGTCGAGAGCGGCGTCACCAGAATAAACAGCCCGAGGGTGCGGGCGGAGCGCCAGGACGGGAACCACAGGGTGAGATAAAACACGATGCCAGGGAAAAAGCCCGCTTCCGCCACGCCGAGTAAAAAGCGCACCACGTAAAACTGCGTGGGGGTGGTGATGAAAATCATCGCCGCCGACAGCACCGCCCAGGTCGCCATGATGCGGGCGATCCAGAACCGTGGCCCGAAGCGCTGCATGAGCAGGTTGCTCGGCATCTCAAACAGGAAGTAGCCGATGAAGAAAATGCCCGCGCCCAGGCCGTAGACCGTGTCGCTGAAGTTCAGCGCATCCTGCATATGCAGCTTGGCGAACCCGACGTTGACGCGATCCAGGTAGGCGAAGAAATAGCAGAGGATCAAAAAGGGGATCAGACGGCGCGTGATCTTCGCGTAAACCTGCGATTCGACGGCCTTTCCTGACGACTCTTTTGTAAGACTCTTGTTCATGACGACTCTCCAGGATGCGGCGGCCTTGCGACGTGGCAGGCCGCCTGCGTTTTTATTTGGCCGTGATACTCTGGCCAGCCGGGGCGTGGTGTTTTGTCTGTCCGATATTGCGCAGCGCTTCGCCGTTCATCAGGTTGCGCTCGATGTTTTCCAGCGAAATATTTTTGGTTTCAGGCACAAACAGGATGGTCAGCACGATGCACGCCACGTTCAGCACGCCGTACAGCCAGAAGGTGTTTGGGCTGCCGATGGTGTCGATCAGCGTCAGGAAGGTTGCGCCGATGATCATGTTGGCGATCCAGTTGGCCATCGTGGAGCAGGTGACGCCAAAATCGCGTCCTGCCAGCGGCTGGATCTCCGAGCACAGCACCCAGATCAGCGGGCCCGCGCTCATCGCAAAACCGGTAATAAAGATCAGCAGCACGATCACGGCGGTGTACTGCTCGGTCGGATTGGTGATGCCGCTGTGGAACATGTAGCCGAGAATGCCCATGCACACCGCCATCCCGGCGAAGCCCAGCTTGAGGATCGGCTTACGTCCCCATCTGTCGACCAGACCGATGGCGATAAAGGTTGCCAGCACGTTAGTCAGACCGGCGATCACCGTGCCCCACATCTGCTCGCGGGTGGTGGAGAAACCGGCGATTTCGAAGATTTTTGGCGCGTAGTACATGATCACCGTCATGCCGGTGAACTGCTGCATAAACTGCAGCAGCACGCCCATGTAGGTGGAGCGGCGGAAGTGCGGGTTGTGGCGGAACAGCTGCCAGCCGCGCTGTTTCATCTTCACGCTTTCACGGATCTGATCCAGCTCGTACTGGGCTTCTTTATCGGAGTTACGCAGCAGCTTCAGCACTTTACCTGCCAGAGCGTGGCGATCTTTCATCGCCAGCCAGCGCGGGCTTTCCGGCAGGGTGAGCACCCCGAGGAACAGCACGATGGCCGGGAAGGTGATCACCCCGAGCATCCAGCGCCAGTGGCCGCCAGCGCTCAGGGCGGTGTCGGACAGGAAGGCGGCGAGAATGCCGATGGTGATCATCAGCTGATAGAGGGAAATCATGCTGCCGCGAATACGTTCCGGCGCGATTTCAGACAGGTAAAGTGGAGCCGTAAAGGACGCCACGCCCACCGCCAGACCGAGCACAAAGCGGAACACGGAGAGCACCGCCATGCTGTCTGCAAAGGCGCAGCCCACGGAGCCGATCACGAAGAGAATGGCACCGAGCAGCAGGCTTTTACGGCGGCCAAGGCTGGAGGACATCGGCCCGCTGCACAGGGCGCCGAGTGCGGCACCGAACATCATCACGCTGACCACAATTTCCTGGTGATGGCTGCTGAGGCCAAATTCATTGGCAATAAAGGGTAAAGCCCCGGCAATCACCCCCATATCGAGGCCAAACAGCAGGCCAGCGAGGGCGGCAAGAAAGCAAACAAGCAGCGTTTGCCGGTTAGTTTTTGTAGGGTTCAATGCTGTGTTCATAATGACACCTTGATTGTTTTCGTTTTTTTAAAGCTGAAAAAGACCGGCTGGCAGCCCGGTTAACGTGGTGGAGATGCTTAACAGCGCACCCTCCGTTTCATTCGGTCGCTCAAGCCCGTCGCGGGCTGAGGTGATGTACAGCTCATTAAGGTCCGGACCGCCGAAGGTACAGCTGCTCGGCTGCATGACGGGGAGCGCCAGGCTGTCCAGCTCCTCAAGGTTCGTCTCACAGAGTTGATACCGCACCAGGCGCGACTGTCCCCAGCGGGCGTTGATCAGCTGACCCGTTGCGGTAAGCGCAGACCCGTCCGGAATGCCGTCCACGCTGTGTGCCATCAGTTCCAAAATTTCTGACCGGGACATCTGCGCGCAGTAAAAACGGTGCAGCAGGGAGTCGGCGAACCAGATTTTGTCGCCATGCCACTGCAGGGTGTTCGGCACCAGCTGGTCGCCGAGCAGACGCTGCGGGGCGTTATCGCCAGAAGCAAAGCGATACCAGCTGCCGATGGCCTTTTCGGCCTTTGGGTCCATGGTGCTGAACCACAGCGCCCCGTCCGGGGCAATGGCGGCTTCGTTTGGGCGCGTACCTATGGCGTCAGCCGGGTAATCGCAGAGTGGGGCGAAGCGCGACTGGGCGTAGTCGTACAACGCGATTCCGCTCTGGCTGACGGTCAAAAATGTCTCTTCCTGCGTCGTCAGCAGCACCGCGCTGGTAAAAGGCGGCATGGCGTGGATCTGGGTTCTTGCATTCTCTCCCGGCCAGTAGCGCAGCAGACGCTGAGCAAGGATATCCACCCACAGCAGCGACTGGCTGCGGGCGCACCAGACCGGAGTTTCACCAAGCTGCGCGCGATAATGGCCGATGGTTTTGAGAGGACCGGTGACGACGCGTTTCATGGGGATTACTCCGCGCACTCACGCCAGGCTTTCTGATAAGCCTGGGCGCGCTCACGCAGTAAATTCATACTCATACCGGCCTGATACAGCCCGCCGCCGAGACCAAAACCGTTCGCGCCAGCCTGGATATAGCTGCGCATCTGTGCGGCATCCGGCTGAATACCGCCCACCGGCAGACAGGCCACGTCATGAGGCACCACGGCGCGGAAGGCTTTGGTGATCGCTGGGGTGACGTGTTCCGCGGGGAACAGTTTTAGCGCACTGGCGCCGCTGGCGATAGCGCTAAACGCCTCGCTCGGTGTCATCACGCCCGGCATGCTGATCAACCCGCGTTTCACCGAGTGGCGAATGACCTCGGGATCGCAATTTGGCGAGATGATCAGCTGACCACCGCAGTCGGCAACCTGATCGACCTGCTCAACGGTGAGGACCGTACCCGCGCCGACAAAACCCTCACTGCCGACGGTTTTGCGCATCAGCCGGATAGATTCAAGCGGCTCAGGGCTATTCAGCGGGACTTCCAGCCAGTGAAAACCGCAGCTCAGTAAAATGTCTGCTGCCTCGCAGGCCTGTGCCGGTGTGATACCGCGCAGGATGGCGACCAGCGGCAGCGGCTCCTGTTTCCAGCGGGTCGAAAACGTCTTCGGATCCATTATGCGATTCCTTGAATCAGGGAGAAGAGGTGGCTCAGGCCACGGATAAAGCAGTCGTCACCGTTGACCGGCGTGAGTTGCAGATCCATCAGTGAGGCGGCCAGCTGATAACGCGCGGTGAGCGCAGGGCTGCCGACAACCCATGCCTGCTGTCCGGCCGGTATCGCCAGCAGTTCGTGACCAATCGTCAGACCGGAGAGATAGCTGTGGACATGCGATGTCGCGATTTCCCCTGCCAGACGGCGCGTGCGGGCAGAGAAAATAAGATGCGTGAAGGGCGCGCCGCGAAGGGCAGTTTGAACACCGAGCAGGTATGCGGCGTTGTCTTCCTGCTGCTCTGGCAAATCTTTGCCGAGGAGAGAGCGCTGGCTCATAAGGGAGAAGATCTCGCCGGTCATAAACGTTGAGAAGACAGATATTTTTCCCTCAACGAGCTGAGCATGTTTGCTGTGCGTGCCGGGCAGCAGGGCAAAATGGTGAGTCGCGGGGTGTAACTGGCACAGACCGAGAAGCTGCACTTCTTCGCCGCGCATCACGTCCGGCTGACCGAAATGGCTGGTGCCGCTGACGCCGGGAATGATCCACGCCGGACTGCCCCAGGATGTGGTGAAGGCGTGAGTGCGTGCGAGCAGATCGCGGGCTCCGCAGGGTTGCGGCGCATACGGAACTTCATGCCAGCCCTGCTGCGATCCCACCATGCCTGCCATCACGACAGGTAATTTTCCATATTGCTCAAGCCACGGCTGGAGCATGGCGTAAAGCGTGGGGCCAAACTGCGCGTTTTCCACCGATAACAACCCGCAAGGGTGGTTAATCTGATCTATCCGCTGCGCCTGGTTCATCAGGAACGCGCGGAAGTTGGTGGTGCCCCAGTCGATGGCAATCCAGTATCTGCTCATATCAGGTAATACAACCTATGCAATCTTGTAATACAAGAATGCTAGAGCAAAAAATCCCCACGATCTGTGAGGAAGATCGAAATTATTTTAAGGAATGATCAGGAGATGAAGTTGAAGAGTTCCGGCAGATCTTTCCAGAGATGCTTTCTGGCGGCGTTGATCAGAATGGTGCGCATCTGCTGACGAGCGCCGTCTGGTTGTTTTAAGCGAATGTTTTCAAACAACAAAAAATGATCGTCAACGGCGGCGTGGGAATCACGAACGTCTTTTTCCAGCGTCTGGCGGAATGACAGCACCATCGCCGCAGAGAGTGCATTACCGAGTGCGAGGAGGAAAGGGTTGTGGGTCGCGCGAAGCAGCGCCTGATGGAAAGCGAGATCGCCTTCTTCAAATAATGCCCGTTCCGCTTCGGTTTGCCCGCGGCGCATCAGGCTCAGCGCATCTTCCAGAGCGGCAAGATCGTGGCCCGTAGCGTTCAGCGCGGCGAGGGTCGCTACGTCAGGTTCAAAAATGAGTCGCGCCACCATCAGCTGCTCGACCAGCTCTGGCCCAACTTCCCCTTCCGCCAGCCAGTTCAGAACATCGGCATCGAGCAGGTTCCACATCTCACGGTTATTCACCGTGGTGCGTTTTTTGGGCTGAATCGTGATGAGCCCCTTGGCGGCCAGGAACTGCAGCGCATTACGCACAGATGTTCGCGAAACCCCGTATTCGCCCGCCAGTTCATTTTCGCCGGGCAACGAGCGCCCCGGATGGAGGTCGCCGTGAAGAATACGACAGGCAATATGCTGCGTGACGGATTCGGCAAGGGTGGTTTGCGGTAGGCTCATGGTATCCAGAGATCAATAAATTATGAGGGTATAGTAAGGGATATTGGGAGGGGGGGGAAATGGAGAGTGTGGTGGGGGAGGCGGGATATCCTTGCGCGGTGCCGATCTGCGCACCTTCCAGACGCGTTATTTCTCGCTTCACCTTTAAAGATTACTGGCCGAACTAAGTGGGATTTGATACCTGGACTGGGTGACGATGAAAAGATTAAAGAAATGTCTGACGATTATTTCTGGCAGCAGCGAGGTGCAGGAACTACGGGCTGTGCTTTGTCAGGTTAAGCAAGTGGTTAAGGGGATGAAAAAACTGGTTGGTTATCGGGATGGGGATAATATAAAGCTGGAGATGTTTGATAATCTTTCCGGCTTTTTACCATGCATTTAAGATAGTCATTCAATTATTAAGCTAGACCAGTGACATTCGCAGAAAAATGTCCCCGGTTTTGGTTGGCTTATTTTTTCAATACTAATGTCCAATGCTTTAGGTGACGAGTCTTTTTTCATTTTTATAATAACTTCATGAAAATGATAATCAGCAATTTTTTGTTCAATGATTGTGAAATCATTCTTTATTAAAAAAGAAACTAATTCAGTTATTGGCTGACAAACCTCAATGTCATCTATTCTCATGATTACTCTAATCCTATTGGATTTTCAGTTGGACGTAATACTGACGGGAAGTCTTCTACAAAATACTGAGTGGCCCCACCTTCACCAAAATGAGGGTTAGCTTTAGCGGTTGAAGTAGCTATCT
Source organism: Lelliottia sp. JS-SCA-14 (assembly GCF_035593345.1). Classification (NCBI taxonomy): domain Bacteria; kingdom Pseudomonadati; phylum Pseudomonadota; class Gammaproteobacteria; order Enterobacterales; family Enterobacteriaceae; genus Lelliottia; species Lelliottia sp. JS-SCA-14. The sequence continues at coordinate 4,020,000 of NZ_CP141606.1, read as the reverse complement.
TAGTATCCTGTAAAACCTCATACGTCTGCACTTGTGGTATGTAGCCATAGATATCATGAGGCTTAACCTGTGTTATTTTTCCAAGAGCAACTCTTTAACCTCCAGCAATCTCTAAGCTAGCGCCTGACAAATAAAATTCAGATTGTCTCGGGACGGCGCCGTAGATAGTATCGCCTTTTTGCAATTTGCCAATCATCAACTCCAGGATAATCACCTTTACCTTGCCACTTCGAAGCTTTGTCAGTGATATCCGTTTTACATTACCCCAATGGGTCCAAAAATTTCAGCGGATCATTAACGTAACTATAGGGGCTCATTCCCCCCGCAAGCCCTATCGGGTCGGCCGAAATGTACTCCCCAGTCTCCTCTTCATAGTACCGAAAACGGTTGTAGTACAACCCGGACTCTTCATCCTCATACTGCCCCGGAAAACGCAGGCGGCAGACGGGCGCATCGTCTTTGTTGATGCCTTCTTCCCGGCCCCAGAGCTGCTGTTTTCCCTGCCAGATAATGGTTCCGTCTTTGATCAATAGTTCCTAAATACAGTCGGTGAAGTCGGTCACGGTGTAGTGTAGTTGTGACATTTCATAACGTAATCAGCTTCAACTGTCCTACAGCATAAAGTCAATGGGTGCTTTATTTATACGTCGTGGCTGTTTGCGTACAGTGTTATTCCACTCCCAATTAACTGCTTTTGTAGCTTTTGTAGCTTTTGTAGCTTTTGCAGCTTTTGCTGGAGAATATCAATAGTGTGGGTTTAAGCTTGCGTATTTATCAGCAAGCTGTTCGTTATTATTTAATGAATCTAATTGGAAAATCCAAAATCCAAATAACCTTCTGAGCTAATTACAAAACACCATTTAGTATCAAGATTAAAAAAGTAATGATGTTGAGGGACATGCTCTATTAATAAATCAAACATTGTATCAATTTTATCGGCTGATATTGCCAGAGCAAAATCCAATGATGAATCATTGATGTAATGGATTTTTTTTGAGTTATAAATGAAATCCCTCAGATATTTACAGGAGAATTTTTTAACTAAGGAAGGCCAACATTTTTTATCCTCCCCAAGTTCTTGATGCATATGTTTAGTCGTTTTTTTCCAATCGATTTTTGAACCCACCCAGTTGAACATTCCGGATAGTGAATCAGCAATAGGTTCCCAGTTATCAATTATTTCTGGAGCATCCGGGAGTTTTGTAATTTGCAATCTAATTTCATCATTTAAAGTCATTCACCTCTCCTCGGCTTTGTGGGGTGATCATACCGGTCTTGATGTTTTGTCGTTGTCGGTTCAGTTGCATCAAATTGATAGTGTTCCCCTTTTTCTTTGCCACTGAACACATTGATATGTGCACCACTTCTCTCGTCATATTCAACCCTAAAACCTGTTTTTCCATCTGCAGTTGTCATCCCTACAGCTTTTCCTTTAGTGGCCCCAAATTTACCAGTATTAACTCTCTCTGCTTTAAAATCTTTAGCCTCTAGCCATTGTAACGCTTTATTCATGGCTTGCTCAAATGACTCCTTACAACAAACTAGTCCCAGTGGATCTATCCACCCCAACGGATTTTTGACATACCCGTATGGATTCACTCCACCCGAAAGCCCGATCGGGTCCGGACTCAGATACTGCGCCGTCTCCGCATCATAGTACCGGAAACGGTTGTAGTACAACCCTGATTCTTCGTCCTCGTACTGCCCCGGAAAACGCAGGCGGCAGGCGGGAGCATTGTCCTGATTTCTGCCTTCCTCCCGCCCCCATAGCTGCTGTCTGCCTTGCCAGACAATGGTCCCGTCTTCGGTCAGAAGCTCCTGGATACGCCCGGTGATATCCGTGACGGCATAGTGCAGCTGTCCCTTTTCATGGCGCGCAAACGGAGTGAAACTACCGGGCTCATATATCCAGCGAATGGCGTTGTCGTGGTCTGGCTGACTGTTAGTACCGACCGGGATTTCTTCCGTCAGCTGGTCGCCGCTCCAGTGAAAATCCATCCCTGGTTTAGCGTGGCTGGTGCAGCGTTTGCTGATGCGCCGGCCATACGGGTCGTACCGGTATTCCCAGCGTTCACCGTCCGGGGTTTCGAGGCCCGTGAGCTGGCTCCGGGCGTCCCAGCGATAGCGCCACTGCTGGGGGCGGTAGCCGCCTTTATCAACCAGCTTCTCCACCAGACGGCCGTTAACATCGTATTTCCAGGTGATGTTGTGAGCGTTGACCACCCGGACGAAGTGTCCTTCTTCTGGTTTGCCGGTATCCGGATTGATGCGGGATGTCGAGTGACGCCAGCCCCGGTGTTCGCTGGATGTCACCCGGCCATGCCGTTGCTGCAGATGGGTTTCACTCTCCAGAACCTCATTGACCCAGGTCTGTCGGCGGGTGATGTTGAGGTTTTTGTCGTATGTGAAGCGCTCCTCACGCATCGGAATGTGACGGTTGCCGGTCCAGGTGGCGTGGCTTATCTGGTCGTTGGCTGTCAGGGTGTTGAAGGCCGTACCGCGCAGGGAGTCCGTTATCATCGTCATGTTGAACGCTTTGTCGTACAGCCATTCCCGCGCCAGACTTTTATTGCGCTCGTGCGGTCCGGCGCGGTGGTCTCCGGCTTTCTGCTGCGTCAGCATGCCGGTGGGCGTGTAACCCTGTTGCTGACAGAACCCGGCGTCGCTGCGGCGGACGGTTTCCTGACCGCGCAGGTCATATTCAAAGGTAAGCTGCGCGTGGTCGTTGAGCTGCCATGCCTTCAGCTCACCCATCAGACCACGGGTGAAGCGCTCGGTGATGCTGCCGGTCGTACGCTGTGTGACGAAATCACGTTGTTCATCGTAGCCGTACTCCGTGCGCCTGCCGTTCAGGGTTTCGGCGATGAGGTGGCTGGCGTCGTCATACTCATACGTGACGGTGGCATCGTCATTTTTAGCCTCCACCAGACGGCACAGGGGGTCATAGCGGAAGGTGGTGGTGCTGAGGATGCGGTCACTGTCGCCCTGCGTGACTTCCTCATCCGTCACCTGGTCGGTCACGTTATAGCGGCGGTTGAGATGCGTGCCATCAGGGAAAGTGGTGCGAATACAGCGGCCAGCGGCATCATATTCATAGCGCAGCGTGCGCCCGGTGAAGTCGGTTTCGGCAGTCTGCTGCCCGGCCTTGTCGTATTCCAGCCTGTAGCGCTCGCCTGCTGCACTGGTGATTTCTGTTAAACGGGTGAGCCTGTCGTAGCGACATGTCAGCCGTTCGCCGTCCGGGCGGATGACGGCGGCCAGCAGGTCAAAGGCACCGTATTCATATCGGGTGATTTTCCCTTCACCATCGGTGAAGCTCTCCGGCAGTTTCTCGCTGTTCTGGCGCATCAGCTCGCGTACGCCGTCGGGGCGGTTGATTTCCTCAACGCTGCCCTGTGGCCCCGCGTGGGTTTTACTGTGACGGAACTGTGTGGTGAAACCCAGCGGGTCTTTCACGCTTAGCAGGCGGCCGAGAAAATCGGTTTCGGTGTGAGTGACACCGCCATCAGGGGCTACGGTTTCCTGAACCTGATGCAGGGCATCATGATGCCATACCCAGGTGGCACCATTGGGCAGCATATGGGTCAGCAGGTCGCCCTGTGCGCTGTGGCTGAACTGCTGCTTGCGGCCCTGCGGGTCGGTGAGAGTGACCACGCTGCCGTTGTCGTCGTAGTCCCACCGCCACACCTGGTCGCCCGGGGCTCTCAGGCGGGTCAGCTGTCCGTTTTCGTTGTAGTCGTAATACAGACTGTATCCGCCCGGGAGGGCGACCTGACGGATGCCGCCTTCACGGTTGTAATCATATTTTGTGATGCGCCCGAGCGCGTCGGTGCGGGACTGAAGTTGGGTGTTGTCCCAGACGGAGTGCTCTTCGCGCCCCAGCGGGTCGATGCTGCGGGTGACGAGTCCGTCGTCGTTATACCAGTAGCGGGTTTCGCCGCCTTCGGCATCAAGGTAAGTGGTGCAGCGCTCTTCGTCGTCATAGACGAAACGGTCATCGTAGTAGCCTTCCGTTGACAGCGTGCTGATGGCCCGGCCCTGTGCGTCATAGCCAATATCGACACAGGTTTTATCGGTGTCTCGCCAGCGCGTCATAAAGCCTTCAGGCGAGTACTCATGCCACAGATGGGTAAACTGGAAGGTCTCACATTCGGCGAGAAAACCCTGCTCGTCGTACTGGCAGGTGACCATGCGCTGGCGCTGCGGGGTTGCGAGGTCGATGTTCATTAACCGGGATTGTTGCCAGTCAAGTTCGAGCCTATAGCCGTCGCTGTGGTGGATGGCCGTCAGCAAATCGTCGGTGTAAAGGAAATCAGCCCGGTTGCCGTGACGGTCGTGCAGGGCGGAGAGCCGACAGGCGCTATTTTGCGTCAGCGTAAACTGTTGCGTCAGCTGCGAACGGCGGTCGAAGAGTGACAGCCCGTCGTGCAGACTGCCGGAAAGTCGGTAATGGGCCTGGCGGCCATTCACTGCATCACGGAAAATACCGTCCTGCGGAATGGGATAATAGAGCACCACGCCTTCGGCGTCGGTGAAGTGCAGATTATCACCGTGCAGGGTCAGTGAGCATGACCACTCATCGGTCCATTTAGGACCGAAAATACCGCTGCCTTTTGCCTTTGAGCGATAAAAGCGGGAAAGTGACAGGGGAAGTGAACCGGGCAGGGAAAGGACGCTGAAATGCTGGAGAAAATCACCGGTTCCGGCATCGACGGGGTCACCGGGTTTGGTGCACATGCCGCTGAAAACACCTTCTCCTTCGCCTTCCAGTACTTTGATTTTCCCACTGATATTGGCGCCGTCCATTGTTGCACTACCGGCTGTTCTTAGCGCAAAGCCCATGACCAGACTTTGTGCTACAGTCATCAATGCCCTGTTTTGAGGGGTATCCGCTGCATTATAGGTCTCGAGAGCCTCCCCCCCAATCTGTTCTGCCGCGTTCCGTGCAGCTTCCGGAGTCGTGTTGTAGTAACCGGACGCATAGAGCATTGCACCGATTTGCTGGCTGTTCATCACCCCGTCTGGCGTATGGTCAGTCGTAAAATCCTTAAAGGCTTCCCTTGCCTGCTCGTCGTCAGGCTGTGACTCCGCTTGTTTTTTATAGAGATTTTTCAGGCCGTCTGTGTAGCTTTGTTCTTCTGCTGTTTCGGGCACCACAACCGGATCGGCCTGACTGGCTGGCACGCTGGCGGCAGGAGGCTGACCCAAAATAATGCCCGTGGTATTGCGGGCATTCATCCAGAACTTATCGAGGTGCCGCAGAACCGGTTTTCCTCCGACATGCACTGTGGTGCTAGATTCCAATGGCTCACAGATATCACCCACGGTGCCGCTTTTAATGCCCTTAGCGACACCCGGTTCATCACCTTTGGTTTTGGGAATAAAGCTCTGATTCAGCACCAGTACCGGGCAGTCGTTAGCCAGCACGTCAGGTACCGTCAGCACTGAACTCACCATATCGGCAGTAACCGGATAGGGGACAGGCGGGGTCGCTGGCCCCATCGGGGTTTTACAGACGTCCGGCGTGGTGCTGACTACCGTCCACGACGCATCCTGACGTGCGATATAATTCAGCGCCATATTGATTCTCCTTCCATGCTGTAGCGTGCTTCCATTGCCCGTACTGGCGAATTGGCTGGCAGCAAATAACGCCATGTCAGCGCTACCGTGAGAGCATCGGTATCAATGACTAATGTGTCGACCCACATTTTCTGGGGTGCTAACGCCCCCGTATTCGTCCGCAGCAAAATAACGGCCTGGTTTGCGGGCAGCGTGAAGGTGATGTCCCCATCAGGATGCAGCCCCTGAAGGGTGATTGTTGAACTGGGTTCAGGAAAGGGAATTTGCTGATTGCCCGGTGCGCTGTTCCAGTAACTAAAATTGAAATCATCAGGCAGGTTGGGATGGCGGTTTTCCAGCCATTCCCGGTCATAAGTGCCAGCCAGCGGCAGACGCGGCAACCAGGTTCGGCTGATACAGCCAAAACCCGCAGGCTGAAATTGAGGCGCAGACCAGTCGGCTTTTCCGCCCAGGCAGGCAAAAAAATGAGCAAGAGTGAACGGGCTGTCAGTGGCGATAATTCGCGGCGCTTCAACCTGGTGAATGTCACAGGCTTTCAGGTACCACGGCTGCGTATAACCCAGCCCCAGCGGATTCACTTCGCAGGCGATGTGCGCCAGTGGCGGGTGATCCTGGTCAGGATGTTCGCGGAGCTGGGCCTCGGTAAGGCGGTATTGTTCAGGGATTCGGCTGGCATACTTACTGTCAGCCACCACGCGACATTCGCCGCCAAAGGCATGGCGGTAATCCAGTGGCAGGGAGGTGAACGGCTCGGGTTCTGTTTCACTCCACTGGCCCGTGAGTGCCTGACGCTGGTAAAAACGTTTACCCATCACCCGTAATTTTTTGTCCAGAATGACTTCATCCGTGGGTGAACGCATCAGCACGCCCACTGTCATTTCTGGTATTGTGCCGCCGCCCGGTGTGTAAGCGGTTCCGTTGATGATGATGTCACAGGCGGGTTTAAAGGGGGCAAGGTCGCTTTCACGAAGCACAGGGGAGTTATTCATTTCCCCGACGAACTCATCCTCCACGCACAAAGGTAATGGAGGACTTTCCATCAGTTGTGGCTGCCATTGTCCACTCTCGTCCTGCTTAAGTTTGAAGCCGGTTTTCATGACAACGACACGATGGCGCTCATTATGTTGGTCATCCATGGCGTATTCCATTACTGAAAACGGCGTCAGATTACGAAATTCCATTTTTCACGCCTTAGTTAATGAGAACGTCTTTGCCTTTGATAGTGGCCGGACCGCTGGCCGTAAATTCAAATGCTGTCCCGGTAATAGTGACCTTCCCTCCAGCCTCCAGCGTGATAGAGCTGGCGCCACACGTCAGTTCGATTTTCTCGGCAGAATGGACGGTGGCGGCGTTCGTAACGTCGAGTGAATAGCTCTTGTTCACGGTGATTTGCTGATCCTTGATTACGGTTTCAGTATCATTCCCGGTGATCGTGGTCTCTTGATCGCCGCCAACGGTTTTCGTGCGATTCTCAGTGACATCCAGCGTCTGGTTGTTCTGCACGGTAATGGTCTGATCATTGGCAACGGTGACTTTCTGATCGTGACCGCCTTCTTTTTTGCTGCCGACATTCACTGTCTGACCGACGATGACCGTAATCGCCTGATTGTTCTTCACTGTTTCAGTGTGATCGTGGTCTACCGTCGTCTTCCGGTCATGCAGCACCTCGGTTTCCATGTCCTTCTGGGCATGGATGTAGACCTGCTCTTTGCCGGTCGCATCTTCAAAACGAAGCTCGTTAAACCCACTGCCCATGTAAGTTTTCGAGCGGATAGTCATCTGGGTTTTGGTGCCGGGCAGGCCACCGGGGGAGGTATTATCCGCGTGATAGGTGCGCCCCATAATGATGGGCTGGTCCGGGTCTCCGTTGAGGAAATCGACAATCACTTCCTGGTTGATGCGCGGGATAGCCAGGTTGCCAAACCCTGCGCCTGCCCACGCCTGCGATACCCGCACCCAGCAGGAACTGCTCTCATCTTTCGGGTTATACCTGTCCCAGTGAAACTGCACACGCACGCGGCCATGTTCGTCGCAGAAGATTTCCTCTCCTGCAGGGCCGGTGACGATGGCGCTCTGTGGACCGTCGACTTTGGGTTTAGGGAGGGGGGATGTGGGAGCATCTGCTGGAGTGGCTGGTGCAGAAACGCGCCCGTCAGCCGCTGAACGGTCTCATCCTGACTCTGGATTTCCCCGATCTTTTGACGGCTGATAAACGCCGCCGCGAGTACCTGCTACAGATGCTGCGCAGCCGTTTACAGGACGTGCGCCAGCATCTTCACTGCCAGTTACCCGTCTACGTGGTGCTGACCCGGCTCGATTTGTTGCACGGATTTTCCGCGTTATTTCAGTCGCTGGATAAGCAGGGGCGTGACGCCATCCTTGGCGTCACCTTCACCCGTCGCGCCCACGAGAATGATGACTGGCGCGGCGAACTGAACAGTTTCTGGCAGACATGGAGCGAGCAGCTGAACCATGCTCTGCCCGACCTGATGCTGGCGCAGAACCACACTCGCAGTGCTCTGTTCAGTTTCGCCCGTCAGATGCAGGGCAGCAGGGAGCCGCTGGTGGCTCTGCTTAACGGCCTGCTGGATGGCGAAAACATGGACGTCATGCTGCGCGGCGTCTATCTCACGTCATCGCTGCAGCGCGGCCAGATGGATGACATTTTTATGCAGTCTGCAGCCCGTCAGTATGGGCTTGGCAGCAGCCCGCTGGCGGCCTGGCCGCTGGTGGATATGGCTCCCTATTTTACGCGTAACCTGTTTCCTCAGGTACTGCTCGCAGAACCCAATCTGGCGGGCGAGAGCTATTCCTGGCTAACTAACGCCCGCCGTCGCCTGACGGTCTTCTCGGTTGCGTCGGGTATGGTCGTCGTGCTGCTGACCGTCGGATGGCACCATTATTACAATGACAACTATGCATCGGGCATTCAGGTGTTGAAGCAGGCGAACGCCTTTATGGCCGTTCAGGCACCGAAGGGCATGGATGAGTACGGCAATCTGCAGTTGCCGCTGCTGAATCCGGTCCGCGAAGCCACTCTGGCCTACGGCGACTGGGGAGATCGCAGTCGTCTGGCCGATCTGGGGTTATACCAGGGCAGACGCATCGGGCCGTACGTAGAACAAACCTACCTGCAACTGCTGGAGCAGCGTTATCTCCCATCCTTGCTCAACGGACTGGTCAAGGATATGAACGCGGCACCGCCAGAGAGCGAGGAAAAACTCGCTATTTTGCGCGTGATTCGCATGCTCGAAGATAAAAGCGGACGCAACAATGAAGTCGTGAAGCAATACATGGCGAAGCGCTGGAGTGAAAAATTCCACGGCCAGCGTGATATCCAGGCCCAGTTGATGTCCCATCTCGATTACGCGCTGGCGCACACCGACTGGCACGCCGAGCGCGAGGAGGGAGACGGCGACGCCATCAGCCGCTGGATGCCTTACGACAGCCCGGTGGCTGCCGCTCAGAAAGAACTCAGCAAATTACCGGTCTACCAACGTGTTTATCAGAGCCTGAAAACGCGGGCCCTGGGAGTGCTGCCTGCCGACCTGAACTTACGCGACCAGGTCGGGCCGAGCTTTGAACGGGTATTTACCTCTGCGGAGGATGACAAACTGGTGGTCCCTCAGTTCCTCACCCGCTACGGTCTGCAAAATTATTTTGTAAAACAGCGGGATGAACTGGTGGAACTCACCGCAATGGACAGTTGGGTGCTGAACCTGACCCGCAGCGTGAAGTACAGCGATGCCGATCGCACGGAGATCCAGCGTCAGCTCACCGAGCAATATCTCAGCGACTACACCGCCACATGGCGAGTCGGGATGGACAATCTCAACGTCCGCGATTATGAGTCCATCGCGCAGTTGACCGGCGCGCTGGAGCAAGTGATTAGCGGCGACCAGCCGCTCCAGCGGGCGTTAACCGCTCTGCGTGACAACACTCAGCCTATCGTTCTGTCGGAAAAACTTTCAGACTCGGCGCGCGAAGAGGCCCTGGCTGAACCAGACTATCGCCTGCTGACCCGGCTCGGGCATGAATTTGCACCGGAGAACAGCGCACTGGCCGTGCAGAAAGATAAAGAAAACACGATGCAGGCGGTTTATCAGCAGTTAACCGAGTTACATCGTTATCTGCTGGCGATACAGAACGCACCCGTACCGGGGAAATCCGCCCTGAAAGCAGTACAGATCAGGCTGGATCAGAACAGCAGCGATCCAATTTTTGCCACGCGTCAGATGGCGAAAACCCTGCCTGCACCGCTCAATCGCTGGGTGGGTAAGCTCGCCGACCAGGCCTGGCATGTGGTGATGGTGGAAGCCGTTCACTATATGGAAATGGACTGGCGTGACACCGTGGTGAAACCCTTTAACGAGCAGCTGGCGAATGCCTATCCGTTTACCCCTGACGCCAGGCAGGATGCATCCCTCGATGCGTTTGAACGCTTCTTTAAACCGGATGGAGTGCTGGATACGTTTTATCAGCAGAACCTTCGCCTGTTTATGGAAAACGATCTTAGCCTGGAGGACGGCGACAATGCGGTCATCATTCGCGAGGACATCCGCCAACAGCTGGATGCCGCGCAGAAAATCCGCAATATTTTCTTCAGCAAACAGAATGGGTTAGGGACACAGTTTGCGGTGGAAACCGTATCGCTTTCGGGCAACAAACGCCGGAGCGTGCTGAATCTCGACGGCCAGTTAGTCGACTACAGCCAGGGGCGCAACTACACCGCGCACCTGGTATGGCCAAACAATATGCGCGAAGGCAATGAAAGTAAGCTGACGCTGATTGGCACCAGCGGAAACTCGCCGCGCAGTATCAGCTTCAGCGGGCCGTGGGCACAGTTCAGGCTACTGGGCGCGGGGCAGTTAACCGGCGTTCAGGACGGCACATTCAGCGTACGTTTCAACGTTGATGGCGGGGCGATGGTTTACCGGGTGCATACCGATACGGAAGACAACCCGTTTGCCGGTGGGCTTTTCAGCCAGTTCCGGCTGCCGGACACGCTGTACTGAGGAGGCAGGGATGAGTAGCAATCACGCACTGACACAGACCATCATGACCGGCAGCGATCCGCGGGATCTGCCGGAGTTCAGCGCCATTCGGGAGGAGATTAACAAGGCCAACCATCCGTCGCAGCCGGAGCTGAACTGGAAGCTGGTGGAGTCGCTGGCGCTGTCGATCTTTAAAACAAATGGGGTGGATCTGCATACCGCAACTTACTACACCCTGGCCCGGACCCGCTCGCAGGGCCTGGCAGGTTTCTGCGAAGGCGTCGAGTTGCTCGCGGCGATGATCAGCCATGAGTGGGAGACCTTTTGGCCGCAAAGCGGCCCGGCGCGCACCGAGATGCTGGACTGGCTCAACATCCGCACTGGCACGATTCTGCGTCAGCAAATCGCCTTTTCGGAGTCTGACCTTTCGCTGCTATACCGCACCGAACGCGCATTGCAGCTTATTTGCGACAAACTTCAGCAGGTGGAACTCAAACGGCAACCGCGTGTGGAAAACCTTCTGTATTTTGTGCAGAACACGCGCAAAAAGTTCGAGCCACAGCCCAGGCACAGTGCAGATACAGCGGCACAAAACCCCGTCAGAACGCTGGTTTATGCCCCAGAGAGTGCGCCATCCACGGCAGAGGTCATTCCCCCACTGCCCGATCTACCTGAAATGAAGGTGCAGGTGCGCGGACTGACAGACGGCAAGCGCGTGAAAGAGGGCAGTACTTTCAAAGGCTTTATTGCGGGTATGGCCAGTAGCGTCGCGATTGCTGCTGCACTTTGGTGGTGGCAGGTGTACCCCACGCAGCAGGTGCTCGCACAGGTCAACGACAGCGTGCAGGGTGCGGCGACGGTCTGGCTGGCCTCGCCAGAGCTGGGAAGTTATCAACGCAGACTTGAGCAACAGCTCGGATCCTCCTCGCTACAGCCGCTGGAGATCGGGATGCAGATAATGCGCACCGCAGATAGCCGATGGCCGGAAAGTCAGCAACAGCAGCAGGCGACTGCCAGATGGAATGAGACGTTAAAAACCCGCGCGCAAAACAGCCCGCAGCTCAGGGGCTGGTTGCAAACGCGGCAGGATCTACGCGCTTTTGCCGATCTGGTAATGAGACGTGAAAAAGAGGGGCTGACGCTTTCGTATATCAAAAACGTGGTCTGGCAGGCGGAGCGAGGGTTAGGCCAGGAAACCCCACTAGAATCCCTGTTAACGCAATATCAGGACGCGCAGGCGCAGGGCCAGAATACCGACACGCTGGAAAAACAAATCAACGAGCGGCTGGATGGAATATTAAGCCGCTGGCTGTTGTTGAAAGCCCATTCCCAGCCGGAAGCGGCAACGACTAATACAGGTGCCGGGGAATAACCCTGGCCGGAGGAGTTTATTATGGCAAATCTTGTTTATCTCACACTGAACGGTGACCTGCAGGGACTGATTTCGGCAGGCTGTTCATCGCAGGACTCTATTGGTAATAAAGCGCAGATTGCGCATACAGATCAGATTATGGTGCTGGCTTTGAGCCATGGTTTGACAAGATCACAGAATGTTAACCATCTGACCCTGAGCATTCATAAACCCGTGGATAAATCTTCCCCTTTATTGAGCAAATCTATTACTGAAAATGAGTGCCTGACCTGCGATTTTGAGTACTATCGAACCAACCGTTTTGGTATTAATGAACTCTATTATAAAGTGAAGCTGATTAAAGCTCGTATCTCGAGTATTCATACTGATGTGCCTCATACGATCACCAACAGCCAGGGACAGCCAGAAGAAACAATATCGTTCACCTATGAAAGCATTACCCAGGAACACTGCATCGCAGGAACCAGTGCATACAGTTTGTGGGAAGAGCGAATTTTCTAAATAATAATTAAAGAGATGAGGCGTAAAGGAGTGGTGTGAGGGTGTAAATCATCTTGTATAACTAAATCCTCCCGCGTCGGTTTGTGACGCGGAGGAGTTATAACCAATTTTTTGTGAGAGTTTAAATTACTGGCGACATGAAAAACGCATTTACCTGTACCGATTCGCCAGATCCTTAACCATAGATGCATAAGTGTTTTGCTTCAACTGAGTTATTTGCTGGTCGATAGCATCCGTACTGACTTTTTTATCCGTAAGAGGTGGCATCACTTTATATTCGTAGTTCACTGGTGACCAGGCTGCCCATTCGCCCGTTGCCACGTCCACAAGGGTAAATCGCACCAGGTAACGCAGTGAGGCTGTGTTCGTTACCTTTTCATTTTTATAGTCTGACCAGACAGTGGTTTTGGTGGCGGGATCATATTTACCCGACTGCAGTAAATCCTGATAAACGATGATGGCTTTCTGATGGCCTTTTGCTGCCACATAGCGTAGAGCCTGCATCCAGTTCATATTCTCTGCGATGACAGCTTCATTGTTTTCATCTTTTTCTTTGTTACAGGAAATCACTTTCTGTCGGTCAGGTATACCTGAGAACGTTGCCACGGAATAATACTGACTCATCTCCTGCTGCATAAGCGTCTCGGGTGCGCGACTACCGGATTGTACCAAAATGATTTTTGAATTTAGTGGCACATGGAATTCGTCTTCTTCGAGTGCTGCCTGAATATCCTCTTCAGTCACTGCCAGTGTGGTTTCGTTGCCAAAAATATCTTTATCCGTTAATTGGACAGAAGCGTTTTTATTGACGTTACTCTCCGTACCTGACACACCTGTTTTTTTCGCGTCAATAGGGGAGTGGACTGCGCATCCTGTGAGTAAAAGTGCTGACATATATAGCAATGCTATTGACCTGAAATTCATAATTCGCTCCCTGAATGATAATTAAATTATTCCGCTGATATTTTATATGTTGTGTTGATTATATACCTGCATCTGGCGTTGGCAAAATGGAATAAATATATTCATTTGCTCAATGCATTTAATAGGAGTGTGTTTGGGGGGTGTCTATTTTAATAGCACTTCGTTTTCAGCCTTACATAAAACGGCTCTGGTTTAATCGAGGAGAGTGGGGCTAAGGATAAGGGCCTGGACAGGTCTGAAGAACCTCAGAATCCCAAAAGCAAAAACCCGCCACGAGGGCGGGTTCTTTAAATAGTGGTGCCCGGACTCGGAATCGAACCAAGGACACGGGGATTTTCAATCCCCTGCTCTACCGACTGAGCTATCCGGGCAACGGGGCGCATTAAACCCGATTGGGCATCCGGCGTCAACGAAATTTGTCGATTTCGCAACGGAGTGCACACTCTCTCACCACTTTGATGACAACTTAGGCGAAAAAGTGCGTCCACAGGGCTGAGAGCGGCATCGCGAGCACCAGTGCGGGCAGCATATTCACCACCGCAAACATTTTAATTCCGCAGATTCGAAGTCCTGTTGCCAGGAGCAACAGGCCGCCCACGGCGGTGAAGTCTGCCATCATCGCCGGTGTGGTGAGCGGCAATATCAGCGTGGCACAGGTGGCGAGCGCCAGCTGAATCATTAGCATCGGCACGCAAATCGCCGCGACGGCAATGCCTAACGTGGTGGCGAAAATGGTGGCGGTGAAGAAATCAAGAAACGCCTTAGCAATCAGAATGCTGGGGTCGCCGGTCATCCCTTCCTGCATCGAGCCAAATATCCCCGTCCCGCTAGCGCAAAACAGGATGATGATGGCCACATAGTTCTGAATAAAGGTCTCATGCGTTCCGCTTGCGGCTTTTCCTGGGCGAGAGATAAGGTTTTTGGCCTTACTGACCGCGCCGTTGATGCCTTTCTCGAGGTAACAAAACTCACCGATCAGTGCGCCGAGCAGGGTTGCAAGCACCATCACCGGCAGATTGGCGCATTTGATGACCAGCAAAATGCCGATGCCGAGTGACGCCAGCCCAAAGATCGAGGGCATGGAAGTGCGAATACGTTCAGGTAATCTCTGGCTTAATACCGCGCCGAGCACGCCACCGAGTAGTACGGCACCGGCATTAATAAAGGGTCCAATAACCAAAATACACTCCCGCTATTTAATCATTGATATTGCATTATTATTACATGAGGAAGGCGGAGAACGGGTAGCTTTCGCTGCCTGAAATGCATAAAGTTTCTGTCTTGCACCTCAAAATAAAAGGTGACATTATTGCGCGAATTTTCTCCTCCTGTCTGGATCTCTTCTCCCCTTGAAACGGGTCTCTACGCCTATGAAATCACTAAAAATTGCCGTCAGCCATGAGCTGATTTCCACTCTGTCCACGCACCGTGAAGTGGTGGCGCTGGACAGTACCGATTTTACGGATGTGGCGGCAGTCGTCATTACCCTGGCCGAGAGCCGCAGCGGCATTCTCGCGTTACTGAAACGCACAGGGTTCCAGCTCCCGGTGTTTATCTTCTCGCAGGAGACAGATGTTGCGCCAGAAGGCGTCATGGCAGTCATCAGCGGTAAAGCGCAAGAGTTCCTGGAACTGGAAGCGGCAGCCTGTCGCTATGAAGAGAACTTACTGCCACCTTTTTTTGACACCCTGAGCCAGTATGTGGCGATGAACAACAGCACTTTTGCCTGCCCTGGCCATCAGCACGGAGCCTTCTTCAAAAAGCATCCGGCGGGGCGTCAGTTCTTCGACTTTTTTGGCGAAAACGTTTTTCGTGCGGATATGTGTAATGCAGACGTCAAACTCGGGGATCTGTTGATCCACGAGGGTTCCGCCAAAGATGCGCAAAAGTTCGCGGCGAAAGTGTTTAACGCGGATAAGACCTACTTTGTGCTTAACGGAACGTCCGCGGCCAACAAGGTCGTGACCAATGCACTGCTGACGCGCGGCGATCTGGTGCTGTTTGACCGCAATAACCACAAATCCAACCACCACGGGGCGCTGATTCAGGCGGGGGCCACGCCGGTTTATCTGGAGGCGGCGCGTAATCCGTTTGGCTTTATCGGCGGTATCGACGAAAACTGTTTTGACGATGCATATCTGAGCGAGATGATCCGCGAAGTGGCGCCGGAAAAAGCCGCTGAAGCTCGACCGTTCCGCCTTGCGGTGATCCAGCTCGGCACTTACGACGGCACGATCTACAACGCCCGTCAGGTGATCGACAAGATTGGCCACCTGTGCGATTACATCCTGTTTGACTCCGCGTGGGTCGGTTACGAGCAGTTTATCCCGATGATGGCCGATAGCTCACCGCTGTTACTGGAACTCAACGAGAACGATCCGGGAATTTTTGTGACCCAATCGGTGCATAAGCAGCAGGCCGGGTTCTCGCAAACGTCGCAGATCCATAAAAAGGACAACCACATTCGCGGTCAGGCGCGGTTCTGCCCGCACAAGCGTCTGAATAATGCCTTCATGCTCCACGCTTCCACCAGCCCGTTTTATCCGTTATTCGCCGCGCTGGATATCAACGCCAAAATCCATGAAGGGGAGAGCGGGCGCAGGCTGTGGGCGGAGTGCGTCGAGCTCGGTATTGAGGCGCGCAAAGCGATCATCGCCAATTGCAAGATGATCAAACCCTTCATTCCGCCGGTGGTGGCGGGGCGGCCGTGGCAGGATCACCCGACGCATGCGATTGCCAGCGAGCGTCGTTTCTTCAGCTTTGAGCCGGGCGCGAAGTGGCACGGCTTTGAGGGTTACGCTGACGAGCAGTATTTTGTCGATCCCTGCAAGCTCTTGCTGACCACGCCGGGCATTGACGCGGAAACGGGCGATTACACGGGTTTTGGCATTCCTGCGACGATCCTCGCCCATTACCTGCGTGAGAACGGCATCGTACCTGAGAAGTGCGATCTGAACTCCATTCTGTTCCTGCTGACGCCCGCAGAAAGCGCCGAGAAAATGGCACAGCTGGTGGCGATGCTCGGGCAGTTTGAGCAGCACATCGAAGACGACACGCCGCTCGCCGAGGTGCTGCCAACCATCTTCAATAAGTACCCGGTGCGCTATCGCGACTATACGATTCGCGACCTGTGCCAGGAGATGCACGATCTGTACGTCAGCTTTAACGTGAAAGATCTGCAGAAAGCGATGTTCCGCAAAGCGAGTTTGCCTGCGGTGGTGATGAATCCGCAGGATGCGAATCAGGCCTATATTCGCGGTGACGTGGAGCTGGTGCGTATCAGCGAAGCCGAAGGGCGCATTGCGGCCGAAGGCGCGCTGCCATATCCGCCGGGCGTGCTGTGCGTGGTGCCGGGAGAAGTCTGGGGCGGCGCGGTGCAGCGCTATTTCCTGGCGCTGGAAGAGGGCGTGAATCTGCTGCCGGGCTTCTCGCCTGAGTTGCAGGGCGTGTACAGCGAGAAAGATGCGGACGGGATTAAGCGGTTGTATGGGTATGTTTTGAGGTAGTTTTCCCCTCACCCTAACCCTCTCCAAAAGGAGAGGGGACCATGACCGTAGGCCGGGTAAGGCGCAGCCGCCACCCGGCTTTTTTCACTCCGCACTCCGCCGATACATCCGCCGCGGATGACCAATCTTCCCGTACAGCATCTCCACGCTTAAAAACCCCGCATCCACGCAGTGCTCCAGATAGCGCCGGGTCGTGGTTTTGCTCAGCCCTGTTTCGTTTACCACTTCATCCACGGAAAAACAGTGCGTCGCCTTGTCGTTGAACAGGGTTTGCACCCGCGCCAGCGTGTTCTCTTCGATCCCTTTGCTCCCGCTGTCCAGGCGGTAGTTTTTCGCCTGCAGCTGATACAGCGAATCCACGTTTTGCTGATCGACAATCTTCCATACCCGCTGCTGCTCCGCGAACTGCACGAAGCGCTCCAGCGACTGGCTGAGCCGTTTCCAGGAAACAGGTTTCAGAATGTAGTCGAATGCGCCGTTGCGGATCGCCAGGCTACAGGTGTCCATGTCGCTGGCGGCGGTGATAAAAATCACCGAGCAGTTGGCATGCACCAGCAACGGGTTGCTGATCAGGGTGATGCCTTTGCCGTCCGGCAAATAGTTATCGAGCAAAACCAGCTGCGGTTGCAGGCTGGAAAGCAGGGTCTGAGCCTCGGCGAGAGAAGAGGCGATCCCCACCAGCCGCAGGCGCGGATGTTTGCTAATCAGTTCCGCGTGAAGTTGTGCCAGTTCGTTCTCATCTTCAACGATCAATACGTCGATATGTTCATGTTGCATAGTCAGTCTCTTCCAGTTCCTGAACGGGGCGCGGCGGAGTTCCCGTGGCGGGAATAAACAGCGAGAAAATCGCGCCCCGAGGCGAGTTATCGGCAACCTCAACGGAGCCGCCAGCCTGGGTGACATAGCTTTCGATCAGGTACAGGCCGATACCGTGATCGCCACGCGTTTTGGTGGTGATGCCGCGCTCAAAGATCCGCTCGCGGATCTCGGGCTTAATGCCGACGCCATGATCTGCCACTTCAATAATCAGCTCCCGATCGTTGAGCTTGATCAGCACTTCCACCGGTTCATGGGGATGCGGTGCGCGCTGGGTGGCTTCGATAGCGTTATCCAGTAAATTCCCAATGATGGAAATCAGTTCCGCTTCGAGCAGCGGAGCAAAAGACTTGTCCATCCGACAGGCGGGATCGAAGTTCAGTTCAACGCCTTTCTCGCGCGCTCGGGCCGCTTTCCCCAGCAGCAGGCCGCACAGCGTCGGCGAGCTAAAGCGCGAGGAGATAAAGTCCAGCAGCTCCTGGGCGTGTTCCGATTGCGCCTGAATAAAGCCAATCGCCTCTTCGTAGCGCCCCATATGCAGCAATCCTGACAGCGTCGTCATACGATTCAACTGCTCGTGGCGCATGATGCGCAGGTTATCGACGTAGCGTTTAACCTGGCTGAGCTGGGCGCTCAGAGAGTCGATCTCGTTGCGATCGCGGAAGGTGATCACCCAGCCTTGCAGGGAGTCCTCGAGCATGATCCGCACGCGGCTTCCGATCACCGTCAGATCGTTAAAGCGGCAGATCTCATCGTGCGTATCTTTCGCCAGCATGGTCTGCGGTGCAAAGAACGGCACCGGAGCGATGACCTGGCTAATCGGCTGCCCGCGCAGTTCCCGTGCGGGTTGCAGCAAACCAAGTAAATTACGCGCCGCCTGGTTGATCACTTCGATCCGGTAGTTATCATCGATAGCGATCACCCCTTCGTAGATCGACTCCATCATCGCTTTTTGCTGTCGTACCAGTAAGCCAATCTCGCGCGGTTCGAGGGAGAAGATCTGTTTCTTGATACTGCGGGTGAAAAACCACGAGAAGACAAACAGGGCAATCAGCAGCAGCACCGCGGCAATCATAATGTTCACCACTTTGCTGACGGTAATGGTATCGAGATAGCTGGTGAGATACCCGACAGAGACAATCCCTACCACTTCTCCCGCATCGTTGAAAATCGGCGCTTTGCTGCGCAACGAAATCCCCAACCCCCCCTTGCGGATGGTGGTGGTGCTTTTCCCGTGCAGCACCTCCTCGTTATCCCCGCCGACCAGCGTTTTACCGATACGATCTGCAAACGCAGAATGGAACAGGTGCAGACCTTTATTGTCACCAATGACAATAAAGCTGGCATCGCTGCGCACCGCTATTTTGAACATAAATTCACGAATGGCTTTGATATCCTTTTTTTCCACCTCTTTGCGCAAGGTGGGAATAATCGCAATCTCCTCCGCCTGTATTTTGGCGCGCGTGCTCATCTCCTGATAAAGCTGCCTGCCGACGTCGACATAATAATATCCACCCAGTAATGCAAAGAGCACTGAGAAAAAGACGACCAGCGAAATAAAGAGCTTAATCTGAAACGACACTTTCATGACTATCACGCACGGTATCAACAGGGAGTGCCAATATATCATCTTTTTCCCGCTAACCACGGGCTTTGCCTGAAACTTGTGATCATTTCCACAGCGCTGATCGCAAAACAAAAATAGAAAATTCAGGCGTGTCCTAATGCTAATTTAACAATGTTATTTGTTTGTACAATCTGGAAAAGAAACCATAAAAACCACGGCAATAATTACGGCATTAATCACATTAAATAAAAGAAACCATTAAAACCATAGAGGCCATTAAAACTTCGGTTTTAATATGCCTTTCCTCACATTAAGTAAGCCTTTGCGACTCTACGCTTAACGGACAAATAACCAAGAGGCTTAATTATGAGCACTACTGACGATTCTTTCTCTGTTACCCACGACCCGATTGATATTCAGCGGCCGTCGCTCAAAGAGCGCTGGTGGCACATTATGGATACCTGGAAAGTCGGGATCATTCCTTTGCCGCTGTTTGTGTTAGCCGGTGCGTTGATCGCCATTGATTGCCTGGGCGGTAAGCTGCCGAGCGACATCGTGGTGATGGTCGCCACCCTCGCGTTCTTCGGTTTTGCCTGCGGCGAGTTCGGCAAGCGCCTACCGATTGTCGGCAAACTCGGTGCGGCGGCAATTTGCGCCACCTTTATCCCGTCGGCGATGGTCTATTACGGCCTGCTGCCGGACGTGGTGGTCGAGTCCACCACCAAGTTCTACAAATCTACCAACATTCTCTATCTCTACATCTGCTGCATCATTGTCGGCAGCATCATGAGCATGAACCGCACGGTGCTGATTCAGGGCTTCTTGCGCATTTTCTTCCCGATGCTGTGCGGCGAAATCGTCGGCATGATCGTCGGGATGGGCGTCGGCATGGCGCTCGGTCTTGAGCCGTTCCAGATCTTCTTCTTTATTATTCTGCCGATCATGGCGGGCGGGGTAGGCGAAGGGGCGATTCCGCTCTCCATCGGCTATGCCACGCTGCTGCACATGGATCAGGGCGTGGCCCTCGGTCGCGTTCTGCCGATGGTGATGCTGGGTGGCTTAACCGCCATTATTATCTCCGGCTGCCTGAACCAGCTGGGCAAACGCTATCCGCACCTGACCGGCGAAGGTCAGCTGATGCCAAACCGCGCTAATGCCGACGCCAGCGTGTCACAACCGGCCTTCTCCGGCAAAGCGGACGTGACCACCATTGCCTCCGGCGCACTGCTGGCGGTGCTGCTCTACATGCTGGGGATGCTCGGTCACAAGCTGATTGGCCTGCCTGCTCCGGTTGGCATGCTGTTTGTGGCGGTGCTGGTGAAGCTCTGCAACGGCGCGTCTCCACGCCTGCTGGAAGGTTCTCAGGTGGTGTACAAATTCTTCCAGACCTCCGTGACCTACCCAATTCTGTTTGCCGTTGGCGTGGCGATCACCCCATGGCAGGAACTGGTCAATGCCTTCACCGTCAGCAATCTGCTGGTGATTGTCAGCACCGTCTCCGCGCTGGTGGCGACCGGGTTCTTCGTCGGTAAAAAGATTGGTATGCACCCGATTGATGTCGCCATCGTCTCCTGCTGTCAGAGCGGGCAGGGCGGTACTGGCGACGTGGCGATTTTGACCGCAGGCAACCGTATGAGCCTGATGCCGTTCGCCCAAATTGCTACCCGAATTGGCGGCGCGATTAACGTCTCCGTCTCGCTGCTGGTTCTGGGCAACTTCCTCGTCTAAGTCTTCAGGAAAGAATAATGAAACTCGCAAGTTTTCTGTATCAGGGTAAACGCAGCTACGGCATCGTGCAGGCCGACGGAGTGGTGGATTTAGGTCGCCGTCTGGGCGATCGCTACAGCGACCTCAAAGCGCTATTGCAGGGTAACGGCCTGGCGGATGCCACGC
Organism: Lelliottia sp. JS-SCA-14; assembly: GCF_035593345.1. Classification (NCBI taxonomy): domain Bacteria; kingdom Pseudomonadati; phylum Pseudomonadota; class Gammaproteobacteria; order Enterobacterales; family Enterobacteriaceae; genus Lelliottia; species Lelliottia sp. JS-SCA-14. Next base: position 3,998,847 of record NZ_CP141606.1, on the reverse strand, counting down.
GTTATCTCAGCGACGCCGTGGATATTCCGATGAGCGCCATCACCTTTTTGCCGGTGATTGAGCAGCCGGAAAAAATCCTCTGCGTGGGCATGAACTACGCCGACAAACGCAAAGAGTTTGACCAGCACAACCCGGCCCCGACGCTGTTCGTTCGCTTTGCGGATTCACAGACCGGGCACAATTCGCCGGTGCTCAAACCGCGCCACTCCTGTGAATTTGACTACGAAGGCGAGCTGGCGGTGATCATCGGTAAAGGCGGCGAGAACATCCGCCGTGAAGACGCCCTGCGCCACGTCGGCGGCTACAGCTGCTACATGGACGGTTCCGCCCGCGACTGGCAGCACACCTGGTTCACCGCCGGAAAAAACTGGCGGCAGACCGGCGCGTTCGGCCCGTGGATGGCCACCGCCGATGAGATACCGGACCCGCACAGTCTGGCGATCCGCACCTGGCTCAATGGCCGCATGGTGCAGGAAGACAACACCAGCAGCATGATCCACAAGGTCGCGGAGCTGATCGAATACATCAGTACCTTTACCCGCCTCAGCCCAGGCGACGTGATCATCACCGGATCGCCGGGCGGCGTGGGTAAGAAACGCAACCCGCCACTGTTTATGAAAGAGGGCGATCGTATTGAGGTGGAGATCGAAAATATCGGTCATCTGAGCAATGTGATCATGGAAGCACCCGCGCAAACCCTGGCGGCAGCGCACTGATTAAGGCGGCAGCATGCACTCGCAACTCCCTATCGACTTTCGCCATACGATTGTCGCGCAACACCCGGAACGCTTAAGCCAGATTCGCTATCTGCTGGCGGACAGCGGCCTGGGGCTGGACAACGACATCACGCTGTTTGTGGAGGCCTGGTCCGGCACGCAGTTAGTGGGATGCGCAGGGCTCGCTGCCAATGTCATCAAGTGCGTGGCGGTCGATGAAAAGCTAAGGGGCGCGAATCTCAGCGCTCGTCTGCTGGCCGAAGTGGAAAACGCTGCGCTGGCGCGCGGCCATTTTCACCTCTTTCTCTGCACCCGCCCGTGCAACAAAGAGCGCTTCGCCCGCAGCGGTTTCTGGCCGATTGCCCAGAGCGGCAACAACGCGGTGCTGCTGGAAAACACGCCGCAGGGTATCGAGCGTTACTGTCGCTCGCTGCAACGTAGCCGCAAGTGCGGGGAAAAAATCGGCGCGATAGTGATGAACGCCAATCCGTTCACCCTCGGGCATCGACATCTCGTGGAGCAGGCGGCGAACCAGTGCGACTGGCTGCACCTGTTCGTGGTGCGCGAAGATGCGTCGTTCTTCCCGTTTTGCGACCGTCTGGAGATGGTCCGCGCGGGTGTGGCACATCTGCCAAATGTCTCGGTGCAAGAAGGGTCGCAGTACATCATCTCCCGCGCCACCTTCCCGGCCTATTTCCTCAAAGAGACCGGGAAGGTGCAGCAGGCGTGGAGCGAAATCGACGTACTGATTTTCCGCGACTTTATCGCCCCCGCGCTTGGGATCACCCATCGCTTTATCGGCTCGGAGCCGTTTTGCGACATCACCCGTCAGTACAACCAGACGCTGCATCAGCTCCTCGCAGCGGAAATCGAGGTGGTGGAAATGCCGCGCATCAAGGCGACAGGAAACGCTATTTCGGCGTCAGAAGTGCGCCGTTTACTCAAGACACAGCAGTTTTCCCGCATTCGGGAAATTGTCCCGGAGTCCACTTTCGCGCATCTCGAAGCGCACTACAGCGCGAGCGCGGAAGTCGCATAACTATCAGGAATTTATCATGAATATTGTAAGGGAGGCGCTGGCCGGAACGCAGGAGTCCAGCGACCTGATGGTGAAAATCGCCCCCGCCCACGGCGAGCTGGAGATTGTCATCCACAGTGAAGTGATTAAGCAGTTTGGCGAGCAGATCCGCCAGGTGGTCGATGAAACTCTGCGCGCCATGGACGTGCGCCAGGGGCTGATTATCGTTGAAGACAAAGGGGCGCTGGACTGTGTGATCCGCGCCCGCCTGCAAAGTGCGCTGATCCGCGCCTCAGAAACGCAGCAGATCGACTGGAGCAAAATGTCATGAATAAACTCCGTCGCAGTATGCTGTTTTTACCGGGTGCCAACGCCGCCATGCTCTCTACCGCGTTTATCTATCGCCCTGACTCCATCATGTTTGACCTCGAAGACGCCGTGGCCCTGCGCGAGAAAGACACCGCACGCCTGCTGGTCTTCCACGCGCTGCAGCACCCGATGTATCAGGATATCGAAACCGTGGTCCGCATCAATCCGCTGAGCACGCCGTTTGGTCTGCTGGATCTCGAAGCGGCGGTGCGCGCGGGCGTGGACGTGATCCGTCTGCCGAAAACCGACACCCCGGAAGATATCTTCGAGCTGGAAGGCCATCTGGAGCGCATTGAGCGCGAGTGTGGCCGCGAAGTCGGCTCAACGCGCGTAATGGCGGCGATTGAATCGGCGATTGGCGTGATTAACGCCGTGGCGATTGCCCGCAGTTCCCCGCGCCTGATCGGTATCGCCCTGGCGGCGTTTGACTACGTGATGGATATGCAAACCGAACGCGGCGACGGCACCGAGCTGTTCTATGCCCGCTGCGCCGTGCTGCACGCGGCGCGCGCCGCCGGGATCGACGCCTTCGACGTGGTGTGGTCAGACGTCAACGACGAAGCCGGGTTCCTGCGCGAAGTTAACCTGATCCGCAAGATGGGCTTCAACGGCAAATCGCTGATCAACCCGCGCCAGATCGACCTGCTGCACAACGCCTACGCGCCGACTCAGCAGGAAGTGGATCACGCGAAGTTAGTGATCGAAGCGGCAGAAGAGGGCGAACGCAACGGCCTGGGCGTGGTGTCGCTCAACGGCAAAATGGTCGATGCGCCGATTATTGACCACGCGCAGAGGGTGCTGGAACGCGCCGCTGCCTCCGGCGTGCGTCGCTAAGGATGACACAATGAATCAGACAGAATTGCTCCACCTGAATTTCCCCCATCTGCGGGAACTCAAACCCTTTGATACGGCCCACAGCGCCACGCCGTGGCTGGCCGACGTCGACGCCAAACATCACCGCAAGCTGTGTGAAAGCCTGGAAGAGGCGGTGAAGCGCAGCGGCCTGCAGGACGGGATGACCATTTCGTTTCATCATGCGTTTCGCGAAGGCGACCGGGTGATTAATAACGTTGTCGCGCTGCTGGCTAAAATGGGCTTTAAAAATCTGACCCTGGCGTCCAGCTCGCTGATGACCTGCAACGATGCGCTGATCGAACATATTCAGAGCGGTGTGATCACCCGGATCTACACCTCCGGGATGCGCGGCAAACTGGCGGACGCCATCTCTCACGGGCTGATGGACGAGCCAGTGCAGATCCACTCCCACGGCGGACGCGTCAAACTTCTGCAGGACGGCGAGCTGAACATCGACGTCGCGTTCCTCGGCGTGCCGTGCAGCGATGAGTTTGGTAACGCCAACGGCACTCAGGGCAAATCTTGCTGCGGCTCGCTGGGCTATGCGATGGTCGATGCCCATTTTGCCCGCAAAGTGGTGCTGCTCACGGAGGAGCTGGTGCCGTTCCCGAACATGCCCGCCAGCCTGGTGCAGGATCGCGTGGACTATGTCGTGCAGGTCGAGAGCGTGGGCGATCCGGCGAAGATCAGCGTCGGCGCGGCGCGTGTCACCAGTAATCCGCGAGAGCTGATGATTGCCCGCTATGCGGCAGATGTGATTGAACACTCCGGCTATTTCAAAAACGGTTTCTCGATGCAAACCGGCTCCGGCGCAGCGGCCACCGCCTGTACGCGCTTTATGGGCGAAAAAATGGAGCGCAGCGGCGTGAAGGCGCGCTTCGCGCTGGGCGGGATCACCGGCAGCCTGGTCGATCTGCATGAGAAAGGGCTGATTGAAAAACTGCTCGATACTCAATGTTTTGACGGACAGGCCGCGGCCTCGCTGGCGCGCAATCCGAATCACGTGGAGATCTCCACCAACGTCTACGCCAATCCGGGCAGCAAAGCGGCGAGCTGCGATCAGCTCGACGTTGTGATCCTCAGCGCGCTGGAAATTGACGTCGATTTCAACGTTAACGTCATTACCGGCTCCGACGGAGTGATGCGCGGGGCATCGGGCGGGCACTGCGATGTGGCGGCCGCCGCGAACCTGACGATTGTCGTCGCACCGCTGCTGCGCAGCCGTATCCCGACGGTGGTGAAACGTGTGACCACGCGCTTAACGCCAGGGGAAAGTATCGACGTGCTGGTGACCGATCACGGTATCGCCGTCAATCCAGCACGCCCGGAGATCCGCGAGCGGCTGGAAGCGGCCGGGCTAAAAGTTGTTGATATCGAGGCTCTATATGCGCGAGCAATTTCGCTCACCGGCGAGCCAAAACCTATTGAATTTACCAACAAAATCGTCGGCGTGATCCGCTACCGTGACGGCAGCGTGATCGACACCGTCCGACAGGTTAAGGAGTCATAATCATGACAACCGCGACACCCGTGCAAACGGGTGTCAGCCTTACGCAGATGCTGGCGGCGAAAGAGAGCCGTGCGGCGCGTCAGGCTGACTGGCTTACGCACTATCAACAACCGGTGATTTCCCTGACCCTGGTGACGCCCGGTGAAATCAAAGACAGCCTGCGCTATCGCAATACCATGGGTGTGGCGTTGCAGATGTGCGATCAGCTACTGTGGGAACACCGCTGGCAGGTGCTCGATCGTCAGGTTTTGTGGCTGCCGACGGGGCCGGAAGCCATGTGGTGCGTGGCCCATCAGGCACCGGAAATCAAAGCCCACTGCGCCGAGCTGGAACAGACGCATCCGCTTGGGCGGCTGTGGGATATGGACGTGATTTGTCCGAGCGTCGGGCACGTCGGGCGGCGTTCGCTGGGTGAGAACATGCGTCGCTGCCTGATCTGTGACGAACCCGCTCACGCCTGTTCCCGCTCGCGTCAGCATCCGGTCGAGCAGGTTGTCGCCCGCGTGGAGAAGATGATCGATGCCTGGTTCGCTCGCGACTAAACCGCGCATCATAGATGTGCCACAGCTCGCCGAAGAGGCTCTGTGGCTGGAGCTGGAGCTCACACCGAAGCCGGGGCTGGTGGACAAGCTCAATAGCGGTTCGCATCGCGATATGGATCACGGGCTGTTTGTCCGCAGCATCACGGCCATCGCGCCGTGGTTTTCGCGCTTTGCGGAGTTGGGCGCGGAACATGCCGCGAAACCGGCCTCAGAACAACTGCGCCTGATTCGTCCGATGGGGATGGCCTGCGAGCAGGCGATGTACGCCGCAACGGGAGGGATCAATACCCACAAAGGCGGGATTTTTGCGCTGGGGTTGCTCTGTTATGCCGCCGGGCGGGTGCTGAATGTGAATGCACACACACTCTGTTGTGAGGTAAGTAACATGTGCCGCGGGCTGGTGGATCGCGAGCTGGTGGACCGTTCGGGCAGGGCAACCGCCGGTGAACGTCAATATCAGGATTATGGTCTAACGGGGGCGCGCGGCGAAGCGGAGAGCGGGTTTACGACGGTAAGAAAGGTGCTGGCGCAGTGGAATCGTCAGTCGCTGCATGATTTGCTGTTGCGCTTAATGGCGGTGAATCAGGACAGTAATCTGGTGTCGCGCGGCGGGATGGAAGGGCTGCGCTATGTGCAGCGATACGCTCAGAACCTCGTGGCTCATGGCTGGGATCGGGCGGCGCTGGCGGAGATGGATAATGCGCTGATTGCGCGAAACTTAAGCCCGGGAGGCAGTGCGGATTTGCTGTCGGTGGGGATTGTGCTGGCGGAATGTTGCCCGGCGGCGCTAGGCTTGCCGGGCCTACAAAAGCCTTAGGCCGGGTAAGGCGAAGCCGCCACCCGGCACAAGAGCATCACATCTTAATGTGCGATTGGCTGTGCGCCATTCGGAACACGGACGTGTTTGTATTTGAACAGGGCGATGAAGGCGAAGAACAGCACCAGCGAGTAACCGGCGAAGATCAGCCACACTGGCTGCCAGTCGGTGATCCCGTTGGTGGTATACATTTCCACGACTTTACCGCTCACGATGCCGCCGAGAATACAGCCGAAACCGTTGGTCATCATCAGGAACATACCCTGAGCACTGGCGCGGATTTCAGGCTTAACTTCTTTTTCGACAAACACCGAACCGGAGATGTTGAAGAAGTCGAAGGCGCAGCCGTAAACAATCATCGACAGAACCAGCAGCACGGTGCCGAACGGCGTTGGGTCGCCGTAGGCGAACAGACCGAAGCGCAGCATCCACGCGAAGATACTGATCAGCATCACGTTCTTGATGCCGTAGCGGCTCAGGAAGAACGGGATGGTCAGGATGAACAGGGTTTCAGAGATCTGCGAAATCGACATCATCACCGACGCGTGCTCAACGATAAAGCTACCGGAGAACAGCGGGTTGTTATCGAAGCTGTGCAGGAAGGTGTTCCCGAACATGTTGGTGATTTGCAGCTCAGCGCCCAACAGCATGGAGAAGATAAAGAAGATCGCCATGCGTTTGTTTTTGAACAGCGCGAACGCATCCAGACCGAGCATGGAGCTCCAGCTCTGTTTCTGCTGCTGATTAGACACCGGAATGTGCGGCAGGGTCAGCGTGAACAGGGCCAGCAGAACGGACAGGCCAGCACCGATATAGAGCTGCATGTGGCTCAGCTCAAAGCCTGCGAAGCTCACGCCCCACATCGCCATGATAAAGCCGATGGTGCCCCAGATACGGATTGGCGGGAAGTCCGTCACGATGTCCATGCCCGCAGATTTAATGCGGTAGTAGGAGATTGTGTTGATAAGCCCCAGCGTTGGCATATAGGCCAGCGAGTTCAGGAGGATCACCATAAACATCGCCCCCGGCGTGGTCACCCCGGCTGCCATAAACAGCGTTCCTGCCCCCACCAGGTGACAAAGCGCGTAGAGCCATTTTGCGCTAATCCATTTGTCCGCCACGATCCCCAGAAGCGTTGGCATAAAGACCGCTGCAATACCCAGCGAGCTATATACGGCACCGATAGACGCACCGTCGAACTTGAGCGTCACAAACATGTAGGAGCCGAGCGTGGTTAGCCAGCTACCCCACAGACAGAACTGCAGAAACGACAAGATTTTAAGCTGCAGCTTAAGGTTCATGTTACTTTCCTCACAATTGAGCGGGAGATATGTTGTTATGGGAACATTCAGGGTTGTTATTTGATGCAATTCTATCAGCAGGCGAGGTTATGTTTTGTTACCTCCCGCAAAAAAATGCAATCCTCATTAATTTGCAGTTTAGATTGTGATGCAAATAACATTTTCGTATGGATGGGGTGTGGCTGGTGCGGTCTGTTGCCCTCACCCCGGCCCTCTCCCGCAGGGAGAGGGAGAAAAACCGTCCTCAGCGGGGGAGGGAGAACACCGGACCGTCCCCTCTCCCTTTGGGAGAGGGTTAGGGTGAGGGGTGAAGTAAAACCTACCTACGACGATAATTCTTCTGCGCCGTATTCACCTTATAAAGATAACGACGAGATTCGGCGGAAGGGTGGCGGGTGGTCAGGGTTGAGTAAACATCCCCTGGCGCCATGCTGTTGATGATGTTTGCGGCCTGGATTTTATCGTTCGAGAACACGCGCAGTACGCTGCCCGCGCCGCCGTTGTACGCGGTGATCACCGCATAACGACGCGACGTCGGGTTATCAATGCCACCCAGATAGACATTGCTCAGCATCGCCAGGTAGGCGGTACCGGTATCAATGTTGCTGGCCGGATCGAACAGGAAGCTGCGGCTCGGCGTACCGGATTTACCCTGCGAACGGAACACGTCCTTCCCGGCGCTGTGCTGGACAACCTGCATCAGCCCTAACGCGTCGGAACGACTCACCGCGTACGGGTTAAACGACGACTCGGTCTGCATAATCGCCAGGATCAGCGACTCATCCACGCCGTATTTGCGCGACGCCTGACGCACCATGCCCACGTACTTATGCGCACGCTTGTCGAGGTGGTTCGGCACCAGATTGATGGTCACGCTGTAGATAATTTTCAGGCCGTTGCTGCGGCTTTTCAGACGCGTTTTCAGCAGATAGTCGGCGAAGGCGGTGGCGCGTCCTTCCCAGCGGATCGCCTGACCGGTCTGGTCAACAACCTGTCCGTAGAGGAACGGCTCTTTGGAAATGGTGATATCGTCAGCGTCGGAATAGAGGTCGATTGAGCCGGGATCGTCACCCATCAGTAGGGTTTTGACGATCGCCTGGCGTAAGCGCGCCGCAGGCTCCGTTCCCGCGATGGTCTCGATCGTGATCGTACCTTCATCAAAGTTGATATGGCTACGAGTCTGGTAGGCGTCGGTATATTTAACGTAGTCCTTCGGTCCCGCGATCAGAACTTCGTTAAATCCCCAAATATTCTCGATGTTGTGGGCAAACTGCCCCATCAGAATGTCAAAACCGTTCGTGTCCTTTACCCAGGCTTCGTTATAGCTATCGCCTTTTTTACTGGAACAAGACACAAGCAACGGCGCAACAAGGGCTAGCGCTAATAATTTTTTCATCATTCCGGGATTGCGTGTTGTGTTTGCTTTGTCGCGACCGTTGCCGGGTGGCGCTGCGCTGACCCGGCCTACCGTCCGTAGGCCCGTGCAAGCGAAGCGCCGCCGGGCATCAGCCCGCGCGGTTATTTTTCCGGCGGCGTGTAGCCTTCAATGTGCACATCTTTGCCTTCAAACAGGAAGTTCACCATCTCCTGCTCCAGCAGCTTGCGGTGTTCCGGGTTCATCATGGTGAGTTTTTTCTCGTTGATGAGCATGGTCTGCTTCTGCTGCCACTGCGCCCATGCCTCTTTGGAGATTTCGTTATAGATGCGCTTACCCAGTTCGCCCGGATAGAGCTGGAAATCCTGCCCTTCGGCGTCGCGCTGCAGATAGGTACAAAAAATTGTTCTGGCCATTCTTATTCCTCGTTGTCTTGTCGAAGCTAAACCACTGCTCCGGCACGTAATTGCTGTAACAGGCGCTCCACGGGAGCTGCCAGCCCGACGGATGGCGGTTGCGCTAAGTTATACCAGAGAGCCACGCCTTCATCCATGCAAGAGGCGAAGGAGGACACGGGAAGCCACATTGGCACAATATCCAGATGGAAATGGCTAAAGGTGTGGCGAAACGCCGTCAGCTGCTGGAGTTTATCGGCGTTGATATGCCGCTGTGCCAGCCACTCCCGCAGACCCTCTTCGCTGTCAAACTGCGGAAAACAGTACAGTCCGCCCCATAAGCCGCTCGGCGGACGCTGGGCAAGAAACACCTCATCGCCGTGCTGCATTAACAACATAAAGCCCGTGCGTTCAGGGATCGTCTGCTTCGGTTTTTTGCCCGGATACTGCGCCCAGGAGTGATTCGCATAGGCCACGCAGATGTTGTTCACCGGGCAGAGCTCGCATTTCGGTTTGGAGCGAGTGCAGACGATCGCCCCCAAATCCATCATCGCCTGGTTGAAGCGCTCAACGCCTTTCGCGGGCGTCACCGCTTCGCTGATCTCCCACAGGCGTTTCTCAATATCCTTCTTGCCCGGCCAGCCGTCCACTGCGTAACAGCGCGCCAGCACGCGTTTCACGTTGCCGTCGAGAATGGGGAAATGTTTACCGAGTGAGAGAGAAAGCACCGCGCCCGCCGTGGAACGACCGACGCCAGGCAGGGCAGCCACTTCATCGAAGGTTTCCGGGAACTTACCCTTATGCAACGTCGCCACCTGCTGCGCCGCTTTATGCAGATTGCGCGCGCGGGCGTAATAGCCAAGCCCGGTCCACAGGTGCAGCACTTCATCGAGCGGCGCGTTGGCGAGATCGGTGATCGTCGGGAATCGCGCCATAAAACGCTCGAAGTAGGGAATAACCGTCGCGACCTGAGTTTGTTGCAACATCACCTCGGAGAGCCATACTTTGTACGGCGTTTTTTCAATTTGCCAGGGCAGGGTTTTACGCCCGTATTTGTCGTACCAGTCCAGCACCTGGGCTGAAAATTGAGAGGCTTGCATGAGTATCGATTCGCATAATCAGGGACGCAGATTGCAGCACAGCGCCTTGCGACTGTAAACCGGATCTTTCCCATGCTTGCATACAGGGCTTAACTTTGGATAATGCCCGTTTCCCGAACAATCTCACAAGCAGACTACTCTTTTATGAAAAACGACGTCATTTCACCGGAATTTGATGAAAACGGTCGCCCGCTGCGCCGTATTCGCAGCTTTGTCCGCCGTCAGGGGCGCCTGACAAAAGGGCAGCAACATGCGCTGGATAACTACTGGCCGGTGATGGGCGTTGAGTTCAGCGAACAGCCAGTCGACTTCGCCGAACTGTTTGGTCGCGATGCGCCGATCACCCTGGAGATCGGTTTCGGTATGGGTTCTTCACTGGTGACGATGGCGAAAGCGCGTCCGGAGCAGAATTTCCTCGGCATCGAAGTGCACTCACCGGGCGTGGGCGCATGCCTTGCCACCGCGCACGAAGAGGGCGTCGAGAACCTGCGCGTCATGTGCCACGATGCGGTCGAAGTGCTGCACAAAATGATTCCTGACAATTCTTTGAACATGGTTCAACTCTTTTTCCCTGACCCGTGGCACAAAGCACGTCATAATAAACGCCGTATCGTTCAGGCAGAATTTGCTGAGCTTGTGAAAAGTAAGCTAAAACTGGGCGGTGTCTTCCATATGGCCACCGACTGGGAACCTTACGCGGAACACATGCTGGAAGTGATGTCGTCACTCGACGGGTATAAAAACCAGTCACAGAGCAACGACTACGTACCGCGACCGGATTCACGTCCGGTAACGAAATTTGAACAGCGTGGCCATCGTCTTGGTCACGGTGTATGGGACTTAATGTTCGAGAGGGTTAAATAATGGCAAACCGTAGCCGTCGTCTGCGTAAAAAGATGCACATCGAGGAATTCCAGGAAGTCGGTTTTTCCGTCGCATGGCGTTTCCCGGAAGGGACGAGCGTAGAAACCATTGATAAGGAAGTTGACGCCTTTATCGATGAAGTGATCGAGCCGAACAAACTGGCGTTTGATGGCAGCGGCTATCTCTCCTGGGAAGGCCTGATCTGCAAGCAAGAGATCGGTAAGTGCACCGAAGAACAGCAGGCACTCGTGCGCAAATGGCTGGAAGACCGCAAATTCGAAGAGGTCCGCGTTAGCGAACTTTTCGACATTTGGTGGGACTAACTAGCAAAGGGCCGGCAAATGCCGGCCCGTTTTGTCTTGAGGGATAAATATGATGCGCAAAACGCTGCTGGCTGTGGCATTGATGACCACCGCGTTAACTGCCCATGCGGAATACAAATGTGAAGTCACACCGCGCGACGATGTGATTCTCAGCCCGCAAACCGTTCAGGTAAAAGGTGAGAACGGTAATCTGGTGATCACGCCTGATGGCAACGTGATGTACAACGGCAAACAATATACCCTGAGCGCGGCCCAACGCGAGCAGGCGAAAGATTATCAGGCGGATCTCCGCTCGGCGCTGCCGTGGATCGACGAAGGCGCTTTGACGCGCGTCGAGAAAGGCCGCGTGGCGCTGGATAAGATCATCGCTAAAGAGGTGGGTGAGAGCAGCAATATGCGCACCCGCCTGACCAAGCTGGACGCCCAGCTGAAAGAGCAGATGAACCGCATCATTGAGCACCGTACGGATGGCCTGACGTTCCACTATAAGGCTATCGATCAGGTCCGTGCCGACGGCCAGAACCTGGTGAACCAGGCGATGGGCGGCATCCTGCAGGACAGCATCAATGAGATGGGTGCGAAAGCCGTGCTGAAAGGCGGCGGTAATCCACTGCAGGGCGTATTAGGCAGCCTGGGCGGATTGCAGACTTCGATTCAGAACGAATGGAAGAATCAGGAAGCGGATTTCCAGAAGTTTGGTAAAGACGTGTGCCAGCGCGTCGTGACGCTGGAAGATAGCCGGAAGGCGCTGGTGGGGACGCTTAAGTAAGGGTGCGGTTTGTTGCCCTCACCCTAACCCTCTCCCACGGGAGAGGGGATCTGTCAGGTGCGGTCCTCTCCCGCGGGGAGAGGGGATCGGTCAGGTGCGGTTTTAGCTCCCTCTCCCTTTGGGAGAGGGCTGGGGTGAGGGGACCAGACGATTCAAACCGTCCAAAATGGCACCCAAAACCCCTTCCTCATTCGTCCTGAATTCATTATTCCAGAAACGAATCACTCGCCAGCCGCTGGCGTTCAAAAACGCAGTCCTGCGTAAGTCATACTCATAATCATCCTGATGCTGGCCGCCATCAAGCTCGACAATCAACCTTGCCTCAAAGCAGGCAAAATCCACAATGTATGACCCTATGGGCATCTGGCGACGAAACTTGAACCCGTAAAAACGACGCCCCCGGAGTAAATACCAGAGGTGAAGTTCTTCGGGAGTCATACCTTTGCGGAGTTGTTTAGATTTTTCCATCCCCACACTCTGCCAGCCTTTCCCTCGGCCAGCAGAACGGGATGCAAAATCCTGAAGCCGTCTTCAGGACTCTTCGGCGAGGAACAGCTCAAGCAGGGAGTTAAGGAACAACTTCCCGTGTTCGGTGATCTGCCAGAATGCGTCGCACTCCGTCAGATACCCTTTCGCCAGCGCTTCATCAATCTGCGGGCGAATCACCGATTCCGGCAAGCCGGTGTAGAGCGCAAACTCCGCGCGCGGCGCGGCTTCCAGCAGGCGGAAGCGGTTCATGAAGAACTCGAAGGGTTTATCCTCCACTTCCACGTCGTGCTGACGCTCCAGATAACGCCCTTCCATATACCCTCGCGGATGACGGGTTTTGGCGGTACGCAGAATGCGCCCATTGGGGAAGGTCACTTTGCCGTGCGCGCCGCAGCCAATCCCTAAGTAATCACCAAAACGCCAGTAGTTGAGGTTGTGCTGACACTGATAGCCCGGCTTCGCGTAGGCGGAGGTTTCGTACTGCTGATAACCCGCCGCTGTCAGCAACTGATGACCTTGTTCGAAAATATCCCACAGGGCGTCGTCGTCGGGCAGGACCGGCGGGCGCGAACCAAACAGCGTGTTCGGCTCAATCGTCAGCTGATACCAGGAGAGATGCGGCGGGTTCAGCTCGATGGCCTGGCGCAGATCGTCCAGCGCCTCTTCCAGAGACTGGTCGGGCAGACCGTGCATCAAATCGAGGTTAAAGCTGCGCAGCCCCAGGCCGGTTGCCAGGTGCGCCGCGCGCTTCGCCTCTTCCGGACCGTGGATACGCCCCAGTCGCTTGAGTTTAGGTTCGCTAAAACTCTGGACGCCAATCGAAATACGGTTCACCCCGGCGCGCTGATACTCGACAAAACGGTCGGCCTCAACGGTGCCAGGGTTGGCTTCCATCGTAATTTCCGCATCGGCTGCCAGATTCAGGCGCGCTCGCACGCCGTCCAGCAGCGTTTGCATCGCCGGGCCAGAGAGCAGGCTCGGCGTACCGCCACCAATAAAAATGGTCTTAACTTCACGTCCCTGTGCGTAAGGTACGTCGGCATCCAGATCGGTTAACAGATGCTGAACGTAGTCGTCATGCGGCACTTCGCCTTTCAGCGCGTGCGAATTGAAATCGCAGTACGGGCATTTCTGCACGCACCACGGGATGTGAATATAAAGACTCAGAGGTGGCAAATTAGCCATTACGTAATGCTTCCAGTAACAGTTTCAACGCGCGCCCACGATGGGAAATCGCGCTTTTTTCTTCGCGGGTCAGTTCCGCGGCGGTTTTGCCCTCAGAAGGGACAAAGAAAATCGGATCGTAGCCAAAGCCGCCGTTACCCGCCGATTCGCGAGCAATCACGCCCGGCCAGCTGCCGTGGCAGACGATCGGCGTCGGGTCTTCTGCATGACGCATATAGACCAGCACGCAGTGGAACTGCGCCTGACGCTGTGCGTCCGGTACGTCTTTCAGGGTTTCCAGCAGCTTTTCCAGGTTCTGCTGATCGGTCGCATCCACGCCGGAGTAGCGCGCAGAGTAAATACCCGGTGCACCGCCCAGAGCATCTACCGCCAGGCCTGAATCATCCGCAATCGCCGGAAGACCGGTCACCTGTGCCGCGTGACGCGCTTTCAGGATCGCATTTTCGATAAACGTCAGGCCAGTCTCTTCCGCCGAATCCACGCCCAGCTCGGTCTGCGCGACCACGTCCAGACCAAAATCATTTAATAGCGAGGCCAGCTCGCGCACTTTACCGGCGTTACCGGTGGCGAGAACAACTTTCTGCATAATTTAATCCTGTTGTGACAGTGCCGCGACTTCCGTCGGGATGTTTTGCGGGTTGAGGATTTTTACCTGTTTATGACGTCCCAGTTCACCCTTTTCAATGATGACCTGGCTTTTGGCGACGCGAAACTGTTTTGCCAGATATTTGGTCAAATGCGCGTTCGCCTGGCCGTCCACGGGAGGAGCGGTAATGGCGACTTTTAATTCGTCGCCATGTAATCCGACAATGCTGTCGCGGCTGGCTTTCGGCTGAATATACAGCCGTAAAACCAGCCCGTCGACGCAGGAGCTGACGGCACTCATAGCGCCATCCACAGCCCCGGCAGCAGCATGTTGCCCGTTGACTGTAACAGTTCAGCGATGCCCATGTTCAGGACATACAGCAGCAGAACCAGAATCATCGGCGAAAAATCGATCCCGCCCATGGCTGGCAGCAGATTGCGGATCGGGCGCAGGAGCGGCTCGGTCAGCTGAATCATGGCGTACTCGACCGGACTACGGCCGCGGCTGACCCAGCTCATTACCGCCATCACCAGCAGCACCCAGAAAATCAGCAGGCCGATGGTTTTCAGCAGGATTAATACGGCGGCGATCCAGATGATCGGCTGGAAGGTGACCACCATAAACAGCACGATGGCTTTGATGATACTGAGCACAAACGCCACCAGCAGGGAGGCGCTGTCGATTGGCCCCATCGGCGGGATCACGCGGCGCAGCGGCCCAATCACAGGCTGCGTGATTTTCACGACAAACTGCGAGAAGGGGTTATAAAAATCACAGCGGGCCCACTGCATCCAGACGCGCAACAGCAGCGCCATCGTATACAGCTCAATGACCGTTGAGAGCAGGAAAGTCAACGTCTTCATGGCGTTCCTCAGGTTTCCTTATTTTGGGGTGTAATCGCGCGCACCGAAAATAGCTGTGCCGATGCGCACCATAGTGCTGCCTGCCGCGATGGCGGCTTCCATATCGTCTGACATGCCCAGTGAAAGCGTGTCTACGGTGGTGTAGCGCGCTTTAAGCGCCTCAAATGCTACAGCCATTTGCTGTGCTACGGCAAACTGCCTGTCGTAACTCGTTTCGGGTGCCGGAATCGCCATCAGTCCACGCAACGTCAGACCGGGCAGTTCCGCCACCTGTTCGGCCAGCGCATCCAGCTCAGCCAGAGTGATACCTGACTTACTGTTCTCATCACTAATATTGATTTGAATCAGGATGTTAAGTGGAGCCATCCCGGCAGGGCGTTGGTCGCTCAACCGCGTCGCGATACGCAGGCGGTCGACCGTATGACACCAGTCGAAATGCTCTGCGACCAGCCGACTTTTGTTCGACTGCAGCGGGCCGATAAAGTGCCATTGTAGGCTCGCCTTCCCGGCTTGCTGGAAATAGCGAATTTTGTCCACACCCTCCTGAACGTAGTTTTCACCAAAAGCACGCTGCCCGGCGTCGATGGCTTCTGCGATGGCGCTCGCAGGCTTGGTTTTACTCACTGCAAGCAACGAAACTTCTTCTGAAGCACGGCCGCAACGCGTTGCAGCGGCTGAGATTTTGTCCCTGACCTGTGCCAGGTTATGCGCAATGTCGTTCATGAGTCCGAGGATGGTTGTATGGATATGGAAGAAATTGTGGCCCTTAGTGTAAAGCATAATGTCTCGGATCTACACCTGTGCAGCGATTCCCCGCCGCGCTGGCGTAGATTAGGCAAACTCGAACCAGCGCCGTTTCCCCCGCCCGATGTTGCGCTGCTGTTAAAGTCCTGGC
The DNA here is from genome assembly GCF_035593345.1 of Lelliottia sp. JS-SCA-14. Classification (NCBI taxonomy): domain Bacteria; kingdom Pseudomonadati; phylum Pseudomonadota; class Gammaproteobacteria; order Enterobacterales; family Enterobacteriaceae; genus Lelliottia; species Lelliottia sp. JS-SCA-14. The sequence continues at coordinate 3,982,875 of NZ_CP141606.1, read as the reverse complement.
TGAATGACGAACAGCAGGGCGCCTGGTGGGCGAACGGTCACGTGGATTTTGCGGTGACGTTGCTCGGTGGTCAGCGATTACGCGCCAGCGCGTTTGTGCATATTCATGGCGTCTCGCTCACGCTGAGGCTCCTGCCGGTGGAGTGCCCGCAGCTCTCGACGCTCGGCGTACCGCGCGTCATTCCCGATCTGCTCTCCAGTGACAATGGCCTGATTCTGGTCACGGGAGCGACCGGCAGCGGCAAATCCACCACGCTGGCGGCAATGGTGGATTATCTCAACCACCACTGCGACGGGCATATTCTGACGCTGGAAGATCCTGTGGAGTATGTCTATCAAAGCCACCGCTGTCTGATCCAGCAGCGTGAGATCGGCCTGCACTGCCCGACATTTGCGCAGGCGCTACGGGCGGCGCTGCGCGAAGATCCTGATGTCATTCTTCTGGGCGAACTGCGCGACAGCGAAACGATCCGCCTGGCACTCACGGCGGCGGAGACCGGGCATCTGGTGCTGGCGACGCTGCATACGCGCGGAGCATCGCAGGCCATTGAACGGCTGGTGGACACTTTCCCGGCCGGAGAGAAAGATCCGGTGCGTAATCAGCTGGCAGGAAGTTTACGTGCAGTACTGGCGCAAAAGCTGATGCGGGACGTTCAGGGCGGGCGCGTGGCGCTGTTCGAGATGCTGGTCAACACACCGGCTTCGGCAAACTTGATTCGCGAGGGGAAAACCTGGCAGTTGCCCGGCGTGATTCAGACCGGGCAGCAGGCGGGCATGCAGAACTTTGACCAGAGTCTCGCCGAGCGCAAAGCGCAGGGAAGGCTTTAGCGACGTTAAAACCCTTGCTCGAAGAAGCTTTCGAGGATGATCACCGCCGAGGCAGAATCGACGCTGCCTTTGTTCAGGGCACGGAAGCCGCCGTGCTCAAACAGACCGGCGCGGGCTTCAACGGTGCTCAGGCGTTCATCGTGCAGCTTAACCACGACGCCAAAGCGGCCATGGATCTTATTGGCAAATTTACGCGCGCGGGCGGTGAGCGGCTGCTCGGTGCCATCCATGTTGAGCGGCAGGCCGACGATAACGGCTTCGGGTTGCCACTCTTTCAGCAGGCGCTCGATGATGTTCCAGTCGGGCGTGCCGTCCTGGGCTTTTATCGCCGTTAGCGGACGCGCGGTGCCGGTAATGCGCTGGCCGATCGCCACGCCGATACTTCGGGTGCCGAAATCAAAGCCAAGAAGGGTTCCGCTCATTATGCGTGCCCCGCTACGCCAGGCATGGTCTGGATGTCGATACCAATGAGTTTCGCCGCTTCACGCCAGCGATCGGCGATCGGAGTTTTAAACAGAATATTCAGGTCGGCCGGGGCGGTGAGCCACGCGTTGTCGAGGATCTCCTGCTCCAGCTGGCCTTTCTCCCAGGAGGAGTAGCCCAGCGCGACCAGCACTTCGGAAGGCTGATTGTGTGTGCCCAGGGTTTCCAGCACGTCGCGTGAGGTGGTGATAACCGTATTATCGGAAACGCGAATGCTGGAGGAGAAACCCGGAGGGGTGTGCAGAATAAAGCCACGATCTTCTGCCAGCGGGCCGCCGAGCATCACCGGCTTATCAAGGCGGATCTCCGGGGCGCGATCTTCAGGGGTGATCTTGAGTTTTTCAAGAATGCCCTCGATTTGCAGATTTTCCAGCGGTTTGTTGATGATAATCCCCATCGCGCCGTCTTCGCTGTATTCGCAGATATAAACGACCGAGCGACGGAAAATCGGGTCCTGGAGAGCAGGCATGGCAATAAGAAAGTGATGCTGTAAATTCATTGTCAGAGGTTCTGATTCCTGGTTTAAAAAGCGACAAGGCCCAGTATGCGGAGAAACCTGGGCCTTGTATATACTTCGCCGTTAAGCGAGTTACTGCTTCAGACGTTTTTCGATCGCGTCCATCAGCATGCCGGTAATGGAGACCGGGAACTCGGCTTCGATTTCGCGGATACAGGTTGGGCTTGTGACATTCACTTCCGTCAGGCGGTCGCCGATGATATCCAGGCCGACGAAAATCAGCCCTTTGGCTTTCAGCATCGGGCCGACGCGGCGGGCGATTTCCCAGTCGCTGTCGGTCAGGGGACGCGGTTCGCCACGGCCACCGGCGGCCAGGTTACCACGGGTTTCGCCGCCCTGCGGAATACGCGCCAGGCAGTAAGGCACCGGCTCGCCGTCAACCACCAGCACGCGTTTGTCGCCATCCACGATGGCCGGAATGTAGTTCTGCGCCATGCAGTAGCGGGTGCCGTGCTCGGTCAGGGTTTCTGCGATCACGCCAAGGTTCGGGTCACCCTCTTTGACGCGGAAGATCGACGCACCGCCCATGCCGTCCAGCGGCTTGAGGATGATATCGCCGTGCTTCTGCCAGAAGGCTTTCAGCTGCGCTTTGTTGCGGGTGACCAGGGTCTCTGGTGTCAGATCGGAGAACCAGGCGGTATACAGCTTCTCGTTACAGTCGCGCAGACTCTGCGGTTTGTTGACGATCAGCGTGCCTTTCTCTTCAGCACGCTCAAGGATATAGGTGCAGTAAATGAATTCGGTGTCGAACGGAGGATCTTTACGCATCAGGATCACGTCGAGTTCTGCGAGGGGGATGTCCTGCTCAGAACCGAACTCGTACCATTTATCGTAATTTTGCTCGACGTTAACGATGCGCGTGCGGGCGCGGGCTTCACCATTGTTCAGGTAAAGATCGGCCATCTCCATGTAATGGAGCTGGTAGCCGCGACGCTGTGCTTCCAGCAGCATTGCGAAGCTGGAATCTTTCTTGATGTTAATGCTTGCGATGGGGTCCATCACGATGCCGAGCTTGATCATTGTTCTTCTCCGTTAATGCTTCAACCCAGATCGCCAAAACGCACCTGCAGTGCGGTGATGGCTGTGAGTGCAGTCGTCTCAGTACGTAGAACGCGAGGTCCCAACAGAATATCAGTAAATTGATAACGTGCGGTCATGGCAATTTCGTCCGCCGACAGCCCGCCTTCCGGGCCAATCAGCAGTCGTACGCGCTCGACCGGCAGCGGCAGCGTGTTGATGCTGGCGCTGGCGCGCGGGTGCAGGTTGAGCTTCAGGCCGCTCTCTTCTTCGGCGCACCACGCCTCTAAATCCATCGGCGGGCGGATCTCCGGAATGCGGTTGCGGCCGCACTGTTCGCACGCGGCGATGGCGATCTTCTGCCACTGCTGAATCTTTTTGTTCAGACGTTCAGCATCCAGTTTAACGCCACAGCGCTCAGAAAAAAGTGGCGTAATGAGGCTTACACCCAGTTCGATCGATTTCTGGATGGTGAATTCCATCTTTTCACCGCGCGACATCACCTGGCCCAGATGGATATGCAGCGGGGATTCCCGGTCATCCACTTCGCCGCGCAGGACGTTAACCTGCACGCTCTTTTTATCGGCGCGGGTGATTTCGGCGTCGAAAACCTGGTTGCTGCCGTCGAAAAGCTGCACGGCCTGGCCCGCGCCCATGCGCAGTACGCGGCCAACATGGTTGGCGGCTTCGTCGGAAAGAGCAATTTCACTGCCAGCGGCAATCAGTTCCGGGTGATAAATGCGGGGGATGCGCATAGTCAGAAGTTCCATATGAGTACGGTATGAATCAATTGCCGCTAGTGTAGGTTAGCTCTTTTGCGCCTGGCAAGCGCGCTGCACGTACGGGTTGTGATTCCCCTGGACTTTGGCGATGCGGTTATCGCGCTCGCACTCCCAGTCGGTGACCGGATACTGCTTATCCCAGGCGTTGAACAGCTGAGTTTGCTGGCGGGAGAGATTCAGCTCGTAGCGATCGCGCATATAGAAGTAGGTGCGGGCGATGCTGCCGCGCGCGCGGGCCGGCGGCTCGGCGACTTTCTCTTTGAAATCGACCTTCATTCCGCACTGGCCGTACTGGCCCTCGCCGCCGTTCCACTGGCTGTACATGAAGTTGGCGCGGTCGCCATTCACTTCGCCCACGGCCGGTTGCAGGTTGTGCATATCACTTTCGATCTGGCGATAGACCGGATCTTTGGCGCAGTTTTTACGCCCGCCGTCCTGCCAGCACTGACGCTGGTGGCCAAATTGCCATGCCGGAACCACATGTTCCCATTCGATTCGGTTGGCGCGGTTTTCGTTTTTACGCACTTTGTAACCGCACGACTCGAGGTCAACGACCCCTTTTTTACCCTGCCAGTTAATTTTGCAGCCGCAGTAGAAATCACCCGGTGCATCGGCGTTCACCTTGACGCCTGCGGCTTTGGCCTGAGAAAAATTGTTGATACCGTCGGCCAGCGCAGGGCCTGTGAGCACTGTCGCCAGAAGGGCAACAGCGAAAGAATAATTACGGGACATCTCAAACTCCGTGTCAAAACGAGCCCGCAACGTAGCTAAAGATGTTCCAGTATGCAATCAGTCAGATCAGGAAAGTTCCTGATTGTTCAATTGATTATTCTGCGACCAGCGGTTCACCGCATTTGACACAGCGGTAGGTGGCTTCGCCGCGCACCACGCGATTATGACGCCGGACGGTCAGCTGATGCTGCTGGCACTGGCAGCGATAGGGGAAGGTGTTACGCCGTACTGATTCCAGCTCGAACTGGTGCGTGCGCCGGGCGGGAACGCCGAGCACGGCTTCCATCATCCACTTCCACTCTTTGCCGTGCGGGGCCACGCGGCCAAAGTGTTTCCACACCAGCAAGTGCGCCAGTTCGTGCGGGACCACTTCCTCGATAAACGCCTGCTCGTTTTCCATCATCAGCACCGGATTCAGGCGGATCTCATAGGATTCAAGCCAGGCGGTGCCCGCCGAGGTACCACGCTGCTGATAGACCAGTTTGGGTTCAGGATAGTTGCGCCCGAGTTTAAGGTTGGCTTGCGCGAGTTTATCCCGCAATGCGTGCATGACGGCTTGCTGGAGGGCAATGGGAAGGCGTGGGGTTTTCATAGGGGCAGAGGATAAAACGGGAGACAGGGCGGGTGCAAGAGGAGGTTTCGCCCGGCAAGCTTGCGCCGCCGGGCAGGGTTCTTAGTTGCTGGCGCCAATCTCGCGCAGCGGACGACCTTTCATCAGGTTACGTTCGATATGTTCCAGGGAAACGTGTTTGGTTTCAGGAACCAGCCACAGGGTCAGAACAATAAAGAACAGGTTCAGACCGCCGTACACCCAGAAGGTGTTGGCGTTGCCGAGCGTATTGAGCATGGTCAGGAAGGTTGCGCCGACGATCATGTTGGCGATCCAGTTGGTGGCGGTTGAGCAGGTGATACCGAAATCACGCCCTTTCAGCGGCTGGATTTCGGAACACAGGACCCAAATCAGCGGACCGGCACTCATCGCAAACCCGACGATAAACATCAGCAGCATCCCCACGGCAAAGTACTGCGCGGTCGCGGAGTGAATGCCCACATGCATCATGGTCCCCAGCACGCCCATGCCGACTGCCATCACCAGGAAGCCTAAGGTCAGCGTCGGTTTACGGCCCCAGCGGTCCACCAGGCCGATGGCGATAAAGGTCGCCAGCACGTTGGTCAGACCGACGATCACGGTTCCCCACATCTGTTCGGTGGTGTTGGTGTAGCCCGCCAGTTCAAAGATTTTTGGCGCGTAGTACATGATGACGTTCATCCCGGTGAACTGTTGCATCACCTGCAGCAGCACGCCGAGGAACACCGCGCGACGGAAGTTGCTGTTCTCTTTAAACAGCGCCCAGCCGGTCTGTTTGACCTTCAGGCTTTCGCGGATTTCATCGAGTTCATGTTTGGCTTCTGCGCTGGTATCACGCAGGCGCATCAGCACACGTTCCGCGTCGTGGAAGCGGCGCTTAGCGGCATACCAGCGCGGGCTATCCGGCAGGAAGAAGACGCCAATCAGCAGCAGAATCGCCGGGATGATAATCACACCCAGCATCCAGCGCCATGCGCCGCTGTAGCTGAACGCGGTATCAGACAGGTACGCGCCGAGGATACCGATGGTGATCATCAGCTGGTACATGGAGATCATGCTGCCGCGAATTTTCTCCGGCGCAATTTCCGACAGGTAGAGCGGGGCGGTATACGACGCCACGCCGACCGCCAGGCCGAGCAGTACGCGAGAGATAATCAGCACTTCGACGTTAGGCGCGGCGGCAGAGCAGAGCGAACCGGCGACAAACAGAATCGCGCCGATCATCAGGCTCTTTTTTCGCCCGAGGCGATAGGAGAGCCAGCCGCTGCCGACGGCACCGACGGCAGCACCGAACATCATGGAGCTCACCACCCATTCCTGGGTGTGCGGGCTAATCTGGAATTCATCGGTGATGAAGGGTAAAGCACCGGCAATGACGCCGATATCCAGGCCGAAAAGAAGTCCTGCCAGGGCTGCGAGGAAGCAGACAAAGAATGTCATCGCCTTGTTGGACGTACGCCCCTGTTTTTTATTGTCAGGCATTATGCCCTCCAGTTGGGTTATCAATTTTATCAATGTAAAGGGTAGGTGAGTACGACGTAAAAATATGTGACATATCTCACGTTGGTGTAATCGGTTACACTCGATGCAAACTGTCAGTATTATTAAAGCTATGAAAATATAGTGTTAATTCTGTTGATGTGCATCCCGTTTGGGACAGTTTCAGACTTAACTGAAATGAAATGTAACAGCAGATGAAGGCAGAACATGCAAAGAGATTAATCTGAAATGAAGGGTTGTAGAGGGTGGTGTAATCGGTTTCATTAGGTGGTTTATTGTCGGGTGGCGGCTACGCCTTACCCGACCTACAAAACCATAGCTCGTAGGTCGGGTAAGCGCAGCGCCACCCGACAAAGGCAGCACGCACAAATGCAAAAGGCCAGCACAAGGCTGGCCTTTTCAAACGCTATCGGTCGATTACTTCAGACCGGCAGCTTCACGCAGCAGGGCGGCTTTGTCGGTTTTTTCCCATGGGAAATGTTCGCGACCAAAGTGACCGTATGCAGCGGTTTCTTTGTAGATTGGGTGCAGCAGATCCAGCATCTGGATCAGGCCGTATGGACGCAGGTCGAAGAACTCGCGCACCAGCAGGGTCAGCTGTTCGGTAGAGATCTTCTCAGTACCGAAGGTTTCGACCATGATGGAGGTCGGTTCTGCCACGCCGATGGCGTAGGAAACCTGAATCTCACAGCGATCGGCCAGGCCCGCAGCAACGATGTTTTTCGCCACATAACGTGCCGCGTACGCCGCAGAACGGTCAACTTTAGACGGATCTTTACCGGAGAACGCGCCGCCACCGTGACGAGCCATGCCGCCGTAGGTATCAACGATGATCTTACGACCGGTCAGACCGCAGTCGCCCATTGGGCCACCGATAACAAAACGGCCAGTCGGGTTGATGTGGTATTTGGTCGAGGCATTCAGCCATTCTGCAGGCAGAACCGGCTTAATGATCTCTTCCATTACCGCTTCCTGCAGCGTTTTAAGCGCAACGTCTTCGGAGTGCTGAGTCGACAGAACAACCGCGTCGATGCCGACGATTTTGCCGTCGTCATACTGGAAAGTGATCTGGCTTTTTGCATCCGGGCGCAGCCACGGCAGCGTGCCGTTTTTACGCACTTCAGCCTGACGCTGCACCAGACGGTGAGCGTAAGTGATTGGCGCAGGCATCAGCACGTCAGTTTCGTTGGTTGCGTAGCCAAACATCAGGCCCTGGTCGCCAGCACCCTGCTCGAGCGGGTCGGTACGGTCAACGCCCTGGTTGATGTCCGGGGACTGTTTGCCAATCGCGCTCAAAACGGCGCAAGAGTTGGCATCAAAGCCCATATCAGAATGCACGTAGCCGATTTCACGCACGGTGTTACGGGTGATCTCTTCGATATCAACCCATGCACTGGTGGTGATCTCACCACCAACCAGAACCATGCCCGTTTTGACATAGGTTTCGCACGCCACGCGCGCTTTAGGATCCTGTTCCAGGATCGCATCCAGCACTGCATCGGAGATTTGGTCAGCGATTTTATCAGGATGCCCTTCTGATACAGACTCGGACGTAAACAGGTGTTTTGCCATGTTATATTTCACCTAAGGAGTATTTGGTAAGCTCAAACTGCTGTGCGCAATGGCCGTAGAAGACGATTCTACCAAGACCTGCAGGTAAATAACACCGGCAGTCTGAGTGTTAATCAGTATAGATGGATTAACATCTGGACGGCTATTTTAGGTCACTTCTTCGCCCGATTTCCAGTTTTTTTTGACCCCGCTCTCATTGTGCTGAAATCGCAGGTGGAAATTTTTCCTGACGGTGCTGGCAAGGTGCGCATTAATGTTTTGCATTTTGCCCCTCTTATCGGTATAAAACGCGGCGCGCGGCTCATACAAAAAAGCGCTCGATGATTTCATCGTGTCGCCACTTCCAGCCGGGTTGAGCAGTGAATACTTAGCTTTGGCTTGAGGTTCGTCTTCTGAAGGCGGCCGTGGAGGTGATACCCGATAATGAACCATCGTTTTCCGCTAACTCAGTTACGCCGTTCTGGCGTACGTCTGTTTCCCGCCACTCGCATTTCTATTCTGCAAACCTGCCGATGTTATACCCATTTCGGTGCTTCTCAGGATTCCAGGGCCGGCCATCCGCTTTGTGAAAACTGAACAAGGGCGCTCTTGTTAATTCAGGAGTTATCTCGTGGTTTCTCCGAACCTTGTCATACAGAGTTCGGTTACGTGTTTTACAATGATATGAATAAGAAACCGGTCGCACGGTCTGGATTTCAGCACACTCTGCTGGAAGACGGGGCCGTTTATGGGTTGTTATCGCGGTGTGACACTGCGATAGTAGTCAACTGTTTTACACTTAATACAAAGAGTTGAGGTTCGCTATGTCTGACGACATGTCTTCGGTTTCGCCTTCGTCAGCGGGCGAACAGGGTGTACTACGTTCTATGCAGGAGGTTGCGATGAGCTCCGAAGAGGCCAGCAAGATGCTGCGCACATACAATATTGCCTGGTGGGGTAATAACTACTACGACGTCAACGAACTGGGCCATATCAGCGTTTGCCCGGATCCTGACGTACCGGAAGCTCGTGTGGATCTCGCCAAACTGGTGAAAGCGCGCGAAGCGCAAGGCCAACGTCTGCCTGCACTGTTCTGCTTCCCGCAGATCCTGCAACACCGTTTGCGCTCCATTAACGCCGCGTTCAAGCGTGCGCGTGAGTCCTATGGTTACAAGGGCGACTACTTCCTGGTCTATCCGATTAAGGTGAACCAGCATCGTCGCGTCATTGAATCCCTGATCCACTCCGGTGAACCACTGGGTCTGGAAGCCGGTTCTAAAGCGGAACTGATGGCGGTACTGGCGCACGCCGGTATGACGCGCTCGGTGATCGTCTGTAACGGCTATAAAGACCGCGAATACATTCGTCTGGCGCTGATTGGCGAGAAGATGGGCCACAAGGTCTATCTGGTTATCGAGAAGATGACGGAAATCGCCATCGTGCTGGAAGAAGCCGAGCGTCTGAACGTGGTGCCGCGCCTCGGCGTGCGTGCGCGTCTGGCGTCCCAGGGCTCCGGTAAATGGCAGTCCTCGGGCGGCGAAAAATCCAAATTCGGTCTGGCGGCAGGGCAGGTTCTGCAGCTGGTGGAAATGCTGCGCGAGCGCGGTCGTCTGGACAGCATCCAGCTGCTGCACTTCCACCTCGGGTCGCAGATGGCCAACATTCGTGATATCGCCACGGGCGTACGTGAATCCGCGCGTTTCTACGTTGAGCTGCATAAGCTTGGCGTGAACATCGAATGCTTCGATGTGGGCGGCGGTCTGGGCGTGGACTATGAAGGCACGCGCTCGCAGTCTGACTGCTCCGTGAACTACGGCCTGAACGAATACGCCAACAACATTATCTGGGCGATCGGCGATGCCTGCGAAGAGAACGGTTTGCCGCATCCAACGGTGATCACCGAGTCTGGTCGCGCGGTGACTGCGCACCACACGGTGCTGGTCTCCAACATCATCGGCGTGGAGCGCAGCGAAAATACCGAAGCGACTCCGCCGCAGGACGATGCGCCGCGTGCCCTGCAAAACATGTGGGAAACCTGGCAGGAGATGCATGAGCCGGGCAACCGTCGCTCCCTGCGCGAATGGCTGCACGACAGCCAGATGGATCTGCACGACATTCACGTCGGCTATTCATCCGGCACTTTCAGCCTGCAGGAGCGTGCCTGGGCCGAGCAGCTGTATCTGAACATGTGTCACGAAGTGCAGAAACAGCTCGACCCGAGCAACCGTGCGCACCGTCCGATTATCGACGAACTCCAGGAACGTATGGCGGATAAGATTTACGTCAACTTCTCCCTGTTCCAGTCGATGCCGGATGCCTGGGGTATCGATCAGCTGTTCCCGGTTCTGCCGCTGGAAGGGCTGAATCACGCGCCGGAACGCCGCGCGGTGCTGCTGGATATCACCTGCGACTCCGACGGCGCTATCGATCACTACGTGGACGGCGACGGGATCGCCACCACCATGCCGATGCCGGAGTACGATCCAGAGAACCCGCCAATGCTGGGCTTCTTTATGGTCGGCGCGTATCAGGAAATTTTGGGCAACATGCATAACCTGTTCGGTGATACCGAAGCGGTTGACGTGTTTGTCTTCCCTGACGGCAACGTTGAAGTGGAGCTTTCCGACGAGGGCGACACTGTGGCGGATATGCTGGAATACGTGCAGCTGGATCCGAAAAAACTGCTGACTCAGTTCCGCGATCAGGTGAAAAACACCGACCTGGACGCCGCGCTACAGCAGCAGTTCCTGGAAGAGTTTGAAGCGGGTCTGTACGGGTACACCTATCTGGAAGACGAGTAACCGCTCATGCCCGGTGGCGCTGCGCTTACCGGGCCTACGGGATACTTGAACCTGTACGAATTAACGGCGATAATTCGCCCCAATATGCAGTTTCCGAATCAATCCCTTCCTCGTCGGGTTTAACGACGCGGAGGGGATTTTTTTTCATCTATTTTCTTGTATCGACTCTACACGAGGTCAGGACATGAGCACTTTAGGTCATCAGTACGACAACTCTCTGGTATCTAACGCGTTTGGTTTTTTACGTCTTCCGATGAACTTCCAGCCGTACGACAGCGACGCTGACTGGGTCATCACCGGCGTTCCGTTTGATATGGCGACTTCCGGTCGTGCCGGTGGCCGTCACGGCCCGGCGGCGATCCGTCAGGTTTCCACCAACCTGGCCTGGGAGCACAACCGCTTCCCGTGGAACTTCGATATGCGCGAACGCCTGAATGTCGTCGACTGCGGCGACCTGGTGTATGCCTTCGGCGACGCGCGTGAGATGAGCGAAAAACTACAGGCGCACGCCGAGAAACTGCTGGCTGCCGGCAAGCGTATGCTCTCTTTCGGCGGTGACCACTTCGTGACGCTGCCGCTGCTGCGTGCTCACGCCAAGCATTTCGGTAAAATGGCGCTGGTCCATTTCGATGCCCACTCCGACACCTACGCGAACGGCTGCGAGTTTGACCACGGCACCATGTTCTACACTGCGCCGAACGAAGGACTGATCGATCCGAACCACTCTGTGCAGATCGGTATTCGTACTGAGTTCGACAAAGACAACGGCTTCACCGTGCTGGACGCCTGCCAGGTGAACGATCGCGGCGTGGACGATATCATCGCTCAGGTGAAGCAGATTGTGGGCGATATGCCGGTATATCTCACCTTTGACATCGACTGTCTGGACCCTGCGTTTGCACCGGGTACCGGTACGCCGGTGATCGGCGGTCTGACGTCTGATCGTGCAATCAAACTGGTTCGCGGTCTGAAAGATCTGAATATCGTGGGGATGGACGTCGTGGAAGTGGCGCCAGCTTACGATCAGTCTGAAATCACCGCTCTGGCGGCGGCAACGCTGGCGCTGGAAATGCTCTACATCCAGGCGGCGAAGAAAGGCGAGTAATCAAGAAATCGCCCGGTGGCGCAGCGCTTACCGGGCCTTTGTAGGCCGGGTAAGGCGTAGCCGCCACCCGGCTTTTTTTATTTAATGCCGTCTGCCGCCATGCGATCGCGAATGTGCTGCGCGCGTTCGGCTGAAGCCGGGTGATCGTCAAACATTGAGCTTTGACGGCCTTCTTCCAGTTTGGCCAGTTTCTCAAAGCTGGTGGCTAACCCTGACGGATTGATCCCGCGTTTGCGCAACAGATCGTAAGAGTAGTCATCCGCTTCGGATTCCTGACGCTGGGAGAACTGGGAATTGACCAGTTTTTCACCCACGTCGCCGAGCTGGGACTGAGACAGACTACCGACGATCCCGCCCGCAGAGGCTGCCGCTGCACGCACGGCGTTGGTGCCGAGCGCTACCTGCATCCCTTTCTTCACGTGACCGAGTGCGACGTGGCCCATTTCATGGCCGATCACCGCTTCGACTTCGTTGTCCGTCATCATATCCATCAGGCCGCTGTAGACGCGGATACAGCCGTTCGCCATCGCAAACGCGTTCACGTCTTTCGCCATGTAGACTTTGTAGTTCACCGGCTGACCGTTGATGTTATCGCCCAGCGCGGCGGCAATCTTATTCAGACGCTGTGCGTACGTGCTACTGGCGGGGGCGATGGTCGCTTTGGCGTCCATGTCTTTGCACGCCTGATCGCTCAAGGCTTTGACCTGCGCATCGCTCAGGGAATAGGCCTGGAAAGCCTCTGCACCAGAACTCATCAGACCGTTTGAATCCATATTTTGACAGCCGCTCAGCAGCAGCGTCGTACCCAGGGCCAGCACTATTGCACGCATTTTCATGATGTTGCTTCCGTACTCGTTAACTGAAAAAAGTCTGAAAAATGCTCCGGCAGCGAAGCCGCAGTCGAGCTAAGTATAAGGAATATCTGGAGGCCCGGGCGAGTAGATTGCGCAACATGCGAGCATGATCCAGAGATTTCTTAAAGGGCAAAAGAATGCTCCATGTACATGCTTTGTCGCTTGGGTTACATTGTTGGCACTTTTTTCTGGCATAGCCCAAAACGCGCTGTCGTCAAGGGCACGGCCTTTAACAGTCCGATCTGGAGTTAAAATGTCCTCACGTAAAGAGCTTGCTAATGCTATTCGTGCGCTGAGCATGGACGCAGTACAGAAAGCCAAATCCGGTCACCCGGGTGCCCCTATGGGTATGGCTGACATTGCCGAAGTCCTGTGGCGTGATTTCCTGAACCATAACCCTCAGAACCCGTCCTGGGCTGACCGTGACCGTTTCGTACTGTCCAACGGCCACGGCTCTATGCTGATCTATAGCCTGTTGCACCTCACAGGTTATGCGCTGCCAATCGAAGAGCTGAAGAACTTCCGTCAGCTGCACTCCAAAACCCCAGGTCACCCGGAAGTGGGTTACACCGCTGGCGTTGAGACCACTACCGGTCCGCTGGGCCAGGGTATTGCGAATGCGGTGGGTATGGCGATTGCTGAGAAAACCCTGGCGGCGCAGTTCAACCGTCCGGGCCACGACATCGTTGACCACTTCACCTACGCCTTCATGGGCGACGGCTGCATGATGGAAGGCATTTCTCACGAAGTGTGCTCCCTGGCTGGTACCCTGAAACTGGGCAAACTGGTAGCGTTCTACGATGACAACGGCATCTCCATCGATGGTCACGTTGAAGGCTGGTTCACTGACGACACCGCTAAACGTTTCGAAGCCTACGGCTGGCACGTGGTGCGTGGCGTTGATGGCCACGACGCAGCGGCGATCAAACGCGCAGTAGAAGAAGCGCGTGCGGTCACTGACAAACCGTCCCTGCTGATGTGCAAAACCATCATCGGTTTCGGTTCGCCAAACAAAGCCGGTACCCACGATTCCCACGGCGCACCGCTGGGCGACGCAGAAATCGCGCTGACCCGCGAACAGCTGGGCTGGAAATATGCGCCATTCGAAATCCCGTCTGAGATCTATGCTCAGTGGGACGCGAAAGAAGCAGGCCAGGCGAAAGAGTCCGTCTGGAACGAGAAGTTCGCGGCCTACGCCAAAGCCTTCCCTCAGGAAGCGGCTGAATTCACCCGTCGTATGAAAGGTGACATGCCGGAAGATTTCGCAGCGAAAGCGAACGAAATCATCGCCAAACTGCAGGCTAACCCGGCGAAAATCGCCAGCCGTAAAGCGTCTCAGAATGCGATCGAAGCTTTCGGTCCGCTGCTGCCAGAATTCCTCGGCGGCTCTGCTGACCTGGCACCGTCTAACCTGACCATCTGGTCTGGCTCTAAAGCGATCAACGAAGATACCGCCGGTAACTACATCCATTACGGTGTGCGTGAATTCGGTATGACCGCGATTGCGAACGGTATTTCCCTGCACGGCGGTTTCCTGCCGTACACCTCCACCTTCCTGATGTTCGTGGAATATGCGCGTAACGCCGTGCGTATGGCTGCGCTGATGAAACAGCGTCAGGTGATGGTCTACACCCACGACTCTATCGGTCTGGGCGAAGATGGCCCGACTCACCAGCCGGTTGAGCAGGTCGCGTCTCTGCGTGTGACCCCGAACATGTCCACATGGCGTCCATGTGACCAGGTTGAGTCCGCGGTAGCGTGGAAATATGGCGTTGAGCGTCAGGACGGTCCTACCGCGCTGATCCTCTCCCGTCAGAACCTGGCACAGCAGGATCGTACCGAAGAGCAGCTGGCTAACATCGCTCGCGGAGGTTACGTGCTGAAAGATTGCGCAGGTTCGCAGCCGCAGCTGATCATCATCGCTACCGGTTCTGAAGTTGAACTGGCGGTTGCTGCGTGGGACAAACTGTCTGCCGAAGGCGTGAAAGCGCGCGTGGTTTCCATGCCGTCTACCGACGCGTTCGACAAGCAGGATGCCGCTTACCGTGAATCCGTACTGCCAAAAGCGGTTTCTGCGCGCGTTGCCGTAGAAGCGGGTATCGCTGACTACTGGTTCAAATACGTGGGCCTGAACGGCGCTATCGTCGGGATGACCACCTTCGGCGAGTCTGCACCTGCAGAACTGCTGTTCGAAGAGTTCGGCTTCACCGTTGAGAACGTAGTCGCGAAAGCGAAAGAACTGCTGTAATCGCAGTCATGCCCGGCGGCATTTCGTTAGCCGGGCCGACGGAACAAGGCCAGGTGCATAGAAATATCACCTGGTTTTTTTATGAGCGCGATCACTTAATTTCAATCTGGCAAGAGATTAAAAGTGATTAGTATCACAAATTGATATAATGACTTTTTGTGGTATTTGTAATTCAGATCTCATTTATAGGGTTGCATTTTTTATTTAAGTAAATAACGCATTGTTATCTATCAAGTTTCAAAATTAAGATTTCGAGCAGTATCCCCATTCCCGCCTGTTTGCTTTCACCCTTTTGCGCGAGTATTTTATTTTTAGACCCTACAGTACCTAAAAATAAGAGAGTGCTCATGCGACTAATCAATTATTTCCCTGAAGCATCTATCACGGTAAAAAAGGCGGCGCGAGACTGGCAGGAGGCGATTGATTTATCCATGGCTCCGCTGCTGAAACAAAATTATGTTAATGCACAGTATATTGACGCTATTAAAGAATCCACGTTGAATAATGGCCCTTATTATATTCTGGCTCCGGGCGTGGCAATGCCCCATGCCAGGCCAGAATATGGCGCATTAAAAACAGGCATGTCCCTTACCTTATTACAGGAAGGTGTCTTTTTTAGTGAAACCAATGAGCCGGTAAAACTCTTAATTGGTTTATCTGCTGCGGACGCGGATTCACATATTGGTGCCATTCAGGCGCTCAGCGAACTGTTATCGGAAGATGATCAGTTAGCCGCACTGTTAGAATGTCATACCGAAAAACAGCTCGCGGATATTATCGCTCACGCATAATCCTACTTTCCTTCACAGGATAACATCATGGAAAATAAGTCTGCTCGCGCAAAAGTCCAGGCTTTTGGGGGCTTTTTGACCGCAATGGTCATCCCCAATATCGGTGCCTTTATTGCCTGGGGTTTAATTACGGCGTTATTTATTCCCACCGGCTGGCTGCCGAATGAGCATTTCGCCAAAATCGTCGGCCCTATGATCACCTATTTGCTGCCGGTGATGATTGGTTCGACCGGGGGTCATCTCATTGGTGGTAAACGCGGTGCGGTGATGGGCGGTATCGGCACCATTGGCGTGATCATCGGTGCTGATATTCCTATGTTTTTGGGATCGATGATCATGGGGCCGCTGGGTGGCCTGATCATCAAACATATCGACCGGGTGCTGGAAAAACGTATTCCCGCCGGGTTTGAGATGGTGATCAATAACTTCTCGCTCGGTATCGCCGGTATGTTGCTGTGCCTGCTGGGGTTTGAAGTGATTGGCCCGGCCGTGCTGATTGCCAACAACTTCGTGAAAGAGTGCATTGAGGCGCTGGTCCACGCGGGTTATTTGCCGCTGCTCTCGGTCATCAATGAACCGGCCAAAATTCTGTTCCTCAACAATGCCATCGATCAGGGCGTGTATTATCCGCTGGGCATGCAGCAGGCCTCTGTGGACGGGAAATCGATCTTCTTTATGGTGGCGTCAAACCCCGGGCCGGGCTTGGGGTTGCTGCTGGCGTTTAGCCTTTTTGGCAAAGGGATGAGTAAACGCTCCGCGCCGGGCGCGATGATTATCCACTTCTTAGGCGGGATTCATGAACTCTACTTCCCGTATGTGCTGATGAAGCCGCTCACCCTGATCGGGATGATTGCGGGCGGGATGTGCGGAACCTGGACCTTCAATCTGCTGGGCGGCGGGCTGGTGGCCGGTCCGAGTCCGGGGTCTATCTTTGCCTATCTCGCCTTGACGCCGAAGGGATCGTTTTTAGCCACCATTGCCGGTGTGACGGTCGGAACCCTCGTGACCTTTGCTGTCACAGCGTTAATTTTGAAAATGGAAAAAACGGTCGAAACGGAAAGTGAAGATCAGTTTGCCGAGTCTGCCAAAGCGGTAAAAAACATGAAGCAGGAGGGCGCGTTTTCCCTGCGCCATGTTCAACGCATCGCGTTTGTCTGTGATGCGGGTATGGGCTCCAGTGCGATGGGCGCGACGACGTTTCGTAAGCGCCTTGAGAAAAGCGGCCTTGCCATCGACGTTAAACATTATGCCATCGAGAATGTTCCGGATGATGCCGATATTGTGGTGACACATTCCAGTCTGGAAGGACGAGTAAAACGCGTCTGTGAAAAACCGCTGGTGCTGATAAATAATTATATCGGCGACCCGCAGCTCGACATTTTATTTAAAAAACTGACCGCTGAAATTTAACGTCTGTTGTAGAGGTTTACTATGAAAACGAAAGTTGCTGCAATATACGGCAAGGGCGATGTACGTCTGCGTGAATTCGAATTGCCCGCGATAACCGATAATGAATTACTGGTGAGTGTGATTTCTGACAGCGTCTGCCTGTCCACCTGGAAAGCAGCATTATTAGGCAGCGAACACAAACGCGTGCCGGATGATTTAGAAAACCATCCGGTGATAACCGGGCATGAATGTGCGGGTGTGATTGTTGAAGTGGGAAAAAACCTCACGGGACAATATAAAAAAGGGCAGCGATTTGTATTGCAGCCAGCCATGGGATTACCGACAGGTTATTCCGCAGGCTACAGCTATGAATATTTTGGCGGCAATGCGACTTATATGATTATTCCGGAAGTGGCTGTTAATATGGGCTGTGTTTTGCCCTATCACGGTTCTTATTTTGCCGCCGCGTCGCTGGCAGAACCGACGTGCTGCATAATTGGCGCGTACAACGCCAATTATCACACCACCCAGTATGTGTATGAACATCGCATGGGAATAAAGCCCGGCGGGAATCTGGCGCTGCTGGCGTGCGCCGGGCCGATGGGCATTGGCGCGATTGATTACGCCATCAACGGCGGGATCCAGCCTTCGCGCATCGTGGTGGTGGATATTGATGAAGCCCGACTGGCGCAGGCGAGCAAACTGTTGCCCGTTGAGCTGGCGGCGGCCAGGGGGATTGAGCTTATCTATGTGAACACTGCGAATATGAAGGACCCGACAGCCGAGCTGCGCGCCCTCACGGATGATGCCGGTTTCGACGACGTCTTTGTCTACGCCGCGGTTCCGGCGGTGGTGGAGATGGCCGATGAGCTGCTGGCGGAAGATGGCTGCCTGAACTTTTTCGCCGGACCGACGGATAAAAACTTCAAGGTGCCCTTTAACTTCTACAATGTGCACTACAACAGCACCCACGTTGTCGGCACTTCCGGCGGCTCCACGGACGACATGAAAGAGGCGATTGCGCTCAGTGCCTCCGGAAAACTGCAGCCTTCATTCATGGTCACCCACATCGGCGGGCTGGATGCGGTGCCAGAAACTGTGCTGAACCTGCCCAACATTCCCGGCGGCAAGAAGCTCATCTACAACGGCGTCACCATGCCCCTCACGGCGATTGCTGATTTTGCCGAAAAAGGGAAAACCGATCCGCTGTTTAAACAGCTCGCGCTGCTGGTCGCCGAGACCCACGGCATCTGGAACGAGCAGGCCGAGAAATATCTGCTGGCCCACTTCGGCGTAGATACAGGGGAGGCGGTGGCATGATGTCACTTGCATGGCCGCTCTTTCGTACCACGGAACAGGCCGCGCTGGCGGCCTGGCCGCAAATCGGTTGCGGCGATAAAAACAAAATCGACGGGCTGGCGGTTTCCGCGATGCGCCAGGCGCTCAATCAGATGGACATTCGCGGGCGCATTGTCATCGGTGAAGGCGAAATCGACCGCGCGCCGATGCTGTGGATTGGCGAAGAGGTCGGGCAGGGGGCCGGGCCTCACGTGGATATCGCCGTGGACCCGATTGAAGGCACGCGCATGGTGGCGATGGGGCAGAGCAACGCCCTGGCCGTCATGGCCTTTGCCCCGCAGGGCAGTTTGCTCCACGCTCCCGATATGTACATGAAAAAGCTGGTGGTTAACCGGCTGGCGAAGGGGGCGATTAATCTTGCCCTCCCGCTGGCGGACAACCTGCGTAACGTCGCGCTGGCGCTGGGTAGGCCTCTGGAACGTCTGCGCATGGTGACGCTGGATAAGCCGCGATCGCGCGAGGCGATTAATGAGGCGACACGGCTTGGCGTGAAAGTCTTCGCTCTGCCGGACGGTGACGTGGCGGCCAGCGTGCTGACCTGTCTGCAGGACAATCAGTATGACTTAATGTACACCGTCGGCGGTGCGCCGGAAGGGGTGATCTCGGCCTGTGCCGTCAAAGCATTAGGTGGAGATATGCAGGCGGAGCTGATCGATTTTTGTCAGGCGAAAGGCGAGTCGGCGGAACACCGTCGGGTAGCGGAGGAGGAACGCACCCGCTGTAAGGCGATGGGCGTTGAGATCAACCGCGTCTATTCCCTTGGCGAGCTGGTGAAAGGGGAGGACGTCATCTTCTCAGCCACCGGCGTGACAGGGGGCGATCTCGTTAGCGGTATTCAACAGGTCACGAACGGCGTGCGCACGCAAACTTTACTGATCGGTGGCGCAGATCGAACGTGTAATATAATAGACTCTCTGCATTCATGGTGATTTATCGAGAAACGAATGACGACGCTGACAGAAGATGATGTGCTTGAGCAACTGGACGCTCAGGATAATTTACTTTCGTTTATGACGACGGCAAATGACATTTTGCTGCGAAGTATAAAGCACTTCCTGCCGTCGCTGTTCGTGAATAATGATGAAGAAATCCTCGAATATGCAGTGAAGCCGTTACTCGCCCAAAGCGGGCCGCTGGATGATATTGATGTTGCTTTGCGTCTGATTTATGCGCTGGGGAAAATGGATAAATGGCTGTATGCGGATATCACCCATTTTTCCCAGTTTTATCAGTATCTCAGAGAGCAGGATGAGATCCCGGGTTTTGCGGATGATATTACCTGGGATTTTATCAGCAACGTTAACACCATCACCCGCAACGCAACGTTATTCAATGCGCTCAACGCAATGAAATTTGCCGACTTTGCCGCCTGGTCTGAAGTTCGATTTACCGCCATGGTGAAGACGGCATTAACGCTGGCGATAACGACGATAATAAAGGAATTAACCCCGTGAAAATCGGCCAGATGGTGAATGGATTACAGATTGATGCGTATTATTCAGACCATGAGATTCAAAACGTTCATATCCCGCTGCTGCAACAGATTGCGAAGCGCCACGCTTTAACCCCTCATCGTCGAACCCTTGTTTTCCTGAGCGCACCGCCGGGAACGGGGAAGTCGACTCTGACCACGTTCTGGGAAACGCTCTCCCGTCAGGACCCGGATTTACCGGAAATCCAGACGCTGCCGATGGATGGTTTTCACCACTACAACGCCTGGCTGGATGCGCACAATCTGCGGCCTTTTAAAGGCGCTCCCGAGACCTTTGACGTCGACAAGCTGGCGGCAAATTTGCGTCAGATCCGCGACGGGGACGGCGACTGGCCCCAGTACAGTCGGCAAAAACACGACCCGGTGGAGTCGGCCATCAGGGTGACGGCACCCGTGGTGATTGTGGAAGGCAACTGGCTGCTGCTGGATGACGATAAGTGGCGCGCTTTGGGTGAGTTCTGTGATTTTTCCCTGTTTATCAGCGCACCTGCTGCTGCCCTGCGTGAACGTCTGGTCCAGCGCAAGCGGGCGGGCGGTTTATCTCAGGCAGATGCCGAGGCTTTTTACCTGCGCACAGACGGTCCAAACGTCGAACGTGTTCTTTGCCATAGTCATCCGGCGGATCTGACGTTGCAGATGACGGCAGAGGGCGAATATGTTTTCGCCTGAGTGGAATAATTCCAGCGTAAATGGGCGAAGAAATGTGACGCAAGTCAGATAAATGGCGAATCTCTCGGGGTGAACGTTCCTTTTATTCCCCGTTTCGCTTATTCTTGCTGAAGCGTTTCAGTCGATTAAATGTTCGACAATTGACCAATCAGTCGCAGTTTGTGACAGGCAAGGATTCCCCTCCGAGCGTAGCTGGATTACTCTTTCAGCCACTTCAATTCAGGGATAGCCTTGCAGGAGACCTATGACCGTACGCGTAGCGATTAATGGCTTTGGTCGCATCGGACGTAACGTGGTTCGTGCTTTATATGAATCCGGGCGTCGGGCGGAAATCACCGTAGTGGCTGTCAATGAACTGGCAGACGCGGCGGGTATGGCGCATTTGTTGAAATACGATACCAGCCATGGGCGCTTTGCCTGGGACGTTCGCCAGGAAAGAGAGCAACTGTTCGTCGGCGATGATGTGATTCGCGTCCTGCATGAGCGCAGCATTGAAGCGCTGCCGTGGCGTGAGTTGGGTGTGGATGTGGTGCTGGACTGCACCGGCGTGTACGGCAATCGCGAACACGGCGAGGCGCATCTGGCAGCAGGCGCGAAGAAAGTGCTGTTTTCCCATCCCGGTGGTCACGATCTTGACGCAACCGTCGTCTACGGCGTGAACCATCTCGAGCTGCAAGCCGAACACCGTATTGTCTCCAATGCCTCCTGCACCACAAACTGCATTATTCCGGTCATCAAACTGTTAGACGACGCGTATGGCATTGAGTCGGGTACAGTCACCACGATCCACTCCGCCATGCACGACCAGCAGGTTATCGACGCGTATCACCCGGACCTTCGTCGCACGCGCGCGGCGAGTCAGTCCATCATTCCGGTGGATACGAAACTGGCGGCGGGGATTACCCGTATTTTCCCCCAGTTTAACGATCGTTTTGAAGCCATTGCGGTTCGCGTGCCGACCATAAATGTCACCGCGATTGACCTCAGTGTTACCGTGAAGAAACCGGTAAAAGCTAATGAAGTCAACCTGTTGCTGCAAAAAGCAGCACAGGGAGCATTTCATGGTATAGTTGACTATACGGAATTACCGTTGGTCTCAGTAGATTTTAACCACGATCCGCACAGTGCCATTGTTGATGGCACACAGACGCGGGTCAGCGGTGCTCACCTCATCAAAACGCTGGTGTGGTGCGATAATGAATGGGGCTTTGCTAACAGGATGCTCGACACCACGTTAGCCATGGCCGCACAAGGTTTCAGGTAGGGCGCAAAGTGCGCATGCAAAACTTTAAGAATCAACGAGAGGATTCACCATGTCTGTAATTAAGATGACCGATCTGGATCTGGCAGGTAAACGCGTTTTCATCCGTGCCGATCTGAACGTACCTGTTAAAGATGGCAAAGTGACCAGCGATGCGCGTATTCGTGCTTCTCTGCCAACCATCGAACTGGCACTGAAACAGGGTGCGAAAGTGATGGTAACCTCTCACCTGGGTCGTCCGACCGAAGGCGAGTACAACGAAGAATTCTCTCTGCTGCCAGTTGTTAACTACCTGAAAGACAAACTGTCTAACCCGGTACGTCTGGTGAAAGATTACCTGGACGGCGTGGAAGTGGCTGCAGGTGAACTGGTTGTTCTGGAAAACGTTCGCTTCAACAAAGGCGAGAAGAAAGACGACGAAGCGCTGTCCAAGAAATACGCTGCCCTGTGCGACGTATTCGTGATGGATGCATTCGGTACCGCTCACCGTGCGCAGGCTTCTACTCACGGTATCGGTAAATTCGCAGACGTCGCGTGTGCAGGTCCACTGCTGGCTGACGAACTGGAAGCACTGGGTAAAGCACTGAAAGAACCAGCACGTCCAATGGTCGCTATCGTTGGCGGTTCTAAAGTGTCTACCAAACTGACCGTTCTGGATTCCCTGTCTAAAATCGCTGACCAGCTGATCGTTGGCGGTGGTATCGCGAACACCTTCGTTGCTGCTCAAGGCCACAACGTGGGTAAATCCCTGTACGAAGCGGACCTGGTTGACGAAGCAAAACGTCTGCTGACTACCTGCGATATCCCGGTCCCAACGGACGTTCGCGTGGCAACCGAGTTCTCTGAAACCGCGACCGCGACCCTGAAATCTGTTAACGACATCAAAGATGAAGAGCAGATCCTGGACCTGGGCGACGTGTCTGCACAGAAACTGGCCGACATCCTGAAAAACGCGAAAACCATTCTGTGGAATGGCCCGGTTGGCGTGTTCGAATTCCCTAACTTCCGTAAAGGGACTGAAATCGTGGCTAACGCAATCGCAGACAGCGAAGCGTTCTCCATCGCAGGCGGCGGCGATACTCTGGCGGCTATCGACCTGTTCGGTATTTCCGACAAAATCTCCTACATCTCCACTGGTGGCGGCGCATTCCTCGAATTCGTGGAAGGCAAAGTTCTGCCAGCAGTAGCAATGCTCGAAGAGCGCGCTAAGAAGTAAGCCATTCATGGGCAGGGAAACCTGCCCAAATTTCAGCGTGCTTTTTAGAGCTCGCACCTTTTCTAACGGCCGAAGATACAGGACTACGTAACATGTCTAAAATTTTTGATTTCGTAAAACCTGGCGTGATCACTGGTGATGACGTTCAGAAAGTGTTCCAGGTAGCTAAAGAAAACAACTTTGCTCTGCCGGCAGTTAACTGCGTGGGTACCGACTCCATTAACGCCGTACTGGAAACCGCTGCAAAAGTGAAAGCGCCGGTTATCGTACAGTTCTCTAACGGTGGCGCAGCATTCATCGCCGGTAAAGGCGTGAAAACTGACGTTCCTCAGGGCGCAGCAATCCTGGGCGCAATCTCTGGTGCGCACCACGTACACCAGATGGCTGAGCACTACGGTGTTCCCGTTATCCTCCACACTGACCACTGCGCGAAGAAACTGCTGCCGTGGATCGACGGTCTGCTGGACGCGGGTGAAAAACACTTCGCAGCGACCGGTAAGCCACTGTTCTCTTCTCACATGATCGACCTGTCTGAAGAGTCACTGCACGAAAACATCGAAATCTGCTCCAAATACCTGGCGCGTATGTCCAAAATGGACATGACCCTGGAAATCGAACTGGGTTGCACCGGCGGTGAAGAAGACGGCGTGGACAATAGCCACATGGACGCTTCTGCACTGTACACTCAGCCAGAAGATGTTGATTACGCGTACACCGAGCTGAGCAAAATCAGCCCACGTTTCACCATCGCGGCATCTTTCGGTAACGTACACGGCGTTTACAAGCCAGGTAACGTGGTTCTGACCCCGACTATCCTGCGCGATTCTCAGGAATACGTTTCTAAGAAACACAACCTGCCGCACAACAGCCTGAACTTTGTCTTCCACGGCGGTTCCGGTTCTTCTGCTCAGGAAATCAAAGATTCCGTAAGCTACGGTGTAGTCAAAATGAACATCGATACCGATACCCAATGGGCAACCTGGGACGGCATCCTGCAGTACTACAAAACCAACGAAGCTTACCTGCAAGGCCAACTGGGCAACCCGAAAGGCGAAGACCAGCCGAACAAGAAATACTATGATCCACGCGTATGGCTGCGTTCTGCCCAGACCTCTATGATCACCCGTCTGGAGCAGGCATTCAAAGAGCTGAACGCGGTTGACGTTCTGTAATTTGAGTTGCTGAAAAGCGTTAAAGAGGCCCGCACTGCGGGCCTTTTTTTATGCCTTTTCAACGGGCTGCATCGGCGAAATTTGTGATCTGTTTGGCATAATCCGCGCTTTTTGTTTACCCTTTACTAACCTGCCTGTCTCCCAAGTGAGATGGATTTTTTTTGTCTGGATTAGAAAAGGAAGAATGAATGGATGATCTCGGTGTAGTCGATGGCATTAACAATGCGGGCACCTGGCTGGTGCGCAACCAGGCGCTGCTGCTGAGTTATGCGGTAAACATCGTGGCAGCAATTGCGATTATTATCGTCGGGATGATCGTGGCACGCGTGGTGTCCAATGCGATCAACCGCGTGATGCGCGCGCGTCAGATTGACGCCACGGTAGCAGATTTCCTCTCGGCGCTGGTGCGCTACGGCATTATTGCCTTTACGCTGATTGCTGCGCTGGGGCGCGTCGGGGTGCAGACGGCGTCCGTCATCGCGGTACTCGGTGCTGCCGGTCTGGCTATCGGTCTGGCCCTGCAGGGTTCCCTCTCAAACCTGGCGGCAGGCGTGCTGCTGGTAACCTTCCGTCCGTTCCGCTCCGGTGAGTATGTCGATTTAGGCGGCATCGCCGGGACCGTGCTGCAGGTGCAGATTTTCTCCACCACCCTGCGCACCGTTGATGGGCGTATCGTGGTAGTACCAAACGGGAAAATCATCGCCGGGAACATCATTAACTTCTCCCGCGAGCCGGTGCGTCGTAACGAGCTGTTGATCAGCGTGGCGTACGATTCTGATATCGATCAGGTGAAAGCGCTGCTTACCCGCATCATTGAGTCGGATGAGCGCATCATCAAAGACCGCGAAATGACCGTGCGCCTGAACGAACTGGGGGCGTCATCGATCAATTTCGTGGTGCGTATCTGGAGCAAAAGCGGCGACCTGCAGAACGTGTACTGGGACGTGCTGGAGCGCATCAAACGTGAATTTGACGCCAACGGCATTAGCTTCCCGTATCCGCAGATGGACGTGAACTTCAAACGCGTGAAAGAAGGTGCGAGCGAGTAAATCCGCCCGGAAAGACCATGCCCGCTGGGGGATCCCGGCGGGCTTTTTTTATCTTATGACGTCGTTAACAATAGCGCTGACACCCTTCATCAGCAGGCCTGCATCCGTTATCCCTTTATCTTCCTGCTCAGTCACCCATTCAGCCTGAACCTGCTGATATCCGGTGGCGGTTTGCCAGGCCTCCAGCTCCTGGTTCGTCAGGTAGTGAATGGATGCGCCCTCTTTTTTCATCCTGTTAACCATCTCAAGCAGATTCGCGTCTTGCGCTGGCCCGAGACGTCTTTGCGTCGCGGCAGCGGCCCGTCTGATGGCACCGCGATCCTTCACGTCGAGACCATCCCAGACCGTTTTATTCATCACCAGCAGATACACATGGCCGAGCCACAGGGAAGGGGAAAGCTGAATATGAGGGGCTGCACGCTCGGCATGAATATCGTATCCGCTGTCGAGGTTAACCATCAGGCCGTCAAGCTGCCCGTCCGCCAGCGCGTTGGTGATGTTGTCATTCCACGGCATACTCACCGGCACGCCACCCGCGTTGCGTAAAAAGGACTGGTGCCAAAAGCTGGCGGTACGCCATTTGCTGCCGTTTAGCTGATCCAGTTTGACGTTGGGTTGGGTGGTGAAAAAACCGACCGGATAGCTGAGGAAAAATTGCAGGTTCACGAGGTTATTTTTTTCCAGCTCGTTCCCGAACTGGCGATACTCGCTGAAGATGCGTCGAAAAGTTGCCACCTGGGCATTGCCGCTGGCGGGCCCGAGGGGGAAGCTCTTAAATATCTGGTGTCGCGGGAGCAGATCCGGCGTGTATTCGGGAACCACAATCCCGATATCTGCGACATCGCCCCGGCTGAGGGTCTTCAGGGCGTCGTAGCTGGTAGAAAGCTCGCCGTTCCAGTGCGCCTCGATTTTCAGGCGGCCGATCGATTCGGTCTCAATTGCTCTAAAAAAGGTCTCTTTGATGAGCCGGGTGCGCATGTTTCCGTACGGTTCATGATCCGTATAGCGCAACGTTGTGGTCGCGCTGGCGGTGGCGGCCCACACACTGGCAACGACCCATCCGGCACAGAAGAGTAAAGCCTTCGCGTTATGCTTCATATCCATTCCTTTGGTACGGTTGCTGGTACCTTCAGCATACGCTAAATCCTCAATGAAAACGTTTGTCGTAATCCCAATCCGCGATTATTAGTCACACTTATTAGGGATTAAAATTATCAATTTCCTCTAATGACGATCTCGCAGTATAGTCTGCCGTAACGACAATCCTGTGAGATTATTTTGCATGTTATCTTATTATTTTCAAGGCCTTGTGCTTGGCGCGGCCATGATCCTTCCTCTCGGTCCTCAGAATGCGTTTGTCATGAATCAGGGGATCCGCAGGCAATATCATTTAATGATTGCGATGCTCTGTGCCGTCAGCGATTTAGTGCTGATTTGCGCCGGAATTTTTGGCGGCAGCGCACTGCTGATGCAATCCCCGTGGCTGCTGGCGCTGGTGACCTGGGGCGGCGTGGCGTTCCTGCTGTGGTACGGCTTTGGCGCGCTGAAAACCGCCATGAGCAGCAATCTCGAACTGGCCAGCGCCGAGGTGATGAAGCAGGGGCGCTGGAAGATTATCGCCACCATGCTGGCGGTCACCTGGCTCAATCCGCACGTCTATCTGGATACCTTCGTGGTACTGGGCAGCCTGGGCGGTCAGTTGGATGTGGAACCCAAACGCTGGTTCGCGCTGGGGACGGTGAGTGCCTCCTTCCTGTGGTTCTTTGGCCTTGCGATACTGGCCGCCTGGCTCGCCCCGCGTTTACGCACCGCCAAAGCACAGCGCATCATTAATATTCTGGTCGGCGTGGTGATGTGGGTTATCGCCTTCCAGCTGGCGAAAGAGGGGATTAATCACGTGCAGGTATTGTTCAACTAAGCGTTGTCTTATGGACAACTGAAACAGACGCGCTAAGCTTGCTGGCATGCGCCCTTCGGTGGGCACTTCGCAACATGGAGGAATAACAGTGAAGTTTAAAGTGATGGCCCTGGCGGCATTAGTAGGTTTAGGCGCAGTGTCGGTACAGGCAAACGAATTGCCAAATGGACCGCACATTGTCACTTCCGGTACCGCAAGCGTGGACGCGGTTCCTGATGTTGCAACGCTTGCGATTGAAGTGAACGTCGCGGCAAAAGATGCGGCGTCCGCCAAGAAACAGGCTGACGATCGCGTTGCGCAATATCTCTCTTTCCTTGAGCAGAATGGCGTCGCGAAAAAAGACATTAACTCGGCGAATCTGCGCACCCAGCCCGATTACGACTATCAGAATGGCAAAAGCATTCTGAAAGGCTACCGCGCGGTACGTACTGTTGAAGTGACCTTGCGTCAGCTGGACAAGCTGAACTCGCTGCTGGATGGCGCGCTGAAAGCGGGGCTGAACGAAATTCGTTCCGTGTCGCTGGGCGTTGCGCAACCAGAGAAATACAAAGACGAAGCGCGTAAAGCGGCAATTGATGACGCTGTGCGTCAGGCAGAGCAGCTGGCGTCTGGCTTCAAATCGAAGCTTGGCCCGGTGTATAGCGTGCGTTACCACGTCTCTAACTATCAGCCGAGCCCGATGGTTCGCATGATGAAGGCAGATGCCGCCCCGGCTTCTGCGCAGGAAACTTACGAACAGCCGACTATTCAGTTCGACGATCAGGTCGATGTGGTGTTCCAGCTTGAACCGGCACAGGGTCAGCAGACGGCACCAGCCGCTGCACCAGCACAACAATAATAAAAAAGCCGGGGTAACCCGGCTTTTTTAATCCTGCCTCAACACCTTATGCCCATAAGCCAGCAGTGCATCGGTAACGTTGCGCATCATTCGGCTTTCCGGCGCAAACCGGTGCCAGTACAACATCCGACGCTGATACAGCCCTGGCGTTAAGTCGATGAGCTCACCGCTCTTCAACTCTTTCTCAATCTGCAGATGCGGGATCATGCAGCAGGTGGTTCCCTGACGCGCCAGCTGCACGAAGGCTTCCGACGAGTTCACGATATGACAGGGCACGCTGCCCGGCGGCAGGTCGAAGTTTTGCTGTAAAAACGCCTGGTGCATATCGTCGAGATGGTCGAACGCCACGGCGGGCGCTTTCAGCAGCGCGGCGCGGGTGACGCCGTTCGGGAAGTAGCGATCCGCAAACTCTCTGGAGCCGACAAACAGGTAGTCCAGCGCGCCGAGTTGATCGACCAGGCAGCTTGGCAGCGCCTGCGGCTGAATACTGACGGCCCCGACCACTTCGCCGCGACGCAGACGTTCCTGAGTACGGGTTTCATCTTCCACCTGCAAATTGAGACGGATCGGTGAGTCGGCCAGCACGGTGGAGAGGGCAGGCAACAGCCAGGTAGCCAGACTGTCGGCGTTGACCGCCAGCGACAGCAGCAGCGGCGTGGATCCGGTCTGTTCATCGCCCAGCCACTCCTCTTCCAGCAGCTCAACCTGACGCAGCAGGGCGAGCAGCTTCTGCCCTTGCTCCGTCGGACGTGGTGGAACCGTACGCACCAGCAGCGGTTGTCCGAACATATTCTCAAGCTGTTTGATTCGCTGTGATACGGCGGATTGAGTGATGCACAGCTTTTGCGCCGCGCGCTCAAAACCTCGTTCACGAATGACGGCATCAAGCGCCTGTAGTGTTCTGTAGTCCGGACGTTTCATTGCGGGGCAGTACTCCTGAATTTTGCTGATTCTGCACTATGACACAAATTTACCTTTGTGACAGACCAATTCCGACCACATCGGATCTGTCAGAGCTTTGCTCGTTAATGTGACACCGGTCACAGGGACATTCCCCGCCCGCATGTTCTATAATGCGCCCTGAGTTTTCACACCACAGGCAGAACGATCATGACGCAGGATGAACTGAAAAAAGCAGTAGGATGGGCCGCTCTCCAGTATGTACAACCCGGCACTATTGTTGGCGTAGGGACGGGCTCGACCGCCGCACATTTTATTGATGCGCTCGGCACGATGAAAGGGCAAATCGAGGGCGCGGTATCCAGCTCCGATGCTTCCACGGAAAAGCTGAAAAGTCTCGGCATTACGGTCTTCGATCTGAACGAAGTGGATCGTCTGGGGATCTACGTGGATGGTGCCGACGAGATCAACGGCCACATGCAGATGATCAAAGGCGGCGGCGCGGCGCTGACCCGTGAAAAGATCATTGCCTCCGTGGCGGATAAGTTCATCTGCATCGCGGACGCTTCCAAGCAGGTGGATATTCTCGGCAACTTCCCGCTGCCGGTGGAAGTGATCCCGATGGCGCGCAGCGCAGTTGCTCGCCAGCTGGTTAAGCTGGGCGGCCGTCCGGAATATCGCCAGGGTGTGGTGACGGACAACGGTAACGTGATCCTCGATGTGCACAATCTGGAGATCATGGACGCGGTGGCGATGGAAAATGCGATTAACGCGATTCCAGGCGTAGTGACCGTAGGGTTATTCGCCAACCGTGGCGCGGATGTGGCGCTGATCGGCACCGCCGATGGCGTGAAAACCATCGTAAAATGATCTGACGGGGGGAGCTCTCCCCCCGCTAAATATTTTTCAAAAGCCAAATTCGGTGACTTGTGTCACGTTTTTTCACCTGTTCTGACGATCCTGCCGCTTTCCCGATTAACCACAGCATTTTCCTCTGACATTTCGCTCTGGATGACTTTTCTTCAGAGTGCCGACGCAAACGTTCATATTGCTGCAATAGTTTTTTTTGATATGTTGGCTGGAGCGGATTTAAATCCAGCACAACATCAGTTCAGACAAAACAGGGTCGGGTAAATGGCAAAGGTATCACTGGAAAAAGACAAGATTAAGTTTCTGCTCGTCGAAGGAGTGCATCAGAAAGCACTGGATAACCTTCGTGCAGCAGGTTACACCAACATCGAATTCCACAAAGGCGCGCTGGATACTGAGCAGCTGAAAGAATCCATCCGTGATGCCCATTTCATCGGCCTGCGATCCCGTACCCATCTGACTGAAGAGGTTATTGCCTGCGCTGAGAAGCTGGTGGCGATTGGCTGTTTCTGTATCGGTACCAACCAGGTGGATCTGAATGCAGCGGCTAAACGCGGCGTGCCGGTCTTTAACGCTCCTTTCTCCAACACCCGTTCCGTGGCGGAGTTAGTGATTGGCGAGCTGCTGCTCCTGCTGCGCGGCATTCCTGAAGCCAACGCCAAAGCGCACCGTGGCGTGTGGAACAAACTGGCCTCTGGCTCGTTTGAAGCGCGTGGTAAAAAGCTGGGGATCATCGGCTACGGCCATATCGGTACGCAGCTCGGGATTCTGGCGGAATCTCTCGGGATGAACGTCTTCTTCTACGATATCGAAAACAAACTCCCGCTGGGTAATGCAACTCAGGTGCAGCATCTTTCCGATCTGCTCAACATGAGCGACGTGGTGAGCCTGCATGTGCCGGAAAACGCCTCCACCAAAAACATGATGGGCGCGGAAGAGCTGGCGCTGATGAAGCCGGGTTCTCTGCTGATTAACGCCGCGCGCGGTACAGTGGTAGATATTCCTGCCCTGTGCGAGGCCCTGCGCAGTAAGCATCTGGCGGGCGCGGCTATCGATGTCTTCCCGACGGAACCGGCGACCAACACCGATCCGTTCACCTCTCCGCTGTGTGAATTCGACAACGTGATCCTGACGCCGCACATTGGCGGCTCGACTCAGGAAGCGCAGGAAAACATCGGTCTGGAAGTGGCGGGCAAACTGAGTAAGTATTCCGATAACGGCTCTACGCTGTCGGCGGTGAACTTCCCGGAAGTGTCTCTGCCATTACATGGCGGGCGCCGTTTGCTGCACATTCACGAGAATCGTCCTGGCGTGCTGACCGCGATTAACCAGATCTTCGCCGAGCAGAGCGTCAACATTGCGGCGCAGTACCTGCAAACTAACTCGCAGATGGGCTATGTAGTCATTGATATCGAAGCAGATGATGAAGTGGCGGAGAAAGCATTGCTGAGCATGAAGGCGATTCCAGGCACGATTCGCGCGCGTCTGTTGTACTAATCTGCGGTTTGCTGTGTCGGGTGGCGCTTGCGCTTACCCGACCTACGGGTTAATCGTGGTTTTGTAGGCCGGGTAAGGCGTAGCCGCCACCCGGCTTTGTTATTTCACCACTCCCACAATTTCGAAGGCGTCACCACCGCAGGCAGCGGTACATCCCATTTCTCCACCGGCAGCGCTTTCACGCCCTGACAATCATGGGCATAACCCACCGGCTGCAAACCATACTGCTGCCAGTTCTGCAGCGTGCGATCGTAAAATCCGCCGCCCATCCCCAGACGCTGACCGCTCTCATCGAAAGCCACCAGTGGCGTAATCAGCACATCCAAATCCTGCAACGGCAGCACATCGCGCACGTCGAGTTTCGGTTCGGTGATTTTCAGACGGTTCACCACCAGTTCGCTTTGCGGATGGTAGTGCAAGAACAGCAGATTGCCCGGACTGAACGGATGCAGCACCGGCAGATAAACCTTTTTCCCGGCGCGCCAGAGTTGTTCGATCAGCGGTTGAGTATCAAGCTCGCCGTCAAACGACAGAAACAGGGCGACCGTATGCGCCATCACAACGGGCGGATACGCCATCATGCGCGCGGCAGCTTGCTGGGCAAAATGAGCTTGTTGTTCGGGCGAAAGCGCTCGACGGTGTTTGCGGATTAACTGACGGATAGCTTGTCGGGAAGCAGGGACTTCAGGAAATTGAGTCATGATGCTTGAAGGT
This sequence comes from Lelliottia sp. JS-SCA-14, assembly GCF_035593345.1. Lineage (NCBI taxonomy): Bacteria > Pseudomonadati > Pseudomonadota > Gammaproteobacteria > Enterobacterales > Enterobacteriaceae > Lelliottia > Lelliottia sp. JS-SCA-14. The sequence continues at coordinate 3,950,734 of NZ_CP141606.1, read as the reverse complement.
AGTAAAGAAGGGGAATCTCCGAGATGCCGCCGCAGGCTGTAACCCTTGAACCCTTGGTTCAAGGTGAATGTGTCGTCATAGTCTTAAGGCTTCTCGGACGAACCGAGCATGCTCACCGACCATGGAGCGCCACATTCTTGTGGTATGAAATATCGGCTCAGGGGACTGGCCCGCTTGCGAACATCTCAGAGAAATTTTGTCTTCACAGTCACTCTACCATAGTCAACTGCGAAGTGTTATTCAAACTTTTGCACTGGCCTTTCGGGAGTGCGACCCTGATCAAGCAACGCTTGTTCAATGGTCTGCTGGAGCATTTTAATGCGTTGCTCCATGCTCGCCGCGTAGTCGCGGGTCTTCGCTTTTTCCTGAGTTAATTCATAGCTGATGTTCAACGCGGCGATGAAAACCAGCTGCTCAGTATTTGTGACTCTAGTGCGTTCTTTTAGATCTTGCAACCGCTGATTCAAGTCGTCCGCAGCCTGACTCAAAGCATCCCTTTGTTCAGGCGGACAATTCACTCGCAGCGAACGGCCAAAAATCTGGAGATCGACGGGTTGTGCAGACATGCCACCTTCCTGCTGATTGACTGCGCGACCTTCGCACTCGGCCCGGGGGCTGCGAAGGGGCGACACTATAGCTACCCTGATATGAAGATACAAGCCCTTTTCTGGTATCTCCAGGGTCCAAAGTGGTAGCATATCATGAATATTCCTCCAACGATGACGAATGCGCATGTCTATACAGAACGAAATGCCTGGTTACAACGAAGTAAGCCAGTTACTTAACCAGCAGGGCGTGGGTTTGACCCCTGCTGAAATGCACGGTCTGATCAGTGGCATGCTGTGCGGCGGAAACAGCGACAGCTCATGGCAGCCGCTGCTTCACGACCTGACGAACGAAGGTCTGGCCTTTGGTCACGAACTGGCGGAAGCGCTGCGTAAAATGCACTCCGCGACCAGCGACTCCCTGGAGGACGACGGCTTCCTTTTTCAGCTTTATCTGCCTGATGGCGATGACGTCAGCGTTTTCGACCGCGCCGATGCCCTGGCGGGCTGGGTAAACCACTATCTGCTGGGTCTGGGCGTCACGCAGCCGAAGCTCGATAAAGTCACCGGCGAAGCGGGTGAAGCGATCGACGATCTGCGTAACATCGCGCAGCTGGGCTACGACGAAGACGAAGACCAGGAAGAGCTGGAAATGTCCGTCGAAGAGATTATCGAGTACGTTCGTGTAGCGGCGCTGCTGTGCCACGACACCTTTACGCGCTCACAGCCGACCGCACCGGAAGTACGCAAACCGACCTTACATTAAAAAAAAGAACGCACAGGAGGGTGTCATGACTCAGCAGGAGTATCTTCGCCGCCGTCAGGCGCTGTTAGCCAACATGCAGCCGGGCAGCGCGGCGCTGATCTTTGCCGCACCGGAAGCCACGCGCAGCAATGACAGCGAATATCCCTATCGCCAGAGCAGCGATTTCTGGTACTTCACCGGCTTTAACGAGCCCGAAGCGGTGCTGGTGCTGATCAAAAGCGATGACACCCACAACCACAGCGTTCTCTTTAACCGCGTTCGCGATCTCACCGCCGAAATCTGGTTTGGCCGCCGCTTAGGGCAAGACGCCGCGCCGGAGAAACTCGGCGTCGAACGCGCGCTGGCCTTTAGCGAAATCAACGAACAGCTCTATCAGCTGCTGAACGGTCTGGACGTGGTCTACCACGCTCAGGGCGAATACGCCTACGCCGATGAGCTGGTGTTTGCCGCGCTGGATAAACTGCGTAAAGGCTCGCGTCAGAATCTCTCCGCGCCTGCGTCCATCACCGACTGGCGTCCGATCGTGCATGAAATGCGCCTGTTTAAATCGCCGGAAGAGCTGGATGTGATGCGCCGCGCGGGTGAAATCAGCGCGCTCGCCCACACCCGTGCGATGGAAAAATGCCGTCCGGGGATGTTCGAGTATCAGCTCGAAGGCGAAATCCTGCATGAGTTCAACCGCCACGGCGCGCGCTTCCCGTCCTACAACACCATTGTCGGCGGCGGCGAAAACGGCTGCATCCTGCACTACACCGAAAACGAAAGTGAACTGCGCGACGGCGATCTGGTGCTGATCGACGCGGGGTGTGAATATCGCGGTTACGCCGGTGACATCACCCGCACCTTCCCGGTGAACGGCAAATTCACGCCAGCCCAGCGCGCGGTTTACGACATCGTTCTTGAGTCTCTGGAAACCGCGCTGACCTTGTTCCGCCCTGGCACTTCCATTCAGGAAGTGACCGGCTCGGTGATCCGCATCATGGTCAACGGCCTGGTGAAACTCGGCGTACTGAAGGGCGATGTGGAAGAGCTGATTGCCGACAACGCCCATCGCGCGTTCTTTATGCACGGTCTCAGCCACTGGCTGGGGCTGGATGTGCACGATGTCGGCGTCTACGGCACAGATCGTTCCCGCACGCTTGAGCCGGGAATGGTGTTAACCGTCGAGCCGGGCCTGTACATCGCGCCGGACGCGGATGTCCCTGCCGAGTATCGCGGGATTGGGATTCGTATCGAAGACGATATTGTGATCACCGAAAACGGCAACGAAAACCTGACGGCGTCTGTCGTCAAAAAAGCCGATGAGATCGAAGCCCTGATGGCGGCGGCACGCGCATGAGCGTGGTAATCGTTGGCGGCGGCATGGCGGGCGCGACGCTCGCCCTGGCGATTTCACAGCTGACGCGCGGCCAGCTCCCGGTTCATCTGGTCGAGGCCGTCGCGCCACAGACAACGGAACATCCGGGCTTTGACTCCCGCGCGATTGCGCTGGCGCAGGGCACCTGTCAGCACCTGTCGCGCCTGGGGATCTGGCAGGCGATTGCTGAGTGCGCCACGTCTATTAATACCGTTCACGTCAGCGATCGCGGCCACGCCGGTTTTGTCACCCTCGATGCGCAGGATTACCACATTGATGCCCTCGGGCAGGTGGTCGAACTGCACGACGTCGGTCAGCGCCTGTTCCGCTTACTACAGGACGCACCCGGTGTGACGCTCCACTGTCCGGCGCGCGTCGCCAGTTTCACCCGTAGTGAAGAGGGCGTGAGCGTGACGCTGGATAACGGCGATGTGCTGGAGGGCAAACTGCTGGTCGCCGCAGACGGTTCCCGCTCCGCGCTGGCGACCCAGTGTGGTATCGCCTGGCAGCAGCAGCCTTACGGTCAGGCGGCGGTAATTGCCAACGTTTCGACCGCGGTTGCCCATCAGGGCCGCGCCTTTGAACGTTTTACCGAGCACGGTCCGCTGGCGATGCTGCCGATGTCTCATGGTCGCAGTTCGCTGGTCTGGTGCCACGCCGTAGACGCGATGGATGACGTCATGGCCTGGTCAGATAGGCGTTTTTGCGACGAGCTGCAAAAAGCCTTCGGCTGGCGTTTAGGGCGCATCACCCACGCCGGAAAGCGCGCGGCGTATCCGCTGGCGCTGACCACCGCGTCGCAGTCGGTTTCTCATCGCGTGGCGTTAGTCGGGAATGCGGCGCAGACGCTGCATCCGATTGCCGGACAGGGGTTTAATTTAGGTTTGCGCGACGTCATGAGCCTGGCCGAGACGCTGGCGCAGGCCTGGCAGGACAGTGAAGATTGCGGCGCGTATTCCGTGCTTTGTCAGTATCAGAAACGTCGTCAGGCAGATAAAGAGGCCACCATCGGCGTGACCGATGGGCTGGTGCATCTTTTCGCGAATCGCTGGGCACCACTGGTGGCCGGGCGCAACGCGGGGCTGATGGCGATGGAACTATTCATTCCGGCACGCGACGTGCTGGCGCAGCGAACTCTCGGTTGGGTCGCTCGTTAAGGAGTTACTAAGTGCAGAATGTTGATGTTGCCATTGTTGGCGGCGGAATGGTGGGGCTGGCGCTGGCCTGCGGTTTACAGGGCAGCGGCCTGCGTGTGGCGGTGCTTGAGAATAAACCGCCGCAGCCCGTTGCGCAGGACTCAGCGCCAGAGCTGCGCGTGTCGGCCATTAACGCCGCCAGCGAAAAGCTGTTAACGCATCTCGGCGTCTGGTCTGATATCACGGCGTTTCGCGCCAGCTGCTATCACGGCATGGAAGTGTGGGATAAAGACAGCTTCGGTCATATTGCTTTTGACGACGAAAGCATGGGCTACAGCCATCTGGGCCACATTGTTGAAAATTCGGTGATCCACCACGCCCTGTGGCGTAAAGCGCAGAGCTGCTCCGACGTCACCCTGATGGCACCCGCCCAGGTGCAACAGATTGCCTGGGGCGAAAACGAAGCTTTCCTGACGCTGCAAAGCGGCGATATGCTGACCGCCCGGCTGGTGGTGGGTGCCGATGGCGCCAACTCCTGGCTGCGTAACAAAGCCGATATTCCGCTCACCTTCTGGGATTACCGCCATCACGCGCTGGTGGCGACGATCCGCACCGCAGAGCCGCACGGCGGCGTGGCGCGTCAGATTTTCCACAACGACGGTATTCTGGCGTTTCTGCCGTTAAGCGATCCGCATCTGTGCTCCATCGTCTGGTCGCTGGTGCCGGAGAAAGCGCAGCAGATGGAAGCCGCCACGCCGGACGAGTTCAATCAGGCGCTGTGCATGGCTTTTGATAATCGTCTCGGGCTGTGTACGCTTGAAAGTGAGCGCCAGCTCTTCCCGCTGACCGGCCGCTACGCGCGTCAGTTTGCCTCGCACCGAATGGCGCTGGTCGGCGATGCGGCGCACACCATTCATCCGCTGGCCGGTCAGGGCGTGAATCTGGGCTTTATGGATGCCGCGGAGCTGATTGACGAGCTGCGTCGTCTGCATCGCGAAGGCAAAGATATTGGTCAGCACATGTACCTGCGCCGCTACGAGCGCAGCCGCAAACACAGCGCGGCGATGATGCTGGCGGGGATGCAGGGCTTCCGCGAGCTCTTTGCCGGTAACAATCCGGCGAAAAAACTGCTGCGCGACGTTGGCCTCAAACTGGCGGACACGCTTCCCGGCGTCAAACCGCAACTTCTGCGTCAGGCGATGGGCTTAAACGATCTCCCCGAGTGGCTGCGTTAAGCACAAAACGTTAAATTAGACCCCCATCACACTTTCCTCTCCCGGCCTTTGTGCCGGGATGTTTCCCTCGTTTGAAATATTCTAATTCCACTCCTCTTTTCGCATTAGATTATCTAATGTCGCGTTTTTTTCATGACGGAAAATAGGCGCGTTTTTCCGCAGGAAATATCAGCCTGTGCTCAATTTTGTGAAATTTAAGTTAATTTTATGCGGGGTAAATCGCATTTTGCCAGTGAATAACTCTGTAGGCTTTTCAGCGTTTTTTGGTCATAAGCTAATGTGATGACCCGTTTTACCTTATGGTTAATCGCCGGTTTCGGTGGTAACTTCAGGGAAAAGAGAACGTTTGCGTCGACGTCCTGGAGTGATGCCGACGCCGGGTTTCGTGGTGAGAAATTTCGCGCGAAACGCAAGATTGCCCTGCTCTGATCATTCAACGAGGACAAGATGGCTCAACAGACTCCTTTGTACGAACAACACACGTTATGCGGCGCGCGCATGGTCGATTTCCATGGCTGGATGATGCCGTTGCACTACGGCTCGCAGATCGATGAGCACCACGCGGTGCGCACCGATGCCGGGATGTTCGATGTCTCCCACATGACCATCGTCGATTTGCGCGGCAGTCGCACCCGGGAGTTTCTGCGTTATCTGTTGGCGAACGACGTCGCCAAACTCAAAACACCAGGCAAAGCGCTCTATACCGGGATGCTAAACGCCTCCGGCGGCGTGATTGATGACCTGATCGTCTATTACTTCACTGAAGATTTCTTCCGCCTCGTTGTTAACTCCGCCACCCGCGAAAAAGACCTCTCCTGGATTTCCGAACACGCCGCCAAATTCGCCATCGATATCACCGTTCGCGACGATCTTTCCCTGATCGCCGTGCAGGGGCCGAACGCGCAGGCCAAATCCGCTTCCCTGTTCAGCGATGAGCAGCGTAAAGCCGTGGAAGGCATGAAGCCGTTCTTCGGCGTGCAGGCAGGCGATCTGTTTATTGCGACCACCGGTTACACCGGGGAAGCGGGCTACGAAATTGCGATGCCGAACGAGAAAGCGGCCGATTTCTGGCGCGCGCTGGTCGAAGCCGGTGTTAAACCTGCCGGTCTGGGCGCGCGCGATACGCTGCGTCTCGAAGCCGGGATGAACCTCTACGGTCAGGAGATGGACGAAGGGATCTCTCCGCTGGCGGCCAATATGGGCTGGACCATCGCATGGGAACCGGCTGACCGTGATTTCATTGGTCGCGAAGCCCTGGAGTCGCAGCGCGAGAAAGGCACCGAGCAGCTGGTCGGCCTGGTGATGAAAGAGAAAGGGGTGCTGCGTAACGAACTGCCAGTGCGTTTCACCGATGCCAGCGGCAATCTTCACGAAGGCGTTATCACCAGCGGGACCTTCTCACCGACGCTGGGCTACAGCATTGCGCTGGCGCGCGTCCCGGCCGGGATTGGCGAGACTGCCGTGGTGCAGATCCGCAACCGCGAAATGCCGGTCAGCGTGACTAAACCGATTTTTGTTCGCGCCGGTAAGCCGGTCGCCTAATCATTTTTATCAGGAGAATTCCAATGAGCAATGTGCCAGCAGAACTGAAATACAGCAAAGAACACGAATGGCTGCGCAAAGAAGCCGACGGCACTTACACGGTAGGCATCACCGAGCACGCGCAAGAGCTGCTGGGTGACATGGTCTTCGTGGACCTGCCGGACGTCGGTGCGACCGTGAGCGCGGGAGACGACTGCGCCGTGGCGGAGTCGGTGAAAGCCGCGTCTGACATTTACGCGCCAGTGGGCGGCGAAATCGTGGCCGTCAACGACGCGCTGAGCGACTCCCCGGAGCTGGTCAACAGCGAGCCGTACACCGGCGGCTGGATCTTCAAAATCAAAGCCAACGACGAAGCAGAAGTTGAAGCGCTGCTGGATGCGACCGCGTACGCAGCCCTGTTAGAAGACGAGTAACGTTGTGCCGGATGGCACTGCGTTTATCCGGCCTACAGAGCAACGTAGGCCCGGTAAGCGCCAGCGCCACCGGGCAAAAAAGTTCGAGACATATACGATTCACTGCACGTTTCAGGAACCATCGCTCATGACACAGACTTTAAGCCAGCTTGAAAACCGTGGCGCTTTCATTGAACGTCACATTGGGCCGGATGCTCAGCAACAGCAGGAGATGCTGAAGACAGTTGGCGCGGATTCGTTAAACGCACTGATCGGCCAGATCGTGCCCAAAGACATTCAGCTTGCCACGCCGCCGCAGGTGGGTGACGCGACCACTGAATACGCCGCGCTGGCAGAGCTGAAGGCAATTGCCGGCCTCAACAAGCGCTTTAAGTCTTACATTGGCATGGGCTACACCCCTGTGCAGTTACCGCCGGTGATCCTGCGCAACATGCTGGAAAATCCAGGCTGGTACACCGCCTATACCCCTTATCAGCCGGAAGTCTCTCAGGGACGTCTGGAAGCGCTGCTGAACTTCCAGCAGGTGACGCTGGATCTGACCGGTCTGGATATCGCCTCCGCCTCTCTGCTTGATGAAGCGACCGCCGCCGCCGAAGCGATGGCGATGGCAAAACGCGTCAGCAAACTGAAAAACGCGAACCGCTTCTTCGTCGCTGCCGATATCCATCCGCAGACGCTGGACGTAGTCCGCACTCGCGCGGAAACCTTCGGCTTTGACGTGATTGTCGACGACGCTGAAAAAGTGCTGGATCATCAGGATGTGTTCGGCGTGCTGTTGCAGCAGGTCGGCACCACCGGTGAAGTCCACGACTACACCAGCCTGATCGCTGAGCTGAAATCCCGCAAAATTGTGGTCAGCGTCGCCGCTGATTTTATGGCGCTGGTACTGCTCACCGCTCCAGGCAAACAGGGCGCAGACATTGTCTTCGGCTCTGCACAACGCTTTGGCGTACCGATGGGCTACGGCGGCCCGCACGCGGCCTTCTTCGCGGCGAAAGACGAATTCAAACGCTCCATGCCTGGCCGTATTATCGGCGTGTCGAAAGACGCCGCCGGTAACACTGCGCTGCGCATGGCGATGCAGACTCGCGAGCAGCATATCCGCCGCGAGAAAGCGAACTCCAACATCTGTACTTCTCAGGTGCTGCTGGCCAACATCGCCAGCCTCTACGCCGTGTTCCACGGCCCGGTCGGCCTGAAACGTATCGCCTCCCGCATTCACCGCTTTGCCGATATTCTGGCGGCGGGCTTGCAGCAGAAAGGGCTGAAGCTGCGTCATGCCCACTACTTCGACACCCTGTGTGTGGAAGTGGCCGATAAAGCGGGCGTGCTGGCGCGCGCCGAAGCCGCTGAAATTAACCTGCGCAGCGATATCCTGAACGCGGTTGGCATCACCCTGAACGAAACCACGTCCCGCGAAGATATTCAGGCGCTGTTCACCGTTCTGCTGGGCGATGCCCACGGTCTGGACGTGGATGCCCTGGATAAAGATGTGGCGCACGATAGCCGCTCCATTCAGGAAAGCATGCTGCGCGACGACGCGATCCTGACCCATCCGGTGTTTAACCGCTATCACAGCGAAACCGAGATGATGCGTTACATGCACTCTCTGGAGCGCAAAGATCTGGCGCTGAACCAGGCGATGATCCCGCTCGGCTCCTGCACCATGAAGCTCAACGCTGCCGCGGAAATGATCCCGATTACCTGGCCTGAATTCTCTGAACTTCACCCGTTCTGCCCGGCAGATCAGGCGGAAGGTTACCATCAGATGATCGGTCAGCTCTCCGACTGGCTGGTGAAACTGACCGGTTACGACGCGCTCTGCATGCAGCCGAACTCTGGCGCGCAGGGGGAATATGCGGGCCTGCTGGCGATTCGTCACTATCACGAAAGCCGCAACGAAGGGCATCGCGATATCTGCCTGATCCCAAGCTCTGCCCACGGCACCAACCCGGCGTCTGCGCAGATGGCGGGGATGGAAGTGGTGGTCGTGGCCTGCGATAAGAACGGTAACATTGACCTCGCCGATCTGCGTGCGAAAGCCGAGCAGGCGGGCGAAAAACTCTCCTGCATCATGGTGACCTATCCGTCCACTCACGGCGTCTATGAAGAGACGATCCGCGAAGTGTGCGAAGTGGTGCATCAGTTCGGCGGTCAGGTTTATCTCGACGGCGCGAACATGAACGCCCAGGTGGGCATTACCTCTCCGGGCTTTATCGGCGCGGACGTCTCGCACCTGAACCTTCACAAAACCTTCTGCATTCCGCACGGCGGTGGCGGCCCGGGTATGGGCCCAATCGGTGTGAAAGCGCATCTGGCTCCGTTTGTTCCGGGCCACAGCGTGGTGCAGATCGAAGGCATGCTGACCCGTCAGGGCGCAGTGTCTGCGGCACCGTTCGGCAGCGCCTCTATTCTGCCAATCAGCTGGATGTACATCCGCATGATGGGCGCTGAAGGGCTGAAACAGGCGAGCCAGGTGGCGATCCTCAATGCGAACTACATCGCGACACGCCTCAAAAACGCCTATCCGGTGCTCTACACCGGCCGTGATGGCCGCGTGGCGCACGAATGTATTCTCGATATTCGTCCGCTGAAAGACGAAACCGGCATCAGCGAGCTGGATATCGCCAAACGCCTGATCGACTATGGTTTCCACGCGCCAACCATGTCCTTCCCGGTGGCGGGTACGCTGATGGTGGAGCCGACCGAATCGGAAAGCAAAGTCGAGCTGGACCGCTTTATCGATGCGATGCTGGCGATCCGCGGTGAAATTGACCGCGTTAAACAGGGCGAATGGCCGCTGGAAGATAACCCGCTGGTGAACGCGCCGCACACCCAGAACGAGCTGGTGGCGGAGTGGAATCACGGCTATACCCGCGAGCTGGCGGTCTTCCCGGCTGGTGTGGCGAACAAGTACTGGCCGACCGTGAAGCGTCTCGATGACGTTTACGGCGACCGTAATTTGTTCTGTTCTTGCGTGCCAATGAGCGATTATCAGTAATACTTAAGCTCTGAACTGTAGGCCGGGTGAGGCGTAGCCGCTACCCGGCCTTTTTATTGGGAGAAAGGAAATGGCAATCGCACTGGTCACCGGCGCCAGCCGGGGCATTGGCAAAGCGACGGCGCTGCAGCTGGCGCGTGAAGGTTATACGGTGGCGGTGAACTATCACCACAACATCAAGGCCGCAACGGATGTGATCAATCAGATCGCCGAGGCGGGCGGCAAAGCCTTCGCCGTGCGCGCCGACATCAGCGAAGAATCTCAGGTGCTGGCGATGTTTGACAGCATCGACCGCGAAGGCGAGTCGCTGACGGCACTGGTTAACAACGCCGGGATTTTGTTTGAACAGAGCACGATTGAGAATCTCTCCGCCGAGCGTATCAACCGCGTGCTGGCCACCAACGTCACAGGCTATTTCCTCTGCTGTCGCGAGGCGGTAAAACGTATGTCCTTCAAACACAACGGCAAGGGCGGGGCGATTGTGAACGTCTCGTCGGCGGCATCACGTCTGGGCGCGCCGGGGGAATACGTTGATTATGCGGCATCGAAAGGGGCGGTGGATTCACTCACGACCGGCCTGGCGCTGGAAGTCGCGGCATGTGGCATTCGGGTCAACGGCGTGCGTCCTGGGCTGATTTACACCGATATCCATGCCTCCGGCGGTGAGCCAGGGCGAGTGGACCGGGTGAAATCGATGTTGCCGATGCAGCGCGGCGGACAGCCGGAAGAGGTCGCGCAGGCGATCGTCTGGTTGCTAAGTGAGAAAGCGTCGTATGTGACGGGCAGTTTTCTTGAATTGGCGGGCGGGAAATAGTGTTAATGCCCGGTGGCGCTGCGCTTACCGGGCCTACGAAACTGAAGGCCGGTGCAAGCGAAGCGCCGCCCGGCATGATGTTTAAATGTTCTCGCCGTTGCTGGCGATCACTTCTTTGTACCACTCAAAGCTCTTCTTGCGGGAGCGGGACATATCGCCCGTACCGTCGTCGTGCTTGTTCACATAGATAAAGCCGTAGCGTTTGCTGTACTGGCCGGTGGTGAACGAGACGCAGTCGATGCAGCCCCACGGGGTGTATCCCATCAGATCCACACCATCATAGGTGACCGCTTTCATCATCTCTTCCACGTGGGCACGCAGATAATCGATACGGTAGTCGTCGTTAATGCTGCCGTCTTCTTCGACTTTATCGTAAGCGCCGAAGCCGTTTTCCACGATAAACAGCGGCTTCTGATAGCGCTCATACAGTTCGCACAGGGCATAGCGCAGGCCAACCGGGTCAATCTGCCAGCCCCAGTCGGAAGCTTTGACGTGCGGGTTCGGCACGCTGCCTTCAAAGCCAGAAATCGCGTCACCGGTGCCGCCTTCAGCTTTGACGGCGTTGGTCATGTAGTAGCTGAAACCGAGATAATCGCAGGTGCCTTCACGCAGGATCTGCTCGTCGCCCGCTTCCATGTTGATAGTAAAGCCACGGCGTTCCCACTCGTTCAGGACGTAGCTTGGGTAGTAGCCGCGCAGCTGAACATCGGTAAAGACATAACGCTCACGCATGGATTCCTGGGCAAACATCACGTCTTCTGGCTTACAGGAGAACGGATAGAGCGCGACCATCGCCAGCATGCAGCCGACTTTCATTTCCGGGTTGATGCGACGCGCGGCTTTCACCGCCAGGGCGCTGGCAACGAACTGGTGATGCAGCACCTGGTACATGGTCTCTTCCGGATTTTCATGCTCGGTATAGACCACGCCGGAGCAGCAATACCCGAACAGTGGCGCGCGCCAGTTACGCTGGTTGTTGATTTCGTTGAAGGTCATCCAGTATTTGACCTTGCTCTTGTAACGCTCGAAAACCACTTCAGAGAAACGGACGAAGAAATCCACCACTTTACGGTTGGTCCAGCCGCCGTACTCCTGCACCAGGTGCAGCGGCATTTCGAAATGGGAGAGGGTGATCACCGGCTCGATGTTGTACTTCAGCAGCTCATCGAACATGTCGTCGTAGAATTTCAGCCCTTCTTCATTCGGCTGAGTTTCGTCGCCTTTCGGGAAGATGCGCGTCCAGGCGATGGAGGTGCGGAAACATTTGAAGCCCATCTCGGCGAACAGCTTGATGTCTTCTTTGTAATGGCCGTGGAAGTCGATGGCTTCGTGGTTGGGATAGTATTTGCCCGGCACCACTTCCTGGGTGATTTCACGCGGAACGCCGTGCGCGCCGCCGGTCAGGACGTCACAAATGCTTGGGCCTTTGCCGCCTTTATTCCAGCCGCCTTCAACCTGGTGCGCCGCCACCGCGCCGCCCCATAAAAAATCTTTCGGTAAGGTGAGTTTTTTCATGTTTGCTAATCTCGTCTTAGGATCTATTGTTTTCGAGTCTAGCAAAGCAGAATTAAATGTCACGATATAACAATTAGCTGGTAATGTAATATGTTACATCAAAAAAACAGGGCGTTTTATTCCGCCAGTTTCTTCGCCAGTTTCCGGCCGATGGATTCGAGAATATAAATAACCGGAATCTGTGTCGTAATATCGTAAACACCCGCAATACGGGTTTGTGGGACATGCCAGGAGAGATTAAAGTCCGCCAGTTTCGCCAGGCGGGAGTGCTCGTGGCTGGTGATAGAGAGCACCTTGCAGTGATGCAGGCTGAACTGGCTGGCGAAGCGCAGGATCTCTTCCGTCTCACCCGAAACGGAGAGCACGATCGCCAGTGCATTTTTCGCCATATCGTTGGTCACCGGGAAATAAGGGTCGTCGATATGGTTACTAAATTTCCCGATATTTGAGAAAAATCGCGCACCATATTTTGCCAGCGATCCGGAAGTGCCAGCACCGACAAAAATAATACGCTCAGACGATAATATAATATCAACCGCCTGCTCTAATAACGTATCAAACTCTTCATTGTTGACGCTTTTGAAAAAGCTAATAATTTCACTGGTGCCGAAATTCGCCTGCTGGGGTTCGTTTTGTTCCAGATATAATTTAAAGCGCACCCGGAATTCGGAATAGCCATCGCAGTTAAGCTTACGGCAAAAGCGCAGCACCGTGGTGGTGGACACGCCCGCCGCATCCGCCAGTTCACGGATAGTCATGTAGGTCACTTTGTCACGGTTTTTAATGACATAGTTGTAGACCATCATCTCGAGATTGTTGAGACTGGCAATGGCGGAATGGGAGAACATGCTCACAGGGGCTAAACTCACTCATCAGACTTCATCTACAGGGAATAATAACATGCAGCCTAACGACATCACTTTTTTTCAGCGCTTTCAGGATGACATTCTGGCCGGGCGTAAAACCATTACCATCCGTGATGAATCCGAAGCGCATTTTAAAACCGGCGATATTTTGCGCGTCGGGCGCTTTGAGGACGATGCGTATTTTTGCACCATCGAAGTGGTGGGAACCTCGACGGTGACTCTGGACACCCTGACGGAAAAGCACGCCCAGCAGGAGAATATGACCCTTGCAGCGCTCAAAGAGGTGATTGCGGAGATCTACCCGAATCAGTCGCAATTTTATGTGATTGATTTTAAATGCCTTAGTTCGGACTAACATCTGTTAGTTGAAAATTGAATTCAAAATTATGATTTATAAGGACTAATCCTGAAGTGAGATTTATTTTAGCTAACAGGTGTTCACTGGAATCATTCTCAGTTAGCATAGTCAGGTGATACATCATGATCTTACGTTCTCCCGGAGTCCTCCTATGGTTAGCAAACCATTTACTGCGCAGGGATATTCACTGGCCGAGGAAGTAGCCAACAGTATCAGCCACGGTATCGGCCTTGTTTTTGGCATCGTGGGCCTGGTGTTGCTGCTGGTTCAGGCGATAGACACCAACGCGAATGCGATGGCGATTACCAGTTACAGCTTGTACGGCGGGAGTATGATCCTGCTGTTCCTCGCCTCCACCCTGTACCACGCCATTCCGCATCAGCGGGCAAAACGATGGCTGAAGAAATTCGACCACTGCGCTATCTATCTGCTGATTGCCGGGACTTACACCCCGTTTTTACTGGTGGGATTAAACTCACCGCTGTCGCGCGGGCTGATGATTGTCATCTGGAGCCTGGCGCTGCTCGGGATCTTGTTCAAGCTCACCATCGCGCATCGCTTTAAGGTGCTGTCGCTGGTGACCTATCTGACGATGGGCTGGTTGTCGCTGATTGTGGTCTATCAGCTGGCGGTGAAACTGGCGGCGGGCGGAGTGACGCTGCTGGCGGTAGGCGGGATTGTCTATTCCCTTGGCGTGATTTTTTACGTCTGCAAACGCATTCCGTATAACCATGCCATCTGGCACGGCTTTGTGTTAGGCGGCAGTGTGTGTCATTTCCTGGCGATTTATTTGTATGTTGGGCAGGTTTGATAGCGGGTGCGGCCTGATGCCCTCACCCCAACCCTCTCCCACGGGGAGAGGGCGCAAAAACTAAAAACGGTAACCCAAGGGTTACCGTTTTGCTTTTACCTTCCGCCACCCGGCGATTCCCACCGACTAAAACTACTCTTCTAACGAATACGGCAACGGCTCAATGCTCAACGTGCTGGCATCGTCACGCACGCGGAACACGCTGTCCGGCTCCATATCGTTGTTCATCACTACCTGCACCAGCAGACGACCGTCGTCCAGCTGAACGGCAGCTAAAACGGTGCCGGTACGACGCCAGTTGTCGCCCATCTTCAGTTCGAGATCTTCACCGGCTTCCGGTACGCGGCTGGCATGGCCTGCCAGATACCACAGGGCGCGTTTGTTGGCCCCACGGAATTTCGCCCGCGCCACCATCTCCTGACCGGTGTAGCAGCCTTTCTTAAAGCTGATGCCGCCCAGCGCCTGCAGGTTTGTCGCCTGCGGGATAAACTGCGCGCTGTTGGCCGCATCGATAACCGCTAATCCGGCTTCAATGTTGAGAGCCAACCACTGCTGACTGTTGTTCAACTGCGCTTCGCCGCGCAGGGCTTCGGTCACGCGTTCAGCGGTCGCCGCATCGGTCACCAGCAGGAAACGCTCGGCAGGATGTTCAAACCACAGAATCGAGGTCGCGCCTTCGCTGACCAGCTGTTTCTCGGCATCCGGCAGTTCGCTGAACAGATTGTTCAGCGCGGCTCGCGCCTGGAAACCGGCTACACCCAGCAGAACGTGTTCGTCATCCGCGGCGATAGTGACCTTAGAAAATACGGCGTACTTCTTCAGTTCAGTCAACTGAGCGTCGCGCAGGCTGCGGCGTTCAATCAGGGCGAACCCGTCCTGACGGCGGAACAGACGCAGATTGCTCCACATCTTCCCTTTAGGATCGCAATGCGCCGCCAGCAGATGCTGGTGCTCAGTCATCTGGCCCACGTCGGCGGTCACCTGGCCCTGCAGATACTTCTCGGCATCCGCGCCGGTGAGGGTCGCCAGCGCCCAGTCATCAAGAGAGATCAGCGTCAGCGGCAGACGCGCGGAGGCGACGGGCTGGCGAGGAGGAAATGGAGTAAAAGCCATAATGATGTCCTGAATTGCATAACGCTTCGGTAATGCCTAATGGTAAAAGAGACTGTAGTCATTGCAAGCGCTTTCAGCAGCCCAATTGTGCCTTATCGCCGTTCTGCGTAGCGCCACGCAGAACAGAGTAATCCGCTTACATTGCAGGGTTTTTTCTGGAAGCGTGCTTCCAGTTAGCGATATTCCAGTAATGAAACAGCAAAAAACACGTTACACTAGAAATCGTCCCTCTTAGAGGTAGAAGAAACGTTAAGCAGGAAATCGACATGGACATTAACAACAAGGCCCGTATTCACTGGGCGTGCCGTCGCGGCATGCGTGAACTTGATATTTCCGTCATGCCCTTCTTCGAGTATGAGTACGACAGCTTAAGCGATGATGATAAACGCCTGTTTATCCGCCTGCTGGAGAGTGACGATCCTGATTTATTCAACTGGCTGATGAATCATGGCAAACCCGCCGACACCGAGTTGCAGCGGATGGTGCAATTAATTCAAACACGGAATCGGGAACGTGGTCCTGTGGCAATCTGATCTGCGCGTCTCCTGGCGCTCACAGTGGATGTCCCTTTTGCTCCACGGCGTTGTCGCAGCCTTTATTCTGCTGATGCCGTGGCCGCTCAGCTATACTCCGCTCTGGATGCTGTTATTGTCGCTGGTGGTGTTCGATAGCGTCCGCAGCCAGCGGCGTATCAATTCCCGTCAGGGTGAGATCAAACTGCTGATGGATTCGCGCCTGCGCTGGCAGGGCAAAGAGTGGGAGATCGTCGGCACGCCCTGGATGTTGAACTCCGGGATGATGTTCCGTCTGCGCAAAGAGGAAGGGGCGCGATGCCAGCATCTGTGGCTGTCAGCCGACAGTATGGATGCCAGCGAATGGCGAGATTTGCGTCGGATGGTTTTGCAGCAGCAGCCGACGCCGTAATGCCAGGGAACTAGCTAAACTTCTCGGCCATTTCGCCCAGAATTTGCTCGCACCAGTTTTGCAGACGCTCATCGCTTAAGTCGTACTGGTTGGTTTCATCCAGCGCCAGTCCGACAAACAGCTGGCCATCTGCGATGATCGGTTTTTGGCTTGTAAACTCGTAGCCTTCCGTCGGCCAGTAGCCAATAAAGGTAACGCCTTTTGGGGAGAGTTTATCGTGCAGCATACCGAGCGCGTCGAGGAACCATTCGCCATAGCCCAGCTGGTCGCCCATGCCGTACAGCGCAATGATTTTGCCCTCAAGATTAAGCGAGTCGAGCTGATCCCAGATGGCTTCCCAGTCTTCCTGTAATTCACCAAAATCCCAGGTCGGAATGCCAAGAATCAGAACGTCGTACTGCTCCATCTCGGTGGGCGCGTCGTCTTTCAGATTGTGCAGAGTCACCAGTTCCGGGCCAATAATGTCGCGAATTTTCTCCGCGGCCATCTCGGTGTAGCAGGTGCTGGAACCATAAAACAGACCAATATTCATCGCGTAAACTTCTCAATACTTGCTTTGACTTTAGGCGTAGTGTACCAGAAACCTGTACCATTACGTCATAATGGCCGATGGCAGAATCACAGGAGCAGACGTGGAAAAGGATCTCGCCCTCATCGAACAATTTCTCGATGCGCTCTGGCTGGAAAAGAATCTGGCGGAGAATACGCTCAGCGCTTATCGCCGCGATTTGACCATGCTGGTGGAGTGGCTGGCGCATCGCAACTTGTCTCTTGAGCAGGCACAAAGCGACGATCTGCAGGCGCTGCTGGCTGAACGCATGGACGGCGGCTACAAAGCCACCAGTTCCGCGCGGTTGTTGAGTGCGATGCGGCGGCTGTTCCAGCATATGTATCGCGAGAAGCTGCGAGCCGACGACCCGAGCGCGCTGCTGGCGTCGCCCAAGCTGCCGCAGCGTTTGCCGAAAGATCTTAGCGAAGCGCAGGTCGATCGCCTGTTGCAGTCCCCGGCGGTTGACCTGCCGCTGGAGTTACGCGATAAAGCCATGCTTGAGGTGTTGTATGCCACCGGGCTGCGCGTGTCGGAGCTGGTCGGTTTAACGATGAGCGACATCAGCCTGCGCCAGGGCGTGGTGCGGGTAATTGGTAAAGGGAACAAAGAGCGGCTGGTGCCGCTTGGCGAAGAGGCGGTCTACTGGGTGGAAAACTACCTGGAGCACGGGCGTCCGTGGCTGCTGAACGGCGTGTCGATTGATGTGCTGTTCCCGAGCCAGCGCGCGCAGCAGATGACGCGTCAAACCTTCTGGCATCGCATTAAACATTACGCCACACTGGCGGGCATCGACAGTGAAAAACTTTCGCCGCACGTTCTGCGTCACGCCTTCGCGACGCATTTGCTAAACCATGGCGCGGATTTACGCGTGGTGCAGATGCTGCTTGGGCACAGCGATCTTTCCACGACGCAGATCTACACCCATGTAGCAACAGAACGCCTGCGGCAGCTACACCAACAGCACCACCCACGAGCGTGAGTGCCGACCCATAGTGATAGGATTGAAAATGAAAAAATCTTTAGTGCTGTTCTCCCTGCTGGCCGCCTCTTTTACCGGTTTTGCCCATGCTGATGACGCAGCGATCAAACAGTCGCTGGCGAAACTCGGCGTGACCAGCAGCGAAATCCAGCCTGCGCCGGTGGCCGGAATGAAAACCGTGCTGACCAGCAGCGGCGTGCTGTACGTGACCGAAGACGGCAAGCACTTCATCCAGGGTCCACTGTACGACGTCAGCGGCGCGCAGCCGGTGAACGTCACCAACCAGCTGCTGATGAAAAATCTGAACGCGCTGGAAAAAGAGATGATCGTCTACAAAGCCGCGCAGGAAAAACACGTGATTACCGTGTTCACCGATATCACCTGCGGCTACTGCCACAAGCTGCATGAAGAGATGAAAGACTACAACGCGCTCGGCATCACCGTGCGTTATCTGGCGTTCCCGCGCGCAGGCGTGCAGAGCCAGCCAGAGCAGGACATGAAAGCCATCTGGTGTGCCAAAGACCGCAATAAAGCCTTTGATGACGCGATGAACGGCAAGGGCGTCACTCCAGCCTCCTGTGATATCGACATCGCTAACCACTACGCGCTGGGCGTGCAGTTTGGTGTGACCGGGACCCCGGCCATCGTGCTGAGCAACGGCTACGTCGTGCCGGGCTACCAGGGGCCGAAAGAGATGAAAGAGTTCCTCGACGCGCACCAGAAACAGACTGGCGGTAAATAATTCGCGTGAAAGCCCAAACAAAATTGCGCCGCCGTGAGGTGGATGAAAGTATTGAGTTACCCGCCGATCTCTCACCGCTCCTGCGCCGTTTATACGCCGGGCGCGGCGTTCGCGCGGCCACGGAACTGGAGCGCAGTGTCAAAGGGATGCTGCCCTGGCAGCAGCTCAGCGGCATCGAAAAAGCGACAGAGATCCTTTATGACGCCCTGCGCGAAGGGACGCGGATTGTCGTCGTCGGCGATTTCGATGCCGATGGCGCGACCAGCACCGCCCTGAGCGTCCTCAGCCTGCGCGCGCTGGGCTGCGATAACGTCACTTATCTGGTGCCGAACCGTTTTGAAGACGGTTACGGCCTCAGCCCGGAAGTGGTCGATCAGGCTCACGCTCGCGGGGCGCAAATGATCCTGACCGTCGATAACGGGATCTCCTCCCATGCCGGCGTCGATCGCGCGCACGATCTGGGGATCCCGGTCGTGGTCACCGATCACCACCTGCCGGGTGAAACCCTCCCGGCAGCCGAAGCCATCATTAACCCGAACCTGCGCGACTGCGACTTCCCGTCGAAATCGCTGGCGGGCGTGGGCGTGGCGTTTTACCTGATGCTGGCCCTGCGTGCATTGCTGCGGGATAAAGGCTGGTTTGAGGCGCGCGGCATTGCGATCCCAAATCTGGCCGAGTATCTCGATTTAGTTGCCCTCGGTACGGTGGCGGACGTGGTGCCGCTCGATACCAACAACCGTATTCTGACCTGGCAGGGGCTGGGCCGCATCCGGGCGGGGAAATGTCGTCCGGGGATTAAAGCCCTGCTCGAAATTTCCAATCGCGATCCGCTGAAGCTGGCGGCAAGCGATCTCGGGTTTGCCCTCGGGCCGCGTCTGAATGCGGCAGGGCGACTGGATGATATGTCCGTTGGCGTGGCGCTGCTGCTCTGCGACAACATCGGCGAAGCCCGCGTTCTGGCCAATGAACTCGACGCGCTGAACCAGACGCGCAAAGAGATCGAGCAGGGGATGCAGGCCGAAGCCCTGACCCTGTGCGAAAAACTCGAGCGTAGCACCGACACGCTGCCCGGTGGACTCGCGATGTACCACCCGGAGTGGCACCAGGGCGTGGTCGGAATTCTGGCCTCGCGCATCAAAGAGCGTTTCCACCGTCCGGTGATCGCCTTTGCGCCTGCGGGCGACGGCACGCTGAAAGGCTCGGGCCGTTCCATTCAGGGGCTGCACATGCGCGATGCGCTGGAGCGTCTGGACACGCTTCATCCTGGGCTGATGATCAAATTCGGCGGCCACGCGATGGCGGCGGGGTTATCCCTGGAAGAGGCGAAGTTCGACGAGTTCCAGCGGCTCTTCGGCGAGTTGGTCACCGACTGGCTGGACCCGGCCTTGCTGCAGGGCGAAGTGGTCTCTGACGGTGCGCTGTCCGGCGCGGAGATGACCATGGAAGTGGCGCAGATGCTGCGCGACGCCGGTCCGTGGGGGCAGATGTTCCCGGAGCCACTGTTTGACGGGCGTTTTCGCCTGCTGCAACAGCGTCTGGTGGGCGAGCGTCATCTCAAAGTGATGGTCGAGCCGGTGAACGGTGGCCCGCTGCTGGATGGCATCGCCTTTAACGTCGATACCGCCGTCTGGCCCGATAACGGCGTGCGCGAAGTCGAACTGGCTTACAAACTCGATATTAACGAGTTTCGCGGTAATCGCAGTTTGCAGATTATCATCGATCATATCTGGCCAATTTAGCGGCACTATTCTCTATAAAAAAGAGCGTGGATTCGGTACAATCCCGCTCTTATCACCGCATTTTGACTAGTCCAATAAAGAAAACAGACCATGTTTGAAATTAATCCGGTAAAAAACCGCATTCAAGACCTCACGGAACGTTCTAGCGTTCTTCGGGGGTATCTTTGACTACGATGCCAAGAAAGAGCGTCTTGAAGAAGTAAACGCCGAGCTGGAACAGCCCGACGTCTGGAACCAACCTGAACGCGCACAGGCGCTGGGTAAAGAGCGTTCCTCCCTCGAAGCCATCGTTGAAACGCTGGATCAAATGACACAGGGGCTGGAAGATGTTTCCGGTCTGCTGGAACTCGCCGTCGAAGCCGACGACGAAGAGACCTTTAACGAAACCATCGCTGAACTCGACGTGCTGGAAGAGAAACTGGCGCAGCTCGAATTCCGCCGTATGTTCTCTGGCGAGTACGACAGCGCTGACTGCTATCTCGATATCCAGGCCGGTTCTGGCGGGACAGAAGCACAGGACTGGGCGAGCATGCTGGCGCGTATGTATCTGCGTTGGGCAGAAGCGCGCGGCTTCAAAACCGAAATCATTGAAGAGTCTGAAGGTGAAGTGGCGGGTCTTAAATCCATCACCATCAAGATCATTGGTGATTACGCCTACGGCTGGCTGCGTACCGAAACGGGCGTTCACCGCCTGGTGCGTAAGAGCCCGTTCGATTCCGGCGGCCGTCGTCACACCTCTTTTAGCTCTGCGTTTGTCTATCCGGAAGTGGATGAAGATATCGATATCGAAATCAATCCGGCGGACCTGCGTATCGACGTTTACCGCGCATCCGGTGCGGGTGGTCAGCACGTTAACCGTACGGAATCGGCAGTGCGTATTACCCACCTCCCGACCAACACGGTGACGCAGTGCCAGAACGACCGTTCGCAGCATAAGAACAAAGACCAGGCCATGAAGCAGATGAAAGCGAAGCTTTATGAACTGGAAATGCAGAAGAAGAATGCTGAGAAACAGGTGATGGAAGATAACAAATCTGACATCGGCTGGGGCAGCCAGATTCGTTCTTACGTCCTTGATGACTCCCGTATCAAAGACTTGCGTACCGGGGTTGAAACCCGTAACACGCAGGCGGTGCTGGACGGCAGCCTGGACCAATTTATCGAAGCAAGTTTGAAAGCAGGGTTATGAGGAACCAACATGTCTGAACAACAAGCACAGGGCACTGACGCGGTAGTCGATCTTAATAACGAACTGAAAACCCGTCGCGAAAAGCTGGCTGCACTGCGTGAGCAGGGTATCCCATTCCCGAACGATTTCCGTCGCGATCATACCTCAGACCAGCTGCACGCTGACTTCGACGCGAAAGAAAACGAAGAGCTGGAAGCGCTGAACGTTGAAGTGTCCGTTGCAGGCCGCATGATGACCCGTCGCGTGATGGGTAAAGCGTCTTTCGTGACGTTACAGGACGTCGGTGGCCGTATTCAGCTGTACGTTTCCCGTGACGATCTGCCAGAAGGCATCTACAACGAGCAGTTCAAGAAGTGGGACCTGGGCGATATCCTGGGCGCGAAAGGCAAGCTGTTCAAGACCAAGACCGGCGAGCTGTCCATCCACTGCACCGAACTGCGTCTGCTGACGAAAGCACTGCGTCCGCTGCCGGATAAATTCCACGGCCTGCAGGATCAGGAAGCGCGCTATCGTCAGCGCTACCTGGATCTCATCTCTAACGATGAATCCCGCAAAACCTTCAAAATCCGTTCCCAGATTATGGCGGGTATCCGTCAGTTCATGGTTGGCCGTGATTTTATGGAAGTCGAAACGCCAATGATGCAGGTGATCCCAGGCGGCGCGTCTGCCCGTCCGTTCATCACCCATCACAACGCGCTGGATCTGGACATGTACCTGCGTATCGCGCCGGAACTGTACCTGAAACGTCTGGTGGTTGGCGGTTTTGAACGCGTGTTCGAAATCAACCGTAACTTCCGTAACGAAGGCATCTCCGTACGTCATAACCCAGAGTTCACCATGATGGAACTCTATATGGCGTATGCAGATTACAAAGACCTGATCGAACTGACCGAGTCTCTGTTCCGCACCCTGGCGCAGGATATTCTCGGCACCACTGAAGTGCCTTACGGCGAAGAGGTGTTCGACTTTGGTAAGCCATTCGTCAAACTGACCATGCGCGAAGCGATCAAGAAGTATCGTCCAGAGACCAACATGGCTGACCTGGATAACTTCGACTCGGCGAAAGCCATCGCGACCAGCATCGGCATCAAAGTTGAGAAGAGCTGGGGTCTGGGCCGCATCGTGACCGAGATCTTCGAAGAAGTGGCCGAAGCGCACCTGATTCAGCCAACCTTCATCACCGAATACCCGGCAGAAGTGTCTCCGCTGGCGCGTCGTAACGACGAAAACCCGGAAATCACCGACCGCTTTGAATTCTTCATCGGTGGTCGCGAAATCGGTAACGGCTTTAGCGAGCTGAACGATGCGCAGGATCAGGCGCAGCGCTTCCAGGATCAGGTTAACGCGAAAGAAGCGGGCGACGACGAAGCGATGTTCTTCGACGAAGACTACGTCACCGCGCTGGAGCACGGCCTGCCACCGACCGCAGGTCTGGGCATTGGTATTGACCGTATGGTGATGCTGTTCACCAACAGCCACACCATCCGCGACGTGATCCTGTTCCCGGCGATGCGTCCGGTTAAATAAGTCACTGAGTGGCAAAAAGCCCCGACGTTTATCGCGTCGGGGCTTTTTTTATGGCTGCAAGTCGGCGGCGAACTGCCTGAGCTTCTCTTGGGCGATAGCCACCTGCGACACCATCCACGGGCTGAACGCCCAGGGCGTTGCGTTGATTGCGCACAGCAGGGATTCCAGTTCAACCCACTGCACCGCCATCACTTCATCAGGGTTGAGCGTGATCGTGCCGACGAGCTTTGCCGCAAACACCGGGCAGATTTCGTTTTCGACGATCCCGGAAGGGTCGGTTTCACAGTAGCGGAAATCGACTGCGACGGGCGTCAGGTGGGCGATTTCGGCACCAATTTCGTAGCGGCAGCGGCGAATCAGCGCGTGCTCGGTACTTTCGCCGGTTTGTGGGTGCCCACAGACGGAGTTCGTCCAGACGCCGGGCCAGGCTTTTTTGCTCAGTGCGCGGCGGGTGACGAGGCATTCTCCCTGGTCGTTAAACAACCATGTTGAGAACGCCAGATGCAGTGGGGTGTGCGATGTATGGGCGGCGTACTTTTCCTGCGTGCCGATGACCTCTCCCTGGTCATTAACCAAAATGACGTGTTCTTGTATGCTCATTCCGACTCCAGTACCCGAACGACGGGATGCTGACATTATATCGCACTCTTTCACGGACGGGTTGGCTCCCGGTGGCGGAAAGCATCTTGCAGCAAAGATTGGCAACAGAATTCAGGCTGCTATCATAGGACGCCATTTACGCTGACCGAGGAGCCGCTTTGTTTGCAGGAAGCCTGACAAGAAATCCCCTGATTGCCCTGATCTGCCTGATGCTGACGTTAATGTTGGCAGGGTGCTCGGGCAGTAAATCAGGCTCTGACGGAAGCTACAGCGGCTCGGTCTATACCGTTCAGCGCGGGGATACGCTCTCCAAAATTTCCCGCATGACCGGCACCAGCGTGCGCGATCTGGCCAGCATGAACGGCATCTCGCCGCCGTACACCATTGAGATCGGGCAAAAGCTCAAGGTTAACGGCAGCAGCTCGTCAGGCAAAAAATCCTCATCCAAAGGCAAAACGGCCAAAGTGACGCCGTCGTACGCCGTGCCGCAATCCTCATGGCCACCTGTCGGACAGCGCTGCTGGGTGTGGCCTGCCAGCGGGAAAGTGATCACCCCGTATTCCACCTCCGAGGGCGGCAATAAAGGGATTGATATCGCGAATGCGCGCGGGACACCGGTGTATGCGTCGGGTGCAGGGAAGGTGGTTTATGTGGGCGATCAGCTGCGCGGTTACGGCAACCTGATCATGATTAAGCACGGGGAAGATTACATCACCGCGTATGCGCATAACGACACGCTGCTGGTGAATAACGGGCAAAATGTGAAGGCCGGACAGAAGATTGCGACGATGGGGAGTACGGGGGCGAGCTCTGTTGCGCTGCATTTCCAGATCCGTTACCGGGCAACGGCAATCGATCCACAGCGTTATCTTCCGAAGCAGGGCAGCAAAACGAAGTGCTAAATGGTTAATTAATCACCGGTTAGCAGCGATGAGGCTTGTGCAGACAGGCGTAAGGTCTATAATGCTTTACGCACCTCAAAGCGGGCGTAGTTCAATGGTAGAACGAGAGCTTCCCAAGCTCTATACGAGGGTTCGATTCCCTTCGCCCGCTCCAGATCTCTCCCCTTGTTGCAAAACACCGCCAGCTACTGGCTTAAATGTGTTTCGCTATCAACAACTTACTTAACATAAGTTGTCTATGATCGTTCTACCATTGAACGACGATCTACCAACAAGAGGTACACTGTTAGTTGTCACGGATAGTTACTATGGAAGTAAGAGTATAACTATTCGACGGCGGCAGTTCCAACCTCACACCGCGATAGCACAACGTGAAGGAAAAGCCTGGTCCGGGCATTGTCTCTTACACCAGACTGATCATACGCATTTTAAGCCCGATGTGCGGCCTTGTGGCTGCGTAAACAGGTGAATAGTGGTATTGCTCCGGTAGCTACAGATCCGGCTCTGCCAGCGCTTCGCTCACGCTCCTAACGGTACACGAGCACCCTGATAAGGTGTGATCCTTTTGACAATCTGATGAAGTCGCTACGCTCCGCTTGTCTCCTTACCACTAACGGGGCTTTATGGCTTCTATTGTCTAAAATCTCATAATCACTCGTAGGAGAATCTATGTCTTCGAAACAACTGCAACGTATTATCATCACTGGTGGTCCTGGTTCAGGTAAAAGCACCGTGATTGATGAACTCAATAAACGAGGGTATTGGTGTTCTACGGAGGCGGGTAGGGCAGTGATACAAGATCAGGTGAGGATTGGCGGCGGTGCATTGCCGTGGGCTGATCAAACTGCATTTGCGGAGCTTATGCTCTGCTGGGAAATGCGCTCGTGGCATGAGGTTGAAGAGTTAACAGAACCTTGTTTCTATGACCGTGGGGTTCCAGATGTTGCTGGTTACTTGTATCTCTCTGAACTTCCAACCCCAAAGCACTTGAAAAGTGCCATTGCTGAGTTTCGTTATAATCGCACTGTGTTTATCGCGCCACCCTGGCGTGAAATCTATGTGCAGGATGCCGAGCGAAAGCAATCTTTCGAGGATGCTGTGCTTACTTACCATTCTATGGTCGAAACATACCAGCGGTATGGTTATAAGTTGCTGGAGTTGCCTTGTTTGCCTATAGAGGAAAGGGCTGATTTCATTCTTTCGCAGTTAAACCTCTAATGCCAAATTTACTGTGCTAAATGGGGTTCGATTAACTTCAAGAATGCAGTCAATGAACCGACTAAAGTTGCCAATGAGAGGGCTGTAGTATCTGGCTTCAATGCAAATTGAACGATAATCAAGGCGCTGAGAAAGAAGATAATTATTAGCAAACTGACACGCATAGGTATTTCCTCCAATGATTGAAGAAAAGATACACTTTTGCGGCGTCGTGAGGCAACAACAAAATCTTTATAATTATACACTAATTACCTGAGGGGTAAACAAATAAGTTGCAATTTATTTTATTTCGTTAAAAAACAATGTGTTATTTGAGTTGCGCTTCGCGTTTTGAATTTGTAAAGAATTGTCAGCATTTAACCTGTGCGTTCATTCTTGTCCAGGAACAATCTGACCGCTAAGATAGCTTGAAAAACAAACCATTGACGGTGGATCATGCGTATTAAGGAGTTATCTCTTTTTTTCTGTGCTGTTTGCATCGGTTGTAATGGGTACTCGCAGCGACAAGAGCACTTAGATGTGCCGACCTACTCGGAGAGCTATGATCAGGCCCTGGGGTGGTTAGTGACTGCTCGATACCGGGATGCAGAAAATGCAGAAATTGTGATGTCATTGGTTGGAGACTTTTGCAGGAGCAAAGGGAAGGAGGCGACTCTCTATAAGACGACTGCTGGCAACACATCCATTATTCAAGAAGTTTGGGCTTGCCAGACTCCCCCAATGTTAAATGATACCGACATACTGAGTGGGGTTTATTGCCATTTCATTGTTAACGCGCCTCGCTATTCTGTAGATTTTTCAAACCGTCAGAAACAAGTAGCAGAGCAAAAGTTTGTTAAGGCTTTTGTAGCAAAAGGGATTGAATACCCCGTTGGTGGTTTTTACGAGAAGTATCAAAATAACTTTGCTTCGTGGGCTGTTGCCAAACACGAGGAGGGTACCAACACCGATAAAATCCGCCAGTGGTTTGACAAACATTGCCAGTAAAGAGCGCGATTATTCCGTCTGTATTTTGATAATAGGAGGTTAGCCAGTATGGCAGGAGTATTAGCAAGCACGGCGGCGGCTATAGGGATTCTTGATAAAGCGGTTAGCATCACCCAGAAACTGGCGAATAACAGCGATGAACTGGACAAGGCAAAGTTAAAACTTGAGCTGGCGAACCTGGTGGTTGAACTTGCCAATGCCAAGATCGAAACCGTGGCAATACAGACTCTATTGTTCGACGCAGAGCAAAAAATCAAAGTACTTGAAGATGATTTAAAAGATAAATCGACTTATACCTTCAAGCATGGTTTGTGGTGGAAGGAAGGCGATCAGATTCCATTTTGTCCTCAATGTTATGAGGTTAAACAAATCAAAACACACATGAAACTATTTTCAGCTCGTGATGAAATGAGCGATAATTACTGGTTTTGCCGTAACTGTAGTTTTTCTACTTGATTGTTGAAGAGCCGCTGCGCGGTTACTTGGACTGTTCAGCATCGTTTTCGTGACGTATCCATTTCTCACGCCCATCCCGCCCAAATATCAGGGGGCTGGTGGTGGGTTGGCAGGGCGTACCAAGCCCTGGAAGGAGTCTTGTTAGGCAGTGGCTTACGCCACAAGCACTTTGTTAATGGTGGTTCGGGCTGCACCTGTGAGGCGATGGATCTCGCTCTTAGTCTTACCTGCTTCATGAAATGCGCGGATCTGTTCGTGTAGCTTGTCGTTCACTGGGCGGCCCTTGTAAGCGCCCTCAGCTTTCGCCTTGCTGATACCCTCAGCCTGACGGCGGCGGCGGTCTGTGTAGTCTTTACGGGCGATTGCTGCCAGCATTTCTAACATCATACCGTTGATAGCTTTCATCATGGATTGCATAAACTCACCGTGTGCGGCTAACACTACATGACTGGTAGGCAGGTCGAGAGCAACCACTCGCAAGCCTTTACTACCGATTTGGGTTTTCAGCGTTTCCCAGTCCTCAGCATTGAGTCGGCTCAGGCGGTCTACTTGTTCCACTAACAGAATGTCACCGGGTGCGGCTATGTCGATCAGACGCATCAGCTCCGGGCGCTGTAAGCTGGCTCCGCTCACGTTCTCAATGAAGTAGGTGACGTGGCCCAGATTGTGAGCGGTAGCGAACTCTGCCAATGCTGTTTTGGCGCGTGTAGCGTCCTGCTCTTTGGTGGAGGCGCGGAGATAGGCATAAACTCGGCTGGTGGTCATCAGGTAGTCCTAATGTAGCGTTTGGGTTGTAGTATAATCACATGTAGTGTTTAAGTAGTCAAACACTATTTAAGCTACGCCCTTTAAGCCACTTTTATTGCGTAGTGTTAATGTATACTCAAATGCTACGCTTGTGTGATGGCGTGAGTATTCACGCCATTAAGAGATAGAAGGGGATTACTCTTCAAAAAACTGTTGAACAGCCCAGCCACCGTGACCACCTGGAGTGATGAAGGAAACAAAACCCTTTTCGTCTACGTTCTGAATCTCAACTGTCATCGATTCTTTTAGGAGACGGCATTTACCGGAAGTAATGAGACCAATCATACCTTGCTGGTCTTTGTCCTGAATGTTACTGATCATCTCGTAAAAATCGGTCAGCTTCTTACAGTTAAATGTTCCTTCTTTTAGGGTGGCTCTATCCCCGTGGCTCAACGCGTAAGCGTTAGTCGCCGTCGCAATCAATACTGCCGCCATAAGAATCTTTTTCATAATGTTCCTGGTTTGTGTTCTGTGGAAGGAGCAAATCATACAACATTAGTTCGAAATGTCACGATTAGAGCGTGGCTGATTAGAGGTCTAAACTTGCATCTTTAGCAGATGCAAAAGAATCTAAGAGCCTTGTTTGGACAAAGAGTTAAACAGCTTCGCATTGCTTCTGGTCTTAGCCAGGAAGCATTTGCTGATCGCTGTGGGTTTGCTCGTAGCTACATGAGCAGGATTGAACGAGGGACGTCAAATGCGTCGCTTGATGCTATTGAGACATTGGCTCGTGCGCTTGGGGTTGAAGCATGGCAACTCTTTGCATCTAATCAAACTGAAAATACAGAGATTGTGATTGTTCCGTATGCGAAGGACGGCACTTGTTTTAATCCGGGGCTTGCGAGTAATCGGGATCGGTCTTATGTCGTTGGCGAGGCTGATAACCTTAAGAGGTTTCTAATTTTCGAAGAGGCTTTAGACTACCTGCGTAAGATGGAGACTGCGAAATGGAAGCGACCAAATGCAAACGGCAACTGGGGGATAGTTTCTGCGGTTCGCTGGGACTCTCTCGAAAAGTAAAACGCTAAACGAAGGTGTAAACGATGGCGTGATCTTCCAGCTTCCACGGAAAGCGTGAGTTAACTACAAAGTGATTCCACTGGTACGAGATTAGCTCCGGGTCAACCGTCTGGCGCGGTTCTTGCGCGTCTATCACGCTGCGCCCGTCGCGGTACGCTTCCCACTCAAGGCGATGGATGTAGTATCCCGGCAACCACTCGATGATTGGCGTGTTTGGAATAACACGAGGGAAATGGTCTTCCATGTTTTCCGTGCTGAGTTCCTCCGCTTCAAGCTGACGGTGGTTCTGGTGGTCTGTGTTCATAAGCTGGCGCTCAACTTCTTCTATGCGCTGTGCCTTGCGCCCATTTTGGAAAAATTCTTCGTATACAGCTTTGCTGCGTCGTGCCATTACATGGCCTCCTGAATAAAAGTGATTTGTTTTGATGCCCTGGCTGTGCGCTGGCACTTTCTGGGCGGGAATGTGTGCGGCTACCCTCGCCGCCCGGATGGGGCGCAAGTACAGACTCGCTGTATGAGTGATTTAAAGATTTGCTTTTTAATACTTGTTCAGCAGATCGCTACACCATGACGAACGTCACGGCGAGCGGCGGAAATGGGGCGGCTAATGCCTTGCGGGAAACTCTGGCGGGAGTCTCCTCTCCCCGTTATAAAAACGGTGAAGTCGATAAAGATCTAAGAATACTTGATAAATAGCCCTGTTAGCCTTGTAGCCCTGATCAGGCCAGTGGCGGCGCGGATTTCAAAATACAGGGCTAAAACCATAGCCCTGTAGCCCTGATCACTGGGCCGGGTAATACTTATCAACAAACCAGGAGAGAACACTCTCCGGGATCTTGCTGCTGCCGTCCTGCGGCGCTTGATACCAGACTGATTTAAGCCCTGCGCGAGTGCTCACTCTGGCGCTCATGTACCCGTTATCACGTAGCCATTGACTCGCATCCTGTGGTCGTGGGAATGATGGGCAAGCGTCATGAAATGCCTGGAATGCAAACGCCGGATTTTCTCCGGTGAAGATCTCCGCTTCGTTCTGCTCTTCCGTGATGCTGGCTTGTTTCATGCGCTCAAGTGCCAAACTGAAAGGTGGGCGATACGGATTGAAGGATTCCAACGGGTAAGCCATTAGCCAGGCGTGTACGGCTTCCAGACCGCCCACGGCGAGCCAATCAGCAAGACGGGCAATAAACTCTGCTGTTTCTTCCCTATTCGCCCGGTGGCGTATGTAATGGGTGCAGTAATGGCGGCGATCATTCGCCTCCACTTCAATCGGACTCTCACTGTTGCTGAACGTGAAAAACCGGGTGTAAGTGGCTACCTTTCGAGGCTGCTCATACTTCCTGTTAATCTCGATCATCGGTTCAGTCTGGATGCTTTTTAACCGATCTGCCATGTTACGTCTGGCTGGCGGTGGGTCATCGAACAGGATCAGGATTGTACGGGCCATCGCATCATTGTGGACGCCCGTCAGGGTGCCGTAGTTGGAGTAAAGCGTTGTCTGGTGCATCAGGAGCGGCGAGAGGATTTGATTGAACAAAAAACCTTTGCCTGTCCCGGTATCACTCGGAATAACGATGTGCCAGCTTGGGCGCTGTTCCGGGTGCTGGAACATGTGCGCCATGTATGCGCTCACTGTGTCGCGGTCTGCCTGGTCAGGGAAGAGCCTCGCCAGATACTCAAGCCAGAGAGTCAGATCTGCGGCTGGTGTCTTGTCGCTGTGCCAGCGCCTGAACGTATTCAGGGTTCCATTCTGATCGATACCGTATGGCTTCGCCGGGTTGAAATCGCAAACTTTGATGAATGGAATGTGATCCCAAAGAAGGTTTAAATAATCCCGCCGCCACTTTCTACCAGTTGATAAATGGTATTCCCTTTCGAGAATGTCCAGACAGTGATTTGTATTCGTGGGGATGTGGTGGAGGAGTATTTTACCTTGAGCGCTGATAAACCCGTACTTTTCTGCTTGTAAATGGTCAATCAGTGGTCTTATTTGTTGCTTTTCTGTCATCAGTGCCCTCGTTCATAGCATTTCGTAAAGTTTTAATAATGAATGTTGGGCGGCTGTCCTCGCCCTTATTTGCATCAATCCAGCTGAGCACGTCGCGTGCAATAATGAGTTTCAACATTATTTGTTATCCTTAGTTTTGAAGATGTAGCCTTCGGAAAGTAACCACTGATAGAACTGACCAATGGTGATTTTATCTACTGCTTTGTCGAATAACTCTGGCTTGTTCAGTGGTTCGAGCTTGATTTCTGATTTCTGCATGTCCTGTTGCTGGTGGCTCCAATAGTGCTTTAACCAGGCTAAGGATTGTTGCGGGTTTTTGGTCATCGGTAATACTCCAGGTGGTGAAGTTGGTCAAAGCGGACGGCGTAATACACCGCAAACTGTTTTAAGATAAATCCGAAGTCATCTTCTTTGAGAAAGCCGTTCCTGCGGTCGAGCGCTGCGTCGTATAACTCATCGTACAGATCGCTATGATGACCGAAATAAACTTCCCACAAGAGCGGTGTGAAGTCTTCACGGTAGGCAATGCGAGACAAGATGCGATTGAAATCGCCTTCAATGGCATTCGTTACACGGTTCAGGATAAGGCGGCAATGCCCTGTTCTGTGGTCGTGGTCAATAACTGGATCTGTCAGTGGCGAGCCTGTTATGAAATCTTTCCCGCCCTGTTCGGCGGTCATCATCTGGCGATAGGCGCTGGCGCTTTTCTGAGAGAGCTTCGCCGGGTTTCTCTTCTGAGCATAGTGAATGAACATAACCTGTCCCTTACCTCGCAGTGTCCACGAGGGCGACACGTAAACGGCAGGCGAACGTCTGGGCCTCGGCTGCTGCTGCGGCTTGCGCGGCTGCTTCTGCATGTTGGCGGCGTTCCTCTTCGGCTACGGCTTGGGTGTAATATTCTTCTGCTTGAGCCATCAGGGACGCCATAAGCTGGGCTTCTGCCTCTGTGGTGAGGGCAGTACGGTCAGCCTCGATTTCATCTTGCTTGCGGTTCAACACAATGCGAATTGCAGGTTCCCCGGCGTTATAGAACGGCTGACGGTTATAGTCGGCTATGGTGTACCCGTCGAGGATAGCTTGCTGTAGCGTGGTGAGGATCACAGGGTAGAAGTCTGAGATGCTGAACACATCAGACAGATGGGCTTCAATGTATCCTGAAATGTAACTTTCGCGCTGGGCCTTAAATTCTGCTTTTACTTCACGCATTAATGCGGCTGGTAGTTTAGTCACGCTTTTGTTTCTCCTTGATTTCTAATAGTCGTTTGATGTTGATGCGGTTGCAGCGTGGGCAATAAAACGGACTCTTCCCACCGACGAGGTAAGACGTTACGTAATACGTTTTGCCCTGGTAAAACTCCATGCCGATGTAGCAGGATTGCAACCATCTGTTGATTTCGCGGTGATCGTTGCCATTGCTCCACTCGTTTACGAAGTCCTCGAAGGTGAAGCAATGTTGCATCACTTCCTCAGCCCAATACATAAACGCTACTCGCTGCGGGGTGGTTGGCATTCCGTACTGGCGTAGCCTGTCGCGGTAAACGTGGAACTCAAAGCGGGGGAGCCATTCGGCAATGGTTTTTAATGTCTGACTTTTCAACTGTAATGATTTTCCTTATGTTCAAATGCAGGAAAGCCCCCAGGAAGGATTGATCCAAATGTCCAACACAACCACCCAGATCGGGTTCTGGGCTAAGGAGAAAAACATTCGGCAACCTGGAGGCTTTATTCTGCGGAGAGTGTACGACGTTGCGCACGGTCATGCTTGCTACTATGGGAATAGCGTTAGGGGAGTAGATTCTATAAAAGGCGGCGAGATCTCGCGTGTATTCCCCGATGGGGTACGCTCATACCATGTGACGAATGAGCACCGTTTCAACATTGCTTCCCTATATGATTTATAATACAGGAAAAAGCACTTTTTGTCAAGTTGTTTTTGTTGACTTTTGTATTTAAATGTGATTTGAGAGTTGTATTGTCTGGATCTGCATGGTCGGAAGTGGATAGTGGGAATACAGTGAAGCTGTCAGAGAGAACGGCCCGGAGCACTCATTAGAGCGTAGGCATTTGATCGGGGGGCTTCCACTCTCCACAACGTCAGGTAGCGCCGCTGGTGGCTCTGGGAATCATCTTCTGGATGTTGCACCAGTGAGAAGGGCGACGGCTGCACGATGTGCCAGTTTGGGCGCTGCTCTCGCTTCGTCTGCTGCGTTGTGTGCTGCTTTCTCTCAAAGGATGGGTGAACGTCAGGGAGACAGGCTGTAATGCGTTCAGGGGCTGCTGGTGGACGTGGTTAAATGAAGACGGTAATCATCGAGACGACTCTCCAGCATACTCTGGAATCTCATCGAGATGGATCTCTGGTGGTGGTTATCGGTGAGTAACAGGAAGGGATTATTATAAAGGTTAAGTTTATGATAGTTGGATCAGTGCATGACTTCGGATTACTCATACCTACGTAGCTACATCAGGTAGTAACAAGAACAGATTATTATCAGGGTAGGCTAATGGTTAATTCAGATCGGAGGTAGAGAGTACACCTGAGTAGTGATTGATACACAGGAACAGACATACTCTCTCTTTCATGACTAACATGAAAGAATACTATTGTACAAAGGTAGCTCTATCCCTTCGGGATAACAAACCTCCCTCGCTTCGCTCGCGAACTTCGTGTGTAGGGTAGCACATTTCCTTACTGAAAGTCAAGCCATTACCATAAAAAATTAACGATTTCCACATGTTTTTTTAGCTCCTCCATGCTCGCGCCCTGGGAATAGGTGCGGAAGGCTTCCGTCTTCGATTTCTGGTCTGTGTGTCCCGTTATGGCTCCGATCCGCTGTTCTGGTACTCCTGCACGGTCTAAGCAGGTTATGAACATACCGCGCAAGCTGTGGAAGCATTGGCGGTCTGTGGCTGTAGGAAGCACACGACGGCGTAGTCTGGTGAACGCTTGAGAGTAGAAGGGGCCTTTCTTGCCGTCCTTCCGGTTAATCCTGTTAGCCTGTGGAAACAGGTATTCGCCGTAAGCGTGACTCAAATAGTCATCGACAATCTCAGATAGCCGGGAGTGAATAGGGACATGCCTGATCCCCGCTTTGGTCTTTGACTTCGAGATGTAGAAACAGCGTACACCTTCCACCGTTTGGATCTCTGACTTCTTGAGGCTTGCCAGTTCATCAAGGCGGCATCCTGAAAAGAGTCCCATAGTGATAATGTTCCTGATCTCTGGCTCTGCTGAATCCAGTAGCTTTTGCATCTGGTCAGGATCGAACGGCTGATAACTTTCAATCGTCGCCCTCGCTTCGAGGTTCATGCCGTGAAACGGGTTATCCGGCGCTATGTCGTCATGACTTCTCCGAGCATACTCGTACAGGCTCCCCAGGCACGTTAGCCAGTTCTGGACGGTTTGAGGGGCTTTCTTGCCCTGCTGGTTGATGAACATCGTCACTTGTGACCGTCTGATCTCAGTGATTTTAACATCTACCCGATCCAGCGATGCGAGAAACACCTCGACGGCGCGAGCAGATTTAGCCAGCGTCGAGAATGAGCGCTTGTCTCTGTATTTGTCCGCGTATTGATCGCGGATAGTGGTTAGTGTCGGTACTGTTTGGAGTGGGGCGCGTAATGTGGCTTGCTTATGCAGTCCTGCGATGGCGTGTTGTATGCGCCTTTCCTCCGTATCCGGGGAATACTGTTCTTTCAGAGTTTTCCACTCGATCAGCATGTGATTACGGAAATGTTTTGCTGCTGTCAGATCCCTGGTGCCTGTAGATTTCCGGTACAGGCGTTTCCCTCCGAAGATGTGGCGCATGTACACCGGAATGAAGATCTGGAACATCCAAACGCCGTCAGCAGTAGGATATAAATAAGATTGGGCCTTGATAGACATGAGATTTTTCCTCTACAATCTCCGTCATCAACTACCAGTTTTGAGATCTTTCAAGGCTGTTAAGGGAGGTTGTTCGATTCCCTTCGCCCGCTCCATCTTTACCTCTGGTAACATCTGACTTCCTTGTCTCTTTCCTGTGAAACAATCTGATTTAGTGGACTGCGACGCTCAGTAACTTGATGAGATCCAGACAGAAATAACAAATGCTGTCGTAGTTCTCGGTGATGTAGGGAATGCAGGGGTAGCTGTCGGGTTGTTCATCCTCAAGCAGGGCAGCGATTTCATCTGGCGCAAACATGCTCAGGTCATAGCGTGACAGATACCAGTTTTTATATTCGGAATAATTATTTAAGATCACCACCTCACCGCATCGATCAAATGTCAGCGAATCATTGATGGTAAAATTCCGCATATAAACCTCCTCTTTTATCTAGTATTATCTATTATCATTAAGTGCCCATAGTATTACATCAAAACCTGTTTTTTATAACTCTTTTATCGTCCAGGAAAAGAGCGATATAAATAATTTAATATCAAACAGTGATATTTACTTTTTTTTAAGGGTGTAAACTACAGGGGCGCTCATGTCTTATGATTTTCTTACTGCTTTAAATTCATTAAGTTAGCAATATTTTGTCCAAAAATGGACTCATTTGTAACTGCATGTCTTTTATAGGAGGATATGCTGCTTCTGAATGGCTCAGAGACTTTGGTAAAGTAACTTCAGCGGGAAGTAAATCTCCCATTTATATTATTAGCCAAATAAATTTATATCTGGAGTCGTATTTCAATGAATTCTAAATTCAATAAAGCGGTATTCGTCTGTGCTTTATCCCTGGCAACCTCTTTAGCTGCTCATGCTGACAATAAAATTACCTTTACCGGAAAGGTCATTGATTCCGCCTGTACCATTAGCGTGAATGGCGGCGTGGCGACTCTGGATCTGGGCGAAACCTCTGCTGCAGATATCGCGGCAAAAGGGCAAACCGGCGCACCTAAGAGCTTTAATATCTCTCTGGGTTCATGCCCGGTAGCAGCTACAGGCGTACCGACTAAAGCCTATATTAAATTCAGCGGCACCACTGACGGCGACGATACCTATTTTAAAAACGATCTGTCGGGTGCCAACGCGGCGACCAACGTCGCTATTTTGATTAAAGACGCCAAAAACACCGCCATCATTAATAACGACGGCAACACCGCGATTACTTTACCGCCTACCGGTGGCGCGGTAGACCTTGATTACACCGCAAGCCTGGTCGCCAGCGCAGCAGCCCCAACCAAAGGGGATGTTTCTTCCGCTGTGACCTACACCGTCAGCTACGAATAATGCCGTTGAGTGCCAGAGTCCTCTGGCACTCCTTCAACTTTGTGAATTCCCGAATGAAAATAGTGAATACCTCTGTTGCAATACTGCTTGCGACACTCTCTGTCACGCACGCGATGGCCAGCGTCACCGTGGGTGGAACGCGCGTTGTATTCGACGGGACGAAGAAAGAAACCTCTTTGTCCGTCGAAAATAAAGATAAAGTCGCGAACCTGGTGCAGTCCTGGATCACCCCCGCAGACGCCGCCACGCCCGCGAAAGATGCGCTGATTATTACGCCGCCTTTATTCCGCCTCGATGCCGGGGATAAAAATGTCCTGCGCATTGCGCGCTCGGGTTTACCGATGCCGGAAGACCACGAAAGCATGTACTGGCTGAACGTGAAAGGTATTGCTGCCGCGAACGAAAACGCCGCCAGCAACAGCATTCAGATCGCCGTTAACTCACGGATTAAATTAATTTATCGCCCGGCGAAACTGGCGGGAACCTATCCCGAACAGCAGACGCAAAAATTGAGCTGGCACATGGCGGGTAACAAGGTGGTGGTGAATAACCCCACGCCCTATTACATGAATTTTGCCACCGTGAAGATCAACGGAAAAAGTGTGGAGAGCGCGACCTGGGTGGGCCCAAATTCTGACGCCAGCTTTGTTTTACCTGTTGGCATTGGGGACGGGAAATTAACCTGGAGAATTTATAACGACTTTGGAATGGCCGGGGATGAGCATCAATCATCGATTTAATTTCTACACGATCCACAGTCGCACGCGTTTTTTTCATTCCGTACCATGGATGGTACCGCTGGTTCTGATTTATAGCGGATACGCCTTGTCCCGGGAATATTTTAACCCCGCCTTGCTGGAGATGACCGATTCCGTGTTAGCCACTGCGGATTTGTCGGCATTCGAAAATGGCAAACAGGCACCCGGGAAATATCGCGTTGATGTGTTCGTCAATAATCAACAGGTAGATTCCCTGGAGATTGTATTTGATCATAGTCATGACCCTAATGCTGCCGACGCGCTTATGCCGTGCTTGTCTCTTGAACAGCTTAAAAGCTGGGGAGTCAATACCGACAACTATCCGGAACTGTCGATAGAAGGAAGTCAGTGCGTCAATCTTCTTGCCATTCGTGATGCTGCCGCTGAGTTTAAATTTAACGTCCAGAGATTAAATTTAAGCATTCCGCAATCTGCATTACTTAATCGCGCGCGCGACTATATTCCGCCTGAAAAATGGGACGAAGGCATTAATGCCTTTTTATTGAATTATAACCTGAACGGGTCAACGACGATGCCACGCCAATCCGGACAACAAACCGTTAATAGTCAGTACGGGAACTTTCGTCCCGGGCTGAATATTGGGCCGTGGCGAATTCGTAATTACTCGACGTGGAATCATGACAATCAGGGCCAGAACCAGTGGGACTCCGTCTACAACTACGTTTCCCGTGATATAAAGGCGCTGCAAAGCCAGCTGACGGTGGGGGACAGCAATACCCAGAGCGATGTTTTCGACAGCATCGCATTTCGCGGCGCGCAGCTGGCGTCTGACGAGAACATGACGCCGGACAGCCTGAAGGGCTACGCGCCGGTGATCCATGGTATTGCCCGCACCAACGCTGAAGTGACCGTTTCTCAGAACGGCCACAGTATCTATAAAACCAACGTCGCGCCGGGGGCATTTGTCATTGATGACATGTATCCGACCGGCGGCGGTGGGGATATGGAAGTGACCGTCAAAGAGTCCGACGGCAGCGTTCAGACTATGGTGGTTCCCTACGCGTCGTTGCCGGTGTTGCACCGCGAAGGCAGCTTCGAGTACAGCGTGACCGGGGGCAAAACCCGAACCGACGGCAGCAAAGAGGCGAACTTTAGCCAGGTGACGGCGGTATATGGCCTGCCGCATGGTTTCACGGTCTATGGCGGGCTGCAGGAGGCCAATGTCGGGTATTCCGCGGCCTCCATGGGGCTTGGCATCAACCTCGGCGATATCGGCGCTATCTCGACGGATATCACTCAGGCCTGGGCCAGAGTGCGCAGCACCGAGACGTCGACCGGCGCGCAGACGCTGACAGACCAGAACGGCCAGTCGCTGCGCCTGCGATACAGCAAAAACTTTTTGGATACCGGCACCAATCTGACCGTGGCGGGTTATCGCTATTCCACCAAAGGGTATTATTCTCTGAGCGATACCCTGGATTCTTATAATAGCGAATCGATGAGCGATCGTCGACGCAACCGTACTGAGCTGTCATTGTCGCAGGATATTGTCTATGGATCCGTCTCGGTCAGTTATATTAATGAAAACTACTGGGATAACAGCAGAACCTCGTCCCTGAGTCTCAGTTACAACAATAACTGGAATGGGATCAGCTACGGGTTTAACTATATTTATAATTTAAACCAGCAATCCAGCCAGGAAGGTCAAAGCCTTAATGATAAAAACGACCAGCAGCTGTCGTTTAATATCAGCGTGCCGCTGGATAAATATCTGCCGGGGGCAAGCGTCAGCTACAGCATGAACAGTGCTAAAGGTGGGCCAACCACCTATAACGTGAATGCCTCCGGCACCTCGCTGGATGACCGCTCCCTGAACTGGAGCGTCCAGGAGGGCTATTCCGATGCGGAGCATCAAACCAATGGCAACGCCTTCGCAGGTTATAAAGGCCGCTATGCTCAGGTGAATGGCGGATATTCTTATGACAATAATTCCCAGCGCGTGAACTACGGTATTCAGGGCGGGGTGTTAGTCCACAAACAGGGCGTGACCCTTTCCCAGCCCTTTAACGATACCGTGGTGCTGGTGAATACGCATGGCGCGGCGGATGTGCCTGTCTCCAGCCAGACGGGCGTCAAGACCGACAAACAGGGCTTTGCCGTCGTGACTTACGCTAACCCGTACCATAAAAATGTCGTTTCTCTGGATACAGAAAATCTTGAAAGTGATGACGTTGAATTACAAGAGACCAGTAAGAGCGTGATCCCAACGCGCGGCGCGGTGGTTGAGGCGGGATATAACACCAGCCTGGGCAATCGTGTATTACTCACGTTGTTAAAAGAGAACAATCAGCCGGTGCCTTTTGGCGCAACGGTGAGCCAGCCGGATAATAGTCAGGGCATTAACGATCCCCACAGCGGGATTGTCGGTGACGGCGGGCTGGTCTATTTAACCGGCATGGCAGAACAAGGCACAGTATTGGCGCGCTGGGGAGAGGGAAACCAAAATCAGTGTGTGGTGAATTACACATTGCCGAAACAGAAAACAGTATCCGGAGTCACTATCCTGCATGAAAAATGTCATTAATAATCCTGGGTGGACGTCTATTTTCGGCCTTGTCTGGTTCGCCATTTTAATGACGGGCTCGTTATTTGCCTATGGCTCTACGGATACCGTCCAGATACAGGTAACAGGAAAGATAATTGCGGCATCCTGTCAGGTCGATATTCCTCAGAATGTGGATCTTGGCCAGATATCGCGTCAGGATCTCTCCGTGGCGGGCGGGAATAGCGGCACCATGGTCGTGCTGCTAAAACTTTCACAGTGCTCACCGCAGGTCTCCCAGGCCACGGTGAGTTTTACCGGTTCACCTTATACCGCCGACCCGGCTTTTTCGAGCGCGATATATGCCAATGAAGCCTCCGGCGGTGCGACGGATATCGGTTTGCAGCTTTTTAATCTGGATGGAAAGGCGCTGGTCAATCTGGCAAATGGTGTGGAATATTCATTCCCGGTGCAGACGGATACCCATGCAGGAATATTTTCCATGGGTGCCAGAATGTATACGCCTCACGGTACTCCGACGGCCGGTGATTTTAAATCCGCGGTAACGGTAAACTTTACGTATCAGTAACGCATAACTGTAGTGTTTAACAAAACTGTATTTCTGACGGCTTAAGTTAAATCTGCTTCCCCTCTTATGAAGAATCGTTTATTTATGAACATAAAATTATTTCTGGTGCTGACGTTGGCGCTGTTTTTCTCAACGGTTGGCCACGCCGCCTGCAAGCGCGGGGGCGGGCTCTTCGATGATAAAGATATTTCAACATCGTTCGCGAGTCTTCCGCCGAGTATTGTCATCACGAATGATAATTACACTGCCGGTACGGTGATTGCGACTACAGGTTGGTCCCCGGGCAACAACGATCAGCTGACTATCCAGGGATGCGGCAGATCCTATGTTGTCGGCTTTTTTTATCTCGGTTCGCCTCAGGTGGATGCCGCGGCGGGAACACAAATTATGCCCACCAATATCAATGGCCTGGGCGTGCGTGTCACGACGATGAACCAGGCGGGCCCCAATGACGGTGCGACGGTAGTGGATAACAACTGGCACTCCGGCAGCGGCACAAAAGATGATCACACGCTGCGTAACTCTCAGTATTTGGTTGAACTTGTGGCCACCGGTGGGCCTATCACCCCTGGAACGCTGCAGGTCACCGGCACGCTGGCACAGGTTGAATTCCGTGAAAGCGCCAGTCACAGTGCAGATGGTGATATTGCGTCGAATATCGTGTTACAGAATACGCAGATCGTGATCAAAGCCGTTGGCTGCAACGCAGATACGTCGCAAATTAATTTTAATTTTAATACCTTAAACGTAACGGATTTTGATGCACAAACAAAGGCGGGCTCTGCGCCGGACCAGGGGGTGGATCTCTCGTGTGAGATTGGCACGAATGTGTCCCTTTCGGTCACCGCCGTGGAGGCCTCAGGTGACAATGCCAACCATACGGTGATGGCGTTGACCGGTGCTGGCAATAGCGATGTTGCGTCCGGCATCGGTGTGCAGCTGGGGCTGAAAACCCGCACCTATGATAGCGGAAGCGACGGTTTGCCTTTAAATAAAAACGTTGCCGTTGTCAGTTCAACCCGAAGCGGAAGCGAATATGTCAGTGGTGGTACGCAGACCCATGAAGAGCTCATCTTTAGCGCCGTCTATTATAAAACGGCTGCAACCGTGATTGCCGGAAATGCGAATGCAACCGCGACGCTGACACTGACCTATAATTGATTATGCTCACTTTACTGGTTTCGTTCTTAAAACAAAATTTGATCCATATTCGTTTTATGGAGGAATTCAATTATAATAAATATGCGTAACGCTCCTTAATTTACGCACTCTCTCTTAAAAAACTTATATAAATGAGTTGACTATGTGCGATAAATCTTATGTTTTTTCTAAATTTGAGTTAATTAAAAAACCTGTACATGATTACCAGGTGATCATGGAAGCTTTAGCGCCGTTTGCGACTTTCTTTGACTGTACAAAAAATAAAAAGTTAATGCTCGTTCAGTCCGGGAAACCCGTCTGCTATCTGGTATTTGAAGGGCGTGGGTTAATTTGCCGAAACCGGGATAATCTGGTGCTCACGACCTCGCGAGCGCCGATGATTGTGGGGCTCACCAGTATTCTGTTTCCACTGAATGAAGAATATTACTGGCGTCCAGAAACCGATTGTATCGCAATGAAGTTAGATGCCAGCGCTGCGCGACAGATCATTAGTGACAATAATTTGTGGCAGCATTTAGCCACCCTAATAGGGTATACCGCTTACCGTTTAAATGATCACAATGTCAAACTGACCGCCCGTTCTGGGCTCAGTATTATCTGCAAACAGATTTATGCGTTAATGGATGAGCCCATTGAAGTACGCAGGAAGGTGGGGCTGACGAACTATATTCTTGACCGAACCTTATTGTCGCGTAGCTACGTCATGAAAATTGTCGCAGAGCTGAAGGCCCAAGGGAAAATAGTGCTGGATGACAAAGTACTGATAAAAGTCGAGGGTCTGGAAGATAACGAATAAGGTAAGGTATTAAGAGGTCAAACGTCATTATGTTTAGTGTACAAAATAAAGGGTCTCTGATTCGGTTATTCGGTCAGAGACCCTTTTTTATGGGGCTACACAAAAGGAGGTGGCTGATTAAGCCACCTCCCTAAGCATCACCCGCAGAATGGCGGCCAGAATCGCCATTCTGTCAGGCGGTCTTAGCCACCAATCTGATCGGTGTAACCGTCAACGAAAGTGGTGATGTCGTCTTTGCCATACAGGAAGCCGCCCACGCCACCGACAACGGTGCCGACCACGCTACCGACAACCGCGCCAACGCCTTGAGCGATCACGCCAAAGCCCAGACCATCGGATTTGGTGTTGATGCCACCTAATGCCAGACCGGTACAAAAACCTGCACCTGCGCCATATACAGCACCTTCAATCGCATCGCCAAGAGAAGATGCCCATGCACCGTTTACCATTTCGACTTCAGCTTGATTCAATTCACGCATTTCTTTAATGTCCTTATAATATCCATTGCCAGTAAATACCTGTCATTCGTGTATTTGAATGACAGGAGCAATTATCGCTAAATCAAAAATATTGTATAGGCAAATTCACAGGTATTTATTATTTCGGGGCGCATGGCTGAATATTTCATTGCCTTTAATTTAGCGCGTAAGTTATCAATATAAAGTTAATTTACCCACAGCCGATAAAAGCGAAAGTCGCTGGAGATACCAGGCGATACGAATATTCGCTTCGTCGATTTCGGTTGTCGATAATTGCTGCTGGGTATTCAGAAGTTCAATAATCGATCCCACGCCGGTTAAATAACGCCCGTTGGCAATATCGTAGGCCCTGCGCGCCGTTTTCAGGCGCTGGGAAATCAACCGCAGGTTGTGGTTAGTGGTATTCAGTTTTTGCCAGGCGTTCCAGGTTTTCAACCCGACATCATTCACTACACGCTGATAATCCTCTTGGGATAACGCCTGCTGAACGTGGGCGTCCTGCAGCTGGTTATAGCGGCGAAAACCCGAGAACAGCGGAACCGAGACGTTCAGGCCGACAAACATCGAGTCGGTTCGGTTGAGCGGCTCGTATCGGTTCTGGTCCAGCGACGACACTTCCCGGTTAACCCCGGCCTGAAGCGAAATGGACGGCAGAAAATCCCGCTGCGCCTGATTCAGCTGTTCGTCCGCGGCTTCGATGTTTTTCCTGGCGGCGAGGATCATCGGGTGCTGTTTTACCGCTTCGTCCAGCAGCGGCTTCAGGGCCATCATCTGCGTGTCCGACGGCACCTCGAGGTTATCTTCCGGATGGATCTGGCTGTCGACGGGGAAGTTTAACGCGCTGGCGAGCTGACCAATGGACTGCTGGTAATCCCCCTCACTTTGCACCCGGTCCTGGGTGGCAGAGAGCAACACGTTTTCCGCCTGCAATGCATCCGCCAGCACGCCCACGCCGGAGCGGTATTTGTTTTGCGTGGTGTCCCAGGTTTTGCGCGCAATCATCTCGTTCTGCTTCGCGGCAGAGAGGATGGTGCGCTTCGCCAGTACCTGGTAATAAGTCTGCGCAAAAGAGATGACAAAATCCTGCAGGCCCGACAGCGCCTGATAGCGATTGCTCAGCCACAGATCCTGCTTTTGGCTGATCAGCGCTTCGCGTTTGCCGAAATCAAACAGCAGCCAGTTGAGCTCCACCCCGGAGTTCATCGTCCGGTCGGTCTGCTTTTGGCTGCCCGAATGCTGGAAAGCGTAGCTGTCGCTTTCGCTGGCGGAGCTGAAAATGGCGTTGATATCCGGCATCCAGCTCGCCTGACTCATTTTGTAGTCATACAGATAGTGGCGCATGTTCAGCGCCAGGCTGCGCATGCCGGGGTCCTGACACAGGGCCAGGGTCAGGGCCTGGGCAAAATGCTTCACGCTGGTTGTCGAGGTGATGTTGCAGGCCTCTTCGATATCATTCTCCTCGTTCAGCAGCCACTCCGGGGCTTTGACCGGAGAGGGCATGGCGATCTCTTTGGCGACCGGCGCCGCGCGATCGGTACTTTCCAGCTGGAGCTTATCCAGCAGCGCCAGGGTTTCCGGCGAGGTGGTCTGGGCATTCGTCGCGGTGGGTCTTTGCTCGCCGCTGTCCAGAAGCTGCTGCAGGTTATCCTCTGCGATGGCGAACGCGCTGATGACGCCAGCCAGCATCAGCGCCACGAATGAAAACAGGCGCATCATGGGCGTTCTCCCTGCGTCAGGTTGAAAATGTCTGCCGGGGTTTTGTCGCCGGTCACGCGGCCTGCC
The DNA here is from genome assembly GCF_035593345.1 of Lelliottia sp. JS-SCA-14. Taxonomy (NCBI): domain Bacteria; kingdom Pseudomonadati; phylum Pseudomonadota; class Gammaproteobacteria; order Enterobacterales; family Enterobacteriaceae; genus Lelliottia; species Lelliottia sp. JS-SCA-14. Next base: position 3,906,333 of record NZ_CP141606.1, on the reverse strand, counting down.
TCCATAACGATGACCCGGTCGGCCATCATCAGCGTCTGCGGTCGGTGCGCAATCATCAGCCGGGTGATGCGCAGCTCGCGCAGGGCGTCGTTGACCTTTTTCTCCAGGAACAGGTCGAGATGGCTGGTCGCTTCGTCGAGCAGTAAAAACGCGGGCCTGCGGTATAAGGCGCGGGCTAAAAACAGGCGCTGTTTTTGCCCGCCGGAAAGCGCGGCCCCCATGTCGCCGACCAGGGTGTTGTACTTCATCGGCATCGCCATGATGTCGTGATGAATGGCCGCCATTTCCGCGCACTGGACGGCAAAGGCCATGTCGTCACTGGCATCGCCAAAGGTGATATTGTCGATGATGGTGCCCGCAAACAGAACGTCGTCCTGCAGCACCGCGGCGCTGATACTGCGCAGGGATTCCACGCCAAACTTGGGCAGCGGCACGCCGTCGATCAGGATCTCGCCCTGCGTAGGCTGAAGGCAGCCGAGGGCAAGCTGTCCGAGCGTGGTTTTCCCGCAGCCCGATGTCCCCATGATCGCCACACACTCTCCGGCTGCCACCGTGAATGAGACCTCATCCAGTACCAGCGGCTCCTGCGGGGCGTACTGGAAGGAGAGGGCGCTAAAGGTCAGCGCCGGGGCGCTGCGATCCACTGGCAGCCCGACGTGGCTGATTTCGCTCTCTTCCGGGTCACTGAGCACGATATCCGCCAGCCGCTCTGTCTGAATCGAGAGCATGCGCAGGGCAAAGGCGTTGTCGATCAGATTGCGCACGCGCTCGAGAAACTGGCCCTTGTAGGAGATAAACGCCATCAGCAAACCGACGGTGAAGACCTGGTCGATCACCATCGACGCGCCAATTCCCAGCACCAGAAGATTATCGAGTGAGAAAAGAATGCTGTTCAGCTGCTGATAGTAAATCTGCAGCTTCTGGGTTCTCACGCCCGCGTTGAGCTGATTGACCAGCAGGGTTAACCATTCGTCGGAACGCAGGGTCGTTTTCTGATACAGCTTGAGCGTTTTGACGCCGCGCAGGGTTTCCAGAAAGTGCGAGTTCTGCTTTGCGGCGTGGATAATCTGCTCCTGAGACGCATTGCGCAGCGGCCGATACCAGATCAGACGACCCAACAGATAGGCACCGATCACCAGCAAAGGGATTAGTGTCAGCATGGGGCTGTAAAGCAGCATCATCACCAGCGTGATAATACTGAGCAGGCCGTCGAGCACAGCGACCAGGAACGAGGAGGAGAGGGTTCCCTGGATGGCTTCCACCGCGCCAAAACGCGAGACCAGATCCCCCAGATGTCGGCGCTCGAAAAAGGCGACCGGGAGTCTCAGCAGATGGTGAAACACGCTGCCCTGCCACTGCACGCGGATTGAGGTGGTGATGTAGATCATCACCCACGCGCGGATCATCGACATCACCTGTTTGATCAGCAGCGTCAGGGCGTATCCCAGCATCAGAACCAGCAGCAGATGGCGATCGCTCGAGACGATCGCATCATCAATCGTCCACTGGGAAAAGAGCGGCAGCAGCAGGGTAATAAACTCAATGGCAAGCCCCAGCGCGATGACGTAAGCCGCGCTGGATTTCAGCCCGACGATGCGGCCAATCAGCTGACCAAACTTCACTTTCAGCGGCGGCGCGGTATGGGTGAAATCTTTGTCCGGCCACAGCTCCAGCGCCACGCCGGTAAAAGAGGCCGACACGTCCGCCAGGGAGACCACGCGCGGGCCGATAGCCGGATCGTGGATCACGCAGTGTTTGCTTCCCACCTCTTTCAGGACGACAAAATGCACCATGTCCCAGTGCAATACGCAGGGCAGCCGGAGCTGGCTCAGCTCGGCCATATCCAGGCGCAGCGAGCGGCTGGCAAGCTGATGGTCGCGCGCCACATTCACCAGCTGATTGAGCGTTAACCCTTTTTGCGAGACGCCATGCTCGCGGCGCATCTGACGCAGATCCAGCACGTTGTTATGCCACGCCGACACCATGCACAGGCACGCGAGGCCACATTCTGCGGCCTCGGTTTGCAGCACCATGGGCAGTGCTTTGCTGCGAAAGCCAAAGTTGATGGCCTGTAATTTACTGAGCATTCCCTTTCCCCTGACTCACTAACTCTGACGGTGCCATTTTGAGCAACGGTTCAAATATCCATTCATATAAGCGTCGGTTTTCGCGCACCACGTCGGCTTCGAGCTGCATGCCGGCCTGCAGCTCCATTTTCTGACCGTAGACATTGACGTAATGCGCGTCCGGCTGGACCACGATGCGATAGAGCGGGGCGCCCGCCTCTTTGTTTTCAAAGAGATCCATTTCGTTTTGCGTCAGCGCGACTTTTGAGACGCTCACCACCACGCCATGATATTGACCGAATTTTTGCCACGGCCAGGCGGGGTAGCGCAGCCAGACGTCGCTGTGGGGGCGAATAAACCCGACGGCGTAGCTCGGCGCGTAGAGATACGCCAGCAGCTGGGAGTCCTGCGGGATGATGCTTAATAGCGGGGCGTGGCCATCAAAATATTGCCCTGCGGTCGCGGTCAGTGCGGTGACTGTGCCTGGCTTGGTGGCGCGAATAATAATCTCCCTTTTGGACTCGCTCTCCGTCAGCTCTTGATCGGTGGAGGCGATCTTGCTGGCGATGTCATTGCGCTGTTTCTGATAGTTGCTCTCCAGCTGGAGCTGCTCGTTGGTGCGCTGAATTAATTCACGGCGGCTATTAATCAGCGCGCTGCGGCTGGTCTCAAGCGCGCCGTTCTGGCGCAGGCTCTCCTCTTTGACGCGCTGAAATTGCTCCAGCGAGACATACTCTTTCCCCCACAGCTCCTGATATTGCGCGACCCGTTTATTGAGGAGCTGCGAAAGCATCAGCTGATTATTGCTCTCTTGCTCCTGGAGTTTGACCTGCTCGGTCAACTGCTGGATCTGGCGCTCGGAGGCCGTTTTATCGGTGATCCAGCTGCCCTCCACTTCACGCAGGGTGTTATTGAACAGTTTCAGCCGGGTGCGGATTTGCTCGCTGATGGTCTCCTGGGTGGCATCTTTTCCCTCAAGGGAGCGGTCGCTTGAAAGGACGAAAAGAGGCTCCCCCAGCGTGACTTTGTCCCCTTCTCTAACGAAGACGTTTTTGACGGATCCCGCCTGCGGGCTATAGATGCGGATAATCCCTTTATCCGGCATTAATACCCCGGAAACCTGCTGCTTTCGGGTATAGGAAAAAAAGTAGATAAATAAAATCAGCACAAAGACAATGCCCAGCGCAATATACGCGCTCAGGCGTAACGATGGCGGAGAGGCAATAATCACCTCTCCCAGCCAGTGACGTCTTCTGGATTCAGTCACTTCCTGACGAAATAATCCCATAGTTCCTTCTTTATAAAACAGTGAATCCGTAGGTTGATTCTCAACCCGCTGCAATTAAGCGGCAGGTTTGCTTAATTTGTCCGTACTGGAGACGGCGGAGAGTTTATCCACTTTGAGTTTGTACATAATGTTATAGCGATGAACGCACACGGTTTTGTAACTCACACCCAGAAAGTCAGCGATAGACTTATTGGAAACGCCCTGCGAAACAAAATGCAGAACTTCTCTTTCCCGCTGGGTCAGAAGTGAAAGCTGTGAATTCAGATTGACGTCTTTAAGCGGAGATTTTGGCAGACACTGGAATCCTTTCATCACCGCCGTAATGATCAGCACGATAATATCCATATCGAAGGTGCAATCAATCATGCCGTCCGCGTGGCTGCTGATGATTTGTCGCAGGCTATAATCCACTTCGCCATTCACTAAAATAATCGCTTTCAGATGGGTACGAGAATGTAAATCTTTCCTGAAGGTCGTATCAAACAGCAACGACGAATCAAATATAATCGTCTCGCATGCGTTGTCATGAAGAATGTCGGCGACGTTCTCTTTTGGCAACGGCATACAAATGGCTTCGTAGTCAAAATTTTTCGACAAAATCTCCTTAATAGTGAAGGTTATAAAATTATTCGACGAGTACACAAAGATCTTCTTTTTAGACAGTTCCATTATCCATTCTCGCTATAAAAATATGGTGAATTACATTAGGGGGACAACATAGCTAAAGGATCTTCTATATCTTTTATCGCGCCGGAGGCGGCGGATTGATTTTTTACCGCACTAACGGGCGGAGTCGTGGGAACAGAAAGTCCGCTGCTTTCCATTGCAGCGGAGGTATCAACCTGATCTGTTACCGCAGGTAAAGAAGGCGGGGCGCTATCCACGATGTTTTGCGGAATCGTCGATTCTGTCTCTTGATTGTCAACGATATCAGGCTGATCGTTCAGCGCAGACTCAATATCCTGATCTTTATCTATTGCCACATGAATGCCAAAGGCCTGGTTTATTTTCCCAAGCTTTGCGACCGCCCTGAGCATCGTGATCTGGTAACTCGCCATGCTGTTTATCTGGCTGTCGATGGTCTGGTAATACTCCTGAGCGGCATTTAACAGATCCAGAACCGAGCGGCGGTTAACGCGATATTGAACGTTATACAGAGACATCACCTGTTTCGACTGGGTTTCACGCACCTTGTAGATAGCCGCTTCTTGTTTATAGCCCAACGCCTGCTGAAAACTTTCGGACACGTTGGTGGCGTTATCTTCCATCGATTTCTGCACGTTCCAGCGCGCAGATTCCACCTGTTTTGCCGCGTTCTCCGCCTGGAAGAAGGTATTCCCGCCGTCGAACACATTGCTGGTGACGTTGATCATCACCTGAGTATCATTCGCGCCATAAATGGATGTTTTGCCCTGCGACAGGGAGACCGAGAGCTGAGGCAGCCAGCTTTTGCGCACGTACTGATACTGCGAGCTGACAGCCGCCTGCTCCATCTGCAGCGCCCGGATCTGCGGCGAAACCCTGATCAGCTCCCGCAGGTCTTTGCTGATTTCCCGATCGAGAAAGGTCAGGTCCGTGTCTTCCAGCACGCCGGACGGCGCGCCGACCAGAATCTGGTACTCGTTTTCCGCTGCCTGCAGCTGGGCCTGAATGCTCTCGGCGCTCGCCTCCAGGCCGCGGATCCTCACCTCGACCTGACGCACGTCGCCCTGGTTATCTACGCCGCCTTCGGCGCGCGCCACGGCAAGCTCAAGGATCCTTTTATGCTCGACCATTTCGGCGATATTGTTTTGCAGCAGGTGCTGGCCCTTCAGGATATTGAAATAACTCTCCGCCACCTTTGAGGAGACGGTTTCAGCATCGTCAATCGCTTTCCAGATCTGCGAGCCTTTGTTGTATTTCGCGTTATCCACCCGGTCGCCGGTGCGGCCAAAATCGAATAAATTTTGCTGGACCGTCAGCGCATACTGATTATCCCCGGTATCAGATGTTTCTCCCGTCGCCTGTTGCCCCGCGGAGACGCTGATATTTGGCAGCCACCCGCTGCGGGCCTGATTAACAGAACTTTCGCTGGCGGAGATTTGGCTTAAGGAATATTGCAAAGAAGGCGAACGGGAAATCCCTTGCTGCAATGCCTGCACCAGCGATTCGGCAGTAGCCGGTTGCGAGGCAATGCCAGAGAACAGACCACATAATGATACAATCCATTTTTTCATTAGCGTTCTCTTAAAGCTTCTTTAGCTTTGTTTAATGGTTTTACCAGATAATCGAAGACTGTTTTTTGTCCCGTCGAAATATCGGCCGTGGCGATCATGCCGGGCGATATTTCATGGGCCTTTCCGTCTTTGCTAAACAGGGATGACTGCGCAGTGCGGACGTCAATCTGATAATAAAACTGGTCCCGATGGGTTTCGTCGGCCAGCGTGTCCGGGGAAATACGGTCCACGACGGCTTTCATGGTCCCGTAAATTGAGGACTCATAGGCGCTGATTTTCACCACCGCTTTCTGACCCGGATGGATAAACGCGATATCGCGAGGGTTTATTTTCACCTCAATCAGTAACTGATCTTCGGACGGCACCACCTCAAGTAATTTCCCGCCCGGCTCCAGCACGCCGCCCACGGTGGTGATTTGCACATCTTTCACCACGCCTTTCACCGGCGAATAAATAGTCGTTCCCGATAGCTGATCGCCGCGCTGTAATAGCTGATAATAAAGCGAGTCGAGCTCGGTTTTTTGTTTTACCAGCTCGGCTTTGCTTTGTTCATACCAGCTGTTGCGCGTCTCGTTAATTTTATTTACCAGATCGGAAACTTCACGACGCAGGCGTAATTCTTCCACCTCTGAAACGGCGCCTTTTGCCACCAGAGGTAATGTCATATTCAACTCGTTTTGCGCCAGCTGGCGGCTTCTTTCCATGCCCGTAATGGATTCGAGCAGCGCTTTGTGGCGCATTGTATACAGAGACGACTCGTGGGTAATAATATCTTTGTTGGCCGCCAGAATATCCTCATCAGATAATTGATGAGCGTCTTTTTCGGCGACGTTATATTTTCTGAGGATATCCACATAGTCGGGCGTGACCGCCTGACCGTCAATGCCGGATATTTCGGCCTGTAATCGGGCGACCGCCACGGCGAGGGCTTTGACCCGCGAGCCAATTTCATTAAAACCGGCCTGAAAACGGGTGGAATCGAGAACCGCGATGCGCTGCCCGGCGTTGACGTGGTCGCCTTCACGCACCAGCAGGGCGCGGATCACGCCCCCGTCGCGGGACTGGATCACCTGCGAGCGGCTCCAGGTTATGACTTTACCTTGTCCGGTGGTCACCTCATCGAGCAGCGCGAATTTGCTCCAGATGAGCAGCGCGGTGATGGTCAGCACGATAATGGCAATCACCATGATGCTGCCCTTAATCTGGGCGTAATAGCTGTCCCTGATCGGGGTCTGAGAAGAGAAGCTCATCAGGCAATCCTTTTGTTCGAATTCAGCTGCTGGAGCACCCGTTCTTTGGGGCCATCCGCAACGATTTTTCCGCGGTCCATGACGATAATCCGATCCACCAGTTTTAACGGCGCGTGGCGATGGGTCACCACCACCAGAGTTTTGGCCTGACAATGTTTTTGCAGGGCATTCACCACGTGCATTTCGGTGACTTCGTCCATCGACGCCGTGGGTTCGTCCAGCAGTAATACATTGCCGTTCTGAATGAGTGTTCTGGCCAGCAGCAGCGCCTGACGCTGACCGCCGGACAACCCTTTTCCCCCTTCGGAGATAGGCAGGTCCAGCCCGCGATTGTTGCGTAACACCCCGGCCGCGCCTGAGAGCGTCAGGCTCTTGACGATCTCCTCCGCGCTGGCATGCGGATTTCCCAGCAGCACGTTATCCCGCACCGTTCCGCGAAACAGCTGGGCATCCTGCTGCAGGTAGCTCATGCCGTTGCGCAGATCGTTGACGGAGAGGTTGCTCATCGACACGCCGTCGAGGGCGATTTCTCCTTCGGCGTTATCCGCCATGCCTGACAACACGCGCAGCAGCGTCGATTTTCCCGCGCCGATGCTGCCGATAATGGCAATCTTCTCCCCGGCTTTGATGGAGAGTTTTTCGATATCCACCGACCATTGGGTGTCGGGCTGGAAGCGAAAACGCGTGTTCGCGAGTTCATAATTGCCGTGGATGGTCGGCAGGTGGGTGGATTCCGTGAAGGCGCGCTGTTCGAGAGGGCGCTCGAGAAAATCATTCAGCCCGCGCAGGGAGATACGCGCCTGCTGCCAGCGGGTCAGCACCCCGGCAATTTGTCCCAGCGGCCCCACGGTGCGCGAAGAGAGGATCGAGCAGGCGATGAGCGTACCGGTGGTGATGGTATTGTCGATCACCAGATACACCCCGAGGGCAATCACGCAGGAGTAGACGCTTTGCTGCACGAACTGACACCAGTTGCTGAGCCGGTGTCCCCAGCGGCGCTGCTCGAGGGAGATTTGCGAGGCGGTGCTGACGCAGTGCTCCCAGAGGCCGATAAAGCGGTCTTCGGACTGAGTCAGTTTGATATCTTCCAGACCCTGAATGGTCTCCACCAGCATGGCGTTACGCTGGGCGCTCTCTTCGTGGCCTTTCCCGGACAGGCGTGCCAGCGGCCACTGAATGATAATGCCTGGCACCACAATCAGCGGGATCGCCAGCAGTGTCGGCAGTACCAGCCAGCCGCCGATCATCCAGATCAGACCGAGGAACAGGGTGATAAACGGCATATCGACAATCGCCAGCACCGTGGTCGAGGTGAGCAGTTCCCGCACGTGTTCGATTTCACGGATCTGGGCAATAAACCCGCCGGTGGATTCCGGCGTGGCGCTGTTCTTAATGCTCATGGCGCGGGCGTAGAAGAGCGAGGACATGGAGATATCCGCCCGTTTGCCGATGGCATCCGCCAGTTTGCTGCGCGCCAGCCGCAGCAGCATGTCGCAGAGCAGGGCGATGATCACACCACCAAACAGCACCCACAGGGTAGAGAACGATTGCGCAGGAATGACGCGGTCATAAACCTGCATGGAAAACAGGGAACTGCCGAGCGTTAAGATATTGCCAAACAGGGCGCTGACGGTAATCAGCACATAAAAGCGAAGATCTTTTTGAATTAATTTCCACAGCCAGTGCGTGTTATCAGAATAGGCCGCAGTGCGTAATTTATATCCCTGCGACAAGGGCGTGCGTTTAACAATCCAGACGCTGCCTTCCCGCTGGGATTCGAGGGTATCGAGGGCGATCTCGACTTTTATTTTTGGCGTTTCCACAAAAGTGACCAGCGCTTTATCCTGCTCAACGCTGTGGACGACCACCATTTTATTATTCTGCAACGGCATGCAGAGCGGAAATAACGCTCCCGGTAGGGCCGTGAGTTTAAGATGACATTCCTGATACTGTAGCCCCAGATATTCTGCCATCGCTTTAAAAAGCGAAACGTCATCGTGGCCCTGCTTAACCAGGTGGACCAGATTATCTTCGCTAACGTTTAGGCTCAGTTCCCGCGCTGCAATCGCCAGCCCGGCACTCCATCGAGACAATAACATCCATTTTGACCTGTGATTGAGAGCGTAGAGAAAATCGCTTCTCTACGCTCAGGCTTCAGATAACGTGATTACGCAATTTGCATGTTGTTCTGCACCCAGACCTGGGTGTGGTGGTCATCGTCGTAGGTGTAAAGATTGTAAGATTGCCCGTCTTTGCACCCGGTGGCGGTCATCGTCCATTTCTCCTGGTCAAGATCCACCGTGTCGTTTGCCCCGCCGGTAATAAACAATTTATCGCCGCCCGAGGTGGTTTTAAGCACGTCGTCGATGGAGAGCGTTAAGGTGTTTGCCCCGTTGCTGGCATTCAAATCGATGGTTTCGATATGGCTGAATTTCGCCAGCGCGTCGCTGTTCACGTTGCCGTCGTTGGCGATAACGACCGTATCGTTGCCTGCGCCGCCGTCCACGTGAGCAATGGTGTTGCTGTCGACCATAATACGGTCGTCACCGTTGCCGCCGTTGACGGTCGCGGAGGCCAGATGGGCGTCAATAACGTCTGAGCCATCGCTGCCGGTGAAGGTCGTGGTCTCTGGTGCCAGATGGTATTCCGACCCGTTGTCCGGCGTGGCGCTCTCTGCCCCGGAGGTGCGTAAAGAGCCATCGTCGTTATAGATCGCGTACATCACCGTGCTGGTGTTGTCGGTCAGGTTGCTTTCGCTCCAGTTCACCACGTAGCCGCCGTCATCGAGAGCCGTGACGCTGGAGTCGTTGATGGCGTTTCCGTGGCCGGAATCAATCTGCATTTCCGAGCCCACTTTCACGCAGTCCATATCGAACAGCTGCGCTTCCAGATGCTCTTTGCCGTCGGCGGCGGTTGAGGTCCAGGTGACGATAAAGCCGCCGTTATCAAGCGCACTGACGTCGTAGGCCTCTTTAAAGGTGCCGTCGATCAGACCCTGGGTCCCCTCGGTGACGGTGTTCACGCACTGCGGGTTGCCGAGCGCGATAAACTGCCCGTTAGAGACGCTAAGATGCTGGGCGTAAATATCGCCGTGATCCTGCGGGTTAAGGCTGACGTAAGTCGCCACCAGCGAGCCGTCGTCGAGCGTCACGATTTTGGGATCGAGACCGGAATGCGAGAGCACCACGTCACTGGTGATGTGCTTGCCTGTCGTCGCGTCCACCAGCGTGATTTTGATTTCCGGCGTGGTGGTGTCTGACATCTCGGCGTTTTTGCCCATCGACTGCCAGATCACCGCGTAGGTATTCTCCCCGCACTGGGTGCCGTCCAGACCGATGCTTGCGCCGACGGAGTCCCCATTGGTGCCAAAGATCCACTGGGCAATCTGGTTGATCGTGCCGTTATGATCGCTCCCGGAGATAAAGCCGTTTTCATCCAGGCCAGAGACAATATTGCGTACCTGGTCGTACTGGAAGTCCGTGGTTTGCACCAGGTTGCCATTTTCGTCCGGCGCAAATTCCACGCCCCAGACCAGGCTACCGGCGCTGCCGGTGCTGATATCCACCCATTCAAGAATGCTGTCGACCACGTTCTCGATCGGTTCAACCAGCACTTTGCACAGGAAGTCACCGATGCTGCTCATCCCGAGGTCATCGCAGAAATCGTGGATAAAGCCGCTGATATCAAGACGATCGATCAGGGTGCCGCTATCCAGCCCTTCGGAATAACGCGAGCCGACAAAGACCACGCTGCCATCATCCATCTGGATAATGTTCGCGCCAAAAGTACCCGAACCGTAGAGCAGGCTGGCGAGACGATCGCTCAGGCCATCGACCAGGGTTTTTTCCAGCCCATCAATATCGACGCCAAAAATCTCGCCGATCGGCTGAATCACTTTATCGATGGCGTTCCAGACGACATCCACGGCGCCGTTGATCGCATCGGCAATGTGCTGGCCGAGAATCGAATCCAGCAGACCGTTCAGGCCGCCTTGATCTTCCGTGGCCACGACGGTCTGCGGACCATCGGTGATCGGCGTGCCGTCGGCGGTGAAACGCTCGTAAACGGCTGTGGTGCCGGTGTAGCCCAGATCGCCCGGGGTGCCTTCGGCGTAGAACACGGTGATGGAGCCGTCGACAGGGGAGACGGACACGTCAAAGTTGTTCAGCCCCTGCAGGCCGTCTGTCGTCGTGTAGCCGTCCATGGTGTTTTCCTGACCGACTGTCAGGGTGTTCACCACCTGGCCTTTATCATCGTAGATATTGATTTTGATATCGTAATATTCGGAGCCCGCGCTTTCCGGCTGGGCCCAGGCAATCAAATATCCGCCGCCAGGCATGGCGCGCGTAATGCTCTGCGTGGTGTTGATTCCGTTATCGGTTTCCACCGTGTGGATCACGTCATTCGGGGTGATCACGTTCAGATTGCCCTGACCGCTGATGTAGTTAACGGTGATCGCAGAGGTCTGGTTATCGCATGACGAGGTCGCTTCGGCGCTCGCGTGGGTTACGGCGGAGAAGGTGTTGCTGCCCTGCGCTAAATTATCGAGGGTGATCTGCCACTGGCCGTCGGCGCCGACCTGGGTGGTGGCGACGACGTTGCCGTTGCTGTCCACGACGTCAATTTCGCTGCCAGGCTCGCCCATCCCGTGCACCGTCGGGGAGGTGCTGAGCGTGCTGTTGGTCATCTCGATGGTGCCGTCAGGCGTATCGCTGATGCCGAGAATGGTTGGCGCGGCGTTCAGCGGCAGGTGTACCGTGGTGCTGTTCCCGGCGGTGTCGGTGATGGTCAGCACCGAGGTGCCCGGAATCAGGACCTGATCGACCAGAGCAAAGCTGTATTTCCCCTGGGCGTCGGCTTTGATGGAGTAGTCGGCTTTGCCGTCGCCATCCACATCAAGACTAACCACCGCATTCGCTTCCGTGACGCCAGACAACGCCGTCAGGTCGGTGGTGACATCCAGCGACACCACGTCCGGCGCGTGGAAATCGACGGTAATGGAGGTTTGGTTTTTAGCACCGTTTTCGTCGACGACCCAGGCGGTGACGCTCTGATTATCCGCCAGATGCGGCTCGCACGACGGCACGCTCCAGCTGCCTTTCGCATCGCTGGTGGCGGTATAATCGGGTTTCCCGTCACCGTTGGTGTCGATCATGATTTTGGCGTTGGGGGTGTCCGTGGTGCCATGCAGCGAAGAGCCATTGGAGACATCCATCGTTACCGCATGGGCGTAGCCTTTGTTGGCATCAGGATCGGGCGGAACCGGCGTGTCGCCGCCGTTGTCGTCGTCACCGCCGCCACCATTGCTGTCGCTGTGGTGGTCATCATCGTCGTCATCGTTATTCGCCAGCAGGGCGATGGTCCCGGCAATCAGAGCGATGCCACCCAGACCCAGCGCCACCCACAGCGGGTCGACTTCCGATTTACCCTCTTGTTCACCCGTCCCCGCCGCGGCGGCTTCACCTGCCTGGTGCGAATAATATTCCTGGCCGGACACCATTTGCCGTAATTGTTCCGGAGGATAAGAAACCACGGGCTGACCGTTGGCATAAATATGTTCATCACCCAGAACATATTCTTTATGTCCGGTGCCAACGTCATTCATGGTCAGGGATTTCATATCTTTATTTGCAGGGCCAAAGAAATGGTCAATCACAACGGATTTTCCATCGGCACTGTTGATCACTAACTGCTCCCCGTTTCGCGTCATGTTCTGAATATCGCCTGCCTGTTTTTCAATTGAAAAACGTGACCCCGGCATGGCGGATACGAACGTGGTGTTGTTATTTTGCGACAGGGCTATTTCATGCGCATGTTGTCCGGTTTGCTGCATCAAAAGTTTAAACGTCATTTTTCATTCCATCCATTGCTATGTTTCTGTCGAGTTACTTTGAAGTAAGAGTCTTTTGCCAGAAATTATCCAGTTACGCCTTTTTGACGCTGGGTACTATATATTCGAGACAGAGTGCATAACAGTGAAATTTACAGGGTGAATCTTATCCTCTTATTTCGTAAATATCGTGATGGAACGGGGTAAATACTATTTACTTTTTGGCGAAAACTTTTAAAGGCTACAATTATAGTAGTGGCTTCAAAAGATCAAGAAATAAATTGGGTCGCATAAGGTACTGGAGGAACATGAATGGCCCGATAAAAGACATAAAGCGAGTTGACATCGCTATAGCATAAGGGTAAATAAAGTGAGGGGGTTAAGTTTGTGTTTTACAATAGTTTTTCATTAATTAATATTTATCATGAATAGATAACGCATGAATCATTCATGATGCAAAAGCCGTTATAAATATAAAATGGGATGCTATTGAGTATTCTTGCCTTGAAATAAAGCGTGGGGATAATTTGATAATAAGTTTAATCCAGCTAACCTAAAAAAAGGCGGATGCGGTAATGGCTTAACGACAGGTGATTCGGCTACCAGGTAGAAACTCAATGAGACTGTTACCCAATACATTCGTCTTTATCGGCGCTATGCTTATCCCGAACCTATAACAATAACGGAGAGACTGTCGTGGATAAGGATTTACTGGAAGCGGGATACCGGGCGTATACCGGTGAGAAAATTGATGTCTACTTCAATACGGGAATGTGTCAGCACTCGGGAAACTGCGTGCGCGGCAGCAGCAAGCTGTTTAATCTGAAGCGTAAGCCGTGGATCATTCCGGATGAAGTGGACGTTGAAACGGTCAAGAGCGTGATTGATACCTGCCCGAGCGGTGCGCTGAAGTACCGCCAGAAATAAGCGAGGAACCATGGATATTCTGGAAGGCCATAACAAGTTTTACGTCAACGATGCGCAGGGTAATCAGGTTGCCGAAATTGTGTTTGTCCCGACGGGAGAACACCTGAGCATCATCGAGCACACGGATGTCGACGCCAGCCTGAAAGGGCTGGGCGTGGGCAAACAGCTGGTGGCGAAAGTCGTTGAAAAGATGCGGGCGGAAAATCGCAAGGTTATCCCGCTCTGTCCGTTCGCCAAACACGAGTTTGATAAGACGCGGGAATACGATGATATCCGTGCCTGAGAAGATTGAGACACCCCGACTGCTCCTCCGCCAGTGGACGCCCGCCGATCTGGCCCCTTTCGCGGCGCTGAACGGCGATCCCGAGGTGATGCGATTTTTCCCCGCGCCCTTAACGCGCGAAGAGAGCGATACTCTCGCCGGGCGATTCCGCGAGGGCATTGCCGAGCGTGGCTGGGGATTTTGGGCCGTTGAGGCAAAAGAGAGCGGTGAGTTTGTCGGCTGCGTCGGTTTGCATCCTCAGCCCGATCGTTTTGCCTTTTCGCCTTGTACCGAAATTGGCTGGCGTCTGGCGAAAGCCTTCTGGCATCAGGGGCTGGCGCACGAGGCGGCTGCGGCGGCGCTGGAGTTTGGCTTTGATACGCTGGCGCTGGGTGAGGTGGTCTCGTTTACTTCGGTGCTGAATACGCCGTCTGAGAGTTTGATGAAACGGCTGGGGATGATCAGAGCAGAGGAGTTTTTACATCCGGCACTCCCGCCCGATCATCGTCTGGCGGAGCATGTGCTCTATCGTAAAATGCGGAATGTGTAGGCCCGATAAGCGAAGCGCCATCGGGCGCTTTTTGCCGGGGGCGCTGCGCTTGCCCGGCCTACATCAATGCTACCCGACAAACATCACCGACACGCACAGCACGCCGACAATCAGCGTCAGCAGATTGCCGAAAGAGCGGTACGGTTTAAGCGCCGGAATGAGGTAGGTCGAAAGCGTCGGCATGATGAACAAAATCATGGCGATCAGCGGCCCGCTGATGGCGTAGATCATCGAAATCGCATTCGGGTTGATGCAGCACACCACAAAGGTAATGAACGACACCGCCATGATCGACAGGGCGCGGTTAAAGGCGCGGCTCTTCTTAATCCCCACTTGATTCAGCGACGACTTAACGATCTCCGTCGCCCCTTCAATCACCCCAAAATAGGTGCCGAGGAAGGATTTCGACATCGCCACAATCGCCACCGCGATACCCGAAATACCCAGCCAGGCCGGGGATGACGGCATCATCGAGAGCGCAGAAAGAATCGTCACCCCTTCCTCTTTGGCCGCCACGATATACGACGGCGGAATCGACAGCAGGCAGCTGAAGACAAAGAACAGCACGCTCAGGCAAATGATCAGGTACGCGACCTTCATGATTTTTTTGCATTTACCCATTGCCGCATCGCCGTACTTTTCGCGTCTGTCGACGGCAAAGGTAGAGATGATCGGCGTATGGCTAAAAGCGAAAACCATCACTGGAATAGAAATCCATACCTGGTGCAGGGTGTGCTGATCGAACGCCATCTGGCTGGTTAACAGCGACGGCTGCCAGCGGGTGGTGAGGTACAACGACACAAACAGGAAGTAGGCGATCAGCGGGAAGACCAGGAACCCCATCACTTTGATGGTGACGTGGCGGCCCGTTAAGAAGATCAGATTCAGCACCATCACCACCCCGAGACTCACCAGCACGCGCACGGTGGTGTCGACGGTCAGATGCTTCGCCAGCTGTTCGGTGATCGAGTTGGTGATCGCCACGGCGTAAATCAATACCACCACAAAGAAGGCGACAAAGTAGAGCGTGGTGATCAGATTGCCGATCTTTTTACCGTAGTAGTGCGTCACCGCACTGGTGATCCCTTCGCTGCCTTTGGCGTTCGACGACAGGATGAACTGGGCCAGCGCTTTATGCGGCCAGTAGGTTAATGGATAAGCCACGAGGGCGGTAATTAGCAGGACAATCGCGCCTGCGGAGCCGAGCTGAATGGGCAAGAACAGGGTTCCTGCGCCCACGGCAGTGCCATAGAGGGCGAAACTCCAGAGAGTCTCTTCTTTTGACCAAATTTTCGACATTAGAGCAACGTATCAACTATAAAACGAACAAAAAGAAGCGTAATTTACCATAATTATGGATGGAAGGCGTAGTTGACGTCGCGGGGAGAGGCCGGAAGGGGCCTCCGGCCTGGTGGGGATCAGTTCGCCAGGGCGCGTCGTTGCTGGCGTCGCTTAATAAATTTATCGCGCAGTGTGTCGTACGCCCAGTTATAGAACATGGTGTACGGCAGGAAGAACAGGAAGAAACCTATTTCCAGGGTGAATGCCTGTAGCAGCGTCACGCCGAGCACCGCTGAAACGATCGATACCCCGATCACGATAAAGCCACACTCAAAGCCCAGGGCATGGAGGGCGCGGACTTTCGCGGTACGGGTAACGCGGTGAACTGGCCAGAAGCGGTCGAAGCCGAAGTTATAGATGATGTTCCAGATCATCGCCGTCGTCGCCAGGATAATGGTGAGCCCGCCCATCTCCATCACCGACCGCTGCATTAGCCAGGCAGCGGTCGGCGCCAGGATCGCCGTCGCAATCCCCTCGAAGCACACCGCGTGGAAGACGCGCTCCGGCAGTTTTCGTTTTTGTACATCGTGTTGCATAACCTGACCTCATGAATTCGCCGGAATGGGCGTTGATGCGAGCTATTTTTATCGTTATTTGTGATATATAAAAGATACTATCCATCGATAAAATAGATACTTCATGCGCTACTCCCCTGAAGCTCTAAACGCCTTCGTTGAAACCGTCGCCACTGGCTCGTTCTCCGCGGCGGCGCGACGCCTGCGTAAAAGCCAGTCCACTGTCAGCACCGCAATTGCCAATCTGGAAGCCGATCTCGGTTTCGCGCTGTTTGACCGCTCCGCGCGCCAGCCGGTTTTAACCGAGCAGGGCGAACAGGTGTTGGGCTACGTGCAGTCGATTCTGGCTGCCAGCGCGCGTCTGGATGAGCTGGCAGTTTCCCTGACGGCGCAGACCGAAGCCCGGCTGACCTTTGTGCTCTCGGACACGCTCAACCCGGACGTGCTGGAGGATCTGATGATCCAGTTCGACAGGCGCTTTCCGCACACGGAGTTTGAGTGTCTGATTGGCGAGGAGGAAGACGTGATCGATCTCCTGCAAAAAGAGCGCGCGCAGATTGGCCTCACGGAGGCGCGCGACGTTTATCCCACCGGGATCGGGGTGATCCGCCTGCCGATGCAAACCCAGATGGCGATCTATGTCTCGACCACCCATCCGCTCGCGGCGCAGGGCCGGGTGGAAGTCGATGAACTGCACGGCTGGCGCGAACTTCAGCTCAGCACCTATCTGGAACGCGAAACCCCCCAGGTGCGCGGCCCGATCTGGTCTGCGCCCAACTATCTGTTGCTGCTGAGCATGGCGGTGCAGGGCTTCGGCTGGTGCGCGCTGCCCTGTGCGCTGGTGGAGGAGTTCGCCGCCGCCAAAAGTCTGGTGCAAATCAGCGTTCCCGGCTGGCCGCGCTCGGTCGCCATCGATCTTCTGTGGAACAAACGCAGCCCGCCAGGCGTCGCCGGAAGCTGGCTGCGCCAGTATCTGCAGGACGCGCGCTAATCCTGTGACAAAACTCACTTTTTTTAAACAATTACGTTAATTGTTGATAACAATGCATCTACTATCAGCGGTGTCATTTTGCGCAGAGGTAGAGATGAAAGATGTCGTGATAGTGGGTGCGTTGCGTACGGCTATCGGCTGTTTTCAGGGCGCGCTGGCACGCCACTCGGCGGT
Source organism: Lelliottia sp. JS-SCA-14 (assembly GCF_035593345.1). Lineage (NCBI taxonomy): Bacteria > Pseudomonadati > Pseudomonadota > Gammaproteobacteria > Enterobacterales > Enterobacteriaceae > Lelliottia > Lelliottia sp. JS-SCA-14. The sequence continues at coordinate 3,888,923 of NZ_CP141606.1, read as the reverse complement.
TGAACTGGGGAGCGTGGTCGTGAAAGCCCTGGTCGAACGCAGTGGGATTGCCGCCCATGAAATTGATGAAGTGATCCTGGGCCAGGTGCTGACGGCGGGCGCCGGGCAGAACCCTGCGCGTCAGGCGGCGCTGAAAGGCGGGCTGCCGAATACGGTCTCGGCGATCACCATCAACGACGTCTGCGGCTCGGGGCTGAAAGCGCTGCATCTTGCGACTCAGGCGATCCAGTGCGGAGAGGCCGACGTGATCATCGCCGGCGGCCAGGAGAACATGAGCCGCGCGCCGCACGTCCTGACCGACAGTCGAACCGGCGCACAGCTTGGCAACAGCCAGCTGCTCGACAGCCTGGTACACGACGGCCTGTGGGATGCGTTCAACGATTATCATATGGGCGTGACGGCGGAAAATCTGGCGCGGGAGTATGGCATCAGCCGTGAGCTGCAGGATGCCTACGCCCTCAGTTCGCAGCAAAAAGCGCGCGCCGCCATCGATTCCGGGCGTTTTCGCGATGAAATCGTGCCGGTGAATACGCTGCATCAAAACGGTCAACTGCTGATTGTCGACACCGACGAACAGCCGCGCACGGACGCCAGCGCCGAAGGGCTGGCGATGCTCAATCCCGCCTTTGAAACGCTCGGCTCGGTAACGGCGGGTAACGCCTCGTCGATCAACGACGGCGCGGCGGCGGTGATGATGATGAGCGAAAGCAAAGCCGAAGAGTTGAATCTTCCGGTGCTGGCGCGCATCAAAGCCTTTGCCAGCGTGGGCGTCGATCCTGCCCTGATGGGGATCGCGCCGGTGTACGCCACGCGTCGCTGTCTGGAGCGTGCGGGCTGGCAGCTCGGCGATGTGGATCTGATCGAAGTGAACGAAGCCTTTGCTGCCCAGGCGATCTCGGTCGGGAAAATGCTGGAGTGGGATCCGAGCCGGGTGAACGTCAACGGCGGGGCGATTGCGCTCGGCCACCCGATTGGTGCGTCCGGCTGCCGTATTTTGGTCTCGCTGGTGCATGAGATGACCAAGCGCAACGCGCGCAAAGGGTTAGCCACCCTGTGTATTGGCGGCGGGCAGGGCGTGGCGCTAGCCATCGAAAGATAGTCCGCAGAAAATAACATTTTTGCGAAGCCTCCTTATTGGAGGCTTTTTTGTATCCGTCTGAAATCTATTTTTACCCTTATGAGATGATTCTAAAGGCTCCGGTTAAATCCAAAAGCTTCGTGTTCTGATCAAATACCCTCATTGTGTGATCTTAAACCTGAAATTCCCTTTTAATGCCCTGCGTTTGTTGATGGCTGTCACGTCGATCTTTGCCAAAAAAAGTGAAACAAATAATTACGATCTCTATCACTAAAATACCGTTGGTTAAAAAATAAAATGCAATTTCATAAAAACGAAACATCATTTTATTTACTTGAGGGTTTTTGCATGTTTAAGAAATCTCTGGTCCTTGCTTCTCTCGTTGGTGCGTCTTTTGCAGCTCAGGCTGTGACCGTTGACTTACGTCACGAATATATCGATAGCGGCTCTAACGCCGACCGTGTCTCCGTGTCACACCGCTTCGCCAATGGCTTAGGTTTCTCCGTGGAAGCGAAGTGGAAATCCGGCGGCGACAAAGCGGATCAGCCGTTTGCTGATGTCGTGGGTAACGGCCATGAAGACCAGATTAGCTGGCGCTGGAAAGCCACCGACAATATTGCGCTGACACCAGCATTTACTATTGAAAGTAATGACAGCCGTACCATCTATAAACCGAATCTGCATTTGCAATACAGTTTCGACAGCGGATTCTACGTGGCTGCCCGTTATCGTTATGAATATACCCGCTACCCATCCAGCTCAAATAAAGACGACGATAAAGTGAATCGTGGCGATGCGTGGGTGGGTTGGGTGATGGGCGATTTCCGTACCGAGCTGAATTATGTTTATGCGAAGAGTTCAGAAGGGATGATTCGTAATAACAATAAAGATTATTCTAACGAATATAATGCCAAGCTGGCTTACAAATGGGATAAAAACTGGGCGCCGTATGTGGAAGTGGGCAACGTGGGCGTGAAAGATACCGACGAGCGTCAGACCCGTTTCCGTTTAGGTGTGGCGTATTCCTTCTAAAAAATAATAAGCAGTACCTCCGGGAAAAAGCCGACTCCATTGTGAGCCGGCTTTTTGCATTTCGATTCCGTGGTTTTGTAGGCCCGGTAAGCGCAGCGCCACCGGGCGTTTTTGCCGGGCGGCGCTTCGCTTGCACCGGCCTACGAAAAACAACAAACACCAAAAAAAAGCCCTCCAGGAGGAGGGCAAGGCCAGTTACAGAAACACTAACTAATCATGCATGCAACATTTCAGGTTGCTCGGGGAGTTTCGCGATATAGAGGGCCGGTTTGCCGTCTTTATCGGAACTGAACAGTACCGCTTTATCATCCGGGGTAAAGGATGGATGCGGGTGAGTCACCTGACGGCTGTTCGCCACGGTGGCCCAGGAGGTGTCATGCCGGGCGATGCGGAAGTGCGCTTTCTTCGCCACGTCAAAAGCATAAAGATAAGGATCGTTATCGATGGTATACCCGCTGGTGTCTTTCACATCCACCGGCGTGCCGGAGCCGTCGCCGACCAGCAGCGTGCCGTCGAAGTTACTCATCAAATGGGAGCAAGCGGGCATCTGCATCACCGCTTCGTTAACGCCGGTGTCCGGGTTGAAGCTGTAAATGGTGCGGCCCTGCTGGCCCTTCAGATAGGAGACATACACCAGCGCGGAGCCGTTCGGCACCCAGAATTCATGGGTGCAGCTCTCGCCTTCGGCGTGCTCTTTCACTTTGCGCACGTTGCTCCCGTCTTCATTCACCATCCACATCCGCGCATCGACCAGGTCGTGCGGCCCTTCGTGGCAGAAGGCGACGGTGTTGTCGTCGAACGGGCGATAGATGGGGTGGCCGAGCCAGTTTTTCTCTTCATGAATGGTCGCGCTTTCGCCGGTTTTCAGATCCACGCGCAGCAGGCGGCAGTGCGGCCCTTTGTGGAAAAAGTCGTGGAAAATTTTCCAGTCGTTGAGCGGCGTCCAGTCACTTTTTGCGATCTCGATTCCGACCAGTTTGGTGCAATCGCTGTTGGCAACCCAGGTGCCGTAGCCGACCCACTCGTCGGAGACGCGATAGACTTCGCGCTCGACCAGCGTCTCAAGATTCACTTCCAGCAGGGTGCGATCGTTTTTGACGTAATAGAGGGACTTATCGTCCGGCGACAGAAAACCGCCGAAGGTGTTATCCCCCGCGCCTTCCGTCAGCTGCACCGCTTCGGCTTTTTTCAGATCCAGCAGGTAGTAGTTCCAGTGGCCGTCGAACTCCCCGGCGAACAGCAGGTGGCTGCCATCATTAAAGAAGCACTTCTGATAAAAGTAGTTTCGATGACAGGTGATTTCCGGTGGGGTCAGGCGGGTGATTTCCACGCCCGTATCCGGATCCTGGCTGACGTCATAGTTCAGCGTGACCCGCATACCTTTAGCCATGATGTGCTCCTTCAAGCGATAAGTTAAAAACTGAGTATTAAATTATCAAAACATCGTTTCAATGTGTGTGACTGATGGCGCACTTTGTAAGATTAATTGTCGGCAGTGATGAGTATCTTTGATTTTGAACAGCGAATGTTTTCTCTGCTGTCAAAACTTAAAGGTTTTATAATTTATTGTTTACTATGATAAATGTTCTGTCCTGTTTTCCCTTCGAACACATCTCAAGCCGCGTCAACTCTCAACAATCGTGATCCAAACTACACTTCTGCCAATAACATGCAGAAAAAGTGAAACAACGTTTTAAATGTAATTGAAAACCCATTTCGCAGCGGATACTATGTCCCCATCGAGAAAACGGAACGTTGTTTCGTTAATTATCCTGGCCCTCGGGCACGATCAATTCTGGAGGTAAATGTGGACGTCAGACAAAGCATCCACAGCGCGCACGCTAAGACGCTGGATACTCAGGGGCTGCGCGATGAGTTTTTAGTTGAGAAGGTGTTTGTTGCTGATGAGTACACCATGGTGTACAGCCACATCGACCGCATCATCGTCGGCGGCATTATGCCAGCCAGCAAAACCGTCTCTGTGGGCGGCGAAGTGGGTAAACAGCTGGGCGTGAGCTATTTCCTCGAGCGCCGCGAGCTGGGTGTGATCAACATCGGCGGGCCGGGCACTATCACCGTTGACGGCAAGTGCTTTGAAATTGGCCATCGTGATGCCCTGTATGTCGGCAAAGGCGCGCAGGAAGTGGTGTTCGCGAGCATCGATAGCAGCAAACCGGCGAAGTTCTACTACAATTGCGCTCCGGCTCACACGGCCTACCCGACCAAAAAAGTGACGCCAGCGGACGTCGCGCCGGTCACCCTCGGCGACAACCTCACCAGCAACCGCCGCACCATCAACAAATACTTCGTTCCCGATGTGCTGGAAACCTGCCAGCTCAGCATGGGCCTGACCGAACTCGACCCAGGCAATCTGTGGAACACCATGCCGTGCCATACCCATGAGCGCCGCATGGAAGTGTACTTCTATTTCAACATGGACGAAGACGCCTGCGTGTTCCACATGATGGGGCAGCCGCAAGAGACGCGCCATATCGTGATGCAAAACGAGCAGGCGGTGATTTCGCCGAGCTGGTCCATTCACTCCGGTGTTGGCACCAAAGCCTATACCTTCATCTGGGGTATGGTCGGTGAAAACCAGGTCTTCGATGACATGGACCACGTCGCTGTTAAGGATCTGCGCTAGTCGCGGGCAGTTGAGCATAAACCTGCCTGTTCGTGACAGGCTCTGAAAGATTAAGGAACAAACATGATTCTGGATGCATTTTCTCTGCAGGGTAAAGTAGCGGTCGTGACCGGGTGTGACACCGGTCTGGGCCAGGGTATGGCGCTGGGTCTGGCGGAAGCGGGCTGCGACATCGTGGGGATCAACATTGTTGAACCTACTGAAACTATCGAGCGCGTTACCGCGCTGGGCCGTCGCTTCCTGAGCCTGACGGCTGACCTGCGTAAAATCGACGTGATCCCTGAGCTGCTGGACCGCGCGGTGGCTGAATTTGGTCATATCGATGTGCTGGTGAACAACGCCGGTCTGATTCGTCGTGAAGACGCGATCAACTTCAGCGAGCGCGACTGGGATGACGTCATGAACCTGAACATTAAGAGCGTGTTCTTCATGTCTCAGGCAGCGGCGAAGCACTTTATCGCCCAGGGTAAGGGCGGCAAGATCATCAATATCGCCTCGATGCTCTCCTTCCAGGGCGGCATCCGGGTTCCGTCTTACACCGCCTCTAAAAGTGCGGTGATGGGTGTGACCCGTCTGCTGGCGAACGAGTGGGCGAAGCACAACATCAACGTCAACGCGATTGCGCCGGGCTACATGGCGACCAACAACACCCAGCAGCTGCGTGCGGACGAAGCGCGTAGCGCGGAAATTCTGGATCGCATCCCGGCGGGCCGCTGGGGCTTGCCGAGCGATCTGATGGGGCCGATTGTGTTCCTGGCATCGCCTGCATCTGACTACATCAACGGCTACACCGTTGCGGTCGACGGCGGCTGGCTGGCGCGTTAATTCTCGCCCTGCGAAGAAACCTCTGCCTGGTGCGGAGGTTTTTTTTGGCCAAAAATCGCCTTGTCCATATTCATAAAGTCATAAAATCCATAGTGAAAAGCCCATATGGAGATGTATCACAACTTTATGGCTTATAAATTAACGCATTAACAATAAATGGTGATTAATTACTCTGAGTTGAAATTGTAATGTCCATCACAGATCGCTACTGCCCAGCCAGATAATCCATAACTTCACGTTTTACGGCCTGACACTTTTGCTGGCTTTCTCGTAATTTCAGTTAACGTCTTAACGCTGTTCAGGCAGGAAATGATGACCTCAATTAATGACTCGACCTTAATGCCCCGCGCCCTGCGCGATACCCGCAGAATGAATCTGTTTGTTTCCGTTTCGGCGGCGGTGGCCGGTTTGCTGTTTGGCCTGGATATCGGCGTGATCGCCGGTGCGCTGCCGTTTATTACCGACCACTTTACCCTCAGCAGCCGTCTGCAGGAGTGGGTGGTAAGCAGCATGATGCTCGGGGCGGCGCTGGGTGCGCTGTTCAACGGCTGGCTCTCGTTCCGGCTCGGGCGCAAGTACAGCCTGATGGTCGGCGCAGTGCTGTTTGTCGCCGGTTCGCTCGGTTCCGCGTTTGCGACGGGCGTCGAGGCTTTGCTGCTCTCCCGCGTGCTGTTGGGTGTGGCGGTGGGGATTGCATCCTACACCGCGCCGCTCTATCTCTCTGAAATGGCGAGCGAAAACGTACGCGGGAAAATGATCAGCATGTATCAGCTGATGGTGACGCTGGGGATCGTGCTGGCGTTCCTGTCGGACACGTATTTCAGCTACAGCGGCAACTGGCGGGCGATGCTCGGCGTGCTGGCCCTGCCTGCCGTGTTGCTGATGGTATTGGTGATTTTTCTGCCGAACAGCCCGCGCTGGCTGGCGCAAAAAGGGCGTCACGTTGAGGCGGAAGAGGTGCTGCGCATGCTGCGAGACACCTCGGAAAAAGCGCGCGAAGAGCTGAATGAAATCCGCGAAAGCCTGAAGCTGAAGCAGGGCGGCTGGTCGCTGTTTAAAGCCAACCGCAACGTGCGCCGGGCGGTGTTCCTTGGGATGTTGCTGCAGGCGATGCAGCAGTTCACCGGGATGAACATCATCATGTATTACGCCCCGCGGATCTTCAAAATGGCCGGGTTTACCACCACCGAACAGCAGATGATCGCCACGCTGGTGGTGGGCTTGACCTTTATGTTCGCCACCTTTATCGCGGTGTTTACCGTCGATAAAGCGGGGCGCAAACCGGCGCTGAAAATCGGCTTTAGCGTGATGGCGCTCGGGACGCTGATCCTCGGGTACTGCCTGATGCAGTTCGATAACGGCACGGCGTCCAGCAGTCTTTCGTGGCTTTCCGTCGGGATGACGATGATGTGTATTGCGGGATATGCGATGAGTGCCGCACCGGTGGTGTGGATCCTGTGCTCGGAGATCCAGCCCCTGAAATGCCGCGACTTTGGTATCACCTGTTCCACCACCACCAACTGGGTGTCGAACATGATTATCGGCGCGACCTTCCTGACGCTACTCGACTCCATCGGGGCTGCGGGAACATTTTGGCTCTATACGGTGCTGAATGTGGCGTTTATCGGCATCACGTTCTGGCTGATTCCTGAAACCAAAAACGTCACTCTGGAACATATTGAACGCAGGCTGATGGCGGGGGAGAAGTTAAGAAACATTGGTGTGTAATTTTATTGCCCGGCGGCGCTGCGCTTGCCGGGCCTACGGTACTGAGTAGGCCGGGTAAGGCGTAGCCGCCACCCGGCTTTTTTTACACCCGCGACAGATAAAGCGCCGGCATCCCTTCCTCATCCGACGTATACAACACCCACTGATTGTCCGGCGAAAACGACGGGTGCGGATGCGTCACCTGACGGTCGCCGTCGAGCACTTTCCAGCTGGTGTTGTGCTGGCAAATCGCCTTTTGCGTTCCGGCGTTAATATCAAATACCCAGATAAACGGGTCGTTCAGACTGATATCGCCCGTGTTATGCGGTGCGCCGTCGCCGACGATCAGCGAGCCGTCGTGGTTGCTCATCAGATGCGAACAGGGCGGGATCGCCATCAGCTGCCGATTTTCCAGCGTCAGCGGATCGGCGCTGCAAAGATAGCGCTGCGGATCGTTCTCTTTATGCGCGACGTAATAGAGCGCCGAACCATCCGGCACCCAAAACTCATGGGTAAAACTTTCACCCGCCGCGTGCTGGCGCACCTTACGCAGGTTGCTGCCATCGGGGTTGATGAGCCACATGCGGGCGTCGATCGCATCGCGCGGCCCTTCGTGGCAAAACGCCACGGTGCTGTCGTCAAACGGACGGTAGATCGGGTGCCCGAGCCAGCGTTTCTCCTGCAAAATCACCTGCTGCTCACCGGTGCGCAGATCGATATTGATCAGGCGGCACTCAGGCTGAGTGAAGTAAAACGCGCGGAATTTGCTCCAGTCGGTCAGGGGCTGCCAGTCGCGCTTTTTGATTTCGATCCCAACCAGTTTTGTGCAGTCGGAATTGGCGACCCAGGTGCCGTATGCCACCCACTCTTCATCCACGTCATACACAATCTGCTCTTCGAAGCTCTCGAGGCAGACGCGCCGCAGTTCGCGGCTGTTTTTCACGTACCACAGAGACTGGTCGTCAGCCGATAAAAATCCGCCAAAGGTGTTATCGCCCGCCCCGTCGGTGAGCTGGGTGGCTTGCTGTCTGGCGATATCCAGCAGGTAGTAATTCCAGTGCCCCTCGAACGCGCCGCCAAAAATTAGCTTGCTGCCGTCCTGAGTAAAGCACTTTTGGTAGAAGTAGTTGCGATGACAAATGATGTGCGGGGGCGTCATCCGTATCACTTCGTGCCCCGTTTGACTGTCCAGGCGCGTGCGAAAATTCAGCGGGATGATTTTGCCTTTCATAGGAAATTCTCCGGATAAAAAAATACCCTGCCACCGGAAGTGACAGGGCAGGGTAGGGCAATGGAATTAGCGCATCGCGCGTTTCAGGATGCGTTCCGCCTGACGCTGGAAGTCGGTTGCGGTCTCTTCAACGGATTTCTGGCCGTAGTCGATGTACTGCAGAGAGGTGCCGAACTGTGCCACGATCTGCGGATCGTCAAAGTATGGTGACACGGAGAGTTTGGCTGGCAGAGACTGCGCCAGACGCAGGCCCGCGACCGCCGGATCGTTCTCTTTGATGGTGCCGTCTTCCGTCAGGTATTTCACCGCCACTTTGCTCAGCGGCACGCCGCGCTCCAGACCTAGCGTATCCACGCCCTCTTTGCTGTTCAGCAGGAAGTTAATGACTTTCGCCGCCGCTTCCGGGTTTTTGCTCGACTTACCGATGGAGAGCATCTGTGCCGGTTTGAAGAACAGGCCCGCATCCGTTGCGCCTGGCAGCATTGGGTAGTTACCCAGCTCCAGTTTTGCCGGTGGCTTCAGGTTGTCGGAGTATTTGTTGATGGTGGAGTTCCACATGTAGGTGCCGCCCCATTCGCCCTGGATCCACGGCTTCATTTCGTACATGTTGCTCTTGCCGAATGACGCATAGTACTTGGTATCAGGCATCACGTGGCTATCCACCAGATCTTTGTAAGTCTGGAAGAATTCCACCCACTGCTCTTTGCTGTAGGAGAATTTCTTGGCTTTTTCATCCACCGCCGGGATGTTGTATTTCTGAATCATGTAGGAATTCAGCAGCGCCAGGGTGTCCTGATGTTCCAGAACCACCGGGTAATACTGTTTACCCAGCTTGCTCTCAAAAGCTTTACCCGCCGCTTTCAGTTCGTCCCAGGTTTTCGGGTACTCAACGCCCGCTTTTTTCCAGGTCTCATCGTTAAAATAGAACACGCGTGCGGTGACGGAGATCGGAATACCGTTCAGCTTGCCGTCAACGGTGGTGGACTGCAGCTCTTTCGGATCGAACTGAGACAGGTCGATCACGTCCTTCATTTTGTTCAGATCGTAGAAGCCGTCGCCGGTTTTCGAGAAGATCGGCAGCCAGTTCCAGTTGGTCTGCATCACGTCAGGCTCAGTGCCGCCCGCAATCTGGGTGGTCAGACGCGACAGGTGGCCGTCCCAGCCGGTGTATTCGGCTTTGACGGTGATGTCCGGATTTTGTTTGTGGAACTCTTCTAACGCTTTCAGGGTGACCTGATGGCGACCGTTGCCGCCCCACCAGGACATACGTAAATCAACATCTTGCGCCATCGTTGGCAGGGCAGTAAGACCCAGGGTAGCGGAGATTGCTGCGCTTAAAAGCACTTTTTTCATTCTTATAAACTCCAGTTAGATTGAGATGTTCAGTTCAGTTTTTGCATCAAAAATGTGGCACTTATTCATATCAAACTTGAAATACACCTGACGATGAAGGCCTTTATCAATCATCGGTTTAGCGTCATCGGAAGGAATTCGGGCGGTCAGTTCGTAATCGGACACTTTCAGGTAGACGAAGAACTCGTGACCCATGTTCTCCACACGCACCAGCTCACCGCTGCAGCCGCCTTCGGCGAACGGCTCGTCAGAGACCGAGACGAATTCCGGGCGAATGCCGTAGAAAGTGTCCTGGGCCTGATGGCTGACCACTTTGTCGTGCAGGGTTTCGCTTAACGGCATGGTTTCGCTGCCGATGCTCAGCGCCAGACGGCCCTGCTGATCGACCAGACGGGTGGCTCGGATGTTCATCTCAGGCGCGCCGATAAAGCCCGCCACGAACATGTTTTTCGGCTTGTGGTAGAGGTTGTCCGGGGTGTCCACCTGCATGATGTGGCCGAGCTTCATCACGCAGATGCGGTCGCCCATTGTCATCGCTTCCGTCTGATCGTGCGTCACGTAGACGGTGGTCGCCGGTTTGCCGGATTTCTTCAGCTGCTTGTGCAGGTCAGAGATACGGATGCGCATCGAGGCGCGCAGCTTGGCGTCGAGGTTAGAGAGCGGTTCATCGAACAGGAACACGTCCGGCTTTTTCACAATCGCACGGCCCACGGCCACGCGCTGTGCCTGACCGCCAGAGAGCTGACGCGGCAGACGATCCAGCAGCTCTTCCAGTTCGAGGATTTTCGCCGCTTCGTTCACCTGGGACTCAATCTGATCTTTCGGCATTTTGCTCAGCTTCAGACCGAAGGCCAGGTTTTCGCGTACGGTCATGTGCGGATAGAGCGCGTAGTTCTGGAACACCATCGCAATTCCGCGCTCTTTTGGCGCGAGGTTGTTGACGATCTTCTCGCCGATGCGCACTTCGCCGCCGCTGATGGTTTCCAGACCCGCCAGCATACGCAGGGTGGTGGATTTGGCGCAGCCGGATGGCCCGACGATCACCATGAATTCCCCCTCAGCGATTTTCAGGTCGATAGCATGTACCGCTTTGAAGCCGTTGGAGTAGACCTTTTCCAGTTTGTTGAAAATAACTTCAGCCATGATATTTCCCTCTTAACCTTTAATTCCGCTGCTGGTTACGCCCTGTACGAAGTAGCGCTGTGCCAGGAAGAAGACAATGATGGATGGCAGAATGGAGATGCTCGCCATTGCCAGAATTTCGTTCCACGGCGCACCTTCGGTGACGTCGATGGACATTTTCAGAGCCAGTGCAATCGGGTATTTGTCCACGCTGTAGACGTAAATCAGCGGCCCGATAAAGTCGTTCATTGACCACATGAACTGGAACAGGGCGACGGAGATAATGGCCGGTTTCAGAATCGGTACTACCACGTACCAGAGCACCTGAATGGAGTTACAGCCGTCGATCTGCGCCGCCTCTTCCATGTCACGCGGCACCCCGCGCAGGAACTGAATCAGCATGAAGACGAAGAACCCCTGAGTGGCAAATGCCAGCGGCAGGTACAGCGGCATATAGCTGTTCAGCATGCCCATTTCGCGGAACATCAGGTACTGCGGGATCAGCAGGACCGTGCTCGGCAGCAGCATGGTGGTGATGAGCGTGGCGAACCAGAATTTCTTCCACGGGATCTCGAAGCGGGCAAAGCCGTACGCCACGATGGTGGAGGAGATAATGGTCAGAATCACTTTCGGGATCACATACTTAAAGGTGTTCAGCATGTAATGACCAAAGTTGTATTCGGTACCGGTTTTCCAGCCGTTGACGAAGCCGTCCCAGGTGGCGTGGGCGGGCCACAGGCTCAGGGTGGTGAAGATCTCGTGGTTCGGTTTGAACGACGCCGAGAACATCCACACCAGCGGATAGAGCATCAGCAGGCCGACAAACAGCAGGATCACGTAGCGAATGCTGGCGTTGATCTTCTCTTTGCGCAGCGTGCGAGCCACTTCGCGTTCCGCGATGCTTCTCGCCGTGGAGAGTTCCTGAATATCAGCCATTTTTGCCTCCCTTATCGGCGGAGTAGAACACCCAGTATTTCGAAGACTTAAAGGCGATAGCGGCGAAGACCGCGACGACCAGGAACAGAACCCAGGCCAGTGCCGCGCCGTAGCCCATATCAAAGTATTTGAAGGCGGTGTCGTAGATGTAGAGTGAGAACAGATAGGTCGAGTAGGTTGGTCCACCGCCCGTTATCACGTACGGTCCGGTAAATTCCTGGAACGCCTGGGTGGTCTGCATGATGAAGTTGAAGAAGATCACCGGCGTAATCAGCGGCACGGTCACTTTCATGAACATCTGCCATTTAGACGCACCGTCGATCATTGCCGCTTCATACTGAGACTGCGGCACGTTTTGCAGGGCGGCCAGGAAGATGACCATCGCAGAACCGAACTGCCAGACGCGCAGTAAGGTCACGGACATCAGCGCCAGAGAAGGCTCGCCGAGCCAGTTCACCGGGTCGAGGCCAAATACGCCGATAAAGCTGTTCAGCAGGCCATCAATTGCAAACAGCGCACGCCACAAAACAGCAATGGCGACGGAGCTGCCGAGAATGGACGGAATATAATAGGCGGTTCGGAAGAATCCTATGCCGCGTAATTTGAAGTTCAGGACAAATGCAATCCCAAGCGCAAAGGCAAGCTTAAGCGGGATGGTCAAAAATACATACGCAAAGGTCACGCCCATGGATTTCCAGAAGAGCGTATCTTCTGTAAACATGTAGCGGTAATTCTCAATGCCGTTAAAAACCGGCGGGCTCATCAGATCGTAATCCGTAAAACTGAGAAAGAACGATGAGACAAAGGGAAACGCGGTAAAGATTATCAACCCGATAATGTAGGGTGATATCCACGCTAGCCCCAGCATTTTGTTTTCATTCATACATACCTACCTGGCAATCAATGGTTTAAAACGGAATCTGCTGGTGGTGCTGCTTCCCGCGTCTCTTTTACGAGACGGGAAAACGTGTGTTCGCTGTGCGTTGCACGAGTGTTACTCCATTTACCTTCTGATTTGTAAGATGTTTTCTTGTTACCCTTGTTCGCGATCTTTCAGGGTTTCAAAAACTGACGAACCGCTGTCCTTAATTTGTAAAACATCGTTTTAATTTATTTTATTGCGATTTGTTTCTGCGTCATTCGATAAATGGTGGAAATGTGATCGCGGTCGAAACGCTGTTTCAATAAGGTGAGGTGGCTGGCAATTTTGACTTTACTGGAGAAGAAAAGCCGAAGGAGAGAAGAGCGGTGATGGGTCAGACAGGTGTCTTTGTAACATTCAATAACTGGCTGAGACTAACTACCAAATTTCGTAGCACATTCCTCATTTTTTGCAAACTAACATTCAGATGATTCTTACTTTCGGGTATCATCCCTTTTTCCTAACTGTCATTGGCAGAATTTCACTGCAACTTAACCAAAAGAATGAGCAAGTCTGCTATGGATATCAAAAAAAGCACGGAGCTGCATTTTGCCAGTTATCCTCCCCCGGTCGTTGCCCAGAAAGAAATTGACCTGCTGGGTCTGTTCGACATCTTATTTGCCGCCAGAAAGCGGATTATCGCCGTAGTTTTTGCCTTCGCTATGGTGGGTCTCATCGCATCCTTCCTGATGCCGCAAAAGTGGACCAGTAAAGCGGTGGTCACGGCCGCAGAACAAACACAGTGGAGTGAAGTGCAGAGAATGCTCGTCGCGCTGCAGGTGCTGGACGTGGATATCAGCGTGAAGCGCTCGGACATCTTTAACCTGTTTATCAAAAAGTTTCAGTCCCAGTCGCTGCTGGAAGAGTATCTCAAGAGCTCACCGTTCGTGATGGCGCAGCTGAAAGACGCCGACATCGATCCGCAGGACTTACACCGCGCGGCGGTCAATATTGCTGAGCGTATGACCGCTATCGACAACGCGGCGGGCAAAAATGCCGAGAAAGCGCCGTACACCTCCTGGACATTGAGCTTTAGCGCCCCGACGGCAGAAGATGCTCAGATTGTGCTGAAAGGGTATATCGACTACATCTCCGCCATCGTTGAGCAAGAGACGATGCTCAACGTGCGAAACGCCCTGGCGCTGAAAACGCAGATGGAAAAAGAGCGTCTGGAGCTGGATCGGGTTCGCCTGACGACGATCCATAACACCAACGTTCAGCGTCTCAACTATTCGCTGGAAGTGGCGAACGCCGCCGGAATCAAAAAGCCGGTCTACAGCAACGGTCAGGCGGTTAAAGACGATCCGGATTACTCCGTTGCGCTGGGCGCAGACGGTATCGCGCAGAAGCTGCAGATTGAGAAATCCCTGAAAGATGTGGCCGAGCTGAATGCCGATTTCCAGAACCGCGAATATCACCTGGCGCAGCTCGAAAAGCTCTCCATCAACGATGTGAATTTCGAACCGTTCAAGTATCAGCTTTCGCCGTCGATACCGGTGAAGAAAGACGGTCCGGGTAAATCCCTGATTGTCATTCTGGCCGCTCTGGTCGGCGGGATCCTCGCCTGCGGGAGCATCCTGGTGCGTGAAGCCATGCTTGCGCGCTCACCGATGCCAGAGCCTGAGCTGGCGACGAATTAAGTTTTAGCTATGACGAGGAGGGCGGATGAAAAACCGCCCTTTTTTATTTATTGCAGAAAATCTTCGCGCACCGGCGTGAAGGTATCCAGCAGCGTGCCGGGTTTCAGGCACACGCAGCCGTGCATCATGTGCGGTTCTTTATAAAGGGTATCGCCCGCCGTCACCACGTGCTTCTCATCGCCAATGGTGAATTCAAATTCGCCGGACAGCACGTAGGTCAGCTGTTCGTGCGGATGGTTGTGCATCGGGCCGATCGCGCCCTGTTCAAAATTGACCTCCACCGCCATCATTTTGCCGTCATGCGCCAGAATACGACGCGTCACGCCATTGCCCAGATCCTCAAGCCGTGTCTCTTTGTGGAAAATAAACATCGTCGTTTTTGTCCTTATAGTGAAACATTGTTTTAATTAATTTATCCCACTGCAACTGAAAAGGAAACGGCAAGCCAAATAACTGGAAACAGGATCACAAGTTTGCTTCACTGGGGGAAAGAGAAAAGGAGAGAAGATGAAAACGATCGGTCTGCTGGGCGGAATGAGCTGGGAATCGACCATCCCTTATTACCGCCTGATTAACGAAGGTATGAAACAGCGTCTCGGCGGCCTGCATTCCGCGAGCCTTTTACTGCACAGCGTCGATTTCCACGAGATTGAAGCCTGTCAGGCGAGCGGGGAATGGGAAAAAGCGGGTGAGATTCTGGCGCAGGCGGCGCTGGGCCTGGAGCGCGCGGGGGCGGAAGGCATTTTGCTCTGTACCAACACCATGCACAAAGTGGCGTCACAGATTGAGGAGAGTTGCTCGCTGCCGTTCCTGCACATCGCCGATGCCACCGGCCGCGCCATTGCCGCCAGCGGGATGAAACGCGTCGCGCTGCTGGGCACGCGCTACACCATGGAGCAGGATTTCTATCGCGGGCGGCTGGAATCACAGTTCGGCATTGAAAGCCTGGTCCCGGATGAAGCCGACCGGGCGCGCATCAACCAGATCATCTTTGAGGAGCTGTGCCTCGGGACGTTCAGCGACGCTTCGCGCCACTACTATCTCGGCGTGATTGATAAACTGGCGAAGCAGGGCGCACAAGGGGTGATCTTCGGCTGCACGGAGATTGGCCTGCTGGTGCCGGCCGATGAAAGCGCGCTCCCGGTGTTTGATACCACGGCGATCCATGCCGTCGATGCGGTCGAATTTATGCTCTCGTGATGCCTTAGCTTTCCAGGTCCGGCAAACGCTGGGCGATCTGGCGGGAATGGGCCACTAAATGCTCTGTAAATGCCTCAACCAGCGCCGATACCGGGCGATGCAGCGGGCGAATCAGGCTCACGGTGAAAGGGACGGAAATGCTGAAGCGGCGGATCACAATTCCGCTGCCAGCGTAGTCCAGCGCCGTGAGCGGATTCACCACCGCAATCCCCACGCCCGCGCGCACCATCGCGCAGATGGACGCCGCGCTGTGCGTCTCTACCACCATGCGCCGTTTTACCTGATGTTCCAGGAACAACGTATCCAGTAGCTGCCGGTAGCTGTCGGTTTGCGACAGGCTGATATAGTTTTCGCCGTGAAAATCCGCAGGCGTTAATACGCTTTTGCTGGCGAGGTGATGGCTCTCAGGCAATACGCAGACTTCATCCAGCGACAGCAGCTCGGTGCGCTCGGTTCCCGCTGGCGTGGCGAGTGTTTCGGTCAGACCTAAATCATGCCGCTGGGCGGAAAGCCACTCTTCAAGCAGGGGCGATTCCTGCGGCACGATAGTGAGATTGACGTCGGGATAGCGGGCGAGAAACGGCTGAAGCAGCTGGGGCAGGAACGACTGCGAAAAGACCGGCAGGCAGACAATCGACAGTTCGCCCTGGCGGAACTCCCGCAGGCTCTCTGCCGCGCTGACGATGCGGTCCAGGCCGTACCACGAACGCTGAACTTCCTCGAACAACCGCAAACCCTGCACCGTCGGATGTAATCGCCCGCGCGTGCGCGCGAACAGCGTCAAACCCAACACTTTTTCAAACCGCGCCAGTTCGCGGCTGACCGTCGGCTGCGAGGTGTGCAGCATCTGCGCGGCTTCCGTCAGATTGCCGGTGGTCATCACCGCGTGAAAAATCTCGATATGACGTAGGTTAACGGCGGGCATAGGACACCTGTTTTGTTATCGGTAAACCATATCATTTTTGCATAGACTCAGGATAAAACGATATTTTTTATTCTCATCACGCTGTGGCGTAATGCTAAAAAATGACGTCACCCGGAGAACACCATGCCACGCCCGCTGAACAGTACTGATACCGATCTGAACGCCGAAAACCTGCTGCGCTTACCCGCCGAGTTTGGTTGCCCGGTCTGGGTTTACGACGCGCAGATCGTTCGCGAAAAGATTGCGGCGCTGCATCAGTTTGACGTGGTGCGTTTCGCCCAGAAGGCCTGTTCGAACATCCATATTTTGCGTCTGATGCGCGAGCAGGGCGTTAAAGTGGATTCCGTTTCGCTGGGTGAAATCGAACGCGCGCTGGCGGCCGGGTACGACCCGAAAACCGACAGCGATGCAATTGTCTTTACCGCCGACCTGATCGATAGCGCGACGCTCACCCGCGTGCATGAACTGCAAATTCCGGTAAACGCCGGTTCCGTGGATATGCTGGAACAGCTGGGGCAAGTCTCACCCGGCCACCGCGTGTGGCTGCGCGTGAATCCTGGCTTTGGTCACGGCCACAGCCAGAAAACCAATACCGGCGGAGAGAACAGCAAACACGGCATCTGGTATGCCGATCTGCCAGCCGCGCTGGAAGTCTTGCAACGCTACAACCTGACGCTGGTAGGCATCCACATGCACATCGGTTCTGGCGTGGATTATGGTCATCTTGAGCAGGTGTGCGGCGCGATGGTGCGCCAGGTGATTGAATTTGGTCAGGATCTGGAGGCGATATCCGCCGGTGGCGGTCTGTCGATCCCGTATCGCGAAGGGGAAGAGGCGATCGACACCGATCACTACTACGGCCTGTGGAGCGCGGCGCGCGACAAAATTGCCGCCCATCTGGGACATGCGGTCAAACTGGAAATCGAACCGGGACGCTTCCTGGTGGCGGAATCCGGCGTGCTGGTGACGCAGGTGCGCAGTGTGAAAGCGATGGGCAGCCGTCACTTCGTGCTGGTCGATGCAGGCTTTAACGATCTGATGCGCCCGGCGATGTACGGGAGCTATCACCACATTACGGCCCTGGCGGCGGACGGTCGTGATTTAACGCAGGCGCCAAGGGTAGAAACCGTGGTTGCCGGTCCGCTGTGTGAGTCGGGCGATGTGTTTACTCAGCAGGAGGGCGGCAAAGTGGAAACCCGCGCGCTGCCTGCCGTCCAGCCTGGTGACTATCTGGTGCTGCACGATACGGGCGCGTACGGGGCGTCGATGTCGTCGAACTACAACAGCCGCCCGCTGCTGCCGGAAGTGCTGTTTGACCACGGCGTGGCGCGACTGATTCGCCGTCGCCAGACCATCGAAGAGCTGCTCGCGCTCGAACTATTTTGATGCGTAGTACGGGCCTGTCGTTATCGAATCGCGGATCATCAGCGTACCGGTAAACGGCGGGATCGTCTCGATCGGCTGGTTGTTCGCCAGCCGAACCGCCTGATCGATTGCCGTGACGATCATATTATCGATCGGCAGATAGACGGTGGAGAGGGCGGGCTCCAGCCATTTTGCGCTTGGCGCATCGTCAAAGCCAAACAGCGAAATATCCTGCGGAATACGCAGCCCGGCCTGATGCATCGCTTTGGACGACCCGAGCGCCATATCATCGTTACAGGCAAACAGGGCGGTGAACGGAACCTTTTCTTTCAGCAGCTCGTTGCACAGCTCATAGCCCCGCGTCATTCCCGCATCGCCATATTTCACCCGCCTGTCGTCCCAGGCAATGCCGTGTTTTTCCAGCGCCTGGCGATAGCCCATCAGGCGCGCTTTGCCCGTTGGCGTATGGATCGGGACCGTAATACAGGCGATCTCCCGGTGGCCCTGGCTAATCAGATAATCCACGGCTTTAAACGCAGAGTCCTGCTGCTCGAAGAACACGCAGCGATCGCGCGCCAGGCTGACGTCACGGTTAATCACCACCAGCGGCATTTTCACGCTGTTGATGAGCTTCATGATCGCCTTTTCACTCATATAGCGCGTGTAGAGCACGATGGCGTCGCACTGGCGGTCGGCCAGCATCTGCACCGCTTGCTCTTCACGCTCGGGCGCGTCGTGACCATCGGTCACAATCAGCTGCTTGCCGTGGGTTTCGGTCTGGCGCGAGGCCTGTTGTAACAGACGACCAAAGTAAAAACCGTCAAAGGTTGAGACCACCAGACCAATGCTGTTGCTGGTCTGGTTCGCCAGCGATTGCGCGAGAAAATTCGGGCGATACCCCAGCTCTTCCATCGCGTTAAACACCTGCTGCCGCGTACTCTCTTTCACCTGACCTGTGCCATTCAGCACGCGCGACACGGTGGCTTTCGACACGCCCGCGCGTAATGAGACATCCAGCATTGTTGCCATTAGACATTCCTGCATTCACGTAATCGCCCGCAGTTTATCACAGACCCTCAGGCGCATAAGCGAGGCGGGAAGCGGAAAATCCCTGTCGGGATCACGGTTCAGCATAAAACGGGGTAAGTGGCATACCAAAGTGGTGAAAAATCATGATTTGGAATACCTCTGGCCGCACTGAGAGTTCAGTCACAGAACAATAAATCACCAGAAGCTATTTTTGGTATGCCAATAGTATTCGGCTATCCACCTTATTCGACAGATAAAAGCCCTTTTACTGAGGTAATACCTAATGGCATTACAGGAAAAACTGATCGACTCTCTGGGCAGTTTCGCCACCAAATTCAACAGCTATCGCTACATCATGGCGATTAAGTCCGCCTTCATTACCTTAATGCCGGTCATCATTGTGGGCGCCTTTTCGGTGCTGATTTCCAACATGGTGCTGGACCCCAAAAATGGCCTCGCGAGCTTTGAATCCCTCTCGTTTCTGGCCGCGCTGAAGCCGATCACCAGCGCGATTAACTACGCCACGCTGAACTTCCTCAACATTGGCGCGGTGTTTTTAATCGGCATTGAGCTCGGGCGCATCAACGGCATCAAGTCGCTATTTCCGGGGCTGCTGGCGGTGATCTGCTTTATCTGCGTCACGCCGACCACCGTTGAAATGATGGTCGACGGGCAGATGCACGTGGTGAAAGATGTGCTGCTGCGCCAGTTCTCCGACACCCGCAGCCTGTTCCTCGGCATGTTTATCGCCATTCTGTCCGTGGAGATTTACTGCTGGCTGGAGAATCGCCCTGGGCTGAAAATCAAAATGCCCGATACGGTGCCGCCCAACGTCGCTGCGTCCTTCTCGGCGCTGATCCCGGCGATTATTACCACCACCGCCATCGCGACCTTCGGTTTTATCTTCCATCAGCTGACCGGCATGTACCTGTATGATGCGGTCTATCAGGTGGTGCAGCAGCCGCTCGAGCGCGTGGTGCAGAGCCTGCCGGGTATTCTGCTGCTGATGTTTGTCGCGCAGCTTTTCTGGGTGATCGGTATCCACGGCAACCAGATGATCAAGCCGATCCGCGAGCCGCTGCTGCTCGGCGCAATTACCGTCAATATGAGCGCCTTCGAGCAGGGGAAAGAGATCCCCAACATCATCACCATGCCGTTCTGGGATGTGTACATGAGCATCGGCGGGTCGGGTTTGACCATTGGCCTGCTGATCGCGGTGATGATTGGCACCAAACGCAAAGAGATGCGCGAGATCGCCAAACTCTCCATCGGGCCGGGGCTGTTCAACATTAACGAACCGGTGATCTTCGGTATGCCAATCATGCTCAACCCGATCCTGGCGATCCCCTTCATCATCACTCCGCTGGTGACTGGCTCGATTGGCTATTTCGCCACGGTGACTGGTTTTGCCGGTAAAGCGGTGGTAATGGTGCCCTGGACCACGCCGCCGTTGATTAACGCCTGGCTGTCGACGGCGGGCTCTATGGGCGCGGTGATCACTCAGGGGATTTGTATTCTGACCGCTGTTCTTATCTATCTGCCGTTCGTGAAAATTGCCTCACGCCGCGCGGAACAGGCCGCCCTTCAGGCGCAGAGCCAGCAGGCCGCTAACAACGCATGAGGATGTTATGAGCACAAAACAGATTGCGATCCCGCAGGATTTTATTCTGGGGGCCGCCGCGTCGGCCTGGCAAACGGAAGGCTGGAGCGGGAAAAAAGAGGGGCAGGATTCGTGGATCGACCTCTGGTACAAAAACGATCGTCACGTCTGGCATAACGGCTACGGCCCGGCGGTGGCGACGGATTTCATCAACCGCTTCCGCGAAGACGTGGCGCTGATGAAACAGGCGGGACTGACGCACTACCGCACCTCCATCAACTGGTCGCGGTTTTTGATCGATTATGAAAACGCGACCGTCGATGAAGAGTACGCGGCCTATTACGACGCGCTGTTCGACGAGATGCAGCGGCAGGGCATCGAGCCGATGATCTGCCTCGAGCACTACGAGTTGCCGGGCGTGCTGCTGGAAACCTATGGCGGCTGGGCCTCGAAGCATGTGGTTGAGTTGTTTGTGCGCTACGCCGAAAAGGTATTTGAACGTTACCACGGGAAAGTGACGCGCTGGTTTACCTTCAACGAGCCGATTGTGGTGCAAACCCGCGTTTATCTCGACGCCCTGCGCTGGCCGTACGAGCAGAACACCAGCACCTGGATGCAGTGGAATCATCACAAAGTGCTGGCGACGGCGAAAGTGGTGAAGCTGTTCCACGAGAAGGGCTACCGGGGAACCGTGGGCTGTATTCTGAATCCCGAAGTGACCTATCCGCGCTCGAAAGCCCCGCACGATGTGCGCGCCGCCGAGATCTACGACCTGTTCTACAACCGCGTATTCCTCGACCCGCTGGTTCACGGGCGCTATCCGCAAGAGTTGTTTACCCTGCTGGAGCAGCATCAGGTGGCGTGGGAGTACAGCGCAGAGGAGCTAGCGCTGATTGCTGAAAACCCTGTCGACGAGCTGGGGATCAACCTCTATTACCCGCACCGGGTAAAAGCCCCGTCGCGGGCCTGGCACCCACAAACGCCATTCCATCCGGCGTACTACTACGAACCTTTCGAGCTGCCGGGGCGTAAAATGAACGCCTCTCGCGGCTGGGAAATCTACCCGAAGATCATCTATGACATGGCGATGCGCATTAAAAATGAGTATCGCAACATCCCGTGGTTTGTGGCGGAAAGCGGCATGGGCGTGGAAAACGAAGGGCAGTTCAGGGGCAACGACGGCGTCATTGCCGACGATTACCGCATCCATTTTATCAGCGAACACCTCTACTACACGCTGCTGGCGCGCGAAGAGGGGGCGAACTGCCACGGCTATATGCTGTGGGCGTTTACCGATAACGTCTCGCCGATGAACGCCTTTAAAAATCGCTATGGGCTAATCGAAATCGATCTGGCCGATAACCGCGCTCGTCGGGCGAAAAAGTCGGCGGCGTGGTTCCGCCAGCTGCGCGATGAGCGCACGCTGACGCTCAGCGTCGATGATGAATGGAAATAGGCTAAACACGCCGCAGGTTCTGGTAAAATAGCCGCCAACTGGCCGGGGGAGGATGCCCGGCCCGAGCGTCAACTCAACCGTCAGCGCAGGTGAAATCGTGGAGAAGGCCGTCGTTCCGCCAGAGAAAAAACAGTATCAGGAGATTGGCGATGATCTGCGCACGCAAATCATCGAAGGCCACTATCCTGTGGGATCCCGTCTGCCGCCTGAGCGCAATATTGCCGAGACTTACGGCGTCAGCCGCACCATCGTGCGCGAAGCGTTACTCATGCTGGAGCTGCAGGGCACGGTGGATATCCGCCAGGGCTCCGGCGTCTACGTGATGCGCATTCCGGAAGAGCATGAAAACGAGGAAGAGCGCTTCTTAAACAGCGACGTCGGCCCGTTTGAGATTTTGCAGGCGCGCCAGCTGCTCGAAAGCAACATCGCCGCCTTCGCCGCCAAAATGGCGACCCGCGCGGATATCGACAATCTGCGTCGCATCATCGAGCAGGAGCAGCTCGCGATTGCCGCCGACGATAACAGTCAGGATAACAACAAGATGTTCCATCTGGTGCTGGCGGGAGCGACGCAAAACCAGATGCTGCTCGCGACCGTCGAGAGCGTCTGGCACCACATGGACAGCAGCCCGCTGTGGCAGCAGTTTAACGTTCACATCGCCAGCCGGGCGTACCGCCTGAAATGGCTGGGCGACCGCCAGACCATCCTGGCCGCCCTGCGTCGACGCGACGTGATGGGCGCATGGCAGGCCATGTTCCAGCACCTGGAGAACGTCAAAAAAAGTCTGCTTGAGTTATCCGATGAAGATGCGCCGGATTTCGACGGCTATCTTTTTGAGTCGGTTCCGCTCTTCCAGGGGAAACTGGTATGAACATCCTGCCCTTGCATTGCGTTCCACACCACGCGGAGCGCGTCACCGACTGGCTGTGGCAGGAATTTGGCGACGGATTACCGCGCGAATTTTTAGCCAGCGTCATCGAACACAGCCAGACGCCGGGCGCGCTGCCCATGACCTTTGTGGCGGTCGACGGCGAACAGCTGCTGGGCACCGTAGGATTATGGCGCTGTGATTTGATTACGCGTCAGGATCTTTTTCCGTGGCTGGCGGCGCTGTACGTAGACGAAGCCGCGCGCGGGAAAGGGCTGGCGGGGCAACTGCAGGAGCATGTGATGGGCTACGCCGCGAAAGCCGGATATTCCGAGCTACATCTCTGGTCCGCCTGCCGCGACTTTTACGAACGCTACGGCTGGCAGTACATCGGCGATGGGCTGGAATACCCGAATAAAACGGTCCATCTCTATCGCTATTCGCTGACCGGATCCGCGGGTGCCACCACCGAGTGACGGCGTACCAGCGTCGGGCTGAACAAATGAGTGATGTCCGGCGGCGGGCGTTTTTCCGCGAGAGCCAGCGCCAGTTCGGCGGCCTGGGTCGCCATCGTCACAATCGGGTAGCGCACGGTGGTCAGGCGCGGGCGCACATAGCGCGCGACTAACACATCATCAAAACCAATCAGTGAAATTTCGGCAGGCACGTCGATGCCGTTATCGTTCAGCACACCCATCGCACCCGCGGCCATGGAGTCGTTATAGCAGGCTACCGCAGTGAAATTCCGTCCACGTCCTAGCAGCTCGGTCATCGCCTGCTCGCCGCCGCTCTCGTCCGGTTCGCCGTAGGTCACCAGACGATCGTTGCACGGCAGACCACTTTCGCGCAGGGCATCGTAATAGCCGCGCAGGCGGTCTTCGGCGTCAGAAATCTGGTGGTTTGAGCAGAGATAGCCGATGCGCGTGTGTCCCTGCTGAATCAGATGGCGGGTGGCAAGCCAGGCGCCGTAGCGATCGTCCAGCGCCACGCAGCGCTTTTCATAGCCCGGAATAATACGGTTAATCAAGACCATGCCGGGGATCTGCTTCATCAGATGGAGCAGCTCTTCGTCGGGAAGCACTTTGGCGTGAACCACCAGCGCCGCGCAGCGATGGCGAATCAGCTGTTCGATGGCCTGACGCTCTTTTTGTTCGTTGTGGTAGCCGTTGCCGATCAGCAGAAAATTACCGGTCTGGTAGGCCACCTGTTCCACCGCTTTAACCATCGCGCCGAAAAAGGGATCGGAGACGTCGCCGACCACCAGCCCGACGGTTTCCGTCGACTGCTGCGCCAGGGCGCGGGCGTTGGCGTTGGGATGATAATTCAGGGTTTCCATGGCGCTCTGCACGGCCTGACGGGAAGCATCGCTGGCTTTGGGGGAGTTGTTAATGACGCGAGAAACGGTCGCCACAGAAACACCCGACAGACGAGCCACATCCTTAATTGTCGCCATTTAATACCTTCTTTAGGGGGTAAGCGTTTACACACACAATAGTGTTGCGGAAAAGTGAGGTGCATTCAAGGCCTGCGCCGGAAAGCCGCTCGCAAACGTGATGGAGGACATGGGAAAACAGTGTAATCGTTACACGGGCAAGCGTGTCAGAATAATGTCAAACCGAACCTTTGGTTACACTTTGCCGCAGGCTGTTGCGATTGTCCGCTGGTGGAGAATGTGAACAGATTGCTACAGTCGAGATCCCAGAGGTATTGATAGGTGAAATCAGCTCCGGTTGATTAACACGAATTACACCAACCTGCGTCCATACGCAGGTTTTTTTTGCCTGTAACTTCAATCTGTAACAGCAATCGAGAATATTCACACCTGGTTGCACTTAGGCTCATTCCCTTGCGTTTTCCTGCTGGCGAAGCGAGGGGCCAACAGCCACAATCAAGATCCCAGAGGTATTGATTGGTGAGAATTCTTGGTACGGTTTCGTACTCATCTCTTGCACCAGCCTGCGCGGATGCGCAGGTTTTTTTTCGCCTGAAATACGCTATCACTCCTCCCGCCTGCACTTCTCGTGTAATCTGCCACAATTTAGCGTAACCCTAAAATTTGACAGGCAAAGGGAGTTGAAATGCTATTTGGGTTTTTCCGTACCTTGTTTCGTATCCTCTTTCGCGTCCGCCTGACGGGTGACACTCAGTCACTGCGCGGCGAGCGTGTGCTCATCACCCCAAACCATGTCTCCTTTATCGACGGCGTGTTGCTGGCACTTTTCCTGCCGGGACGCCCGGTGTTTGCGGTTTACAGCTCCATCAGCCAGAAGTGGTTTATGCGGGGCCTTGCGCCGCTGATTGACTTTGTCCCGCTCGACCCGACCAAACCGATGATGATCAAACATCTGGTGCGCCTTATTGAGCAGGGGCGTCCGGTGGTGATCTTCCCGGAAGGGCGACTCACCGTGACCGGCTCGCTGATGAAAATCTACGACGGCGCGGGGTTTGTGGCGGCGAAATCGAAAGCCACCGTGGTGCCGCTGCGCATTGAAGGGGCGGAACTCACCTACTTCAGTCGTCTGAAAGGGCTGGTGAAGCAGCGCCTGTTCCCGCAAATCACCCTGCATATTCTGCCGCCAACGACGCTACCAATGCCTGACGCGCCGCGCGCGCGGGATCGCCGCAAGATAGCGGGCGAAATGCTCCATCAAATCATGATGGAGGCGCGCATGGCCGTGCGCCCGCGCGAAACCTTATATGAGGCGCTCCTCTCGGCTCAGCACCGTTTTGGCGACAAGAAAAATTGCGTCGAAGACATCAACTTTACCCCCGATACCTACCGCAAGCTGCTGACCAAGACGCTGTTTGTCGGCCGTATTCTGGAAAAATACAGCCAGCAGGGTGAAAAAATTGGTCTGATGCTGCCGAACGCCGGGATCAGCGCGGCGGTAATTTTCGGGGCGGTATCGCGCGGGCGTATTCCGGCGATGATGAACTACACGGCGGGCGTTAAAGGGCTGACCAGCGCCATCACCGCCGCGGAGATCAAAACCGTCTTCACCTCGCGCCAGTTCCTCGATAAGGGCAAGCTCTGGCACCTGCCGGAACAGCTCAAGCAGGTGCGCTGGGTCTTCCTCGAAGATCTGAAAGCCGACGTTACCCTCGCCGATAAGCTGTGGATTTTTGCCCATCTGCTGGCACCGCATCTGGCGCAGGTCAAACAGCAGCCGGAAGATGCGGCCATTATTCTGTTTACCTCGGGCTCAGAAGGCCATCCGAAGGGCGTTGTTCACTCTCATAAAAGCATTCTGGCGAACGTCGAGCAGATCAAAACTATCGCTGATTTCACCGCCAACGACCGCTTTATGTCGGCGCTGCCGCTGTTCCACTCCTTTGGCCTGACGGTTGGGCTGTTCACACCGCTGTTCACGGGCGCGGAGGTGTTCCTCTATCCGAGCCCGCTGCATTACCGGGTCGTGCCGGAGCTGGTCTATGACCGCAACTGTACGGTGCTGTTCGGGACTTCAACCTTCCTTGGCAACTACGCGCGCTTCGCCAATCCCTATGATTTCTTCCGCGTGCGTTACGTGGTGGCGGGGGCGGAAAAACTGCAGGACAGCACCCGGCAAATCTGGCAGGACAAGTTTGGCCTGCGCATCCTTGAGGGCTACGGCGTGACGGAATGCGCGCCGGTGGTGTCGATCAACGTGCCGATGGCGGCGAAGCCCAATACGGTTGGGCGCATTTTGCCGGGGATGGACGCGCGTCTGCTGGCGGTGCCGGGCATTGAAGACGGTGGTCGGCTGCAGCTCAAAGGGCCAAACGTGATGAACGGCTACTTGCGCGTGGAAAACCCAGGTGTGCTTGAAGCACCGACGGCGGAAAATGCGCAGGGCGAAGTGGAAACCGGCTGGTATGACACGGGCGATATCGTGCGCTTTGACGAGCAGGGCTTTGTGCAGATCAAAGGCCGCGCCAAACGCTTCGCCAAAATCGCCGGGGAGATGGTTTCTCTGGAGATGGTGGAGCAGCTGGCGACGGCGGTCTCGGCCGACAAAATGCACGCTACGGCGATCAAGAGCGACGCCAGCAAAGGCGAAGCGCTGGTGCTGTTTACCACCGACAGCGAACTCAAACGCGAACAGCTTCTGCATTACGCTCGCGAGCAGGGTGTTCCAGAGCTCGCTGTGCCGCGCGATATTCGTTATCTCAAACAGCTACCGGTGCTCGGCAGCGGTAAACCTGATTTTGTCGCGCTGAAAGGCATGGTTGATGAGGCGGAACAGCATAATGCGTGAGTCAGTACACACTAACACCTCCCTGTGGTCGAAGGGCATGATGGCGGTGACCAGCGCCCAGTTCCTTTCGGCCTTCGGCGACAACGCGCTGCTGTTTGCCACGCTGGCGCTGCTCAAAGCCGAGTTTTACCCGGACTGGAGTCAGCCGATCCTGCAGATGGTGTTTGTGGGTGCTTACATCATTTTCGCCCCCTTTGTCGGACAGGTGGCGGACAGCTTCCCTAAAGGCCGGGTGATGATGTTTGCCAACAGCCTCAAGCTGTTAGGGGCGGCGAGCATCTGTTTTGGTTTTAATCCCTTTATCGGCTACACGCTGGTGGGGATTGGCGCGGCGGCCTATTCCCCGGCGAAGTACGGCATTCTGGGCGAGCTGACCACCGGCGACAAACTGGTGAAAGCCAACGGTCTGATGGAGTCCTCGACGATTGCCGCTATTTTGCTCGGCTCCGTCGCGGGCGGTGTGCTGGCGGACTGGCACGTGCTGGCAGCGCTTGGCGTGTGTGCGCTGGTGTACGCCGGGGCGGTCGTGGCAAACCTGTTTATCCCGACGCTGCCGGTGGCGCGTCCGGGGCAGTCCTGGCGCTTTACGCCAATGACGGCCAGCTTCTTCAATGCCTGCCGCGTGCTATGGCGCAACGGCGAAACGCGTTTCTCCCTGATGGGAACCAGTATGTTTTGGGGCGCGGGCGTGACGCTGCGCTTCCTGCTGGTACTCTGGGTGCCGACGGCGCTCGGGATCACCGATAACGCCACGCCAACCTATCTCAACGCCATGGTGGCCGTCGGGATTGTGGTGGGGGCGGGGGCGGCAGCGAAGCTGGTCACCCTGGAGACCGTCGCGCGCTGTATGCCGGCGGGGATTTTGATTGGCGTCGGGGTGCTGTTTTTCTCCCTGCAACATGCGCTGCTCCCGGCTTACGTGCTGCTGATCCTGATCGGTATGCTCGGTGGTTTCTTCGTGGTGCCGCTGAACGCGCTCCTGCAGGAGCGTGGCAAACAGACGGTGGGCGCGGGTAACGCGATTGCGGTGCAGAACCTCGGCGAAAACACCGCCATGCTGCTAATGCTGGGGCTTTATTCGCTGGCCGTGAAAGCGGGATTACCGGTGGTAGGAATCGGTGTCGGGTTCGGCGGGTTATTCGCGCTGGCGATTGCCGGGCTGTGGCTCTGGCAGCGTCGCCGGTAACGGATTGCCGGGTGGCGAAAATCACAGCATTCACACATTGTAGGCCCGGTAAGCGCAGCGCCACCGGGCATAACAGCGCGTTACGGTGCCGGGTAGGTATAAACCTGATGCACCGCTTCAATCTCCGCTAACACCTCTTCGCTCAACTCCAGATGGAAGCTTTCAACGTTCGTCTTCAGCTGCTCCATCGTCGTGGCACCCAGCAGGGTGCTGGCCACGAACGGCTGACGCCGTACAAACGCCAGAGCCATCTGCGCCGGGTCCAGACCGTGGCGTTTCGCGATATCCACATACGCCGCGACCGCTTTCTGCGTCTGCTCGCCGCTGTAACGGGTGAAACGGCTGAACAGCGTATTACGCGCACCCGCCGGTTTGGCTCCGTTCAGGTACTTGCCGGTCAGCGTACCAAAGGCCAGGCAGGAATAAGCCAGCAGTTCCACACCTTCGTATTGACTGACTTCCGCCAGACCCACTTCATAGCTGCGGTTCACTAAGCTGTACGGGTTTTGAATCGTCACAATGCGCGGCAGATCGTGCTTATCCGCCAGATGCAGATAACGCATCACGCCAAACGCCGTTTCGTTCGAGACGCCAATGTAGCGAATCTTCCCGGCTCGCTGGCACTCGGTCAGCGCTTCCAGGGTTTCGAGCAGCGTCACCACCGGCGCGCTGTCGCTCCAGGTATAGCCGAGCTTACCGAAGCAGTTGGTCGGACGCTGCGGCCAGTGAACCTGGTATAAATCGAGATAATCGGTCTGGAGGCGTTGCAGGCTGGCATCCAGCGCGGCGCGGATATTTTTGCGATCCAGAATCTGATTCGGACGAATGCCCGCGTCGTTATTGCGCGACGGGCCGCTAACTTTCGACGCCAGCACCAGCTTTTCGCGATTGCCGCTTTTCGCCAGCCAGTTGCCAACGTAGGTTTCAGTTAATCCCTGGGTCTCCGGGCGCGGCGGCACCGGATACATCTCCGCCACGTCAATCAGGTTGATTCCCTGGCTGACGGCGTAATCGAGTTGCGCATGGGCATCGGCTTCGCTGTTTTGTTCACCGAATGTCATCGTGCCCAACCCCAGTTGGCTGATCTCCAGAGTGCTGTGGGGGATACGGTGATAATGCATAGCCGGCTTCCTTTACTGTGAAAAATGACGGCGTCAGGAACCTGCCCGACGAAGGACTATAAACATGGCAGAGGGGAAGCAAAAGGGGAAGAAAAAAATCAAAAAGGCCAGTAAGCAACTGACCTTGAACGGGTTATCTTTCGATGATTTGCGAAACTTCGTCGCGATTGATCTGCATTTTATTACCCTGCTGATCGTGATAGCTGACCAGACCGGTATCGTCATCGACTTCGGGTTTGCCGTCAGTCAGGATCATTCGACCATCTTTTGTCGCCATGACGTAATCACTACTACAACCTGAAACAGCAAACGCTAAACCGACCGCTGAGATTATCACTGCCCATTTTTTCATCGTTATCATCCTCACCTGTCTCGTATCACATCATAGTGTAGTAATAACCTGAGAATGCGTCAGGAGGAAGCAGTAAAATCTTAATTGGGAGTGGATTATGTTTGATTCAGTTCAAACTTCTCATAAATCAGCCTTTACGCAAAAAAGTGTCGAGCCAACAGGGCTCCGGTGAAATTCTTTTTTAAGTAAAAGCCGCGCGGCAACGTCAGGATGGGCTCGCCGTGGGCACCGATGGCCTCGGTCAGCGCCTTGCTGTTTGCCGCTTTGGGGCGAAGCTGCATCACTTCACCGTGGCGCGCCGTGATGCGCTCCACCTGGCCCAGCACGATCATATCCATTAACTCTTCCCAGTCCTGCGAAAGCTGGCGTTCTTCCTCTTCGTTGGGGCTCCAGAGCAGCGGTGCGCCTACGCGGCGGTCAGCGAGAGGAATTGCCCGGTCACCTTCAATAGGCACCCACAGCACCCGCTTGAGCTTATGGCGCACGTGGCTCATTTCCCAGGTGACGCCCGTATTCCCGGTTAAGGGGGCGACGCAGACAAAGGTGGTTTCGAGCGGTCTTCCCTGGCTATCAATGGGGATGGTTTTGAGCTCAACGCCCAGCGCGGCAAAATCCTGCTCGGGTTTGCTGCCCGCGCTTGCACCCAGCCAGCGCTCCAGCAGCACGCCGATCCAGCCTTTATCCCGTTTCAGATCCTTGGGTATCGGCAAGCCCGCCATCGCCGCCAGTTCTCCAAGCGAATAGCCCGCGACGCGTTGCGCCTGGTGCAAGAGTTGCGCTTCTGTTGCAGGAGGAGAAGTCAGTGGGACGAGCGGAAGCATAAATATAAGCCTTTGATTAAAAAATGAACCGTAAAAACAGACCTTGTGGATAGAGTTTAACTATTTCTGCGGCGTATTGGCAGGCTTATGATTTATCGACGTTTTTAGGATGAATCTGCCTGCGTTTGAAAAGGGCAAAAACAGGTTGTTCAAAACTGGTCACTGACAATGAACAGGATCTTACACCATGTTATCCACAGAAAAGTGGGATAACTGGGAATAACCCCCACTACTGTTTCGATTTACAGCCTTGACGTGCGACGAAAATCGAATTTTCACACAAATAGTGCCTAAGTTATTGGCACAATCTGTGGATAAAACCGACGCTGTTCGATCTTTCATCAGCACGACGATCCCTGATGTGATGATCGTCACGTTATGGCGTGCACCCGAGCATTGTTTGTATTTAACCGAATGAAAAATAGAGAGTTATTGTTATCCTCTTTCTGGGTGAGATTATCCACCGGGAATGTTGTCCAGCGGTAATTCCATACTTCTTCACAACTATATCCACAGAAAAAGTGAATAAAATGGCCTTCTGGCGGCCTCATCTGTTTATAACTCGAGTGAAAATTGTGAGTTATTCAAATGTTATTCCTTCGCAGCCCTGTAAGAGAGTGGTTTACCGCCTCACTGGAGTGTGAAACAATCGATCATATATAAGGTTTAGTTTGAGGTAGTCCGGTGATTGATGACGATGGCTACCGCCCGAACGTAGGTATCGTAATTTGTAATCGTCAGGGCCAGGTTATGTGGGCAAGACGGTATGGTCAGCACTCCTGGCAGTTCCCGCAAGGTGGGATCAACCCAGGAGAGTCCCCAGAACAAGCGATGTATCGGGAGCTGTTCGAAGAAGTCGGCTTAAGCCGAAAAGATGTTCGCATCCTGGCTTCGACCCGCAACTGGTTGCGTTACAAGTTACCGAAACGTTTGGTGCGTTGGGACACAAAGCCGGTTTGTATCGGCCAGAAACAAAAGTGGTTTCTTCTGCAATTGGTGAGTAACGACTCGGAAATCAATATGCAAACCAGCAGTACGCCGGAGTTCGATGGCTGGCGCTGGGTGAGTTACTGGTATCCCGTTCGTCAGGTCGTCTCATTTAAACGCGATGTTTACCGTAGGGTGATGAAAGAGTTTGCAAGTGTGGTCATTGCGTTTCAGGAGGCCCCTCCTAAGCCGCAAAGCACACCTGCCTGGCGACGTAAAAGAGGTTAAGCAACGCAAATCATGCTCACCCGCTTGCGAGAAATAGTCGAAAAGGTTGCCAGTGCCCCGCGCCTCAATGAGGCGCTGGACATTCTGGTCACCGACATCTGTCTTGCGATGGAAACCGAAGTTTGTTCGGTGTATCTGGCCGACCACGATCGGCGCTGTTATTACCTGATGGCGACCCGCGGGTTGAAAAAACCGCGCGGCCGCACCGTTGCGCTCGCGTTTGATGAAGGGATCGTCGGCCTGGTTGGACGGCTGGCGGAACCGATCAACCTCGCCGACGCGCAAAAACACCCCAGCTTTAAATACATCCCGTCGGTGAAGGAAGAGCGCTTTCGCGCGTTCCTCGGCGTGCCGATCATTCAGCGCCGCCAGCTTCTTGGTGTGCTGGTGGTCCAGCAGCGCGAACTGCGTCAGTTCGACGAAAGCGAAGAGTCTTTCCTCGTTACGCTGGCCACGCAAATGGCCGCGATCCTCTCCCAGTCTCAGTTAGCCGCCCTGTTTGGTCAGTATCGCCAGACGCGTATCCGCGCGCTGCCTGCATCGCCGGGTGTTGCTATCGCCGAAGGCTGGATGGACGCCACGCTGCCGCTGATGGAGCAGGTGTACGAAGCCTCTACCCTCGATGCAGCCCTTGAACGCGAACGCCTGACCGGCGCGCTGGAAGAGGCCTCTAACGAATTTCGTCGCTACAGCAAGCGATTTGCCGCCGGTGCTCAAAAAGAGACGGCGGCGATTTTTGACCTCTATTCACACCTGCTCTCCGATGCCCGTCTGCGCCGCGAACTCTTCGCCGAAGTGGACAAAGGATCGGTGGCCGAGTGGGCGGTTAAAAAGGTTATCGAACGTTTTGCCGAGCAGTTTGCCGCCCTGACGGATGGTTATCTGAAAGAGCGTGCGGGCGATCTGCGAAGCCTGGGCCAGCGTCTGCTGTTCCATCTCGACGATACCATTCAGGGCGAAAACGCCTGGCCGAAACGCTTTGTGCTGGTCGCCGATGAACTGTCGGCTACCACGCTTGCTGAGCTGCCGCACGATCGTCTGGCGGGTGTGGTGGTACGCGACGGTGCGGCCAACTCCCACGCGGCCATTATGGTGCGCGCGCTGGGAATCCCTACCGTTATGGGCGCGGATATTCAGCCTTCGGTGCTGCAACGTCGCACCCTGGTAGTGGACGGTTATCGCGGCGAACTGCTGGTCGATCCTGAGCCGGTGCTGCTGCAGGAATATCAACGCTTAATCAGCGAAGAAAACGAACTCAGCCGCCTGGCCGAAGACGACGTCGATCTGCCCGCACAGCTGAAAAGCGGCGAGCGGGTCAAGGTGATGCTCAACGCAGGCCTGAGTCCGGCCCACGAAGAGAAGCTCGGCAGCCGCATCGACGGCATCGGTCTGTACCGCACGGAAATTCCTTTCATGCTGCAAAGCGGCTTCCCTTCCGAGGAGGAGCAGGTGGCGCAGTATCAGGGGATGCTGCAGATGTTTAACGACAAACCCGTCACCCTGCGCACGCTGGACGTCGGGGCCGATAAACAGCTGCCCTACATGCCGATCAGCGAAGAGAACCCGTGCCTGGGCTGGCGCGGGATCCGCATTACGCTCGACCAGCCGGAGATCTTCCTGGTGCAGGTGCGCGCCATGCTGCGTGCCAACGCGGCTACCGGCAATCTCAGCATTCTTCTGCCGATGGTCACCAGCCTCGATGAAATCGACGAAGCGCGTCGACTCATTGAACGTGCGGGCCGTGAAGTGGAAGAGATGATCGGGTATGCGATCCCTAAACCGCGTCTGGGCGTGATGCTCGAAGTCCCTTCAATGGTCTTTATGCTGCCGCAGCTGGCGACCCGCGTGGATTTCATCTCCGTCGGCACCAACGACCTGACGCAGTACATTCTGGCCGTCGATCGCAACAACACCCGCGTAGCGAGCATTTACGACAGCCTGCACCCTGGGATGCTGCGGGCGCTGGCGATGATTGCGCGTGACGCCGAGCAGTACGGAATCGACCTGCGCCTGTGTGGTGAAATGGCCGGTGATTCCATGTGCGTAGCAATTCTGATAGGCCTTGGCTTCCGTCATCTGTCGATGAACGGCCGCTCGGTAGCGCGCGTGAAATACCTTTTGCGCCATATCGAGATTGAAGACGCGCAGGAGCTGGCAAAACGCAGCCTCGAGGCGCAGCTGGCGACGGAAGTTCGTCATCAGGTGGCGGCCTTTATGGAGCGTCGCGGCATGGGTGGTTTGATCCGCGGCGGCCGTTAGCACTCTCTTTTCGTATACACATCTTTTACATCTCGGGCGCATCCTCTGCGCCTGCCTTGTGCTATGATTCGCAACTTTGGAGCGTTGGTTAACCCTGCGCGCGTCTATTTTTCGCTGTCCACTTTCAGCGGAATAACAACATCTTGTGGTGACAGATGAACAGTGGTTATCTGCATTTTCCGGAATTTGATCCGGTCATTTTCTCAGTTGGTCCCGTTGCGCTTCACTGGTACGGTCTTATGTATCTGGTGGGTTTCATTTTTGCCATGTGGCTTGCGGGCCGTCGCGCCGGTCGTCCGGGCAGCGGATGGACCAAAAACGAAGTTGAAAACCTGCTTTACGCAGGCTTCCTCGGGGTGTTCCTCGGTGGGCGTATCGGCTATGTGCTGTTCTACAACTTCCCAATCTTCCTGAGCGATCCACTCTATCTGTTCCGCGTCTGGGACGGCGGCATGTCCTTCCACGGCGGCCTGATTGGTGTGATTCTGGTGATGGTGATCTTCGCTAAACGCACCAAACGCAACTTCTTCCAGGTGGCTGATTTCATTGCTCCTCTGATCCCGTTTGGCCTTGGCGCCGGGCGTCTGGGTAACTTCATCAACGGCGAGCTGTGGGGCCGTGTGGACCCGAGCGTCTCCTGGACGATGCTGTTCCCGAACTCTCGTGCAGAAGATATCGCGCTGCTGCCGTCGCACCCTGAATGGCAGTCTATCTTCGACACCTACGGCTCACTGCCGCGCCATATGTCTCAGCTGTATGAGTTGGCGCTCGAAGGCGTGGTGCTGTTTATCATCCTGAATCTGTTTATCCGCAAACCACGCCCAATGGGCTCTGTCTCCGGTCTGTTCCTGATTGGTTACGGCGCGTTCCGTATCATCGTTGAATTCTTCCGCCAGCCGGATCAGCAGTTCACCGGTGAGTGGGTTCAGTACATCAGCATGGGGCAGATTCTCTCTATCCCGATGATTGTCGCGGGTATCATTATGATGATTTGGGCGTACCGTCGTCGTCCACAGCAACAGCTTTCCTGAGGAACCATGAAACAGTATCTTGAACTGATGAAAAAAGTGCTCGATGAGGGCACGCCGAAAAACGATCGCACCGGTACCGGAACGCTCTCCATTTTTGGCCACCAGATGCGCTTTAACCTGCAGGAAGGTTTTCCGCTGGTGACGACTAAGCGCTGCCATTTGCGCTCGATCATTCATGAACTGCTCTGGTTCCTGCAAGGCGATACCAATGTGGCGTACCTGCACGAAAACAACGTCTCGATCTGGGACGAGTGGGCAGATGAAAACGGCAACCTGGGCCCGGTCTACGGCAAGCAGTGGCGGGCGTGGCCAACGCCTGATGGCCGTCATATCGACCAGATCACCACCGTTCTGAACCAGCTGAAAAACGATCCCGATTCGCGTCGTATCATCGTTTCAGCCTGGAACGTCGGTGAGCTGGACAAAATGGCGCTGGCACCTTGCCACGCCTTCTTCCAGTTCTATGTCGCTGACGGCAAGCTCTCCTGCCAGCTGTATCAGCGCTCTTGCGACGTGTTCCTCGGTCTGCCGTTCAATATCGCCAGCTACGCCTTACTGGTGCATATGATGGCGCAGCAGTGCGACCTCGAAGTCGGTGACTTTGTCTGGACCGGTGGCGATACGCACCTCTACAGCAACCACATGGAACAGACGCATCTGCAGCTGAGCCGCGAACCGCGCGCGCTGCCGAAGCTGGTTATCAAGCGTAAGCCGGAATCCATCTTCGACTATCGCTTCGACGATTTCGAGATTGAAGGCTACGATCCGCACCCTGGCATCAAAGCCCCTGTCGCTATCTGATAACGACTATCCTCACACAACCGGTGCTCTTGAGCGCCGGTTTTTTTTGCCCTGATTTCGCTTTTACGAGGCGCTTTCCAGCGTTTTTGCAACGCAATGCAACGGATGAGTTTTCGCGGAAAGCGCCTCGTAACCTTCACTTTCTCCAGTCGTTTTTATTGCCCGCTCTCGTCACACTGCGAGCATGAAAAAAGAACGCGGCTTTACGCTTATCGAAACCCTGTTTGCCATCGCGCTGGTCGTCATTCTCAGCGCCACGGGCCTGTCCGGCTGGCAAAACTGGCAGCACCAGCAGCGTCTGTGGCAAACCGCACATCAGGTAAGAGATTACCTGGTGCAGCTGCGCAACGACGCGAACGGCTACAACCGGGATCATCTCATCATCGCCAAAAAGGACGGTGAGAGCTGGTGTCTGTTGACGACCAAAATGGTGGATTGTCAGTCCCGGGATCGTCGGGTGCTCAACTCATACTGGCCGGAAGTGACCCTCGCGGAGCTGACGCCTTCCCTGGGTTTTTATGGGCTACGGGATACCGCCTGGCCTGGGCGAATACGCGTCAAAAGTTCTGCGGGTGAGTGGCTCGTTATCGTGTCGAACACCGGGCGCATCAGAATGTGCAACAGCACGGGGAAAGGGACATGCTAAATCAACGCGGGTTCTCGCTGACAGAGGTGCTCATCGCCATGGCGATTGGCAGTATTTTACTCCTGTGCACCGCGCGTTTTTTGCCGGGGTTGCAGCGGGCGATCCTGATGCAGGAGCAACAGCAGGAGCTGGAGGAAGCGATCTGGCAGAGAGCGACCGCCATCGGCAAACAGCTGCAGAGAGCCGGATATTGCGCCGGACTCTGCCAGGGACAGGCGCTGACCCTGGGTCGCGACGGGCACTGTGTGATTGTGCAATGGGATGCCAACAGCAACGGTCGTTGGGAAAACTCACCCTCGACGGATGCCGAGCAAACGGGTTATCGCCTGGAAGCAGGCGCGCTGGAGACGCAGCGCGGAGCCACGAACTGCGAAGGAAAAGGCTGGGAAAAACTGACTGAGCCTGAAAGCATCTGGGTGACTCAGTTCACAGTGAGCAAAACCGATCACCCCGGCTTTGCCCCTGAGCTGAATATAGCGCTGGATGCTGCGCGCGCAGGGCGATTGACAGAGTCATTTCAGGCAAGGTGGCGAGTCACGGGGTTCAACCTGTGAAGCGCCAGCAAGGGATGTCATCCCTCGCGCTGGTCCTGCTGCTACTGGTAATGGGTAGCCTGATCCTGACCGGTCTCAACCAACGGCTCGACGTTTTTACGCAAATCGTCAGCAATGAGCGCGGGGCGATTGTACAGCAGGCGGAGGCACAGTCGGCGCTGGAGTGGGGCAAAAGTCAGCTCTGGTCGGCGGCACCGGACGTTCAGTGCCGAAACGGGCCGCCGGGCCGCGTCTGTCTGCGGGTCTTGAGTGGAGACAGAGTCCTGCTCATTGCCGGCAGCGGCGAACTGTTGCTGTGGCGTGGCGGCACCATTCAGGACAACCGCGTGGTGTTGTCACCCCACGGCTGGAGCGATTTCTGCCCGCTGAAGGAGACCGCGTTATGTCAGTTACCTTAGCGAGGCAAAAGGGATTTAGCATAGTGGAAGTCCTGTTGGCCATGATGCTGCTGGTCATCGTCATCACCGCGCTGTCGGGCTATCATCGGGCGCTGGCGGCGCGTTTTATGATGTTTAATCAGTATCGCCAGCTCTGGCACTATGCCTGGAATGAGTCCCAGCTATCGCAGGAGACCTTACCTGCTGGCTGGCGGATAAACCGGGGGCAGACAACACAGGCCGGATGTGTCAGCATCACGGTCACACTTATTTCGCCATTGGGGCGGCAGGGTCAGATGACACGCCTGCATTGCCCGCTTAGCCAGTAGTCGGGAGCGTCTATGTTAAGGGTCTACCACTCAAATCGTCTGGATGTGCTGGAAGCGCTGATGGAGTTTATCGTCGAGCGTGAGCATCCTGCCGACCCTTTTGAGCCAGAAATGGTGCTGGTGCAAAGCACCGGTATGGCCCAGTGGCTTCAGATGTCCCTGGCGCAAAAGTTTGGCATCGCGGCCAATATCGAGTTCCCGCTTCCGGCAAGTTTCATCTGGGAGATGTTTGTCCGTGTCCTGCCGGAAATCCCCAAAAAAAGTGAATTCAACAAGCAGAGCATGAGCTGGAAGCTGATGTCGCTGTTGCCGGATATGCTGGCGAGCGATGAGTTCGCCATGCTGCGCCACTACCTCAGCGACGATACCGACAAACGTAAGCTGTTCCAGCTGGCCTCGCGAACCGCCGATCTGTATGACCAGTATCTGGTTTATCGCCCCGACTGGCTGACGCGCTGGGAAGCCGGAGAGCTGGTTGACGGCCTGCCGGAGGCGCAAATCTGGCAGGCTCCGCTGTGGAAAGCGCTGGTGGAACACACGGAAAAACTAGGGCAACCGCAGTGGCACCGCGCCAACCTGTATGAGCGTTTTATCTCGACGCTGGAAACGGCCTCTGAACCGCCTGTCGGCTTGCCGTCGCGGGTGTTTATCTGTGGGATTTCAGCCTTACCGCCGGTCTACCTGAATGCCCTAAAAGCACTCGGGAAACACGTCGATATCCACATTCTGTTTACCAACCCCTGTCGTCATTACTGGGGCGATATTCAGGACCCGAAATGGCTGGCGCGGCTTGTTGCCCGCCAGAGGCGGCGGATCTTTGAAGAGCGCGCGATCCCGCTCTTCAAAGACAGCGACAATGCTGCTCAGCTATTCGATGAAGAAGGCATTCAAAACTTACCTAACCCGCTGCTGGCCTCCTGGGGCAAGCTGGGGCGCGACTACATTCACATGTTGTCAGACATTACCTCGTCCGGGGAAGGGGACGTCGATGCCTTCGCGGAGATCACCCCGGACAGCCTGTTGCACAACGTCCAGCTGGATATTCTCGATCTGGAAAACCGCGCGATCGCCGGGATCACCGCCGAGGAATTCGCCCGCAGCGACAAGAAGCGAAAACTGGATCCTGAGGATCGCAGCGTCACGGTGCATGTGTGCCACAGCCCGCAGCGCGAGGTGGAAGTGCTGCATGACAAACTGCTGGCAATGCTGCAGGACGATCCTGAGCTGACGCCGCGCGATATCGTGGTGATGGTGGCGGATATCGACAGCTACAGCCCGTTTATCCAGGCGGTGTTCGGCAGTGCAACGGGCGATCGCTATCTTCCTTATGCTGTTTCTGACCGCCGGGCGCGTCAGTCTCATCCGGCTTTGCAGGCCTTTATCAGTCTGCTGGCTCTGCCTGACAGCCGCTTTATTTCGGAAGACGTGCTGGCGCTGCTGGATGTGCCGGTGCTGGCCGCGCGCTTCGATATCGATGAAGACGGATTGCGCTATCTGCGTCAGTGGGTGAATGAATCGGGCGTTCGCTGGGGCATCGACGACGACAACGTTCAGGAGTTCGAACTTCCTCCTACGGGCCAGCACACCTGGCAGTTTGGCCTGACGCGTATGCTGCTGGGCTACGCGATGGAGAGCCATCAGGGTGAGTGGAATGAGGTTCTGCCGTACGACGAATCTTCCGGGCTGATTGCCGAGCTGGTGGGCCATCTGGCCTCGCTGTTAATGCAGCTTAACCGCTGGCGGCGCGAGCTGATGCAGTCCCGCACGCTGGAAGAATGGCAGCCGCTGTGTCGTGAAATGCTCAATGATTTCTTCCTGCCCGATACGGACACGGAAGCGGCGATGGCGCTGATCGAACAGCAGTGGCAGGCCATTATCGATGAGGGCATTTCGTCACATTATGACGAAGCCATCCCGCTCTCTCTGCTGCGTGACGAACTGACTCAGCGCCTGGACCAGGAGCGTATTAGCCAGCGCTTCCTCGCGGGCCCTGTCAATATCTGTACGCTGATGCCGATGCGTTCGATTCCGTTCAAGGTGGTGTGTTTGCTGGGGATGAACGACGGCGTCTATCCGCGCGCCCTTGCGCCGCTAGGCTTCGATCTCATGAGCCAGCAGCCGAAGCGCGGCGACCGTAGCCGACGTGATGATGACCGCTACCTCTTCCTGGAAGCGCTGATTTCGGCCCAGCAAAAGCTCTACATCAGCTATATCGGGCACTCCATTCAGGATAACAGCGAGCGTTTCCCGTCGGTGCTGGTGCAGGAGCTGGTGGATTACATCGGTCAAAGTCACTATCTGCCGGGCGACGAACTGCTTAACTGCGACGAGAGCGAGCAGCGGGTAAAAAAACATATTACCCATCTTCACAGCCGTATGCCGTTTGACCCGATCAACTACGTCGACAACGAACAGCAAAGCTACGCCCGCGAATGGCTCCCCGCTGCGAGGAAAGAGGGGCAAGCCCATACGGATTTCATTCAGGAACTGGAATCTCGCCCAATCGAAACACTGACGTTTGAACAATTGCAGCGCTTTTGGGCGCACCCGGTACGGGCGTTTTTCCAGCAGCGACTGCAGGTGAACTTCCGCTCCGAGGAGAGTGAAATCCCGGATGCAGAACCCTTTACCCTCGACGGATTAAGCCGCTACCAGTTGAATCAGCAGCTGCTCAATGCGCTGGTGGAAGAGGAAAATGCGCAAATGCTGTTCCGCCGCTATCGGGCTGCGGGGCAACTCCCTTACGGTGCATTCGGAGAAATTGCCTGGGACATGCAGTGTCAGGAGATGCAGGCCCTGGCGGACCGGGTGGTGGAGTGCCGTCAGCCGGGTAAAAGCCTCGAAATTGATCTGACGTGCAACGGCATTCAGCTGACGGGCTGGTTACAGCAGGTTCAACCGGACGGCTTGCTGCGCTGGCGTCCTGCCATGCTCAGTGTTTCACAGGGTTTGCAACTCTGGCTCGAACATCTTGTCTACAGTGCCTGTGGCAACGAAGGCGAAAGCCGCTTGTTTGTGCGTAAGGATGGCGAATGGCGATTCCCACCGATGGCTGCCGATCGGGCATTAGCCTATCTGGAGCCCTACATTGAGGGCTATCGTCAGGGGATGAACAAACCGCTGCTGTTGCTCCCAGAAAGTGGGGGCGCGTGGATAAAAGCTTGTTACGACGCGCAGAATGATGCCATGTTAACGGATGACGTCACGCTGCAAAAAGCGCGCAGCAAGTTTTTACAGGCGTACGAAGGGAACATGATGGTGCGCGGAGAGGGTGATGATGTCTGGTATCAGCGTTTATGGAGAACCCTGGAGCCGGAGTACTTCGAGGTCATCACGCAAGAGGCGCAGCGCTATCTGTTACCTTTGTTTAAATATAATCAGTCCTGATGATTGTATAAAAATTGCGCAGGGAAAGGTGTTCATTTATTATGCCCATCTTGTCACGGACTGATGTACCAACATAAAGAGATGCTGGCGTGCCCAGCACGCAAATTGTTAATGATGTAGCCGTGATGAAGAGGTAGTGAATGCCAGGCAGCACCTTGTTTAAAGCGTTTGTATTGTTTGTCGCCCTCTGGGCTCCCCTCACTCAGGCAGATACCGGTTGGCAACCCGTTCAGGAAACAATCCGTAAGAGCGAAAAAGACACTCGCCAATATCAGGCGATTCGCCTTGATAACGGGATGACTGTGCTGCTGGTTTCTGACCCGCAGGCGGTGAAGTCGCTCTCTGCGCTGGTGGTGCCGGTGGGCTCGCTGGAAGATCCTGACGCGCATCCGGGCCTGGCTCATTATCTTGAGCACATGACGCTGATGGGCTCCAAAAAATACCCACAGCCGGACAGTCTCTCCGAATTCCTCAAAATGCACGGCGGCAGCCACAATGCCAGCACCGCGCCGTATCGCACCGCGTTTTATCTGGAAGTCGAAAACGATGCGCTGGAAGGGGCGGTAGACAGTCTCGCCGATGCCATCGCCTCGCCGCTGCTTGATAAAAAATATGCCGATCGCGAGCGTAACGCCGTCAATGCCGAGCTGACCATGGCCCGTACCCGAGACGGTATGCGTATGGCTCAGGTCAGCGCCGAAACCATCAACCCGGCGCACCCCGGCTCGCGTTTTTCCGGGGGAAATCTCGAAACCCTGAGCGACAAACCTGGCAGCCCGGTGCTTGATGCCTTACACGCGTTTCGCGATAAATATTATTCCGCCAACCTGATGAAAGCGGTGGTCTACAGCAACAAACCGTTGCCGGAGCTGGCGCGCATCGCAGCGCAAACCTATGGCCGCGTCCCCAACAAAAACATCGACAAGCCGGAAATCACCACGCCAGTGGTCACCGACGAGCAGAAAGGCATCATCATTCACTACGTTCCGGCCATGCCGCGAAAAGTGCTGCGTGTCGAATTCCGTATTGATAACAACACCGCCCAGTTCCGCAGTAAAACGGACGAACTGGTCACCTATCTGATCGGCAACCGCAGTCCGGGCACGCTCTCGGACTGGCTGCAAAAGCAGGGCCTGGTAGAGGGCATCCGCGCTGACTCCGATCCGGTCGTGAATGGCAACAGCGGTGTGCTGGCTATCTCGGCAACCCTGACTGACAAAGGCCTCGCGCACCGCGATGAAGTGGTTGCGGCGATTTTCAGCTATCTCTCGCTGCTTCGTGATA
Source organism: Lelliottia sp. JS-SCA-14 (assembly GCF_035593345.1). Taxonomy (NCBI): domain Bacteria; kingdom Pseudomonadati; phylum Pseudomonadota; class Gammaproteobacteria; order Enterobacterales; family Enterobacteriaceae; genus Lelliottia; species Lelliottia sp. JS-SCA-14. The sequence goes on along the minus strand of NZ_CP141606.1, from coordinate 3,846,389 downwards.
AAGGCGTTGATAAACGCTACTTTGACGAGCTGGCCCATGTGCTGGATCTCGACTTCCGCTATCCGTCGATCACCCGCGATATGGACTATGTCGAATGGCTGGCTGACACCATGATCCGCGTCCCGGTCGAACATACGCTGGATGCGGTCAACATTGCCGATCAGTATGACGCCGACGCTATCAAAGCGCGTCTGGCGATGATGACCCCGCAAAACGCCCGTATCTGGTACATCAGCCCGAAAGAGCCGCATAACAAAACGGCGTACTTCGTCGATGCACCGTATCAGGTGAATAAAATCAGCGCGCAAACCTTCGCGGACTGGCAGAAAAAAGCCGGAGAGATTGCCCTGCAACTGCCGGAACTGAACCCATACATCCCTGATGATTTCACGCTGATCAAACCTGCGAAGGAATACCCGCATCCGGAACTGATCGTTAACGAACCGACTTTACGCGTGGTCTATACCCCGAGCCGCTACTTTGCCAGCGAGCCGAAGGCGGATGTCAGCGTCGTGCTGCGTAACCCGCAGGCGATGGACAGCGCCAAAAATCAGGTCATGTTTGCCCTGAATGACTACCTGGCAGGCATCGCCCTCGATCAGCTGAGTAACCAGGCTGCCGTGGGCGGGATCAGTTTCTCCACCAACGCTAACAACGGACTGATGGTCAACGCCAACGGCTACACCCAGCGTCTGCCGCAGCTTTTCGAAGCGCTGCTGGACGGGTATTTCAGCTACACGCCGACCGAAGAGCAGCTTGAACAGGCGAAATCCTGGTACGCGCAGATGATGGATTCGGCGGAAAAAGGCAAAGCCTTCGATCAGGCGATTATGCCGGTGCAGATGCTGTCGCAGATCCCGTACTTCCAGCGTGAAACCCGCCGTGCGCTGCTGCCGTCGATCACCCTGAAAGAGGTGCTGGACTACCGTACCGCCCTGAAAACGAACTCGCGGCCAGAGTTCCTGATTGTCGGCAACATGAGCGAAGACCAGGCCAAAACCCTCGCGCAGAATGTTCGCAAGCAGCTGGGAGCGAACGGCAACGAGTGGTGTCGTAACCAGGACGTGCTGGTGGATAAACAGCAGAATGTGATCTTCGAAAAAGCGGGCAGCAGCACGGATTCCGCGCTGGCCGCCGTCTTTGTCCCGACCGGCTACGATGAGTTTGCCAGCTCCGCCTACAGCGCGGTGCTGGGGCAAATCATCCAGCCGTGGTTCTACAACCAGCTGCGTACCGAAGAACAGCTCGGCTATGCGGTGTTTGCGTTCTCGATGAACGTCGGTCGCCAGTGGGGCCTCGGCTTCTTGCTGCAAAGCAGCGACAAACAGCCCGCTTATCTTTGGCAGCGTTATCAGGCGTTCTTCCCGCAGGCGGAAGAGAAACTGCGCAAAATGACGCCAGAAGAGTTTGCCCAAATTCAGCAGGCGGTGATCGCGCAGGTGGTGCAAGCTCCGCAGACCCTGGGCGAAGAAGCGTCGCAGTTGAGCAAAGATTTCGACCGGGGGAATATGACCTTCGATTCCCGTGATAAAGTAGTGGCCGAGATAAAACAGCTGACGCCGCAAAAGGTTGCCGATTTCTTCCACCAGGCGGTGGTGAAGCCGCAAGGTATGGCATGCTTGTCTCAGGTTTCCGGCAGCCAGAACGGAAAAGTGGATTATGTGGATCCTCAGGGCTGGAAAGTCTGGGAGAGCGTCAGCGCATTACAGAAATCGATGCCCTGGAGTAAGAAAGAATGACCGACACCGCTGAGTCCCTTGATCCCTTACGTTTGCCGTTGCAGGGCGAACGATTGATTGAAGCCTCAGCGGGAACCGGAAAAACCTTCACCATTGCCGCCCTGTACCTGCGCCTGTTGCTGGGTCTGGGCGGTAATGCTGCGTTTGGGCGTCCGCTCAGCGTGGAACAGCTGCTGGTGGTGACCTTCACCGAAGCGGCGACCGCCGAACTACGCGGGCGTATTCGCCTGAACATTCACGAACTGCGCATCGCCTGCCTGCGTCAAACCACCGATAACCCCCTTTACGCTCGCCTGCTGGAAGAGATCACCGACAAGCAGCAGGCGGCCCAATGGCTGCTGCTGGCCGAGCGGCAAATGGACGAAGCGGCCGTCTTTACCATTCACGGTTTTTGCCAGCGCATGCTGAGCCTGAATGCGTTTGAATCGGGCATGCTCTTTGAACAACAGCTCATCGAAGATGAATCCGAGCTGCGCCATCAGGCCTGCGCGGACTTCTGGCGTCGCCACTGTTACCCGCTCCCGCGCGATATCGCCGAAGCGGTGCACGCCATGTGGAAAGGGCCGGAAGAACTTTTGCGCGCGATCGAGCGCTATCTGCAAGGCGAAGCGCCTGCGATAAAATCCCCTCCGCCTGCGGACGAAACTCTCGCGGCGAGGCACGAGAAAATCATTTCACTGATCGCCGCCCTGAAGCAGAAATGGTGCGATTCGGTCGCCGACCTTGAGTCCATTCTGGAAAATTCCGGCATTGACCGACGCAAGTTCAACCGCGGCAATCAGGGGAAATGGATCGAAAAAATCAGCGCCTGGGCGCAGGAAGAGACGCGGGGCTATCAGCTCCCCGATGCGCTGGAAAAGTTTTCCCAAAGTTTCCTGGTGGAGCGCACCAAAGCCGATGGCGTTGTGCCTGAACATCCGCTTTTTGTCGCGATTGAAACCCTGCTGGCGCAGCCGCTCACCCTCAACGATCTCATGATTACCCGCGCGATGGCGGAGATCCGCGAAACGGTCGCCCGCGAAAAGCGTCGCCGGGGCGAGCTGGGCTTTGACGATATGCTGAGTCGCCTGGATGCGGCGCTCGGCAGTGAGAACGGCGACGCGCTGGCGGCGGCCATCCGCACCCGTTTCCCGGTGGCGATGATCGATGAATTCCAGGACACCGACCCGCAGCAATACCGCATTTTCCGCCGCATCTGGCGCCAGCAGCCGGATACGGCGCTGCTGCTGATTGGCGATCCCAAGCAGGCAATCTACGCCTTTCGTGGCGCGGATATCTTTACCTACATGAAAGCCCGCGGCGAGGTCGAAGCGCACTACACGCTGGACACCAACTGGCGTTCCGCACCGGGGATGGTGGCGAGCGTCAACACGCTTTTTGCGCGGATGGACGCGGCATTCATGTTCAAGGAAATTCCCTTTTCATCCGTGAAATCGGCGGAGAAAAACAGCGCGCTGCGCTTTGAATTTCGCGGTGGAATTCAGCCTGCGATGAACTTTTGGCTGATGGACGGCGAAGGCTGTAGCGTCAGCGACTATCAGAACTTTATGGCGCAGCAGTGCGCGGCGCAGATCCGCGCCTGGCTCAGCGCCGGCGCGCAGGGCCAGGCGCTGCTGTGGAAAGGTGAAACCGCCAAAGCGGTGAGCGCCTCAGACATCACCGTGCTGGTGCGCAGCCGCCAGGAGGCGTCCCTGGTTCGCGATGCGCTCACGATGCTCTCGATCCCGTCGGTTTATCTCTCTAACCGCGACAGCGTGTTTGAGACGCTCGAAGCGCAGGAGATGCTCTGGCTGCTGCAAGCCGTGCTGACGCCGGAGCGAGAGAGTACGCTGCGCAGCGCGCTGGCAAGTTCGATGCTCGGCCTGAATGCGCGCGACATCGACGCGCTGAATAACGATGAAAGCGCATGGGATGCGGTGGTCGAAGAGTTCACCCATTATCGCGAACGCTGGCAGAAACGCGGCGTGATGGCGATGCTGCGCGAACTGATGACGCAGCGGCAGGTCGCGGAAAACATGCTGGCAACGGCAGGCGGCGAGCGCCGTCTGACCGACATTTTGCACATCAGCGAGCTTCTGCAGGAGGCGGGATCGCAGCTTGAGAGCGAGCATGCCCTGGTACGCTGGCTGTCGCAGCACATCGCCGATCCTAACAGTAATGCGTCAAGCCAGCAGATGCGTCTCGAAAGCGACAAGCATCTGGTGAAAATCGTCACCATCCACAAATCCAAAGGGCTGGAATACCCGCTGGTCTGCCTGCCGTTTATCGCCAACTACCGCGCGCAGGATCAGGCGTTCTATCACGATCGCGTGTCGTTCGAACCGGTGCTGGATCTCAGCAAAGCTGATGCCAGCGTTGAGCTCGCCGAAGCCGAACGTCTGGCGGAAGATTTACGCCTGCTGTATGTCGCCCTGACGCGTTCCGTCTGGCATTGCAGCCTCGGCGTCGCGCCGCTGTTCCGCCGTCGCGGCGAAAAAGCGGGGGAGAGCGATTTCCATCTCAGTGCCCTCGGGCGGCTGATTCAAAAGGGCGAACCCAAAGACGCCGCCGGGCTGCGTCAGTGCCTCGACGAATTATGCGACGATAATATCGCGCTGCAGATCCCCGGTCAGCCCGATCTCTCCCGCTGGCAAATGCCTGAGCTTACGGTGCCTGATTTAGGCGCACGGCAGATCATCCGCGCGCTGAGGGATGACTGGCGTGTGACCAGCTACTCCGGCCTGCAGCAGCACGGACAGAATATTGCTCAGGATCTGATGCCAAAGCTCGATGTGGATGCTTCGGGCGTGGGCGAAGTGGTGGAAGAACCCGAACTGACGCCCCATCAGTTCCCGCGCGGCGCATCGCCCGGAACCTTTTTGCACAGCCTGTTCGAAACGCTCGACTTTACCCAGCCGGTATCGCCGGAGTGGGTACTGGAGACGCTGCAAAAAGGGGGATACGAGGCCCAGTGGCAGCCGGTGCTGACCGAGTGGATCACCGCGATTTTACAGGCTCCGCTCACCGAATCCGGTGTCTCCCTTAGTCAGCTCACGGCAAAAGAGAAGCAGGTCGAGATGGAGTTCTATCTCCCGATTGCCGGGCCGCTGACGGCGAATGCCCTTGATGCGATTATTCGCGAGCACGACCCGCTGTCGAAGAACAGCCCGCCGCTCAATTTCCGTCAGGTGAGCGGGATGCTGAAAGGCTTTATCGATTTAGTATTCCGCCACGAAGGCCGTTATTACCTGCTGGATTACAAATCCAACTGGCTGGGTGAGAACAGCGAGGCTTACACCTGGAAGGCGATGGCCGCGGCGATGCAGTCGCACCGCTACGATTTGCAGTATCAGCTTTACACTCTGGCGCTGCATCGCTATCTGCGCCATCGCATCGCGGATTATGACTATGACGACCATTTCGGCGGCGTCATTTATCTGTTCTTACGCGGCTTTGACGCTAAAGATCCGCAGTCGGGGATCTTCACGACGCGACCTGATTCGGTACTGATTGATAAAATGGACCGGCTGTTTGCCGCAAGCACGGAAGAGGTGGCCCAATGACGATGAAAGATCTGTTACTGGCGGCGGTAGAGCAGCGCGTGCTGCGCCCGCTGGATGCGCAGTTTGCCATGATGGTTGCCGGTGACGACGCGGCGGTGATGCTGGCCGCTGCGATTTTAAGTCGTGATGCCGGTGAAGGGCATGTCTGTTTGCCGCTCTCGCGCCTGATGCCGGACGAGAAAACGCCGGTGCCGCTGCAGGCCTGTTTCGCGCTGATCGGTGAAACGACAGACTGGCCGGGCGTATTCCTGCGCTCCCATGCGGTGAGTCAGGGCGAAATCCCGACGCCGCTCATCCTTTGCAATGACCGTCTTTATCTCAATCGCATGTGGCGCAATGAGCTGGCGATTGCGCATTTCTTCAATGAATCCAACCAGCCGTTGCCCTACGACGATACCCAACTGATTCAAAGCCTGAATGACCTGTTCGGTGATTCGGAAACGGTGAACTGGCAGAAAGTGGCCGCGGCGGTGGCGCTGACGCGGCGCATTTCGGTCATCTCCGGCGGGCCGGGGACCGGTAAAACCACCACCGTGGCAAAACTGCTGGCGGCGCTGATCCAGATGGCGGGGGAGCAGAAATGCCGTATCCGCCTGGCGGCTCCCACGGGAAAAGCGGCGGCGCGACTGACCGAGTCTCTGGGCGGTACGCTGCAAAAACTGCCGCTTAACGATGCGCAGCGCAAGCTGTTCCCGAGTGAAGCCAGCACCTTGCACCGCCTGCTCGGCGCACAGCCGGGCAGCCAGCGTCTGCGCTATCACGCGGGAAATCCGCTGCACCTCGACGTGCTGGTGGTCGACGAAGCGTCGATGATCGATCTGACGATGATGTCGCGCCTGATTGACGCGCTCCCGCCGCACGCCCGCGTGATTTTCCTCGGCGATCGCGATCAGCTGGCCTCGGTTGAAGCCGGGGCGGTGCTGGGGGATATCTGTAACTATGCCAGCGCAGGGTACACCGCTCAGCGCGCGCAGGAGTTGTCGCACCTGACCGGATGTCCGATTGAAGGGAATCATGAGCAACGGGCGGGGGCTTTGCGCGACAGCCTGTGCCTGCTGCAAAAAAGCTACCGCTTCGGCAGTGACTCCGGCATCGGCCAGCTCGCGGCGGCGGTCAATCGCGGCGATCGCACGGCCATCAGGTCAGTGTTTGGCGGCGCTTTTGCGGATATCGAGAAAAAGCCTCTCCAGACGGGCGAAGAGTATCTCGCGATGCTCGACGATGCATTGCAGGGCTACCAGCATTTCCTGTCGAGCGTGCAGCAGCAGGATGCGCCTGAGGCGGTCATCGCTGCATTTGGCGAGTATCAGCTGCTCTGCGCCCTGCGCGAGGGGCCGTTTGGCGTGACGGGGCTGAATGAACGGCTCGAGCAGGTGTTAGCGCAGAAGCGAAAAATTATCCGCCAGCCGCACTCGCGCTGGTATGAGGGGCGTCCGGTGATGATCTCCCGCAACGACAGTGCGCTGGGGCTGTTTAACGGTGATATTGGTATTGCCCTCGATCGCGGACAGGGGCTGCGCGTCTGGTTCCAGATGCCGGATGGCAGCGTGAAATCGGTCCAGCCAAGCCGCCTGCCGGAGCACGAAACCGCGTGGGCGATGACGGTGCATAAATCGCAAGGATCGGAGTTCGACCACGCAGTGCTGATTCTGCCCGCGCAGATGTCGCCGGTGGTGACGCGCGAGCTGGTGTATACCGCTATCACTCGCGCGCGGAGACGATTGTCGCTCTATGCCGACGAGCGTGTTCTGGCGCAGGCCGTCACCACGCGTACCGAGCGTCGCAGCGGGTTGAGTGCGGTGTTTGAATCAGCTTAAATCGGCCATCAGCACCTTTGAACGGCGCTGATAGTTATACATCTCTTTTTTACTCTCCGGCAGCAAATCAATATCGACCGGCGTAAAGCCGCGCTCCTGGAACCAGTGAATGCTGCGGGTCGTCAGGACGAAGAGTTTGTTCAGGCCGATCTGTCGCGCCTGAGCGGCGACCCGCTCCAGCAAGACTTCTCCGCGCGATGAGCTGCGATAGTCCGGATGCACCGCCACGCAGGCCATCTCGCCGATCTTCTCCTCCGGGAACGGATAGAGCGCCGCACAGGCGATCGTCAGGTTATCGCGCTGAATGATGGTGAATTTGTCGATCTCCATCTCCAGCTGTTCGCGGGAGCGGCGCACCAGAATGCCCTGCTGCTCCAGCGGGCGAATCAGTTCCAGAATCCCGCCGATGTCGTTGATGGTGGCGCGACGGATTTGCTCCGCGCTCTCCATCACGATCTGCGTGCCGATCCCGTCGCGGGAGAACAGCTCCTGCAACAGCGCACCATCTTCCTGATAGCTGATCAGGTGACTGCGACGCACGCCGCTGCGGCAGGCTTTAACCGCCCCGCGCAGGAAACGCACGGTGCCGGAGTGGTAATCACCTTCCGCTTCCAGCGCTTCGACGCGCGCCTGGGCTTCGTTAGGGAACAGCTCCGAAACGATATCCCCCTGTTCGTTAAACACCCCCTGAGAGGAGCAGAAGCCGATCATCTTTTCGGCTTTCAGTTTGATCGCCAGCTGCGTCGCGACCTCTTCGGAGGTGAGGTTGAAGCTCTCACCGGTCACAGACACGGCTACCGGGCCCATCAGGACAATCGCGCCGTTATCGAGCTGGCGATGAATCGCCTCTTCATCGATACGACGAATACGCCCGCTGTGGCAGTAATCCACGCCATCATCCACGCCTAACGGCTGGGAAATGATGAAATTGCCGCTGACCACGTTGATGTGCGCCCCCTGAAGCGGGGTGTTGTTGAGGCTCATCGACAGGCGCGCGGTGATATCCAGCTGCAACTGCCCGGCTGCCTGCTTAACCAGCTCCAGGGTTTTGGCGTCAGTCACGCGGGTGTGTTTGTGATAAATCGGCTCATGGTGATGTGCTGCGAGGTTGGCGTCGATCTGCGGACGTGCGCCGTACACCACAACCAGACGGATGCCGAGGCTGTGCAGCAGGCCGATGTCATTGACAATGCTGGAAAAGTTCTCATGCTCGATGGCTTCACCACCCAGCATGATGACAAACGTTTTTCCCCGATGGGTATTGATGTAGGGAACAGAATGGCGGAATCCCTGGACCAGCTCGGTTCTACGTTCCTTAACCACGGCACAACCCCTAAGTGAATGTTTATTCGTATTTTCTGTATTTTTATTCGATTATCGCCGCGCGCGCAACCCTAAAATCATCGCCAACCCGAGAAAAAATTAAGTGATGCGTGCGTTACTGCATGATTGTTTACCCTTTTATAGATGACAGGTTATGCGTCATTCGTTAAAGTTTTCGGTCAATTTGGCCGTTTTATCTATGAATTCGTTTTCTTGCTCGGGAGAAGCATGTCGGGATCCAAATCAGCAATAAGCCGCCGCCGCTTGCTACAAGGGGCTGGGGCGATGTGGTTGCTTAGCGTCAGTCAGGTAGCATTCGCCGCTGTGAGTCAGGTGGTGGCGGTGCGCGTCTGGCCGTCTTCGACCTATACGCGCGTGACGGTAGAGTCTAATCAGGTACTGAAATACAAACAGTTTGCGTTGAGCAATCCTGAGCGTGTGGTGGTGGATATCGAGGGCGTGAATCTCAACTCGGTGCTGAAAGGCATGGGGGCGCAGATCCGTGGCGACGATCCTTACATTAAATCGGCCCGCGTCGGCCAGTTCGATCCACAAACCGTGCGCATGGTGTTTGAGCTAAAGCAGAACGTGAAGCCGCAGCTGTTCGCCCTCGCGCCGGTGGCGGGGTTTAAAGAGCGTCTGGTGATGGATCTCTACCCGGCGAATGCGACGGATATTCAGGATCCGCTCCTCGCGCTGCTGGAAGATTACAACAAAGGCGATCTTGAGAAACAGGTACCGCCGGCCCAGAGCGGCCCGAAACCGGGCAAAGCGGGGCGTGACCGTCCGATTGTGATCATGCTCGATCCAGGCCACGGCGGGGAAGACTCCGGTGCGGTCGGGAAATATCGTACGCGGGAAAAAGACGTGGTGCTGCAAATTGGTCGCCGTCTGAAGGCGCTGATCGATCAAGAGGGCAACATGCGGGCGTACATGACGCGCAATGAAGACGTGTTCATTCCGCTCAAAGTGCGCGTGGCGAAAGCCCAGAAGCAGCGCGCCGACCTGTTTGTCTCTATTCACGCGGATGCCTTTACCAGCAGACAGCCGAGCGGTTCGTCGGTCTTTGCGCTCTCGACTAAAGGGGCGACCAGTACGGCGGCACGTTTGCTGGCGGATTCCCAGAACGCCTCCGACCTTATCGGTGGGGTAAGCAAGAGCGGCGATCGCTATGTCGATCACACCATGTTCGATATGGTGCAGTCCCTGACCATCACCGACAGCCTGAAATTTGGCAAAGCGGTGCTGGGGAAACTCGGGAATGTGAACAAGCTGCACAAGAATAGCGTTGAGCAGGCAGGGTTTGCGGTGCTGAAGGCCCCGGATATTCCGTCGATTCTGGTCGAAACCGCGTTTATCAGTAACGTGGAAGAGGAGCGTAAGCTCAAGACCGCGAAGTTCCAGCAGGAAGTGGCGGAGTCGATTCTGGCAGGGATTAAGGCGTATTTCTCGGATGGCGCGACGTTGGCCAGAAGAGGGTAGTGGCATCAGCCGGGTTCACGCCCGGCAAATTCACAAACGGCAGATACAAAAAAACACCCTTGAGGGTGTCTATTGTTTTGAGATGCATTGTTTTTCGAAGAATTGGTTGCGGGGGCCAGATTTGAACTGACGACCTTCGGGTTATGAGCCCGACGAGCTACCGGGCTGCTCCACCCCGCGTCCGTATTTCTTCTTTTTACATCTTACTGCTTAAAAATTTGATTGGTTGCGGGGGCCAGATTTGAACTGACGACCTTCGGGTTATGAGCCCGACGAGCTACCGGGCTGCTCCACCCCGCGTCCGTCTTTCTACTGAGCAAAAACATCGTAGAAAGTACTGCATCAAATTTTAATTGGTTGCGGGGGCCAGATTTGAACTGACGACCTTCGGGTTATGAGCCCGACGAGCTACCAGGCTGCTCCACCCCGCGTCCGTGGATGCGCACTATACTCGGATAGGTTTTTGATGCAACCCTTTTTCACATAAATTCCTAAATTAGTACGTAATTTGAACGACATCGCGTTATCCGTATGATTATTGCGCAAAACCTGCCTCAGGATGCGCTATCAGATTTCATTAGCCTGAGGGGTTTGTTATCTTCTTTATAGCGACTCAGGGCAACTTAAAGACGAGATATAATGAAAGGACGTTGGGCGAAGTATCTGATGACGGGCGCAATGGTAGCGATTCTTGCGGCCTGTAGCTCTAAACCGACCGATCGCGGTCAGCAATATAAAGACGGGAAGTTCTCCCAGCCTTTCTCTTTAGTTAATCAGCCGGATGCCGTCGGTGCCCCGATCAACGCGGGTGACTTTGCTGAGCAGGTCAACCAGATCCGCACTGCGTCGCCGCGTCTGTACGGTTCGCAGAACAGCATCTATAACGCTGTGCAAGATTGGCTGCGTGCAGGCGGAGATACGCGCACCATGCGTCAGTACGGCATTGACGCCTGGCAGATGGAAGGGGCCGATAACTACGGCAACGTCCAGTTCACCGGCTACTACACGCCGGTTGTCCAGGCGCGGCACACCCGCCAGGGCGAGTTCCAGTATCCTATCTACCGCATGCCGCCAAAACGTGGTCGTCTGCCGTCTCGCGCGGACATCTATGCCGGTGCGCTGAACGAAACCTATGTGCTGGCCTACAGCAACTCGCTGATGGATAACTTCATCATGGACGTGCAGGGCAGCGGATACATTGATTATGGTGATGGTTCACCGCTGAACTTCTTTAGCTACTCCGGTAAAAACGGCCACGCCTACCGCAGTATCGGCAAAGTGCTGATCGACCGCGGGGAAGTAAAGAAAGAAGATATGTCGATGCAGGCCATCCGCGAGTGGGGCGAAAAGCACAGCGAAGCAGAAGTGCGCGAGCTGCTGGAGCAGAATCCGTCCTTCGTCTTCTTTAAACCGCAAAACTTTGCGCCAGTGAAAGGGGCCAGTGCGGTTCCGCTGATTGGCCGTGCGTCGGTGGCCTCCGATCGTTCTATTATTCCACCGGGCACTACGCTGCTGGCAGAGGTGCCGACTCTCGACAACAACGGCAAATTTAGCGGCCAGTATGAATTACGCCTGATGGTGGCGCTGGATGTCGGTGGGGCGATTAAAGGCCAGCACTTCGATATTTATCAGGGTATTGGCTCTGATGCCGGTCATCGTGCGGGCTGGTATAACCATTATGGCCGCGTATGGGTACTCAAACCTGCAGCAGGTGCTGGCAACGTTTTCAGCGGCTGATTGTGGTAATCTAGCGCGTAATATTTACCGCCTTCTCATCTATAGAGAAGGGCAGGGTGAGGATAAAACCTCACCCTTTTTACATCCTGAGGTCTTATGTCTGCGTTAATCAGCGATGCATGGCGTCAACGTTTTGGCGGCACAGCGCGTTTATATGGTGAAAAAGCCCTGCAACTGTTTGCGGATGCACACGTGTGCGTCGTCGGTATCGGCGGAGTCGGCTCCTGGGCGGCCGAGGCGCTGGCGCGTACCGGCATTGGCGCGATCACGCTCATTGATATGGATGATGTGTGCGTCACTAACACCAACCGCCAGATCCACGCCCTGCGCGATAACGTCGGTCTGGCGAAAGCGGAAGTGATGGCCGATCGCATTCGCCTGATTAACCCGGAATGCCGCGTGACGGTGATCGATGATTTCGTGACGCCCGATAATGTGGCGCAATACATGGGCGCAGGGTTTAGCTATGTGATTGATGCAATCGACAGCGTGCGTCCGAAAGCGGCCCTGATTGCCTATTGCCGCCGCTACAAGGTTGGTTTAGTGACCACCGGCGGCGCGGGCGGTCAGATCGATCCGACGCAGATCCAGGTCGCCGATCTGGCGAAAACCATTCAGGACCCGCTGGCGGCCAAACTGCGTGAAAGGCTGAAAAGCGATTTTAACGTGGTGAAGAACAGCAAAGGAAAGCTCGGCGTAGACTGCGTATTCTCAACTGAAGCGCTGGTCTATCCGCAGTCGGACGGTTCTGTTTGCGCGATGAAAAGCACCGCTGAAGGGCCAAAAAGGATGGACTGCGCCTCCGGTTTTGGCGCGGCGACGATGGTCACCGCGACCTTTGGGTTTGTCGCAGTCTCTCACGCCCTGAAGAAAATGATGGCTAAAGCCAGCCGTCAGGCCTGAACCTGACGGGCCGCATTCAGCACTGCTTCGCTGAGTGCGGTCAGCCCCTGACTGCGGGAGGCGCTCAACTGAGCGCGCAGCCCCAGCTCATCAAAGAGAGCCAGCGGATCGCCATTCAACAGTTGCGTCGCGCTTTTACCTTCCACGGCGGTGAGCAGCACCGCCAGCAAGCCGCGCACGATGCGGCCTTCGCTGTCGCCAAAGAAATGCAGTTTATCCCCGGATGTCGTCACACCGAGCCAGACGCGGTTTTCGCAGCCTGCGATCTCTTTCGCCTGCGCTTTAAGCTCCTCAGAAAGGGCGGGGAGCTGTTTGCCCAGCAGGATCAGCTGGCGGTATTTATCTTCCCACTGGGTGAGCGGGAGGAAGGTGTGTCGCAGCGTCTCTTCGGTGATCACGCTGCCGAAAGGATGCCCGGCTAAGGATGAGCTCGTCATTAATCCACCAGAAGTTCAAGGGTGCGATCGACGGCCGCCACCAGGGCGTGGACGTCGCTTTGCGTGTTGTAGGGAGCAAACGAGGCGCGCAGGGTACCGCTGACGCCAAGTGCCGCAAGAAGCGGCTGGGCGCAGTGCTGACCGGCACGCAGGGCGATGCCGTATTCCGCCAGCAGGGTGACCATATCGCTGTGATGAACGCCGGCAAAATCAAAGGCCAGCAGGCTGGAATCCTGAACGCGGAAAGATCGGAACCCCGGACGTTTTTTTAACTCTTCTTCTGCCAGCGTTGCCAGCCCGCGGCTCCAGCTTTCCGCCTGCACCACATCGGTATCGGCCAGCCACTCCAGCGCGGCGCTCAGACCAATGACTCCCGCAACGTTTGGTGTTCCGGCTTCGAGGCGATAAGGGATCTCCTGGGTTTTGAAACCGTCGAAGGTCACTTCGGTGATCATCTTCCCACCGCCCAGCCAGGGCGTCATCTGCGCCAGCAGCGCCGGTTTGCCGTACAGCGCGCCGATCCCGGTCGGGCCGTAGAGTTTATGGCCGGAGAAGGCGTAAAAGTCGATATCCAGCTGGCGAACGTCTGCCGGGAAATGCACCACGCCCTGTGCGCCGTCGACCATCACAATCACCCCGTGGCGGTGCGCGATGTCAATGGCGCGGGCGAGATCCGGGCAACCGCCGGTGACGTTCGACATCTGGCCGAGCGCCAGAATTCGACTGCGTGGGGTGATGAGCTCAGGAAGACGTGAGACGTCCGGCAGCAAATCTGTGCCCAGCGGCAGTTTGACGATCTGTGCGCCGGTCTGTTCCGCGACCATCAGCCAGGGCACCAGATTCGCGTGATGCTCGGCTTCACTGACGATAATCTCGTCGCCCGGCTGCAGGAGAGGGCGCGCGTAACACTGCGCGACCATATTGATGGCCTCAGTGGTACCACGGGTCCAGACGATATTTTTGCCGCTTTCGGCGTTCAGCAGACGTGCGACCTGATCGCGGGCGGCCTCGTAGCGCGCGGTCAAACGCTGCGCCTCAGCAAACTGACTGCGATGCACATTCCCGGCACTCAGGCTGTAGAACTGATTTGTCGCGTCGATCACCGCCAGTGGCTTAAGCGCTGTGGCGGCGCTGTCGAGATAAACTCCGGCATCGGCCAGCGCCGGGAACTGTGCGCGAAAATGCGCAGGACTGAAAGCGTTCATGGAATTCCTCATATCAATACTGAGATCGTCGCGCACTTTTGGCGGCAGGGCAAGGTTGTTGATCGCTATCGGAATTGTCTGTTTGTCCTGGCAGGTCCTGAGAAGCAGGTTATGCTGAATAGTGTTAGGTGAATGTTTTAGCCTGTTTTAAATCGAGGATTAAATAGCATTAATTGCTAATGGAGAAAATTATGAACAAGACTGCCGCAATCTTTTCTGCCTGTGTAATGACTTTTGCCCTGAGCGCCTGTTCTGGTAACAACTACGTGATGCATACCAATGACGGTCGAACCATCGTCTCTGACGGGAAACCAAAAACCGATAATGAGACCGGGATGATCTCGTACAAGGATGCGAACGGGAACAAGCAGCAGATCAACCGCACTGACGTGAAAGAGATGGTTGAGCTTGATAAATAAGGAAATTTAGACCAAAAAAAAGCACCGCAAATAGGCGGTGCTACATTAATCACTATGGACAGACAGGGTAAATGTACAGGAAGTGAAAAAAGGGTAGCTTCGCTACCGTGATCTGAATTGCAGACCAATTGCAAACACAACAACACAACATCACAACCGTAAGCCAAAAGCCCTTCAGAACACGCATTCCAAAAAAAGCTTTTCGTTCCGGCTCAGGAAGTGCCGCCACTATAGGTATTTGCTGGTAGTTCCTCAACGGACAAATTATAATGGCTCAGATAAAAAAAACTAATAGGTTAAACGTTGTTTCCTATGTGTTAAATACCTTTAACATCTAAGCCTGATAACCATGTCGAAGCGATTACCACCCCTCAATGCATTACGAGTTTTTGATGCCGCAGCGCGCCATCTGAGCTTCACGCGCGCGGCCGATGAGCTTTTTGTGACGCAGGCCGCAGTAAGTCATCAAATCAAGTCTCTCGAGGATTTCCTGGGGCTTAAGCTGTTCCGTCGCCGCAACCGTTCGCTGCTTCTGACGGAAGAAGGACAGAGCTATTTTCAGGATATCAAAGACATTTTTTCTCAGCTCACCGAAGCCACGCGCAAACTTCAGGCGCGGAGTGCAAAAGGGGCGCTGACGGTCAGTTTATTGCCCAGTTTTGCCATTCATTGGCTGGTGCCAAGACTCTCTAGCTTTAACTCAGCTTATCCGGGAATCGACGTCAGGATCCAGGCGGTCGACCGTCAGGAAGACAAACTGGCGGATGACGTCGACGTGGCGATTTTTTATGGTCGCGGCAACTGGCCAGGCTTGCGTGTTGAAAAATTATACGCAGAATATCTCCTGCCGGTGTGCTCACCGCTGCTGCTGACCGGTGACAAAGCGTTGAAAACGCCTGCCGATCTGGCGCAACATACGCTTTTACACGATGCTTCTCGCCGCGACTGGCAAACTTATACCCGCCAGTTGGGTCTTAATCATATTAATGTGCAGCATGGCCCCATCTTTAGCCACAGTGCGATGGTGTTACAGGCTGCCATACACGGACAGGGCGTGGCGTTGGCCAACAACGTAATGGCGCAGTCCGAAATTGAGGCAGGCCGCCTGGTCTGTCCGTTTAATGATGTTCTGGTCAGTAAGAATGCGTTTTATCTGGTTTGTCATGACAGTCAGGCAGAACTGGGTAAAATAGCCGCCTTCCGGCAGTGGATACTGGCGAAGGCGGCACATGAGCAAGAAAAATTCCGCTTTCGTTACGAATGATCATCTCTTTTGTGTGCCGGGCACGCATAACTTTTAGGACAGACACATGACCAGCCGTTTCATGCTGATTTTTGCCGCGGTGAGTGGCTTTATTTTTGTCGCACTGGGCGCGTTTGGCGCGCACGTGTTAAGCAAGTCCTTAGGGGTTGTTGAAATGGGCTGGATCCAGACCGGCCTTGAATATCAGGCGTTTCACACGCTGGCCATCTTTGGCCTCGCGGTGGCGATGCAGCGCCGGATTAGCATCTGGTTCTACTGGAGCAGCGTGTTTCTCGCGCTCGGAACCGTGCTGTTTAGCGGCAGCTTATACTGCCTCGCACTGTCACATTTGCGCCTGTGGGCGTTTGTTACACCCGTCGGCGGCGTCAGTTTCCTCGCCGGGTGGGTATTGATGTTTATCGGAGCTATCCGTCTGAAACGCAGGGGCGTTGTTCATGAGTAAGGTTGTTTTATATTGTCGCCCGGGGTTTGAGAAAGAGTGCGCCGCGGAAATTACGGACAAAGCGTCACGTCTGGACGTCTTCGGCTTTGCCCGCGTTAAAGAGCACTCGGGCTATGTGGTCTTCGAGTGCTATCAGCCTGATGATGCGGATAAGATCGTCAGCAAGTTACCGTTCAGCTCGTTGATTTTCGCCCGTCAGATGTTTGCCGCGGGCGAGCTGCTGACCGATTTGCCGCCAGACGATCGTATTGCCCCGATCTCGGGCATGCTGCAGGGCGTGGTCGAGAAGGGCGGCGATCTGCGCGTTGAAGTCGCGGATACCAACGAAAGCAAAGAGCTGATGAAGTTCTGCCGCAAATTCACCGTTCCGCTGCGCGCCGCGCTGCGTGAGGTGGGCGTGCTGACAAACTACGAGACGCCAAAGCGTCCTGTGGTGCATGTCTTCTTTATCGCCCCTGGCTGCTGTTATACCGGGTATTCCTACACGACGAACAACTCGCCGTTTTATATGGGCATCCCGCGCCTTAAGTTCCCGTCCGATGCGCCAAGCCGTTCAACGCTGAAGCTGGAAGAGGCGTTCCACGTCTTTATTCCGGCCGACGAATGGGATGAGCGCCTGGCGAACGGCATGTATGCCGTGGATCTGGGGGCTTGCCCTGGCGGCTGGACCTATCAGCTGGTGAAGCGCAACATGTGGGTTTCGTCTGTCGATAACGGCCCGATGGCGCAAAGCCTGATGGATACCGGACAGGTGACCTGGCTGCGTGAAGATGGTTTCCGCTATCGTCCGACCCGCAACAACATCACCTGGATGGTGTGCGATATGGTGGAGAAACCGGCGAAAGTGGCTGCGCTGATGGCTTCCTGGCTGGTAAACGGCTGGTGTCGTGAGACGATCTTCAACCTCAAGCTGCCGATGAAAAAGCGCTACGAAGAGGTGTCCCAGAACCTGGCGTATATTCAGGAGCAGCTGAATGCGCAGGGCATCAACGCCGAAATTCAGGCGCGTCAGCTGTACCATGACCGTGAAGAAGTGACGGTCCATGTTCGCCGCTGGTGGGCTGCTGTTGGTGGTCGTCGCGACGAGCGATAGTGCGTCGTGTTGTGCCCGGTGGCGCTGCGCTTACCGGTCCTGCGACATGTTAAGGTTTTGATTTTGTAGGCCGGGTAAGGCGAAGCCGCCACCCGGCACGATGTTGGCATTTATGCGGTTTTATGCCCGGTGGCGCTGCGCTTACCGGGCCTACAAAGGCTTGAATCGTAGGCCGGGCAAACGCAGTGCCGCCCGGCAAATGACTACCGCTCCAGCCTTAACTGCTGCAAATTCCCGTCTAACTGTAAATCCGTCTGTAACCGCGCCACGTCCCGGCAGATAAATGCCATCTCTTTGTGCGACTCCAGCTTCTTGCGCCACTTCTCGGGGACCTCTTCCAGATGGGCGTAAATCCCCTCCAGATCCTGAAAATCCGTTAACAGCTGGGCTGCGCTTTTGGGGCCAATCCCGGCGACGCCTGGTACTTTTGAGCTGCTGATCCCGGCAAGTCCCCAGTAATCCGGCAACTGCTGCGGTGAGACGCCAAATTCGCTGGCGATAAACGGCGCATCCAGCCAGCGTTTTTGGAAGTAATCCCGGATGCGAATAGTCGGGGAAAGCAGCTGGCAGTAGCCTTTATCCGTGGAGACAATGGTGGCCTGATGTCCGGCCCCCGCGACTTTTACCGCCAGGGTGGCGGCTAAATCGTCGGCTTCGTTGCCATGAGCGCCCCAGCACGGCACGCCACGTTGCTCAAAGGCGGCGCGAATGGCGGGCATTTCTGCATGCAGATCCTCTGGCATCGGGGCGCGTCCGGCTTTGTAGTCCGGTAAACGCTGATGACGCCAGCCGGTATTACGCGCTTCATCGTCGAACACGGCGACCACGTGCGTGGGCTGGCTGTGGCGAATCAGCTGCTCCAGCGCGTGCAGACAGGTGTCCTTACAGGGCGTGCCTTGCACCGCATGAATACGGCGAATCAGGTTGAGCGCGTCGACAATAAGCAAATGAAAAGCCACAGATAATCTCCCTTCTGTTGATGAATAAAGGGTAACACTGTCAGCAGGATGAAACTACGAGAGGAGAGGGAATTGGGAAGGCGCCTCGCAAAAGCGAGGCGCACAGTTTTAATCGCAGGTGACGATCTTCATGGCCAGTCCGCCGCGCGAGGTTTCGCGGTATTTGGCATTCATATCTTTCCCTGTCTCGTACATGGTTTCGATAACCTTATCGAGACAAACACGCGGCTCGCTGGTACGGCGCAGGGCCATACGTGCGGCGTTGACCGCTTTCACGGAAGCAATCGCGTTACGCTCGATACACGGCACCTGTACCTGCCCGGCAACCGGGTCGCAGGTCAGTCCGAGGTTATGTTCCATGCCGATTTCCGCCGCGATACAGACCTGCGTTGGGCTACCGCCCAGCAGCTCCGTCAGGCCCGCCGCCGCCATGGAACAGGCCACGCCGACTTCGCCCTGGCAGCCCACTTCGGCACCGGAGATCGACGCGTTCATCTTGTACAGCGAGCCAATCGCACTGGTGACCAGCAGATAGCGCGCCAGCGAGTTAGCGTTCACTTCGCGGATGAATTTGTCGTAGTACGCCAGAACCGCCGGAACGATACCGCACGCGCCGTTAGTCGGCGCAGTGACCACGCGTCCGCCAGCGGCGTTTTCTTCGTTAACCGCCAGCGCGAACATGTTGATCCAGTCCACGACCGCCATCGGGTCGGTTGTGGTTTTGTCGGTGCTTACCAGCATACGACGCAATGCAGCAGCACGACGCGGGACGCGCAGTTTGCCCGGCAGAACGCCTTCGGTGGTGATCCCGCGCTCGATACCGCCGCGCATCACATCCCAGACGTTTTTGAAGTGCTGCTCCAGCTCTTCTTTGCTGTGCAGCGCCAGCTCGTTTTTCATCATCAGGCCGGAGAGTGACAGACCGGTTTCCTCACAATGACGCTGTAAATCTGCCGCATTTTTATACGGATAAGGCACCGCAACGGAGGAGTCGCTGGCCAGACCAAAGTGGTCTTCGTCGACGATAAAACCGCCGCCGATGGAGTAATAAGTTTGGCTGTAAATCGCCGTTTCGCCTGCCAGGGCGGTGATTCGCATCCCGTTCTCGTGCAGGGAGAGGTTGTCGGCATGGAAGTTCATGCACTTATCAACCGGGAATTCGACCTCATGCTCGCCGTTTGCCAGCAGCAGGCGGCCATGGGTATTCACGTCCTGAATGAATCCAGGGATTGAATCAATATCAACGGAATCCGGCAGGTTCCCCGCCAGGCCCATGATAATGGCGATGTCAGTATGGTGGCCTTTGCCCGTCAGGGACAGAGAGCCGTACACATCTACAACCACGCGCGTGACGTCGTGCAGAATGCCGCGTGAAATCAAGTCATCCGTGAATTGTTTACCGGCTTTCATTGGCCCGACAGTATGAGAGCTGGAAGGTCCAATACCGATTTTGAAGATATCGAATACGCTAATCATGATGCGTCCATGGCTATCAGTCAGAGGAGGAGTGCGCCGTCCGAAGACGGCGCAGGAGGTATTAGCTGAACAGAGAGAAGAAAATCGCGGAGATGGCAATCAGGCCCATAATCACAACGAAGACGTTGCTGATATGGCCGCTGTATTTACGCATTGCCGGGACTTTCTGAATCGCGTACATCGGCATCAGGAACAGAATCATCGCGATGATTGGGCCGCCCAGGGTTTCGATCATGCCGAGGATGCTCGGGTTCATGGTCGCAACAGCCCAGGTGGTCAACAGCATGAACAGGGCAGTGATTTTGTTCAGTTTGTTGATTTCAATGGTTTTGCCTTTACCGCGCAGGGATTTAATCACCATACCGTTAAAGCCTTCACGTGCGCCCAGGTAGTGGCCGAGGAAGGATTTGGTGATAGCGATAATCGCGATGATTGGCGCCATCCAGGCAATCAGCGGTGCGTTAAAGTGGTTAGCCAGGTAAGACAGAATCGAGATGTTCTGCGCTTTCGCCGCGGCCAGGTCTGCCGGGGAGAGGCTCAGTACGCAGCTGAACACGAAGAACATCACGGTGATAACCATCATGATGTGAGCGCGGGCCAGGATGCTGGAACATTTTTTCTCTGCGCCCTGACCGTACTCTTCACGTTTCGCGACGGCGAAAGAGGAGATGATCGGGGAGTGGTTGAAGGAGAAGACCATTACCGGAATCGCCAGCCACAGAGTCATCCACAGGCCGTTACCGGTGGCAGATGCGCTGCTCAGGGACAGAGTTTCCAGCGCTGCGCCGTTCCACTGTGGAACCAGGTAGAACGCCAGCACCATCAGGGCAATCACGAACGGGAAGACCAGCACGCTCATCGCCTTAACAATCATCTGCTCGCCGAAACGAACGATGGTCATCATGCCGACAATCAGGATCAGAGACAGAATCGCACGCGGTGGCGGCGTCATGTGCAGCTGGTGCGTCATGAAGCTTTCAACGGTGTTAGTAATCGCCACGCTATAAACCAGCAGAATCGGGTAAATCGCGAAGAAGTAGAGCAGGGTAATCAGTTTACCTGCGCCGACGCCAAAGTGTTCTTCAACCACTTCGGTGATGTCTTCGCCAGGGTTTTTACCGGACAGCACAAAACGGGTCAGGCCGCGGTGTGCAAAGTAAGTCATCGGGAAAGCAATGATAGCCATGATGATCAGCGGAATCAGACCGCCAACGCCTGCGTTGATAGGCAGGAACAGGACACCCGCGCCGATTGCTGTACCGTACAGGCCCAGCATCCACATGGTGTCCGTTTTGCGCCATCCACTTCGGGATTCTGTCGAAGCAATGGTGCTGGTTTGAGTGGTTTCCATCTATTTCTCCTGGAGGAAGCAATTTGTCAGGCTTTTTAGTCAATTCCGATGAAAAATGGCCTGACGGTAATATGAAATTCGTTCAATGACGGTTTTTTTATAATTTTTGCCCGTAACTATTGGCGGGCGGAAAGATACATTTAAGTGATGAATGTATCAGTGATCCTGATCCCAAATGCAATAATCCACTTTTGAAGTGGGCATATTTAGACCAAAAAACTGTTAATAAAACGTCAAAGCGGATTTACGGGCGCGAAGGCTACCATTAACGACATACGGCGTGAAAGCTCAGACGGTGAGATACGTGGGTTTCGCTGCAAAGATGGTGATTTTTAGTTTTTTCTTGCAGTTAATTTAGATTAAGGCTGATAAACCACGGTCGCAAAATGCAGGTAATCGTTTGCGTGGTGAATGGAATTGTAAATAAGATAAGTAATATCTATGTTTTATCAGCAGAAATTAAAAAGCCGGGGGATCCCCGGCTTAAACATGAAGTGAAATTTGCGGTCAGGCACAGATCTCGTAGCACGGGATATAGGCTGAACCGGGCAACTTCATACGATGCTGGGCGACAAAGCCCTGCAGAAGATCATCCATGCGGCGCATCATCTCGCTGTCGCCGTGGATTTTGTAAGGGCCGTGCTCTTCGATGGCGCGAATGCCCACCTCTTTGACGTTACCGGCCACGATGCCGGAGAACGCGCGACGCAGATCCGCCGCCAGCACTTCCACCGGTTGATCCGGATACAGTTTCAGGTTCGCCATGTTTTCATGGGACGGCTCAAATGGCTTCTGCAGATCCGGCGCAATGCGAATCGACCAGTTAAAGCTGTAGGCATCCCCCGTATCACGACGGTTCTCTTTCACCAGCGGCATCGCCTTTTTCATCTGACGCGCCACTTCAGCCGCATCGTCAATGATGATGCGATAGTGGCTACGCGCCGCTTCACCTAAGGTGTGAACGATAAACTCATCCAGCACGCGGAAGTAATCGGCGCTCTCTTTTGGCCCGGTGAGGATCAGCGGTAAGACCTGATTTTTGTTCGCCGGGTTCATCAGAATACCCAGCAGATACAGCAGCTCTTCCGCCGTGCCGACGCCGCCCGGGAAGATGATGATTCCGTGGGCAATGCGCACGAAGGCTTCGAGACGCTTTTCGATATCCGGCATGATGATAAGCTCATTCACCAGCGGGTTCGGCGGCTCTGCAGCAATGATGGACGGTTCCGTCATCCCGATGAATCGGCCCTCTTTGTAGCGCTGCTGGGCGTGACCCACGGCTGCGCCTTTCATCGGTGCTTCCATCGCACCCGGACCGCAGCCGGTGCAGATGTTCAGTTCGCGCAGACCCAGTTGAGTCCCCACGCGGCGGGCGTAGAGATATTCGGTTTCATTGATGGAGTGACCACCCCAGCAGACCACCATGTTCGGCGCTTCGCCGACGTGCAGGGCGCGGGCGTTGCGCAGAATGGAGAAGACCAGGTTAGTCATGTGTGCCGAGCTTTCCAGGTTCAGGTGCTGGAAGCGCCCGGCATTGTGAATTTGTCCGTTAACAAACAGGATGTCGCGTAGCACGGCGAACAGGTTGGCCTGCAGGGAGCGGATGATTCGCCCGTCGACAAAGGCCTCTTCCGGCGGATTAATGACTTCAAGCTTCACGCCGCGTTCGCGACGCAATACGTTGATATCAAAGCTTTCAAAGCGTGACAGCAGCTCTTTACTGTTATCTGTCAGGCTTCCGGAGTTCAGAACGGCAAGGGAACAGTTACGAAACAGTTGATACAGGTCACTGCTGGCCGTGCGTTTAAGCATGTCCACTTCCAGCTGCGACAACATATCCATTGAGCCAAGCGGGCTAATATGTGTAATCAAGTGAGCTCCTTACGGGATGAAGATCTTCTTTCCCTGTTGATTACAATAGCCCTGGCTTATGACGTTTCACAACCTTAGACGCGGAATAGAGTACGCATATTTAATAAATATTTACTGACGAACCAACCGTCCGGTTGCCGGAACAAAGTCCGTGTTGGTGCGCCACGGGTTAATGTCCAGCCCGCCGCGACGGGTGTAACGCGCGTAAACGCTCAGTTTCTCAGGCTGGCAGAAGCGCTGGATATCATTGAAGATGCGCTCGACGCACTGCTCGTGAAACTCGTTGTGATGGCGGAATGAGACCAGATAGCGCAGCAGTTTTTCACGGTCGATTTTCGGTCCGCGATACTGAATTTGCACGGAGCCCCAGTCTGGCTGGTGGGTGATCAGGCAGTTGGATTTCAGCAGATGGCTGATCAGCGTCTCTTCAACGACTTTCTCACCCGCGGCATTTTGCAGGTAGTCGGTGCTGAATTCGTAGCTGTCGATGGCGATATCCTGATCGTCGATGCAGGTGCCGTGAAAATGCGCGACCGGCTGGCCTTCCAGCTCATGCAGGCGATACAGCGCCACCGTCACTTTTCCCTGAGCGCAGGCGCTCAGATCGCGTTCCAGCGTGCGCTGCACCTCGTCCCAGGAGTCAAACCGCGTCTGGTTAAAGCTGTTGAGATAGAGCTTAAAGCTTTTGGATTCCACCAGATTCACGCTGGCGTAATCCAGCTCCACGTGGCCAACCGCAACCTGCGGGAGTCCGCGCGCATTCAGCCAGGAGAGTTCGTACAGGGTCCAGATATCGCCGCCGACGAAGGGCAGCGCATCGGCGGTGAGCCCCAGCGGATCGCGGTTCAGGCTGCGCGGAACGCCCTGCAGCAGGGTGGCGTCATAGATGTCGCGGTAGGCGGTCGTTTTGCCAAGGGTTAAGCCGGATAACGCCTGATGATTTTCGTAAGACATGTTTCATTGTCACTTTGCAGGTAAACTATAGGCACAAGTTTATCCTGTCTTACGTGAAGAGAGAAATCGGTGGATATCGAGACTGCAAATGCCCTGACGGCGTTCACTACACGCTATTGCGATGCCTGGCATCACCAGAATGAAACCTGGCCGCAAAGTGAAGAGTTATACGGCGTCCCGTCACCGTGCATCATCACGACGCTCGACGACAAAATCATCTGGCAGCCGCAGCCCTTCACGCTGGAGCAGAATGTAAATGCGGTTGAGCGCGCCATGGACATCGTGGTACAACCTGCCGTTCATGCGTTCTACACCACACAATTTGCCGGGGATATGCGCGCCCGTTTCGCGAATGAAACGATGACCCTGCTGCAGACCTGGAGCGAAGAAGATTTCCAGCGCGTTCAGGAGAACCTGATTGGTCATCTGGTGACGCAAAAACGCCTGAAGCTTGCGCCGACTCTGTTTATCGCCACCCTCGACAGCGAACTGGATGTGATCGCCGTCTCTAACCTGAATGGCGAAGTGATCAAAGAGACGCTCGGCACCCGCAAACGCGATGTTCTCGCCCCTTCACTTGCGGATTTCCTGAATCAACTCGACCCTGTTTTGTAATCCTTTGACCTACAGCGTTTGTGAGAGATCTCTTACAAGGTTTGTGAGAGATCGCCGAAATTCATTGGCAGCATTAGCGCGTTTATTAGTTAAAAATCTATTAGTTTCAGTGTGTTGAATCTTTAAATCCTCACTTTTACCGAATTAATGAGTTCGGTAATTCTGTGAGCGTGGGTTGTAAGACGAAGCTTAATAAGGGATTCTATGTCCGTCGACAGGATGACGACACGAGAGACGAACATCAGGATGATGACGTTTCTCACACAGGACACGTCAGGATGGCGCAACAGGAAGGCTTCAGGATTGAAGCAAAAGGAACACGCAGGACGCGTAAAGGACACCTCCAGGACGGAGAATGAGAACCGGACATGATGCCCGGTGGGTCAGGAAGGCCAGGACGTTTCAGGATGAAACAATCACATCAGGATGATGTGAGCAGGATGCGCGGTTACGGACGATCAGGCCTCACGGCCACTGGAAAAGTTGTCACGGACGAGCAGGGAGCACAAATTGTAGCTGGATTGCTGCGGAACGAACCGGGAGCACTGTTTATACAGTGCTCCCTTTTTTTATTTCTGCGCCCCGGAATGCTATGCTGCGCGCCGTTCAGTTTTTCCGTTGAGGTTTTTATGACGCATAACGACAGCGTTCGTGCCCAGTTGCACGCCATCGAAGCTCTGTTGCGCCACCATCAGCTGTGGCAGGAAACGGCGCCGCAGCCAGAGGCATTCGAAAGCACCCAGCCTTTCTGCCTCGACACCCTTGAGCCCTTTGAGTGGCTGCAGTGGGTGCTTATCCCGCGTCTGCATGCCCTGCTGGACGGGGGTTATCCGCTCCCGCACGATTTTGCCGTCGCCCCGTATTACGAAATGGCGCTGGATGCCCAGCATCCGGTGCGCGAAGTCGTGCTGATCGAACTGCAACGTCTGGACACGCTCTTTTCCGGCGGCCAGGCATGACCATTGAGATCCTCTACCAGGATGAGTGGCTGGTCGCAGTCAATAAGCCGTCGGGCTGGCTGGTTCACCGTAGCTGGCTGGATCGCGATGAGAAAGTGGTGGTGATGCAGACCGTGCGCGACCAGATTGGTCAGCACGTGTTTACCGTTCATCGTCTCGACAGACCCACCTCTGGCGTACTGCTGATGGGGCTTTCCAGCGAGGCCGGGCGTCTGTTGTCCCAGCAGTTCGAACAGCATCAGATTCGAAAACGCTATCACGCCATCGTACGCGGCTGGCTGATGGATGAAGCGACCCTTGATTATCCTTTGGTCGAAGAGCTGGATAAAATCGCCGATAAATTTGCCCGCGACGATAAAGAGCCGCAGCCTGCGGTGACCGATTATCGCGGTCTGGCGACGGTCGAAATGCCTGTTGCCACCGGAAAATTTCCGACCACCCGCTACGGTCTGGTTGAACTCGAGCCGCATACCGGGCGCAAGCATCAGCTGCGCCGTCATCTCTCCCATCTGCGTCACCCGATCATCGGCGACAGCAAGCACGGCGATTTGCGCCAGAACCGCAGCGCCGCGGAACATTTCGGCTGCAACCGCCTGATGCTGCACGCCAGCCAGCTGAGCCTGACCCATCCGTTTACCGGCGAGCCGCTGGTGATCCGCGCGGGGCTGGATGACGTCTGGATGCAGGCGCTGTCACAGTTTGGCTGGATGGGACAACTCCCCGAAAATGAAAGGGTTGAGTTTGTGGCGAGCAACGTTCAGGATGAACAGCAATAGCGATAATGAAGGGAGTGAAGCATGGCTGAAGTAGGCATTTTTGTCGGCACAATGTACGGTAATTCGCTGCTGGTGGCCGAAGAGGCCGAAGCGATCCTGATTGGTCAGGGGCACAAAGCGACGGTCTACGAAGATCCGGAGCTCGCCGACTGGGAAAAATACAAAGATCAGTACGTTCTGGTGGTGACATCCACAACCGGGCAGGGCGATCTGCCGGACAGCATCGTGCCGCTCTTCCAGGCCATCAAAGACAAACTGGGTTATCAGCCGGACACGCGCTACGGCATTATTGCCCTCGGTGACAGCAGCTACGCCAATTTCTGCGGCGGCGGTAAGCAGTTCGATGCCCTGCTGCAGGAGCAAAGCGCGCAGCGCATCGGTGAGATGCTGATGATCGACGCCGGTGAACACCCGGAGCCAGAAAGCCAGTCCAATCCGTGGGTTGAGCAGTGGGGCTCGTTGCTCAACTGACCCTTTGCCCGGTGGCGCTTCGCTTACGCGGGCCTACGGTTTTGTAGGCCGGGTAAGGCGTAGCCGCCACCCGGCAATCAAGCTCACACTCTTCCCCATTTTCGTGAACTATCTTCCACTCCCCTGGGCTTTTGCCACAAACAACCTCTGACCTGCCCGCCAATGTTGTGGTGATGCACGGTGAGGGAGCGGCCTCCCCTTACATATACTCTCCCCGTCAGTTACTAAAAATGCAGTCAGAGACAATAAAACGGCGCCGTTATTTCAGGAAAGCCGTACCAACACTGCAAAACACTAACCTCTCATTCTGATTACCCTACAGGTTATGTCGTACAGAATGAACCTGGCGCAAGCCAAGATTCAGGAGTGCAACAATGAGTACATTAAGCCAAGCGGCGAGCAGCGCTGAGAAGCGCACCAATGCTCGCTACTGGATAGTGGTGATGCTGTTTATCGTCACGTCCTTCAACTATGGCGACCGCGCCACGCTGTCGATTGCCGGTTCCGAAATGGCAAAAGATATCGGCCTCGATCCGGTCGGCATGGGGTACGTCTTCTCCGCATTCTCATGGGCCTACGTGATTGGCCAAATCCCTGGCGGCTGGCTGCTCGACCGATTCGGCTCGAAACGCGTCTACTTCTGGTCCATTTTTATCTGGTCGATGTTTACCCTGCTGCAGGGCTTCGTCGATATCTTCAACGGCTTCGGCATCATCGTTGCACTCTTCACCTTACGATTCCTCGTTGGGCTGGCGGAAGCGCCGTCCTTCCCTGGCAACAGCCGCATCGTCGCGGCCTGGTTCCCGGCGCAGGAGAGGGGCACGGCGGTGGCGATTTTTAACTCCGCCCAGTATTTCGCCACGGTGATCTTCGCCCCGATCATGGGCTGGCTGACCCACGAGGTGGGCTGGTCGCACGTCTTCTTCTTCATGGGCGGACTCGGGATCATCATCAGCTTTGTCTGGCTGAAAGTGATCTACGAACCCAACCAACATCCGGGCGTGAACAAGAAAGAGCTGGAGTACATCGCCGAAGGCGGCGCGCTGATCAACATGGATCTGAAAAGCGATAAAGCCAAAGTACCCTTCAGCCAGAAGTGGGCGCAAATCAAACAGCTGATTGGCTCGCGAATGATGATCGGCATCTATCTCGGGCAGTACTGCATCAACGCCTTAACCTACTTCTTCATCACCTGGTTCCCGGTCTATCTGGTGCAGGCGCGCGGAATGTCGATTCTGAAAGCGGGCTTTGTCGCCTCGGTTCCGGCGGTGTGCGGCTTTATCGGCGGCGTGCTGGGTGGGGTGATCTCCGACTGGCTGATGCGCCGCACCGGGTCGCTGAATATCGCGCGTAAAACGCCAATTGTGCTGGGCATGCTGCTCTCCATGACCATGGTGTTCTGTAACTACGTCAACGCCGAGTGGATGATTATCGGCTTTATGGCGATGGCCTTCTTCGGCAAAGGCATCGGCGCGCTGGGCTGGGCGGTGATGGCGGATACCGCACCGAAAGAGATCAGCGGTCTCAGCGGCGGGCTGTTCAACATGTTCGGCAACATTTCCGGCATCGTTACCCCGATCGCCATCGGCTATATCGTCGGCACCACCGGCTCCTTCAACGGCGCGCTGATTTACGTCGGTGTCCATGCGCTGGTGGCGGTCCTCAGCTATCTGGTGCTGGTGGGCGATATCAAACGCGTCGAACTCAAACCGGTCACGGGGCGTGCATGATGAATACTCAATCAAGTCCAGTGATTACTGATATGCAGGTCATTCCGGTGGCCGGTTACGACAGCATGCTGTTCAATATCGGCGGGGCACATAACGCCTGTTTTACCCGCAATATCGTGGTGCTCACGGACAGCGCCGGAAACACCGGCGTGGGTGAAGCGCCGGGCGGGGAAGTGATCCTCCAGACGTTGCAGAACGCCGTTCCGATGGTCGTCGGCCAGCAGATTGCGCGCCTGAACAAAGTGGTGCAGCAGGTCCACAAAGGCAATCAGGCCGCCGATTTTGATACATTCGGCAAAGGGGCCTGGACGTTTGAGCTGCGGGTGAACGCGGTGGCGGCGCTCGAAGCGGCGCTGCTGGATTTGCTTGGCAAAGCGCTGAACGTGCCGGTGTGCGAGCTGCTGGGGCCGGGTAAACAGCGCGACGCGGTCACCGTGCTCGGGTATCTGTTCTACGTGGGCGATCGCACGAAAACCGATCTGCCGTATCTGTCCGAAACGCCGGGGAATCACGACTGGTATCGCCTGCGCCATCAGGAAGCCCTTTCCAGCGAGGCGGTGGTGCGTCTGGCCGAGGCGGCACAGGATCGCTACGGTTTTAAAGATTTCAAACTGAAAGGCGGTGTTCTGCCGGGCGAGCAGGAGATCGACAGCGCCCGCGCCCTGAAAAAACGCTTCCCGGATGCGCGGATCACCGTCGATCCGAACGGCGCCTGGCTGCTGGATGAAGCCATTTCGCTGTGCAAAGGGCTGAATGACGTCCTCACTTACGCGGAAGATCCGTGCGGAGCCGAGCAGGGCTTCTCCGGTCGCGAGGTGATGGCCGAGTTCCGCCGCGCAACGGGGCTGCCGGTGGCGACCAATATGATCGCCACCAACTGGCGCGAAATGGGCCATGCGGTCATGCTCAACTCAGTGGATATTCCGCTGGCCGATCCGCACTTCTGGACGCTCTCCGGCGCGGTGCGTGTCGCGCAGCTGTGCGACGACTGGGGCCTGACCTGGGGCTGTCATTCGAACAACCATTTCGATATATCGCTTGCGATGTTCACCCACGTTGGGACCGCGGCGCCGGGCACACCGACGGCTATCGATACCCACTGGATCTGGCAGGAGGGCGACGCGCGCCTGACCAAAAATCCGCTGGAGATTAAAGACGGCAAGATTGCCGTACCGGATGCGCCGGGGCTGGGCGTCGAGCTGGACTGGGATCAGATCCACAAGGCGCATGAGCTGTACAAGACGCTGCCAGGCGGCGCGCGCAATGACGCGGGCCCGATGCAGTATCTCGTTCCCGGCTGGACATTTGACCGCAAACGCCCGGCGTTCGGTCGCCACTAATCAAAAGGATTGCACGATGAACACGTTTTCTACCCCTGTTGTTACGTCCATGCAGATTGTTCCCGTCGCGGGCCACGACAGCATGCTGATGAACCTGAGCGGTGCCCATGCTCCATTCTTTACCCGCAACATTGTGATTATCAAAGACAACTCCGGCCACACGGGTGTGGGTGAAATCCCTGGCGGCGAGAAGATCCGCAAAACCCTGGAAGACGCCATTCCGCTGGTGGTGGGCAAAACCCTTGGCGAATACAAAAATGTCTTAAACGCCGTGCGCGGTGCGTTTGCCGACCGCGATGCGGGCGGGCGCGGGCTGCAAACCTTCGATCTGCGTACCACCATTCACGTGGTGACCGGGATCGAAGCGGCGATGCTGGATCTGCTGGGTCAACACCTGGGGGTTAACGTCGCTTCGCTGCTGGGCGAAGGTCAGCAGCGCAGCGAAGTCGAAATGCTCGGCTATCTGTTCTTCGTCGGCGATCGCAAACTGACCCCGCTGGAGTATCAGAGTCAGCCAGATGAAAAATGCGACTGGTATCGCCTGCGTCACGACGAGGCCATGACGCCGGATGCGGTGGTACGGCTGGCGGAAGCGGCCTACGAAAAATATGGCTTTAACGATTTCAAACTGAAGGGCGGTGTACTGGCGGGCGAAGAAGAGGCCGAGTCGATTGTCGCCCTGGCGAAACGCTTCCCGCAGGCGCGCGTGACGCTCGATCCGAACGGAGCCTGGTCGCTGAATGAAGCGATTGACATCGGGAAACAGCTGAAAGGTGTGCTGGCGTATGCAGAAGATCCGTGCGGGGCAGAGCAGGGCTTCTCCGGACGTGAAGTGATGGCCGAGTTCCGCCGTGCAACCGGTCTGCCGACGGCGACCAACATGATCGCCACCGACTGGCGTCAGATGGGCCACACGCTGTCGCTGCAGTCTGTCGATATCCCGCTGGCAGACCCGCACTTCTGGACCATGCAGGGCTCCGTGCGCGTGGCGCAGATGTGCCATGAGTTCGGCCTGACCTGGGGCTCGCACTCTAACAACCACTTTGATATTTCGCTGGCGATGTTCACCCACGTAGCCGCCGCCGCACCGGGCAACATTACTGCTATCGATACCCACTGGATCTGGCAGGAGGGCAATCAGCGCCTGACCAAACGGCCGTTCGAGATTAAAGGCGGGATGGTGCAGGTGCCGACCACACCAGGGCTGGGCGTCGAGCTGGATATGGATCAGCTGATGAAAGCGCACGAGCTCTACCAGAAACACGGGCTTGGCGCGCGCGACGATGCGATGGCGATGCAATATCTCATCCCGGACTGGACGTTTAACAACAAGCGCCCGTGCATGGTGCGCTAAGTGTGAATGCCGGTTCCTGCGGGAGTCGGCATTTTTGTTTTCCGCGCGGGTGTATGCTCAATCCAGTCAACAGGCGTAAGGATGGCTTATGAAAATTGTAATCGCACCGGACTCGTACAAGGAGAGTTTGAGTGCTCTTGAGGTGGCGACGGCGATCGAGCAGGGATTTCGCGAGATCTTCCCGGACGCGGACTACGTCAAACTGCCCGTTGCCGACGGCGGCGAAGGGACGGTTGAGGCGATGGTCGCGGCCACGCAGGGCGGTATTATCAAGGTGCGGGTCACGGGGCCATTGGGCGAAAACGCCGAAGGGTTTTACGGATTATCGGGCGACGAGCAGAGCGCATTCATTGAAATGGCGGCAGCGAGCGGCCTGGAGATGGTCGCGCCTTCCTCACGCAATCCGCTAAAAACCACCTCCTGGGGCACGGGCGAACTGATTCGTCACGCTCTGGATGCGGGTGTGAAACATATCATCATCGGTATCGGCGGCAGTGCGACCAACGACGGCGGGGCCGGGATGGTGCAGGCGCTGGGGGCGAAGCTGCTGGATGGCGACGGCAATCCGATTGGTCTCGGCGGCGGCGAGCTGGAAAAGCTGGCGCGCATTGATATCAGCGAGCTGGACTCGCGCCTGGCCGACTGCCGGATTGAAGTGGCCTGCGACGTCACTAATCCCCTGACGGGGGAAGAAGGGGCATCGGCGGTGTTTGGCCCGCAGAAAGGGGCGACGCCGGAGATGATCGACAGACTGGACGACGCGCTAACACACTACGCGAAAATCATTGCCCGCGATCTGGATATCGACGTCCTGAATCTTGAAGGCGGCGGGGCGGCCGGCGGTATGGGCGCGGGGCTGTATGCGTTTTGCGGTGCCGAACTGCGCCAGGGGATCGAGATTGTCACCGACGCGCTGCACCTGGATAAACAGGTTGCCGATGCAGATCTTGTGATTACCGGCGAAGGGCGTATCGACAGCCAGACGATCCACGGCAAAGTCCCCGTTGGCGTGGCGAAGGTGGCTAAACGCTACAACAAGCCGGTGATCGGAATTGCGGGCAGCCTGACGGCGGATGTCGGCGTGGTGCATCAGCACGGGATCGACGCGGTGTTTAGCGTGATTTATAGGGTGTGCACGCTGGAAGAGGCGCTGGAGAGCGCGGCAGTGAATGTGCGGATGGCGGCGCGGAATATTGCGGCGGTGTTGAAAATGGGGATGGGGGGGTAATTTTTCCCCTCACCCCGGCCCTTATGTCTTGATCTTCTCCGCTTCTGCGGAGAAGATCCCCGACTGATCATCGGGAGGTTACCGGTGAGCATCACCCGGCCCTGGTGCCACTGAGCCCGTGGGAGAGATTATGCCCCGGTAACCTGTTTCCCTGTCGCCTCAAGACCGAACGGTATCCTGTGCCCTGAGCACCCACATATAAGGATGGTCCGGCGATATTATTCATAAGGTTACGGAGTGCCATGATGGAGCTTATTCCTGTCGGCGTTGATATCGCCAAACTCAAATTTGATGTCGCCGTCCTGCTGCCTAATCAGAAATACAAAACCAAAAAATTCCCTAACACCTCTGCCGGATGCCGCGAGTTCCTCAGCTGGCTGGCACGTTTTGGCGACTGCCATGTCTGCATGGAAGCGACGGGCTGCTACAGCACTGAACTTGCCACCCTGCTGGCCGATAACGGCTGCTGTGTCAGCCTCGAAAATCCCGCCCGTATACACGCGTTTGGCAATACGGAGCTGACCCGCAACAAAACGGACAAAAGTGATGCGGCACTGATAGCCCGCTACTGCGCCCTGTATCAACCCGCCCCCTGGTATCCTGCGCCGCTGAGCGAGCGTCAGCTGACGGCGCTGGTACGCCACCTGCGTAATCTGGAAGAGATGCGGCAGATGGAGATGAACCGCCTTGAAGCAGCCGACGAGGTCATTGTTCCCTCACTGCATGAACATGTCGCCATGCTGGATGAACTGATTGACGAAACACGAAAGAAAATCAGCCAGCACATCGATGATAACCCTGACCTGAAGCGGGACAGGGAACTGCTGAAGAGCATCCCCGGGATCGGTGAAATGCTGAGCGTGAGCCTGCTGGCGTTCGCGGGTAATCTGAGACGGTTCAGTGACAGTAAGGCACTGGTGGCTTACGCCGGGCTGAATCCACGGCGCTGTGAGTCGGGGATGTGGAAAGGAAAAAGCAGGCTGTCAAAAGTAGGTCACGCAGAGCTGCGCAGTGCGCTGTATATGCCGGCAGTGGTGGCGGGAAGGTGCAATGAGGTGGTTAAAAATCTGATGGACAGGCTGGCAGCGAGAGGAAAGACAGGGAAGGAACGCGTATGTGCCGGAATGAGAAAACTGCTCCAGCTGGCTTATGGCGTGGTGAAATCCGGACGAGAATTTAATGCTGAAATACCGCTTGCCGGATAACCGACAAGACGGTATCTCTCCCCAAAGGGGCGAGGGGGAAAAGACAGCTCCGAGCGATCCCCTCTCCCCTCTGGGGAGAGGGTTAGGGTGAGGGGCCCAGCCCGCACTAATTAACCCCCAGCACCTTCCTCGCTTCCCGCGTCACATTGTCCATCTCATCCAGCAGCTCCAGAAATTCCGGCTCAAGCTCCGATTCCGGTGTTCCCGAGCGCAGCTGCTGCTCCAGCAAATGACACAGATTTTTCAGCCGCGGAACGCCGCTGTAGCTACAGCTCCCGTGCAGTTTATGGATGGCTTCAAGCAAGTCTTCCGGGTTTTCACCCACCAGCTGTTCTTCCACTTTGTTGCGGATTTCCGGCAGGAATGCGACCAACATTTGCAGCATATCCCGCGCCAGATCGGCTTTTCCTGCCGCCTGACGCAGCGCCAACTGCCAGTCGAACGTGGCATTCGGGTTCACCGCGATTTCGGCAGGTTCAGACGCCGCCAGCGTCACGCCGGTCGCGAAGCCCGGTTTGTAACGCAACAGCAGGCTGTGGAGCTTCTCTTCGTCGATCGGTTTCGCCAGATAATCGTTCATTCCCGCGCTGAGCAGCTTCTCTTTCTGTCCGGCCATGGCGTGGGCGGTCACGGCGATCACCGGCGTTTGCTGCTGATGAGGAAGCTGGCGAATCAGCTCGCAGGCGCGGATGCCGTCCATGCCCGGCATCTGAATATCCATCAAAATCAGATCGAACTGCATCTGTTTGGCCTGTTCGACTGCCTGCGGGCCGCTGGTGCACAGCTCGACGTGATGCACCTGATCCTCCAGCAGGACGCCGATCAGCTTCAGGTTGGCCGGATTGTCATCCACCGCCATGACGCTCATGGGCAGCTTGTGATCCTCGCTGGTGACGGGGATCGCGTGATGATTGATGCGGCAATATTCCGTTAGCGCAGGCAGCAGGCGCGTGGCGGTAAGCGGTTTTAACAGGCAGGCGGCCGCACCGTCGTTTTTCAGCTCTTCAGCATTAAGCTGAGCGTGGCACGGCAGGGCTAAGAGCAGGTAATCGGTCATCGACGCGGCCTTTGCCAGCCGCTCCTGCTGCATAGTCAGCTCGCCGGTGAACGTCACCGGAATGCCCATCAGTAAAATGTCGTAATGATCGACCGCCAGCGCCGAGAAGGTCGGGCTGTAGATCACATCCAGCGGCGTGGTGCTGAGCACATCCAGCGTACTCTGCGCCGCCGCCGCATTCGGCTCGACGTACGCCAGACGCTTCCCGCGCAGGCAATCGGTCATCGGGCCGTCGGTCACCACGTTCGGGTTGAGATCGAGATTAATATGGAACCAGAAGGTCGAGCCGCGGTTTGGCTGGCTGTGGAAGGAGATATCCCCACCCATCTCTTTCACCAGTTTCTGGGTGATCACCAGCCCCAGGCCGGTCCCGCCGTGACGCCGGGAAATACTGGCGTCCGCCTGACGAAATGCCTGGAACAGCCGGGACTGATCGCGCTCGGGAATACCAATGCCCGTGTCGCGGATCTGCACCTCAATCTGCACTTTGTTATTGCTGATCGCCCGTCGCTCCACCAGCACGTCAATGTTGCCACTCTCGGTAAACTTGATGGCATTCCCGACCAGATTGGTAATCACCTGTTGCAGACGCAGCGGATCGCCGATGACGTTATCCGGCACATCATTTTTGATATTCAGCGTCAGCTCAAGACCTTTGTCGTGGGACGAGTGGGCCAGCAATGTGACCACTTCATCCAGCGTGCTGCGCAGCGGGAACGGAATGCTTTCCAGAATCAGCTTGCCTGCTTCCAGCTTGGAGAAGTCCAGCACGTCGTTGATGATCGCCAGCAGGTTATTCGCGGAACGTTCGATGGTGTGCAGGTGATCGCGCTGAGTCGGGTTGAGTTCTGATTTGAGCGTCAGACGCGTGAAGCCAATCACGCCGTTGAGCGGCGTGCGCAGCTCGTGGGACATATTCGCCAGGAACTCTGACTTAATGCGCGCCGCTTCCTGGGCGCGTTTCTTCGCCAGATCCAGCTCGACGTTCTGAATCTCCATCTGCTCAAGCGTTTCGCGCAGATCGGAGGTGGCCTGATCGACGTTGTGCTGCATCTCTTCGTGATAGGCCGCCAGCGACATCGCCATCGAGTTGATGCCGTTTTTGAGCATATCCAGTTCGCCGAGCATAAAGCCTTCGACGCGGCTATCGAGCTGCCCGCGGCGGATGCGGTCAACGGTATTCACCATATTGCGGATCGGGCTGGTCACATCGCGCATCAGTCGCCAGCCGAAAATCAGCGCAATGCCGATACAGAACAGCATCATCACGCTGGAAATAAAGATCTCTTTGTACTGCTGCAGGCGCACCGACTTGAGATCCAGCTCCAGCGCCACATATCCCAGTACATTATTGCTGGCCTTGGCATCGGACACGGCCGATTCATCCGGTGAATAGCCCTCCGAAATAATCGGCGTGCGCAGGATCATGATGTCACCGCGCCGCAGTACGCTCAGGTGGCGCGGGAAGGGCGACCCGTCCGGGATTTTGAGTTCGCTGGGATCGAGGTGAAAATTCGAGGTGACGAACAGGCGGTTGTTGTCGTCATAGACCGAAATCGCCCGCACGATCTCCGAGTGGCAGCGATGCAGCACGCTGATTAGCTGGCCGAGCGAATCACGGTTTTGCAGGTTCATCCCGTATTCGCTGGAGACGGCCAGCGGCTCGATGATGCTGGCTCCCGCATCTTCCAGTTGACGCTGCAAGTCGTTGTAACGGTGCACAACAAAGAAGATGCTCAGCAGCAAACCGATCAGAACGGTCGGGGCGAGAATCAAAATCATCATGCGCGCGCGCAGGCTGTAGTTGGTCATGGAGTTCCGTTATGGGACAATTAGGGTCATTATGTTTATTTGAGAAAAATCTCGGCGATGGCGCAATTCTACTCTGCAAAGCGACGCGTGACGACGCGTCAGATCATAACTGTTGATGTGACAGACCTTGACCCGTTCGGCCAGGGCGTTGCGCGTCATCAAGGCAAGACCGTGTTCATCCCCGGATTATTACCCACCGAGCGCGCCGAAGTCACCCTGACGGAAGACAAGAGCAAGTATGCGCGCGGCAAGGTGAAGCGTCGTCTTAATGATAGCGCGGAACGCACCGCGCCTCGCTGCCCGCATTTTGGCGTGTGCGGCGGCTGCCAGCAGCAGCATGCGAATGTTGCCCTGCAACAGCGCAGCAAAAGCACCGCGCTGGCACGTCTGATTAAGCATGATGTGAATGCGATACTCTCCGGCGAGCCGTGGGGATATCGTCGTCGCGCCCGTCTGAGCCTGAACTACCAGCCGAAAACGCAAAAGCTGGAGATGGGATTTCGCAAGGCAGCCGCGAGTGACATCGTCGATGTGAAGCAGTGCCCCGTTTTGGCGCCCCGTCTTGAAGCACTGCTCCCGCCCCTGCGTGAATGTCTCTCTGAATTGCAGGGCGTGCGCTCGCTCGGCCATGTCGAACTGGTGCTGGCCGACAACGGTCCGCTGATGGTCCTGCGTCACACCGCGCCATTTTCTGCCAAAGACCGCGAAAAACTGGAACGCTTTTCGCATTCTCACGAGCTGGCGCTTTTTCTTGCGCCCCAAAGCGAGATACTTGAACAGGTTACGGGGGAAACTCCCTGGTATCTGTCGGACGGGCTACGCTTAACGTTCAGCCCGCGCGACTTCATCCAGGTCAATGACGGCGTCAATCAGCAGATGGTCGCCACGGCCATTGAGTGGCTGGACGTTCAGCCGGAAGACCGGGTGCTCGATCTTTTTTGCGGAATGGGCAATTTCACCCTGCCTTTGGCAAAACGGGCGGCCAGCGTAGTCGGCGTGGAAGGCGTCGAGGCGCTGGTGGCAAAAGGGCAGGAAAACGCCGAGCGCAATGCGTTGCACAATGTGACATTTTTTCATGAAAATCTGGAAGAGGATGTCACTTTGCAGCCGTGGGCGAAGCACGGTTTCGATAAAATTCTGCTCGATCCTGCACGCGCGGGTGCGCCTGGCGTAATGCAGCATATAATTAAACTCGCGCCAAAACGCGTGGTCTATGTTTCCTGTAATCCGGCCACGCTTGCCCGCGACAGTGAGGCATTATTGAGCGCGGGTTACCAGATTCAGCGTCTGGCAATGCTGGACATGTTCCCGCACACTGGGCATCTGGAATCAATGGTGTTGTTCGAGCAAAACTGATGAATTTCGTTTCGGCTTGTCGAATTCGACAGGCCCTGGTCCCTAAAGGAGAGGACGATGGTTGCGGTAAGAAGTGCACATCTCAATAAAGCTGGTGAGTTTGACCCACAAAAATGGATCGCAAGTCTGGGGATTTCCAGCCAGCAGTCGTGTGAACGCTTAACCGAAACCTGGGCCTATTGTCTGCGAACGACTACGGGACATCCCGATGCCGAACTGCTGTTATGGCGCGGTATCGAGATGGTCGAAATTCTCTCCATGCTCAACATGGATCTCGAAACGCTGCAGGCCGCGCTGCTCTTCCCGCTGGCAGATGCCGAAGTGGTGAGCGAAGACGTGCTGCGTGACAGCGTCGGCAAACCGGTCGTCGCGCTAATTCACGGCGTGCGCGATATGGCGGCCATTCGCCAGCTGAAAGCCGCTCAGACGGATTCCGTCTCCTCCGAACAGGTCGATAACGTGCGCCGCATGCTGCTCGCGATGGTGGATGATTTCCGCTGCGTGGTCATCAAGCTCGCCGAGCGTATCGCCCACCTGCGCGAAGTGAAAGATGCGCCGGAAGATGAACGCGTGCTGGCGGCGAAAGAGTGTACCAACATCTACGCGCCCCTCGCGAACCGCTTAGGGATCGGCCAGCTGAAATGGGAGCTGGAAGATTACTGCTTCCGCTATCTGCACCCGGCGGAATACAAACGTATTGCCAAACTGCTGCACGAGCGTCGTATCGATCGTGAGCACTACATCGACGAGTTCGTGGGCGGTTTGCGCCAGTCGATGAAAGAAGAGAACGTGCGGGCGGAAGTCTACGGTCGTCCGAAGCACATCTACAGCATCTGGCGCAAAATGCAGAAAAAACATCTCGCCTTTGACGAGCTGTTTGACGTGCGCGCGGTGCGCATCGTCGCCGACCGCCTGCAGGACTGCTACGCTGCGCTGGGGATAGTGCATACTCACTTCCGTCATCTGCCGGATGAGTTTGACGACTATGTCGCGAACCCGAAACCGAACGGCTATCAGTCGATCCACACCGTGGTGCTCGGCCCGGGTGGAAAAACGGTTGAGATTCAAATTCGTACCAAACAGATGCACGAAGACGCCGAACTAGGCGTCGCCGCGCACTGGAAATACAAAGAAGGCCCATCAAGCGGAACGCGCACCGGTCACGAGGACCGCATTGCGTGGCTGCGTAAGCTGATTGCGTGGCAGGAAGAGATGGCCGACTCCGGCGAAATGCTCGACGAAGTGCGCAGCCAGGTCTTTGACGATCGGGTCTACGTCTTTACGCCAAAAGGCGACGTGGTGGATCTGCCAGCCGGTTCAACGCCGCTCGACTTTGCCTACCACATCCACAGCGATGTGGGGCATCGCTGCATCGGGGCGAAGATTGGCGGGCGCATCGTGCCCTTTACCTATCAGCTCCAGATGGGCGATCAGATTGAAATCATCACCCAGAAACAGCCGAACCCGAGCCGCGACTGGCTGAACCCGAACCTGGGGTATGTCACCACCAGCCGCGGGCGCTCGAAAATTCACGCGTGGTTCCGTAAACAGGACCGCGACAAGAATATCCTCGCGGGCCGCCAGATCCTTGACGATGAGCTTGAGCATTTAGGCATCAGCATCAAAGAGGCGGAAAAACACCTGCTGCCGCGCTACAACTTTAATGAGCTGGACGAGCTGCTGGCTGCCATTGGCGGGGGCGATATACGTCTCAATCAGATGGTGAATTTCCTGCAGTCGCAGTTCAACAAACCGAGCGCGGCGGAGCAGGATGCGGCGGCGCTGAAGCAGCTGCAGCAGAAAACCTATACCCCGCAGCACCGCAGCAAAGACAATGGCCGCGTGGTGGTCGAGGGCGTCGGCAATCTGATGCACCACATCGCTCGCTGCTGCCAGCCGATCCCTGGGGATGACATCGTCGGCTTTATCACCCAGGGGCGCGGGATCTCCATTCACCGCTCCGACTGTGAACAGCTGGCCGAGCTGCAATCCCACGCGCCAGAGCGCATTGTCGATGCGGTGTGGGGCGAGAGCTACTCCGCAGGCTATTCGCTGGTGGTGCGCGTCACCGCCAACGATCGCAGCGGTTTGCTGCGTGATATCACCACTATCCTCGCCAACGAGAAGGTCAACGTTCTGGGCGTGGCGAGTCGCAGCGATACCCGCGAGCAGCTTGCCACCATCGATATGACCATCGAAATCTACAACCTGCAGGTGCTGGGCCGCGTGCTCGGTAAGCTGAACCAGGTGCCGGATGTGATCGACGCGCGTCGTTTGCACGGCGGGTAATAAACCGGAGGCCACTGAATTTCTCGGTGGCCTCTTTGCTATAGCGGGCACATTTCCGAATTCTTATCTGATCGCTCAATTTTATGTTTTTACGCAGTAAACTCTCTCCGATATTTACGTTTAGGTAATTTAAATGTGAATTAACCGCATCGGAGGCACTAATGTTTTATGGATCAAAGGAAAAATTTGACATTCAGAAAGATGAGTTTATGGCTGTCGCACAGCGTTTGTGGATGACAGAACCTTTTTATTTTAAGCAATCAGACTATTTTAGCAGAATAATTGACGTAGTCAGGCAGGTCGAAACTGAAATTCAAATGAGTTGCTTGTCATGGTTGGGGGGAGAGGAAATATTAAAGTATAAAACGGCTGTTCTTAACTATCAGCGCTCGGTGATAATGAATAATAAAATTTATTCACGTTGGATGGCTGAACAAGAGTACAAAAACAAAAGAGCTGCAGAGTTATATAAGCTCTACACCAAAATAATAGGATTCTTATCAGGTATAGGCCAGGTTACTACCGGCGTGGGGCTATGTGTATCAACCGGTGGAAGTGCAACGGTACCAGGGTCTGCAATGATTCTGCAAGGTCTGAACAATATCTATGAGAATGGCTATTACCTTGCCGTTTATGAAGAAGCCTCTGGGCCACTCAGAGAAGCATACCATTACGCGGCATCTAAGGCTGGTTATGGTGGGAACCAGGGGGATATTGCTTACGGTACAATAGATCTTGTGCTATCGGGATATGGGATGGCCAGAAGAATTCCTACGCCAAGAGAAAGGTCATGGAATCTCTTCGGCATTAGATTGCATCAGACAGACTATGTCCGAGGCGTGAGTGACATGACTAAACCTGTTTTTATGCTTGAGATCATCAGCGATGAAGTGACAGTTTTGTCATTGATGCCCACTTATAATGAAACTGACTTGAGGCACTAAGTATGGAACAGGATGTTATTTTCTCTTCAAAACCATGGCTTCCAGTCATTTTATATTATTTGACAGGGATTATTGTTTTCATTGGCTGTTATTTGTTGTCTCGATTGGTCAAGGTTCATTCAAGCATATCCTCTCGATTTTTATTAATTACTTTTACAACGTTGTGCTGTGCTGCTCACATTATCACGGGATACTACGATGCGGTGGGCTATCACGGTTATGGTCATAGTCTACTGCGGGCGTACGATATAGCAGATTACGAAACGATCCGTTACGGTGTTATTTTGTTCGTCACTCTGAATGGGCTACTAATCTGTCGAATATAACATTAGAGGATGGCAGTCATCCGGCGACAGGTTATCATGAGCCAAAGTGAAGATGATAAAGAGGCTGTATGACTGTCACGAACCATGAAACTCAACTCGACCGCCTGCTCGGCATCATGAAACGTCTGCGTGACCCGGAAAACGGCTGTCCGTGGGACAAAGAGCAGACCTTCGCCACCATCGCGCCTTATACCCTTGAAGAGACCTACGAAGTGCTGGACGCCATCTCGCGCGAAGATTTTGACGATCTGCGCGGCGAACTGGGCGATCTGCTTTTCCAGGTGGTGTTCTACGCGCAGATGGCACAGGAAGAAGGGCGCTTTGATTTCAATGATATTTGTGCCGCCATCAGTGATAAACTCGAGCGCCGCCACCCGCATATTTTTGCTGACGCGACCGCCGGGAACAGTGAAGAGGTGCTGGTCCGCTGGGAGCAGATCAAGAGCGCTGAACGCGCTGAAAAATCCCTGCACTCGGCGCTGGACGATATTCCACTGAGCCTGCCGTCCCTGATGCGCGCACATAAAATCCAGAAGCGCTGCTCCGCCGTGGGCTTTGACTGGACCTCACTTGGCCCGGTGCTCGACAAAGTCTACGAAGAGATCGACGAGGTGATGGATGAAGCCAAACAGGCGGTGATTGATGAAGCCCGGCTGGAAGA
Source organism: Lelliottia sp. JS-SCA-14 (assembly GCF_035593345.1). Classification (NCBI taxonomy): domain Bacteria; kingdom Pseudomonadati; phylum Pseudomonadota; class Gammaproteobacteria; order Enterobacterales; family Enterobacteriaceae; genus Lelliottia; species Lelliottia sp. JS-SCA-14. Next base: position 3,804,251 of record NZ_CP141606.1, on the reverse strand, counting down.
GGAGATGGGCGATCTGCTGTTTGCTACGGTCAACCTTTCTCGTCATTTAGGGGTAAAAGCCGAAACTGCGCTGCAAAAAGCCAACCTCAAGTTCGAACGTCGTTTCCGCGAAGTTGAGCGGATTGTCGCGGCGCGAGGCCTGGAAATGACCGGCGTTGACCTCGATCTGATGGAAGAAGTGTGGCAGGAAGTAAAACGCCAGGAACATGATCTCTAACGGATTTTTGCGATCAAGCGCAATTTGTGTGATTTTTTAAATGACAAGCGCTTGATTTGCGTCAAAAACATTTACCCAAAACGGGCTATTTTCTCACTCCCTATGTTTGTCAAAGCCTGAGACAGGAGACGGAGAATGAAAGTTTGTGGCGCTCGCCGTGTTCGGGTATACTACTTTCCCGTCTTGGTTATTCCATCGTTCCAACCTAACTTCTCAGGTTCAGCATGACAACGAACTATATTTTTGTGACCGGCGGGGTTGTATCCTCTCTGGGTAAAGGCATTGCCGCAGCCTCTCTCGCGGCCATTCTTGAAGCCCGTGGCCTCAATGTGACTATGATGAAACTGGATCCGTACATCAACGTCGATCCAGGCACCATGAGCCCAATCCAGCACGGCGAAGTGTTCGTTACCGAAGACGGCGCTGAAACCGATTTGGACTTAGGTCACTACGAGCGCTTCATCCGTACCAAAATGAGTCGCCGCAACAACTTCACCACGGGTCGTATCTACTCCGACGTTCTGCGTAAAGAACGCCGTGGCGACTACTTAGGCGCAACCGTTCAGGTTATCCCGCACATCACCAACGCTATCAAAGAGCGCATCATCGCAGGTGGCGAAGGCCACGATGTTGTGCTGGTTGAAATTGGCGGTACGGTCGGTGATATCGAATCCCTGCCATTCCTGGAAGCGATTCGTCAGTTAGCGGTTGATATTGGTCGTGAACACGCGCTGTTCATGCACCTGACGCTGGTGCCATACATGGCCGCTGCCGGTGAAGTAAAAACCAAACCGACCCAGCACTCCGTGAAAGAACTGCTCTCCATCGGTATCCAGCCGGATATCCTGATTTGCCGCTCCGATCGTGCCGTTCCGGCCAACGAGCGCGCGAAAATTGCATTGTTCTGTAACGTTGCTGAAAAGGCTGTGATTTCTCTGAAAGACGTCGATTCCATTTATAAAATCCCGGGCCTGTTGAAATCACAGGGTCTGGACGATTATATTTGTAAACGATTCAGCTTGAACTGTCCGGAAGCTAATCTGTCAGAATGGGAACAGGTTATCTACGAAGAAGCCAATCCGGCAGGCGAAGTGACTATCGGTATGGTCGGCAAGTACATTGAACTGCCGGACGCCTATAAGTCAGTTATCGAAGCGCTGAAACACGGTGGTCTGAAGAATCGCGTCTCCGTTAACATCAAGCTGATTGATTCGCAGGATGTGGAAACTCGCGGTGTCGAAATTCTGAAAGATCTGGATGCTATTCTGATCCCTGGCGGCTTCGGCTACCGCGGTGTGGAAGGCAAGATCGCTACCGCACGCTATGCGCGTGAGAACAATATTCCTTACCTCGGCATTTGCCTGGGTATGCAGGTTGCGTTGATCGAGTTCGCTCGTAACGTAGTCGGGATGGAAAACGCGAACTCTACGGAATTTGTGCCAGACTGTAAGTACCCTGTTGTGGCGCTTATCACCGAATGGCGCGATGAAGACGGCAACGTCGAAGTCCGTACTGAGAAGAGCGATCTGGGTGGCACGATGCGTCTTGGCGCTCAGGCTTGCCAGGTGTCGGATGATAGTCTGGTTCGCAAGATGTATGGCGCGCCAACCATCACTGAACGCCATCGTCACCGCTACGAAGTCAACAACATGCTGTTGAAACAAATCGAAGCTGCGGGTCTGCGTATCGCGGGCCGCTCCGGGGATGATCAGTTAGTCGAGATCATTGAGGTGCCAAACCATCCGTGGTTCGTTGCCTGTCAATTCCACCCGGAATTTACTTCAACGCCGCGTGACGGACATCCGCTGTTTGCAGGCTTTGTGAAAGCCGCCAGCGAATATCAGAAGCGTCAGGCGAAGTAAAAAAAGTTAGAACGGCAACGCGTACCTCAGGTACGCGTTGTTTGTCTGGAGTTTTAGTTTAACTTGTACTGAGGAAAATCTAATGTCCAAAATCGTTAAAGTCATCGGTCGTGAAATCATCGACTCCCGTGGTAACCCGACCGTTGAAGCCGAAGTTCACCTGGAAGGTGGTTTCGTCGGTATGGCAGCTGCTCCGTCAGGTGCTTCTACTGGTTCCCGCGAAGCGCTGGAACTGCGCGATGGCGACAAATCCCGTTTCCTGGGTAAAGGCGTACTGAAAGCTGTTGGCGCGGTTAACGGTCCTATCGCTCAGGCAATCCTTGGCAAAGACGCCAAAGACCAGGCTGGCATCGATAAAATCATGATCGACCTGGACGGTACTGAAAACAAATCTAACTTCGGTGCGAACGCAATCCTGGCTGTGTCTCTGGCTAACGCCAAAGCCGCTGCTGCTTCTAAAGGTCAGCCGCTGTATGAGCACATCGCTGAACTGAACGGCACCCCAGGCAAATACTCCATGCCGGTTCCGATGATGAACATCATCAACGGTGGTGAGCACGCGGACAACAACGTTGATATTCAGGAATTCATGATTCAGCCAGTTGGCGCGAAATCCCTGAAAGAAGCGGTTCGTATGGGTTCTGAAGTGTTCCACAACCTGGCTAAAGTTCTGAAAGCTAAAGGTATGAACACTGCTGTTGGTGACGAAGGTGGCTACGCGCCTAACCTGGGTTCTAACGCAGAAGCTCTGGCTGTTATCGCTGAAGCAGTTAAAGCAGCGGGCTACGAGCTGGGCACCGACATCACCCTGGCGATGGACTGTGCAGCATCTGAATTCTACAAAGACGGTAAATACGTTCTGGCTGGCGAAGGCAACAAAGCCTTCTCTTCCGAAGAGTTCACTCACTTCCTGGAAGACCTGACCAAACAGTACCCAATCGTCTCTATCGAAGACGGTCTGGACGAATCTGACTGGGATGGTTTCGCATACCAGACTAAAGTACTGGGCGACAAAATCCAGCTGGTTGGTGACGATCTGTTCGTAACCAACACCAAGATCCTGAAAGAAGGTATCGACAAAGGCATCGTTAACTCCATCCTGATCAAATTCAACCAGATCGGTTCTCTGACCGAAACTCTGGCTGCGATCAAAATGGCGAAAGACGCTGGCTACACTGCCGTTATCTCTCACCGTTCAGGCGAAACTGAAGACGCTACCATCGCTGACCTGGCTGTTGGTACCGCTGCAGGCCAGATCAAAACCGGTTCTATGAGCCGTTCTGATCGCGTCGCTAAATACAACCAGCTGATTCGTATCGAAGAAGCACTGGGTGAAAAAGCGCCGTACAACGGTCGTAAAGAGATCAAAGGTCAGTAATCTACTGAGCTTTCACTCTTAAGAAAAAACCCGCTTCGGCGGGTTTTTTTATGGCTGATTTACAGCAGCAGGGGGAGTGTTGCGCTCGCCGTTTGCTGGCTGATATCGCCGTAGCGATCGTCGAGCGTGATAAGCGACGTCGCCAGCAACTCCACCAGCAGCATCACGCCCACTTTGGCGTTCAACGCCCCCGCGCTCAGCGGTCCTTCCGGTTTTGCTGCCACCAGTAACATGTCACTGATCGACGCCAGCGGGCTGCGCGGCGTGTTACTCAGCGCCAGCACCTTCGTGCCGCGTTTACGGGCAAGCTTCACGACGTGGAGCAGATCGCGCGTCGAGCCGGAGCTCGAAATCGCCACAATCAAATCGTCCGGGTTCAGGGTTGTCGCGTTCATTGATGCCCGATGCATATCGCTGAATAGCTGGGCCGGTTTCCCCAGACGCAGCAGTTTGTAGTGCAGGTAATCGCCGATAATGGCGCTGGCCGCGACACCGTAGATATAGACCGAACGCGACTGATGCAGCGCCTGCGCTGCGGCTAACAGCACCTCTCTGTCGAGCAGCTGCGAAGTATCCCGCAGCGCCTGCACCGACTCCTCCACCACTTCATCAATCTCATCGCCCTTTCGGGCAGGCGCCTGGATCCGCTGTACATCCAGCGCCAGCGCCATTTTGAATTCCGTATATCCCTTACACCCCAGCGCGCGGCATAAGCGCGTCACGCTCGCCTCGCTGGTGTCACTTTCGCGCGCCAGCTCGGTGATCGTCAGATAGAGCACTTTTGCAGGATCGTTTAACACGAACTCGCCCAGTTTTTGCTGAATGGGGCTGTACCCGGAGACGCTCTGGCGCAGCCTCAGCAGCAGGTTTTCATTTTCTGACATGCAGGATCCTTAATGCGTTTCTCTGCGGCTAGTGTGGCGGAAAGCGGGGGAGAGATGCCAGTCATTTTAAAAAAGTATGATCAATCCCACGATCTTTGGTGATAATTTTCAGTTTAATAAATTTGTATGGTAAAAATTTTCATCAATACACAGGGGAATTGAAATTATGATGCAAATGTTCAGTGGGGCCTCCTCGGGGGCGTGGTTTGAAAAGGCGCAGCGGTTCGGCAAATCGTTCATGCTGCCGATAGCCGTCCTGCCCGCAGCGGGCCTGCTGCTCGGGATTGGCGGGGCGTTGTCCAACCCCAACACGCTGACGGCCTATCCGTTCCTGGATGTCGGCTGGTTACAGGCGATTTTCACCATCATGAGCAGCGCGGGTTCGATTGTCTTTGCTAACCTCTCGGTGCTGTTTGCCGTGGGCGTGGCCGTCGGGCTGGCGAAAACCGACAAAGGCACCGCCGGGCTGGCGGCGCTGCTCGCTTTTCTGGTAATGAATGCCACCATCAATGCGCTGCTGATCCTTACCGGCACGCTGGCCCATGAAAATCCTGGCGCAGTCGGGCAGGGAATGACGCTGGGGATTCAGACGCTGGAAACCGGCGTCTTTGGCGGCGTGGTAATTGGTCTGGTGACCTGCGCGCTGCACCATCGCTTCAACAAAATCGCCCTGCCGCAGTTCCTCGGCTTCTTCGGCGGCTCGCGCTTTGTGCCGATTATCAGCTCGCTGGCGGCGATTGTGGTCGGTGCGCTGATGACGGTTGTCTGGCCGCACTTCCAGAAAATGATTTTTGGCCTCGGCGGCCTGGTGGATGCGACCGGGTATCTCGGCACCTTCTTGTACGGGTTTATCCTGCGTATGCTTGGCCCGTTCGGCCTGCATCACATCTTCTATCTGCCGTTCTGGACCACGGCGCTGGGCGGAAGTGAAATCGTCAACGGCCAGCTGGTGGAAGGGACGCAGCGCATCTTCTTCGCGCAGCTTGCCGACCCTAATACTCAGCAGTTTTACATCGGCACCTCGCGCTTCATGTCCGGGCGTTTTATCACCATGATGTTCGGCCTGCTGGGCGCGTGTCTGGCGATGTACCACACGGCAAAACCGGAAAACAAAAAACGCGTGGCGGGGCTGCTGCTCTCGGCGGCGCTGACCTCTTTCCTGACCGGGATCACTGAGCCGATTGAGTTCTCGTTCCTGTTTATCGCGCCGGTGTTATACGTTATCCACGCCTTCTTCGACGGGCTGGCGTTCATGATCGCCCACATTCTGCACATCACCATCGGGCAGACCTTCTCGGGCGGTTTCATCGATTTCATTCTGTTTGGCGTCCTGCAGGGCGAAGCCAAAACCCACTGGATGTACGTCCCGCTGGTCGGCGTGCCGTGGTTCTTCCTCTACTACTTCACCTTCCGCTACCTGATTAACCGCTTTGGTTTTGCGACGCCAGGCCGCGAGAAAGAGGCGGTTGTCGAAAGCTCGCTGCCACAGAGCGAACGCGCGGCGGCGGTGATTGCGGGTTTAGGCGGCAGGGATAATCTGGAAGAGGTGGACTGCTGCGCCACGCGTCTGCGCGTCACGGTAAAAGACGGCAGCAAGGTCGACGAAGCGGCACTGAAAGCGACCGGCGCACGCGGCGTCATCGTCCGAGGGAACGGGGTTCAGGTCATTTATGGCCCGCACGTCACCATCATTAAAAACGAAGTCGAAGAGAGTTTAGCGTAATGAAAACGGTACTGGATGTTTTGAAAGGCAAATTGATCGTCTCCTGTCAGGCGCTGGAAAACGAACCGCTGCACAGTTCATTCATCATGTCGCGCATGGCGCTGGCAGCCGCGCAGGGCGGGGCGGTCGCCATTCGCGCCAACAGCGTGGTGGATATTGCCGCCATCAAAGAGACCGTCTCTTTGCCGGTGATTGGCATCATCAAGCGTGATTATGCGGACAGTGAGGTGTTTATCACCGCGACGATGAAAGAGATCGACGAGCTGATGACGGTGACGCCGGAAATGATTGCCCTCGACGCCACCGACCGTCCGCGTCCAGGCGGCGAAACACTGGCCGCGCTGGTCGAGAAGATTCGCGCGCGCTATCCCTCTCTGCTGTTGATGGCGGATATCGCTACCGTCGCCGAGGCTAAAACCGCGCAGGATCTCGGATTTGACTGCGTCGGCACCACGCTTCATGGCTATACGGCGAATACGACAGGCCGTCTGTTGCGTGAAAATGATTGTGGATTCTTACGCGAGGTGCTGGCGGCGGCGACGATTCCTGTTGTCGCTGAAGGCAACGTCGAGACACCCGAACTGGCCGCGCGTTGCCTGGAATTAGGCGCGCATACGGTGGTGGTCGGCGGGGCGATCACGCGTCCACAGCAGATTACCGCCCGCTTTGTGGCGGCGATTGAGGCGTAAAGCACCGATCGGGCATGATACTTAGGCGGGGATCTGCGATACTTATCGTTTATCCCCTTTACTGAGATGACTATGCAGTACCCGATTAACGAGATGTTCCAGACCCTGCAAGGCGAGGGTTACTTCACCGGCGTTCCTGCTATTTTTATTCGTTTACAGGGATGCCCGGTCGGCTGTGCCTGGTGTGATACCAAACATACGTGGGATAAACTCGCAGATCGGGAAGTGTCGCTGTTTAGTATTCTGGCCAAAACCAAAGAGAGCGATAAATGGGGCGCTGGTAGCGCGGAAGACCTGCTGGCGATCATTGGTCGTCAGGGCTGGACTGCCCGCCACATCGTGATCACCGGTGGCGAACCCTGCATCCACGATCTCACCCCGCTGACGGATCTGCTGGAAAAGAATGGCTACAGCTGCCAGATCGAAACCAGCGGCACCCACGAAGTGCGCTGCTCCCACTCGACATGGGTGACCGTGTCGCCAAAAGTGAATATGCGTGGTGGGTATGACGTGCTGTCGCAGGCGCTTGAACGCGCCGATGAGATCAAACACCCGGTTGGACGCGTACGTGATATTGAAGCACTCGACGAACTGCTGGCGACGCTGACGGATGAAAAGCAGCGCATTATTGCCCTGCAGCCGATCAGCCAGAAAGACGACGCCACGCGTCTGTGCATCGAAACCTGTATCGCCCGCAACTGGCGTTTGTCGATGCAGACGCACAAGTATTTGAATATAGCCTGACTGAAATGCCGGGTGGCGGCTTCGCCTTACCCGGCCTACAAGGTCAATGTTTGCCAGGCCAACGGGTTTTGTAGGCCGGGTAAGCGCTAGCGCCACCCGGCAACACAGCTCACGCGTTCGACCAGCTCTGAATCGCCTCCACCTCGCTCAAATCCCCATGGAAAACCGCGTACGATTTTTTCAAAATCGGGTCGGTGTGCTGGGTGAGCTCTTTGAAGATCCCTTTGTTCATCGCCTCATAGCGCGCCGCGTGGGCCGCGACCGGCGTAAACACATCTTTCACCCGCACCATCTTCTCCACCGCCTGCTGATAAGACGGATACACACCCAACCCGACCGCCGTATTAATGGCCGAACCTAAGCTGGCGCAGCCGTTGATCGCATTGCGCTGCGTCGGCAGGTTAAACACGTCGGCGAAAATCTGCATAAACAGATCGCTGTTCGAGCCGCCGCCGGTGATGATCAGCCGCTTCGCCACGTGCTGCCTTTCAGCGCACATGTTGTCGTAATTGTTTTTCAGCGTCAGGGCGATGCTCTCCAGAATCGAGCGATAAATCCACGCGTAATCCATGGTGGCGTTAAAGCCAATCATAATTCCACGCTTATACGGTTCCCACGGGTTGGTCAGCCAGTCGAGGACGGTCATCAGGCCGTCGCAGCCCGGCGGCACGTGGCTGGCTTTCTGATTGAGATAATCTTCCGGTGAGACGCCCTGGGATTTGGCATCCTGAATCAGAGATTCACCGAGCATGTCGCGCAGCCAGCTCACCGTCCACATCCCTTTGCGAATGCCGTAGCCCTCGTACAGCAGAGTTTCAGGAATCGACGACATAATCGGCCAGTAGGCCTGCGGATCTTTTGGCAGCGTGGTGCCGTTCATCATCAGCGCGATATAGGTGCCAAGCGAAATCACCGCCGTTTCATCGTCGAGCAGACCGGCACCCAGCGCTTCGACCGCTTTGTCGCTGGTGCTGCACACCACCGGCAGACCCTGCGGGAAACCTGTCGCTTTTGCGGCCTCCGGGGTGATATGGCCCAGCACCGTGCCGGGCATCTGCACGTCAAACAGCATCTCGCGTGGGATGTTGAATTTCGTAAAGACCGCCTCGTCCTCGCTCCAGTCCCAGGTTTTGTAATCCACCGGCCACTGACCAAAGTAGTTGGCGATGTTGTCTTTGCGCTCGCCCGTCAGACGGTGCGAGAGATAACCCGAAAATGAGGTGACGTAAGCCACGTCTTTCTGCGTATGTTCATACGGACGCGTCACGCGCGCGTCCTGCCAGCTGATGAGCGGCGCAGCGGGCGTGCCGTCGGCTTTGAGCAGGGCGCGACAGCAGCGGATCGACCCGAGACCAATCCCGACAATCTCCTCCGGCATGCCGCCGAACTGGCGCATCAGATCTTTTCCCGCAGCGCACAGGGAAGTCCAGAGATCGTCGTCGGGATGTTCCACCGTGTCGGCATCGGGCGTGTGCATCGGCTGCAACAGCCCCTTGCCTTCGCACACCACGTTTCCCTTGAGGTCGTACATCACCACTTTGGTACTCTGACTCCCGCCATCTATTCCAATGATGTAATGCTTCGACATTGCTCTTCTCCTTTGATTTTCCGAAACAGCAGTAACGTAAAGACGATCACCATGCACACGGCGCACAGTCCCATCATCCACATATTGCGATAGGCTTCGGCGGCAGGCAGCGTATCCTGCCAGTGGCCGACGATAGGGTAAACAAAGACATCCGGCAGAAAGCCGATCACCGAGCAGATCCCGACGGTGGTGCCCATGATAAAGGTCGGCGTACGCGCCTCGCCGGGGCAGGCAAAATAGAGCCCACGAGAGGCGTAGCAGGTAAAGGCCAGCAGCAGAATCAGGCCAATCCCGATGGCGACGGACTGCGGTTGGCTGTTGGTGGCGAGCAGCGCCGCCAGCGTCAGCGCACTGACCACAGACAAGATCTGAATCACCCGCGTCGGGGATTTCACCCGGCTGTAGGTGGTGATGATCCCGCCGAGCGGGCCGCAGAAGGCGCGGAAGATTTTATTGATCACGATCCCCATGTAGCTCGCCGCCACCAGCGACATACCGTACATTTCCGTCAGATAGTTGGTGGAGTAGCTGAGGATGGCGTAGATCGTGTACACCCCGAAAATAATCAGGCTGCAGTACCAGGTGGTGCTGATGCGCAGAACCGAAAGAATGTCGCTGAGCTGAAAGGTTTTCTTGTCTGCCACCGCGCCGGGCGCGTTCTGGCTCGTCCCGTCGGCGACAAAGAACCAGCACAAGATCCCGAGCAGAATGTAGACCACGCTGTAGATCATGATCACCGTTTTCAGGCTGTTAGCGTCGTCCGGCGCAAAGCGCGAAAAGGCCCACATGGTAAACACCGCCAGCGACATTACCCCCACGCCACGCAGCCCTTCCATCCAGCCCATGATCTTACCCTGCTCGCTGCTGTCGCCGAGCATTGACGCGGCTTTGATGGATACCGACCAAAGCATCAAAATAGTGGTGATGGCGAACGCCACCTGAATCAGCAGCATCACCCACAGCGGGGGATAGGTGGCCATGATAAATCCTAGCAGGCCGGTAATGATCATCGCGGAGGTAATCATCTTGCGGTGCGAAAATTTATCGGCAATAACCCCACTCGGCGCGTAGAGAATAATTGCGGTTATTCCGAAAGTACTCATGATTAACCCTATTTCGGTATTGCTAAATCCCATAAATTTTGCCATCGGGATTTGATAGATATAGCGCAAATAGGCGAGATCAAAACTCACGCCACCGCTAAAACTAATAATGGCGAGGGTAATCCAGCGACGCCAGGGTGAATGTTGCATAGGGATCTCTCACGTTAGTGGTGCAGGTTAATAGGGTAAAAAACAAACAAAAAAAAGAGAAAAGTAAACCGCCTTTTCAGGAGGATTACTTTTCTCTTGGTCTCTAGTAATTACACTACAAATAACATGCGTGACGGTGTTTGAGTGTGAGAATAATCACGCTTCTGACCATTTGTTATTTCATGGGGCTGAAACACGGCTCTGTGATTTCCATCACATTAGACTCTACCTGGCTATGCTACAAATTATCCACAGTTACCAGAGAACATGAGAAAGGTGACTTCCCTCTTACCGGGGGAAGTTGCCTTTCTTTTTTTTTGCCTAAAGGATTGTGGAGCCACATTATGTCTATCGAGTCGCTTAACGCATTTTCTATGGATTTCTTCTCCCTGAAGGGAAAAACGGCGATCGTCACCGGGGGCAACAGCGGCCTGGGCCAGGCGTTCGCCATGGCGCTGGCAAAAGCGGGAGCCAACCTGTTTATCCCGAGCTTTATCAAAGACAACGGCGAAACCCGCGAGCTGATTGAGCAGCAGGGCGTGGAAGTCGAATTTATGCAGGTGGACATCACCGGCGACGGCGCGCCGCGCAAGATTATCGCCGCCTGCTGCGAGCGTTTTGGCACCGTCGATATTCTGGTTAACAACGCCGGGATCTGTAAGCTGAATAAAGTGCTGGATTTTGGTCGTGCTGACTGGGACCCGATGATCGACGTCAACCTGACGGCGGCATTTGAATTAAGCCATGAAGCGGCGAAAATTATGATCCCGCAGCAGAGCGGAAAAATCATTAATATTTGTTCGCTGTTCTCTTATTTAGGCGGCCAGTGGTCCCCGGCCTATTCGGCGACAAAACATGCCCTCGCTGGATTCACCAAAGCCTATTGTGACGAACTCGGGCAATATAATATTCAGGTCAACGGCATTGCGCCGGGATATTACGCCACGGAAATTACCACCGCTACCCGCAGTAATCCTGAAACCAATCAGCGCGTACTGGATCATATTCCGGCGAATCGCTGGGGCGATACTCAGGATTTAATGGGGGCGATGGTTTATCTCTCCAGTCGTGCGTCTGATTATGTCAATGGTCATTTATTAGTTGTCGATGGCGGCTATTTAGTCCGTTAATCATTTTCCGCTTAATCCGGTGGTTTCTGTTTATTACCGTTAAATCAGAAAGGAATTATTATGTCTTTATCCCGCGAAGCAATTGTTGAACAGGTAAAAGAAATTGTCGGTCCCGAGCGCGTGGTGACCGATGAAAACGTACTGAAGAAAAACAGCGTCGACCGCTTTCGAAAATATGCCGATATTCACGGCGTGTTTACCCTGCCTCTGCCCGCGGCGGTGGTGAAACTTGGCTCGACGCAGCAGGTTTCCGACGTGCTGGCATTTATGAATCAGCACAAAATCAACGGCGTACCGCGTACGGGAGCTTCCGCAACGGAAGGCGGGCTGGAAACGGTGGTGAAAAACTCGCTGGTGCTCGACGGCTCCGGGATGAACAAAATTATCGATATTGATATCGAAAACATGCAGGCCACCGCCCAGTGCGGCGTCCCGCTGGAAGTGCTGGAAAACGCGCTGCGCGCCAAAGGCTACACCACCGGCCATTCCCCGCAGTCCAAACCGCTGGCGCAGATGGGCGGGCTCGTGGCGACGCGCAGTATCGGCCAGTTTTCCACTCTTTATGGCGCGATCGAAGATATGGTGGTCGGGCTGGAAGCGGTGCTGCCGAACGGCACCATTACCCGCATCAAGAACGTGCCGCGTCGTGCCGCCGGGCCTGACATCCGTCATATCATCATCGGCAACGAAGGGGCGCTGTGCTACATCACTGAAGTGACAGTGAAAATTTTCAAATTCACCCCGGAAAACAATCTCTACTATGGCTACATTCTCGACGAGATGAAAACCGGCTTTGAGATCCTGCGCGAAGTGATGGTCGAAGGCTATCGTCCGTCGATTGCCCGCCTGTACGACGCCGAAGACGGAACGCAGCACTTCACCCATTTTGCTGAAGGCAAATGCGTGATGATCTTTATGGCCGAAGGCAATCCGCGCATGGCGCGCGCCACCGGGGAAGGGATCGCCGAGATTGTGGCGCGCTACCCGCAGTGCACCCGCGTGGACAGCAAGCTGATCGAAAACTGGTTCAACAACCTCAACTGGGGCCCGGAAAAAGTGGCTGCCGAGCGCGTGCAGATCCTCAAAACCGGCAACATGGGCTTCACCACCGAAGTGTCCGGTGACTGGAGCTGCATCAACCAGATTTACGAGCGCGTGATCCACCGTATCCGCACTGAATTCCCGCACGCGGACGACATCACCATGCTCGGCGGCCACTCCTCCCACAGCTACATCAATGGCACCAACATGTACTTCGTCTACGACTACAACGTGGTGGACTGTAAGCCGGAAGAGGAGATCGACAAGTACCACAACCCGCTGAACAAAATCATCTGCGAAGAGACGATCGCCCTCGGCGGTTCGATGGTGCACCACCACGGTATCGGTAAGCACCGCGTGCACTGGGCGAAAGCGGAGCACGGCACCGCCTGGGCGCTGCTGGAAGGGCTGAAAAAACAGTTCGATCCGAATGGCATTATGAATACCGGAACCATCTATCCGATTGAAAAATAATCACTGCTACGGCTTCTCCTCGGGGAAGCCGTCCTTTTTCCTGAAGGGGGAGCCATGAGCGCGTCACCCGTACGAATGGACGATCTGCCGCTAACCCGCTTTCACTGGCGTATTGCCGGTCTCACTTTTGGTGCCCATCTGACCGACGGCTACGTGCTCGGCGTCATCGGCTACGCGATTATTCCGCTCCAGTCACAGATGAACCTGACGGCGATGCAGGAGGGGATGGTCGGCGGCTCGGCGCTGTTTGGTCTGTTTCTCGGCAGCCTGATTCTGGGCTGGATCTCCGATCACATTGGCCGCCAGCGCATCTTCACCTTCAGCTTTCTGCTGATCACCCTGGCCTCCTTTCTGCAGTTTTTTGTCACCTCGCCGGAACAGCTGATTTTTCTGCGTGTCTTAATCGGTTTTGGCCTCGGCGGCGACTACTCCGTGGGCCACACGCTGCTGGCGGAATTCTCCCCCAAACGCTATCGCGGCATGCTGCTCGGCGCGTTCAGCGTGGTCTGGACCATCGGCTACGTGCTGGCGAGCGTGGCGGGGCATCTGTGGATCAACAGTGAACCCGAAACCTGGCGCTGGCTGCTGGCCTCCGCCGCCTTCCCGGCGCTGGCGATCACCCTGTTGCGGATGGGCACGCCGGAATCGCCCCGCTGGCTGATGCGCCAGGGGCGGATCGGCGAAGCGCACGCGGTGGTGCGGCGCTTTCTGGGGGCGAATGTGCTGCCCGGCGATGAAATTGCCAGCGTCACCACCCGCCATATCCGCACGCTGTTTTCCGCCCGCTACTGGCGGCGCACGGCGTTTAACAGCCTGTTCTTTATCTGTCTGGTGGTGCCGTGGTTTGTGATTTACACCTGGCTGCCGACCATCGCCGGGACGATTGGTCTGGAAGATGCCCTGACCGCGAGCCTGATCCTCAACAGCCTGCTGATTGTCGGCGCGCTGCTCGGGCTGGTGCTCACCTGGTCGCTCTCCCGACGCCAGTTTCTCATCAGCAGCTTTCTGCTGCTGGCGCTGACGCTCACGGCGCTGGCCTTCACACCCGCCAGCAACAGCACTCTGATCCTGCTGCTGTTCGTGCTGTTCAGCACCGCGATTTCGGCGGCGAGCAACCTGGTCGGAATTCTGCCCGCTGAGAGTTTCCCGACCGACATTCGCTCCCTGGGCGTGGGTTTCGCCACCGCCATGAGCCGACTCGGCGCGGCGATCGCCACCGGGCTGCTGCCGATGGCGCTGCTCTCCTGGGGAATGCGCAACACGCTGCTGATGCTGGTCGCGGTCCTGCTGGTCGGGCTGCTGGTGTCGCTCCTGTGGGCGCCGGAAACCAAAAATCTATCGCTGGTGGAGGCGGCCGAGCTGCCGCCAAAGCCGCTGGGAAAGGTGAATGAACATTCTGTTGGCATTTAAGGCCGAGCCGGATCTGTCGATGCTGTCAGAGGCCGACTGGCAGGCGGCGGCCCGCAGTGGAACGGGCCCGGATCGCACGCTGATGCGCTCGCTCATGGGCAATGACGAGCAGGGCGCGGCGGAGCTGATGCTGCTGGCGCGCGACGTTAATCCTGCACTGGAACTCAGCGCAGTGACGATTGGCGACGACCGCGCGCTGCCGATGCTGCGCCATCTGGCGGCGCTGGGGTTTTCCCGCCGGACGTTGCTGACCTGCGAGGAGGAGCTCCGCTTTTCCCCCGCGTTTGTGGCGCAGCAGCTGGCGGAACAGGTTCGGGAACAGAACGCGGGTCTGGTGCTGCTGGGCACGCAAAGCAGCGAAGGTCAGAACGGACAAACCGGCTGGCTGCTGGCGGAGATGCTCGGCTGGCCCTGTTTGTCTTCCGTATGCGGATTGAACGTGGACGGCGAGGGTTTTATCGTCGAGTGTGAGGATTTGCACCAGCGCAGCCGGTGGTCGGTGCATCAGCCAGCGGTACTGAGGGTGCAGAATCGCGGGCAGATGGCGCTGCGGGTGCCGGGCATGCGGGCGCGGCTGGCAGCGGCGAAAGCGCAGATCGAACAGCGGCCATGCGAGGCGGCGGCAGCAAAGGTCTCCTGCCTCAGTCTCGCGCGCCACCTCTCTCGCCGCAGCGGGATCATCATCGACGAACCCGCCCCGCAGGCCGCGCAGCGTCTGTGGAATGACTACCTGGCGCAGAGGATGCAGCCATGAACATCGCGATGGTGATACTCAAACCCGAAGACGAAGGCCCGATGGCGGATTTTCTGGCCGCTCATCAACTTCACCCGCAGTGTTGCTGGTGCATAAACGGAGGAAACACAGAGGCGCTTCTGCCCGCGCTGGAAGCGGCGTTTATCACCGATTCGCCGGAGATGGTGCTGTTTCCCTCCGCAGCGGCAGGCGACGAACTGGCCACCCGCCTGGCCTGGCGCCTGCGCGGAAGCGCGATTTGCCAGGTCCAGAGCTGGAACAACGAGACGCACACCGTCACTAAAGCCGTTTACGGCAGCGCCCTGACGGCCACGCTGCGGCCTGAACGTCTCCCGATTTGCCTGTCGCTGGCGGCGAATCTTCCTCGCCTTAATGCTGTGTTCCCGACGGATATTCCCACCACAGAGATAGTGCCGATTGAGATTTCTGGCGGATTACCGGAGCCTGAGATCCTCACCAAATTCGCGCATCCGTTGCAGTCAGCGCGCGTTGTGCTGGCGACGGGGCAGGGAGCGACGGGTGAGATTTTTGATCAACTCGCCGCCGCACTCCACTCTGAACCCGCTTTCACCCGGCAAAGAGTGATGGCGGGAGGCTGCGATGAACAGCGAATGCTCGGGATCTCCGGACAAAGCGTCGCACCCGAGGTGTGTCTGATCGCGGGCGCGTCCGGCGCGTCGGCGTTTATGGCAGGCGTCTCGCAAAGCCGGTTTATTGTGGCGATCAATCAGGATCGAGACGCCGCCGTGTTTGCCGCGGCGGACGTGGGTGTGGTGGGGGATGCGCAGGAAGTGCTTCAGGCGCTGGTGGCGTGCCGGGATTAATTCAGATCTTTTGCCAGCTTCCACACGTCGGTATTGGTGGTGGAGAGCGCCAGCACGCCAGCGGCGATCGCATTGCGGGCGTCCTCTTCATCGCACACCAGTCCGCCCGCAATCAGCGGCTGGCGCACTTTCTCCGTGACCCAGTTCAACACCTTCGGCATACAGCCGGGCAGGATTTCGATGCAGTCGGCGTTGGACTGCGCCACCTGCTTATCGATGTTATGAAACGAAATTGAATCGACGATAAACAGGCGGTGAATGCAGAAAAAGCCCTCGGCGCGGGCGGCTTTCAGCATGTTCGGCTTGGTGCTGATGATCCCGTCGGCCTGGGTCACCAGCTTGAGAAACTGAATCACAATCTCTTTATTCGACGCCCCTTCCAGTAAATCGACATGGATAAAGGCCATTTTCCCGGCCTGTTTGATCTTTTGCACGATCCCGGTGATGGTGCAGATATTGCCGTAGAGCACGGAAATAAACTGGCAGTCTGAGTCGATAGCCAGCTGCAGGCTGGCGTTGTCTTTAACCGCCGCGATAACGGGGTTTTGTCTGAGCAGGTGAAGAATTGGCACGCGTTGATCCTTATTATTTTTAGCCAAAACGCAGGGTCAACCCCGCGCCGGAAGGGGGATACTGCCACCCGGCCAGCGCGTCGCTGCCCGCCAGAAGTCGGCAGCAGCCGCACTCAAGGCAGCCCTGAAAATGCACATTTACCCTGCCAGCAGAATCGGGCGTAAACAACCCTGCAGGGCAGATCTTTTGCAGGAGTAAAATCTGTTCGTCGCTGAGGTTTTCCCGCAGCTGAATGTGGGGTTCTCCGGCGGGATGGTAGCAATTGTGCGCCAGACTTTCGTTTACAGACATCGCAGACTCCTCAGAATATCAGCGCCCATCCGTGCAACGCCGAAGCGCCGCGTATGACGCAGCAGGATGCGCCACAGGGGCGGATTAGCGTCGGTTCCTGCTCGCGTTAAATCGCGCATCACGGCGCGGCTGAATTCCGGCCACTGGTGATAAAAACTCTCCCGCTGCAGCAGGGCGGGAACATCGCGATAGCGCTGGAGCTGATGCCAGAGCGCGCTGCGTTCCAGTTCGCGGTCAAACAGCGTTTGCAGCGGTTTTTCAGGCGCGCGGAAATGGGTGATAAGCGCCTGCGCGGCGGCCTGGGCGCTTAGCATCGCGGTGTCCATCCCCCGGACCGTCACGCCGGTATTGATGCAGGTGCGCAGGGCATCGCCAATCAGCAGCCAGCCCTCACCGGCGCGCTGCAGGGGCACCGAACTCAGGCCGCCTTCCGGCACCAGATGGGCAGCATATTCCAGGGTTTCGGCGTCGCGAATTAACGGGCGCAGCGTCGGGTGATGTTTCAGTTTTGCCAGCAGAGAGGAGGCGGAACCCGGTCCGTTTCGCATGGACGCCAGCGGGGCGACAATCCCCAGCGAAAGAGAGTGCTGATTGGTGTAAAGGAAAGCCCCGGCGGGTTTAGTGCCGCAGATTTGCCCGCTGAACAGCCAGGCCGCGCCGTCGTTCTCTTCCAGATGGAAACGTTCCTGAATGCGCGCGGGGTCAAGGGCGAGCGTCTCTTTGATGCCCAGCGCCATCTGCTCCATCGACGGGCGAGAGACCAGATTCTGCTGCTCGGCGAGCAGGGTGTTTGCCCCTTCGGCCAGCACCACGACGCGCGCTCTTAACAACTCACCCTCGCACATCACGCCCGTAATGCGGCCCTGTTCGCGGTGCAACGCATCGACAGTCACGCCACACAGCAATAGAGCGCCCGCGGCTTCCGCCTGCGCGGCCAGCCAGGGATCGAACCGGGCGCGGAGCAGGCTCCACGACGGGCTCGCCGGGTTTTGCGCGCACAGGGTCGTCGCCCCGTCAGCGGTTAACAGAGAGAAATGCTCGCGGGTAATACGCCGCTCTAAGGGCGCATGAGTGTGAAAATCGGGGAGAATATCGGCGAGGGCGTAACCGTAAAGCCTGCCGCCAGAGAGGTTTTTGCTGCCGGGCTGTTCGCCGCGCTCGATGAGCAGAACGGACAATCCGGCGCGGGCACTGAGCAGAGCGCAGGTCGAACCGGCAATCCCTGCGCCAATGATAATAAGGTCAAAATCGTCCGCCACCTTGCGCTCCTTTTCCTGAGAACGCACAACCCTAACATAGCGAAATTAAAGGGAGTTTGACCGCTGCCTCAAAGGCAAAAATCACTCGCCGCGATAAACGCAGCCGGCCGTGCAGGTCTCTTTGATCATCACGCTGCTCAGCAGCGGGACCAGAGGTTTCATCTGTTCCCAGATCCATTTCGCCAGCACTTCGCTGGTCGGATTTTCAAGGCCGGGAATATCGTTCAGATAATAGTGATCGAGTCGGTCGTAGGTCGGCTTGAAAGCGGCTTTCAGCTCGGAGAAGTCCATGATCCAGCCCGTGTGCGGATCGACTTCACCGGTAATTTCAAGACGCACCATGAACGAGTGTCCGTGCAGACGGCCGCATTTGTGTCCTTCTGGAACATGCGGCAGGTGGTGGGCGGCTTCGAAGATGAAATCTTTAAACAGTGTGGTGGACATGATGTGCTCTCAGTAATGCGAATGCGGAAAAAACCGCCGCATAGTACCGGAAAGACCCTTTTTTCGCATTAACTAAAACGGCCCTTGTCCCGGATGCGAGCTTTTCTCATCCTTTGTGACTATAAAAAGCAGCTAATTCAACAGTTTGCTTTATCGGTTTTAATGTTAAGAACCATGACTAAAAGCGGTTAGTTCTTTTGGTTATTTATTATTTCCATCCCTTCTTTAATTGTTATTATCCCCGCCGTTAACCTTATCTCTAGTTTGGTCTTTTTGCATAAATTCCGCTTTGCTACTGGAACATAACAACGCATGACAACACAGGCCCCACCTTCGAATTTGCTTCCCCTGAACCCGGAGCAACTGGCGCGCCTTCAGGCGGCCACCACTGATTTTTCACCCACCCAGCTCGCCTGGGTCTCCGGTTATTTCTGGGGAATGCTCAATCAACAGCCTGGGGCTGTGGCGACGACTGCACCTGCCGCGGTGGAAATTCCGGCGATTACGCTGATCTCCGCGTCGCAAACGGGCAACGCCCGCCGCGTGGCAGAAGCGCTGCGCGACGACCTGCTGGCCGCCAAACTGAACGTGAACCTGGTCAACGCCGGGGATTATAAATTCAAACAAATCGCGTCAGAAAAACTGGTGGTCGTGGTGGCCTCCACGCAGGGCGAGGGCGAACCGGCGGAAGAAGCGGTTGCGCTACATAAATTCCTGTTCTCGAAAAAAGCGCCAAAACTCGACGGCACCGCGTTTGCGGTCTTTGGCCTCGGCGATACTTCTTATGAATTCTTCTGCCAGTCCGGCAAAGACTTCGACAGCAAACTGGCGGAGCTGGGCGCAGAGCGCCTGCTGGACCGCGTCGACGCTGACGTGGAATATCAGCCCGCCGCCGCTGAGTGGCGCGCACGCATCGTTGAGGTGCTGAAAGCGCGCGTCCCGACGGAGTCCGCCGCGCAGGCCGCGGTGACCGCCTCGGGCGTGGTCAACGAAGTGCTGACCAGCCCGTACACTAAAGAAGCGCCGCTGACGGCGAGCCTGTCGGTGAATCAGAAAATCACCGGTCGCAACTCGGAAAAAGACGTTCGCCATATCGAAATCGATCTCGGGGATTCCGGTTTACGCTATCAGCCGGGCGATGCGCTCGGCGTCTGGTATCAGAACGATCCAAAGCTGGTGAAAGAGCTGGTAGAGCTGCTGTGGCTGAAAGGCACCGAAACCGTCACCCATGACGGCAAAACCCTGCCGCTCTCCGAAGCGCTCCAGTGGCATTTCGAGCTGACGGTCAACACGGCGAACATCGTTGAGAATTACGCCACTCTGACGCGCAGCGAATCCCTGCTGCCGCTGGTGGGCGACAAAGCCAAACTCCAGCATTACGCGGCGACCACCCCGATTGTTGACATGGTGCGTTTTGCGCCAGCTCAGCTGGATGCGGAGGCACTCATCGGCCTGCTGCGTCCGCTGACGCCGCGCCTCTACTCCATCGCCTCATCGCAGGCGGAAGTGGAGAGCGAAGTGCATATCACCGTCGGCGCGGTACGCTTTGATATTGAAGGCCGTGCGCGCGCCGGTGGGGCATCGAGCTTCCTCGCCGATCGCGTCGAAGAAGAGGGCGAAGTGCGGGTGTTCATCGAGCACAACGACAACTTCCGTCTGCCGGCTAACCCGGAAACGCCGGTGATCATGATTGGTCCTGGCACCGGCATCGCCCCGTTCCGCGCCTTCCTGCAGCAGCGCGCGGCGGATGAAGCGCCGGGCAAAAACTGGCTGTTCTTCGGCAACCCGCACTTTACGGAAGATTTCCTTTATCAGGTGGAGTGGCAACGCTACGTCAAAGAGGGCGTGCTGAACCGCATCGATCTGGCCTGGTCTCGCGACCAGAAACAAAAAATATACGTACAAGACAAACTGCGCGAACAGGGCGCAGAGCTGTGGGCATGGATCAATGACGGTGCCCATCTTTATGTCTGTGGCGACGCGAATCGCATGGCGAAAGACGTCGAGCAGGCTTTGCTGGAAGTGATTGCCGAATTCGGTGGTATGGATGCCGAAACGGCGGATGAATTTTTAAGTGAGCTGCGCGTAGAGCGCCGTTATCAGCGAGATGTCTACTAATGAGCGAAAAACACCCTGGCCCACTGGTGGTCGAAGGCAAACTGACGGACGCCGAGCGCATGAAGGTAGAGAGCAACTACCTGCGCGGCACCATTGCCGAAGATTTAAATGACGGTCTGACCGGCGGTTTCAAAGGCGACAACTTCCTGCTGATCCGCTTCCACGGCATGTACCAGCAGGACGACCGCGATATCCGCGCCGAGCGTGCTGAGCAAAAACTCGAACCCCGTCATGCGATGCTCCTGCGCTGTCGTCTGCCGGGTGGTGTCATCACCACGAAGCAGTGGCAGGCGATTGATAAGTTCGCCCACGACAACACTATTTACGGCAGCATTCGTCTGACCAACCGTCAGACCTTCCAGTTCCACGGCATTCTGAAGAAGAACGTCAAACCGGTGCATCAGATGTTGCACTCCGTGGGCCTCGACGCGCTGGCGACCGCCAACGACATGAACCGTAACGTGCTCTGCACCTCGAACCCGTTCGAGTCCGAGCTGCACGCCGAAGCCTACGAATGGGCGAAAAAGATCTCTGAACATCTGCTGCCGCGCACTCGCGCCTACGCGGAGATTTGGCTCGATCAGGAGAAGGTCGCGACCACGGACGAAGAGCCGATCCTCGGTCAGACCTATCTGCCGCGTAAGTTCAAAACCACCGTGGTGATCCCGCCGCAGAACGATATCGATCTCCACGCCAACGACATGAACTTCGTGGCGATTGCCGAGAACGGCAAGCTGGTGGGCTTCAACCTGCTGGTGGGCGGCGGCCTGTCGATTGAGCACGGCAACAAGAAAACCTACGCCCGTACGGCGAGCGAGTTTGGCTATATCCCGCTGGAGCACACCCTGGCGGTGGCCGAGGCGGTGGTGACCACCCAGCGCGACTGGGGCAACCGTACGGATCGTAAAAACGCGAAAACCAAATACACCCTTGAGCGCGTCGGCGTCGAGACCTTTAAGGCGGAAGTGGAGCGTCGCGCAGGGATCACCTTCGCGCCGATCCGTCCGTACGAGTTCACCGGTCGCGGCGATCGCATCGGCTGGGTGAAAGGCATCGACAATAAATGGCATCTGACGCTGTTTATCGAGAACGGTCGTATTCTGGATTATCCAGGCCGTCCGCTGAAAACCGGTCTGCTGGAAATTGCTAAGATCCATAAAGGCGAGTTCCGCATCACGGCGAACCAGAACCTGATCATCGCCGGGGTGCCGGAAAGCCAGAAAGCGAAGATTGAGAAGCTGGCGCGGGATCATACGCTGATGGATGCGGTGAAACCGCAGCGCGAAAACTCGATGGCCTGCGTCTCCTTCCCGACCTGTCCGCTGGCGATGGCCGAGGCCGAGCGTTTCCTGCCGTCGTTCACCGATAAAGTGGAAGCGGTGCTGGAGAAACACGGCATCGGCGACGAACACATTGTGATGCGCGTGACCGGCTGCCCGAACGGCTGTGGCCGTGCGCTGCTGGCGGAGCTGGGGCTGGTGGGGAAAGCGCCGGGACGCTACAACGTCCATCTTGGCGGCAACCGCAGCGGGACACGCATTCCGCGCATGTATCGCGAAAACATTACCGAACCGGAAATTCTCGACTCCCTCGACGAACTGGTCGGACGCTGGGCGAAAGAGCGCGAAGCGGGTGAAGGCTTCGGCGACTTTACGGTGCGTGCGGGCATCGTCCGTCCGGTGCTCGATCCGGCGCGGGATTTCTGGGAGTAGTGCGGTCTGTTGCCCGGTGGCGCTAGCGCAGACGGTTTTTGTAGGCCTGATAAGCGAAGCGCCATCAGGCAACGCAAACAGTGAGGAACTTATGTCCAGACTCGATCTAAACGCCCTTAACAATCTGCCCAAAGTCGAACGCATTCTCGCGCTCGCAGAAACCAACGCTCAGCTTGAGAAACTCGACGCACAGGGCCGCGTCGCTTGGGCGCTGGAAAACCTGCCGGGCGATTATGTGCTCTCGTCGAGCTTTGGCATTCAGGCGGCGGTGAGTTTGCATCTGGTGAATCAGATCCGCCCGGACATTCCGGTGATCCTCACGGATACCGGCTACCTGTTCCCGGAAACCTATCAGTTCATCGATGAACTGACGGACAAGCTCAAACTGAATCTCAAGGTCTATCGCGCGGAGCAGAGCGCGGCGTGGCAGGAAGCGCGCTACGGTAAGCTGTGGGAGCAGGGCGTTGAGGGTATTGAGAAATACAATGAGCTCAACAAAGTCGAGCCGATGAATCGGGCGCTGAGTGAGCTGAACGGTAAAACCTGGTTTGCTGGTTTACGCCGCGAGCAGTCCGGCAGTCGGGCCAGTTTACCGGTGCTGGGCATTCAGCGCGGGGTGTTTAAAGTCCTGCCGATTATCGACTGGGACAACCGCACCGTGTACCAGTATCTGCAACAGCACGGGCTGAAATACCATCCGCTGTGGGATCAGGGCTATCTGTCGGTGGGCGACACCCATACCACACGCAAGTGGGAGCCGGGTATGGCAGAAGAAGAGACGCGCTTCTTCGGGCTCAAGCGTGAGTGCGGCCTGCACGAAGGGTAAGTTTTGAGTTGAAAGCTGTCTGATGCCTCCGTTTGTCATGAGCGGGGGCATTTTTATTGCGAGGCGCATTCTGCATTTAGCACAACAGGTTTGGGCAGGGACGGTGTGATACGTACTATGGCGGCGGGTGCTTGAGGCTAACTGGCTTTGAGCATTTTCAAGGTTCCAGTTAGGCGAAAGCCCCAGGAGATATTTCTATCCACCTGAGGCCGACGTCTAAACCGAGACAGTTTGGATGTTAGCCTCTTCTTTGCATGGAGGCAATACATGCTGACCAAATACGCCCTGGTGGCAATCATCGTGCTGTGTGCCACAGCATTAGGATTCACCTTGATGGTGCGAGACTCGCTTTGCGAGTTGAGTGTCAGAGAGCGTGGTATGGAGTTCAGAGCTGTTCTTGCTTGCGAACCGAAGAAGTAGCAACAACGCGGGGGTGACCCCGCGTATTGCGCTGTCAGGGTTTAACCTCATGCACCCATTCCCTTTTCTGCTCAGGCTTTCCCCGCTTTCGTCAGCTCCTTCACCAGCGGCAGCATCACTTTCACCACGTCACGGCTGCGATGTTCGATGCGCTGGGGCAGCGCCTGATCGATATGCTGCTGGTTGTCCAGCCTCACATCATGCCAGCTGGTGCCCTCGGGGAAAGCTCTGGATTTGTTGCGCTGCTGATAGCCATCTTTTTTGCCCAGCGACCAGTTCGTCGCCTCGACGTACAGCACCGGGATCCCCGCCTGATCAAAGACTTCGCCATCGCCGCAGCAGCCGGTGCCTTTCGGGTAATCAGGGTTACGCCCCGGATTGATCGCCGCCAGAATGCCCTGGCTGCGCGCAATGGCCAGCGCGCGGTCGCGCGTCAATTTGCGCACGGAGTTCGGTGTGCTTTTGCCGCTGTTGAAATAGAGCTTATCGCCGACGATCAGGTTATCGAGGTTAATAACCAGCAGGGTGTTTTTCTTCTCCGCCGCGCTCATGCGCGCCAGCAGATTTTCCGCGCCGAGTTTGCCTTCTTCTTCGCCGCTGGTGGCGACAAAACGAATGCCGTATTGGGTCGGAATGTCTTTCATGCGCTCGGCCAGCTCTAACATCACGCCAACACCGGCGGCATTATCGTCGATCCCCTGCAGCGTCAGGCCGCCGAGATTGTTGTCGGTGTCCGCGTCGCTCATCGGCGCGAAGGTATCGAGATGCGCCATGATAATAATCTGCTGCGCCGTTTTGCCCTCATGCGCGGCGATAACCGTACTGCCGGTCACGTTGTGCCAATTTTTACTGTTATTGCGTGAGGTATAAATGTAGCGGCTGTGAAAGGCGCGAATATCGCTCTGGTAGCCCATCTGTGCAAACTGCTGGCGAACGTAATCCGCCGAGAGCATTTCTGCGGGCGTCCCCGTCATTCGGCCCGGGAACATGGTCGCAATATGGCGCGCCTGAGTGGATGCGATCTCACCCAACGGGTGAGTGGTTGCCTGAGCCGGGAGGATACAGCAAACGCCGAACGCCAGGGCAGCGATACGGTGGCGCATTGCGCGAAACATAGTGAGTCCTTAAAAAATAGAACAAAATTTTAACGCGCCTAGTATGAAACTGTGACCGCGCTTACACAATTTCATTTGCTCTTAAATGCCCGATATTTCGCGCGTTAAGCACTTTTTGATATTAGCTTTCCTGAGTCGTTATTCCATTGAGTAACTACTCATTCCAATTCGTAATTTCATTCACTCTAAGCCGCCCCCTATAGTCCCACTATTCCTGTTGTTGAGACGAGTTAGTGCATCGTGGACTATCTGCCGCTGTTTGCTTCATTAAAAGACCGTCCGGTGCTGGTTGTCGGGACGGGCGAAATCGCCGATCGCAAAATCGCTTTTTTACAGCGGGCGGGCGCGCAGGTGCAGATTGTCACAGCGTCAGAGTTTGATGAGTCACAGCTGGACCATGTGGTGCTGGTGATTGCCGCGACGGACGATCGCGCCCTGAACCGTCGGGTGTTCGACGCGGCCAATGCCCGCCACCGGCTGGTGAATGTGGTGGACGACCAGCCTTTGTGCTCATTTATCTTTCCCTCGATTGTCGACCGTTCTCCGCTGCTGATTGCCATCTCCTCTGGCGGCAACGCGCCGGTACTGGCGCGTCTGCTGCGTGAAAAGCTCGAAGCGCTGTTGCCTGCAAGCCTGGGCCGAATGGCGGAGGTCGCGGGCAGTTTTCGTGAACGCCTGAAATCGCAGGTGACCACGACCGCCGGACGCCGCCGCTTCTGGGAGCAGGCCTTCCGCGGGCGTTTCGCCAGCCTGATGGCGGCGGGAAACGAACAGGCAGCCGAGCGCGAGCTGGAGCAGTCGCTTCAGGCTTCGGAAAAACAGCAGGGCGAAATTATTCTGGTCGGTGCCGGGCCGGGAGACGCCGGGCTGCTGACGCTGCGTGGTCTGCAGGTTATTCAGCAGGCAGACGTGGTCTTTTACGATCATCTGGTGAGCGACGAGGTGCGTGAGCTTATTCGTCGCGATGCCGAGCAAATCTGCGTCGGTAAACGGGCGAGCGAGCACTCGGTGCCGCAGCACGAAACCAACCAGATGCTGATTGACGCCGCACTGGCCGGAAAAACCGTGGTGCGCCTCAAAGGCGGTGACCCCTTTATCTTCGGGCGCGGCGGCGAAGAGCTGCAGGCAGCCGCGCAGGCGGGCGTGCCGTTTCAGGTCGTGCCTGGTATCACGGCGGCCTCTGCGGTGACGGCCTACGCCGGCATCCCGCTCACGCATCGCGACTACGCCCAGAGCGTGACCTTCGTCACCGGGCATTACAAAGCCGACAGCACGCCGTTTGACTGGGCGCAGCTGGCGCAGAGTCGTCAGACGCTGGCGATCTACATGGGCACCATGAAAGCCGCTGACATCAGCGAACAATTGATTCGTCACGGACGCGATAAGGCGACGCCGGTGGCGGTGATTTCACGCGGAACGCGCAGCGATCAGCATGTCGCGACCGGCACCTTACAACACCTTGCAAACCTGGCGAAAAATGCCCCCATGCCCGCCCTGATTGTGGTGGGAGAGGTGGTTGAGCTGCATCAGACGCTCGCCTGGTTTCAACACACAACCAACCCGGAAAGCTTTGGCTCTTCTGTGGTGAATCTGGCTTAAGGACTGGTTATGGACCAAAAACGACTGACCCACCTGCGGCAACTCGAAGCGGAAAGCATCCATATTATCCGCGAGGTGGCTGCTGAATTTTCGAACCCGGTGATGATGTACTCCATCGGCAAAGACTCCAGCGTCATGCTGCATTTGGCGCGTAAAGCCTTCTATCCGGGCACCTTGCCGTTCCCGCTGCTGCACGTGGATACGGGCTGGAAATTCCGCGAGATGTACGAGTTCCGCGACCGCACCGCCAAAGCCTACGGCTGCGAGCTGCTGGTGCACAAAAACCCCGAAGGGGTGGCGATGGGCATCAACCCGTTTGTCCACGGCAGCGCCAAACATACGGACATCATGAAAACCGAAGGGCTGAAGCAGGCCCTGAACAAATACGGTTTTGATGCGGCCTTCGGCGGCGCGCGTCGTGACGAAGAGAAATCCCGTGCCAAAGAGCGTATCTACTCGTTCCGCGACCGCTTCCACCGCTGGGATCCGAAAAACCAGCGCCCGGAGCTGTGGCACAACTACAACGGCCAGATCAACAAAGGCGAAAGCATCCGCGTCTTCCCGCTCTCCAACTGGACCGAGCTGGATATCTGGCAGTACATCTATCTGGAAAATATCGAAATCGTGCCACTGTATCTGGCGGCTGAGCGCCCGGTGCTGGAGCGCGACGGCATGCTGATGATGATCGACGACGATCGCATTGATTTGCAGCCGGGCGAAGTGATCAAGAAACAGATGGTGCGCTTCCGCACGCTGGGCTGCTGGCCGCTGACCGGCGCGGTGGAGTCGAACGCGCAGACGCTGCCGGAGATCATCGAAGAGATGCTGGTCTCCACCACCAGTGAGCGACAGGGGCGCATGATTGACCGCGACCAGGCAGGCTCAATGGAGCTGAAGAAACGTCAGGGTTATTTCTAAGGAGCCGCCATGAACACCACTATTGCACAACAAATTGCTGATGAAGGCGGCGTGGAAGCCTATCTTCACGCTCAGCAGCACAAAAGCCTGCTGCGCTTTCTGACCTGCGGCAGCGTCGATGACGGGAAAAGTACCCTGATTGGCCGCCTGCTGCACGACACGCGACAGATTTACGAAGACCAGCTCTCCTCCCTGCACAACGACAGCAAACGTCACGGCACGCAGGGCGAAAAACTCGACCTGGCCCTGCTGGTGGATGGTCTGCAGGCCGAGCGCGAGCAGGGGATTACCATCGACGTGGCGTACCGCTATTTCTCCACCGAGAAACGCAAATTCATCATCGCCGATACCCCAGGGCACGAGCAGTACACCCGTAATATGGCGACCGGCGCGTCGACCTGCGAGCTGGCGATCCTGCTGATGGACGCGCGCAAAGGCGTGCTGGATCAGACCCGTCGCCACAGCTTTATCTCCACCCTGCTGGGCATCAAACACCTGGTGGTGGCGGTCAATAAAATGGATCTGGTGAATTTCAGCGAAGAGAAATTCAACGAGATCCGCGAGAGCTACCTGACCTTTGCCGGGCAGCTGCCGGGCAATCTGGATATCCGCTTCGTGCCGCTCTCCGCGCTGGAAGGCGACAACGTCGCCACCCAGAGCGTGAATATGCCGTGGTACAGCGGCCCGACGCTGCTCGAAGTGCTGGAAACCGTGGAAATCCAGCGCCCGGTGGAAAGCCAGCCGATGCGCTTCCCGGTGCAGTATGTGAACCGCCCGAACCTCGATTTCCGCGGCTTCTCCGGGACCATTGCCTCCGGCGTGGTGAAAGTCGGCCAGCGCGTGAAGGCGCTGCCGTCCGGCGTGGAGTCGACCATCGCCCGTATCGTGACCTTCGACGGCGATCTGCCGGAAGCAGGTGCGGGCGAAGCGGTCACCCTGGTACTGAAAGATGAGATCGATATCAGCCGGGGCGATCTGCTGCTGGACGCGCAGGAGAGCGTGCCTGCCGTGCAGAGTGCCTCTCTGGACGTGGTGTGGATGGCGGAACAACCGCTGACGGCGGGTCAGAGCTATGACATTAAAATCGCGGGCAAGAAAACCCGGGCGCGCGTGGATGGCATTCAGTATCAGGTGGACATCAACAATCTGGCGCAGCATCAGGTCACCGAGCTGCCGCTGAACGGGATTGGGCTGGTGGATCTCACCTTTGATGAGCCGCTGGTGCTCGACAAATATCAGCAAAACCCGGTGACGGGCGGGCTGATCTTTATCGACCGTCTGACCAACGTCACCGTCGGTGCCGGGATGGTGCGCGAACCGCACGAGCAGGCGACCGCCGTGCCTTCTGAATTCAGCGCCTTTGAGCTGGAGCTGAACGCGCTGGTGCGCAAACACTTCCCGCACTGGGGCGCACGCGATTTGCTAGGAGGCAAATAATGGCCCAGCACGATGAGAACGTCGTCTGGCACCCTCATCCGGTGACGGTCAGCGCGCGCGAACAACTCCACGGTCACCGTGGGGTAGTGCTGTGGTTTACCGGGCTCTCCGGTTCGGGGAAATCCACCGTCGCCGGGGCGCTGGAGGAGGCGCTGCATAAGCAGGGTGTAAGCACTTATTTACTCGATGGTGACAACGTCCGTCACGGCCTGTGCAGCGATCTGGGCTTTAGCGACGAAGATCGCAAAGAGAATATTCGCCGCGTGGGCGAAGTGGCGAGCCTGATGGCCGATGCCGGTCTGGTGGTGTTAACCGCGTTTATCTCGCCCCATCGCGCTGAGCGGCAGATGGTGCGCGAGCGCGTGGGGCACGAGCGGTTTATCGAAGTGTTCGTTGATACGCCGCTGGAGGTGTGCGAAGCGCGCGATCCTAAGGGGCTGTATAAAAAAGCCCGGGCGGGAGAGCTGCGCAATTTCACCGGCATTGACTCGGTTTACGAAGCGCCTGAATCGCCAGAAATTCACCTGGAGGGTCAACAATTGGTAACAAATTTAGTAAGCCAATTATTAGACCTGCTCAGACGGGGCGATATTATCAGATCCTGAGACGGTATCGAACGGATAGCTCGCTGCCCGTAAGATGTGTCATGGTCACAGGAACTGCTATGCGTAACAGTGAGAATTACATTATCACCGGGTCGGAAACCGTATCGGCTGATGACGAGACGACCTGGTCACTTCCTGGGGCCGTGGTCGGCTTCGCCTCGTGGTTGCTGGCGCTCGGCATCCCGTTCGCGATCTATGGCCGCAATACGTTGTTTTTCTTCCTCTACACCTGGCCTTTCTTCCTCGCACTGATGCCCGTCGCGGTGGTGGTCGGCATTGCGCTGCACTCGCTGCTCAACGGGCGGCTGCTCTACAGCACCGTTATCACCATTGCTACGGTAGTGATCATCTTTGGCCTGCTGTTTTTATGGCTGATGGGCTAACTTAAGACATAATTAAAACCCCAGAGTAGAGTCGAACGGAAAGTTATGGGATGATGATGCCGTTTTTCAGGGGGCTGGATGGGTAAATTAACACTGCTGTTGCTGGCTTTGCTGGTCTGGCTGCAGTATTCGCTGTGGTTCGGTAAGAACGGTCTTCACGACTACAGCCGCGTCAATGACGACGTCACGGCACAGCAGGCAACGAACGCAAAACTTAAAGCGCGAAACGATCAACTCTTTGCTGAAATTGATGACCTCAATGGCGGGCAAGAGGCGATTGAGGAACGCGCACGTAACGAACTCAGTATGACCAAGCCGGGCGAAACCTTTTATCGTCTGGTGCCGGATGCGTCTAAACGCAGTCAGGGCTCAGCACAAAACAATCGATAATCAGGCCCAGGATTACGACATGGCAGTGACTTTTTCGGATGTATGCGCTGTGGTACCGGCAGCAGGTTTCGGTCGGCGCATGCAAACAGAGTGTCCTAAGCAGTACCTTTCCATTGGCGACAAAACGATCCTTGAACACTCCGTGGCGGCGCTGCTGGCGAACCCACGGGTGACGCGCGTCGTGATCGCCATCAGTCCGGGCGATGCCCGTTTTGCCGCGCTACCGCTGGCAAATCATCCACAGATTACCGTCGTTGATGGTGGCGCAGAGCGCGCCGACTCCGTTCTGGCTGGCCTTCGCGCCGCAGGAGATGCGCAGTGGGTGCTGGTGCACGACGCCGCCCGCCCGTGTCTGCATCAGGACGATCTGGCCCGTTTGCTCAAACTCAGCGAAACCAGTACTACAGGCGGCATTCTGGCCTCACCTGTGCGCGACACCATGAAACGCGCCGAGCCAGGCCTGCAGAAGATTGCCCATACCGTTGAGCGCGTCGATTTATGGCACGCGCTGACCCCCCAGTTTTTCCCCCGCGAACTGCTCAACAGCTGCTTAACCCGCGCGCTCAATGAAGGCGCAACCATCACCGATGAAGCGTCGGCGCTGGAGTATTGCGGTTACCACCCTGAGCTTGTTGAGGGGCGCGCTGATAATATAAAAGTGACGCGCCCGGAAGATTTACAGCTCGCGGAATTTTATCTTACCCGTACGATCCCTCAGGAGAAGGCATAATGCGAATTGGACACGGTTTTGACGTACACGCCTTTGGCGGCGTTGGCCCGATTATCATTGGCGGCGTACGCATTCCCTTTGAACAGGGCCTGCTGGCGCATTCTGATGGCGATGTCGCGCTGCATGCCTTAACCGACGCCCTGCTCGGCGCGGCGGCGCTTGGCGATATTGGCAAACTGTTCCCGGACACGGACCCGGCCTTTAAAGGCGCGGACAGCCGTGAGCTGCTGCGCGAAGCCTGGCGCCGCATTCAGGCCAAGGGCTACACCCTGGGCAACGTCGATGTGACCATCATCGCCCAGGCCCCGAAAATGCTGCCGCATATCCCGCAGATGCGCGTCTTTATCGCTGAAGATCTCGGTTGTCATATGGATGACGTCAACGTCAAAGCCACCACCACGGAAAAACTCGGATTTGTCGGGCGTGGCGAAGGTATCGCCTGCGAGGCCGTCGCGCTGCTGGTGAAGGCGGCCAAATGATCGAGTTTGATAACCTGACGTATCTGCACGGCAAACCCCAGGGCAATGGCCTGCTGAAAGCCAACCCGGAAGATTTCGTGGTCGTAGAAGACCTCGGATTCCAGCCGGACGGCGAAGGCGAACATGTGCTTGTTCGCATTCTGAAAAATGGCTGCAACACTCGATTTGTGGCCGATGCGCTGGCAAAATTCCTGAAGATTCACGCCCGTGAAGTGAGCTTTGCCGGGCAAAAAGATAAACACGCGGTCACGGAGCAGTGGCTGTGCGCGCGCGTGCCGGGCAATGTGATGCCTGATTTAAGCAAATTTGAGCTGGAAGGCTGTAAGGTGCTGGAGTACGCCCGCCACAAGCGCAAGCTGCGCCTGGGCGCGCTTCAGGGCAATGCCTTTACGCTGGTGCTGCGTGAAGTCACGAATCGCGATGACGTGGAAAAACGCCTGACCACCATCAGCGAGCAGGGCGTACCGAACTATTTCGGCGCTCAGCGTTTTGGGCTGGGCGGCAGCAACCTGCAGGGCGCGCTGCGCTGGGCGCAGAGCAATGCCCCGGTGCGCGACAGGAATAAACGCAGTTTTTGGTTGTCGGCGGCCCGCAGTGCGTTGTTTAATCAGATTGTGAGCGAACGACTGAAAAAAACGGACGCGAATCAAGTTGTTGTCGGCGATGCGCTACAATTAGCGGGACGCGGCAGTTGGTTTGTGGCAACAAGCGACGAAATGGCCGATCTGCAGGCGCGCGTCGATAACAAAACGCTGATGATTACCGCCGCGCTGCCCGGCTCGGGAGAGTGGGGGCCGCAGGGCGATGCGCTTGTCGCAGAGCAGGCCGCGGTAGCAGAAGAGACAGAATTACAATCACTGCTGGTGCGGGAGAAAGTCGAGGCGGCACGCCGTGCGATGCTGCTCTATCCGCAGCAGCTGAGCTGGAACTGGTGGGATGACGTCACCGTCGAGTTACGTTTTTGGCTGCCGGCCGGGAGCTTTGCCACCAGTGTTGTCAGGGAACTAATCAATACGTCGGGTGACTATGCGAATATTGCTGAGTAACGATGATGGGATCCATGCGCCTGGCATTCAGACGCTGGCGAAACACCTGCGCGAATTTGCCGAGGTGCAGGTTGTTGCTCCCGATCGTAACCGCAGCGGTGCGTCCAACTCCTTAACGCTGGAATCATCCCTTCGCACCTTTACGTTTGATAATGGTGACATCGCGGTACAGATGGGGACGCCGACGGACTGCGTCTTCCTCGGCGTCAATGCGCTGATGCGCCCGCGCCCGGACGTGGTGGTGTCAGGCATCAACGCTGGCCCAAACCTGGGCGATGACGTGATTTACTCGGGCACGGTCGCAGCGGCGATGGAAGGGCGTCATCTCGGGTTCCCGGCGCTGGCGGTGTCTCTCAACGGCCATAAGCACTACGACACGGCGGCCGCCGTGACCTGCTCCATCCTGCGTGCGCTCAGCCGCGAGCCGCTGCGCACCGGACGTATTCTGAATATTAACGTGCCGGATCTGCCCCTTGAGGAGATCAAAGGCATTCGTGTGACGCGCTGCGGCAGCCGCCATCCGGCGGACAAAGTGATCCCGCAGCAGGATCCGCGCGGAAACACCCTCTACTGGATTGGTCCGCCTGGCGAGCAGTGCGACGCCGGGCCGGATACGGATTTTGCCGCCGTGGACGAAGGCTATGTTTCCGTCACGCCGCTGCACGTGGATTTAACCGCGTATAACGCGCAAGATGTGGTCTCAGGCTGGCTGGAACGTGCCGGGGTGAACACACAATGGTAAGTAAACGTGTACAAGCTCTTCTGAATCAATTACGCACTCAGGGCATCACCGACGAGCGTGTGCTTGAGGCTATCTCACAGGTACCGCGTGAGAAATTTGTGGATGAGGCGTTTGAACACAAAGCGTGGGAAAACGTGGCCTTGCCGATAGGGCAGGGGCAGACGATTTCGCAGCCGTACATGGTGGCGCGGATGACCGAACTGCTGGAGCTGACGCCGGAATCCCGCGTGCTGGAGATCGGCACTGGTTCAGGGTATCAGACGGCAATTCTGGCCCATCTCGTTCATCATGTCTGCTCCGTCGAGCGAATCAAAGGTTTGCAGTGGCACGCCCGCCGTCGCCTTAAACAGCTCGATTTACACAATGTTTCAACCCGTCACGGCGATGGCTGGCAGGGCTGGCAGGCCCGCGCGCCGTTTGATGCCATTATCGTGACGGCAGCACCGCTTGAGATCCCGTCTGCGCTCCTGGCGCAGTTGGACGACGGCGGCATTCTCGTTTTGCCGGTGGGCGATGAACAACAGCTGCTTAAGCGTGTTTATCGACGGGGCGACGAGTTCATTATCGATACCGTAGAAGCCGTGCGCTTTGTGCCTCTGGTCAAAGGAGAGCTTGCCTGATACTCGGAATTTTCCAGGGTTATTCGGAAAAATTCAGCGTATGGTGTGGCGCAAAAGGTTCGAGCCATCACGGTTAATTTTAAGTCACTGGTAGTTAACACATTCCTGGGGGATAAATGAGCGCGGGAAGCCCGAAATTCACCATCAGCCGTGTTGCGGCATTGTCATTGGTTTCGCTTTGGCTGGCAGGTTGTACGAGTTCAAATAACGCCCCTGCGCCAGTGAGCTCAGTCGGCGGAAGCAGCAACTCGGGGAACACTTCCGGTGGAATGCTGATTACACCTCCGCCTAAAATGGGGACTGCGGCACCGCAGCAAACTCCGCAGATCCAGCCTGTTCACGTCCCGAGCACGCAGCCAACTCAGATTCAGCCAGTGCAACAACCTGTGCAGACCGAAAATGGCCGTATAGTCTATAACCGCAAGTATGGGAACATTCCGAAAGGAAGTTATACCGGCGGCAGCACCTACACCGTGAAACGCGGCGACACCCTGTTCTATATCGCGTGGATCACCGGGAACGATTTCCGTGACCTCGCCCAGCGAAATAACGTGCAGGCCCCGTATGGTCTGGAAGTCGGGCAGACGCTCCAGGTGGGTAACGCCACCGGTACGCCACTGACGCCAGGCAACTCCGTTTCAGCGGCGGATGTCACCGCGCAAAATAACAGCGTTAAACCTGCGCAAAATACCAGCGCGGTGGTTGCTTCACAGCCAACAATTACGTATTCTGAGGATTCAGGTGAACAGAGTGCTAACAAAATGTTGCCGAATAATAAGCCGTCTGCGACTGTCGTCACAGCACCGGTGACGGCACCTGTGGTTAGCTCTTCCGTACCGACTGCCAGCAGTCAATCTTCCAGTGCGCCAATTTCAACCTGGCGCTGGCCGACTGATGGCAAGGTTATCGAGAACTTCTCTTCCTCCGAGGGGGGAAATAAAGGGATCGATATCGCAGGGAGTAAAGGACAGGCAATCATCGCGACCGCAGACGGACGCGTTGTGTATGCCGGTAATGCTCTGCGCGGTTACGGTAATCTTATTATCATCAAACACAACGATGATTACCTGAGTGCCTACGCCCATAACGATACAATGCTGGTCCGGGAGCAACAAGAAATCAAGGCGGGGCAAAAAATCGCTACCATGGGTAGCACCGGCACCAGTTCTACACGCTTGCATTTTGAAATTCGTTACAAGGGGAAATCCGTAAACCCGCTGCAATATTTACCGCAGCGATAATTTGACGGGGCATACCGCTTCAGGGTGTCTCGTTCAGGGATCACGGGTAGGAGCCACCTTAATGAGTCAGAATACGCTGAAAGTTCATGATTTAAATGAAGACGCGGAATTTGATGAGAACGGAGCCGAGTCTTTTGATGAGAAAGCCTTGGTTGAAGAGGAACCCAGTGATAACGATTTAGCTGAAGAAGAGCTGTTATCGCAGGGCGCCACACAGCGTGTGCTTGACGCGACTCAGCTTTACCTTGGGGAGATTGGTTATTCCCCACTGTTAACGGCCGAAGAAGAAGTCTATTTCGCGCGTCGCGCATTGCGTGGAGATGTCGCCTCACGCCGCCGCATGATTGAAAGTAACCTGCGTCTGGTGGTGAAAATTGCTCGTCGTTACAGCAATCGTGGTCTGGCACTGCTGGATCTGATTGAAGAGGGCAACCTGGGCCTGATCCGCGCCGTTGAGAAGTTTGACCCAGAACGTGGGTTCCGTTTCTCTACGTACGCGACCTGGTGGATTCGTCAGACCATCGAACGGGCAATCATGAACCAAACCCGTACGATTCGCCTGCCGATTCACATCGTCAAAGAGTTGAACGTCTATCTGCGTACTGCGCGTGAGTTGTCCCATAAACTGGACCACGAGCCAAGTGCGGAAGAGATTGCCGAGCAGCTCGATAAACCGGTTGATGACGTAAGCCGTATGCTGCGTCTCAACGAGCGCATTACCTCCGTCGACACCCCGCTAGGTGGCGATTCCGAAAAAGCGCTGCTGGACATCCTGGCCGATGAAAAAGACAACGGTCCGGAAGACACCACGCAAGACGATGATATGAAACAGAGCATCGTCAAATGGCTGTTCGAACTGAACGCCAAACAGCGTGAAGTGCTGGCACGTCGTTTCGGTCTGTTGGGGTATGAAGCTGCGACACTGGAAGATGTGGGCCGTGAAATTGGCCTGACTCGTGAACGTGTTCGTCAGATTCAGGTAGAAGGTTTGCGTCGCCTGCGTGAAATCCTGCAGGGGCAAGGGCTGAATATCGAAGCGCTGTTCCGCGAATAAGCGAGTTTTCATCTAAAAGAGGCCCGTCGAGAGACGGGCCTTTTTCTTTTCTATCCCTGGGCCGTTTCGTGAAGATGACGCCAGAGCACACTTTCGCCTTGTTTGATCAACAGCACCGTAGACCATCGCACGGTGGTGGCGGCTGAAGGCTGACTTTGAATCTCCCGATACCGTAGCGCGGCACCTTCTGGCCATGTTTCCAGCACTTCCACGCTGTCCACGGTAATAGACAGCCCCGGACGGCCTCCGCGCTGCGTCAGAAAGAATCCTTTCAGGGCGGGATAATCCAGACAAGCGCCGGTTAATGTCACCATGCTGAATGTTTCGCTGAAGTGGGCCATCAGTGCTTCGTGATCGCCTGTACCTTTTCCGAGCCAGTTTTCAATGGCGACGTGCGTCTCAATGATTTTATTTTCGAATGTATTCATGATGTTTCCTTATGAAGATGCATAAGCACCTGTTGGTTGTTGAGGCGCAGCGCACTCATGATGGGCAAAAGCGTGATTACGGATGACAAAATAAACACCCCATGCCAGGCCTGAGCAGGGGTGAAAACCTGTTGCAGCGTACTGAGTATCAGCGCCAGCAGCGTCGCGCCAAGAAAGAAACTCAACTGACGATTAAAGTTCCAAAGGGCGCTGGCATCCGGCATCTCTTCAAAGGCAACATTGAGAAATGCGGTGCTCTGAGCTGTGCTGCTGCACAAACTGCCACCTGCACCCATAAGGACGAAGAGGGCAATAGTGAGCGATTCGGGCGTGGCGGCAGAGACTGTCGTCAAACCCGCGATTCCGGCTGCCTGCAGCAGACCGCCGGTGATAATGAGCGGGCGCGGGCCAAGGCGGTTGAAATATTTTCCGGTGGCTGAAATGGCGATAAACGAAGCGAGGGACC
Source organism: Lelliottia sp. JS-SCA-14 (assembly GCF_035593345.1). NCBI lineage: Bacteria > Pseudomonadati > Pseudomonadota > Gammaproteobacteria > Enterobacterales > Enterobacteriaceae > Lelliottia > Lelliottia sp. JS-SCA-14. The sequence goes on along the minus strand of NZ_CP141606.1, from coordinate 3,767,384 downwards.
AGGGAAGCATAAGCGCTCCGGTCGCCGCCGGGGTCATCTTCGCCACGCTTTGCAGGTAAAAAAGGCCGACCACATTCACGCCGATGAATATCCCCGGCACGCACAGATAGACCAGCATTGAGAAACGCAGCAGCGGGTCGGACAACAGGGGGAAATGCAGCAACCTTGCAGGGCCGGGCGGAGCAGTCTCGTTTTTAAGCCACAGGCAAGCCAGGAGTAGCGTGACAACGGCAAGCGGCAGTGGGGCGAAAAAAATCCATCGCCAGTGAAAGAACTGAATCAGAACTCCACCCAGTGCAGGGGCGCACGCAGGTGCGAGAAGTGCGACCAGCATTACCGCCGTCGATAAACCAGCCCGTTCGTGCGGTTTAAACTGTTGCCATGCCAGCGCCTGTCCAACCGGGATGAGTAATCCACCGCCAGCACCCTGTAAAACACGCCAGAAGATCAGGTGATTCAACGAGTCAGACATACCGGCAGCAGTGGCCGCGGCACAAAACAGGGTCAGAGAAAGAATGAAAAGCCGCTTTGCACCCAGGCGGCGGGTGATGAGAGCACTAAAAGGGATGACCAGCGTCATGCCCGCAATATATCCGTTGCTGACCCATGCCAGCGCCGGGGCGGATGAATGAAACGCCACGGCCATTGTCGGGAACGCGACGCTGGCGATGAACATATTGATGAGATCGAGAAAAAAGCCCAGCAGAAATACGATGGCGACTTTACTACGGTATGCCATGTTTTACCCTCCATTAAGGAGCGGTAATGTATCTGTCTGAAAGCGAGGGATAAACGGCGTCCCTGACGATATACTGTCAAAATAATTTTGACAGTAATGGTGGCAGCTATGCTCAATTTACAGCGAATGACGACGTTCGTCGCCGTGGTGGACACCGGCAGTTTTACCGCAGCGGCGACTGCGCTCGGGCAAACAAAAGCTGTCGTAAGCTTCAATATTCGCCAGCTGGAAAACGAGTTGGGTGTAACGCTTCTCCTGCGCTCGACGCGGCGTATTACGCTGACGGAAGCGGGTTCGCTCTTTTACCAGCGCGGCGTCGAGTTGTTAAAAGCCGCTGAGAATTTACAGGATGAAGTCAGGGCCAGCCATGTTGGCCTGAGCGGTGAGCTGAGAATCACCTCCACACCGGAGTATGGCGCGCAGGTGATTATCCCGGTTCTGGCGGAGTTTAGTCGGCTTCACCCGGATTTACGGATACGCCACGTCGCCTCTTCACATCATGCTGATTTGATTGCAGAGCGTTTCGATGTCGCCATTCGATTGGGTCAGCTTGCTGACTCTCGCTATCACGCGGCGCTGATTTCACGTTTTGCGATATATCCCGTGGCCGCCCCTGAATGGCTGGCCGCAAATCCGGTTGATTCGCTGGATGCACTGGCGCAGGCCGAGTGGTTGATTCACGAACGTCTTCCTGCACCGCTGCGTTGGCAGGTGACCGATGCCAGCGGGAAAAGTGTGCTGTTAGAGATTAAGCGCCCTGCACGGCTGTTTGCCGACAGCGCTCAGGCGCTGATGGCCTTTGCGCTCGCGGGAGCTGGCGTGGCCTTGCTACCTGAATGGCTGGTCAGAGCCGAGCTGGAAAATGGGCGGCTGGTGCATCTGTTACCCGACTACGGTTTTGCGCAGCAGGGCATTTACGCGGTTTATCCCGATGCGCAGCATGTTTCGGCTAAGGTGCGCGTCTTTATTGACTATCTGCGCACCAGAGCCGGTTAATGCTGAGTGCGAGAATTTACGCCAGATTCTTCAGGCGATAAATCCACTCCAGCGCCTGACGCGGCGTCAGGGAGTCCGGATCGAGATTCTCCAGCGCTTCAAGCGCCGGTGACGTCTCTTCCGCCATGGACAGGAGCGACATCTGCGAACCGTCAATCTGCGTCGCCGCCGCGTTTGGCGAAAGGCTTTCCAGCTCGCGCAGTTTCTGGCGCGCGCGTTTGATCACCTCTTTCGGCACTCCCGCCAGCGCAGCAACGGCCAGGCCGTAACTCTTGCTGGCCGCGCCATCCTGCACCGTGTGCATGAAGGCAATGGTATCGCCGTGCTCCAGGGCATCGAGATGGACGTTGGCGACGCCTTCCATTTTCTCCGGCAATTGTGTCAGCTCAAAGTAGTGTGTCGCAAACAGGGTCAGCGCTTTGATCTTATTCGCCAGACTTTCGGCGCACGCCCAGGCGAGGGAAAGACCGTCATAGGTCGATGTCCCGCGACCAATCTCATCCATCAGCACCAGGCTGTTTTCCGTGGCGTTGTGCAGAATGTTGGCAGTTTCGGTCATCTCAACCATGAAGGTGGAGCGACCGCTGGCCAGATCGTCCGCCGCACCCACGCGGGTGAAGATACGATCGATAGGGCCAATCTCCACGCTTTGCGCCGGAACGTAGCTGCCGATATAGGCCAGCAGGGCGATCAGCGCGGTCTGGCGCATGTAGGTACTTTTACCGCCCATGTTCGGACCGGTGATGATCAGCATCCGACGCTGGGCAGAGAGATTCAGCGGGTTGGCGATAAAGGGCTCGTTCAGCACCTGTTCCACCACCGGGTGACGCCCTTCGCTGATGCGAATGCCCGGCTTGTCGGTGAATGTCGGACAGGTGTAGTTCAGCGTGTCAGCCCGTTCTGCCAGGTTGACCAGCACGTCCAGCTCAGCCAGCGCGCTGGCGCTCAGCTGCATATTGGCCAGATGTGGAAGGAGCGTGTCGAAAAGCTCTTCATAGAGCTGTTTTTCCAGCGCCAGCGCTTTGCCTTTGGAGGTGAGGACTTTGTCTTCGTACTCTTTCAGCTCTGGAATGATGTAGCGCTCGGCGTTCTTCAGCGTCTGGCGACGAACGTAGTGGATCGGCGCATGATGGCTCTGCCCGCGGCTGATCTGAATGTAATAGCCGTGAATGGCGTTATAGCCCACTTTCAGGGTGTCGAGCCCCAGACGCTCGCGCTCGCGGATCTCCAGTTTATCCAGATAATCCGTGGCACCGTCCGCCAGGGCGCGCCATTCGTCCAGCTCTTCGTTGTAGCCAGGGGCAATCACACCGCCATCGCGAACCAGCACCGGCGGCGCTTCAACCACCGCGCGCTCCAGCAGCTCGCGCAGTTCGGTAAATTCCCCCATGCTTTCACGCAGCTTTTGCACCGGCGCGCTGTCGACTTCCGCCAGCTGCGCACGCAGCTCAGGTAACTGCTGGAAGGCGTGACGCATGCGGGCCAGATCGCGCGGACGCGCCGTGCGCAGCGCCAGACGGGCCAGAATACGCTCCAGATCGCCCACCTGACGCAGCACTGGCTGCAGATCCGTAAAGCGATCCTGCAAGGCGCCAATCGTCTGTTGGCGGCTTACCAGCACCGCCGTATCGCGCACCGGCATATGCAGCCAGCGCTTGAGCATGCGGCTGCCCATCGGTGTGACCGTACTGTCGAGCACCGCCGCCAGGGTGTTTTCTACTCCACCCGCGAGGTTCTGGGTGATCTCCAGATTACGGCGCGTGGCGGCATCCATAATGATGCTGTCCTGCTGACGCTCCATGGTGATGGAACGAATGTGCGGCAGGGTCGTGCGCTGGGTGTCTTTCACGTACTGCAGCAGACAGCCTGCGGCACACAGCCCACGCGGGGCGTTTTCCACGCCAAAGCCAATCAGATCGCGGGTGCCAAATTGCAGGTTTAACTGCTGGCGCGCGGTATCAATTTCAAATTCCCACAGCGGCCGACGACGCAGGCCGCGACGCCCTTCGATCAGGGCCATCTCGGCGAAATCTTCGGCGTAGAGCAGCTCCGCCGGATTGGTGCGCTGGAGTTCTGCCGCCATGGTTTCGCGGTCAGCAGGTTCGCTCAGGCGAAAACGCCCGGAGCTGATATCCAGTGTGGCGTAGCCGTAACCTTTGCTGTCCTGCCAGATGGCGGCGAGCAGGTTGTCCTGACGCTCCTGGAGCAGGGCTTCGTCGCTAATCGTGCCTGGCGTGACGATGCGAACGACTTTGCGCTCCACCGGACCTTTCGAGGTGGCCGGATCGCCAATCTGTTCGCAGATGGCGACGGATTCACCCTGATTCACCAGCTTCGCCAGATAGTTTTCCACCGCATGATGCGGAATACCCGCCATCGGAATCGGTTCACCCGCTGATGCGCCACGCTTGGTCAGCGAGATGTCGAGCAACTGCGACGCCCGTTTGGCATCGTCATAAAAAAGCTCGTAAAAGTCGCCCATACGATAAAACAGCAGAATTTCCGGATGCTGAGCTTTCAGTTTCAGGTACTGCTGCATCATCGGGGTATGCGCGGTTAAATTGTCGATTGTGCTCATGGAGTTATGATATCCATTTCTTTGAAATTGTTGCGTTTTGAGCGGCCAACAGCTCGTTAATTCCCTCTATTGTCGCATGAAAAAATGACCAGGCGCAGTAAAAAGTCGAGAGTTTACGCCACCGGTTTATCCATGAGCTCAATGAGTAATTTTCCGTGCTCTACCACCACCCGGACCTGCGAATTGGTTTTAAATCCTGCCTGTTCCAGCCAGTCGCCTTTCAGGCTTAATGCGGCGTGTACGCTATAGCGTTTGGGGATTTTGGTGTTCCGATCTTCGTGGCGCTTTCTGAAGTAGCCCACTTTAAGATGGCGTTGCGGCTGAACAGCGATCATTTCTGACATAAAAAACTCCCTTAACAGCGGCCTGGTGGCATTAAATTTACCTGTATAAAATACCAGTAAAATGCGGCAAGGATAGGTTTAAAACTGGAAGCGGTCTTCAGAAAATGGAATGCAAATAATGAAACGGGCTGAAACGGGGGCTATAAAAATGTATTATAAATGCACTTTATTGACCGGTAACGTGACATGTCAGGAAAACGCATCTCCCGCGAAAAAGAGACCATCAGCAAAATGATTGCGCTGTATGCGCGGCAATGCCCGGAGGCATCCCGCGAGGCGGGGCATTATCAGGCGCTGAACGCCTATGCCGATAAACGTCTGGATAAGTGTGTGTTCGGTGAGGAAAAACCCGCCTGCAAACAGTGTCCCGTTCACTGCTACCAGCCCGCGAAACGGGAAGAGATGAAGCAGGTGATGCGCTGGGCCGGGCCACGGATGTTATGGCGACACCCGATTTTGACGATTCGCCATCTGATTGACGATCGCCGTCCGGTGCCGGAGTTGCCGGAAAAGTACCGCCCGAAAAAATAGCGCCGCACACCGTACGGCACCTGAGGATTATGCGCGGGTGGCGATTAAAATGGCAGACGCTTTTACGAGGGCGATAACGCGCTTACCCGCCGCAAGCTGCATCTCTTCGCGGCTCTCGTTGGTGACCACGGCAACGATTTCAAACCCTGCATCAGTTTTCACATGTACCGTGGCGTTAACCGCACCTTCGGTCACTTGACTGATCGCACCTGCGAACTGATTACGCGCGGAAAACTTCAGGCCGCACTCTTCCGTCGCCAGCGTCACCCACGGCGCTTTGATCAGCGCAATCGCTTCTTTCCCCGGTACCAGACCCAGCGCTTCTTTGCTGCTGGTGGTGACGATCGCCACCAGTTTTGCACCGCCGGTCAGGGTGAGTTCAACTTCATCGTTAACGGCACCGTGCGATGTGGCGCTGACGGTACCGGCGAGCTGGTTGCGTGCGGAAACAGACATGTTACCTCCTGGAGAACAGTTGAATGGGATGTACCGGGAAATTTATAACATGAATTTGAAAGGAAACCCTCTCCCGCCGGAGAGGGGGTGAATCAGACCAGCATATCCTTCTCAATCCCGAGGCGTTTCATGCGCGAAAGCAGGGTGGTGCGTTTCAGCCCCAGACGCTGCGCGGCACCTTTCGGCCCGGCGACGACGCCGTTGGTCTCTTTCAGGATGCGGACAATCAGCTGATATTCGTCTTCGCCCTCCTGCGGGCGCTCTGCCACCGGCATCGGTTCCTGTGAAACCATGACCTCCGGCAGGGAAAGCTGCAGCACGTTCCCGCGCGTGAGCAGCACCGCCCGCTCAATCACATTTTCCAGCTCGCGCACGTTGCCCGGCCACTCCATCGCAGAAAGCGTGCGCAGGGTTTCCGCCGGAATGCTGTCGATATTGCGTCCCATCCGACGGGCGATTTTGGCGGTAAAGGCTTTAACCAGCAGCGGAATATCGTCCGGACGCTCGCGCAGCGGCGGCAGGCAAATGGGGAACACGTTCAGGCGATAGTAGAGATCGTTACGGAACTCGCGATCGGCGACCATCTTTTTCAGATCGCGGTTGGTGGCGGCGATCAGGCGCACGTCGGTCTGGATCAGCTTGTTGCTGCCGAGACGCTCGAACTCCTGTTCCTGCAATACCCGCAGCAGTTTCGGCTGCAGCTCCAGCGGCATATCACCCACTTCATCGAGGAACAGCGAGCTTTTATCCGCCAGTTCAAAACGGCCAATGCGCTGGGTGCTGGCTCCGGTAAACGCGCCGCGCTCGTGACCAAACAGATCGCTTTCCAGCAGACCCGCAGGCATCGCCGCGCAGTTCATTTTCACCATCCTGCGGCTGTTGCGGTTGCTGAGGTTGTGGATCGCGCGGGCGATCAGCTCTTTCCCGGTGCCGGTTTCGCCGAGGATCAGCACCGTGCTGTCGCTCTGGGCCACCATCTCGACCTGTTTGAGCACGCTGAACATGGCGTCGCTGCGGCCGATGATCTCGCCGAATTCGCTGTCGACGTTGTTCAGCTGTTCGGTCAGGGCCAGGTTTTCGTCCACCAGCCGCTCTTTCAGGCGGTGGATCTCCTGATACGCCAGGGCGTTATCGAGGGCAATGGCGATGCGCTCGGCGATCTGGCGCAGCAGTTTTAAATTGGTGGTGGTGAAGATGTGCTCTTCGCACTGGGCAAGTTTCAGCACACCAAGCATGGTGTTGCCGGACATCAGCGGCAGCAGGCACAGGGTCTGGATCTGGTTGCCCCAGGAGTTGAACAGCATCCGCTCGTAGGGCGCCAGCTCGTCGCGCTCGCTGAGATTAAGCAACAGCATCTCTTTGTTTTTAAACACCTGCTCCGAGAGCGTTCCGGCTTCGTCGACTTCGCTCTGCTCGTGGGCCGGGTTGGTTTCATCCAGATAGTGGGTGGAGTGAATTGTCAGTTTGCCCTTGCGATGACCGCGCAGCACGATGCTGATGGCGTCAATTTTAAAGTAGTGATGGATCTCTTTCGCGACTTCGCTCACCAGCTCGTCCATGTCCAGCCGGGAGAGCACCGCGTTAGTAATCGCCACCAGAATGCGGAAGTTATCGCGCTCGCGGCTCAGCAAGTCGTAATCGACGTTATCCGTGACGCGACTGTGGATCTGCTCCGCCACCACGCTGACGATCTGGGTGAAGGTATGCAGGCGCTCGTATTCCGCTTCGCTCCAGGGCTGATCGGTATTGCGGATAAATTCGCAGCCGCCAAAGATGCGGCCATCCACCGCCAGCGGCAGCAGGCCGTAGTGACCGAAGGGCGAATACAGCGGGCTGTCGGCAAGTCGCGGCCAGGCCTGACGAAACTCCTCAAAGTTGCAGTGCAGGGCGTCCGGGCGCGACAAAATACGACGCACCGGGCCGTGCGCCAGCACCGTTTCATCTTCATATTCGACGGGCTTGCCGTTGTCGCGCGTGGCAAAGTAGCTCGCACGCTGGCTGGTACTGTTCCAGAGCACAATCGCGGCGTGGTCTGCCAGCGCAGACTGCCTGACCAGCCGGGTGAGGGCATCGCTCAGTGAACCCAGATCGGGCTGCTGTAAAAGTGTGCGCGTAATATCAAACAGCCCTTGCTGTCCAAGATCGCTCATCGGTGTATACGACATATCGCTTCCAAAGAAACTGGCAAAAAAAAGAGAAACAGTGCTGACCACTTTTCGCGTGGTTCTAGCAAATACGGGGTAACGGTTCCGAGTGCGGGAGATCCAGCGTGCGTTTGATGCCATACAGGCCAGTCAGTCGCACCCCTTTGCGTTCAACCACCTCACCAATGATAGCGGCATTCTGCCCGAGCGGATGGGCGCGCAGTTTTTCCAGAACTGCTTCGGCGTGAGCGCGTTCCACGCCGATCAGCAGTTTGCCTTCGTTGGCAAAGTTAAGCGGATCCAGACCCAGCAGTTCGCACAGGCCGCGCACCGCCGGTTTGACGGGCAGCTGGCTTTCGACCAGTTCAACTCCGCAGCCGCTGGCGGCAGCGAATTCGTGGGCCACGGCATTCACACCGCCGCGCGTCGCGTCGCGCAAGGCTTTGACGCCAGGGCAGTCGCGCAGCGTCTGGATAAGCGGCGTCAGCACTGCGCAGTCGCTCTGCAGTTCGCCGTCCAGCCCCAGCCCTTCGCGCAGATTCAGGATCGTCGCGCCGTGGCAGCCCAGCGACCCGCTGACCATCAAGACATCGCCAACCGCGAGCTGCTGCGCGCCCCAGCGAATATCCGTCGGGATCGCGCCCATGCCCGCCGTGTTGATAAAGAGTTTGTCCGCCGCGCCGCGCTGCACCACTTTGGTGTCGCCGGTGACGATAGCGATGCCCGCGTCGCGCGCGGTCTGCGCCATGCTGTGGACGACGGCGGTTAAGGTCTCCATCGGCAGCCCCTCTTCGAGGATAAAACCGCAGGAGAGGAAGCGTGGGATCGCACCGCTCACCGCCACATCGTTCGCCGTGCCGCACACCGCCAGCTTGCCGATATCACCGCCGGGGAAAAAAAGCGGGTCGATGACGTAGCTGTCAGTGGAAAACGCCAGCCGATCGCCCTGGGTGGTCAGGGATGAGAGCGCGATACGCGCCTGATCTTCCTGTTCCACCAGCCACGGGTTGTCGAAGGCGGACATAAACAGCTGACCAATTAGCTGCTGCATCGCCTGGCCGCCGCTGCCGTGGGCCATTTCCACCGTCTTCATGCTTCACACTCCTGATTGCGGTACTGATACCACGCGGCGCAGGCTCCTTCGGAAGAGACCATCAGCGCGCCAAACGCGGTTTGCGGATTACAGGTGTTGCCAAATAACGGGCACTGATGCGGTTTGCATTTACCGGTTAACACCGCGCCACAGCGGGCGCGAGGGTCGTCGCACACCTGCTGCGGCACAGGCCGAAAATGCGCTTCGGCGTCGAATGCCTGATAGGCGTCGGTCAGATGGACGCCGGATTCGGCAATCAGCCCCAGCCCGCGCCATTCGCTGTCGCCTTCGACGCTAAACACTTCGGCGATGGCCGCTTGTGCCAGCCGGTTGCCCTCATCGGGGACCACGCGGCGATACTGATTTTCCACCGTACTCAGGGCTGCTATTTTCTGCTCAACCAGCATGTTCACGCCTTGTAGTAGATCAAGTGGTTCGAATCCAGCAACCACTAATGGGCGATGATAGTCGGCGGCGATAAAACCGTAGGCCCCGGTACCAATCACCATGCTGACGTGGCCTGGCGCCAGAAAGGCGTCGATGCCGTTGTCAGGTTCGTCCAGCAGGCTGCGCAGAGTCGGAATCAGCGTAATGTGCTGACAGAAGAAGAAAAAGTTGGTGAGATTTTGCGCTTTGGCCTGCTGGAGGGTGATGGCCGTCGCGGGCATGGTGGTTTCAAACCCGAGGCCGAAAAAGACCACTTTGCGCGCCGGGTTCTCCGCCGCCAGCTTCAGGGCATCCATCGGCGAATAGACGATCCGCACATCCGCGCCGCGCGCCCGGGCCTGCATCAGCGAACCGTTTTTTCCCGGCACGCGCATGGCGTCGCCAAAGGTGCAGAAGATCACCTCCGGCTGGCTGGCTATCTCAATGCAGCTGTCGATGCGGCCCATCGGCAGGACGCACACCGGGCAGCCGGGGCCGTGAATAAATTCAATGTTATCGGGCAGGAGCTGGTCGAGGCCGAATTTGAAAATGGCATGGGTGTGGCCGCCGCACACTTCCATGATGCGCAGCGGGCGCGCGGCGGTGTACTCCAGCAGCGAAGCGCGCGTTTTCAGATGCGCAATCAGTTGCATCACCTGTTCCGGGGCGCGATATTCATCAACGTAGCGCATGGTTTAACGCTCCTCGCCAAACAGCAGCGCGCCGACGTCCGGCTCGACTTCAAACATGTTTTGCAGCGCCGCGAGGGTGTCGCGGGCCTCGTCTTCATTAATCACGCTCATGGCAAAACCGACGTGGACCAGCACCCACTGACCGAGGCGCGAGGCGCCGTTTTCATCCACAACGCCCACCAGTGTGAGATCGACATCGCGCAGCACCCCGCAGACTTCGACTTTAGCCTGGTTGCCGTCGATGGCGCGAATCTGTCCTGGAACGCCTATGCACATCGCTCGTTCTCCAGCCAGCTCAGCCAGCTCTCCATGCCGTCGCCTTTGGTGGCGGAGACCATCAGGATTTCAATCTCCGGGTTCACTTCCCTGGCGCAGGCCAGGCACTTCTCGACGTCGAAGTCGAGGTACGGCAGCAGGTCGATTTTGTTGAGCAGCATTAGCGAGGCGGCGGCAAACATATGCGGGTATTTCAGCGGTTTGTCCTCCCCTTCGGTGACGGAGAGCACCGCCACTTTATGCCGTTCACCGAGGTCGAAACTGGCCGGGCAGACGAGGTTGCCCACGTTCTCGATAAACAGAATGCCCGTATCAGGGAGGGGGAGACGCGGCGCGGCGTCGGCAATCATCTGCGCATCCAGATGACAGCCTTTACCGGTATTCACCTGAATCGCCGGGGTGCCGGTTTGACGAATACGCGCGGCGTCATTCACGGTCTGCTGATCGCCTTCGATCACCGCGCACGGGACGCGCTGGTTCAGGCGTTTGAGGGTTTCCGTCAGCAGGGTGGTTTTGCCGGAGCCGGGGCTGGAAACCAGGTTCAGCACCAGCTGCTGGCGAGCGGCGAAGCGCGCGCGGTTGCGGGCGGCGAGCTGGTTATTTTTGTCCAGCACGTTGATCTCCACCTCCAGCATTTTACGCTGGCTCATGCCCGGCGCGTGGGTGCCCGCTTCGCCGTGGCCGTAATGCAGGTCGCCTTCGTCCGATGGCTTCGGCGCAAAGCGCAGGCCGGTCAACGCTGATACGTTGCGCGGGGGGGGAGAAAAGGGCGCGGAGCGAAACGCGGAGTGGGGGCGATGCTCGTCCCCTTCGATATACAGGTTGCCTTCGGCGCAACCGCAGGTACTACACATGATTTACTCCTGGTCTATTTCGAGGCGCTGGATCTGCAAGCCGTCGTCCGCGACGATCCTCAGCCCGGTGTTTTGACACTGCGGGCAGCTTCGCACTTTCGATGACAGCAGCGTGACGTACTGCTGGCAGGTCTCACACCAGCATTCGGCCTGCTGCTCTTCGAGATGCAGCTCGCAGCCTTCCGCCAGCGTGTCGCGGCACACCAGCTCAAAGCAAAAGGTCAGGGCGCTGGGCTCGACGCAGGAAAACGCCCCGACTTTCAGCCACACGCCGGTGACGCGTTTCGCGTGATGCTGCTTCGCCTGCTGTTCGATAAGTTCCAGCGCGCGCTGGCAGAGGGTGATTTCGTGCATGACGCCTCCTGATGTTTTAGGCGTTAATGCAATAACGATGCCAGCTTAATTTGAGATAAGGCGTGACGATGTCGGCGCTGACGAAATGACACGTCGACACGCTGATGTTGACAGTGATGATGATGAAAAATCGATAAATATCAGCATGATAAAAACTGGCACAAAATCTGCTTAACAGCCCTCATCTCCATTAACCGGATACCTGAGATGACTATTTGGGAACTTAGCGAAAAAGCGGATTACATCGCGCAACGCCATCAACAATTACAGGAGCAGTGGCACCTCTACTGCAACTCACTGGTTCAGGGCATCACCCTGTCAAAAGCCCATCTGCACCACGCCATGAGCTGCGCGGCGCAGGAGGATCTGTGCTTCATCCTCTTCGGCCACTTCACGATTTACGTCACCCTGGCGGACAACTTCAACAGCCACGTCATCGAATACCACGTCGAAACCAAAGACGGCGAAAGGCAGCGCATTGCCCAGGCACAGCTGATGACCGACGGCATGGTTGACGGTCACGTCAGCACCCGCGATCGCCACCAGGTGCTTGAACACTATCTGGAAAAAATCGCGCCGGTGTACGACGGCCTCTATGCGGCGGTGGAACACAACCTCCCGGTGAATCTGCACGAACTGGTGAGCGAATCGCGCACCGCCTGATGTTTACGTGTCGAGATGTGTCGAGATGGCACGTCGTCGTCAAAAATGACACTGTCCTGAGGACTACCCGGTGAACCGTTTTGTAATTGCTGACTCGACGGTCTGTATTGGCTGCCACACCTGTGAAGCGGCGTGTTCCGAAACACACCGTCTGCACGGGCTGCAGTCGATGCCGCGCCTGCGCGTTATGCGTAATGAAAAAGAGTCTGCCCCGCAGCTCTGCCATCAATGTGAGGATGCCCCCTGCGCGGGCGTCTGTCCTGTGAATGCCATCACCCGTATCGATGGCGCGGTGCAGCTGAACGAGAGCCTGTGCGTGAGCTGCAAGCTGTGCGGCATCGCCTGTCCGTTTGGCGCGATTGAATTTTCCGGCAGCCGTCCGCTGCATATTCCGGCCAACGCCAACTCGCCAAAAGCGCCGCCAGCGCCTCCCGCACCGGCCCGCGTCAGCAGCCTGCTGGACTGGGTGCCGGGCGTGCGCGCCGTGGCGGTGAAGTGCGATCTGTGCAGCTTCGATGAGCAAGGCCCGGCGTGCGTGCGCACCTGCCCGACCAAAGCGCTGATTCTGGTTAACATCCGCGATATCGCGCGCACCAGTAAACGCAAACGCGAGCTGACGATAAACACCGATTTTGGCGATCTGTCGCTGTTCCAGGCGCAAAACGAGGGGGCGAAATGAACGCTGTGACTCTGATTAACAGCGCCGTGGCCTGGTTTGTGGCCGCGGCCGTGCTGTCGCTGCTCTTCTCGTTCCACAAAACCCTCAGCGGATGGACCGCCGGGATCGGCGGCGCGCTGGGGAGTGCGATCACAACCTGCGCCGGATTTATGGTGCTTACCGGCGGTCTGCATGCGCAAGGCGTGATGCCGCTGGTTCGCCACACCGTCCAGCTCACGCCGCTGAACGCGATCTGGCTCATCACCTTTGGCCTGTGCGGCCTGTTTGTCAGCCTGTTCAATATTGACTGGCATCGCCATCCGCAGACCAAACCCAACGGTCTGCTGGTCAATCTCCTGCTCGCCGCCGCCGTCTGTACGGTGGTCGCCAGCAATCTGGCGGCGCTGGTGGTGATGGCGGAAATCATGGCCCTGTGCGGCGTGTTCCTGACCGGGTGCAGCCAGTCCGGGAAACTGTGGTTTGCCCTCGGGCGCCTCGGCACCGTTCTGCTGGCGCTGACCTGCTGGCTGGTGTGGCAGCGCTACGGCACGCTGGATCTGGATCTCCTGAGCGCCCGCGCGCAGATGCTGCCGTTCGGGGCGGATATCTGGCTGCTGGGCGTGGTCGGCTTTGGTCTGCTGGCGGGGATTATTCCCCTGCACGGCTGGGTACCGCAGGCGCATGCCAATGCGTCCGCCCCCGCCGCGACGCTGTTTTCGACGGTGGTGATGAAAGTCGGTCTGTTCGGCATCCTGACCCTTTCCCTGATTGGCGGCCAGCCGCCGCTGTGGTGGGGCGTAGTGCTGCTGATTGCCGGGATGATCACCGCCTTTGTCGGCGGCCTGTACGCCCTGATGGAGCACAACATCCAGCGTCTGCTGGCGTATCACACCCTGGAGAACATCGGCATCATCCTGCTCGGTCTGGGCGCGGGGCTGACCGGCCTGGCGCTGAACCATCCGGCGCTGATCGCCTGTGGCTTCATCGGCGGGCTATATCACCTCGTTAACCACAGCCTGTTTAAAAGCACGCTGTTCCTCGGGGCGGGCAGCGTCTGGTTCCGCACCGGGCATCGCGATATCGAGAAGCTCGGCGGTATTGGCAAAAAAATGCCGCTGATTTCGCTCGCCATGCTGGTCGGTTTGATGGCGATGGCCGCGCTGCCGCCGCTCAACGGCTTTGCCGGTGAGTGGGTGATCTATCAGTCCTTCTTTGCTCTCGGCCAGAGCGATGTCTTTGTCGCCCGTCTGCTGGGGCCGATGCTGGCTGTCGGTCTGGCGATCACCGGCGCGCTGGCGGTGATGTGTATGGCGAAAGTCTACGGCGTCACCTTCCTCGGCGCACCGCGCACCCGCGAGGCGGAAAACGCCCGCTGCGCACCGGCCCTGATGACGGCGAGCGTAGTGCTGCTGGCCCTGTGCTGCATCGCGGGCGGGGTGGCTGCGCCGTGGCTGCTGCCGCTGCTGGGTTCGGCGGTTCCGCTGCCGCTCACCACCGCCCACACCGCCGTTTCGCAGCCGATGATGGCCCTGCTGCTGATCGCTGCGCCGCTTCTGCCGCTGGTGTTGATGATGTTCTTCAAACGCGACCGTCTGCCTGCCCGTTCACGCGGGACGGCATGGGCCTGCGGATACGAGCACGAGCAGTCGATGGTGATTACCGCGCACGGTTTTGCGATGCCGGTGAAAGAGAACTTCGCCTTTGTGCTGAAACTGCGCCACGCCCTGAATCCGGTCAGGATGATCCCCGGCTGGCAAAGCGCGGTCGCGCCCACGCTGTTCCGTCGCCTCGCGCTTGTCGAGCTGGCGGTGCTGGTGGTGATTGTGATTTCACGAGGAGCCTGACATGAGTCTGTTACTGGCATTACTTCAGGCGCTGGTGTTATTCGCCGCTGCGCCACTGCTCTCGGGCATCACCCGCGTGGCCCGCGCCCGAATGCACAACCGTCGCGGCCCTGGCGTCCTCCAGGAGTACCGCGATCTCTTCAAGCTGATGGGTCGTCAGAGCATCGCCCCGGACGCCTCCGGCTGGGTCTTCCGCCTGACGCCGTTCGTGATGGTCGGCGTGATGCTGACCATCGCCACCGCGTTGCCAGTGGTGACGATCGCGTCGCCGCTGCCGGTGCTGGGTGATTTGATTACCCTGATTTACCTGTTCGCCATCGCGCGCTTTTTCTTTGCGATTGCCGGGCTGGATACGGGCAGTCCGTTTACTGGTATTGGTGCCAGCCGCGAAGCGATGCTCGGCGTGCTGGTTGAGCCGATTCTGCTGCTGGGCCTGTGGGTCGCGGCGCAGGTCGCGGGTTCGACCCACATCAGCTTTATCGCGGATACCGTCTATCACTGGCCGGTTGCCCGCAGCGTTCCGCTGATTCTGGCCCTCTGCGCCTGCGCGTTCGCCACCTTTATCGAGATGGGCAAACTGCCGTTTGACCTCGCGGAAGCGGAGCAGGAGCTGCAGGAAGGCCCGCTCACGGAGTACAGCGGCTACGGTTTTGCGGTCCTGAAATGGGGCATCAGCCTTAAACAGCTGGTGGTGCTGCAGATGTTTGTCGGCGTCTTCTTCCCGTGGGGACAGATGACGCACTTCTCGGCGGCGGGTTTACTGCTGGCGGTAGTAATGGCCGTGCTCAAGTTGGTGGTTGGTGTGCTGATCATCGCCCTGTTTGAAAACAGCATGGCGCGTCTGCGGTTCAACGCCACCTCGCGCATCACCTGGGCCGGTTTTGGGTTCGCCTTTTTAGCCTTCGTCTCCTTGCTGGTGGCGTGATTACAGAGAGTTTTAGCATGTCAGAAGAAAAAGTGGGTCAACAGTATCTCGCCGCACTGCATCAGGCGTTTCCCGGCGTGGTGCTGGAGGAGAGCTGGCAGACCAAAGACCAGATCACCGTCACCATCAAGGTGAACTATCTGCCGGAAGTGGTGGAGTTTCTCTATTACCAGCAGGGCGGCTGGCTGTCGGTGCTGTTCGGCAACGACGAACGTCAGCTGTGCGGCAACTACGCGGTCTATTACGTGCTGTCGATGGAGCAGGGCGAGAAGTGCTGGATTACGGTGCGCGTCGAAGTCGATCCGAATAAACCGGAATACCCGTCCGTCACGCCGCGCGTGCCTGCGGCGGTGTGGGGCGAGCGCGAAGTGCGCGATATGTACGGTCTGATCGCGGTCGGCCTGCCGGATGAACGCCGTCTTGTGCTTCCCGACGACTGGCCGGATGAACTCTATCCCCTGCGCAAAGACAGCATGGATTATCGCCAGCGTCCTGCCCCGACCACCGACAGCGAAACCTACGAGTTCATCAACGAGCTCGGCAGCAAAAAGAACAACGTGGTGCCTATTGGCCCGCTGCACGTCACCTCCGATGAACCGGGCCACTTCCGCCTGTTTGTCGATGGCGAAAATATTATCGATGCCGATTACCGCCTGTTCTACGTCCACCGTGGAATGGAAAAACTGGCGGAAACCCGCATGGGTTATAACGAAGTCACCTTCCTGTCGGATCGCGTGTGCGGGATCTGCGGCTTCGCCCACAGCACCGCCTACACCACTTCGGTGGAAAACGCGATGGGGATCGTGGTGCCGGAGCGCGCTCAGATGATCCGCGCCATTCTGCTGGAAGTGGAGCGCCTGCATTCGCATCTGCTGAACCTCGGCCTGGCCTGTCACTTCGTCGGCTTTGATTCCGGGTTTATGCAGTTCTTCCGCGTCCGTGAAGCCTCGATGAAAATGGCGGAGATCCTCACCGGGGCGCGTAAAACCTACGGTCTGAACCTGATCGGCGGGATTCGCCGCGATCTGCTGAAAGACGACATGATCCAGACTCGCCTGCTGGCGCAGCAGATGCGCCGCGACGTGCAGGATCTGGTGGATATGCTGCTCAGCACGCCCAACATCGAGCAGCGTACCGTCGGTGTGGGCCGTCTTGATCCGCAGATCGCCCGCGACTTCAGCAACGTCGGCCCGATGGTACGCGCCAGCGGCCACGCCCGCGATACCCGCGCCGATCACCCGTTCGTGGGCTACGGCCTGCTGCCGATGACGGTCCACACCGAGCAGGGCTGCGACGTGATTTCCCGCCTGAAAGTGCGCATCAACGAAGTCTTTACCGCGCTGAATATGATCGACTTTGGTCTGGATAACCTGCCGGGCGGGCCTCTGGCAGTGGAAGGCTTTACCTATATTCCGAACCGCTTCGCCCTCGGGTTCTCCGAAGCGCCGCGCGGGGATGATATCCACTGGAGCATGACCGGCGACAACCAGAAGCTCTACCGCTGGCGCTGTCGTGCGGCGACCTACGCCAACTGGCCGACCCTGCGCTATATGCTGCGCGGCAACACGGTGTCTGACGCGCCGCTGATCATCGGTAGCCTCGATCCTTGCTACTCCTGTACCGACCGCATGACGGTGGTGGATGTACGCAAGAAGAAAAGCCAGGTGGTGCCGTACAAAGAGCTTGAACGCTACAGCATCGAGCGCAAGAACTCGCCGCTGAAATAAGGAGCCGTCATGTTTACATTTATCAAAAAAGTGATCAAAACCGGCACGGTCACCAGCAGTTATCCCCTTGAGCCGATGCCGGTCGATAAAAACTTTCGTGGCAAACCGGAGCACAACCCGCAGCAGTGCATCGGCTGTGCGGCGTGCGTGAATGCCTGTCCGTCGAACGCCCTGACGGTGGAGACGGATCTGGCGACGAATGAATTGGCCTGGCAGTTCAACCTCGGGCGCTGCATTTTCTGTGGTCGCTGCGAAGAGGTCTGCCCGACGGCGGCGATTAAGCTGTCGCAGGAGTACGAGCTGGCGGTGTGGAACAAAGCCGATTTCCTTCAGCAGTCGCGCTTTGACCTGTGCCATTGCCGCGTCTGCAACCATCCGTTCGCCGTGCAAAAAGAGATCGACTATGCCATCGCGCTGCTGAAACACAACGGCGATGCGCGGGCGGAACTGCACCGGGAAGGGTTTGAAACCTGCCCGGAGTGCAAGCGTCAGAAGTGCCTGCTGCCGTCCGACCGCATCGATATCACCCGCCACATGAGAGAAGCCAGCTGATGAATAATTTACTCGGCCCGCGCGACGATAACGGCATTCCGGTGCCGATGACGGTGGATGAATCCATCGCCAACATGAAAGCGTCTCTGCTGAAAAAAATCAAACGTTCCGCCTACGTCTACCGCGTGGACTGCGGGGGCTGCAACGGCTGCGAGATTGAAATCTTCGCCACTCTGTCTCCGCTGTTTGACGCCGAACGTTTTGGCATCAAAGTGGTGCCGTCTCCGCGTCATGCGGACATTCTGCTGTTCACCGGCGCGGTGACGCGCGCGATGCGATCTCCGGCCCTGCGTGCCTGGCAGTCGGCGCCGGATCCGAAAATCTGCATCTCCTACGGGGCGTGCGGCAACAGCGGCGGTATCTTCCACGATCTCTACTGCGTCTGGGGTGGGACCGACAAAATCGTGCCGGTGGATGTCTATATTCCCGGCTGCCCACCGACGCCTGCCGCGACGCTGTACGGTTTTGCGATGGCGCTGGGGCTGCTGGAGCAGAAAATTCACGCCCGCGAGCCGGGGGAAATCGACAACCAGCCCGCGCAAATTCTGCATCCGGACATGGTGCAGCCGCTGCGGGTGAAGGTCGACAGGACGGCGCGTCGTCTTGCCGGATATCGCTATGGCCGCCAGATTGCCGATGACTATCTGCGTCTGCTGAGCCAGGGCGAGCATCAGGTTGAGCGCTGGCTGGAGGCGGAAAAAGATCCGCGTCTGAACGAGATCGTGGCGAACCTCAACCAGGTGGTCGACGAGGCGCGTATCCGATGAGCGAACAGGTGGTGTTCAGTCAGCTGAGCCGTAAATTTATCGATGAGAACGATGCGACGCCGGATGCGGCCCAGCAGGTGGTCTATTACAGCCTGGCGATTGGCCACCACCTTGGCGTGATCGACTGTTTAGAGGCGGCGTTGAGCTGCCCGTGGCAAGAGTATCTGGCCTGGATCGGCACGCTGGAGACGGACAGTACGGCGCGGCGCAAAATGGAAGGCGTGCCGAAGTATGGCGAGATCGTCATCGACAGCAACCACATCGCCATGCTGGCGAACGCCTTTGACGCGGCGCTGGCGGTGCAAACCCCCGCCCAGCAGGCGTGGAGCAAAACGCTGCTCAGCATGCTGCATGATATTCATCAGGAGAGCGCCATCTACCTGATGGTGAGGAGATTACGTGACTGACGTTTTACTGTGTGTCGGCAATAGCATGATGGGCGATGACGGTGCAGGCCCGCTGCTGGCGGAGATGTGCTTCGCGAATCCGCAGGGCAACTGGCGGGTGATCGACGGCGGCAGCGCGCCGGAAAACGACGTGGTCGCCCTGCGCGAGCTGCGCCCGGACCGTCTGCTGATTGTCGATGCGACGGACATGGGGCTGAACCCCGGCGAAATCCGCCTGATCGACCCGGACGATATCGCGGAGATGTTCATGATGACCACCCACAATATGCCCCTCAACTATCTGGTCGATCAGATTAAAGACGACGTGGGCGAGGTGCTGTTTTTGGGCATTCAGCCGGATATTGTCGGGTTTTATTACCCGATGACGCCAGCGATTAAAGCGGCGGTTGAAGTGGTCTATTCCCGGCTGGCGGGGTGGGAAGGGGATGGGGGATTTGCGCAGTTATGAGCCGTTGTGGCCCGGCCTAAAAAGGGTTTTTGTAGGCCGGGTAAGGCGCAGCCGCCACCCGGCGGGAAACGGCGCTGCGGCCTGAAATTGCCCGGTGGCGCTGCGCTTACCGGGCCTACAAAATCCCAGACCGATGTAAGCGACTAGCCCAAATCCGCCCCGTTACTCGCAATCACCTTCTTATACCACCAGAACGATTTTTTGCGTTTCCGGTCCAGCGTCCCGTTGCCTGCGTCGTCGCGATCGACATACACAAACCCGTAGCGCTTGCTCATCTCCCCGGTGGATGCCGCTACCAGGTCGATACAGCCCCAGGTGGTGTAGCCCATCAGCGGGACGCCGTCTTCAATCGCATCGCCCATCGCGCGGATGTGTTCCCGCAGATAGCTGATGCGATAGTCGTCGTTAATCTCACCATTCGCGTCGATCTCGTCTTTCGCACCGAGCCCGTTTTCCACCAGGAACAGCGGTTTCTGGTAGCGGTCGTACATCATGTTCATCGTGATGCGCAGGCCCAGCGGGTCGATGCCCCAGCCCCATTCGCTCACTTCGATGTGCGGGTTGCGCAGAGATTTAACGATGTTGGCCGCGCTGGTGTTGTTGGCGTTCATCTCCGCCGAGGCGCAGCGTGACGCGTAGTAGCTGAACGAGACAAAATCGACGGTGTGCTTGAGGATCTGGTCGTCAGCCGGGTCTTTAACAATCGTCACCCCTTTTTCGCGGAACACGCGCGCCGAGTAGGCCGGATAGCTGCCGCGCGCCTGCACGTCGATAAAGAACAGGTTCTCGCGGTCTTTTTCCAGCGCCGTCCACACGTCTTCTGGCTTGCAGGAGTAAGGATAGAAATTTCCGCCCGCCAGCATGCAGCCGACCTGGTTTTCCGGGTTCACCTCGTGGGCGATTTTGGTTGCCAGCGCGCTCGCCACTAACTCGTGGTGCGCGGCCTGGTATTTCACCTGGTCTTCGTTTTCGCCCTCTTCAAACACCAGCCCCGCGCCCGAGAACGGGCTGTGCAGCATGATGTTGATCTCGTTGAAGGTCAGCCAGTATTTCACCAGGCCGTTGAACTCCTCGAAGCAGGTGCGCGCATAGCGTGCGAAGAAATCGACCATTTTACGGTTGCGCCAGGAGCCGTATTCGGTGACCAGGTGCATCGGCACATCGAAGTGGCACAGGGTTACTAACGGCTCGATGTTGTACTTTTTGCACTCTTCAAACACCGCACGGTAATAGGCGATGCCGTCCTGATTCGGCAGCGGCTCGTCGCCGTTCGGATAGAGGCGGCTCCAGGCGATGGAAGTGCGGAACACCGTAAAACCCATCTCCGCCATCAGGGCGATGTCTTCTTTGTAGCGATGGTAAAAATCAATCGCCTCGTGGCTGGGGTAAAACTCGTCGTCGCGAAGCGTAAAACGTTTTTCCTTCCCGACTTTCACCGCCATCCGGTTTGCGCCGTGGGGGATCATATCGACGGTGGTCAGCCCTTTGCCGCCCTCGCGATAAGCGCCTTCACTCTGGTTGGCGGCCAGTGCGCCACCCCATAAAAATCCTTCTGGAAAAACAGACATGTTGACCTCGTTATTCATCAGGCTCGCGCCTCGTGTGCCGGAACCGGTGCGGTTTGCAGGGCGCGGGCTTTCTCGGCCTCGTCTTCGACCGGGATATCCTCAAAGCCGAGGATCAGGGTCAGAACAAAGGAGAGCACCACGGCCAGGGCCATCACCCCAAACACCCAGACGATGGTCATCGGGTTCGCCGGATCGAAGAACTGGACGCTGGTAAACAGGCCCGGTGCCGCCATGGAGTGGCTGGCAAGTCCCGCCATACCGGCGATCGCGCCGCAGATAAAGCCGCTGATCAGGCTCGCAATCAGCGGGCGTTTCAGGCGAATCGCCACGCCGTACAGGGCCGGTTCAGAAATCCCCGCCATGATGGCGGATGCCGCCGCCGCGAGTGCCGTCTGGCGCAGCTCCGGGTTTTTGGTTTTCCACGCCACCGCCAGCGAAGAACCGCCGAGCGACAGGTTCGCGCCGATTTCCGACGGCATGACCATCCCTTCTTTGCCGGTTTCGGCGATGGTCTGAATGATGGTTGGCGTAAAGACGCGGTGCATCCCGGTCATCACCAGCAGCGGCCACAGCGCGCCCATGATGGCGACGGACAGCCAGCCGAGATAATCGTGCACGGTGTAAACCAGCGCGGAAATCGCGGTGCCAATCCAGATACCGATCGGACCAATCAACAGGATGGCCAGCGGGGCGGCAATCAGCACGATCAGCATCGGCTTAAGGAAGTTTTTGGTCACCGCCGGGGTGATCTTGTCCACCCAGCGTTCGATGTATGACAGGCACCAGGTCATCACCAGCGCCGGGATCACCGTGTAGGTGTATTTCACGGCGGTGACCGGGATAAAGGCGAACTCCACGTGCTCGCCCTGGGCGGCTTTCGCCATCAGCTCGATAAAGCTCGGATGGACCAGCACGCCCGCGATGGCAATCGCCAGCGACATGTTGGTTTTGAATTTGACGGCGGCAGAGGCGGCCACCATCAGCGGCAGGAAGAAGAACGCGCCGTCGCCGATCACCGTCAGAATGGTGAGCGTCGGTGCGCCTTTGGTCAGCACGCCGGTCATCTCGAGGATCATCGCCAGCAGCTTCACCATCGAACCGCCGATGATCGCCGGGATCAGCGGGGACATGGTGCCGATCAGCGCGTCGAGGATCCCGGCACCGATCCGGCGCAGAGTCAGTTTTTGCGGGCCTTGCGGCTCAGCAGGACGCATTCCGGCAGGCAGCAGATTCACCACTTCGCGGTACGCCTGAGAAACCGTGTTGCCGATAATCACCTGGCACTGGTTGTCGTTGCGCACCACGCCGAGCACGCCGCTGATGCTTTTGAGGGTCGCGCTGTCGATGGCGCTTTCGTCCTGCAGCACAAAGCGCAGGCGCGTCATACAGTGGGTGACGGCGACGATGTTGTCTTTGCCGCCGAGCGCGCTGACAACGTCTTTCGCCAGCGCGGCATAATTTTTGGCCATCGGAAGTGATCCTGTTGTAATTGTGAGAACGTGTAGGAAACCGGTTCCACAAAATCATGATGAGTTTCTTCGTATGAAACAAGATGGAGGTTTATGCATTTTTTACATTCGTGATAGCGATCACTTTGACCATTCAAAAGCGTGAGATACGCGCTGCGACAATTTTCGCGCGGTGCAGTACACTTCGGCGCATCAGTTTTAGACGGAATATTCAGATGACCACGATGCTGGAAGTGGCGAAGCGGGCAGGGGTGTCGAAGGCCACGGTTTCTCGGGTGCTTTCGGGCAATGGCTACGTGAGCCAGGAGACAAAAGACCGGGTTTTTCAGGCGATTGAAGAGAGCGGCTACCGCCCGAATTTACTGGCGCGAAATCTCGCCACCAAACGGACGCAAACCCTGGGGCTGGTGGTCACCAACACCCTGTATCACGGCGTCTATTTCAGTGAACTGCTGTTCCACGCGGCGCGCATGACGGAAGAAAAAGGCCGCCAGCTGATTCTGGCGGACGGGAAGCACAGCGCCGACGAAGAGCGTGAGGCGATCCAGTATCTGCTCGACATGCGCTGCGATGCGATCATCATCTATCCGCGCTTTTTAAGCGTCGATGAGATGGACGAGATTATCGAAAAGCAGGAGCAGCCGATCATGGTGCTAAACCGTCGCCTGCGCAAAAACAGCAGCCACTGCGTGTGGTCCGATCATAAGGCCTCGTGCCAGGACGCGGTGTCGCAGCTGATTGCGATGGGCCATCGGGATATCGCCTTTATCACCGGATCGCTGGATTCCCCGACCGGTATCGAACGTCTTTCAGGATACAAAGAGGCGCTGTTACAGCACTACATTCCCCTGCGCGACGAGTTGCAGGTCGAGGGGAGATGGACCCCGGAGAGCGGGGCGGCGGGCGTTGCCACGCTGCTTGAACGCAACGCGAAATTTACCGCACTGGTCGCCAGCAATGACGATATGGCGATCGGTGCGCTGAAACAGCTTCATGACAGCGGGATCGCCACGCCGGGCGAGGTGTCGGTGGTAGGGTTTGATGATGTGGCTATCGCCCCCTACATCGTGCCCTCGCTCTCCAGCGTGCGTATTCCGGTCACGGAGATGATCAAAGAGACCATCAGCCGCCTGATTTTTATGCTCGACGGCGGCGAGTTCAACTATCAACAGGCCTTCCCCGGTGAGCTAATCCTGCGTGATTCGGTTGCCGCTCACGTTCATGTCTGACGTCGACAGATGTCATCGTCACTCGTGACGATGACATCTGGGGCCACTGATTAAGTTCAGTGAAATCAGTGTATTAAAATGTGGCACGCTTTATGTATGTTTCGCCGCATAACTTAATGCTGGAGAAGCAGATGAACCGTTTTATTATGGCTGATGCCAGTAAATGTATTGGCTGTCGTACCTGTGAAGTGGCGTGCGTTGTGTCCCATCAGGCGCAGCAGGACTGTGCCTCCCTGACCCCGGAATCTTTCCTGCCACGTATTCATGTCATCAAGGGCGTGAATATCTCAACGGCGGCAATTTGCCGCCAGTGCGAAGACGCGCCCTGTGCGAACGTCTGCCCTAACGGGGCCATTAACCGTGAAAACGGCTTTGTGCAGGTGATGCAGCAGCGCTGCATCGGATGTAAAACCTGCGTCGTGGCCTGTCCGTACGGCGCGATGGAAGTGGTCGTGCGTCCGGTTGTGCGCAACAGCGGCGCGGGCCTGAGCGTGCGCGCCGACAAAGCCGAAGCCAACAAATGCGATCTGTGCAACCACCGCGAGAGCGGCCCGGCGTGCATCGAAGCCTGCCCGACGCACGCCCTGGTCTGCGTCGATCGTAACAAGCTGGAACAGATGAGCGCCGAGAAGCGCCGCCGCGCGGCGTTCGACACCTCGTCATCGATGCTGTTTTAGTCATTATGAGCCGTAACGGCGTGCAGCTGCGGGTGCGCGGCAAAGTGCAGGGGGTGGGTTTTCGCCCCTTTGTCTGGCAGCTGGCGAATCAGCTCGGTCTTCGCGGTGACGTCTGTAACGACGGGGAAGGCGTGCTGGTGCGCCTGGCGGACGAGGCGACGGCGTTTCAACAGCGGCTGTTGCTGGACTGCCCGCCGCTGGCGCGTATCGACAGCGTTGAAACTCAGCCGTTGACCTGGCCGCATTTGCCTGCGAAGTTCACCATCCGCCACAGCGCGTCCGGGGCGATGTCCACGCAAATCGTCCCGGACGCGGCGACCTGCCCGGCGTGCCTCGCTGAAATGCGCGATCCACGCGAACGTCGCTACCGCTATCCCTTTATCAACTGCACCCACTGCGGCCCGCGTTTTACCATCATTCGCGCCATGCCCTACGACCGGCCTGATACGGCGATGGCCGCCTTTCCGCTGTGCGCGCCGTGCGAGCGCGAATACCGCGATCCGGCGGACCGGCGTTTTCACGCCCAGCCGGTGGCGTGCCCGGACTGCGGGCCGGAGCTGGAGTGGCGCGCCGGTGACCGTCGCCTGACGCGTGATGACGCCTTAGCGGCTGCCGTTGCGATGCTGAAAAGCGGCGGAATCGTGGCGATCAAAGGCCTCGGCGGTTTTCATCTGGCCTGCGACGCGAATAATGAACTGGCCGTGGCGCGCCTGCGCGAGCGTAAACATCGTCCGGCGAAACCGCTGGCGGTGATGCTGCCTCATGCCAATGGCTTACCTGCCCCCGTCAGGGAGCGTTTACTTTCTCCCGCCGCACCCATTGTGCTGACCGCGAAAAGCGCGTTGCCGCCTCTGCCGCACAACATCGCGCCGGATCTCGATTGCATAGGCGTGATGCTCGCGTCTAACCCGCTTCAACATCTGCTGATGGACGACTGCGCCCGCCCGCTGGTGATGACCTCCGGGAATCTGAGCGGCAAGCCGCCTGCGCTCAACAACGAACAGGCGCTGGAGGAACTGGGCGAACTCGCCGACGGATTTTTGCTGCATAACCGCGACATCCTGCAGCGCATGGATGATTCGGTGATGGACGCGCAGGGCGCGATGCTGCGCCGCGCGCGGGGTTTTGTCCCGGACGCCATTCCGCTGCCCGCAGGCTTTACGGATATCCCGCCGATGCTCTGTCTCGGCGCGGAGATGAAAAACACCTTCTGCCTGGTGCGCGGCGGGCAGGCGGTGCTGAGTCAGCACTTTGGCGATCTGAGCGACGACGGTGTCGAACGCCAGTGGCGCGGGGCGCTGGAGGTTATTCAGCAGATGTATGATTTCCAGCCGGAACGCGTGGTGTGCGATGCCCATCTGGGCTACCGTTCTGCCCGGTGGGCCGAAGCGCTGGCGCTGCCGAAAGAGACAGTGCTTCATCACCATGCTCACGCGGCGGCGTGTCTGGCCGAAAACGGCTGGCCGCTCAACGGCGGCGACGTGATTGCCCTGACACTCGATGGGATCGGGATAGGCGAGAACGGCGCGCTGTGGGGCGGCGAGTGCCTGCGGGTGAATTACCTGGAGTGCGTTCACCTTGGCGGTTTGCCTGCCGTAGCGCTGCCGGGCGGGGATCTGGCGGCCATCGAGCCGTGGCGGAATTTGCTCGCCCAGTGCCTGGCGTTTGTGCCTGACTGGCAGGCCCGGCCTGAAACGCGCGCCGTCCAGGCGCACAACTGGCCGCTGCTGGCGACGGCGGTGGCGCGGGGAATCAACGCCCCGCTGGCTTCCTCCTGTGGAAGACTGTTTGACGCCGTGGCCTGTGCCCTCGGCATTGCGCCAGACAGGCAAAGTTACGAAGGCGAAGCCGCCTGTCAGCTTGAAGCCCTCGCGGCGACCTGCTCCGGCGTGCATCATCCGGTGACGCTGGCGGTGGACGATATGTCCACATTCTGGCAGCAGTGGCTCGACTGGCAGGCGACGCCCGCTGAACGGGCGTGGGCCTTCCATGACGCGCTGGCAAAAGGGCTCGCAGACCTAATGGTCCATCACGCCGAACGCCTTGGCATTTCGACGCTCTGCTTGAGCGGCGGCGTGCTGCACAACCGACTGCTGCGCGCGCGGCTGCAATGTTATCTCTCTGAATTTACGCTCCTGTTCCCTGGGCAATTACCCGCGGGCGACGGGGCGATTTCGTTCGGGCAGGCGGCGGTGGCTGCCGCCCGAATGCTCGCACACAGGAACTGACATGCTTCGACGCCTCTCTAACGAACCGCTTCTTCTGATTCTGCTGGCGGCTAATCTGCTCGCCTGGGGCTGGGCCTGGCACACCTTCAGCGGCAGCACCACGCTGATGGCGGCGAGCCTGCTGGCGTGGTGTTACGGCCTGCGCCACGCGGTCGACGCCGATCATATCGCCGCGATAGATACGGTGACGCGCAAGCTGATGCAGCAGGGTAAACGCCCGTCCGGCGTCGGGGCGTGGTTTTCGCTCGGGCACTCGACCATCGTGGTGCTGGCCTCGGTAGCGATTGCCGCCACGGCGACGGCGTTTCAAAAGAACATGAGCTGGTTTCACGAGAGCGGCAGCCTGATCGGCACCGCCGTTTCCGCCACCTTTTTACTGGCGATGGCGCTGGTGAACATGGTGATTCTCCGCGGCGTCTGGCGCAGTTTTCAGGCGTTAAAAAAAGGTCAGGCGGTCAATGCCGAACCCGTGGCGCAGGGCGGGGTGATGAGCTGGCTGTTTAGTGCGACGTTTCGTCTGGTGAGTAAAAGCTGGCAGATGTATCTGGTCGGTTTTCTGTTTGGCCTCGGGTTTGATACGGCCACCGAAATCGGCGTACTGGGGATTTCAGCCGCCAGCGCCTCGAACGGCATGTCGGTGTGGTCGATTATGATCTTTCCGGCCCTGTTTGCCAGCGGCATGGCGCTGGTGGATACCCTCGATAATTTACTGATGATTGGCGCCTACGGCTGGGCATTCAATAAACCGCAGCGCAAGCTTTATTACAATATGACCATCACGGGGACCTCGGTGGTGGTGGCGTTATTTATCGGCGGGCTGGAAGCGCTGGGTCTGATTATGGATAAATTTGCATTAAGCGGCGGAATTTGGGACGCGGTAGGTGCCATTAATAATAATCTCGGCGATGCCGGATTTATTGTTATCGGTTTGTTTATTGTCTGTTGGTGCCTGTCGATGCTGAACTATCGCTGGCGCGGCTACGATGCGCTGGGACTGGCTGATGTCCCTAATCATTATTTAAAAAAATAATCTAAGCATAAATTGCTTTTTATTATCTGTTTCAATTAAATTACGCCTGATAATCAATTTATCAAAAAATATAAAATATATATGGTTCGAGAGGGATGAATAACGCGCATTTATATATTCACTCCTTTCGTTCTATGTATTCATATAAATAATAAAAAAGGGACTGATGGCGATGATTTATCTTCTTTGTATTTATCTTGTGAATAGAATGCGCAAAAAAATGCCCCGTAAAAATGGGGCAGCGGATAATAAAATCCTAAGGTTAAGTAAACGTGGCAGAGGGTTAAGGGTTAAACGGGCAGCGACTTTAGCAGAGCGAAAGCCTCCTTCATCCGATCTTCGCTAACCACAAAGGCGCGCAGCTGGCCGTCACCATCGACGCCTTTTGCGACCATCCCCTGTGGTTCAATCGCCATATGCCAGTTGAGATCCTGGCGCTGCGTCTCTCCCGCGAGATGCAGCGGCAGCTCTGGCGTTTTGACCTTCACCAGCATCGCGGGCAGTTTCAGCGGTGCGCTGGCCCCCAGCAGATTCTTCGCCAGATACATCGCGCTTAACTGGATCGGCTGCAGGAACGGCAGGACCTGGCCGTTGATTTCCGCGCAGTCGCCGAGGGCATAAATGTCGGGCTGCGAGGTTTGCAGATAGCTGTCCACCTTCACACCGCGGTGAATATCCGCTCCGGCTCGCTGCGCCAGCGCCGTTTCCGGGCGCAGACCTGTTGCGGCGATGACCACGTCCACCTCAACGCTGCGGTTGCGATCCAGCGTGGCGCAAATGCCATTTTCGGTTTCCGTCAGGCTCTGGAGCTGAGATTTCAGAAGCCCGTGCACACCCATCTCCGTCAGCCGGTGCTGTAAGCGACTGCTTACTTCCGCTGGCATCAGGGCCGACAGAATGCTGGCCGCGTGATCGACCAGGGTGACCGCTTTCCCGGCGCGACAAAAATCCATCGCCAGTTCGGTGCCAATCAGACCGCCGCCGACAATCATCACCCGCTTCGCATCACGAAGCCGGGTTTCGCAGGCCTGATACTCCTGCTGGCTGTTCAGCGTCAGCATCAATTCGCGGCCTTCAACGGGGGGCACAAAGGCAGACGCGCCTGTCGCCAGCACCAGTTTGTCGTACTGCCACTGCTGGTCTTTGCTCTTCACCACACGGGCGCTGGCGTCGATATCCGTCACCCGGGTATGCGGGAACAGGCGCAGGTTAAACTGTTCGGTGAACTCCCCCGCCGTCTGGCGGGTGAGGTCGACGGCGCACTGATTCTGGCTGATGACATGGCTCAAATCAGGTTTGTTGTACTCGTCCATGCTGTCAGCGGCGATCAGCGTCAGCGGGACGTTAGTGTCTTGCTTGCGAATATTTTTCACCAGCTGGCGGGCGGCAAAGCCCGAGCCGATGATCACAATGCCGTGGCTCATTTTGCCTCCGTCGCCAGTTCATCGAAGACGTCTTTCCCGAGGGAACATTCCGGGCAGAGGAAGTTGTCCGGCACATCGCGCCATGGGGTGCCTGGGGCGACATCCTGCAAAGGTTCGCCGAGAGCAGGATCGTAAATCCACTGGCAGACGCTGCACTGCATGCAAGGGCCGAGATCGGCGGCTGTCGCAGCAGCGCAGGCGCAATCGTCTTTCTGTTCAGGCGCTTTTGGGGCGGCTTCCGGCAGTGGAGCGAGCGCCCACTGACGTGCGATATCGCGGCCGTGCTGACGGCAAATTTCCAGCGCGTCGATGTCCGGACGCCACTTCGCTTTCAGGCTCATCGACATTTCGAAACCGGCATCCTGCAGACGGGTAGAGAGACGATCCACCGCGCCGCCGCTCCAGCCGTGGGAGCCAAAGGCGCTGGCGCGTTTGTTGCGAAAACGCAGGCCGGTCATCTCTTCGACCAGACCGGCGATTTTCGGCATCATCACGTTATTCATGGTGGAGGTGCCGACCAGCACGCCTTTTGAGCGGAAGACGTTGGTCAGGATCTCGTTTTTATCGCTGCGCGCCACGTTGAAGATTTTCACCGCCACGTTCGGGTCGACTTCGTTGATGCCCTGGGCAATGGCGTCTGCCATCATGCGGGTGTTGTTGGACATGGTGTCGTAAAACAGGGTGATACGATCTTCCTGATAATCCGCCGCCCATTTCAGATACAGCTCCACGATTTGCGTTGGGTTTTCGCGCCAGACCACGCCGTGCGAGGTGGCAATCATATCGACCGGCAGATTGAAGCCGAGGATTTCGGTGATTTTTGGCGTCACCAGGCGGCTGAACGGGGTGAGGATGTTGGCGTAGTAGCGCTGGCACTGCTCGAACAGCTCCGTCTGATCCACTTCATCGTTAAACAGGCGTTCATCGCAGTAGTGCTGACCGAAGGCGTCGTTACTGAACAGCACCGCGTCGCCGGTCATGTAGGTCATCATGCTGTCGGGCCAGTGCAGCATCGGGGTTTCGACGAAGATCAGCTGCTTGCCGTTACCAATGTCCAGCGTATCGCCGGTTTTGACGGTGTGGAAATTCCATTCCGGGTGGTGATGATGGCCGTTAATCGAATCGATGGCGTTGGTGGTGCAGTAGATTGGCGTGTGCGGAATATAAGACATCAGCTCGGTCAGCGCGCCCGCGTGGTCCTCTTCCGCATGGTTAATCACGATGTAATCAATGTCATTCAGATCGATTTCGCTGCGCAGGTTCTGCACGAACTCGCGGCTGAATTTGTGATCGACGGTATCGATCAGCACGTTTTTGCCTTCACGGATCAGATAGCTGTTATAGCTGCTGCCGCGCAGCGTTTTGTATTCGGTCCCGTGAAAATCACGCACTTCCCAGTCACGTTGGCCAACCCAATGAATGTTATTTTTAACCAGAATAGACATAGCAACCTCAAATTAAGACGGTGTTGTTCAATAAGATGATTTGGCTATATCAAGTTACGTGCCAGTTTTTTAACTTGTTAATTTAAAATGGTTTTATAAAAAGTCACTCGCAGGGGGTAGTCGATTTGACTATGCGGTTTATCGTCAATATGACAGTATGGATTGTCAAAATGACCGCGAGGCGCAAATGAGCTTTTCCGTAGAGGTGCTGGCGAAGATCGCCATTGAATTACAGACCGGTATCGGCCATCAGGACCGCTTCCAGCGGCTGATCTCCACCCTGCGCCACGTGCTGGATTGCGACGCCTCGGCGCTGCTGCGCTACGAAGGGCGGCAGTTCATTCCGCTGGCGATCGACGGGCTGGCGCAGGACGTACTGGGACGGCGCTTTACGCTTGAAGGCCATCCACGTCTCGAAACCATTGCCCGCGCGGGCGACGTGGTGCGTTTCCCGGCGGACAGCGATCTGCCCGATCCCTACGACGGTTTAATTCCTGGTCAGGAGAGCCTGAAAGTCCACGCCTGCATCGGCCTGCCGCTGTTCGCCGGGCAAAACCTGATTGGTGCCCTGACCCTCGACGGACTTCAGCCAGACCAGTTCGATTCTTTTAGCGACGAAGAGTTGCGCCTGATTGCCGCTCTGGCCGCCGGAGCGCTGAACAACGCGCTGCTGATTGAACAGCTGGAGAGCCAGAACATTTTGCCGGGCAGCCCGGCGGCGTTTGAGCAGGTGGCGCACACGGAGATGATCGGCCTGTCGGCGGGCATGATGCAACTGAAAAAAGAGATCGATATCGTTGCGGCGTCCGATCTGAACGTTTTAATCAGCGGGGAAACCGGCACCGGGAAAGAGCTGGTGGCGAAGGCGATCCACGAAGGCTCGCCGCGGGCGGTCAATCCGCTGGTCTATCTCAACTGTGCCGCGCTGCCGGAGAGCGTGGCGGAGAGCGAGCTGTTCGGTCACGTGAAAGGGGCGTTTACCGGGGCGATCAGCAACCGCAGCGGCAAGTTCGAGATGGCCGACAACGGCACGCTGTTCCTCGATGAAATCGGTGAGCTGTCGCTGGCACTGCAGGCCAAGCTGCTGCGCGTGTTGCAGTACGGCGATATTCAGCGCGTCGGCGATGACCGCAGCCTGCGGGTGGACGTGCGTGTACTGGCGGCGACGAACCGCGATCTGCGCGAAGAGGTGCTGGCCGGGAATTTCCGCGCCGATCTGTTCCATCGCTTAAGCGTGTTTCCGCTTTCTGTCCCGCCGCTGCGCGAGCGCGGTGAAGATGTGGTCCTGCTGGCAGGTTATTTCTGCGAGCAGTGTCGGCTAAAAATGGGACTCTCCCGCGTGGTGCTCAGCCCCGGCGCGCGTCGCCATCTTCTGAGCTACGGCTGGCCAGGGAATGTGCGCGAGCTGGAACATGCCATCCACCGTGCGGTGGTGCTGGCGCGCGCGACGCGCACCGGGGATGAAGTGGTGATCCACGCGCAGCATTTTGCCCTGCATGACGAGGCGGTGCCTGTCGCGGTGGCGGACGCACCCGTGATGACACCGGAAAACCTGCGTGAGGCGACGGAAGCTTTCCAGCGTCAGATGATCACCCGCGCGCTGGAGCAGAATAATCGCAGCTGGGCGGCCAGCGCCCGCGCGTTAGAGACAGACGTCGCCAACCTGCATCGGCTGGCGAAACGTCTTGGGCTGAAGGGTTAGATAATTCCAGCCTGGTAGAAATCCTGCAGGTTGATCGCACCGCACAGCTTGCCGCTGTCGTCCACCACCGGCGCGGCGGTGATTTTGCGCTTCATCAGGATCTCTTTGGCTTCGATGGCGCGGCTTTCGGCGTTGAGCGTCAGGCCGCCGGTGGTCATGGCATCGCTGACGATGGCTTCCAGTTTGCCGCCGCCGACCAGCCAGCGACGCAGGTCGCCGTCGGTAAAGACCCCTTTGACCAGCCCATTTTCATCACACACGGCGACTAACCCCAGGCCGGTGCGGCTCAGTTCGAGCATCGCGTCCATCACGCTGGTGGTGAGTTTCACCTGCGGGATGGCGTCTTCAGTGCGCATCAGATGATGCACTTTATTCAGCAACCGCGCGCCCAGCGCACCCGCCGGATGCGAGCGGGCAAAATCTTCTTCGTTAAAGCCGCGCGCCTGCATCACCGCCATCGCCAGCGCATCGCCCATCATCAGGGTGTTGACGGTGCTGGAAGTCGGGGCGAGATGCATCGGGCAGGCTTCGCGTTCCACAGAAATATCCAGCGTGGCTTTGGCGGCCAGCGCCAGCGGTGAGCGTGATTTTCCGGTCATCGCCAGCAGGGCGACCGATTTTTCCTGCAGGCGCGGAATGATTAAATCGAGCTCTTTCGCCGAGCCGGAGTAGGAGATAAACAGCATCACGTCGCGGCTTTCAATCATCCCCAGATCGCCATGCAGCGCTTCGGCCGGATGGACAAAGAAGGCGGGGGTGCCGGTGCTGGCGAGGGTGGCGGCAATTTTCTTGCCGATATGGCCGGACTTCCCGATGCCTGCGACAATCACTTTGCCTTCGCAATGGATGATGGTATTGGCCGCGCGGACAAAATCCTCGCCCAGCCTTTCCGGCAGTCGGCTGGCTTCCTGAAGCTCCAGCATTAACGTCTGACGGCCTGTGTTTAGCAGAAAATCACTCATCTTTCTCTCCGGTTAGCGTTCCTTTCTCTTCCTGTCTGCGCGGAGCAAACAGAAGGGCAGCGCTCATGATAGTGCATTCGAAAGGTCAGAATCTTAAGGAATGACAAAAGTTTTGCGAAGGGTCGCAGAACCGCTTCCTTGAGGCATTGAGGATGCTTTACCATACTTGCCACTTATCGAATTCGTTTAAATGGATGTCTCATGGTCAAGCGTCGTTACGCAGCGCTCCTACCCGCGCTGATTATGCTTGCTGCCTGTAGCAGCAAACCGAAAACAGAGGAAGTTCAACAGACGGCGGGCACCCCATCGGGTGGTTTTCTCCTCGAGCCGCAGCACAACATGATGCAGATGGGCGGGGATTTCGCGAACAACGCGGCCGCCGAGCAGTTCATTGATAAGATGGTGAACAAACATGGGTTCAACAAACAGCAGCTGCACGAGATTCTGTCTCAGGCGAAACGTCTGGACTACGTGCTGCGTCTGATGGACCGCCAGGCACCGACGGCGCAGGTGCCGACCGGGCCAAACGGCGCGTGGCTGCGCTATCGCAAACAATTCATCACCCCGGACAACGTGCAAAACGGCGTGGCGTTCTGGAATCAGTATGAGGATGCCCTGACGCGCGCGTGGCAGGTGTACGGCGTGCCGCCGGAAATTATCGTCGGGATTATCGGCGTCGAAACCCGCTGGGGCCGCGTGATGGGCAAAACCCGCATTCTCGATGCGCTGGCGACGCTCTCCTTTAACTATCCGCGTCGTGCGGAATACTTCCAGTCTGAGCTGGAAACCTTCCTGCTGATGGCGCGCGACGAGCAGGACGATCCGCTCGATCTGAAAGGTTCCTTCGCAGGCGCGATGGGCTACGGCCAGTTTATGCCGTCCTCCTATAAAGAGTATGCGGTCGACTTTAACGGCGACGGGCATATCAATCTATGGGATCCGGTGGATGCCATCGGCAGCGTGGCGAACTACTTCAAAGCGCACGGCTGGGTGAAGGGCGATCCGGTGGCGGTGCAGGCGAACGGCCAGGCGCCAGGGCTGGAGAATGGCTTCAAAACCAACTACAGCGTGTCGCAGCTGGCGGCGGCAGGTTTAACGCCGATGCAATCGTTGGGTAATCATCAGACGGCCAGCCTGCTGCGTCTGGATATCGGCACCGGCTATCAGTACTGGTACGGTCTGCCAAACTTCTACACCATCACCCGCTATAACCACAGCACGCACTATGCGATGGCCGTGTGGCAGCTTGGTCAGGCGGTCTCGCTGGCGCGCGTTCCGGGGACGTCGCCGTTTAGTCAGTAGTTTGCTTTGAGATTGCCGGGTGGCGGCTACGACGGTTTTGTAGGCCCGGTAAGCGAAGCGCCACCGGGCAACACACTCCTCCGCACAGAAACATTTCGCCACACTCCCTCTTTTTGATTCGCGTTTACATCCGCATCGCATTTGATTATTGTTATGTTATAACATTTATTGGCGGTGCAACGATGTCTCTCTTTTCTCTTTCCGCGCTCAACCGGCTGTGGCTGGCGGCCATTCTGATTGTGCTCATTGGCCTGGCGGTGCGCTGGGCGGTGGTTCTTCCATGATTGAACTGCAAAACCTGGTGGCGGGATACGACCGCCAGCCGGTGACTCAGGCGCTCAACGGCGTCATCGAGCGCGGCAGCATGACGGCGATTGTCGGGGCCAACGGCTGCGGCAAATCGACGCTGCTCAAAACCCTGGCGGGATTTATTCCGCCGGTCAGCGGGGGATTTCGCTGGCGCGAAAAACGCCCGACGATCGGCTGGCTGGCGCAGCGTCACTCCCTGGAAGCGCAGTTCCCGCTGACTGTTCAGGACGTGGTGAGCATGGGCTGCTGGCCGAAAATCTCCCTGCTGAAGGCGTATCGCCGCGAAACCCGGCTCAGGATCGCTGAAGCGCTTGAACGCGTCGGTCTTGAGGATCTTGGGACCGCCACCATCGACGAACTCTCGGGCGGCCAGTTCCAGCGCATGCTTTTCGCCCGCGTGCTGGTGCAGAACGCGCCGCTGGTGATGCTGGACGAGCCTTTTACCGGCGTCGATGAAGCCACCTGTAACGTGCTGATGGAGCTGATGCTGGACATGTATCTGGGCGGGCAGACGGTGCTGGCGGTACTGCACGACAGCGAACGTGTGTCGCGCCATTTCCCGCAGACGTTGCGCCTCGAT
The DNA here is from genome assembly GCF_035593345.1 of Lelliottia sp. JS-SCA-14. NCBI lineage: Bacteria > Pseudomonadati > Pseudomonadota > Gammaproteobacteria > Enterobacterales > Enterobacteriaceae > Lelliottia > Lelliottia sp. JS-SCA-14. The sequence goes on along the minus strand of NZ_CP141606.1, from coordinate 3,731,985 downwards.
ACGGCGACGCCTCACTGGGGCACCGAGCGGGTGAGAGTCGCATGATCTGGCATATTTTCTTCCAGCCGTTCATCGAATACGGCTTTATGCGCCGCGCGCTGGTGGTGTGCCTGGCGCTCTCCGTCAGCACCACGATGCTTGGCGTTTTCTTACTGCTCCGGCGGATGAGTCTGATGGGCGATGCACTGTCGCACGCCATTTTACCGGGCGTGGCGGTGGGGTATCTGGTCAGCGGAATGTCTTTGCTGGCGATGAGTCTTGGCGGATTCATCGCCGGGATCGTCGTGGCGCTGGTGGCAGGCCTGGTCAGTCGACGCACACCCCTGAAAGAGGACGCCAGCTTTGCCGGGCTTTATCTGGGCTCGCTGGCACTCGGCGTCACGCTGGTTTCCCTGCGCGGGTCAAACGTCGATCTGTTGCATCTGCTTTTTGGCTCGATTCTGGCGGTGGATAACGATGCGGCGCTGTTCGTGGCGGGCGTCTGCGGCCTGACCTTAATGCTGCTGGCACTGTTTTACCGGGGGCTGGTCACGGAGGCTTTTGATACCGCGTGGCTGCAGGTTAATTCCCGACGGCTTCCCGCGCTGTTGCACGGGTTGTTCCTGGCATTGCTGGTGCTGAACCTGGTCGCCGGATTCCAGGTGCTCGGCACGCTGATGGCGGTAGGGCTGATGATGCTCCCTGCCGTGGCCGCACGCTGCTGGATGCGCACTCTGCCGGGACTGTTGCTGATGGCAGGCGTCAGCGGCGTGTTCTGCGCCTGGCTCGGATTGAGCCTGTCGTGGGCGGCGAGCCTGCCCGCCGGGCCCTCCATCGTGCTGACCGCAAGCGCATGGTTCTTTATTTCGGTTTTATGTGGCTCGCGCAGCAGTCTGCGCGCGCTTTTTTAACGCAAGGGGAAAAGATGAAGAAGACAGGAATAATGATGGCGCTCGCGCTGGGGCTGATGTCCCACGGCGCGCAGGCAAAAACGCTGAACGTGGTGACCAGTTTTTCTATTCTGGGAGACATCACCCAGGAAGTGGGCGGCGATCATGTGAAGGTCACTACGCTGGTGGGGCCGGACGGCGATCCGCATACCTTTGAGCCGTCGCCGAAAGACAGCGCCGCGTTAAGCAAGGCAGATGTGGTGGTGGTCAACGGTCTCGGGCTGGAAGGGTGGCTGGATCGTCTGGTGAAAGCCTCGGGCTTTAAAGGCACGCTGGTCGTCGCATCAGCCGGGGTCAAAACGCATACCCTGGAGGAAGACGGCAAAACCGTGACCGATCCGCACGCCTGGAACAGCGCCGCCAATGGGGCGTTATACGCGCAAAATATTCTGGCGGGGCTGGTCAAGGCTGATCCGCAAGAGAAAGTGGCGCTCGAGGCTACAGGCAAACCTTACATTGCACAGCTGACACAGCTCGACGGCTGGGCGAAATCGCGCTTTAGTGCTATCCCGCAGGAGAAACGTAAAGTGCTCACCAGCCATGACGCTTTCGGCTATTTCAGCCGCGCCTACGGCGTGACCTTTATGGCCCCACAAGGGTTGTCATCCGAGAGCGAGGCCAGCGCCGCGCAGGTGGCTGAGATCATCAATCAGATTAAGGCTGACGGCGTTAAAACCTGGTTTATGGAAAACCAGCTCGATCCGCGTTTGGTGAAGCAAATTGCCAGTGCGACGGGCGCGCAGCCGGGCGGGGAACTCTATCCCGAAGCGCTCTCCGCCAAAGGCGGCGTGGCGGACACCTACGTGAACGCTTTTCGCCACAACGTGAATACGCTCGCCGACAGCATGAAGTAATTCGCTTTTCAAAGCCGATGCGACCGCGTCGGCTTTTTTCTGAAGCCTCCTCGTAAAACCGGAACCTCATCCCCATATCCCATGAGAAAGTGCTATCTTGTGCTGCATGTTTTTCAGGAGCCTGAAGCGATGATGACTGACCATGAATTGATGCAGCTGAGCGAAGTCGTCGGGCTGGCGTTGAAGCAGCGCGGCGCGACCTTAACGACGGCAGAATCCTGCACCGGCGGCTGGGTGGCAAAGGTGATTACGGACATCGCGGGGAGCTCCGCATGGTTCGAACGCAGTTTTGTCACTTACAGTAACGAAGCCAAAGCCCAGATGATTGGCGTGCGTGAATCGACGCTCGAACAGCACGGCGCGGTGAGCGAACCGGTCGTGGTGGAGATGGCGATAGGCGCGCTCAAAGCCGCCCGTGCGGATTACGCGATCTCCATCAGCGGCATCGCCGGGCCGGATGGCGGCAGCGATGTCAAACCGGTCGGCACCGTCTGGTTTGGTTTTGCGACTTCGCAGGGGCAGGGCGTTACCTTCCGCGAATGCTTCAGCGGTGACCGCGAAAGCGTGCGCCGACAGGCGACGGAATACGCGTTAAAAACGCTCTGGCAACAATTTCTACAAAACACTTGATACTGTATGACCATACAGTATAATTGCACCAACAGAACAGAATTCACTATCCGGCGCAGTTCCCCGGCATGACAGGAGTAATAATGGCTATCGACGAAAACAAACAGAAAGCGTTGGCGGCAGCACTCGGCCAGATTGAAAAGCAATTTGGTAAAGGCTCCATCATGCGCCTGGGTGAAGACCGTTCCATGGACGTGGAAACTATCTCCACCGGCTCGCTTTCTCTGGATATCGCACTGGGCGCGGGCGGCCTGCCAATGGGCCGTATCGTAGAAATCTACGGGCCGGAATCTTCGGGTAAAACAACCCTGACGCTGCAGGTGATTGCCGCCGCACAGCGCGAAGGTAAAACCTGTGCGTTCATCGACGCCGAGCACGCGCTGGACCCGGTCTATGCCCGTAAACTGGGTGTTGATATCGACAACCTGCTCTGTTCTCAGCCGGATACCGGTGAGCAGGCGCTTGAAATCTGTGACGCCCTGGCGCGTTCAGGTGCAGTCGATGTGCTGGTTGTCGACTCCGTTGCGGCGCTGACGCCAAAAGCGGAAATCGAAGGCGAAATCGGTGACTCTCACATGGGCCTCGCGGCACGTATGATGAGCCAGGCGATGCGTAAGCTGGCCGGTAACCTGAAACAATCTAATACTCTTCTGATTTTCATCAACCAGATCCGTATGAAGATTGGTGTGATGTTCGGTAACCCAGAAACCACCACCGGTGGTAACGCGCTGAAGTTCTACGCTTCTGTCCGTCTGGATATCCGTCGCATCGGCGCGGTGAAAGAGGGCGATAACGTCATCGGTAGCGAAACCCGCGTGAAGGTGGTGAAGAACAAAATCGCCGCACCGTTCAAGCAGGCTGAGTTCCAAATCCTCTACGGCGAAGGCATCAACTTCTTCGGCGAGTTGGTTGACCTGGGTGTGAAAGAGAAGCTGATTGAAAAAGCGGGCGCCTGGTACAGCTACAACGGTGACAAAATCGGTCAGGGTAAAGCGAACGCTATCTCCTGGCTGAAAGAAAACCCGGCAGCAGCGAAAGAAATTGAGAAGAAAGTGCGTGAACTGCTTCTCAACAACCAGGACTCTAAGCCTGACTTCGTTGTCGACAGTGCTGACGTTGAAGAAACCAAAGAAGATTTCTAACCACTTCTTCTAAAAACAAGGGCTGCGATTGCGGCCCTTTTTGCATTTGTAAAACAGCAGGTTTGTTATGAGCGAAAACACCCCGCGTCGCCCTGCCTACGCGCGTTTACTGGATCGCGCAGTGCGTATTCTGGCGGTGCGTGACCACAGCGAACAGGAGCTACGGCGTAAACTCGCGGCACCCGTGATGGGGAAAAACGGACCGGAAGCGATCGACGCAACAGTGGAAGATTACGACCGCGTTGTCGCCTGGTGCTACGAATATCGCTATCTTGATGACAGTCGTTTTGTGACTCGCTTTCTCGCCAGCCGCAGCCGCAAGGGTTATGGCCCGGCCAGGATCCGTCAGGAACTCAACCAAAAAGGTATCCCTCGTGAGGCCACCGAACAGGCGATGCGTGAATGCGACATTGACTGGTGTGAACTGGCCCGCGAGCAGGCCGTGCGCAAGTACGGTGAACCCCTTTCGCGCGAATTTTCAGAAAAAGTCAAAATCCAGCGATTTTTGTTGTACCGCGGCTTCCTGATGGAAGATATTCAGGATATATGGCGTAATTTTGCCGATTGAGCGCATGCGGGATTTTACTTCCCTTGCAAGAAAACTTATCTTATTCCCACTTTTTCCAGTAGTCAGTCCGTCCGGGCATCAACAGAGACAGGCTGGCTGCGACATTTCGTTAGCTTGATTTCAGGATAATTATGAGCAAGAGCACCGCTGAGATCCGTCAGGCGTTTCTCGACTTTTTCCATAGTAAGGGACACCAGGTTGTTGCCAGCAGCTCCCTGGTACCGAACAATGACCCGACTCTTCTGTTTACCAACGCCGGGATGAACCAGTTCAAGGATGTTTTCCTTGGTCTCGACAAGCGTAATTATTCCCGCGCCACAACGTCACAGCGTTGCGTGCGTGCGGGCGGTAAACACAACGATCTGGAAAACGTCGGCTACACCGCACGTCACCATACTTTCTTCGAGATGCTGGGCAACTTCAGCTTCGGCGACTACTTCAAACACGACGCCATTCAATACGCGTGGGAACTGCTGACCGGTGAAAACTGGTTCAACCTGCCGAAAGAGCGTCTGTGGGTAACTGTCTACGAAACCGATGATGAAGCTTACGAAATCTGGGAAAAAGAAGTCGGTATCCCGCGTGAGCGCATTATTCGCATCGGCGACAACAAAGGCGCGCCTTACGCGTCTGACAACTTCTGGCAGATGGGTGACACCGGTCCTTGCGGTCCGTGCACCGAGATCTTCTACGATCACGGCGACCACATCTGGGGCGGCCCTCCGGGAACCGCAGAAGAGGACGGCGATCGCTACATTGAGATCTGGAACATCGTCTTCATGCAGTTCAACCGTCAGATTGACGGCACCATGGAGCCGCTGCCGAAGCCGTCTGTGGACACCGGTATGGGTCTGGAGCGTATCGCGGCTGTTCTGCAGCACGTCAACTCCAACTACGACATCGATCTGTTCAGCACCCTGATCAAATCCGTGGCGGAAGTGACCGGTGCGACCGATCTGAGCAACAAATCCCTGCGCGTTATCGCGGACCATATTCGTTCTTGTGCGTTCCTGATTGCCGACGGCGTTATCCCATCGAATGAGAACCGTGGCTACGTGCTGCGCCGTATCATTCGTCGTGCGATCCGTCACGGCAACATGCTGGGCGCGAAAGACACCTTCTTCTATAAGCTGGTGGGGCCGCTGGTTGGCGTCATGGGCGCGGCGGGCGACGAGCTGAAACGCCAGCAGGCGCAGGTTGAGCAGGTTCTGAAAACCGAAGAAGAGCAGTTTGCGCGTACCCTTGAGCGCGGTCTGGCTCTGCTCGACGAAGAGCTGTCTAAGCTGACCGGCGATACGCTGGATGGTGACACCGCATTCCGTCTGTACGACACCTACGGCTTCCCGGTCGACCTGACCGCGGACGTGTGCCGTGAGCGCAACATTAAAGTTGACGAAGCGGGCTTTGAAGCCGCAATGGAAGAGCAGCGCCGCCGTGCGCGTGAATCCAGCGGTTTCGGCGCAGACTACAACGCGATGATTCGCGTCGACAGCGCGTCTGAATTCCAGGGTTACGATCATCTGGAACTGACCGGCAAAGTGACCGCGCTGTTTGTTGACGGCAAAGCCGTGGACAGCATCAGCGCAGGCCAGGATGCGGTTGTGGTTCTGGACAAAACGCCGTTCTACGCGGAATCGGGCGGCCAGGTGGGCGATAAAGGCGCACTGAAAGGTAACGACTTTGCCTTTACCGTCACCGATACTCAGAAATACGGCCAGGCAATTGGTCACGTCGGTAAACTGGCTTCAGGCTCCCTGAAAGTCGGCGCGGGCGTGAAAGCGGAAGTGGATGAAGCTCGCCGTGCGCGCATTCGTCTGAACCACTCTGCCACGCACCTGATGCACGCCGCTCTGCGCGATGTACTGGGTACACACGTTGCTCAGAAAGGTTCTCTGGTCAATGACAAAGTGCTGCGCTTTGATTTCTCCCATTTCGAAGCGATGAAACCGTCTGAAATCCGCGCGGTGGAAGACATGGTCAACGCTCAGATTCGTCGTAACCTGCCTATCGAGACCCACATCATGGATCTGGAAGCAGCGAAAGCGAAAGGGGCGATGGCGCTGTTCGGCGAGAAATACGACGAGCGCGTTCGTGTGCTGAGCATGGGTGATTTCTCTACCGAACTGTGCGGCGGTACTCACGCCTCGCGTACGGGTGATATCGGCCTGTTCCGTATCCTGTCTGAATCAGGTACTGCGGCGGGTGTGCGTCGTATCGAAGCCGTGACCGGCGAAGGTGCGATGGCGAGCCTGCACGCAGAAAGCGATCAGCTGCACGACATTGCGCAACTGCTGAAGGGTGACAGCCACAACCTGGGCGAGAAAGTGCGTAGCGCGCTGGAACGTACCCGTCAGCTGGAAAAAGAGCTGCAGCAGCTGAAAGAGCAGGCTGCGGTGCAGGAGAGTGCAAACCTCTCCAGCAAAGCGGTTGAAATTAAAGGTGTTAAACTGCTGGTCAGCGAACTGGCAGGCGTTGAGCCTAAGATGCTTCGCACCATGGTGGATGATCTCAAGAACCAGCTCGGTTCCACGGTTATCGTCCTGGCGACAGCGGCAGAAGGTAAGGTTTCTCTGATTGCGGGCGTCTCTAAGGATGTGACGGATCGCGTGAAAGCAGGGGAATTGATTGGCATGGTCGCCCAGCAGGTGGGTGGCAAAGGTGGTGGTCGTCCAGACATGGCGCAAGCCGGTGGTACGGACGTGGCAGCACTTCCAGCAGCATTGGCCAGCGTTGAAAGCTGGGTAAGCGCTAAACTGTAATAATTACAAAGCGTAAACAGACGCCATAACTTCAGGGTTATGGCGTTCTTATCACTACGCTATCGCTAACGATAAAGTCAGGTTGAGTTTGTGTATATCGGCTAAACTTACGTTTAACAGAATGTGATGCCGTGACTGCTTACACATTACGTGTTTGTCATCGCTTACTTTTTGGCGTTATATGATGGATAATGCCGGGATACAAGAGACCCGACTCTTTTAATCTTTCAAGGAGCAAAGAATGCTGATTCTGACTCGTCGAGTTGGTGAGACCCTCATGATTGGGGATGAGGTCACCGTGACAGTTTTAGGGGTGAAGGGTAACCAGGTACGTATTGGTGTGAACGCCCCTAAAGAAGTCTCTGTCCATCGTGAAGAGATCTACCAGCGTATCCAGGCTGAAAAATCCCAGCAGTCCAGTTACTGATATTATCGCGTCTCGCCGCCCGGCGAGACGCAACCCTCTCGATATTCTTCCTGCATAAAGTTACCGTTCGATTTCATTCCTTCTGTTTTTTGTCACTCTCCAGACCTTATCTCGCCCAAAGTCCGCAATTTAGCCTGAGGATTTCTGTGCTGATGCCCGCAAAATCCGTTTATAAAACACCCTCTTTGCAGCTTTTACATGCGAATTGAGTGTGATTTGTGCAAACGATAAAAGCTTGTGGAAAATTGTTTGACTTATAAGTCCCAGAAAGTAATATATGCGCCACGCAGCGACGAGAAGCTCTTAACGAGTTACTCGAAGCACTCGAAAGAGGCGTTGTGTGGTGAGGTGGCCGAGAGGCTGAAGGCGCTCCCCTGCTAAGGGAGTATGCGGTCAAAAGCTGCATCCGGGGTTCGAATCCCCGCCTCACCGCCATTTTGCATCCGTAGCTCAGCTGGATAGAGTACTCGGCTACGAACCGAGCGGTCGGAGGTTCGAATCCTCCCGGATGCACCATCATTCTCAGTGTTGCGGCTTGTTGAGTGACATTGAATCAGCAGTAAAAGCAGTACCCCCTGATGCATCCGTAGCTCAGCTGGATAGAGTACTCGGCTACGAACCGAGCGGTCGGAGGTTCGAATCCTCCCGGATGCACCATCTATTACCTCGTATTGCTTTCGAAGTGATATGACGTATCAAGCAGTAAAATAGTAAATCCCGATGCATCCGTAGCTCAGCTGGATAGAGTACTCGGCTACGAACCGAGCGGTCGGAGGTTCGAATCCTCCCGGATGCACCATTTACTATGTCAATAGCAGTACCCTGATGCATCCGTAGCTCAGCTGGATAGAGTACTCGGCTACGAACCGAGCGGTCGGAGGTTCGAATCCTCCCGGATGCACCATCTCTTCTTAGTATTCCCCCATAGCTCAATTACCCATCATCCTCTTTGTATTACAACCAGAATCAGCGACAAAAATCCTCGTTTACGATAAAGTAATATCTTGTTAATCGTTTGGCGAGAGCACGATGTACGCACAGTATGACGGTCTGATCTTCGACATGGATGGCACCATCCTGGACACCGAACCCACACATCGTAAAGCCTGGAATGACGTTCTCGGTCGTTATGGCATGACGTTCGACTTACAGGCCATGGTCGCGCTCAATGGATCACCCACCTGGCGAATCGCTCAGGCGGTGATTGAACTGAACCACGCCGATCTCGATCCCCATCTGCTGGCCCGTGAAAAAACCGACGCTGTCAAAGCCATGCTGTTAGACACCGTAACCCCTTTACCGCTGATTGAGGTGGTCAAAGCGTGGCACGGTCGTCGTCCGATGTCTGTCGGTACGGGCAGTGAAAGCGCGGTGGCCGAAGCGCTGCTCAATCATCTGGGTCTGCGCCACTATTTCTCTGCGGTTGTCGCCGCCGATCATGTTCAAAACCACAAACCCGCTCCGGACACCTTCCTGCTTTGCGCACAGCTGATGGGCGTCCCGGCGAATAAGTGCGTGGTGTTCGAAGATGCCGACTTTGGCATTCAGGCCGCACAGGCAGCCGGAATGGATGCTGTGGATGTTCGCCTGCTGTGAGTGACCTGCTGTCACTTGCTTCTTTATTTGCCAGCAGTTTTTTAAGTGCCACACTTTTACCGGGTAATTCGGAAGTGGTGCTGGTCGCGATGCTGTTATCTGGCGTCAGTCAGCCCTGGTTGCTGGTAGTAATAGCAACAATGGGTAATAGCCTTGGAGGGCTGACTAACGTTATTCTTGGGCGTTTCTTTCCGCTGCGTGAAAAATCACGCTGGCAGGAAAAGGCAGCAGGCTGGCTTAAACGCTATGGTGCTGTCACGCTGTTACTAAGCTGGATGCCTGTTATAGGCGATTTGCTGTGTCTGCTGGCGGGATGGATGCGCATCTCCTGGGGACCGGTGCTCTTTTTTTTATGCCTTGGCAAGGCGTTGCGCTATGCCCTCGTGGCACTCGTAACACTGCAGGGCATGACGTGGTGGCACTAATTGGTGGAATGAAAAAGCGACCTTCAATCGTCAACCATTACAATTTATGCTGGATAACTCTTATTTTGACAGGCGGGAGGTCAATTTGATCCCGGACGTATCACAGGCGCTGGCCTGGCTGGAAAAACACCCTCAGGCTCTGAAGGGCATTCAGCGTGGGCTTGAGCGCGAAACTCTGCGCGTAAACGAAGATGGCAGCCTGGCAACAACAGGCCATCCTGAAGCGTTAGGCTCTGCGCTAACACATAAATGGATCACAACCGATTTTGCCGAAGCGCTGCTGGAGTTCATTACGCCCGTCGACGGCGATATTGACCACATGCTGACGCTGATGCGCGATGTTCACCGCTTTACCGCCCGTCAACTGGGCGATGAGCGCATGTGGCCGCTGAGCATGCCTTGCTACATTGAGCAGGGGCAGGACATTGAGCTGGCGCAATACGGCACCTCGAACATTGGTCGCCTGAAAACGCTCTATCGCGAAGGGCTGAAAAACCGCTACGGCGCGCTGATGCAGACCATCTCCGGCGTACACTACAACTTCTCGCTGCCGATGGCATTCTGGCAGGCGAAGTGCGGCGAAACGGATAAAGAGTCGATCTCGGCGGGCTATTTCCGTCTGATCCGCAACTACTACCGTTTTGGCTGGGTGATCCCGTACCTGTTTGGTGCTTCGCCTGCGATTTGCTCTTCGTTCCTGCAGGGCAAACCGACCACGCTGCCGTTTGAGAAGACCGATTGCGGCATGTATTACCTGCCGTACGCCACCTCTCTGCGCCTGAGCGACCTTGGTTATACCAATAAGTCGCAAAGCAATCTCGGAATTACGTTTAACGAATTGCACGAATATGTGGCAGGCTTGAAGCGAGCGATCAAAACGCCGTCGGAAGAGTACGAGAAAATCGGCCTCGAAAAAGACGGCAAGCGCCTGCAGATCAACAGCAACGTGCTGCAGATTGAAAACGAGCTGTATGCGCCGATCCGCCCGAAACGCGTGACGCGCAGCGGCGAAGCGCCGTCGGATGCGCTGGAGCGCGGCGGCATTGAGTACATTGAAGTGCGCTCGCTGGATATCAACCCGTTCTCGCCGATTGGCGTCGACGAGCAGCAGGTGCGTTTCCTCGACCTGTTTATGGTCTGGTGTGTGCTGGCGGATGCGCCAGAGATGAGTTCTGACGAACTGCTCTGTACGCGCACCAACTGGAATCGTGTAATTCTGGAAGGGCGCAAGCCAGGCCTGACGCTCGGCATCGGTTGTGAAACGGCGCAGTTCCCGCTGGCGAAAGTCGGCAAAGACCTGTTCCGCGATCTCAAACGTGTGGCGCAGACGATGGACAGCGTGTACGGCGGTGAGGAGTATCAGAAGGTGTGCGATCAGCTGGTCGAATCTTTTGATAACCCGGAACTGACGTTCTCAGCGCGCATTCTGCGTTCTATGATTGATCAAGGTATCGGTGGAACCGGCCGTTCGCTTGCCGCGCAGTATCGCGACATGCTGCAGCAGGAGCCGCTGGAAGTCTTAAGCGAAGAGGATTTCGTGGCAGAGCGTGAGGCATCAGTGGTGCGTCAGCGTGAAGTGGAAGCTGCGGATACCGAGTCGTTTGATGAGTTTCTGGCGAAGAACGCCTGACAGAAAAGAAAAAGGCCACATCGCTGTGGCCAAAATATACATCTCTGAAATCAGGGATGATGATAACAAATGCGCGTCTTTCATATACTCAGACGCGCAGGGAAACAAAGAGTTCATTTTATTTTAAAAATAATCACTATCGGAGGTGACGTATGCCGTTATTAGATAGCTTCACAGTCGACCACACCCGTATGGAAGCACCTGCTGTCCGTGTTGCGAAGACCATGCATACCCCGCACGGCGACACAATCACCGTATTCGACCTGCGTTTCTGCGTGCCGAACAAAGAAGTGATGCCAGAAAAAGGTATTCACACCCTGGAGCACCTGTTCGCCGGTTTCATGCGCGATCATTTGAACGGTAACGGCGTGGAAATCATCGACATCTCCCCGATGGGCTGCCGTACCGGTTTCTACATGAGCCTGATTGGTCAGCCAGATGAAACGCGCGTGGCGGATGCCTGGAAAGCGGCGATGGCCGACGTGCTGAAAGTGAAAGAGCAGAACCAGATCCCTGAGCTGAACATCTACCAGTGCGGCACTTATCAGATGCACTCTCTGGAAGAGGCGCAGGAGATCGCGCGTCACATCATCGATCGTGACGTTCGCGTGAACAGCAACGAAGAGCTGGCGCTGCCGAAAGAAAAGCTGCAGGAATTGCACATCTAGCAGGGTGCCAGCCGATGCCCGGTGGCGCTGCGCTTACCGGGCCTACAACGGCCCGAATCCCGCGCCGAACCCGTAGGCCGGGTAAGGCGCAGCCGCCACCCGGCACAAACACCGCACGGAACCCACGCCTCCCTCCTGCGAAACCCTATGACCACAACCTCAACGTTCTCCTTTGCCCATCGCCCGCTGGTTCCTTTCGCCCATGATTATCAAAATGGCGACAGCGAGCCCTGGCACCAGCACGACTGCGCCCAGCTGCTGCACAGCCTGAGCGGCGTGGTGCGCGTTGATACGGCGGCCGGATGTTGGGTCGTGCCACCCGGGCGCGGCGTCTGGCTGCCCGCCGGGACGCCGCACGCGATACGCATCACCGGCAACGTTGCGGCACGAACGCTGTTTATCGATCCCCTGGCCCGCGCCGATCTGCCCGCGTCATGCCAGATCGTCCAGATCTCCCCTTTACTGCGGGAACTGATCGTCAGCGCCTTTGATCTCCCCGAATCGTATTCCCCCGGCAGTCGCCATGAGCGCATCTATGAGCTGATCCTTGATGAAATCCGCCTGATGCCGGTACTGCCATTCTGCTTGCCTGAACCGGGAACGGACGTGCTGCGCCAGCTGTGTCAGCAGATCCGCAGTGCGCCGGAAAATCACTGGAGCAGCGCGCAGGCCGCGAGCCTCACCAGCATGAGCGAGCGCACCCTGAACCGTCATTTTCAGCAGCAAACCGGATTAAGTTTCGGAGAATGGACGCGGCGGGCGCGCCTGCTGGAGGCGCTGGTTCGGCTGGCGCAGGGCCAGCCGGTCCTGCGCGTGGCGCTCGATCTGGGCTACGGCAGCCACAGCGCGTTCACGGCGATGTTTCGCCGGGTGATGGGGATCTCACCCAGCGACTATTTCAGGAATGCTTAGCCGACGGCGTTGAGCAACGCCTGAAGCGAGGCGCGCGCTACGTCGTTATCAATCCCGACACCCCAGCGGCTGCTGCCGTCCTGGAACAGACAGCGAATGTACGCCACCGAACGGCTGTCGCTGCGCGCCCCCAGCGAGTGCTCGTGATAATCCTTAATCACAAACGGCGTGTTCAGCCAGCGACTGATTCCGCTGGCCGCCGCCGATAACAGACCATTCCCCTGACCCTCAAGCTGACGCGTACCGCCCTCGACGGCGACAGTCGCGGTCAGGCGCTGCTGGCCGTCCTGCTGGCTCTCGCTCCGGTAACTTTGCAGGGCAAAATGCGGCGTCGCTACCAGGCCGTAACGCGCGCGGAACAGCTGCCACAGGGCGTTTTGCGTCATCTCTTTGCCGTGGCTGTCGGTCTCCTGCTGCACGTGCTGGCTGAAATCCTGCTGCAGGGCGCGGGGCAGTTTGAGTCCGTGGTTTTGCTCGATCAGCCACGCGCTGCCGCTTTTGCCCGACTGGCTGTTCACCCGGATCACCGCTTCATAGGAGCAGCCGATATCCTGCGGATCGACGGGCAGATAGGGCATCTCCCAGCGCTCGTCCGGTTGACGGGCATCAAAGCCTTTTTTAATCGCATCCTGATGGGAGCCGGAAAAGGCGGTATACGCCAGACTGCCCGCCCATGGATGGCGCGGGTGAACGGGCAGCTGATTGCAGCTCTCCACCACCTCAACCGCCTGCGTCATGTTGCTGAAATCCAGACGGGGGCTCACGCCCTGGCTGTACAAATTCATCGCCAGCGTCACCAGGCAGACATTCCCCGTGCGCTCGCCGTTACCGAACAGGCAACCTTCCACGCGGTCGGCTCCCGCCATCACCGCCAGCTCCGCGCTGGCGACACCCGTGCCGCGATCGTTATGCGGGTGAACGCTAATACACACCTCGCTCCGGCGGCTAAAGTGACGACAAAAATACTCAATCTGATCAGCGTAAACATTCGGCGTGCTGACTTCCACGGTGGCAGGCAGGTTGAGGATCATCGGCCGCTCGGCGCACGGCTGCCAGATCTCCGCGACGGCTTCGCAAATCTCCAGCGCAAATTCCGGTTCGGTAAAACAGAAGGTTTCCGGGGAGTATTCGTACTGCCAGAGTGTGTCCGGGTTCTCCTCGCACAAGGTGCGGATCTGGCGCGTCGAGCGCACGGCGAGCTCAACAATCTGCGCCTTATCCATGCCAAACACCAGGCGGCGGAACAGCGGGGCGGTGGCGTTGTACAGATGGATGGTCGCCCGTTTCGCGCCGCGCAATGATTCGAAGGTGCGGACAATCAAATCTTCCCGCGCCTGGGTGAGCACCTGAATAGTGACATCGTCGGGAATACGATTTTCTTCAATGAGCTGGCGAACAAAATTGAAATCGGTCTGCGAGGCGGACGGGAAGGCGACTTCGATCTCTTTAAAACCGCAGCCGAGGAGTAACTCCCAGAACTGCAGCTTGCGCGCGATGTCCATCGGCTCGGCCAGCGCCTGATTCCCGTCGCGCAAATCGGTGGAGAGCCAGCGTGGAGCATGGGTGATACGTTGCTCCGGCCAGCGGCGGTCGGGCAGGGAGATCGGGGGATAAGGTTGATATTTTTGTGCGGGGTGTTTCAGCATGATGCGCTCCTGTTGTCTTTTCACTATCGTGAAGCGATTTCAGGAGCGCTGCTTTATCAGAACTGACAGAAGCTGTCGCGAAACGGACAACTTTTCCGGCGAGGCGCCAGGTTAGTGCGCGCCACCGCCGCCACCGCCCGCGCCGAACGGCGGTTTGGCAAACCAGATCAGCCCCAGCAGCAGGATAAATATCCCTGCGGAGAACCAGAAAATCTCGTTGGCAGAGATAATCAGCCCCTGGTTGGTGATCTGCTGGGCAATCCAGCCCGACGCCTGCTGCTCCGTCATCCCCATACCTTCCAGCTGGGAATACATCTGCTGGGCATTCGGGTTGAAGGCGTTCACCGACTCGGTCAACTGCGCGTGATGCAACGACTCGCGGTTCGTCCACAGCGTCGTGGTAATCGACGTCCCGATGGAGCCCGCCAGCGTACGGGTGAAGTTCGACAGACTCGATGCCGCCGCCATTCGCTCTGGCGGAAGTCCCGACAGGGTGATGGTGGTGAGTGGCATAAAGAAGCACGCCACGGCAAAGCCCTGAATAAACTGCGGCCACGCGGACGCGCCAAAGTCCATTCCCGGTTCGAACGTATACGCACGCCAGTAGAAGCACACCGCATACATAATAAAGCTGAATGTGACCAGTCGACGCATGTCGAGCTTATGGGCAAAGCGACCAATAATCGGCGACAGCAGGACCGGAATCAGACCGACTGGCGCAGAGGCCAGACCCGCCCAGGTTGCGGTGTAGCCGTATACCTCCTGCAACAGCTGCGGCAGCAGAACGATCGCGCCGAAGTAGAGCATATAGGCGAGACTGATACACAGGCAGCCGATGGTGAAGTTTCGCGACTTGAAGAGCGAGAGATCGACGATCGGGTTATCGTCCGTCAGCTCCCAGACAATCAGGAAGCTGATCGCCACCACCGCGACGACGGTGAGCACGATAATCTCCTGCGAGGCAAACCAGTCCAGCTCTTTACCCCGGTCGAGCATAATCTGCAGGCTACCAATCCCTAGCACCAGCAGCGCCAGTCCCACGCCGTCGATACGCCGCTGTTCGGTTTTGGTTTCCCGACCGCGCAACGACTGCAGCGTCATCAACACCACCGCTGCACCGATTGGTACGTTGATGAAGAAGATCCAGCCCCAGTGGTAGTTATCGCTGATATACCCGCCGAGAATCGGCCCGCAAATCGGGGCGACAATCACCGTCATTGACCACAGCGCAAGCGCGATAGAGCGCTTGGCGGGCGGGTAGTTATTCAGCAGCAGACTTTGCGACAGCGGGATTAACGGCCCGGCCACAATCCCCTGGATCACGCGGAAGAAGATCAGCATCGTCAGGCTGTTGGACATGCCACACGCCCAGGAGGCGATGACGAACAACACCGTTGACCACAGGAACAGCCGAACTTCCCCGACGCGCTTCGCCAGCCAGCCGGTAATCGGAATGGAGATCGCATTCGCGACCCCAAACGAGGTGATCACCCAGGTCCCCTGGCTCAGGGATGAGCCGAGGTTACCGGCGATGGTCGGGATCGCCACGTTTGCGATGGTGGAGTCCAGCACCTGCATGAATGTCGCCAGCGACAGCGCAATGGTCATAATGACCAGCTGCGCCCCCTCCAGCGGTTTTTGCTGTTGCATACCGCTCACCTTCGGATTAACCGGCGTTCGCTTTCACGATGTCGTCAATCAGCTTGTTGACCGGATCAAGGCTGATTTCACGGGCGTTGCTTTCATAGGCCGGATGAGTGCGAACCTGGTTCGCCAGCATCTGACCGTCGCGATTAGCGGTATCCACGGTGACGAGGGTCGACAGACCGATGCGCAGCGGGTGATCGGTGAGCTGTTTGCCATCCAGTTCGATACGCACAGGTAGACGCTGAACCACTTTGATCCAGTTCCCGGTGGCGTTCTGCGCAGGCAGCAGGGAGAAGGCACTGCCGGTCCCCATATCCAGACCGACCACTTTACCGGTGTACTTCACGTCATCGCCGTAGATATCACTGACGATAGTCGCGGTCTGGCCAATACGCATGTGGGCCAGCTGCGTCTCTTTGAAGTTCGCATCCACCCACAGATTGGAGGCCGGAACCACCGCCATCAGCGGCGTTGTCGGGCTTATCTGGGCGCCAGGCTGAACGGAGCGGCGCGAAACATAGCCGGTCATCGGGCTGACAATCTTGGTACGCTGCAGGGCGAGCCATGCGTTACGCACTTCGGTTGCCGACTGTTTCACGGCAGGCTGTTCTTCCAGATTGGTGCCCAGAATCATCGCCTGATTGGCGTTGTACTGCTGGATCGCCACGTCGAGCTGCGCCTGCGCGCTGGCCACGGCGTCACGGGCGTGTTGCAGCTCTTCACGGCCAATCAGGTTGGCGGTGCCGAGCGGCACGCGACGGTTGAGGTCGCTCTGGGCCTGAGCCAGTGCGGTTTTCTGCACGTCGATGCTCGCCTGCAGCTGTTTGCTGTTGATCATCGACTGGCGGGTTTGACGCACGCTGGCGGCCAGCTGAGTCTGCGCTTTTTCAAACGCCTGCTGGGCATCGGTCGGATCGAGCGTGACCAGCACATCCCCTTTCTGCACAAAGTCGGTATTGTCAGCCCAGACTTTCGTCACGCTGCCCGACACCTGCGCCATAATCTGAACCTGGTTCCCTGCCACGTATGCGTCATCGGTTTCTTCAATATGACGCAGTACTAAAAACCAATAGATCCCATATGCCACGGCAATAATAATAAAGAGCAAAGTCAGCAGCAGAAGGGCGCTCTTGCGTTTGCCTTTCTTAGTGTTGACCGGTTGCTGCGGGGGAGTGTTCTCCGCATTTGCGCTCATTGTAGTTCTCCACGATCTTCTTATTTTCACATCGGCTGAGCCGACCTGTTGTCAGAAAGGCCAGCAGTGTGACGTGCTGGCCTATCAATTTTTTTATTAAATCTGGATGGTTGAGCGTGTCGTCGCGTTAGCTCAGCGCCTCAAGAATGGCGCCTTCTTCATCCATCTGATCCAGACGGGTGAGAAGCTTGCGAGTGATGTGCTCGAGCTGATCGCGTTCGGTGGTGCTCAGGGCAGACCAAAGTTGATGCAGACAGTTGTGCTGAGGTGGAAGCACCCCGCGCAGGAATTCGTGACCTTTGTCGGTCAATTGCAGATGCAGACAACGGCGGTCGTTGTCGCTTTCACGGCGCTCAATCCAGCCGCGTTTTTCCAGCTCATCGGCGATGCGGGTCGCGTTGGTACGGGACGAACCCAGCGCGCAGCTCAGCTCCGAAGGCTGAATGCTGTGATCTTCCTGAGACTCCAGGGTAATCAACGCCATAAACAACGTCTCGTTAATCCCTTGAGCTTTCAGCATCTTATTGCGGTTATCCAGCAGTTTACCCTGCATGTGCATGCACAGGCGGGTTAACAGGATCTCCTGATAAGGGAAGTCCTCATAACGACTGGCGCGAAATTTAAGCATTTGTTCAATGGGCGTAAACGAACTATCCATTTGGGTATGACCTCATTAATTACAGTCGATATAGTAACGACAGTGACAAATAATGTAAATGAATTATTTGTGCGGTTATATCCGCCAAACTGATATCACTGTCAGAAAGTGCCGGGTGAGTCCGTGACCCGGTAAGCACAGAAAAGGAAGGGCAAACGCCCATGAAAGACGGGGTCGGGTGATGCGAAACAGCATGAAGTTTCAAACGGGATGGAGATGTCAGCGATCTGCAGGGGAGTGGTGAAGCCACCAGGTCTAAACTTTTCATGCGGTAATCTAATATGTCACCCACAGTAAAATTTCTGGGATAAATAATTACGCTCACCTTAACAGAGTGTGGGGCTGCTTAACACCCTAAGTCGCCCCAAACCGATGTAAAGCTTAGATAATGGCTTCCTGCTGGTGATATCCGCGCCACCAGATGAGCAGGTTGATGGCGGCGACAACCGTACCCACCACGCAAACCCCCGTCCAGCCCGCGTGCTGCCACGCGGAAGCTGAAATCAGCGAGCCCGCCGCACCGCCAATAAAGTAGCTGGTCATGTAACCGGCGGTCAGGCGGTTACGCGCCTCAGGTTTCACCCGGTAGATCACCGTCTGGTTGGTGATATGCACGCCCTGAACCGTCAGGTCGAGAACCAGAATTCCGACAATCAGCGACAGCACCGAGATATGCCCGTACCAGATTGCCGCCCACGAGAGCAGCAGCAGGACCAGCCCGGCAGACGTCGTCAGATGGGATTTACCTTTATCCGCCAGCCCCCCGGCAGGACGTGCCCCCAGCGCACCGGCCGCACCCGCAAGACCGAACAGGCCAATCACCCCTTCGGAATAGTTGAATGGCGGTGAGGCCAGCAGGAAGGCCATCGAGGTCCACAAAATGCTGAAGTTGGCAAAAGTGAAACAGCCCAGCAGCGCGCGGGTGCGCAGGAGTTTATCCTGGGTGAACAGGCTGAAAACCGAACCGAGAAGCTGAGGATAGTTGAGATGGTTTTCCTGCTTCACTTTTGGTAGGCCGCGCCACAGGGCAAAGGCCATCACCACCATTAACACGCTGGCGACCCAGTAGACCGTCCGCCAGCCGCCGAGACTCGCCAGCAGCCCGGCCACGGTACGCGCCAGCAAAATCCCCAGCAGCAGGCCGCTCATGATCGTGCCAACGACTTTCCCGCGCTTTTCCGGAGCCGCGAGGGTGGCGGCCAGCGGGACGAGGATTTGCGCCACCACCGAGAACAGCCCGGTCAGGGCCGTACCGAGGATCATCATCCCCAGCGACTGGCTGGAGGCGGTGATCAACATCCCGCCTGCGGCCAGCAGCGTCATCGAGACGATTAATCTGCGGCGTTCAAACATATCGCCCAGCGGCACGAGGAACAGCAGCCCCGCGGCATAGCCAAGCTGGGCGGCGGTGACAATAAATCCGGCTGAACTGGCCGAGAGAGAAAAGGCGCGGGCGATAGTGTCGAGCAGGGGCTGCGCATAGTAGTTACTGGCCACCGCCAGGCCGGTTGCCACGGACATGAGCAGAATAAGTGCCGGGCTAAGCCCTTGAGATGTTTTTGTCATGGGGTTCAACAATCGTAAGTTAAGTGATTATTTTTTCAGAAACCATCATAACGGATGAATGTGAATGTTGGGGATTTGTTGCGTGGTGGTTTGTGCGGTTTAGGGTTGGGAGGGTGAGATTGTGCGGCCTGATGCCCTCACCCTAACCCTCTCCCACGGGGAGAGGGAACCTAATCCCCCTCTCCCTTTGGAAGAGGGGAAAACCTTACTTCTGCGCGCTCAGCGCCTCATTCACCCAGCCGTCGAACTGCTGCTGGTGGGCTTTGATCCAGCCGTCAACGTGACCCTGAACATCCGCTTCAGACGATTTGCCTTCGTGCATCATCGCGTTCTGCGCGTTGATATCCGCCAGGGGCAGTTTCATCACCGAGAACAGTTTCGCTGCCGCCGGGTTTTTCTCAGCCCAGGCTTTGTTGGCGACGATGTGCATGGTGTTCACCGGGAACCCGTAGTTCATGCCGTTCGGCAGTTTGGTATCGATGTCCTTCTGTTCGCCTGGCAGAGACGAGAATGGCACCTGCAGCCAGACCACATCTTTACCCGGTTTCAGCACGTCGCTCACCCAGTACGGCGTCCAGGTGTAGTAGATCACCGGTTTGCCTTCTTTAAAGCGGGCGATGGTATCGGCCATCATTGCGGAGTAGTTCCCGTGGCTGACGTCGACGGTCTTCTCCAGATCGAAGGCTTTGTTCTGGTGATTAATCACCGCTTCACAGCCCCAGCCCGGCGAACAGCCCATCATGTCGGCTTTGCCGTCACCGTTGGTGTCGAACAGTTTGGCGATCTTCGGATCTTTCAACTGCTCAACGTTGGTGATGTGATATTTATCGGCGGTTTTTTTGTCGACCAAATAACCCTGCGCCGCACCGGTCACGAAGGTGCCTTCGCGGTAAAACTTCTTACTCCCGCCCGCTGCGGCATACATATCATCATGCAGAGGCTGCCAGTTCACGGCGGTAAAGGTGGCATCGCCAGAGGCAATCGAGGTGTAACCCACGTTGTAATCCACTTCGCTCGGCTTATTCACCGTGTAGCCCAGCTTCTCCAGCGCGCGGCTGACGAGAAGGGTCTGGAAGGACTCTTCCGAAATAGTGCTCTGAACCGGTTGAACGGTCATGCCTTTGCCCGGCAGATCAGCGGCGAATGCGCTGGTGGAGACAAGGGTGGCAAACGCTGTGGCAAAAAGGATGTTATGTCGCATCGTTGTTCCTTATTTAATGAATGGACGGGTTAACAACCCGACCGGGCCGGTGCTGTACCAGCGGCGGTTGCCGCGACTGCGTGAGTCACGACCGACAGCCTGAGTCAGGCGGTCAAGAATAATGGCGAGGATCACGATCCCGACGCCGCCCACGGTGGCCAGCCCCATATCGAGACGACCGATCCCGCGCAGAACCATCTGACCGAGTCCACCCACGGCGATCATCGAGGCGATCACCACCATCGACAGGGCGAGCATCAGCGTCTGGTTCACACCCGCCATAATGGTCGGCATCGCGAGCGGGAGCTGCACTTTGAACAGCATCTGGCGCGGGCTGGCACCGAACGAGCGCGAGGCTTCGATCAGATCGGCCGGCACCTGGTTAATCCCCAGAATGGTCAGACGGATGATCGGCGGCAGGGCGAAGATAATGGTCACGACCACACCCGGCACGTTCCCGATCCCGAACAGCATGACAATCGGCACCAGATAGACAAACGCCGGTGTGGTCTGCATCGCATCCAGTAACGGACGAATAATTTTCGCCGCCCTCGGACTGCGCGCCAGCCAGATCCCCATCGGCAGGCCGATCACCACGCAGAACAGCAGGGCGGTGAGGACCAGCGCCAGAGTGATCATGGCCTGAGACCAGGCACCGATCGCGCCAATCACAATCAGTGAAATCAGCGTGGCGATACCCATCCCTGCGCTGCCGAACTGCCACGCAATCAGGGCGAACAGGGCGATAGCGACAGGCGCGGGCATGCCGAGCATCATCTGCTGGAAGCCGTTCAGGATGTAATCCACCGGGACACGAATGCCCTGGAACACCGGACGGAAGTGGGTCACCACCCAGTCGATGCCCTCGGTCACCCAGCTGTCGAGCGGGATCAGGGTTTTATGGAACGGGTCCATGATATTGAAATGTTCCGGTGCCGGAGCGGGCGCGCTGGTGAGCCAGTCTGCCGTACCGCCGCCGTCAGCGGGCGCAGGTGCGGAAGTGCCCCACGCATCTGCCGATTGTGCGGCGCTATCCGCCGCTTCTGTGGTTCCCCACGGGTTTGATTGATCAGCCATTGTTTGCCCCCTCGCGATCTAAAGCCTGCAGCAACATGCGTTTTGAAATGATGCCGACGTATTGTTGTTCTTCCCCGACAACCGGAACCGCGCAGGGTGCCTGGCCGACGTGAGAGAGCAACTCGCTGAGCGGCGTTTCCGCGTCCACGGCAAGCGGAGCGTCGAGTAACGCCGCATCGATTCCCTGGTTTTCGCTAAGCGCTTTTTTCAGAGAGTCGATGGAGACAATGCCCACAAATTTATTCCCGCGTTCAATGACATAGCCATATTCGCGGTCTTCATCCTGCAACAGTTTGAGCGCCGAACGCGGGCCAAAACCTGGGGTGCGACGAATAATGCCGTCCAGCGCACGTCGGGAAATATCCTTGGCGCTAAACACCTGGCTAATATCCACGCCGCGGAAGAAGGTACGAACATAATCATTGGCCGGATTATTCAGAATTTCATCCGGTGTACCGACCTGCACCACTTCGCCGTTTTGCATAATGGCAATACGATCGCCAATACGCATCGCTTCATCGAGATCGTGGGAAATAAAGACCACGGTTCGCTGATGTTTTGCCTGCAGTTTTACCAGCTCATCCTGCATCTCGGTACGAATTAATGGATCGAGCGCCGAGAAGGCTTCATCCATTAATAAAATATCGGGATTGATGGCTAATGCGCGGGCTAAACCGACGCGCTGGCGCATCCCGCCAGAAAGTTCATCCGGATAGCCGTGGGCATAATTTTCCAGCCCCACCTGACGTAATGCATCCAGCGCTTTTTCCTGACGAATCGCCGCAGGGATTCCCGCTAATTCCATACCGAAAGCGGTATTATCCAGTACCGTCATATGTGGCATTAGCGCGAATGACTGAAAGACCATCGCTATCTTTTTCCTGCGCACCTCACGAAGCTCGGCGTCAGATATTTTGGCGATGTCTTCGCCATCAATCAGCACCTGTCCGCGGGTGGGTTCAATCAGGCGATTGAGAAGGCGAACCATGGTCGATTTACCCGAACCGGATAATCCCATGATGACGAAAATCTCGCCTTCTTCAATTGCCAGACTGGCGTCTTTAACGCCAAGGGATAATCCTGTTTTCTCCAGGATTTGTTCTTTTGAAAGTCCTTTTTCAATATATTTGAACGCGCGCTGCGGATGCTCGCCAAATACTTTATATAGATTTTTAACTTCTAATTTAATTGCCATGCAATAGAAATATTCCCGTTATTTGATTGCGTCGATATGAATACCATTAAAAATAATGAACTGGCCATACCCTAACATACTGAGAATCTGAGACAACCCTTGCGCCGCTTATGGCACGAATTTTGCCGTTAGCGAAACGGCTGAATTTCCCATGAGGAAAGGGCTGAGCGGGTGTTGAATTTTTCTGAGATTTTTGCCGCGCGGTCGGGGAATTTCTTCTGAATCGGAATAATTCAGGAGAATATGACGCTGGAATTACAGTATAGATGATGGGGGATATTTGTGGGGGAGGAAGTGGAATTTATATTAAATTCAGATTCGTTATTTTCCCCTCTCCCCAAAGGGGCGAGGGAGAAAAGACCGCACCGAGCGATCCCCTCTCCCCTTTGGGGAGAGGGTTAGGGTGAGGGGACAACGCCGCGCTAAAAATCCCAGTCCTCATCCTCCGTCTCCACCGCCTTACCCATCACGTAAGACGACCCGGAGCCCGAGAAGAAGTCGTGGTTTTCGTCGGCATTCGGCGAGAGCGCCGCCAGAATCGCCGGGTTCACCTCCGCCATTTCCGGCGGGAACAGCGCCTCGTAGCCGAGATTCATCAGCGCTTTGTTGGCGTTGTAGCAGAGGAAGGCTTTCACATCCTCCTCCCAGCCGGTGCCCGCATACAGCTCTTCGGTGTAGCTCAGCTCGTTATCGTAGAGATCCATCAGCAAATCAAGGGCAAAACCTTTCAGCTCTTCGCGCTTCTCTTCGCTAATTTTCTCCAGCCCTTTCTGATACTTATATCCGATGTAATACCCGTGTACCGCTTCATCGCGAATGATCAGGCGAATCAAATCGGCGGTATTGGTGAGCTTGCCGCGGCTCGACCAGTACATCGGCAGCCAGAAGCCTGAATAGAAGAGGAAGGATTCCAGAAACACGCTGGCGATTTTCTTCTTCAGCGGCTCATCGGCCTGATAATACTCCAGCACCAGCTGGGCTTTGCGCTGGAGCGAGGCGCTCTCTTCGCTCCATGTATAGGCCGCATCGACATCTTTGGTCTGGCACAGCGTCGAGAAAATCGAGCTGTACGAGCGGGCGTGGACCGCCTCCATAAAGCTGATATTCGACATCACCGCCTCTTCGTGCGGGGTCAGCGAATCGGCCATCAGCGCCGGGGCACCGACGGTATTCTGAATGGTGTCGAGCAGCGTGAGCCCGGTGAACACGCGGATGGTCAGCTGCTGCTCGGCGTGGCTGAGCGTCGCCCACGCCGGAATATCGTTGGAGAGTGGTACCTTTTCCGGTAGCCAGAAGTTGCTGGTCAGGCGGTTCCACACCTCCAGATCTTTATCGTCCTGGATCTTATTCCAGTTAACGGCACTGACGCGTGACAGTTTCATCCTTTCTCCTTACAGCGCGCAGGACACGCAGCCTTCAATTTCGGTGCCTTCCAGCGCAAGCTGACGCAGGCGAATGTAGTACAGGGTTTTGATCCCTTTTTTCCAGGCGTAGATCTGCGCTCGGTTGATATCCCGCGTGGTGGCGGTATCAGGGAAGAACAGCGTCAGGGACAACCCCTGATCCACATGGCGCGTGGCCTCGGCGTAGGTATCAATAATCTTCTCCGGGCCGATCTCATAGGCATCCTGATACAGCGCCAGATTCTCGTTGGTCATAAACGGCGCGGGGTAGTACACGCGCCCGGTTTTGCCTTCCTTGCGGATCTCAATTTTCGAGACGATCGGATGAATGCTCGACGTCGCGTGGTTGATATAGGAAATCGATCCGGTCGGCGGGACCGCCTGCAGATTCTGGTTGTAGATGCCGTACTGCATCACGTCGGCGCGCAGCTGCTGCCACATCTCACGCGTCGGGAGATGGACTCCGGCGCGGGCAAACAGCGCGCGCACTTTGTCGGTTTTCGGCTGCCAGTCGCTTTCCAGATACTGATTAAAATACTCCCCGCTGGCGTAGCGCGATTGCTCGAATCCGGCGAAACGCTGTTTGCGCTCGCGGGCCAGCATCATCGAGGTATGCAGGGCGTGCCAGGTGATGGTGTAGAAATAGAGGTTGGTGAAATCCAGCCCCTCCGGGCTACCGTAGGCGATACCTTCCCGCGCCAGATAGCCGTGCAGGTTCATCTGCCCCAGCCCGATGGCGTGGGACGCGGCATTCCCGACTTCAATCGACGGCACGCTGCGGATGTGGCTCATGTCCGATACCGCCGTCAGTCCGCGAATAGCGGTCTCCACGGTACGGCCAAAATCCGGCGAATCCATGGTGTGGGCAATATTCAGCGAGCCGAGATTGCAGGAGATATCCTTGCCAGTCTCGGCGTAGTCCAGGTTCTCGTCGTAAGTAGACGCGCTGTTAACCTGCAAAATCTCCGAGCACAGGTTGCTCATGTTGATGCGCCCGGCAATTGGGTTGGCGCGGTTCACCGTATCTTCATACATGATGTACGGATAGCCGGACTCAAACTGGATCTCGGCCAGAGTCTGGAAGAAGTCGCGGGCGTTGATGTATTTTTTTCGAATGCGGTCATCAGCGACCAGTTCGTCGTACAGCTCGCTAATTGCCACGTCACCGAAGGGCTTGCCGTAGATGCGCTCGATATCGTACGGGGAGAAGAGGGCCATCCCGGCATTCTCTTTCGCCAGCTGGAAGGTGATATCCGGGATCACCACGCCAAGCGAAAGAGTTTTGATGCGGATTTTTTCGTCGGCGTTTTCGCGCTTGGTATCAAGAAAACGCAGGATGTCCGGGTGATGGGCGTGGAGATAGACCGCGCCCGCGCCCTGACGCGCCCCCAGCTGGTTAGCGTAGGAAAACGCATCTTCCAGCATTTTCATCACCGGGATCACGCCCGAAGACTGGTTCTCAATGCGCTTGATCGGCGCGCCGGATTCCCGCAGGTTCGACAGCAAAAACGCCACGCCGCCGCCGCGCTTGGAGAGCTGCAGCGCCGAGTTCACCGCGCGGCCAATCGACTCCATATTGTCTTCGATGCGCAGCAGGAAGCAGGAGACCAGCTCGCCGCGCTGGGCTTTGCCACAGTTGAGGAACGTCGGTGTCGCAGGCTGGAAACGCCCGGAGAGGATCTCATCCGTCAGCTGCTGCGCCAGCGCTTCGTCGCCCTGGGCGAGGGTTAGGGCGACCATGCAGACGCGGTCTTCAAAACTTTCCAGATAGCGTTTGCCGTCGAAGGTTTTGAGCGTGTAGCTGGTGTAATACTTCCAGG
The DNA here is from genome assembly GCF_035593345.1 of Lelliottia sp. JS-SCA-14. Classification (NCBI taxonomy): domain Bacteria; kingdom Pseudomonadati; phylum Pseudomonadota; class Gammaproteobacteria; order Enterobacterales; family Enterobacteriaceae; genus Lelliottia; species Lelliottia sp. JS-SCA-14. The sequence continues at coordinate 3,706,037 of NZ_CP141606.1, read as the reverse complement.
CCCCGAGGAAAGTCTGAAAACGAAAACCGCTGGTGTGGGCGCGTTCAAACAGGCTCACCACGAAAGCGCGGTCGTAGCGCGTCAGCACGCGTTCTTCGTAATAACCCTCGTTGACCAGGTAGTCGAGCCGCGCCTGCTGGCTGGCAAACGGCACTGTGTTTGGCCGAACGTGGGCGGCGAAAAAGGCGTCGACCGCCTCGTGGTCTTTGCCAAACTGAATATGCCCCTCACGATCGTAGAGGTTCAGCATGGCGTTCAGGGCATGGTAATCCGTCGATCCCTGCATTACGCGTTCTGCGGTTGTCGTTGCCAAAATTCATTCACTCCTTTACGCACGTTCTCTACGTCCTGCTGTGTCCCCATCAGTTCAAAACGATAGAGATACGGCACGCCGCACTTTTGCGAGATAACATCCCCGGCGCGACAGAAAGCATCGCCAAAGTTGCGATTACCTGCCGCGATCACACCGCGAATCAGCGCCCGGTTATGGGGATCGTTCAGAAAGCGGATCGCCTGGCGGGGCACCGCGCCCGCCGTTCCACCGCCGCCGTAGCTGGGGACCACCAGAATGTAAGGTTCGTCTACCTGAATCCGCTCGCGCTCGTTAAGCGGAATACGCACCGCGGGCAGCCCGACGCGCTCAATAAAGCGCAGCGTGTTTTCCGAGCTGCTGGAGAAGTAGACGATCAGACTCATGCGCTGGCGGCCTGAGTTTGCAGGCGGTTAATCATGTCCGGGCGAAAGCCTGACCAGCTGGTTTCCCCGGCGATCACCACCGGAAGCTGACGAAATCCTTGTGCGCGCAGGGTATCTGCCGCATCGGGCTGTAAGTCCACATTCACCATCTCAAACTCGACGCCGCGGCTTTCCATTGCACGTTTGGTGGCGTGGCACTGAACACAGTCGTTACGAGTGTAAATAGTAATGCTCATGATTCGTATTTCCATTTAGAATGAGGGAGCGGCGCGAATGAACGCGTCAGGTTGTGTGTGTCTTGTCAAAAGGAATACTAGATGTAGTTGATGTAAGTTTCAACCATACAAGATATGGGATTTAACGATTGATTTAGCCTCGATGATGAACGCAGCGAGGAGGGGCAGGCTGTACGCGGTTTGCGGTGCTTTTTTTGAGCGAAAAATAAAAACCCCCGAACGCCGGAGCGAACGAGGGTCAACGAATCACGCTTTAAGGACTATTTACGCAGCGTCAGTAACGCACCGATAAAAATCCCCACCGCGGCGACGGTCCCCACGGCATACAGCGGTTTTTCGCGAATGAACGTATTGGCACAGCCAATGGCATCGCAGGCGGCCTGCGTGGTGCGCGAGCGGCCATGCATCCGGGCGCGGGTTTCACGCAGCAGAGACTGAGCCTTACGCCTGGCGACATCCGCCTCGTCCTTCGCATCAGAGCCCCAGGATTTCAAAACATCTTCCAGTGTGTCTGCTAATTGGCTGACATCGTTACGAATATCCTGAGCGTCGTCATTAATATCGTTTCGGTTCGGTCTGTTAAACATACGATCCTCCATAATTTTGCGTTCACACACAGTTTAGTCCAGGTTTTTAATATCTGAAGCGAGTCACGACTTATCGGAGCCTTTATGGATTTATCTGAAAGCGTTGCTAATGCTGAATATTGTAAGGTTGGCCCGCAGGAAAAGATAACGAGGATAAAATATGTATTTACGACCCGATGAGGTGGCGCGCGTTCTTGAAAAAGCGGGTTTCATCATGGATGCAGTGACACAGAAAACATACGGATATCGCCGCGGCGATAATTATGTTTACGTTAACCGTGAAGCCCGAATGGGACGCACTGCGCTGATTATTCACCCCACGCTGAAAGACCGCAGTTTGTCGTTTGCTGAGCCGGCCACGGATATCAAAACTTGCGATCACTATCAGGAATTTCCGCTCTATTTAGCCGGAGAACGGCACCAGCATTACGGCATTCCGCATGGTTTTAGCTCCCGCATGGCGCTGGAGAGATTTCTGACAGGTTTGTTTGGCGAACCGCAGTAAACACGCGACTGGCAGCGGCCAGTCGCAGCACGTTACGCCTGAGACTGATGATACTGGCTGACTTTAAACAGGCGGCGGCAGTAGTCGAGGAAGTAGCCGTAGACGGCACCCATCAACATCGACACCACAATATTCGAGCTGACGGCAGCGGCAATCTGATGCCAGTCTGCGCCAACGGTCAGCAAAATCGCCACATACACCGGGGACTGGAAGGTGACATACGCCAGCACGTCCGCCAGGTTTTTCATCCAGCCAGACGGGCTAAAACGGCGCGCCACGCGCATCACCGCATCGCGGTAAAAACCGTACGGCCATGCAATAAGAATGTTAACCGGGATCGCCACCAGTCTGGAAGAAAGGGACTGCTCAAAAGACATTCCGGAGAGGAATATCTCGATCAGCATGTTCACTACGGAACAGTAGACAACCATCGCGAAAGTGTCTGCAACTGCATGGCGCAGGCGAGACTGCGGTGAGAACATGTCCGAACTCCTTGAGATAAACACAAAACAGAGATTTTACCCGCAGCGATTGGTGCTTTAGGTTGCTTTCTTGAGCGTGTATAGAGTATCTCTCTGCTTTGAAAGTCACAATGAGTGATTAATTTTTATTTAATGGCGTTTTGTCCACAAAATGCTCTAAACAGAGTTCCTTTCTGCAACCCTCGGCATTTTCTGTTTTACACCTGTAAACAGTTTTTAAAATCAATATGTTAAGTTTGTTTTATCAATGAGGGTTCAACCGCACGAAACTGGCGTTCAGCAGACTCTCCTTCCCGCAGAATGAAAAGTGAGCTTGTGGTGAAGAATCTGCTTCCAAAGCGCATTTTGTGGTGAATTATTCTGACATTGGTTTTTGTGTTGTTATGCCGCGCAGGTGAATGATTATTCAGAAATGAAGAAGTGACGGGCGAAGAATCACACGACGAACGCCGTTTTGAAATAGAAACGGGGCGATAAACTAAATGCAATTTTGCGAGGAGTGCAAATAAAGGTAACGATAATTAAATAAATATTTTTGAATATCCTCAATAAAAGTCAGGGAGGAAATTAATGGATATTCAAAGTAAAGTGGATTACCATATTGAACTATTGCTCATTGAATCAACTCATAAAAGGTCTTCAGTAATATGTCTTCAATGTTACAAAATCTTAATAATATCCGTACCCTTCGCGCAATGGCGCGTGAATTCTCAATTGATGTGCTTGAAGAAATGCTGGAAAAATTCCGCATCGTTACGGAAGAAAAACGTAATGAGCAAGATGAAATGCAGAGCCAGCAGGCAGAACAGCAGCAGAAAATTAATGCGCTGTTAGAGCTGATGAAAGCAGACGGTATTTCTCCGGAAGACTTGCTGGGCAAAGACGTTCTGAAAGGCGCCAGCCAGCCGCAAAAACGTCAGGCGCGTGAAGCGAAATATCGTTTTACTGACGTCAACGGTGAAGAAAAAACCTGGACCGGCCAGGGCCGTACGCCTAAGCCAATCGCGAACGCGCTGGCAAACGGTCAATCACTGGATGATTTTCTGATCTAAGTGGTACATCAGGGCGGTATCTCACCGCCCTGAGCTTTCAACAGACGCCGAAATCGCCGTCTTCTTTATACAGCGTCACATCTGCTGCCTTCAGCGTAAACTTCTCTCCCTGCTCGTTGCTTGCCTGTACGGCAACAATCTGATCCTCATGGACTTCAACGATTTTCAATTTCGGGCCGCCCATACGTGGCTGCACAACATCTCCAACTGTAAACATAATGATCTCCTCGTTTTGGTATGTCTTACCTTAGCCCACGTCGGAAGCCGGGTACAGTTGTCATGCCCGAATACCCCTTAATCGCCAGCCTAAGTGATTGTAAAGAGGGTAAAGGAGCGTAAAAGCGCGCGGGCAAAATGGCAGGCCAGGCTAAACTCGCTACGCTTAGAGTTAATAACTCTTTTTTAACAATGATCTTTTTTAGCTTGTATGGAGTATGGAGAAAGTATGGGTTTCTGGCGTATCGTTTTTACAATTCTTATCCCACCGCTGGGCGTGCTGCTGGGCAAAGGCTTCGGCTGGGCGTTTATCATTAATATCGTGCTGACGCTTTTGGGTTACATCCCCGGGCTTATTCACGCCTTTTGGGTGCAGTCCCGCGATTAATCCCGCCACAGTAAATCGTTATAAATCCCGGTCAGTACCCCCTGCGGTCCAAACTGCTGTTTGATCCAGCGGGTGACCTGACCGGTCGCCGCATGTTGCGTCGCCAGCAGCATGCGGGAATCCTGGCGAGGATTATTAATCCGCCGCGTCACCAGTAAACCTTCTTCCACCGCCTCCCGCGCCATATGCTCCGGTAAAAAACCAATCCCTTCCCCGAGGATCTGACACTGACATTTGGTGTTAAAGTCCGGCACCAGAATCGCCTCCTGTCCGTGCAACAACCAACCCACCTTTTTATTGATCGTATGCGCTGTGTCTTCGACCATGATGTTCGGATAGAGCCGCAGCTGGCTTTCGGCGATCGGCTCAGGGGAAAATGCCAGCGGATGCTGGGGAGAAATGGCGAATACCCAGCGAATCGCGCCGATCTCCGTGTAATCAATCCCGCCGCCGTCGAGCAGGGTATCCGGCGCGCCAATCGCAATATTGGCCTGATTATTAATAATCGAATCCCACACGCCGTTATACACCTCGGTGGTGACGGTGATCTGGCAGGTCGGAAACTGCTTTTTTAATACCTGTAATAAGCGGGCGGTGTGGCGCGGGGTGTATAACAGTTGATTAATACAAATCCTTACCCGCGCCTCAATGCCCTGCGAAATGGTATCGATCCCGCGCTTGATGGCGTGAAAGTCATTCAGCAGATCGGTGGCTTTACGGTAAAAGTAAAACCCGGACTCCGTCAGCTCGATGCTGCGCGTATTGCGCACAAACAGCACCACGTCCAGCCCGGTCTCCATCCGTTTGATGGTGTAGCTGATGGCCGACGTCGTCACGCCCAGCTCCTCGGCGGCTTTGCTGAAACTGCCGAAGCGCGCCGCAGCGGTAAAGGCCAGCAGGTTCTCTTCGGTAAAAATAGAATTCATGGCTCGCCCTTATTTATTCGCCCGGCAGTATTGTTGAATCTATTTGTAATCGCCCGTGACGGCAATCAGTTTTGAACAATATTTAACACTGCGGTTACAACTCATTTGAGCACTATCACACTTCTGTTATTTTGTTTCAGGCCGCGCCAGTCAAGGCGTGTCGAGCCATAAGCAGAAAGCCGTTTAGCGCGTTAAAAGTGCGTCAAAGATAAGAAAAACATTGCACCCACGCACGTTTTGACCCGACTGTTGATTTTGATTCAACAATGTCTCGGCTTACGATGAATGAAATTTAAGCGGATTCTTTTATCGCGGGGCTGTTGCTATTCTCAGGGCATCAGAAATGAAAACATCGGAGTCTGAATATGTCTGCAAATGAACTCGTTACTGAATTTCTGCTGGCGGCAGAGCAGGGCAATCTGGATGCGCTCAAAGCCTGTCTGGAAAAAGGGGTGGATATCAACGCCACCAACCGCCAGAAAAGAACCGCCATTATTACTGCCAGCCTGAAAAAGCATTACTCTTGCGTCGAATTCCTTATTTCCGCCGGGGCGGATATCGACCAGCAGGATCAGACCTGTTTTAACCCGTTCTTAATTAGCTGCCTGACAAACGACCTAACCCTGCTGCGCATTGTTCTGCCCGCGAAGCCGGATCTCGACCGTCTGTCGCGTTTCGGCGGCGTCGGCATCACGCCTGCCAGCGAAAAAGGTCACGTGGAGATTGTCCGCGAACTGCTGACCCACACGGATATCAACGTCAACCACACCAACTTTGTCGGCTGGACGCCACTGCTGGAAGCCATCGTCCTCAACGACGGCGGGGCGAAACAGCAGGAGATCGTCAAATTACTCCTCGACCACGGCGCCAATCCGCACATGACCGATAAATACGGTAAAACCCCGCTCGAACTGGCGCGCGAAAAAGGCTATCACGCCATTGCCGAGCTGCTGTTAGCCGCCGGCGCATAATGTATTCGGCAAGCCTTTCCGGGCTTGCCTGACCTGAAAATTTTCACCTTTACCATCATGACTTCATCATGATGACGGCCCCCTTTTGCCCGCATTCGGGAGGAAACATGCCCACCAAAATCGTTATTAAAAAGAACACTTATTTTGATTCGGTCTCGCTGATGTCGGTCTCGACCAAAGCCAATAAATTGCCCGGTGTGGACCAGGCGTTTGTGGCGATGGCGACCGAAATGAATAAAGGCGTATTAAAAAATTTAGGCTTATTAACGCCAGAACTGCAGGACGCTAAAAACGGCGACCTGTTGATTGTGATTAAAGGCGATGCCGCTGACGACGAAACTCTGGCGGCCATCGAAGCGTTATTTACCCGCAAAGAGAGCGGCGGGGCGCACGAATCCCGTTTTGCCACGCTCGCCAGCGCCAAAACGCATCGTCCCGACAGCAACCTGGCGGTGATCTCCGTCAACGGTCTGTTCGCCGCCCGCGAGGCGCGCCAGGCGCTGGAAAACGATCTCAACGTGATGCTCTTCTCCGATAACGTCAGCCTTGACGACGAACTGGCGCTTAAGCAGCTGGCGCATGAGAAAGGCCTGCTGATGATGGGCCCGGACTGCGGCACCGCCATTATCAATGGCGCGGCCCTGTGCTTTGGCAACGCGGTACGTCGCGGGCCGATTGGCATCGTCGGCGCATCGGGCACCGGCAGCCAGGAGCTGAGCGCGCGCATTCATGAATTCGGCGGCGGGATCTCGCAGTTGATCGGCACAGGCGGGCGCGATTTGAGTGAAAAAATCGGCGGCCTGATGATGCTCGACGCCATTGAAATGCTGGAAGCCGACGAGGCCACCCAGGTGATTGCTCTAATCTCGAAACCGCCTGCGCCAAAAGTGGCTGAAAAAGTGCTGGCCCGCGCCCGCGCCTGCCGCAAACCGGTCGTGGTCTGTTTCCTCGGGCGCAACGAACCGCCCGCCGATGAAGACGGATTGCAGTTCGCGCGCGGCACCAAAGAGGCAGCCCTGAAAGCGGTCCTCCTCACTGGCATCAAAAAAGAGTCGCTGGATCTGCACCCGCTCAACTGGCCGCTCATTGAAGAAGTCCGCGCCCGTCTGACCCCGCAGCAAAAGTACATTCGCGGTCTGTTCTGCGGCGGCACTTTGTGCGACGAAGCGATGTTCGCGGCGCTGGAAAAATTCGACGACGTCTACAGCAACATCCAGCCGGACCCGACCAAACGGCTGGCCGATCTCAACGTCAGCCAGGCTCATACCTTCCTCGACTTTGGCGACGACGACTTCACCAACGGCAAACCGCACCCGATGATCGACCCGACCAACCGCATCAGCCGCCTGCTGCAAGAGGCGCGCGATCCGGAAGTGGGGGTGATCGTGATGGATTTCGTGCTCGGTTTCGGCTCTCACGAAGACCCGGTCGGGGTAATGATCGACGCCATCAAAGAGGCGCAGGCTATCGCGAAAGCGGACAACCGCCCGCTGGAGATCCTCGGCTACGTGCTCGGCACCGATCTGGATACTCCGTCGCTTTCGCAGCAGTGCCAGCTGCTGACGGACGCCGGCGTGATCTGGGCCAGCAGCAGTACCAATACCGGATTACTGGCGCGTGAATTTGTCTGCAAAGGAGAGAAAGCCTGATGAAAACCTTATTTAACCAGCCGCTGAACGTCATCAACGTCGGCATCGCCCTGTTCAGCGACGACCTGAAAAAACAGCACGTGCCGGTCACGCAGCTCGACTGGACGCCGCCGGGGCAGGGCAATCTGCAGGTGGTCGAAGCATTGGATCAACTGGCGCACTCCACGCTCGCCGACAAAATCGCCGCCGCCAACCAACAGGCGCTGGAGCGCATTATCCAGTCTCATCCGGTGCTGGTGGGCTTCGACCAGGCCATTAACGTGGTGCCAGGCATGACCCGCACCACCATCCTGCATGCCGGGCCGCCGGTCGCGTGGGAAAACATGTGCGGTGCGATGCGCGGTGCGGTAACGGGCGCGCTGGTGTTTGAAGGGCTGGCGAGCGATCTGGAAGACGCGGAACGCCTCGCTGCATCCGGCGAAATCACCTTCTCGCCGTGCCACGAACATGACTGCGTCGGCTCGATGGCGGGCATCACCTCGGCGTCGATGTTTATGCACATCGTCGAGAACAAAACCTACGGCAACCGGGCGTTCACCAACCTCAGCGAGCAGATGGCGAAGATCCTGCGCATGGGCGCTAACGACCAGAGCGTGATCGATCGTCTGAACTGGATGCGCGATGTGCTCGGCCCGATGCTGCGCGATGCGATGAAAATCATCGGCGAAATCGATCTGCGCCTGATGCTGGCCCAGGCCCTGCACATGGGCGACGAGTGCCACAACCGCAACAACGCGGGCACCACGCTGCTGATCCAGGCTCTGACGCCGGGCCTGATTCAGGCCGGTTATCCGGTGGAGCAGCAGCGTCAGGTGTTCGAGTTTGTGGCGAGCAGCGACTACTTCTCCGGCCCGACGTGGATGGCGATGTGCAAAGCCGCGCTCGATGCCGCGCACGGGATCGAGTACAGCACCGTCGTCACCACCATGGCGCGCAACGGTTTTGAGTTTGGTCTGCGCATCTCCGGCCTGCCGGGGCAGTGGTTTACCGGCCCGGCGCAGCAGGTGATTGGCCCGATGTTTGCGGGCTACAAGCCGGAAGACTCCGGTCTGGATATCGGCGACAGCGCCATCACCGAAACCTACGGCATCGGCGGGTTTGCGATGGCGACGGCTCCGGCGATTGTGGCGCTGGTGGGCGGCACGGTGGACGAAGCCATCGACTTCTCGCGCCAGATGCGTGAAATCACCCTCGGCGAAAACCCGAACGTCACCATTCCGCTGCTCTCGTTTATGGGCATTCCGACGGCGATTGATATCACCAGAGTCGCTGCCAGCGGCATTCTGCCGGTGATCAACACCGCCATTGCCCACAAAGACGCCGGGATCGGCATGATTGGGGCGGGCATCGTTCACCCGCCATTTAGCTGTTTTGAAAAGGCGCTGTTGACCTTCCGCGATCGCTACTTTTTATAAGGTAAGCATTCATGAAAAGCATGAAACTGGAGTGGAAAAGAGGTGACTGGGCGGCCTATTTCGGGCTCATGACCAATAACCTGACTAACCTGTTGACCATGATGGGACTGCTCATTTTTGTCGTCGGCATCCCGAAAGAGATTGTTTATGGACGCATCGCGCCAGCCTTCGGGCTGGCGGTACTGGTCGCCAGCATCTGCTACGCGTGGTTTGGCCTGCAGATGCAGCGCGACACCGGGCGCAGTGATGTGACGGCGCTGCCGTCCGGCCCGAGCGCCCCGTCCATTTTCACGGTGACGTTCCTGGTGCTGATGCCGGTTTACCAGCAGACCGGCGACGCGGATTTTGCCATCCAGATTGGTCTGGTGTGGTGCTTCGTGGAAGCGATGATTCTGGCGGGCGGCTCGTTCCTCGGTGAAACCATCCGCAAGATGATCCCGCGTACCGTGCTGCTGTCGTGCCTGTCCGGTCTGGGCCTGCTGCTGCTGGCGATGAACCCGATGCTGCAGGCGTTCGAAGCGCCGACGGTCTCCTTCATCGTGCTGCTGCTGATCTTCATCAACTGGTTCGGTAAAAAGCCGATCTTCGCCCGCATCCCGACCGGTCTGTTGCTGCTGATCGCCGGGACCGCGCTGGCGTGGATCTCCGGTCTGCAAAGCCCGGAAGCGATCAAAGCGTCCATGTCCTCGTTCGGCTTTAACCCGCCGTCAGTCCACGTTGACAGTTTCATGCAAGGTTTACCGCACGCTCTGCCGTATCTGGCGTCGGCGGTTCCGCTGGGTCTGGCGAACTACATCTTTGACCTCGAAAACATCGAAAGCGCCCACGCGGCAGGGGACGAATACCCGACCCGCAAAGTGATGCTGGCGAACGGTCTGGCCTCCATGCTCGGCTGCCTGATGGGCAACCCGTTCCCGGTGACGGTCTACGTCGGCCACGCGGGCTGGAAAGCGATGGGCGCGAGCATCGGCTATACCCTGGCGTCGGGCGTGACTATGTTCATCGTGCCGCTGTTCGGGCTGGGGGCCTTTATGCTCGCCATCATTCCGATGACCGCCATCGTGCCGATTCTGGTGTTTATCGGCGTGGTCACCGCCAACCAGGTGGTGAGGGAAACGCCCAAAGTGGAGGTGCCCGTCATCTTCATCTGCCTGTTCCCGTGGATCGCCAACTGGGCGCTGACCATGATGAACAGCGTGATGGGGGCGGCGGGAACGAATGCGGCGAAGATTGGCACCGACGTGCTGCACAGTAAAGGCATCTACTACGAAGGGCTGGTGCATCTGGGCAACGGCGCACCGCTCGCCAGCATGCTCTGGGGCTGTATCGCTATCTTCGCCATCATCAATAAACCGCTGCGCGGAGCGATTGCTGCAGCAGTGGGCGCACTGTTGGCGATGTTCGGTGTCATCCACGCCCCGGTAGTCGGTTTCGCCGAAGGGAGTTCGCTGATGTTTGTGACGGCGTACCTGATGATGAGCGGGATGTTTGTGGTGAAACACGTGCTGGATAGCCGCGAAGTGACGCGGGCGGCAGCGCCGGTTTCAGAGTCCTGATAATGCCTGATGCCCTCACCCTAACCCTCTCCCACAGGGAGAGGGAACCGGTTTCTCCCTCTCCCTGTGGGAGAGGGCCGGGGTGAGGGCCCCAGACCGCACCAATCTAAAGGAAAACACATGAAAGAACTCATGGTCGTCGCCATCGGTGGCAACAGCATTATCAAAGACAACGCCAGCCAGTCGATTGAACACCAGGCGCAGGCGGTCAAAGCGGTCGCGGAATCGGTATTAGAGATGCTCGCCTCCGACTACGACATCGTCCTCACCCACGGCAACGGCCCGCAGGTCGGCCTCGATCTGCGTCGCGCGGAGATCGCCCACGAGCGCGAAGGTCTGCCCCTGACGCCGCTCGCCAACTGTGTCGCCGACACTCAGGGCGGGATCGGCTATCTGATCCAGCAGGCGCTGAACAATCGCCTCGCCGCGCGCGGTGAGCAAAAGGCGGTGACGGTGGTCACCCAGGTGGAAGTCGATCTACAGGATCCCGGTTTTACCCATCCCACCAAACCCATCGGCGCCTTTTTCAGTGAAGCCCAGCGCGACGAGCTGCAGCTCGCTCATCCGGACTGGCACTTTGTGGAAGATTCCGGGCGCGGCTACCGTCGCGTGGTCGCCTCGCCGCAGCCGGTGCGCATCGTCGAAGCCGACGCCATCAAAACCCTGACGCAAAAAGGCTTTGTGGTGATCGGTGCCGGTGGCGGCGGGATTCCGGTGATCCGCACGCCAGAAGGGGATTATCAGAGCGTCGACGCGGTGATTGATAAAGATCTCTCCACCGCGCTGCTGGCGCGCGAGATCCAAGCCGACGTGCTGGTGATCACCACCGGCGTGGAGAAAGTGTGCGTTCACTTTGGCAAGCCGAATCAGCAGGCGCTCGACACCGTCAACGTGGCGCAAATGACGCGCTACATGGAAGAGGGCCATTTCCCGGCGGGCAGCATGCTGCCGAAAATTGTCGCCAGCCTGGCGTTCCTGCAACAGGGCGGCAAACGGGTCATTATCACCTCGCCAGACTGCCTGCCTGCGGCGCTGCGCGGTGAGACCGGCACCCACATCGTGAATGCGTAAGAAAGAGATAAGGAAGATAAGATGAAAGAGAATAAAAGCCGCCGGGAGTTTATCAGCCAGAGCGGTAAAATGGTCACTGCCTGCGCGCTGTTTGGCGCGACCGGTTCCGTCGCGTATGCTGCTGAGACAGCGAATAAAACCTGCGAGACGGGCAAACCGATGAACATCACCGCGAAACACTATTACCTCGACAACGTGCTGCTGGAGGCCGGGTTTAACTTCGACGGCGATGTCGCAACCAGCACCCGTACCGAGCTAAAAACCCTGGAAATTCAGGACGGCAAAATCGTCGCCCTGCGCGACAACAACAGCCACGCCGACAGCACGCTTCCGCACTACGATGCGGGCGGCAAGCTGATGCTTCCGGCGATGCGCGACATGCACATCCATCTGGATAAAACCTTCTACGGCGGCCCGTGGCGCTCGCTCAATCGCCCGGCGGGAACGACGATTCAGGACATGATTCGTCTCGAGCAAAAGCTGCTGCCGGAGCTGCAACCCTATACGCAGGAGCGCGCGGAAAAACTGATCGATCTGATCCAGTCCAAAGGCTCGACCATCGCCCGCAGCCACTGCAATATCGAGCCGACGTCGGGCCTGAAAAATCTGGAGAACCTGCAGGCGGTGCTGGCGCGGCGTAAACCCGGTTTTGACTGTGAAATCGTCGCTTTCCCGCAGCACGGTTTACTGCTGTCAAAATCTGAGCCGCTGATGCGCGAAGCGATGCAGGCCGGAGCGCAGTACGTCGGCGGGCTGGACCCGACCAACGTCGACGGCGCGATGGAAAAATCCCTCGACACCATGTTCCAGATCGCGCTGGATTACGATAAAGGCGTGGATATCCACCTGCACGAAACCAGCCCGGCGGGCGTGGCGGCGTTGAATTATATGGTCGAGACGGTCGAGAAAACCCCGGAACTGAAGGGCAAGCTGACCATCAGCCACGGCTTCGCGCTGGCGACGCTGAACGAGCAAGAGGTGGATGCCATCGCCACGCGCATGGCGGCGCAGCAGATCACCATTGCTTCGACGGTGCCGATTGGCACCCTGCATATGCCACTTAAGCAGCTGCGCGATAAAGGTGTGTTTGTGATGACGGGCACCGACAGCGTGATCGACCACTGGTCGCCGTACGGTCTGGGCGACATGCTGGAAAAAGCCAATCTCTACGCACAGCTCTACATCCGCCCGAACGAGCAGACCCTGTCGCGCGCGCTGGGGATCGCCACCGGCGACGTGCTGCCGCTGAACGACAAGGGCGAACGCGTGTGGCCGAAAGCGCAGGATGCCGCGAGCTTTGTGCTGGTGGACGCCTCCTGTTCCGCCGAAGCCGTGGCGCGCATCTCCCCGCGCACCGCGACGTTCCATAACGGGAACCTGGTGTGGGGTAACGTCGGGGGATAAGTTTTTTGTAGGCCCGGTAAGCGCAGCGCCACCGGGCGTTTTAGGCCGCACAGCCGCTTGCTGCCGGGTGGCGGCTACGCCTTACCCGGCCTACAAAATCAACAGCAGCACGAACCGTAGGCCCGGTAAGCGCAGCGCCACCGGGCGTTTTAGGCCGCACAGTCGCTTGCTGCCGGGTGGCGGCTACGCCTTACCCGGCCTACAAAATCAACAGCAGCACGAACCGTAGGCCGGGTAAGCGAAGCGCCACCCGGCAACCGGCGATGAAGTATAATGCTAAGCACATTCTTATAGAGGGATCTGCGATGGCACAAAATATCTACGACAATCCGGCGTTTTTCGAGGGCTACGCCCAGCTCCCACGCTCGGTCCACGGCCTTGATGGCGCACCGGAATGGCCGGCGCTTAAATCCATGCTCCCCGATCTGACGGGAAAATCGGTCATCGATCTCGGCTGCGGTTACGGCTGGTTCTGCCGCAGCGCCCGCGAAATGGGCGCGGCACAGGTGATGGGCGTCGATATCTCCGAAAAAATGCTCGCCCGCGCGCTTGAACTCACCACCGATGCGGCCATCACCTACCAACGCAGCGATCTGGAATCTTTGCAACTCGAAGAAAACAGCCTCGACCTGGTCTACAGCTCGCTGGCGCTGCACTATCTCCCGGAACTCGACACGCTGTTCAGCCACGTTCAGCGCGCGCTCAAGCCCGGCGGTAGCCTGGTCTTTTCGATGGAACATCCGATCTACACCTGCGCCTCGCGCCAGGGCTGGCTGACGGATGACAACGGCGCGCGGTTCTGGGGCGTGAATCAGTATCAGCAGGAGGGGCAGCGCGTCAGCAACTGGCTGGCGGACGGGGTGATCAAATATCACCGCACGCTCGGCACCACGCTGAATGCGCTGATCAAAGCAGGTTTAACGCTTCGGGAAGTCAACGAGTGGGGCCCAACGCAGGCGCAGATTGACGCCTGGCCCGCGCTGGCAGAAGAGGCGGAGCGACCGATGCTGGTGCTGATCGCTGCCGTCAAACCTCAGTAACCGACTTTATAAACCCGACCACTCTGCACGCCTTCCACGCTGCGGCGGTAGGCCAGCGCGACGGTGGCGGCAGGGACGCTTTCAAAGCCGGGGAAAAATCCGTCGTACGCTTCGGCGGATTCCGTCAGCACCGTTGGGCTAATCAGGTTGATACGAATTCCGCGCGGCAGTTCGCAGGCCGCAGCGCGGACAAAGCCTTCCAGCGCGGCGTTCACCGTGGTCGCGTTCACCCCCTGGGCAATCGGCTCGTGAGCGACAATCCCGCTGATCAGAGTTATCGACCCGCCCTCATTCAGGTAGTGCTGACCGGTCAGCGCCAGGCGCACCTGTCCCAGCAGTTTGTCCTGCAAACCCTGGTCAAAATCGCTGTCTTTCATGGTCGCCAGCGGACCAAAATGCAGCCCGCCGCTGGCAGAAACAATCGCGTCCACCGGGCCGATTTTTTCGAACAGCGCCTGCACGCTGGCCTGCGACGTGATATCCACCTGCTCATCACCCTGCGTGCGACCGACGCGGATCACCTCGTGTTTACGGCTCAACTCTTCTGTCACGGCGCGGCCGACCGTGCCGCTGGCACCAATAATGACGATTTTCATAGCAGACTCCTTCAGGTTGTGAGCCTCCATTCTTTAATAAATCAGAACTGAGATAAACTGGGCTAAAGTTAGAAGATTACTAACCAGGGGTTTGCAATATGGATAAGCTTCGCGGCATGGAGACCTTTATCGCCGTGGTCGAGAGCGGCAGCTTTACGCAGGCGGCGGCGCGGCTGGAGATGTCGGCGGTGATGGTCGGAAAATACATTGCGCTGCTGGAGGAACAGCTTGGCACGCGTCTGCTGGAGCGCAACACCCGTCGTCAAAGCCTCACCGACGCCGGGCGGGTGTTTTACGACGAGGCAAAGCGGGTGCTGGAGCAGGTGTCGATTGCCGAAAGCTCGGTGGAACGCCTGCGCGCAGCCCCGGCCGGGACGCTGCGCATCAGCGCGCCGACCTCCTTTGGCGGCTGCGTGATCGCTCCGCTCACGGCGACCTTTTTACAGACCTGGCCGGAGGTGCGCGTCGAACTGGATCTGACCAATCGGATGGTGGACATGGTCAATGAGGGCTTCGATCTGGCGATCCGCATCGGCGATATTCGTCACGAGGATCTGGTGGCGAAATATCTGTGTCCGTATCGGATGGTGATCTGCGCGGCTCCGGCGTATCTGGCGCGCCACGGGACGCCGCAAACACCTGCCGATCTGGTCGATCATCTCTGTCTTTCCCACACGGTCTGGACCGCGCGCAACGAGTGGCGGCTGCCGGGCGTGGAAGGGGAGGTGCGCTGGAAACGCGATGCGATTTTGCGCTGTAACGACGGGTACGGATTACGCACCGCGGCGGTGGCCGGTGCGGGTTTGCTGTTGCAGCCGGAGGTGCTGGTGGCCGACGAGCTGGCGAATGGCAGGTTGATTCGGGTGCTGGAGCCTTTCACACCGGAACCGAGGCCGGTACATCTGTTGTGGCGGCAGGATTTACGCCCGTTGCCGAAATTGACGTATTACATAGATCATCTATTACAAGGCATACGTGCGGTTTAATGCCCGGCCCAAATACCGCACAGACCCCGTAGGCCGGGTAAGGCGAAGCCGCCACCCGGCACAAACGCCGCTTAGAACCGATACCCGACGCCCACATTCCAGCCATTAATCGAATGGTCGCCCTGCAGATCCGCGTTCGTCCCCTCATAACCGACATTAATCGCCAGTTCTGCGGTCGGGTTAAACTGCACGCCCGCACCGTACGCAAACGAGGTCGATTTTTCTGAGATGCTGTCTTTCTGCGTGTACCCGTCACCCGCGTTCACCCAGGTAGAATCCCCGTCGGCTTTGGTATGCGCCACGCCGCCCAGGGCATATAACGACACATAGTCGTTAATGCGATAAGCCGGACCCGCCATCAATGAATAATATTTCACGTCGATATGATTTTTGACCGAATCAGAAGCGACATAATATCTCTGATCGTCATCGCCGCTCATATAGGTGAAAGAACCCATGACGCTGAGCGGAGAATCCCATTCGTAGCGATATTGCGCGTTAACGCCGCGGATATTTTTAAAATTCTCAACTTTGCTCTGCGCATAGCCAAGAGAAACCGTGTGGTTATCCGCCAGAGCTGCGCCGCTGGCCAGACTTGCCGCCACCAATACCGCCAGAGATATTTTATTCATTTCCCGTAATCCTTTATTTTCATTTAATGGTGATGAGTGCCGGAGATGACCGGCAAATGTCATGGATATTCCATAGCAAATAAAACGGATTAAATTGTTGGTTTTTTACCTGACGGATGAAATGGGGAATTATCCTAAAGGGCAGCTTATTCCTGACATCGTCCTCCCTGATATTGGTAGGGCCGAAACGCACTCTCCCTGATTTTGGTAGCTTTACATTGTTGAAATATTCACGGGGAGCTGGCTTGACTTATCCCCCGCTGTGGCTATTGCTTAATCTAACAAACGGGATAATCCACAAAACGTTTATCCTTGAAAATCATCTTGCTGAGCAGAGCGCGAGGCAATGAGGTGAGCAATGGCGCGAGAAAAAGAGAGATTACCCGGCATCACGGAAAGCAGGCGTGGGCTGAACTTTGAGGCCTTATTCCGCCAGGTTGGGCTGGTGGTGTTGCTGGGCATTATTATTTCTGCCCTGTCAGGGCTGTTTTCTAACGGTTATTTTAGCTCGGCGCAAAAAGAAAATAACGCGCACACGCTGGCTATTCACTATGAGCGTTTTGGTCGCCTGCAAACAGAATTCGAACTGCGCTTTTCTACGCGATCATTACCTGCCGAAAGCTATATTTTCAGTATTAATGGTGAATTAAATACGATATTTGAGCCAGGTGCCATTTCACCGCAACCCGATAGCATGTTCAGTGAGGGAAAAACGCTGTATTTGATTTATCGCAATGTGAAAACGCAAGGTGATTTCTCCGTGCGGATGTTTGTTACGCCCACGGGCATGGGCAAATCAGTTAATTCAATCAAGGTTAACAGCGAGCCGGAAATCCGCTTCTGGCAGTTTATTTATCCTTAGGAGCGCAATATGGAGATGGTTTTCCGGGCACTGGCAATCTATCTGATCCTGCTGGTGGTGTTTAAAGTGGCGGGGCGTCGCGCGCTATTGCAGATGACCAGTTTCGATCTGATTTTACTGCTGATTATCAGTGAGGCGACTCAGCAGGCGCTGCTGGGAAATGATTTTTCGGTTACGGGCGCGATGCTGACCATTGTGACCCTGGTCGTCATTGATATGCTTTTTGGGCTGATGAAAAAGTACCTCTCCGGTGCCGAAACGGTCCTCGATGGCTCCCCGGTCATTTTGCTGGAAAACGGTATGCCGTTACCGGACAAACTGAAAAAGGTGGACGTCTCCTGCGACGATATTTTAGTCGCCGCGCGCCAGACGCAGGGTATCGAAGAGTTCAGCAAAATTAAGTACGCCATCCTCGAGCGCAACGGGCATATCTCAATCATTCCAAAAGAAGACCAGTAATGGCGCTAAAAGTGATGATCAAAGCCCCACAGATGTGTTACTAACACTATGAACATCATAAAAATCAGAACTACAGGGCCCCGACAGTATGTCTAAGAACAAACTCGCCAGCAGCGTGCAAAGCCTGCAATCTTCCGCCATCCGTGAATTGTTAAAACACAGCAAAATGCCGGGAGTGATCTCCCTCGGCGGCGGCATTCCGAATCCCGATCTTTTCGATCACGAAGGATTACAGATCGCGGCCGATGCCGTGTTATCCCGCCATTTTGGCGAGGCCTTTCAGTATGGCCTGAGCGAGGGCTATCCGGAACTGCGTAGCGCCATCGGCCAGATCTGCGTTGAGCGCGGGATCGCCTGCCAGGCCGATGACGTGGTCATCACCTCCGGCTCGCAGCAGTCGCTGGATATTCTGGCGCGTGCGCTCATCAACCCTGGCGACACCGTCGTCGTGGAAAGCCCGACCTATCTCGCCGCACTGCAGGTCTTTAGCCTGGCGCAGGCCAATCTTGAATCCGTCGGCACCGACGGGGAAGGGATGAAAGTCGATGAACTCGAAGCCCTGGTCAGCCGCAAAACCATCAAAGCCGTCTATATCGTGCCGACCTTCGGCAACCCCGGCGGCGTGACGCTCTCTGAAAACCGCCGCAAACAGCTGGTGGAGTTATCAAAACGCTACGATTTCGTGATTATCGAAGACGACCCGTACAGCGAGATCAACTACACCTCTGACGTGTTCCGCCCGCTGATGGCGCACGCCAAAGCGATTGGCAACGAAGAAAACGTCGTCTACACCTCGACCTTCTCCAAAATCCTCGCCCCGGGCACCCGCGTCGGCTGGCTGGTGGTCCCGGAGTGGCTGAAGCGGGCGGTGGTGAATCTGAAGCAAACCACCGATTTGCACACCAGCACCCTGTCGCAGCTGATGACTTTTGAGTATCTGCAAACCGGGCGTCTCGCCGGGCAGATCGCGCTGATCCGCGATGCCTATCGCCAGAAATATCAGACCTTTGCCACTGAGCTGGAAAACGAGCTGGGCGATGTGCTGACCTTCCACAAGCCGAAGGGCGGGATGTTCCTGTGGGCAAAATTCAACAACGGCCTCAACACCACCGAGTGGCTGGCGAAGACGCTGGCGAACGGCGTGGTGTTCGTGCCGGGCGAGTTCTTCTATTGCAGCAACCCGGACCATTCGACCCTGCGCATGTCCTTCGTGACGGCCACGGATGAGCAGCTGAAAGAGGCAGTTCGACGCCTGAAAATTTCGCTCTGAACCCACTTACGCATGATGGCGCGGTCGCCATTGTGCGTAATACTATCCCGGTGCGAAAATCTCACTGACGGTAATTCCTATGACAGAATTCATCACCGGAGTGATCACTCACACGCCCGTCTGGGTGTGGGTGCTGTTTATCTTCCTGATCTCCCGCGGTATCAAAGCCCGAAAACCGGCCATCGTAGCCCTGGAAAAGCTCGCGATTATTCCCGCGATCTTTCTGATTTGGGATATCTACGATCTGGTGGTGTTTCGCAAACTCACCGTCGCGACCTGCACGCTGTGGATCGCCGGGCTGCTGGCGGGCGCGGCGCTGGGCTATCTGCTGGTTAAGCAAGTGAATACCACCCGCGCGGCACAGCCCCGCAGCATTTATCGACAGGCCGACTACTCAGCGCTGCCATTTATGCTGCTGGCGTTCGGCGTGAAATACGTCTTAGGCGTCATGACCGTCGTCTCGCCCGAGACGCTGCAACAGCCGGGAATGAGCGCGTTTGCAATTGTTTCCGGCGGTGTATTCGCGGGGGTGTTTTTGGGTAAGTTTACGCGCTATGTGCGGGTGTATCTCTCGGCTGCACCGCAGGTGAACTGATTACAGAAGCCCTTTTTGCGAGAGGGTGATCCGCGTCGCCTCGTTGAGATCCAGCTCTTTTAAGGATTCCGGCAGCACCCAGGCGATCTCCTGAAACTCTTCGTTAAAGGTCACGTCACGGTTGGCGCTGATGCAGTCGAAGATCAGGTAGATCATGTAAATCTCTTCGGTGGTGCCGTCGGCGTAGGTTTTGACGCGAATGTCATCGCGAAAGGCGAAGGGTTTGACGTCGGTGATCTCAAGGGCCTCGCCCAGCTCTTCGCGGATCTCACGGCGCAGCGCCTGCTCCATGGTTTCACCAGGCTCCATGCCGCCACCCGACAGCGCCCACTGGCCGGGAAACACCCCGCGATCCGCCGCCATTTTGCACAGTAGATATGCCCCGTCATTCTGGATAATCGGACAAACAATGGTTCTCTGGCGCATGCTCACTCCCTGAATTTTATGTTGGCGGTACTGTAGCAGAGTTCAGGCGATGTCCTGCTGGTCAGACTTTCTTTTTGCGAGAACCTCAGCAATCGTTTTGATACGGCTCATCTCTTCCTGTGTCCGCGCGTTGTTCTGCACTTCCCAGATATCGACGTTCTGCTGCAAATTGAGCCAGAACTCGATGGAGGTATCAAAGACGCGGGAGAGACGAATCGCCATGTCAGCGGTTAATTTGCGGTTATTGTTCACCAGCGCGCTGATGGTGTTGCGGTGCACGTTAAGCATGTCGGCCAAATCGGCAATTTTGAGGTTCAGCGGCTCAAGGTAGTCGTACTGCAACACATCACCCGGCGTAGTGGGTTTGCGGAGGGATTGTTGGGAAGTCATGTAGGATACCTCACTATTTATAAGGCTTGTATTTATGCGGGGCGAGGTAGAGGTCTTCGGCTTTACCGGCCACCCATTTAAATATCAGTCTGTACTGTTTGTTAACTCGTATGGAAGAAAACCCTGACATTGGTGGGTTAAGTTCTTCATACATATTGCCTGGCGGCGAGCGCAAATCCCTGTGGGACGTTGCGGCATTGATGATATCCAGTTTTCTCGCCAGGGCGGCTTCAATGCTTGAGGGGAATATTTTGTGAGATTTTCCATACAGGAAGAAATCCTCAAGCCACTGATCGCGAAAGTTATTAATGTTCTTCAACATGATGCATTTTAGCTCCTGTCCCTTTGAAGCTGCGTTAATGGTATTGCACCGATGCACTGTGCGCAAGTGCATTTCTGCCGATTATTACTTAATCAGAATTTGACCCGACTTTTGGCTCAATGCAGTCAGAAACAGCCTCTGAAGTCACGGGAAAATACGCCTCGTCGAGTGAGGCTGAAAGGGGGAAATGAAGAAGAAATTTCGTCCTGCGAGGTGGCTTCAGGAAAAATGTATGGAGTGGCAGAACACCCGTCGGGTGGCGCTGCGCTTACCCGACCTACAAAACCTACAAACCCTGTAGGCCCGGTAAGCGCAGCGCCACCGGGCTTTTTTACCGCTCCCGCAGCGCCTCTTTCGCCCGGTTGAACGGCTTAATCATGTAATCCATCACCGATTTCTCCCCGGTTTTGATGTCCACCGTCGCAATCATCCCCGGCACGATCGAGAATTTCCGGCCCGCTTTATTGACCAGATAATCCTGGCTGGTGCGGATAAACACCCGGTAGTAGAACACTTCCGGTTTGGCCTCGTCCTGAATGGTGTCGGGCGAAATGGTTTCGACCACGCCGTGCAACCCGCCGTAGATGGCGTAATCGTAGGCGGTGATTTTCACCAGCGCCTTTTGCTCCGGGTGGATGAAAGCGATATCGCGGGGCGACAGACGGGTTTCGATCAGCAGGTGATCGTCCACCGGCACAATCTCCATCAGCTCGCCGTTAGGCGGGATCACGCCGCCGATGGTGGTCACTTTGATGTTTTTCACGATCCCGCGCACCGGCGATCGCACGGTCAGGCGTGTCACCGAGTCTTCGCGGCCTTTCAGCACCGCCGAGACCATATCGACATCGGCATTGGCTTTCGACAGCGCCTCGCGAGCCTGCACGTAATACTGGGAGCGCACGTCGGTGAGTTTTAGCTCCAGATCGCTTTTTTGCCGTTGCAAACGTAACTCTTCCACCCGGCTGGCGGCACCGGTTTTGATCAGCCGCTGGGTGATCGCCAGCTCCTTATTCGCCAGATCCAGCGCCGCCCTCAGTTCGCGCTGGGTGTCATCAAGCTGCGCGCGGCGAGAGGTGTAGAGCCGGGTTTCGGCGGCGATCAGATCCGGCCATTTTATCAGGGAAGGGGGGAAGACCAGCGGCAGATCGTTCACCTCCGCCGTCAGGCGCACGCTGGAGGCCAGCGACGCGCGATACCGCGCCGCACTTTCGCCGACGTTAGATTCCGACCGCGTAGGGTCGAGCCGCGCCAGCACCTGACCCGCCTGCACCAGATTCCCCTCGCGCACGTTCAGCTCGGTCAAAATGCCGCCGTCGAGAGACTGCAATACCTGCTCGCGCGAGCTGGGGATCACTTTCCCCGTCCCGGTCGAGACCTCGTCGAGAATGCCGAACCACGCCCACACGCCTACGATGATGAACAGGAGCAGGGAGAGGATCACGATCCGTCGTGCGCCCGAGTAGCCGCTTTCGGAGTCGAGAGCGTTATCGAGATCGTCCATCGCCGCCACGTCACGCTGACTGATTTTCATTTTTCCACTCCCGTCCGTTTGCCTGCTGCTGCATGCGGCTGTTGCTCAGGGCCTGCGCCTTCGGCGCGTCCATCACCAGCATGCCCTCTTTCAGCACCACCACGCGCTCCACCAGCTCCAGCACCGGCACGCGGTGAGTAGCGACGATCAGCGTCCGGTTGCCGAGCCACTCGCCGAGATGCTGGAGAAACTCGCGCTCCGTGTGCTCGTCCAGCGAGGCGGTCGGTTCATCCAGCAGGACGATATTGGGATCGCGCAGGAACATGCGCGCCAGCAGGATCGACTGACGCTGCCCGCCGGACAACCCCACGCCGTTCTCCATGATCGGGTAGTCGAGCCCTTTCGGCAGTTTCTGCACAAAGCTCGCCGCGCCGCACATCTCCAGCACCGCGAAGATCTCCTCATCGGTGGCACGCGGCATGCCGAGGGTGATGTTTTCCCGCAGGGTGCCGTAAAACAGCCGGGCGTTCTGGGTCATAAAACCGACGTTGCGCCGCAGATCCGCCACATCGAGATGCGGCAGGCTGAGGTTGTCGAGACGCAGTTCGCCGCCCGCCAGATCCATCCCGCCCGACATCGCCTGCAGCAGCGTGGATTTCCCCGCGCCGTTGCGCCCGAGGATCGCTACTTTCTCGCCGGGCTGGATCTCCAGCCGGTTAATGCGCAGAGCCATGCGCGGATCTTCCGGGTGATAGCGAAACTGCGCCTGATCGAAGAGGTAATGCCCGCGCAGCACGTCCTGGCGGATCGGCGACTCTTCGCGCTGATTCTCCGTCGGCAGCTGCATGATGCTGTCCAGTCCCTCTTTGGCGGCTTTCACCTGCTGCCAGCGGGCCAGCACGCCGCACAGGGTCGCCATCGGGGCGATCATCCGCGAGGCCAGCATCGAGGCGGCGACCACCGAACCGGTGGTGAGCGTGCCGTCGATCACCATCGGCGCGCCGACCACGATCACCCCGGCGTAAACCAGGCTCTGAATGGTCATTCCCCAACTGATCAGGTTCTGCGTCAGCTCGCGGGTGCGCAGGCCGGACTCGGCGGTGATCTGGATGTAGCTGTTCCACTGCTGCAAAAAGCGGTTCTCCGCCTGCATCAGCTTGATGTCCTCCAGCCCCTGCACGCTCTCCACCAGCACCGCGTTGCGCAGGGTGGATTCATGGGCAGACTGTTTTGCCAGCGCCGCGAGTTTCTTCTGCAGCAGCAGGCCGGGCAGGACCATCAGCACCGCGGCGACGGGGGCGATCCACGCCAGCTGCGGGGCGATGATCGCCAGCACCACCACGAACAGGAAGAAGAACGGCAGATCGACAATCGTAGAAATGGTGGAGGAGGTGACCATCTCGCGGATCTGCTCCAGCTCGCGCAGCTGGGAAATAAAGCTCCCGGTCGAGCGCGGGATCGCGCTGTTGCGCAGGCGCAGGGCGTGCCCAAACACCCGATCCGAGACGCGCAGATCGGCGCGTTTGCCGAGCAGATCCATAATGTGCCCGCGCGCGATGCGCAGCACAAAGCCGAACAAGGTGGCGATCAGCACGCCGATGGTCAGGACGTACAGCGTCGGGTAGGACTGAGCGGGGATCACCCGGTCATACACCTGCATCGAAAAGACGATCCCGGAGAGCGACAGCACGTTGATGAACAGCGCCGCCAGCATCACCCAGGTGTAGGGGCGCATGTCGCGCATCACAAGGCGGTAGAGCCAGTCCGGGCGGTATTTGGAAATATAGGCGTCGACGCGGCTGTCTTTCAGCGCCGCCAGCGGGCGCAGGGCGACCACGTGGCGAATCGCTGGCAGAAGGGCAGTCATCGACACGCGGTTGTTGTGCGGCGAGGTGTCGATGAAGTTGATATCGAGGGTATCGTCGCCGTCGAAGTGCTCGATGACGCCGATTTTACCTTCGTTGAGCTCAACCACCACCGGCAGTTTCCAGCTGTTGATGGACTGCTCCGTGGCGGTCAGAAGCTGAAAGGAGAGCCCCGCTTCGCGCGCCAGCTGGGTCAGCGCCGGGACCATCGGTTTGCCCTTCAGCCACGGCGCGCTGGCGACCAGTGCGCCAGGAGAGCAGGCCACGCGGTAGCGGGTGGCGACATAGCCAAAGGCCTGCGCCCAGTGCTCCAGCGTCTCTTCAGGAATGCTTTCGCCCAGCGGTTTATCGGATTGCTTCATGGCTGGATCTCCACAGTCTGAATGGTGCGGTTCTCAAGATCGAACGAATGACGCAAAAGGCCGGTGTTATACAGGCAGCTCAGCTGCAGCTGGTGCAGTTGCCCGACGGTTTGCTGCTGGGTGAAACGCGCCTGATAGACCTCCTGCTCGGCGTTCAGCACGTCGAGCAGCGGGCGTGAGCCGAGATCGAGATATTGCTGCTGATAGAGTTCGCGGGTGCGAACGCTGAGGGCTTCCTGGCGGCCCTGGATTTGCAGGGTGCTCAGCAGGCTCATCACCTGGCTGCGCGATTCGAGTAATTTCTGACGCACGTCGAGGCGCGTGCGCTGAATGGTGGATTGCGCGGCTTCGACGGCGTGTCCGGCGGCGTTGCGCCGGGCGGTGAGACCGCCGCCCTGGTAGAGCGGCATCTGCACTTTCACCCAGGCGGAATACTGGGTGCGATCCAGCGACTCACTGCCCGCGTAGCGGTCGTTGAGATAGTGGCGCACTTCCGGTTCGAGCGAGACGGTCGGCGTCATCTGGGCGTTGGCGTAGTCGAGATTGGCCTGCGCGACGTTGGCCTGCGCCCACGCGGAGAGCACCGCAGGCACCAGCCGATCGTCCGGTTCGGCGACATCGCAGCTGCGTTTCAGGTTATCGGGAAAGTCGTTGCTGATGGTGTTCAGATTGTTCCAGCCGAGAAAGCTCATCAGCGTGGCGCGAGAGCTGTCGAGGCTTGCCTGGTACTGCATGAGCTGGGCGCGAGCGCCTTCGATACGGGCGTCGGTCTGCACCACGTCCGACAGGGAACTCGCCCCTTCGTCGTTACGCTGGCGGGCGAGGTTGCCGATAGACGACAGCGCATCCAGCTGCTCTTTGGCGGTTTCCACCATCTGCTGCCAGGTTTGCACCTGCACCATCGCCAGCGCCGTGTCGTGGCCGATGGTATCAATACTCACCAGCACATTGGCCTGCTGCTGGGCCACGCCTGCGTTTTCGGCGCGTACCTGGCTGGCGACTTTGCCAAAGTCGTAGAGCATCTGAGAGAGAGAAAGTACTAATGAAGGGGTAAAGCCGTTGTTGCTGCCGTCGTGGCTATAGCCGCCGTCCATGCCCGCGTTGACCTGCGGATAGTATTTCGATTTGGCGACGTCGACTTGTTCCGATTGTTCGTAGAGTTTCCCGACCGCTTCGCTGATGGTCGGATGCCAGCTGACGGCGCGGTTCACGGCGTCCCCCAGCTTGAGCGTGCCGGGTGCGGCGTTACCGGCAACCGGCGCGACGCGGCCATTCAGCGACGGCAACTCCTGTTCTTCACTCAGGAAGCCGGTGTTGATCACCCCCGCAGGATTGGCAGCGAGCGCGGGCACAGATATCAGGCAGCACGAGAGCCACCAGTAAGGCATCTTCATTCCCATGTCATATCCCTAATAAAAGAGTACCGCTTCATGCCCGGGCGCTGAACGCCCGGGTCAGTTGTGTTGTGCTATCAGGTGATGATGTTGTGGTGCTGATTAACCAGTTCGTCGTAGCTGCTCTGCACGTTGTCCAAAGTGACCAGCGTGGTATTAGTGTAGGTGGTCCCTGTCCCGTCACGGTCGATGGAGATCACAGTGTTGTTACCGCTGGTGGTGACATGCACGTAGTTCCCGAGCGTCGATGCCTGTCCGTTCCAGCCCACCAGCAGATCGCCGATATCGATTTTGTCCCCCTGGCTGATGGAGAAGTTGGTCCAGTGATCCCCGGTGCTGTTGCCCGCCGTGGCGTTACCCACGGTGTTGTTCAGCACCTGATAAATCAGGGTATCGCCGTAAGCCGTCCCGTTGATCACATCGTTATGCTCCGAACTGATGAACTGCGGGGCCATGTTGATGGTGAGCGAGGCGCTGTCGGTTTTGCCTGCCGCATCGGTCAGGGTGTAGTTGAAGACCTCCTTCGAGGTGATGCTCGAGAGCGACACCCCGGTGTTCATGGTGTAGGTGTAATGCCCGTCCGCACCGATGGAGAGCGTGCCGTAATGCCCCTGAATGGTGACGTTAGCGGCGCTGGTGGTGTACGGGTCAAGGGTGGTGGTCACGCCGTTGTAGCCGGTGATGCTCAGACGGGTATCGACCGAGTGCAGCTGATCCATCGCCCCCTGCGAATCCGTCCCGTCAAAGATGTTGCCGTTGACGGTGTGGCCGCTGGTGGAATCGAACTGGGTGAGGGAGTAAGTGGTCCCCACCACGTCCGGGGTGATGGTGATTTGCCCCGCCGCCAGCGCGCCCATTTTCCCGGTATAGGAGAGGGTGTAGGTGCCCGCATCCAGATCCAGCCCGCTGAGGTTCACCGTCGCGGTGCCGCCCAGCAGTAATCCCCCGTTGAACGAACCGCTGCGGATGGTGGTCGAGCCGTTCGACAGCACCCAGTCCACCGTCAGCCCGCCGAGAGAGAGCAGCGACGCGACGTTGAAGTGCAGAACCACGTTATGCAGCGCCGTGTTCGGGTCGACCACAAAGGTGCCGCTGCCGCTGCCCTGGGTGGAAGCCAGCAGCGCCGCCTGCCAGCTGGCACTTCCGACGGTGGTGTCCGAGTATGCCGAGGTGTGGTGAACCGAGGTCACGTCCATCACCGCACTGACGTCGTTGACCGCATCCATCGCCCGCGCCGTCGGGGTGATGTTCAGCGACGCCGTGTCTTTATCGCCGTTTGGCGCGGTCACGGTGTAGACGAAGGTATCCGGCGTTTTGATGTGATCGGCCCCGACACCGCTGTTCAGGGTGTAGGTATATTTCCCGTCCGCATTGATGGTCAGGGTGCCATATTCCCCCTGAATAGTGGTGACGCCGGTGCCATTGACCGTCACACCGTTCACCGAGGTGACGTGGGTGCCAGCCGGGGCGATATCATCCGCCAGCACATCGCCGGTGGTGCTGCCGCCGACGCTTGAGACGGTGTAGACATGGTCTTCCAGCACGTTGAGGGTGTAGGCCGTCAGGGCCGTGATCCCCGCCGCGGTGTTCAGCAGGAACAGGTACTCACCCGCCGGCAGGTTGAGCGTCAGAGTGGCTGACGTTCCGCCCAGCAGCGGCGCACGCAGCCAGCCTGGCTGGACGCGCATCTGCTCGAAGGTTTGCGTCGCCTCGTTGAATTTATAGACGTACAGGTCGAACACCGAGGCCAGCGCCACGCCGCCCACGGAGGCCTGGATGGTCATGGTGCGGGTGGTGCCTTCCGCCACGTTATAGATGATCGGATTGCTCAGATCGTCGAGGAGGTTCAGCCCCAGCGTGTTGCCGAGATTCACGCCGACAACGGTAAAGCCACCCTGGGACGAGGTGCCGTTGTTAATGGCGTGCACGCTGGTGTCGAAGGTGAAGCTCGCCGTATCGTCCACCGCCGTGACGCTGTTGGTGACGGTGTTCGCGCCGAGCGAGATCACCAGCTGCGCCGAGGCGCTGGCCCCGTTATGGCCGATGGTGTAGGTGAAGCTTTCGGTCCGCCCCAGAACGGCGGCGCTGGTGTTGGTCAGGGTGTAGGTGTAGCTCCCGTCGAGGTTGATGGTCAGGGTGCCGTACTGACCCTGGATCACCGTTCCGTCTGCGGTCACGTTCACCGTGTGGCCCTGCGCATCGGTGACTGCCGTGATGCGGGTGCCCGCCGGGGCGTTGTCGCTGCCGGTGGTCGGGTCAACGTCATAAATCACGTTTCCGGATTGGGTGGTGACGCCCGTCACCGTCCCGGCGCTGGTCTGGGTGACATCCACGTCGAGGCTGGTGTAGGACCCGGTTGCCAGCAGGTTGGTGTTGTAGCTGAGCACGCGGTATTGCCCGTCCGCCAGCCCGGTCATGTTGAGCGTCACGCCGCTCGCCCCGAGGGTCAGCAGGTTGGCAAACTGCGGCAGACCGGTGTCCACCACCGTGGTCCAGGTGCCGTTGACCGCATCCCAGCGCTGCACCACCACTTCCAGGGTATTGAGCAGAGAAAGCACCACGCCCGTGGCGTTAGCGTTGATCGAAATATCCGCACTTCCGCCCGCACTGACCGTAAAGCCGACCTGCGCCGTGTCGTTGCCCAGCAGCGTCAGGACGTTGCCCAGCGCGCCGACCAGCAGGGAGCCGTAGTCGCTGTACTGAGCGTTCGTCACCGTCGCCGTGGTGCCGAGTGCCAGCTCCTCCACGTTCGAACTGGCCGACAGCGGCACCACAGGGGCCAGTGCCGAGCCCGGCGTCGAGGTGTTGCCCGCCGCATCGGTGGCGGTGATTTGCAGGGTCTGACCTTCCGTCTGTTTATTGAGGAAGCTGTAGCTGTAGGTGCCTCCGGCATTCGCCGTGGTGGTGACCGTTGAACCATCCGCCAGACGAATGGTGACGGTGCTGCCCGCTTCGGCGGTGCCCGTCAGCACGCTGCCGTCGGCGTTGAAGGTGCCGTTCGGCGCGTTCGGGGCGATGGTGTCGACGATGACCGTCGTCGGCAGCGAGACCGGCCCGGTGCCGCCGATGACGTTGGTGGCGGTGGCGGTAAAGGCGTGGGAGCCTTCGCCCAGCACCGGCGTGGTAAAGGTCCAGTTACCGTTGACATCCGTGGTCGCCGTGCCCATCGCCACGCCGTTGTTGTACAGCGTAATGGTGGAGTTCGGCTGCGCCGTCCCGCTCAGGGTTGGCGTGGTGTCATCGGTAGATTTGCCGTTGGTCAGATTGCCGGTGATGGTCCCGACGTTGTCGTTGACGGTAGTGATCAGCGGCGCATTCGGCAGGTTAGTGAATGGCGCGATGACGTTGCTCGTTGCGCCCGCGTTACCGGCTTTATCAGTCGCAAAGGCGAGCAGGGTTTCGCCGTTGGTCTGCGCCGGTGAAATAGTGACGTTGAACGCGCCGCTGCCGTCCGCTGTCGCCGTGCCCAGTACGGTCCCGGTGCTGCTGGTGATGGTGACGGTACTGCCCGCTTCCGCCAGACCGGTGACGTGTGTCCCGTTGCTGATGACGGCCAGCGTGCCCGGCACACCCGGTGCGACGGTATCCAGCACGATGGAGGTGATGGACGACGGTGCGCTGGTGTTGCCCGCCGCGTCCGTCGCAGTGGCGGTGAAGTTGTGCTGTCCGTTGGTCAACGAGATGGTGGCCTGCGGCAGCGTCCAGACGCCGTTACCATCGGCGGTCACGGTGCCGATGAGCACGCCGTTGTCGTAAATGCGCACCGTCGTGTTGGCCTCGGCGGTGCCGTTCAGCGTCGGCGTCGTATCGTTGGTCGGATTGCCGTTGATCACCGGTCCGGTGATGGTGCCGACATCATCGACCACCGACGAAATCACCGGGGCAATTGGCGCGGTGGCGTCCACGTTAACCACGAAGGCCGTTGTCGGACCGCTGGCGTTCCCGGCGGCGTCGGTGGCGGTGATGGTCAGGGGATGCAGCCCGTCGCTCAGCGCCGGGGTCGGTGTGAAGGACCACGCGCCGCCGGTGGCAGTGACGGAGCCAATCAGCACGCCGTTATCGTAGATTTTCACCGTCGAGCCCGCTTCCGCCGTGCCCGAGAGGGTTGGCTGGGCGTCGTTGGTGAGCTGGCCGCTGGTCAGGTTGGTCACGGTGCCGACGTCATCCACCACCGTCAGCAGCACCGGAATGGTTGGCGGCGTCAGGTCGATAGTCAGACTAAAGCTCGGGGACGGATCGCTGTTATTCCCCGCAGCATCGGTGGCCTGCGCGACAAGGTTATGCGGTCCTGCCGTGAGCGCGGTGGTGATCGTCACCGCCCAGTTCCCGCTGGCATCCGCCGTGGTGGTACCGAGGAGCGTGTTGCCCTCATAGATATTGATGGTCGCGTTCGGTTCGCTGGTCCCGATCAGGCGCGGCAGGGTGTCATCTGTGGTCTGGCCGCTGCCGAGCGGGCCGGTGACGGTGCCGACATCGTCAATCGCCTGGGTGATGGCTGGAGCCAGCGGTGCGATGGTATCCACGATCACCGTGAAGCCCGGCGACGCCACGCTGACGTTGCCCGCCGCGTCGGTCGCGGTGGCGGTCCAGGTGTGGCTGCCGTTGCTCAGGGCGCTCGGCGGGGTGAAGCTCCATGCGCCCGAGCCGTTGGCCTGCACCGTGCCGACCTGGACGCCATTTTCATAGATGATGATGGTGGCGTTGGCCTCCGCCGAACCGTTCAGCTGCGGTCGGGTATCGTCGGTGGTTTTGCCGTTTAACACCGGATCGAGAATAGCGCCGACGTCATCCGTGGCGTTAATAATCAGCGGTGCGGCTGGCGGCTGGGTATCGACCGTCAGGGTGAAGGTGGTATTGGTGATGGAGGTATTGCCCGCCACGTCGGTGGTGCTGATGGTGATGGTGTGCGCCCCGTCGGCCAGCGGTGCCGTTGGCGTGAAAGTCCAGTTCCCCTGGGAGTTCACCACCGCGGTACCGAAGGGTTGTCCGTCGCTGAGCAGAGTGACCGTCGCCCCGATCTCGCCGGTGCCGTTAAAGGTTGGCCGGCTGTCGTTGGTGCTGCCGCCGTCGGTGATATTTCCGGTGACCGGGCCGACGTCGTCCTGCACCGAGGTGAGAGCCGGTGCCGCAGGCGGCGTGGTATCCACGGTGAAGGAGAAGACCGGGGAGTTCGCCGAGATATTACCCGCCGGATCGGTGGCGTTGATCCTGATGTTGTACACGCCGTCGGCCAGTCCGGTCGGCGGTGTAAAGGTCCAGGCCCCGCCCACGACCACTGCGGTGCCGATCTCAGTACCATTATTCAGGATGTGAATGGTGCTGCCCGTGACGCCGGTCCCGGTGAGGGTTGGCGTGGCATCGTTGGTGAGCTGCCCCGAGGTCAGATTGCCGACCGCGCCGCCCTGCACGTCATCGGCAACGGAGGTGAGCACCGGTACCGCTGGCGGGGTGAGATCGACGATCACGGTGTAGCTGTTCGAGCTGGTGCTGACGTTGCCCTGAGGATCGGTCGCGATCACCGTAAAGGTGTGGCTGCCTTCGCCCAGCGGCGTGGTCGGGGTAAAGCTCCAGCTCCCCGAACCGTTGGCGGTGGCGGTGCCAATCTGGGTGCTGCCTTCGAAAATCGCGATGCTGCTGTTGGCTTCCGCCGTGCCCGAAAGCGTCGGCGTGCTGTCGTTGGTGGTGCCGCCGGACGGGACGTTCCCGGTCACGGTGCCGACGTTATCGTCCGCGCCGACAATCACCGGCGTGGTGGAGACCGTATCGACCACGATATTGAACGGCGGAGATTGCGGGCTTTCATTCCCCGCCGGATCGGTGGCGGAAATGGTCAGGGCGTGGTTGCCTTCCCCCAGCGCCCCCCCTGGGGTAAAGCTCCAGGTGCCGGTGGAACCCACCACCACAGTGCCAATGGCGGTGCCATTGTTGTAGATGGTAATGGTATCGCCCGCCGTGGCGGTGCCGCTCAGGGTTGGGCGGCTGTCGTTGGTGATTTGTCCGTTGGTCAGCGGCCCGGTGCCAGGGCCGACGTCATCGGTGACTGCGCCGAGGATTGGTGCGTTCGGTGCGGTCAGATCGATGGTGACGGTGGCGGCAGGAGAGAGGCCGCTGGTCTCAGCGCCCACGGTGGCGGTGGCAGCAAAGCTGTGCGGGCCTTCGCCGAGCGGGACCAGCGAGCTGGCTGTCCAGGCTCCGGTTGGGCCAGCGGTGACGACCGCCCAGGGCACCAGGCTGCCATCGAGATAGATGGTCACAATACTGTTCGCCACGGCGGTCCCGCTGAGGATCGGCGTGGTGTCGTTGGAGCTTGCGCCTTTCACCTCAACGTCACCGCTGAGACCATTGTCATCGACGATGGAGGTGATCGCCGGAACATCCGGCAGATTCGGCGTGTCGGTGACCTGATAGTCTGTCGGGCCGCTGACGTTGCCTGCGGCGTCTGTCGCCGTGACGGTCAGGGTGGTTTCGTTGTTTTGCGCCGGAGAAAGGGCAATGGAGTAATTGCCCGAGCCATCGGTGACGCCCCGACCCAGTTCAACGTTATTTGGCCCTTTGACGATCACCGTAGAGCCCGGTTCTGCGGTGCCTGTCAGCGGCGTCCCTTCGACAGCCAGACTGGTGACCACTGGTGCATTTGGGGCATTCGTATCAACCGTCACGGTCACCGGCGCGCTCGGCGTGGCGTTTCCAGCGGCGTCGGTGGCGGTGACGATAATGGTATGAGGGGCATCCGTCAGCGCTGAGCCGTTCGGCAGGGTCAGCGTCCAGTTACCGTTGGCATCCACGGTGGCCTGCTGCGGCGCGCCGCCGTCGATCCGCACGGTGATGGTGCT